>JACJWG010000009.1 GCA_020637235.1 Acidimicrobiaceae bacterium | reverse complement strand
ACGCCCACCAGTTGCATGCCGACGAGCAGCACCGGGAACTGGAACGCCACGCCGAACGCGGCGATCATCAGCCCGACGAGACGGATGTACTCGCCGACGCGGAAGTTGGCCTCGACGCCGTCGCCGGCCCACGAGATGAGGAACTCGAGTGCCTTCTCGAGGGTCCAGTACGCGAGGAACGCACCGAGCGCGAACAACGCGATCGACGATGCGATGAACGGGACCGCGTACTTCTTCTCCTTGGCGTGCAGTGCGGGGACGACGAAGCGCCACACCTGCCACAGGATCACCGGGAACGCCAGGATGATGCCGCCGTAGGTGCTGATCGAGAGCCGGGTGCTGAACCCCTCGAGCGGGCTGATGAACTGCAGGCCGGCGTCGCAGGTGAGGTCGGGGCGGTCGGCACAGAGACGCTCGTAGGGCTCGCGCAGGAACTCGAGCACCGTGTTGTAGAACGTGAGCACGAGGATCACACCGAGCACGACCGCCAGCAGTGCGCGGATGATGCGGGTGCGGAGCTCGGCGAGGTGCTCGACGAGCGTCATCCGATCGTCCGGTGTGGCGACCTTCGTTTTCGGTGCGCTCGCGCGTCCCGGCAGCTTCATGCGGTCGCCGGTCCGTCTGCGTCGGCGTCGGCGTCAGCAGGCCGTGTGGCCCGCTGCACGGGGGCGTTGCGGAAGACGATGTCGTCGAGGGTCCGTGTCGGTGCGAGCTCCGCGGCGGGGGTGTTCGCGTCGTCCGGCGTGTCGTCCGGCGTGTCGTCCGCCGTGTCGGCGGCGGGCGTGTCGGCGTCGGGCGTGTCGGCGTCGGGCGTGTCGGCGTCGGGCGTGGTCGTCGGGACCGCGGACGGTGCGAGCGGCGGTGCCGCTGCAGCGGCGTCGGCGGCGACCGACGGCATCGAGGTGCCGGCGGCGGCTCCGGTCGCCTCCTGCACGGTGGCGTCGAACGTGGTCTTCGCGTCGTCGAGCAGGTCGGCCACGCCGTCGAAGGTGGCCGCCTGTTTGAACATGTCGGCGGTTTCGCGCATCTCGCGCATCGGCTCGTCGAGGGCGTTGCGCAGCTCGGACTGGAACCCGGTGGTGACCTTCTTGAACTCGGCGTAGGTCGTGCCGAACTTGCGGATGGCCTCGGGGAGCTTCTCCGGACCGAGGATGATCAGGGCCAGCAGGAGCAGGAAGACGATCTCGCTGCCGCTGAAGTTGAACACGCGGGGCAGTCTAGGAGCAGGATGAACGGGTGCAGCAGCGCCTCCCGTCGATGCTCGACGAGCCGATCACCTTCGCCCACCGGGGCGCGCGAGCCCACGCGCCCGAGAACACCCTCGAGTCGTTCGCCCTCGCGCTGCGCCTCGGTGCGACCGGTCTCGAGAGCGACGTGTGGCTCACCGCCGACGGTGTCGCGGTGCTCGACCACGACGGCGTGGTGCCCGGACGGCTGCGCAAACGACCGATCGGCGAGGTCGCGCGCCGCGATCTGCCCGAGCACATCCCCACTCTGGCCGAGCTGTACGAGCAGTGCGGCACCGGCTTCGCGCTCTCGCTCGACCTGAAGGACGAGGGGTGCGGCCAGACGGTGATCGATGTGACACGAGACGCCGCACCGTCGATGCTCGAGCGGGTGTGGCTCTGCCACCCCGACTGGCGTCAACTCCTGCCGCTGCGCGACCAGGGTGCACGCCTCGTCGACTCCACCCGGCTACACCGGATCAAGGAAGGCCCCGAGCGGCGCGCCGCGACTCTCGCGTCGGAGGGCATCGACGCGATCAACCTGCACCACAGCGACTGGAACGGCGGGCTCGTCGCCCTGTTCCACCGGTTCGAGCGGTTCGCGTTCGGGTGGGATCTGCAGCACGACCACGAACTCCGACCCGGACTGCGGATGGGACTCGACGCGGTGTACAGCGACTGGGTCGACCGGATGCTCGACGCCTACCGCGACGAGATCGGCGCACCGCCGTCGGCCGGCTGAGCAACCGTGACCGTGACGGGGCGCGTCAGAGCCAGGCCCAGTCGCCGATCGGCCAGATGATGACGAACGCGCGTCCGATGAGCAGCTCGTCGGCCACCGGTCCGAACGCCCGACTGTCGCTCGACCGCCCGCGGTGGTCGCCGAGCACGTACACCGAATCCTCCGGCACCGTGATCGGCGCCTGATCGCTGCCGCACCCGTCGCGCTCCTGCACGACCGGGTCGATGTAGGGCTCGGTGAGCGGCCGGTCGTCGATGTAGACGGTGCAGCTCCGGAACTCGACCGTCTCACCGGGTAGACCGATCACACGCTTGATGAGGTCGCGTTCGGTGGCGTTGCCGTCGAAGCGCTTCAGCACGACGACGTCGCCGCGGCGCGGGTCGTGGAGCCGGTAGCTGAGCCGGTTGACGAGCACCCGGTCGCCGTCCTGCAACGTGGACAGCATGCTCTCGCCCTCCACCGCGAACTGCTGGACGACGAACGCACGCACGAGCAGTGCGGAGGTGATCGCGACGGCCACGACCACCAACCACTCGACGAGCGGGTGCATCCGCTTCTTCGGCGGACGGCGCGCCACCGCCGGGTCGTCGAGGAGTACCCGAGTGTCGACGCGCGTCGGATCGGAGGGCGGGTCGATGCCCAGGTCATCGGTCATTCGGGCCACACCGTACCGTCCTCGTCCGAACTCGCGGCGGCACACCGGGCGGCGGCGGCCACCGTGCGGAAGAACAGCGGGTCGTCGAGCGGGCCGCGCCCCATCGTCGTCACCGTGAGGTCGGCGGCCGCCAGCACCGCCGCCACGTCGCCCGGCTCGACGAGGTGCACCCGGTGCGGTGCGAGCGAGGCCGCCTCCGCGGCCAGCTCGGGTGGCAGCGCGACGTCGACGGCCACCGGCGTGAGCGCCAGCGCGGTCCGGGTGTGGTGGCTGACGCCACGATGCCGGGCGCGGGCGTCGGCCGAGCTGGCCCGGGCGATCATCACCGGACGCAGGCCCAACCGCGCAGCCGCCGTGGCGATCGACGCGGTCTCGACCGCCGTGGTACCGAGCGCGCGGCCGGTGCCCACCACCCCCGGCCCCATCGCCACGATCACCACGTCGGCCTGCTGCTCCTCCACCGCGAGCTGCAGGGCGGAGGGCACGCTCACCGCTTCGAGATCGCCGCCGAAGGCATGCCCGGCGGTGATCGTGCCGCCGAGCCAGCCGCGGTCCGACAGGTCGGCCACGAGGTCGCTCAACGCCATCGGCAACGCGGCGCCGTCGGTCATCACGTACGTCACGCGAAGATCGGGGCGCTCGGCTCGCAGCACCGCCAGTGCGACACCGAGCTGACTGTGGAGGCTGCCGATCAGCACCGGCACCCCATCCAGCGAGGGCAGCACCCCCGGCGGCAGGTCGTCGGGTGCCAGGTGTTCCTCGGCCGAGCCGGTGTCGGTCTGGAGGCTCGTGTAGCGGACCTTCACGATGTGGCCGGGGCCTGGCTGGTGCAGCTCGCGGCGCGTCAGGTTCCAGTGCACGACGTGCCAGCCGCCGGTGCCGAGGCCGAGATCGACGGCGGTGGTGTTCACCACGACCTCGTCGCCCACCGAGACGTCGCCCACCTGCTCGGTCAGCACGTACGCCCGGCTGCCGTCGTCGAGGCGGACGCGTTGCAGTCCCCGGCGCGTCAGGAGGACGTCCTCCACTCGGAACGTACGGAACGATGGCATGGGGGATCCGCCCCGTCAGAGCGAGGCGATGAGCTTTTCGACCCGTTCGTCGCGACTCTTGAACGGGTCCTTGCACAGCACCGTGCGCTGCGCCTGGTCGTTGAGCTTCAGGTGCACCCAGTCGACGGTGTAGTCGCGCTTGCGCTCCTTGGCCTTCTTGATGAACTCGCCCCGCAGCCGCGCTCGCGTGGTCTGCGGCGGCACGTCGACCGCGGTGTCGATGTCGGTGTCGGTGCAGATGCGCTCGACGAGACCTCGGTCCTGCAGCTTGTAGAACGGGCTGCGGTCGCGGCTGATGTCGTGGTACTGCAGGTCGAGCAGCTGCACGCGCGGGTGGCCGAGTGGCAGTTCGTGGCGGGTGCGGAACGCCTCGATCAGCCGGTGCTTGATCACCCAGTCGACCTCGCGGTCGAGCTTCAAGGGGTCGTTCTCGATGGTGGTGATGCAGTGCTCCCACATCTCGAGGGCCTTGTGCTCGAGCGGGGGGAAACCCTTCGTCTCGGCGTAGCGCAGCGCGCGGTCGAGGTACTCGCGCTGGATGTCGAGGGCGCTCACCTCTCGCCCGTTGGCGAGGCGGACACGCCGCCGGCAGGTGATGTCGTGGCTGATGTCGCGGATCGCCCGGATCGGGTTCTCGAGCGTCATGTCGCGCAGCACCACGCTCGGATCCTCCAGCATCCGCAGCATGCAGGCCGCCGAGCCGACCTTCACGAACGTGGAGTACTCGCTCATGTTCGAGTCGCCCACGATGACGTGCAGGCGCCGATAGCGCTCGGCATCGGCGTGGGGTTCGTCGCGGGTGTTGATGATCGGGCGGCTGCGCGTGGTGGCGCTGCTGACGCCCTCCCAGATGTGCTCGGCGCGCTGGGCGATCGAGAACAGCGGACCACGGGCGGTCTGCAGCACCTTGCCGGCGCCGGTGAAGATCTGCCGGCTGACGAGGAACGGGATGAGCACCTCGGCGTAGGTACCGAGCTCGTCGCCGCGGCTGGTGAGGTAGTTCTCGTGGCAGCCGTAGCTGTTGCCGGCGGAGTCGGTGTTGTTCTTGAACAGGTACACCGTGCCGCGGATGCCCTCCTCGCGGAGGCGCTGTTCGGCCGACACGAGCAGGTTCTCGAGGATCCGCTCCCCCGCCTTGTCGTGGACGACGACGTCGTAGAGGCTGTCGCACTCGGGGGTGGCGTACTCGGGATGCGAGCCGACGTCGAGGTACAGCCGGGCGCCGTTCTGCAGGAAGACGTTGCTGCTGCGGCCCCAGCTCACCACTCGGCGGAACAGGTAGCGGGCGACCTCGTCGGGGCTGAGCCGCCGTTGCCCACGCAAGGTGCAGGTGACGCCGTACTCGTTCTCGAGCCCGAAGATCCGCCGCTCCATGCGGACAACCTAGTCAGCATTCCCGCGCAGCGTGCGGAGACCATCCGAGTGCACTCGGACCAGCGATCAGTCGGGGCGGGACGTGGCCGGAAACTCTTGATGAACGTTCGCGGCTTCACCGATGAACACTTCACCGATTCCCTTGTCGGACGGAGCGCCCCGGCGCATTCTGAGGACGATATTCGATACGAGTAACTTGAGGTACCCATGAAGAGCCGAATGGCGAACTGGATGGCCCTCCTCACGACCATCGGTGTGTCGGCGACGGGCGCGATCATCGCGGCTGCGGAACCACTCGTCGCGGGTGCTCCGGCAACGGAGGGGCTGTCGATCTCGGTGGAGTCCGGGAACAGCTCCACGCCGTTCTCGTTGGCGCTCGCCGCGCCGAACAACGTCTGTCCGGGCGACTCGGCGGTCGACGGCTATCGCTGGCACAACTTCTTGGTGTCCGACAACGTCGACGTCGCCGTGCTGAAGTTCAACGCGAGCGGACCGATTGCGCCCGCAGGATCGAAGGCCTTCCCGCTGCTGAGCGCGACCGGCGGTACACCGCAGGTGAACAAGCTCACCGGCACCGAGCCCAAGGGCATGATCATGGGCACCGTCGAGCTGAACTTCGCCCAGTACCCGGACAACGCGCTCACGGCCGGCACGTACAAGATCGGCTACGCCTGCACGAAGGCGGGCACGACCGAGCGCTACTGGCAGATGCAGTTCACCGTCACCCCGGATGCCGGCGCCGGCGGGCCGGCCAAGTTCACGTGGACTGCCGGACAGGTCGCCACCACGACGACGACCACCTCCACGACGACGACCACGACGACCGTCGCGCCCGCTCCCACCACGACGACGACCACCTCCACGACGACAACCACGACCCCGAGTACCACCACGACGACAACCATCGCAGCTCCTCCGCCCCCGCCGGCGGACGCCGAGTGGCAGGACATGGCCGTCGACAAGCGGGGGGGCGCGCTCGTTCTGACCCAGCGCTGTGGGGCGTACGGACCACTGCCTGCGATCTTCGATACGCGAATCCCGCCAGTCACGCCGATCGGCGGCGTCGTTGCGACCGAGACGGCCCTACCCTCGCAGCCCGTGCCGGCGGTGCAACAGGGCTGCTCCATCCTCTTCGGTGAGGCGAAGCTCGTCTCGAGTGGGCCGAACGAAGGCCGCTTCTACGAAGCATGGTCGCACATTTCGCAGCTGACCGTCACCGACACACGAGTCGGCAATCTCCCATGGACCGTCACCGGCGTCTCCAGCGGTTTCTCCAACGGCGACAACGGAGCAAGCGACTCCTTCAGCGGCGACTACCTCGGGTGGTGGCCGGTCGTGACCTCGGCGTCCGGCTCGATTCAGCATGTCACGGCAGGTCCGGTGGTCGAGCCGGGCGCTCCGAACGGTCTCGGGGTCAACCGGGTCCTCGCACACGCGTCCGGCGGCCAGCTCGTCGGCGCAGTGCGCCTTGACGCCGGCCTCAAGCTCTACATTCCGGCGAATGTGTCCGACGGCACCTATCGCGCTCGCTTGACCTTCACCGTCATCTGAATCACCACCCTCGGCCCAGGCACGCGGGTCAGCGGGGTCGGGTGAAGCGCACCTCGCTGCCGGGCGGGCGTTGGGCGACGAGCCACAGGTCGGCGGGATCGACGACGGCGACGACCGGATAGCCGCCGGTCGCCGGATGGTCGGCCAGCATCACGATCGGCCGGCCGTCGGGCGGCACCTGGATCGCGCCCTCCACCATGCCTTCCGACGGCAGCTCGCCGTGGCGCACCCGGACGAGCGACGGCCCGTCGAGGCGCACGCCCACGCGGTCGCTCGTCACCGACACGGTCCACGGCCCCGCCACCAGCGCGTCCAAGGCCCCCCGAGCGAACCAGTCGAGTCGCGGGCCCGGCCACACCCGTACGGGCACCTCGAGGCGCGGTGGGACGGCGGGTTGCGAGGCCGCCTCGGTGCCCGGGTCGGCACCGACGTCGAGCCGGTCACCGTCGACCGCGACGACGCCGCCGCGCACGCACACGTACGAGCGTGCCCCGCCGTGCAGCCGCCCGATCCGCACCGTCGCATCGCTCGGCAGCGCCACCGGCGCGCCCCACCCGAGCGGCGGGCCGTCGACCACCGTCACGTCGCACGGGCTGCCGGTCACCGCCACGAGCACCGGCCGTCGAGTGCGAAGCACGAGGCCACCCGAGCTCTCGAGCCCGGCCACGTGCACCGGGTTGCCGACCAACCGATTCCCGAGCTCCAGCGACGCGAGGTCGACGGCGCCGCCACGGCTCCGACCGAGGTGGGCGAGACCCCGGCGACCGGTGTCGCGCACCGACCCGGCGATGCCCCACGCGAGCACGTCGAGCGCGGTCATCGGGCCACGAACCGCACGCGCATCCCCGGCTCCAGCAGCGACGGCCGCGCACGTGCCTCGTCCCACATCACGGCGTCGGTGTGGCCGAGCAACCGCCAACCACCCGGCGACGCCGACGGGTACACCCCGGCCCACTCCCCCGCGATCGCCACCGAACCGGCGTCGACACGCGGCCTCGGTGTGGCGAGTCGTGGCACGTGCAGTTCGGCGGGCAGGCCGACGAGATAGGCGAACCCCGGCACGAACCCGCAGAACGCGACGCGGTACTCGACCGCCTGGTGACGGGCGACGACGTCGTCGACGGACCACCCGGCGAGCGACGCGACCTCCGCCAGGTCGGCACCGTCGTACACGACGCCGATCTCCACCAGGTCGCCGTGGTCGAGCTCCACCGGGGCGACGTCGGCGAGCACCGCGTCGAGCACGGCTCGATCGACGCCGCCGTCGTGCACGACGAGCACGGTGCGCGCCGCCGGCACGATCTCGCGCACGCCGGCCACGCCCGCACGACGCAGGCGGGCCGACGCCGCCATCACCTCCTCGATCGAGTCGTACTCCACCAACGACGCCCGTGGGCCGTACGGCAGGATCCGCACTGCTGCCCGCCGGTTCAGGCGAATGCCTCGACCGCGAAACCGGCGGCGACGACCGCGTGCCGAACCGCGGTCGCCAGCGCGACGGCACCCGGCGTGTCGCTGTGCACGCAGATCGAACGTGCGCCCGCTGCCGCGAGGCGCAGCGCCTGTGCGGCGACGTCGTCGGGGTCGGTCAGGAGCGCGCCCTGCTGCGAACGGGGAACGAGCGTGCCGTCGGCGGTGTAGCCCCGATCGGCGAACCCTTCCGCCACGAACGACACCCCGGCCTCACCGGCGAGCCGTTCGACCACCGAGCCGGGCAGGCCGAGCAGCGCCAGCCCGCCTCCGTGCGCCACCATCGCCTCCACCACCGCCGCCGCCTGCGCCTCGTGGTGCACGATCGTGTTGTAGAGCGCGCCGTGCGGCTTCACGTACCGCACGCTCGTCCCCTCCACCGCGGCGAGGCGTTCGAGCGCCCCCACCTGGTAGAGCACGACGTCGATCAGTTCGGCGGGGTCGATGTCGACGAATCGCCGCCCGAACCCGGCGAGGTCGGGGTAACTCGCCTGGGCACCGACGACGACGCCGAGCCCGGCAGCGACGTGGCACACGTGGCGCATGATCCGCGGATCGCCGGCGTGGAACCCGCACGCCACGTTGGCCGACGAGATCACGTCGAGCAGCCCGTCGTCGTCGCCGAGCGACCACCGCCCGAACCCCTCGCCGACGTCGGCGTTGAGGTCGATCACACCGGGGGCGGCATCCATCGTCGCTGCCCCCCGACCGCTCAGCTGCCGAGCAGGCCGGCGACCTCGTCGTCGGTGAGCCGTCGGAAGCAGCGGCGCCCGTTCGACCGTGCGAGCACGGCCACCTCGAGGTCGTCGCACGTGAGCGACCGGTCGGGACCGCTCAGCGCCGAGGTCGCCGCCCGGACGGCACCGTCCAGCGTGAGTGCGCTGCGGTCGACATCGGCCATCCGGCCCGAGATCGCCTCGGCGTCGCCGCCGAGCACGCTGTAGCCCTTCTCGTCCATCACGGTGCCGTCGTAGAGGATGTGGAACAGCTGGTCGTCGTTGCCGTGGGCACCCACCTCGGCGACGAGGATCTCGACCTCCATCGGCTTCATCTCGTGGGTGAAGATCTGGCCGAGGATCTGTGCGTACTGGTTGGCGAGGCTGCGCGCGTCGACGTCGTCGCGCGAGTACTGGAAACCCTTCAGGTCGGCGGCGCGCACACCGGCCACCCGCAGCTGGTCGAACTCGTTGTACTTGCCGACACCCGCGAACGCGATGCGGTCGTAGATCTCGCTGATCTTGCGCAAGGTGTTCGACGGGTTCTCTGCGACGAGCGCGATGCCGTCGTCGTAGCGGACCGCGACCAGCGCACGACCCCGGGCGATGCCCTTGCGCGCGTAATCGGCGCGATCCTTCATCACCTGTTCGGGCGCGACGTAGAACGGCATGCTCATGAGCTGCGCACCTCCCGCTGCTCGCGGACCTGTTCGGCGATCGCCCGGTAACGCGTCGCCAGATCGGTGTCGTCGAGGCGACGCCACCCGTCGGCGGTGATCGTGGCGACCACCGGGTAGATGCCGCGCAGCGCATCGGGGCCACCGGTGGCCGAGTCGGCGTCGGCGGCCTCCCACAGCGACCGGCACGCGAGTTCGATCGCCTCGTCGGCGCTCATCGCGTCGCGCCAGCCCACCTTCACCACCGTGCCGGCATGCAGGCTGCCCGATCCGGTGGCAGCGTGGTCGTACTCCTCGTACCGGCCGCCGGTGACGTCGTAGCTCCACAGGCGCCCGGTGCGGCGCAGCAGGTCGTACCCGGCGAACAACGGCACCACCACCATGCCCTGCATCGCTGCCGGCAGGTTGCCCCGCACCATCATCGACAGCTGGTTCGCCTTGCCCTCCAGGCTGAGTGACTGGCCCTCGACCTTCTCGTAGTGCTCGAGCTGCAGCGCGAACAGCTTGATCATCTCGACGGCGGGTCCGGCCGCTCCGGCGATCGCGACGCCGCTGTGGCGGTCGGCCTGCACCACCTTCTCCATCGTGCGATGACTGATCAGGTTGCCGCTCGTGGCGCGGCGGTCGCCGGCCATCACGACACCGCCGTCGAAGCGCAGCGCGACGCAGGTGGTGGCGTGGGGGACGTCGAGCTTGCCGGCCGACGCGCTGGCCGCGCCGGCCGCGGCGAGCAGCGCGTCGCTCGGTGCGAGACCACTGCGTCGCAGCAGCTCGGGGAAGTTGGCCCCCGGGTCGTCGCCCGGGGTGAAGAACGGCATCGCCATGTGGACTACTGACCGCCCTTTTGCACGTACGACTTGACGAAGTCCTCGGCGTTGGTCTCGAGCACGTCGTCGATCTCGTCGAGCAGATCGTCGAGCTCGGCCTTCAGCTTCTCGCCGGTGGCGGTCGACGCCGGCGCGTCGACGACCTCCTCCTCGTTGCGGCTCGGTGCCTGCTTCTGCTTCTGGGTCCGTTCGGCCATGGATGTGTGCCCTCCGGTGGATGTCACGCACCGAGCCGAGCGAGCAGCTCGGCAGCGGTGTCGCTGTCGTCGATCAAGCTAGCCACGTGCTCGGCGGTCCCGCGCAGTGGTTCCATCATCGGTACCCGTCGCAGCGGATCGCGACCGACGTCGAACACCAGCGAATCCCAGTTCGCGGCGACGATGTCGGTCGGCCACTTCTGCAGGCAGCGGCCACGGAAGTACGCCCGGGTGGTGACCGGCGGCTGCGCGACCGCGGCCTGCACGTCGGCCGGATCCGTGATGGTCTGCAGCCCCACTCGCTGCGCCAGGCACTTGTCGGCGCGCATGTCGTGGTACTGCAGGTCGAGCGCCTTCAGACGAGCGTCGCCCGGCCGCAACCCGTGCCGTTCGGCCATCCCGGTGACGAGACGACGCTTGGCCACCCAGTCGACCGTGTCGGCCACCGAGTCGGGATCGCGTTCGAGACCGGCGAGCACCGCCTCCCATCGACGCAACACGTCGGCGCCGACGTCGTCGCCGACCGCGTCGAGGCCGTGCGACCGCTCGTACTTGCGGGCCCGCTCGAGCAGCGCCCACTGGATCTCCATCGCCGTCGCTCGCCGCCCGCTGCGCAACAGCACGGCGCGCTGCAGCGACGGGTCGTGGCTGATCGCCCGGATCGCCGACACCGGATTCGCGAGCACGAGATCGTCACCGAGCACGTCGTCTTCGATCATCGCGAGCACGATCGCCGTCGCACCCACCTTGAGATAGGTGGCGACCTCGCTCATGTTGGCGTCGCCGACGATGACGTGCAGACGCCGGTACTTCGAGGCGTCGCAGTGCGGCTCGTCGCGGGTGTTGACGATCGGACGCTTCAACGTGGTCTCGAGGCCGACCTCCTCCTCGAAGAAGTCGGCGCGCTGACTGATCTGGAACGGCACGTCGTCGGCGGTGGTACCCGGCAGCTCGCAGCCCACCTTGCCCGCACCGACCACCACCTGACGGGTGACGAAGTGCGGCGTGATCTGGGCGACGATGCGACCGAATGGGGTGTCGCGCGACAGCAGGTAGTTCTCGTGACAGCCGTAGCTGTTGCCCTTGCCGTCGGAGTTGTTCTTGTGGCACAGGATCTCGGCGCCGTCGGGCAGCATCTGACGCGCGGCGATCATGCTCAGCCGGATGATCTCCTCGGCGCCGCGGTCGAAGGCCACGACCTCGCGAGCGTCACGGCACTCGGGCGTGCTGATCTCGGGATGGGCGTGGTCGACGTAGTAGCGGGCGCCGTTCGTGAGGACGGCGTTCACCAGATGCGTCTCGATCTCGGGAGCGAGCGCGTCGTCGAGGCTGAAGCCGCGCGCGTCGTTGCCGGGGTGCTCGTCCTCGTAGTCCCACCCGATCCGCGACACACGTTGGCGCGTGTGCGCCGTGAGGTACGAGTTGATCAGGAGCGACGACGCCGTCACCGGGTTGTTGTCGGCACCGCGCACCATGATCCCGTACTCGGTCTCGATGCCGCAGACCTTGGGGATCGCCATGTGGCGACCCTATCGACCCGCATCGAACGCGCGTCGGACGGTGGTCACAGGTACTGACCCGTCGCCACCCGCTCGATCGCACGCCCACCGGCCTTCTCGGCGGGTTCGCGCCCCTTCACGAGGGTGCGGATGAACACGATCCGCTCGCCCTTCTTGCCCGAGATCTTCGCCCAGTCGTCCGGGTTGGTGGTGTTCGGCAGGTCCTCGTGCTCCTTGTACTCCTGCTTGATCGAGTCGAGCAGGTCCTGGGTGCACACCCCGCGCTCGCCGCCGGCGATCACGCGCTTGATCGCGAGCTTCTTCGCCCGGCGCACGATGTTCTCGATCATCGCCCCCGACGAGAAATCCTTGTAGTAGAGGATCTCCTTGTCGCCGTTCTGGTACGTCACCTCGAGGAACTGGTTCTCCTCGTCGTCGCGGTACATCTCGGCCACGGTCGCATCGATCATGCCGGCGACGTTCGAGCCGACCGCGATGGGGATCTCGTCGGTGAGGTAGCGGGCGAAGATCTGGCGGGCGGCGTCGCCGTTCGGGCGCTCGATCTTGATCTTCACGTCGAGGCGGCCGGGGCGCAGGATGGCCGGGTCGATCAGGTCCTCACGGTTGGTGGCACCGATCACGATCACGTTGCGCAGTCCCTCGACGCCGTCGATCTCGGCGAGCAGCTGCGGGACGATCGTGGACTCCATGTCGGAGCTGATGCCCGACCCGCGGGTGCGGAACATCGAGTCCATCTCGTCGAAGAAGACGATGACCGGCCAGCCCTCCTCGCTCTTCTCACGTGCTCGCTGGAACACGAGGCGGATCTGACGCTCGGTCTCGCCGACGTACTTGTTGAGCAGCTCGGGGCCCTTGATGTTGATGAAGTACGACTGACCCTTCTCGCCGCCGGTCTTCTCCGCCACCTTCTTGGCGAGGCTGTTCGCCACCGCCTTCGCGATGAGCGTCTTGCCGCACCCGGGCGGACCGTAGAGCAGGATGCCCTTCGGGGCCGGCAGCTGGTGCTCGGCGAACAGATCGGCGTACAGGAACGGCAGTTCGACCGCGTCGGCGATCTGTTCGATCTGGTCGTCGAGACCGCCGATGTCGGCGTAGGAGATGTCGGGCACCTCCTCGAGCAGCAGGTCCTCCACCTCGGGGCGGGGCAGCTTCTCGAGCAGCAGGTTGGTGCGCGGATCGAGCCGCATCGAGTCGCCGCTGCGCAGATGGATGCCGCGGAGTCGGTCGGCGAGTTCGCACACGCGCTCTTCGTCGGCACGCCCGACGACCAGCGCACGGATGCCGTCGTCCATCAGTTCCTTGATCGTGACCACCTCGCCGGTGATCTCCGACGAGCGCGCGAGCACGACGTTGAAGCTCTCGTTCAGCACCACCTCGGCACCGCGCTCGAGCGAGTCGAGGTCGATCTCGGGATGCAACCCGACGCGCATCTTGCGGCCACTCGTGAGCACGTCGATGGTGCCGTCGTCGTTGCGGCCCACCACCACGCCGTAGGCCGACGGTGGCTGGCTGAGCTTGTCGACCTCGTCGCGCAGGGTTGCGATGTGCTCGCGGGCCTCACGCAGGGTGTAGCTCAGCTTCTCGTTCTGGCTGACCGCGTGTGCGAGCTGACCCTTGGTCTCGAGCAGTCGCTCCTCGAGGGCGCGCATGCGCTTCGGTGCGTCGGCGAGTCGCCGCCGCAGATCGGCGATCTCCTGCTCGAGCACGTCGACCTGCGCCGCGAGCTCGTCGGGCGATTCGTCGTGGGGACCACCAGCAGACGGTGCCATGTCCGGAACCTACACGCGCACCCGACGGACGTGCATGCATCGGACCGTGCTGCCACACGCCCGTCACACGACCGCCTGGGTCGAAGGTCACGTTCGGCCGCCCGCAGCCCCGAGATGGTGGACGAATACGGACTGCCGGGTACCGGTCCCTGTACACTTCGACGCGCCAGCCAACCGCTGACGTATCCATCCATCAGGAGATTGCAACACATGAAGGTCTGGATCGACCAGGATCTCTGCACCGGCGACGGCCTCTGCGAGGAAATCGCCCCCGATGTCTTCACCCTGCTCGACGACGGCCTGGCGTACGTCAAGGAAGGCGCCAAGATCTTCGCCACGGCGAAGGGCAACCCGCAGGGCGCGGACGGCATGGCCAACATCCCGGACAACCAGCTCGACGCGGTGATCGAGTCGGCCGAGGAATGCCCCGGCGAGTGCATCTTCATCGAGCCGTGATCGACCGGCCCTGACGGGCCGCACGAGATCCGAGTTCCACGATCCGTCGACGGCGACGCCTCCGGGCGTCGCCGTTCGCCGTTCCCGGGCGGAACGTCGACCGCGCGGCGCGTCGGCTCAGCCGAGGAAGCGGGTGACGGTGAGGAACCCCGTGTGCGCCACCATGCGATGGTCGGGGCGAACCGCGTTGCCCTCCACGTACCATCCGCGATGCAGCACCTCGAGCGTGCGGGTGCCGTTCCACTGCTTGGAGTTGATCGACTCGCGCAACTGGCTCACCTGGATGATCGACGGCAGGTACGCGATCAGGATCCCGCCCGGACGCAGCGCCTCCATCGCGTGGGGGACCACCTGCCACGGCTCGGGCAGGTCGAGCACCACGCGATCGACGCCACGCTCGTCGATGCCCTGATAGCAGTCGCGCAGCTCCACGCGGTAGTGCTCGAGCGCACCCTCCCCCAAGAACGCCCGCACGTTCGCCCGGGCGCGGTTCGCGAAGTCCTCCCGCAGTTCGTAGCCGACGATCTCGGCCCCCCAGCGCAACATCGTCATGCTGAGTGCACCCGACCCGACCCCGCTCTCGAGCACCCGCACGCCGGGGCCGATGTCGGCGAGCATGCAGATCGGGGCGAGGTCCTTCGGGTAGATGACCTGGGCGCCGCGTGGCATCTCGACGACGAAGTCCTCGAGCGTCGGACGCAGAGCCGTGTACGGCGTTCCCTTCGTGGTGCGCATCACCACGCCCTCGGCCTGACCCACCAGGTCGGCGTGCGGCCACAGGCCGGTGTGGCTGTGGAACTCGCCGCCCTCGGCGAGGGTGATCAGGTACCGGCGCTGCTTGTTGTCGAGCAGCAGCACCTTGTCGCCGTACGCGAACGGACGCCCGGCCAGGCTGATCGACGTCATCGTTTTCCCTTCGTGAGCAGTTCGACCGGCACCCGTTCGTGGGCGCTCGCCGTCGCCACCAGGCGGCAGAACGCGCACACGTCGCCCGAGGTGGGCGCGCCGCACTCGGCGCAGCTGCCGAGCGCGCCACGGTCGTCGGCGAGGCGTCCGGCGAGCATCGGCGCCATCCGCTCGACGAAGTTGAGGTAGAACGACGCCTTCGACCCCGGTGACTCGGTCTCCATCTGGTTGAGCGTCGCCTTGTACTGCAAGTGCTTGTTCCCGACCGCCATCGGACACTCGTCCACCAGGTAGTCGATGCCACGCACCACGCACCACGCCGCGGTCTCGCGCTCGGTGAGACGCACGAGCGGCTTCACCTTCTTCGGGAAGCCGTCGCGAGCGGGCAGCAGCGGCAGCTGCCGCGCCAGGTAGTCGATCTCCCAGCGCAACGTGTTCCCGAGCAACACGGCGGCCTCGTCGTCGAGATTGTGCCCGGTGACGAGCGCCGTGTAGCCACCATCGAGCGCGGCTTTGTCGAACAGGTGCCGCTTCGAGAGCCCGCACGCCGAGCAGGGCACGCGGCGTGTGGCGCGAGCCGCCGTGGGGATGTCGTAGCCGTACTCGCCGCGCAGGTTCACCTCGACGAGGTGGAGCCCGCGAGCGCGGGCGAAGCCGCGCGCGTACTCGGCCGACACGTCGCTGTAGTCGCCGATGCCGAGGCCGACGTACAGACCGTCGGCGGCGTAGCCGAGCTCGGCGAGCAGGTCCCACACCGCCAGGCTGTCCTTGCCGCCCGACACCGCGACGAGGATCCGATCTTCGCGCGTGAGCAGGTGCCAGTGGTCGATCGCCTTGGCCACCTGGCGCTTGCACAGCTCGACGAAGTGCTCGGCGCAGAAGTTGGCGTTGTGGCGAGGCAGGTCGATGATGGCCGGTTGACGGCACACCCGGCACTTCGAACCGGGGTTCACGTGGCACCGCCGGAGATGACCGGGCGGATCTCGATCTCGTCGTCGGCGTCGAGCTCGCCGTCGCCGGGTACCAGCGTGCCGTTGCGGATGACGAGGTGCGACTCGCGGTTGAGCCCGAGCTCGGTGAGGAGCGCGTGCACCTTGCGGCGCCCGGCGACCTCGACCACACGGGTGGGGTTGCGGAGGTGGACCTGCATCGTCGGACAGTGTGCCGTGAACGACGGCGGGTCGCGCGCGACCGGCGCGCTCAGGCGTCGACGCCGGCCCGTGAGGTGTCGTCCGAGCGGCGCGCCGCTCGCTTCGCGTCGGCCCTCGCACGTTTGGCCGCTGCCTTCGCGATCGCTGCGTCGGCCGCGGCACGTTTCGCGGCCGCCTTCGCACGTTCGGCATCGGCCTTCGCCTGCCGCTTCGCCTTCCGTTGCTGGCGGCGAGTGGGCGGCTTCACGGCATCGAGGCGGAGGTACTGGCCCTTGGTGAGCTTCTCGGTGCCGAGGATCTCCTCGTTCTTGCCGAAGGTCTTCTTCAGGAACGACTTGCCCCACAGCACGCCACCGATCGCGAGCCAGCCCTTCGAGCCGCCGAGCACGCCTTTGTACATGGCGTTGCGTCGGAGCAACACCGACGGCCGGAGCAGCTTCGGGACGAGCGGCATCAGATGCGTCGCAGCTCGACGTAGGTGGTCTTCTTCTTGCCGGCGCGCTTGCCGAGGAAGAACACGATCAGCAACAGCACGACGCCACCGGCGATCGCCGCGGTGGTCATCGTCTGCTTCTTGTCGTACACCTTGTGCTGGACGTCGTCCTGGAGCGCCTTGAACTTCGCCTCGAGGTCGTCACGGGTGATGCGTTGCTGCGACATGGCGGACTCCGGGGTCAGGACGTGGGTGGCTTGTTGAGGGACGACTTCGAGATGCGGCTCACGGCGATGCCGATCACGACCAGGCACAACGCGAGCGCGATGAGATACGGGAGCAGGCTCATCCAGCGCCCCTCGAAGGTGGGGCCGAACTCGTTCTGCACGAGGCGCAGCAGGCCGAGCACGAGCAACATCGTGCCGGTGCCGATGAGCACCGCACCCGCCGCACCGAACCCGAACCAGCGACCGGCCCCCTTGACCGGCTCGAGCGCCTCCTGCTTCGCGTAGGTCTTGACGAGATCGAGCACCTCACCGATCGGGACCGAGGGAGGTGCCGGCGTGCTGGGGAGATCGCTGTCGGCCACGCATCATGTGATAGCACATCCCACGACCGTCCCCGGTGGTCCCCCACGCTCAGGGGGTGTCGACGTCGTCGTCCCCGGTGCCATCGGCCAGACGGAACCGCAGCACGGCGTCGACGTCGTCGAGCATGGCGTCGAGGCGCGACACCCGGTCGGCGGCGCCCTCGGCGCCGAGCAGGGTGTAGGTGTCGGCCGCACCGATCGGCGCGAGCGCACACAGGTGGTACGAGGCGAGCAGCGGGTCGGCGGCGATGTCGGTGGTGACGTCGGCGACGGCGTCGCCGAGCTCGGCGGCGAGGGCGGCGAGCCGCCGCACTCGGGCGTGCAGCCGCCGGATCGAGGCGTCGAGATCGTCGGACCCCGCGGGGTCGGGCGCGTCGGGCCAGTCGTCCACGTCGGCGAGCGGGAACGGATCGTCGGGCAGCCATGCGTTCACCCGGATGCGTCGGGTCCCGACGGACACGACGGCGTAGCGGCCGTCGTCGAGCTCGGCCACCTGCACCATCCGTGCGATGGTGCCGATGCCGAGACGCTGATCACCACCGCCGACCTCGTTGCCACGGGCGATGAGCACGACCCCGAACTCGGGTTCGTCGGCCGCGAGGCAGGCCTGCACGAGCGCGCGGTAGCGAGGTTCGAAGACGTGCAACGGGAGCACCGCCCCGGGGAGCAGGACACTCCCCAGTGGGAACATGGGCATCACGGCCACATGGCCACCGTAGGTGCCGTCCGGACGGCATGCCCACTCCGGCACCGCGACGGTCGGCACCGCGACGGTCAGCGCGGCGCGAGCTGGTCGGTGGTCGCGCGGCTCGGGTAGGTGACGAGCGACGTGGCGAGTGCGTCCCACACCGACACGAAGCCACCGTCGTCGATCGCCGGTTCGTTCAGCACCAGCGCGAACTCGATCTGGTCGCCGCCGGTGGCCGCCAGGTATCCGGACAGCGACTTCACCCCGGACAAGGTGCCGGTCTTGGCCTGCAGGCGGCCGGTGACGGGACTGTCGACGAAGGACGCGGCGAGGGTCCCGCTCGTCCCGGCGACGGGCAACCCGGCGCCGATCGCTCCGTCGGCGCGGCCGAGTCCGAGCAGGCCGACGAGCAACGAACAGGTGACCCGGTTGTCGCGTGAGAGCCCCGAGCCGTCGACGAGCACCACACCGCCGAGGGGCAGCTCCCACTGGTCGAGCATGTCGCGGATGACGGCGAGGCCGGCGTCGGTGGTCCCGCCGGCGCCGAGTTGCGACCCGAGCTCCTTCACGAGCATCTCGGCGGTGTTGTCGTCGCTCGTGAGCAGCATCTCCTGCACGATCGCCGACAGGGGCTGCGACTGGATCTCCGCGATCGTCGGGACGCCGGCGGGGGCGGTCCCGACTGCCGATCCCTGCGACACGGGGATGCCGCGGGCCCGCAGCAACTGGGTGAACACGTCGGCGGCGTGCGCGACGGGATCCGCTGCGGCGTCGCTCGGGCGGGTGAACACCGGGCGCAGCCAGCCGTCGTTCACCATCAGCGCGTCGAGCGGCCCACCTTCCAGGCCGTGGAGGCTCGCGTCCCAGGTGGGGTGATACCACTGGTCGTCGTACCGGCTGCCGTCGCCGACCACTCGGCCGGCCACGCGGGTGACGCCGGCCGCAACCAGGTCGTCGGCGAGCTGCTCGAGTCGCGAGGTGTTGATCGGCGGATACGTCTGCCCGGTCGCACCGAGCCAGTCGTCGGTGGTGAGCAGCGGATCGCCCCCGCCGACGATGGTGAGATCGCCCTGCACCACACCGTCGGGACCGAGCTCGCCGATGGCCTCGGTGCGGAACGTGTACCCCTCCCCCAGCAACGCGAGCGACGTGGCGGCCACGATCAGCTTCTGGTTCGACGCGGGGATCACGGGCAGCAGTTCGTTCTTCACCGACACGACGTTGCCGTCGACGGCCACCGCCACGCACGAACCCGGACCGACGCGATCGAGCACGCTCGACAGTTGGACGCGGAACTGGGTGACGTTCAACGTGCGCGACAGCACGCCGGGAGCTCGACGGAACGACAGCAGCGGCGTCGTGAGGTGCACGGTGGGATCGGCGGGCGCGTCGATCGCCGGCGCGGCATCCACGGTGCGCGACGCCTCGGCCCACTGCCACGCCACGAGCAACACCATCGTGATCGACACCGCCATCGAGACGGCGACGATCACGGGGTTGCCGGCTCGACGGGACACCCCGTCAGTGTGGCACCCGGGTCGCGGCCGAACGCGGCGCGCCGTCGTCAGCCGAGACCGCGGGTGCGGCGGAACTCGGCGTAGCGCGTCAGATGGCCGAGCGCGGTGACCGCTCGGTTGCCGCTCGCGTAGCAGAGGCGTCCGGTGGCCCGCACGGCGGCGGGGCCCGGGTTGGCGGGATCGGCGACGGCGAGCTCGGTGGCGGTGAGGATCGGCTTGTCGTGACGCAGCGACAGCTCGTGGGCCGCCTCGGCGAAGCGACGGTCCTGGCGCTCGTGGTACTCGACGATCCGTTCGAGCCCGTGATCGGGGTGGAACCCGCCCTCGCGCATGAGGCGGGCCTGGTTGCTCTGGATGCCGAGGCCGAGGTAGATCACCGAGTGCACGTCGGGGTGCGACGCGATCATCTCCATCACCTCGGGAATCGTGTCGCGCACCTCGCCGCCGGCGCAGTCGACCGGGTTGTTCCGGCTCCAACGCGGCGGCAACTTCGTGTCGATCCGGGCGCGCAGGTCGTCGGGCAGCGGCATCAGCACGAGACCGGCCTCGCGGTGGATCGCGTCGCTCGTCACCACGCCCCACCCCCCGGCCGTGGTGAGCACCACCACGTTCGGGCCCTTCGGCAACGGTTGCGTGGCGAACGTGGCGGCCGCCTCGAACGCCTCTTCCACGGTGGCGGCGCGGGTGACGCCTGCCTGGCGGCACGCGCCGTCGAAGATCTTGTCGTTCGCGGCGAGCGCGCCGGTGTGGCTCGCAGCTGCTTTCGCGCCGGCCTCGGTGGCGCCGCCCTTCACCACGACGAGCGGCTTTCGCCGGGCGACCGAGGCGAACCGATCGAGCAGTGACCGGCCGTCGACGATGCCCTCCACGTAGGCGAGCGACACGCCCGTGGCGGCGTCGTCGGCGTACCAGTCGAGGTAGTCGGCCGGGGTGACCGCCGCGGCGTTGCCGGCGCTGACCGCGCGACTGATGCCCACACCGGTCTGGCGGGCGTAGTTGAGGAAGCTCGAGATGAAGTTGCCGCTCTGGCTCGCCACACCGATCCGACCGGCCGGCGGGTACGGCGCGACGATCTGGGCACACAGGTGAGCCGGCGTGCTCACGACGCCCTGACCGTTGGGACCGGCCAGCAGGATGCCGAGCTCGTCGGCGAGTGCCACCAGCGCGTCCTCGGCGGCGCGCCCCTCCTCCCCCGCCTCGCCGTAGCCGGCGCTCGTGAGGAAGGCAGCACGGATGCCCTTGCGGGCGCAGGCGCGCAGCAGGTCGGGGTTGGCCGAGGCCGGTGTGCACACGAAGACGAGGTCGATCGCACCGTCGGGCAGCGCATCGATGTCGGCCACGGTCTGCACGCCGAGCACCTCCTCGCCCTGCAGGTTGGTGCCGTACACGCCGCCCTGGTAGCCGCTCGCGAGGATGTTGTGCAGGCTGACGAAGCCGAACTTGCCGGGATGGGTGGACGCGCCGGTGACGAGCACACCCCTCGGCTCGAACAACGCGCGGAACTGCTCGTCGCTCGGACGGGGCCGGCCCGCGCCGGCGGTCGTCGCTGCGTCACCGATCTCGACGAGTGCGTCGACCGCGATCGGTGCCCCGTCGGCGCGCACGATGAGCGGGTTGACGTCGATGCTCGCGATGTCGGGGCGGGCCTCGGCCGCTGCCGACAGCCCGAGCAGCACCGCCTGCAACTGCTGGCGATCGACCGCGGCCTCGCCGCGGAACGCACCGAGCAGCTGCTGCGTGGCGAGCTGGTCGATCATCTCGGCTGCGTCGATCGCGGTCAGCGGCACCGGCCGGAACACGACGTCGGCGATCGCCTCGGCGAGGATGCCACCGACACCGAGCATCACGTTGGCGCCGAACTGGGGATCGCGCACGACGCCGGCGATGAGCTCGCGGTTGCCCGACACCATCGGGGCGACCAGCACGCTCACCTCGCCGTCCTCGGGACGGGCTGCCGCGAGCAGATCGGCAGCCGCCTGCTCGACGGCTGCTGCGTCGCCGAGACGCAACCGCACGAGGCCGCGCTCGGTCTTGTGGGCGATCGTGTCGCCGCACAACTTCGCGACGACGGGGTACCCGAGCTCGGTCGCGGCGGTGGCGGCGTCGGCAGCGGACGCCACGACACGCTCGTCGGCCATCGGCACGCCGTACTCGGCGAGCAGCGCCTTCGACGCCGATTCGGACAGGGTGGTACCGGCGGACGCCATCGTCGTGCTCCTTGGGGTGGGTCAGCTGGGGACGCTGACGTTGTACGTGAGGATCGACCGTGCGATCAACTTGCCGCTCGTCGCACCGAGCACCTCGGCTTCGCAGAACACGGTGGTGCGGCCTCGTTTGACCGCCCACCCCTCGGCGACCGCGTCCTCCTCGATCAGCGCCGACAGGTACTGCACGTGCATGTCGACGGTGGAGAACCTCGCGTTGCCGGGTAGCGGTCCGCCGACGACCGGCACCACCACGCTGTCGAGCAGCCCGGCGATCGCGCCGCCGTGCACCACACCAGCGGCCTGGTTGAGCGCTGTCTTGAACGGCATCCGCATCCGGCAGTAGTCGAGCTTCACCTCCTCGACCACCAGGCCGAGCAGCGTGACGTACAGCTCCTGGTTCATCTTCACGAACCGCGACCACTTGGCCTCGGCCTCGGGTTCGAGCGGCTGGAATCGATCGGCCCGGCAGGGCAACACCACGCTCACGCCGCACCTCCGGCGGATTCGAGATGCGCGGCGAGCAGGGCGGCGACGACGGCTGCACCCTCCTGGATCACCAGGTGGCCGAACGGCACCTCCTCGAGCCGCGCGCCGCCGACGGCGTCGGCGATCGCCCGGCTGTGCACGATGTCGACCCAGCGGTCCTCGATGCCGCCGATCACCAGCGTCGGCGCCGTGATCGCGCCGAGGCGGTCGGCGATGTCGACCCGTTCGTCGAGTTCGAGATGCGCGTCCGAGCCAGGGGCGAGGGTGCTCGCTCCCATCGCGATCACGCCCTCGAGCATCGGTTCGAGCGCGGCGATCGCCCCGGCGGTGAACCCGTCGGCCACGGCGTACCGCATGAACAGCTCGGGGCTGGTGGCGATCAGCTGCCGCCACAGTCCGAACGTGAATCGCATGCGCGCGTCGGTGGTGGCCCACCCGCTGAGCGAGGTGCAGCTGAGCACCCGGTCGGGCGCGTCGGCCGCCGTGGCCAGCGCGGCCACGGCACCGAGGGAGTAGCCCGCGACGTGGAAGCGCTCGATCCCGAGGTGATCGGCCACCGCCACCGCCTGGGCGACCAGGTCACCCACCTCGATCGGTCCGGCCGGCATCGACGACTCGCCCGAGCCGGGGAACTCCACCATCACCCATCGGTACGACGCGTGCATCTCGGCGCGAACCATGTCCCACGCGGTGCGGTTCATCGTGGTGCCGTGGAACACCAGCACCGGCGGACCGGCCCCCTCCTCGCCGTATCCGACCGTGGCATTCCCGACCTGCAGTGTCGACATGGGTGGCGACGGTAGCCGTCGACCCCCGAACCCCGAGGTGTCGAAACGCTCCTACGTGAGCCGGATGCGCACCGGCAGCGCATCTCGCTCACGGAACAGGCCCGTCCGTGAGCCGGATGCGCACGGGCTGCGCATCTCGCTCACGAAGCGGTCAGGTGGGGTCGAGGGCCATCCGGTAGAAGCTGGTGATGTGGCGGCGGCGGGCGTCGAGGGCGTCGCGGCTGTAGGGGTCGACGTCAAGCAGGCCTTCGAGGAACGGTGCGTCGCTGAAGTAGCTGAGCAGCGCGCCGTACCCGGTGACGAGCAGCTGCTCGGGGTCGTCGTACCGGCGGAAGGTGCCGGCGTCCATCTCTCGCCGGAAGTATGCGCCGGCGCGGTCCCACATCGGCCGCAACACCGCCGACAGGTCGACACCGAGGTGCGCGCCGCTGTCGAGCGCCTCACGTCGCACCAGCCGCACGAACTCGGGTTTGTCGGCGAAGAAGTCGAAACCGGCCTCCAGCACCAACTCCACCTTCTCGATGCCTCGCACCGGGCTGCTGATCGCCTCGGCCAGTCGCTCGAACCAGACACCCAGCAGGTACTCGAACACCTCGCCGTACAGCTGCTCTTTCGACGGGAAGTGGTGCAGCAGGCTCTGCCGGCGGATCCCGACCGCCGCGGCGATGTCGTTGAGCGACGTGCCGTCGTAGCCCTGCTCGGCGAAGCACTGAGTGGCCTCGTGGAGGATCTGGTCACGCGTAGAGGTGTGCTCGCTCCCCTGTTCGACCATGAGGCGAGCATACGGGAGCCTCGATCCGGCGACAGCGGACCGGCTACGGTGCGCGGCGTGTGCGCCCTCCACCGCCTCGCTGCGTCGCGGGTGCTCACGCCGTCCGGGTGGCGCCGTGACGCCCACGTGGTCGTCGACGCCGACGCCGGCACGATCGTCGCCGTCGAGCCCGCAGCCGGAACGACGCCCGACCGGGTGATCGCGCCCGGGTTCGTCGATCTGCAGGTGAACGGCATCGACGACGTCGACTGCGCACGTGCCGACGGTGCCGACTGGGACCGCCTCGACGCGCTGCTGCTCGCGCAGGGCGTGACGACGTGGTGTCCGACGCTCGTGACCACGGCGCTCGACCGCTACCAGGCGCCGCTCGACCGGGTGGCGGCGGCCATGGCACGCCCGTGCACGGCCCGTCCGACGATCGCCGGCGTGCACCTCGAGGGCCCGTTCCTGGGCGGTGCCCCCGGAGCCCACCCGCGCCAGCACATCGTCCCGATCGACCTGGCCTGGCTGCGGGCGCTGCCCGAGCACGTCGCGATGGTCACCTTGGGGCCCGAGCAGCCGCTCGCCCCGGATGCCACCCGGCTGTTGGTCGAGCGCGGCGTCCTGGTGTCGGTGGGCCACACCACGGCGACCCACGCCGAGGTGGACGCGACGTTCGCCGCCGGGGCCCGCATGGCCACCCACCTCTTCAACGCGATGACGGGGCTGCACCACCGCACACCCGGTGTGGCCGGGGCGGTGCTCACCCACGCCGACGCGTGCGCATCGCTGATCGCGGACGGGGTGCACGTCCATCCGCAGATGCTCGCCCTGGCGGCCGCCGTGCTCGGCCCCGACCGGACGATCCTCGTCACCGACGCCGTCGCCTGGCGGGCGGGCACGGCGGGTTCGATCGGGCTCGAACTGCGCGACGGTGCTCCCCGGCTGCCCGACGGCACCCTGTCCGGCAGCGCGCTCACGATGGACGCCGCCGTGCGCACGTGTGTCGACGCGGGTATCGATCTCGCTCACGCGTTGCGTGCCGCATCCACCGTCCCGGCGCGGGTGCTCGGGCTCGACGACCGTGGCCGGATCGAACCGGGCTGCCGCGCCGACCTGGTGGCGCTCGGGCAGGACCTGACGGTCGAGCAGGTGCTGGTGGCCGGAGTCGAAGCCGTCGGGTGAACGCTGCTCGCGTCCGCTCGGTCGAGCGGCTCGGTCGCGAGCGACGCCGCGGTAGCGTCCCGACGTGCGCGATGCCCCCATCAGCGGTTGGTGCGACCCGGCGTTCGCCCCGGTACGGGAGGCCTTCGTCGACAACTTCGCAACGCGTGGTGAGGTGGGCGCCGGCGTGAGCGTGGTGGTGGACGGCCGCGTCGTCGTCGACCTCGGCGGCGGGTGGGCCGACGCCGCGCGAACGCGCCCGTGGCAGCCCGACACGATCGTCGACTTCTACTCGGTCGGCAAGGCGCTGGTGGGCCTGCTCGCGCTGTGTCTCGTGGATGCCGGCCGGCTCGACCTCGACGCGCCGGTGGCCGCGGTGTGGCCGGAATTCGCCGCTGCCGGCAAGGGTGGCGCGACCGTGCGCCACGCGCTGTGTCACCGAGCCGGTGTCCCCGCGATCCGCGAACGGCTGACCGACGCCGACCTCTGGAGCTGGGAGCGGATGACCGGCGCGCTCGCCGCCACCGAGCCGTGGTGGGAACCCGGCACGCGCCACGCCTACCACACGAACACCTACGGCCATCTGATCGGTGGCATCGTGCAGCGGGCCACCGGTGAGATGCCCGGTGCCCGGCTGCGTGCGATCGCCGGGCCGCTCGGTGCCGACGTGTGGTTCGGGGCGCCGCGAACCCACCGCGACCGCTGTGCCGACGTGATCTGGGATCCGTCCCGGCCGATGCCGACCGAGGTCGATCCCGACGACGTCGACGGCGAGACGAAGATGGTGCTGCTCGGCTACTTCAACCTGCCGGGGTACTCGTCGAACGGCGTCGTGAACACGCCCGAGTGGCGCGACGCCGAGGTGCCCTCCACCAACGGACACGGCTCGGCGCGAGGCGTGGCGACGATGTACGCCGCGCTGCTCGAACCCGGTCGTGTGCTCTCGCCCGACCTGCTGGCCGAGGCGACGCGGGCACAGTCGACGGGCTGGTGCCCGGTGCTCGGCGAGGACACGGCGTTCGGACTCGGCTTCAAGCCCACGCTCGCACACCGCCCCTTCGGACCGAATCCGCGCAGCTTCGGCCACTTCGGCACGGGCGGTGCAGTGGGGTTCGGCGACCCCGTGGGCGGCGTGGCGTTCGGGTACGTGATGAACCACGTCATCCCCCGCTGGCAGAGCACGCGCAACCGCTCGTTGATCGACGCGGTCTACGCCTCCCTCTGACCCGTCAATCGTCGCCGAGCTCGCGGCCCGCCGGTACCCTCGGGCGGATGCAGATCGTCTCCGCGCTCTTCGTCGAGAACTTCGAGATGCGTCAGGCCCCGGGGCCGAGCACGCGCATCGACCTCACCGGCGCGATGTTCTCGCAGGCGGCGCCGTCGCCGGTGCCGGTGACCATCGCCCCACACCTCGTCGCCCTGATCTTCTGCCCGCCGGATGCATCGGGCCAGGGGGTGTTCGAGGTCGTGTTCCGCAACGGGATCGACGAGGACGCCGAGCAGATCGCCCGCAACGTCAGCCCGTTCTCCGTCGACCCGGGCAAGTTCACCTACCGCCTCGTGCGCGGCGAACTCGAGTTCACCGAGTACCGGCAGATCTTCGCCCACTGCCGGGTCGATCGTGGGGCGTGGCACCTCGTGCCCTTCACGCTGCTGCCGCCGGTGAGCTGACCGGTCACCGGGCGGGGGCGCCCGGGCTGCACTACAGTCGGGTCACGTGTCGCTGACCGCCGAACAGGAACTCCAGGCCATCTCGCTCATCCGTGGCTTCGCCATGGACGCCCCACTCCATGCGAAGAGCGGGCACCAGGGAACGGCGATGTCGCTCGCTCCACTGGCCCACGTGCTCTACAGCCGGATCATGCGGCACTCCCCCACCGAGCCCCACTGGGTGGATCGCGACCGGTTCATCCTGTCGAACGGCCACGCCTCGATCCTGCAGTACTCGATGCTCTACCTCGCCGGGTACGGACTCGAGCTCGACGACCTGCGTGCGTTCCGGCAGTGGGGATCGTCGACGCCCGGTCACCCGGAGGTGCATCACACCACCGGGGTGGAGGTGACCACCGGACCGCTCGGCCAGGGCTTCGCGAACGCCGTCGGCATGGCGATCGCCGAGCGCCGGCTGCGCGGCCAGTTCGGTGACGCCAGCGTCGACCACCACACCTTCGTGCTCGCCGGCGACGGCTGCTTCATGGAGGGCGTCAGCCACGAGGCCGCCTCGCTCGCCGGTCACTTGCGCCTCGGCAAGCTCGTCTGCGTCTACGACGACAACCATGTCACCATCGACGGTGACACCGGCCTGGCCTACAGCGACGACGTCGCCCGCCGGTTCGAGGCCTACGGCTGGCACGTCGAACAGCTCGGCGAGATCGCCGACGACCTCGACGCCCTCGAGGCGGGCATCCGCCGCGGCATGGCCGAGACCGAGCGGCCGAGCCTGCTGATCCTGCGCACCCACATCGGCTTCCCGAGTCCCGACCTGACCGACGATCCACACGCCCACGGCAACCCGTTCACCGCCGAACTCGTCGCCAACACCAAGCGGGTGATGGGCATCCCCGACGAGCCGTTCTGGGCGCCCGCCGAGCTGGTGGCCGCGTACCGGGCGCACTGCGCCGAGCGTGGCGCGGCCGAGGTGTCGGCGTGGACGGCACGTCACCACGAGGCACGACTCGACGCCGCGCTCTGGGACGCCACCTGGCACGCCACCGGTCTCGCCGGGTGGCAGGACTCGCTGCCCACCTACGGCACCGATCAGAGCGTCGCCACCCGGGTCGCGATCGAGCAGGCGTTCAACGCGACCCTCGACAAGGTGCCGGCGCTGATCGCCGGCGCGGCCGATCTCACCGGGAACACGGGCACCAAGCTGAAGGGCCAGAACGCCCAGAGCGCCGAGCATCCCGCCGGACGCCAGGTGTACTACGGGGTGCGCGAGCACGGCATGGGATCGGCGATGGTGGGCATGGCCTTGCACGGCGGCGTGCTGCCGGCCGGCGGCACGTTCTTCGTGTTCGCCGACTACATGCGTCCGAGCGTGCGTCTCGCGGCACTGAGCCGGGCCAAGGTGGTGTTCGTGTTCACCCACGACTCGGTGGGGGTGGGCGAGGACGGCCCGACCCACCAGCCCGTCGAGCACCTCGCCACCTTGCGCGCCGTGCCGGATCTGCAGGTGATCCGACCGGCGGACGCGAACGAGACCATGCAGGCCTGGGTCGCCGCCGTCGATCACGACGGGCCGACCGCACTCGTGCTCTCGCGTCAGAACATCCCGGTGCGCACCGACGGCTCGGCCGTGGCCCGTGGCGCTGCCGTCCTGCGTGACACCGACGAGGCGAGTGCGCCCCAGCTCGTGATCGTGGCCACCGGCAGCGAGGTCGCCCTGGCGCTCGACGCCGCCGAGCAACTGGCCGGCGAGATGCGGGTGCGCGTCGTGAGCATGCCGAGCTGGGACCGCTTCGAGCTGCAGGGCGACGACTACCGGACCGCGGTGCTGCCCGCCGGTGTGCCGGTGCTGTCCGTCGAGGCCGCCACCACCTTCGGTTGGGCGCGTTACGCCGACCGCTCGATCGGCATCGATCGCTTCGGCGCCAGCGCCCCCGGGGCCGTCGCACTCGACCGGCTCGGCATCAACGTGGACCACGTGGTGTCGACCGCTCGAGCGATGGTCGCCGGCTGATCACCCACCGCCACCGACGTTCTCCACCCCCGACCGTCCGGACCGAAAGGACCACCATGGACCGCCTCCTCCGCCTCTACCACGAGTTCGGCCAGAGCCCGTGGCTCGACAACCTGAAGCGCGGCTACATCACATCGGGCGAGCTCGCGAACCTGGCTGCGCACGGCGTGCGCGGCCTGACGAGCAACCCGACGATCTTCCAGAAGGCGATCCAGGGGTCGGCCGACTACGACGAGCAGTTCCGCTCGCTCGCGGCCGACGACCGGCCGGTGATCGAGGACTACTGGTCGATGGTGCTGCAGGACATCCACAGCGCGCTCGACGTGTTCGCCCCGGTGTACCACCAGAGCTACGGCGGCGACGGCTACGTGAGCGTCGAGGTCGACCCCGGGCTCGCCCACGACGCCGCCGGCACGGAGAGCGCGGCGCGGCACCTGCACACCTCCATCGCCCGCCCCAACCTGATGGTCAAGATCCCCGCCACGGTGGAGGGGCTCCCGGCGATCCAGCAGATGATCGCCGAGGGTCGCAGCATCAACGTCACGCTGATCTTCAGCCTCGAGCGGTACCAGGCCGTGATGGAGGCGTATCTCGCCGGCCTCGAGCAGTACGCCGCCACGCCCGGCGCCGACCTGTCGAAGGTGGCGAGCGTCGCCAGCTTCTTCATCAGCCGGGTCGACACCGAGATCGACCAGCGTCTCGACGCCATCGGTTCACCCGAGGCCCTGGCGCTGCGCGGGCAGGGTGCGGTCGCGCAGGGCAAGCTCGCATACCAGCTCTTCCAGCGCACCTTCAGCGGTCCCCGCTGGGAGGCGTTGCGGGCGCGGGGCGCCGTGGTGCAGCGTCCGCTGTGGGCGAGCACGTCGACCAAGAACCCGGCCTACCCGGACACGCGCTACGTCGACGAGCTGATCGGTCCCGACACCGTCAACACCCTGCCCGACGCGACGCTCGAGGCGTTCGCCGACCACGGCACCCTCGAGCGACGCGTCGACGCCGACGTCGACCAGGCCGAGGCGGCGTGGGCCGGGCTGTCGGCGGTGGGCGTCGATCTCGACGACGTGGCGGCGAAACTCGAACGAGAGGGCGTGTCGAGCTTCCAGAAGAGCTTCGACGAGCTGCTCGGCGCACTCACGACCAAGGCCGCCGAGTTGCGCGAGAAGCGGTGACGAGAGCTCGATGACCGGCGACGCGATCACCCCCGGGCTCGAGCCACCGCTCCCCCCGCCCATCGAACCCGCCGACGCGTACGCCGAGCTCGCCGCTGCGCTCGAGGCGCTGCCGACCGGCCGGCACCGTCGGCTGGCGACACAGATGGTGGAGTCGCTCACCGAGCTGTTCCGCATCCGGCCGGCGCTGGTGGACATGAAGATCACCGGCGCCGCGCTGGCCGAGATGGGCGAGGCGTTCGAGATGTTCGCCCCCTACGAGGACGCGCCGAAGGTGACGATCTTCGGCTCGGCCCGCACCCGCGAGAACGATCCGTTGTGGCACGCCGCCCGGGATGTCGCGGCCGATCTCGCCCGCGCCGGGTGGATGGTGATCACCGGCGCCGGCCCCGGCATCATGCAGGCCGCCATGGAGGGTGCCGGCCGCGAGCAGTCGATCGGGGTGTCGATCCGGCTGCCGTTCGAGCAGGGCGCCAATCCCGTCATCGCCGGCGACGAGAAGTACGTGAGCATGAAGTACTTCTTCACCCGCAAGCTGATGCTGGTGAAGGAGAGCCGTGGGTTCATCTGCCTGCCGGGCGGCTTCGGGACGCTCGACGAGACCTTCGAGCTGCTGACGCTCACCCAGACCGGCAAGGGTCTCCCGGTGCCGATCGTGTTCCTCGACACCCCGGGCGACCCGTACTGGGAGACCGTGCACGACGTGATCGACGGTCTGCTCGTGCAGCGTGGGCTCGTCGCTCCCGCCGACACGTCGCTGTACCTGGTGACCGACGACTGCCACCGGGCGGTCGACGAGGTGCTGCGGTTCTACTCGAACTACCACTCGCTGCGGTACGTGGGCGATCTGCTCGTGATGCGACTGCAGCACGCCGTCACCGACGAGCAACTCGACACGCTCAACTCGAGGTTCGGCCATCTGTGCAAGTCCGGGTCGATCGCGCGTGTCGACGCGCTCGACCCCGAGCGCAAGGAGCGCGACCAGGTCGACCTGCCGCGCATCGCGTTCGTGTTCGCGAAGCACGGCTACGGCGAGCTGCGCGCGTTGATCGACACGCTCAACTCCTTCGCCCCGCCCGTCTGACAGGATCGTCCCATGCAGGTCGCACAACTGTGGCAGTACCCGGTGAAGTCGATGGTGGGCGTGGAGGTGGCGTCGGCCGAGCTCGCCGCCCACGGCATGGTGCGCGATCGCGGCTGGGCCGTTCGGGACGAAGAGCGCGGCGGCATCCGTGGGGCGAAGAAGATCGGCGAGCTGATGCGCTTCGGGGCGCGCTACGTCGGCGACGGCGGCGATGTCGAGATCGTGGCGCCCACTGGCGAGGTGATCCGGTCTGCCGATCCCGAGGCGAACGAGCACCTGACGGCCGCGCTCGGCCATCCGGTCACGCTGTGGCCGTTGCAGCCCGCGGATCAGCTCGACCACTACCGACGCGGGCGTCCCGACCACGACGATCCGGTCGCCGAGCTGCGCCAGATCTTCGGCCGTGAGGACGGCGAGCCGTTCCCCGACTTCTCGATCTTCCCTCCGGTGATCATGGAGTACGAGTCGCCGCCCGGCACCTACCTCGACGCCTTCCCGATCATGCTGATGACCACCTCGGCGCTGCGTTCGCTCGCCGAGGCATTGCCCGAGAGCACGATCGACGTGCGCCGCTTCCGGCCCAACCTCGTCGTCGACACCGGCGACGCGCAGGGCCACCCGGAGTTCGACTGGGTGGGACGGCAACTGCGCATCGGCGACGTCGTGCTCGACGTGCCCTCGGCCTGCCCGCGCTGTGTGATGGTGACCCGCGAAGTGACCCCCGACGTGCCCGCCGACCGCGGCGTGTTGCGCCACATCGTGCGCGAGCTCGATCAGAACGTCGGGGTGTACGCGACGGTGGCGACGCCCGGCACGGTGCACGCCGGCGACACCGTCGAGCTGATCTGACCGGACCGGCGGGTCGGCGGCCTCGCGCGGTGGACGTCGGCCTCGCTCAGTCGTCGTCGCGAGCCGACGACCCGCGGTCGTCGCGCAACAGGTGGATCGCCTTGTCGATCGCTCGGCGGGCCTGCATCAGCCGCTTGTCGTCGGCCGGTCGGCCGCGGCCCTCGCGCACGGCCTCGCGGAGCAGATCGAACGACCGCTCGTCGAGGTCGGCGACGACCGCCTCGAGGCGGTCGGCGAGATCGTCGTAGGCGGTCATCGCCGCTCCCCTCGTACCGCGTCGGCGACGAGGACCATCGGGTGACGCACGTCGAGTCCCGTGGCGGCCAGATGCATCGCGCACCCCGGGTTGGCACTCGCGATCACGTGGCGCACACCTCGGGCAGCCCGCTCGATCGATGCGAGTTTCCGGTCACGGATCTGTGCGGCGAGCTCGGGCTCGAGCGCCGAATAGGCGCCACCGGCGCCGCAGCACAGCCCGTCGTCGTCGAGTTCGACCACATCGGCCACCCGCGACAGCACGGTGCGCACGGCCGGGTGCACCCGCTGCACGTGGCGGAGATGGCACGGGTCCTGCACGATCACCGTGCCGGGACGCCGGGCTGGCAGCAGGTGGTCGAGCCGATCGATGCGATCGGCGACGAACTCGTGCACGTCGAGCACACGCGCGGCGAACGCCTCGGCCTCCGGCGTGCCGAGCAGGTGGCCGTAGTCCTTCAGCGCTGCGCCGCACCCGGCCGAGTTGACCACGACCGGTGCGTCGCCGGGCATCGAGGCGATGACGGCTCGGGCCAGGCGGCGGGTCTCGTCGTCGAGACCGGCGTGCACGTGCAGCGCACCGCAGCACGCACCGCCCGGCCCCGGCAGGGCGTACGTGGCGCCCACGGCGCGCAGCACCTCGGCCGTCGCCACGTGCACGTCGCGCAGCCAGGCGTCCATCACGCATCCTGTGAACAGCCAGACGTCGTCGCCCGTGGGCTGCAGTGCCGGTGGACGGCGCAGCGGCAAGCGGGCCAGACCGGCACGCTCGGGGACGAGGCGGAGCCGCTGGGCGACGGCCAGGGCCGTGGAGCCGGCGAGCAGCAGTCGGTGATGCGACAGCGCCTTCATGCCGACACGTTGCCAGCGGGGTGTGATCCGCCGCTGGTCCGCCAGGGTGGTGCGGGTGGCCTCGATCAGGTGGCCGTACGGCACGCCGCTCGGACACGCCGGCTCGCACCCGCGGCACTGCACGCAGGTGCTCATGAACTGCACGAACGCGTCGTCGACCGGAGCGCCCTCCGACTGCACCGCTCGCATCGCTGCGATCCGGCCCCGAGGCGACAGTGCCTCCTCACCCGTCACCCGGAAGGTGGGGCAGTGTGGCAGGCACAGGCCACAGCTGACGCACGTGGCGAGCTCGTCGGGATCGATGCGGAGGTCCACTCGGGCGCAACCTATCGGCTCGGCCACGGGTGCGGACGTACGGGTGTCTCGGGCGGTCGGTGGGGACCGCTCAGGTGGATTCCCGATGTGCGCGGACGTCCCGAGGGCCGACGATGTCGCCACCGGATCGACGACGAGCCGGATTCCACGACGGCGACGTCGACGAGATCCCGAGGAGCACACCATGAGCACCCCACCCCGCCCCCGCCCCCGCCCCGACAGCGACGACATCACCGCCGTCCGCAAGCCCGATGGAGCCGAGCACTGGATCGACAAGTTCGACGGCGCCGATCGTCCCGACGGCTACGAGTTCGAAGAGATCAAGGTCACCCTCACAGACGACGGCAGCGACCGCGACGGCCCCTGGAAGCACGACGGCGACGACGCCTGGAAGATCGACCGCATCACCGAAGCCACACCCGACGCCTCCGAGTACGAGGAGATCAAGTGGACCCTGAAGGCCGACGGCACCGACCGCGACGGCCCCTGGAAGCACGACGGCGACGACACCTTCAAGATCGACCGCAGCGTGGACGCCCACCCGGAGGCGCAGGAGTTCGGGGTGGCCGCAGCCGAGGTGGCGATGGTCGAGATCCCCGAACTCCAACTCGACGACCCGACCCTCGAGACCTCGTTCGTGAGCGACGACACCGACCTCGTCGGGGCCGACTCGGCCGATCTCGGCGATGGCGACCTCCTCGACGGCTGACGCTCGTCTCGTGCACGAGAGCGGGCACGAGAGCGGGCACGAGAGCGGGCACGAGAGCGGGCACATCGCGGCGGGCGCATCGATCGCCGAACGCCACGAGCAGGCTCGCCGGCTGCTCCACGGCGGCGCGATCGACGAGGGCCTCACGATCCTGCGCGGGCTCGTGGCCGTCGCCCCCCGATCGGTGCAGCTCCGGCGCCACCTCGCACTGGCGCTGCACCGCTCGGGTCGCCACACCGAAGCGCTCACCGCGCTCGTCGACGCCACCGACGCACACCCCCGCGAGGTGTCGCTGCTCGAGGACGTCGCCGCGCTGGCCCAGCGGCTGGACGATCGCGTGACCGTCGCCTCCATCCGGCGCCGGCTCGTGGCGATCGAGCCGTCGCCTCGGCGATGGCAACAACTCGCGACGGCGTGCCGACGTGCCGGCGACGTGGACGGCGAGCGCGACGCGATGGTCGGCTGGGCCGCCGCCGATCCGGGCGACCCCATCGCCGCCCATCTGGCCGCGGCCCGCAGCGGCCGCAGCCTCGAACGGGCGTCGGCTTCCTACGTGACCCGGCTCTTCGACGACTACGCCGACGCTTTCGACGACCACCTCACCGAGCTGGGGTACCGGGCACCGTCCGTGGTGGCCGCCTCGCTCGCACGGGCGCTCGACGGCGGCGTCGCCGCCACGGCGTGCGACCTCGGTTGCGGCACTGGTGCGCTCGGGACGCTGGTGCGGCCGGTCGTCGGATGGTTGGTCGGCGTCGACCTGTCGTCGCGGATGCTCGAGCGTGCGGGCACACGGGGCTACGACCGACTCGTGCAGGCCGACCTGGTCGACTTCCTCGCCGGACACACCTCGTCGTTCGACGCGCTGCTGTCCGCCGACACGCTCATCTACCTGGGGGATCTCGTCCCCGTGTTCGCCGCCGCTCGGGCGGCGATGACCCGGTCACGACCGGGCGTGTTCGTCTTCACGCTCGAACGCGACGACACGGCTGCGACCGCCGACGTCGGCTTCCGGCTCGGTCGTTCCGGTCGGTTCGTCCACGACGAGTCGTACGTGCTGGACGAGTTGGCGGCTGCCGGGTTCGCCGAGTGTCGGGCGACGCACGAGATCCTCCGGCACGAAGGGCACGACCCCGTGCACGGCCTGGTGGTGACGGCACGCACGTGACCCGCGACCGGCGTGACCTCTGCCCGCGGATCACGCCGGTGTCCCGACACTGCCCTACCCTGCCGCCGTGCCCGAAGGCCACACCCTCCACCGCATCGCCAAGGACCACGGGCGGCTGCTCGTCGGACAACACCTGCGGGTGTCGTCGCCGCAGGGACGCTTCACCGACGCCGTGCTCGTCGACGGGCAGCGGCTCGAGCGGCTCGAGGCCTACGGCAAGCACCTCTTCTACTCCTGGTCGAACGGGTTCGTCGGCCACGTGCACCTCGGCCTGTTCGGGAAGTTCCGGGTGCGCCGTCACGACGACGGCGCGGAGCCGGCGCCCGTCGGTGCCGTGCGGATGCGGTTGTCGACCGCCGAGGTGAGCATCGACCTCGCCGGGCCGACGGCCTGCACCATCGGCGACGAGCACGACCGGGCCTCGATCGTCGCCCGACTCGGGCCCGACCCGCTCCGCCGCGATGCGAAGCCGCAGGTCGCGATCGAACGGATACGACGCAGCAGACAACCGATCGGATCGCTGCTGCTGGACCAGTCGGTGATGTGCGGTGTGGGCAACGTGTACCGGGCCGAAGCGCTGTTCGTGAACGGCATCCACCCGTCGCGCCCGGGCCGCGAGCTCGACCAGGCAGAGGGCGAGGCACTGTGGTCCACCGTGGTGGCGATGCTGCGCCAGGGCGTGAAGGACAACCGGATCGTCACCGTCGACCGCCGCGAACTCGACCTGCCGCGAGGACGCCGCATCCGTCGCGGCGAGGCGACGTACGCGTACAAGCGTGACCGCTGCCTGCGGTGCGGCACACCGATCCAGGCCGTCGAGCTCGCCGGCCGTCCGTGCTACTTCTGCCCCACCTGCCAGCCCGTCTAGTTCCTGGGTGCCGAGCACGGCTCACCGCCGCAGCTCAGGCGAATTCGTGGCACCCGGGACGTCAGGCGGCGCGCCACACGGGGGCATCCGGATCGCCGCGCCAGTAGCGCAGTCGCCGCTCGGCCTCGGCCGCGGCCGCCCGATCGGTCCGACCGGCGCGTACGCGCATCAGTGTCGCCGCCACGAGGCGGAGCTCGGCGATCGCCTCCGCCACCTCGTCGCCGCGCATCGAGCGGCCGTAGCCAGCGGCGAACCGCTCGTACAGGTTCGGCTCGCCGCCCCATCGATCGGTCCACGTCATCAGCGCTGCGTGATCCCACGCCGGCGGACCCAGGCAGAGCAGGTCCCAATCGATCAGCACCGGGCCGGCCAGGGTGGGGATCACGTTGCCCGGGTGCACATCGCCGTGGCACAGCACCGGGCTCGCCAACCAGGTGCCCCAGTCGCACCGAGACACCGCCCGCTCGATGCCGCGTCGGGCGTCGGCGTCGAGGTCGCCGCCGACGTCGGCGAGCACGGCATCGAAGTGCCACCACGGGAACGCCGAGCACGGCGGCGTCGGGAACCGCGCCGACACCTCGGCGATCGCCGCCGGCGGCGTGGCGTGCAACTCGGCCACCATGGCCCCGACGGCTTCCCAGTCGATCGTGCCCACCGGGTGTTCTCGCGCCTGCGCCACCACCGACACGCCGTGCCACTCGAACGCCTGCGCTCGCTCGGCTCGCGGCACGCGCACGCCGCGAGCCGTCAGCCACTCCCCCAGCCACACGAGCGCGTCCGCCGCCACGGTCGGCCGGCACGCGCGCAGCACCACGCCGTCGCCTGCGGCGAACAGCGCATTCATGCCGTGGCGCACCAACTGCGGCGGGGCCAGATGCCAGTGGGCGGCGGCCGCACTCGCCGCGGCGGTGGCGATCGCCAGATCGCCCACCGGCGCGGCGACGAACGGCGCCGTGGCCGGTGTCACGGGTGGGTACCGGCGCTCGCGGCACCGGCGCCCGGCGCGACGCCCGGGTTCAGTCGGCCCGCCGGGTCGAAGCGCGCCTTCATCCGATGCTCGATCGCCGCCACCCCGGGATCGGGTTCGCGAGCGGGCAGCGCGTCGGGCGCCGCGTGCACCACCCCCAGGCCGAGCTCGGCGAGGAACGTGCCCGGTTCGAGCGACGCGGTCACTCCCACCACGGCCGACGGCGCGAACAGGTGCCGGGCGCGAGGCGACGGTGGCATCGGCGGCGCCGCGCTCTCGCGGAGGCCGGCACGCGCTGCCTGGTCGGCCACGTCGAGGCGATGCCCTTCGAGCAGCACGTGCACCCGCGAGCCGTCCCACAGCACCGACACCGGCCGGTGGACCGCGGCGAACGTCTCCAGCGGCGCCGACGTGTCGCGGGCGAACCACTGCGAGTGCGGTGCGATCGGCCGGGTGCGCAGGATCACGTCACCGAGGAAGCCGAGCGTGCCCCACGAGCCCACCAGCAACCGGCAGACGTCGAAGCCGCTGACGTTCTTCACCGTCGGACCACCGGCGGTGACGATCGCGCCGTCAGCGCCCACGTACACCGCCTGCAGCAGCGCGTCGCGCATCGCGCCGTCGCCGAGCCGGCGGATGCCGCTGCGACCGACGGCCAACGCGCCGCCCACCGTGCCCCCGTCGGGCAACACGGTGCGCTGCCCGTGTTCGGCGAGCGCTGCGGCGAGTTCGTCGATCGGGGTGCCAGCGCCGCACCGCACGGTCATCTCGTCGGCTTGGATCCACTCGATCCCCGACGGCGCCGACACACAGCGGACGCCGGCCACCGCGCCGCCACGCGTCGACAGCCCGGCGATCGTCACCGGCCCGTCCGGGCCGACCGCAGCGGCGAATCCGGTCAGATCCACGCGCCCTCCGGCAGGTGGTGCGAGTCGCCGCACCCGGCCGGACTCGGCAGCACCTTCGTCGGATTCGCGAGGCCGGTCGTGTCGAACGCCGAGCGCAGGGCTGCCTGCGCGGCGAGATCGGCGGGACCGAACATCAGCGGCATCAGATCGCGCTTCTCGAGGCCGATGCCGTGCTCGCCGCTCAGCACACCACCTGCGGCGACCGACACCCGCACGATCTCGTCGCCGGCGGCGTGCACCTTCTCCATCATCCCCGGCTCGCGCTTGTCGAACACGAGCAGCGGGTGCAGGTTGCCGTCGCCGGCGTGGAACACGTTCATCACCAGGATCCCGTGGCGGTCGGCGATCTCGTAGACCTGCTCCAGCACGGCCGGCAGGGCCCGACGCGGCACCACGGTGTCGTGCAGGTAGTAGTTGGGCTTGATCCGGGCGACCGCCCCGAACGCGGTCTTGCGCCCCTTCCACAGCAACGCACGCTCGGCCTCGTCCTGCGCGACCCGCACGGTCCGGCATCGATGCGTCCGCGCGATCTCGACGATCCGCCGCTCGTCGTCGGCGACACCGTGCGGGGGTCCGGCCACCTCGACGAGTAGCACGGCCGCGGCCTCGGTGGGCAGGCCGGCGTGGATGTAGGCCTCGACGGCCTGCACGCACAGCCGGTCCATCATCTCCAGCGCGGCCGGCACCATGCCGGCGGCGATGATCGCACTCACCGTGCGCGCACCGTCTTCGACGGTGTCGAAGTCGAACAGCATCGTGCGCACGTCGGACGGGTTCTGGGTGAGGCGCACGCAGATGCGGGTGGCGATGCCGCACATGCCCTCGCTGCCGACGAACGCGCCGCGCAGGTCGAGCCCGTCGCCCTCGCCGCCCTCGCCGCCGAGCACCACCACGTCGCCGTCGGGCAACACCACCTCCACCGCCAACACGTGGGCCGAGGTCACCCCGTCGGCCAGGCAGTGCGGCCCGCCGGAGTTGTTCGCCACGTTGCCCCCGATCGAGCAGCTCTGCTGACTGCTGGGGTCGGGTGCGAAGTGCAGGCCGAGATGGGCGACGGCGCGCGACAGATCGAGGTTCAACACCCCGGGCTCCACCCACGCCAGCCGGTTGACCGGATCCACCGACAGCACGTGGTTCATGCGCGTGAGCACCACGACGATCGCTCCACCGATGGGCGTCGCGCCACCGGCGAGACCGGTGCCCGAGCCGCGCGCCACGAACGGCACACCGTGGCGGCCCGCGACGCGCACCACCTCGCGCACCTCGTGCGTGGTCTCCGGGAAGCACACCACCCCGGCGCTGCCCTCGATGTTCGACGCATCGCGCCGGTAGAGGCCGAGCTCGGTCGAACCGGTGCGCACCCGGTCGGCGCCGAGCACGGTGCGCAGATCGTCGACGACGGACGGCGTGACGGCGTTCACGACGGCCGGCTCAGGCGCGGCGGGCGATGCGTGAGACGCGTGAACCGCGATCCTGCGACTTCACCTGGCGCAGCACGATGACCTGCCCGGCCTCGACCGGCTTGCCGTCGACGAGCACGGTCTCGATGTCGTCGAGCTCGTCGGCGAGCGTCGAGTGACGTCCCTCGACACGGGCGCGCAGCTCCATCTCCTTCAGCCGCATCGCTCGCTTGCCTTCGCGCACCGCTTCGGCCACACGACCGGTGCGGTCGGTGACCTGTGTGCCGGCCTTGCGCGCCAGCTGCAACGGCACCAGGTCGTTCGTCACCCGCCGCACCTTGCGCTTCGCCGCACCGACACCGGCCACGCCGGCGGCCATGCCGCCCACGAACCACGTGACCCGCTTCATCATCCGACCCCTCCTCGTGCTCGGCGACGACCGCGCCCTCGCCGGGCGGTCCGCTCGGTGATGTCGATCGGTTCGGCTGCCGGCCCCACCGTGCCCGTGACGCGGGGCGCGGCCGCCAGGTCGACCCGATCGACCGCGGCGCCGCGTCGGCGCGGCTCGTCCTTGCCACGCAGCTTGCGCACGGCACGGCTCGTGCCGGTGGCGATCGCTGCGGTCTTGATCACCGGGGTGCTGAATGCCGTACGGGCGACGATCCCGGTGCCGCTCACCGCATCGCTGATCGCCTCCGCCGAGCCGAGCACCCGGTCGAAGCGCTCGAGGTCGTTGCGGGCCTCCGCCACCACGGCGGTCGCGGACCGAGTGGACTGTTGCAGCTCGGCGAGCAGCGGGCCGGTCTCGGCCCGCAAGGTCGCGACCTCCGTGCGCAGCGACCGCAGCGTGTCGAGCACGCGCAGCAGCACCACGATCAGCGCGGCGAAGCCGATGCTGCACAGCACGGCCGCGAGGAGGACGGCGAGCTCGCCTGCGGTCATGTGGTGGGTCCTGTCCGGTGGTCCTGGTCGGTGGTCGGGTCGGGGTGCCGCAGGGTGCGGCTCTCCATGCGGTCGCGCACCTCGCGCTCCCGGCCGTGCTCGGTGGGCTCGTAGTAGCGCCGATCGAGCTGCTCGCTCGGCAGGTACTGCTGGGCCACCCAGCCGCCGGGGTGGTCATGAGGGTACTCGTAGCCGGTGCCGTGGCCGAGCGTCTTGGCACCGCCGTAGTGCGCGTCACGCAGATGTGGGGGCACCTCGCCGACGGCACCGGCCTGCACGTCGCTGCGCGCGTTCCAGATCGCGAGCGCAGCGCGGTTGCTCTTCGGCGCCGTGGCCAGGTGGATCGCCGCGTGACTGAGGTTGAGCTGCGCCTCGGGCAGGCCGACGTGCTCCAGCGCGTGCGCCGCGGCGACGGCGATCATCAGGCCCGTGGGGTCGGCCAGACCGACGTCCTCGCTGGCGAAGATGATCATCCGGCGGGCGATGAACCGAGCGTCCTCGCCGGCTTCCAGCATCCGAGCGAGGTAGTACACGGCGGCCTGGGGATCGCTGCCGCGCAGGCTCTTGATGAACGCCGAGACGACGTCGTAGTGGTCGTCTCGGCCGTAGCGGAGGGCGCTGGTGCCGAGTGCCGACTCGACGTGGTCGAGCGCCACGGTGCCGGGGTGCGCGAGCGCGCACGCCACCTCGAGCGCCGTGAGCACCTGACGTCCGTCGCCTCCGGCACGGTCGACCAGATGCGCGACCGCGTCGTCGGTGGCCGTGGTGCCCTCGGCCGACAGGCCTCGTTGCACCAGCGCAGCGATCGCCTCGCGCCCGAGCGGCTCCAGCCGGAACAGCGTGCTCCGGCTGCGCAGCGGGGCATTCACCTCGAAGAACGGGTTCTCGGTCGTCGCGCCGATCAGCGTGAGGGTGCCATCCTCCACGGCCGGCAGCAGTGCATCCTGCTGAGCCTTGGAGAAGCGGTGGATCTCGTCGAGGAACAAGATCGTGCCCTGCCCGCGCTCGCCGAGGCGCTGCCGGGCGCGCTCGATCACCTCGCGCACGTCCTTCACCCCTGCGGTCACGGCGCTGAGCTGCTCGAAGGCCCGGCGCGTACTGCCGGCGACGGCGAGCGCCAGCGTGGTCTTGCCGGTGCCGGGCGGCCCCCAGAAGATCGCGCTGGTGAGCCGGTCCTGCTCGACCAGCCGCCGCAGCGGCCGGTTCGCACCCACCAGGTGTTCCTGGCCCACCACGTCGTCCAGCGTGCGCGGTCGCAGGCGGGCGGCGAGCGGCGCCTGCGACTGCAGGCGTTGCTCTGCTGCCGCACTGAACAGATCGCTCACCGGGTCGACGCTATCCCGGTGCCACCGCCGACCGCGGGGAGCGGGTACGGTCGGCGCGGATGTCCGTCGCCTTCCCCCGGGTCGGGCCTCGTGCGCCGCTGCTCGCCCTCGTCGTGCTGGCCGTCGGGCACCTGGCGATGATCACCACACGGACGTACCGCCCGGGTGGCGACTGGGCGTTCATCGAGCGGCGAACGAGCGACGTCTGGTCGACACAGTTCCCGCTCACGGGCGCGTGGTCACGCTACGGCTGGAACCACCCGGGACCGTTCTTGTACGACGCGCTCGCGGTGCCGTGGCTGCTGACGGGTGGCTCGTGGCGCGGACTCTGGATCGGTGCACTCGCCCTGAACCTGGGGGCGATCTCGGTGGCCTGGTGGCTCACCGCACGCCACTCGACGGTGGCGGCTGCCGCGCTCGTGACGGCGGCGTGCTGGACCATCGCCGCCGGGACCCCGCATCTCGTCAGCGATCCGTGGAACGCCAGCGTGATCGTGGTGCCGCTGGTCGCCGTCGTCGCAGCAGCAGTCGCCGTTCGGGCCGACGATCGGCGAGGCGTTGCAGTGGCCCTCGTGGCGTTCGTCGCCATGGCCCAGACCCACGTCGCCTCCGGGGTGCTGTTGTTGCCGGTCGTCGCGCTGACGAGCGTGGTCGGTGTGCGCAGGTGGCGGAGGTTCACACTGCGCTGGCTGGGCGTCGGTGTGGCGATGTGCCTCCCGGTGCTCGTCGACACGCTCGTGAACTGGCCGGGCAACCTGTGGCGCGCGTTCCGGTTCACGCTCACCGCCGACGAGCCGGCCGTGGGGCTCGCTCAGACCGCTCGGGTGATCGGGCGGGCGAGCTCGCTCACGTTCTTCTCGTCGCCGAGGATGCCGTCGTTCGCCGCCGTCGTGGGCGACACGCCGTGGGGCCTGGCGCCCTTCGCCGGCCTGGTCGCGGGCGGGGTGGCATGGTGGATGGCCCGCAGGAGGGGGTGGTCGTGGTGGCAACACGTGCTCGAGGCGACGGCCCTGGTGTGGCTCGGCGGCGCGCTGATGACGTGGCGCACGCGCGGCCCGCTGCTGGTGTGGCTCACCACGTGGACGGTCGCGGCCGCCGCGCTCACGTGGTGTGCCGTCGGTGGCGTCGCGGCACAGTGGCTGGCTGCCCGCCGCGAGCGCACTCTGACGCCGGTGCGGGGACCGCTCATCGGTGTGGTCGCCGTCGGGTTCGCCGTCACGAACGTGGTCGGCTCGGTCGGGGTCGGGTACCCGTTCCAGGAGTTCACGCCGGTCGTCGAACGCTTCGCGAACGACGCTCGCCCGCTCGCCGACGAGCCGGTCCTCGTCGACCTGGCCGGGCCGGCATACGAGGCGGGCGCCGTGCAGTCGGCACTGATCGCCGAACTGGAAGGCCTCGGAGCCCGAGCGCTCGGCCGGCCGGATCAGGCGCTGCAACTCGGCGAGCACCGCGTGGCCGACTCGCTCGGCGGTCGGCGGCTGCTGGTACAGGTGGAACCACGCACCGCACCGCCGCCCGACGCGATCGTCGTGTCCATCTGGGATCCGCTGGAGCCGGCGGAACGGGCCGAGGCCGACTCGCTCGTCGACGGGCTCACCGAACTGCTCGTCGGGGCCGGACTCGCCGATCGCACGCCGTTGCTCGCGAACGAACAGGCCCCGCTCGCGGCCTTCGACGCACCGCCGGAGATCAGCGCCCGTCGTGGCGACTTCGAACGGCTGGGCATCCTGCACGCAGCCGGTCCCCGCGTCGTGCTCTACCTGATCGACGACTGATCTCGACCCGATCGACGCACTGCGTCCGGGTCAGAGCGTGCGGAGCACCCGTGCGTACGCGGCCCTGCGCATCTCGACGACGTGGTCGATCAGCCAGTCGGGCTCGACCCACCGCCACGCCACGAACTCGCTGCCGTCCGGGGTGGGCTCGATGTCGGCGTGGAGGGCGTCGAAGAGGAACCACTTCTGCACCTGGCCGCGGCGCTTGCCGTCGCGTCCGTGGATGCGCATCACCTCGGCCGGCCACTCGTAGGCGATCCAGTCGGGGTACTCGGCCCGAGCCACGACGTCGGCCTCGGTGAGCCCGGTCTCCTCCTGCAGCTCTCGCCAGGCGCCCTCGATCGGCTCCTCGCCGTTCTCGAGCCCGCCCTGGGGCAGCTGCCAGTCGTCGGCCGAGTCGCTGCGCTCGAACGCGAGCACCTGCCGCCGATCGGGATGCCGGACCACGATCACGACCCCCGCCCGGAAATGCTGTGCCACTCCGACGACCCTACCCAGCGCGTTTGCGGGCTAGGGCCCCATAGTGGGGCCGCCGCCCGCAAACGCACGCTGGTTCACGTCAGCACGGCCCGGAGCACTCGTTCGATCTCGGCGTCGGTCATCCGGAACGTCACCTCGATCGGCCGCCAGCCGACGATGACGAGTTCGTTCTGGCGGCGCGCGTCTCGGTCGAGATCCGACGACAGCCGATGGAAGCCGAACCCGTTGCCTTCCAGGAACACCCGCCGATCCGGCCAGGCGAAGTCGAGCCGATACCGAGCGCCGTCGAACTCGACATCGAACTGCTGCGTCGCCCGTGGCAGTTCACATCGATCGATGATGCGCACGATGCGAGCTTCGAGCGGGCTCTCGCCCGGGTCGTACCCGGGAATGCGAGCGCCCAGCAGACCCCGCATGGCTCGGACGGATCGTCCAGGTGCCGGCCGGAGCTCGGCGACTCGGAGTCGTGCCGCCTCGAGGTCGATCTGGCCGTTCCGGAGGAACTCGTCGAACAGCTTGCCCAGCTGCGCGAACGGGAGCCTTCCGCTCACGTCGATGATCGTGCGCAACGGCGAGGTGACGTTCATGCCGTCGAGCACGACGACGTCCCCTTCGACCAGCTGGCCCGAGCGGTGCCCGACGACACCGTCCATCACGATCTGTCGTCCCAGTCGACCGGTCACGTGGATCAGGCGATCGTCGAGCCGAACACCGAGCCACAGTCGGATCGCGGTCATGTGCGACGCAGCGATGTCCGTCCCGGCTGCCAGGAGTACGGCACGGACGACCTGACGCCAGGTGGGCGGCGCACCGCCGACCGCCGCGACGGTGCGACGCATCGGTCGAAGACGTCCGGCGGCGACGTCGAGTTCTCGTGAGCGCTTGGTTCGTCCGTCTGCTCGCAACACCTCGTTCGTGACGAGTCCGTCGTGTCGCTCCGCGAATCGGAAACGGTCCACACCGTTCCTCCTTCCACGCAGCGTGTGCGAGTCGGCGCCCCACTATGGGGCCGCAGTCCGCACACGCGCTTCGGGTCGGGGGAACGCTGGGGGGAGGCTAGGCCTTCGGGGGCAGCACGCGGATGCCGAGCTCGTCGAGCTGCTTGGCATCGACGGGCGTCGGCGCGTTGGTCATCGGGTCCTGGCCGCTCTGGGTCTTCGGGAAGGCGATGACCTCGCGGATGTTCTCCTCGCCGGCCAGGATCGCCACCAGGCGATCGATGCCGAACGCGAAACCCCCGTGCGGCGGAGCGCCGTACTTGAACGGGTTGAGGAAGAACCCGAACCGGCGGTCGGCCTCCTCCTGGCTGATCCCGAGCAACCCGAAGATCCGGGCCTGCAGGTCGGGCTGGTGGATCCGGATCGAGCCCGACCCCAGCTCCCAACCGTTGAGCACCAGGTCGTAGGCCTGGCTGCGCACCTGCAGCGGGTCGGTCTCGAGCAGGTGCACGTCGTCGGGGTGCGGCTGGGTGAACGGGTGATGACCCGGCTTCGGGCGACCGCTCGCCTCGTCGACGCCGACGAACAACGGGAAGTCCACCACCCACAGGTACCGGTACGGCCCCTGGTGCACCGGCGGGCGGCCGATGTCGTTGCGCAACGTGCCGAGCACCTCGCACGCGGTCGTCCACTGGTCGGCGACGATCAGCAGCAGGTCGCCCGGCTTCGCGTCGAGACGTGCGGTGAGCGCGGCGGTCTCGTCGGCCGAGAGGAACTTGGCGACCGGCGACTCGAACGAGCCGTCGGCGGCGACCTTCAGCCACACGAGGCCCTTGGCACCCATCTTCTTGGCCTTGTCGGTCATCTGGTCGAGCTTGTTGCGGCCGTACTCGTCGGCCTTGCCCGAGGCGTTGATGCCCTTGATGCACACGGCACCGGCGAACGCCTTGAACTCGGTCGAGGCGAACACGTCGGTGAGCTCCTGCAGCTCCATGCCGAAGCGCAGGTCGGGCTTGTCGATGCCGAACCGGTTCATCGCCTCGTGCCAGGTGATCTTCACGATGTCGCCCGGGTCCTGGCCGACGGCCTGCGCGGCCGCCAGCACCGCCGCACCGATCGCGGCGTGCACGTCGTCCTGGCTGGCGAAGCTCATCTCCGCGTCGAGCTGCATGAACTCGTACTGGCGGTCCGCACGCAGGTCCTCGTCGCGCAGGCAGCGGGCGATCTGGTAGTAGCGGTCGATGCCGGCCACCATCAGCAACTGCTTGAACAGCTGCGGGCTCTGCGGCAACGCGTAGAACGAACCCGGCTGCTGGCGCGACGGCACGATGAACTCGCGGGCGCCCTCCGGGGTGGACGGCACGAGCATCGGGGTCTCCACCTCGACGAACCCCTGGTCCTCCATCGCCCGCCGGATCGCCGAGTTGACCGCCGACCGGATGCGCAGGTTGCGCTGCATGCGCTCGCGACGGATGTCGAGGTAGCGGTACTGCAGGCGCGTGTTCTCGGCGACGGTGTCGGCGCGCTCGCTGATGGGGAACGGCGGCGGCTCGGCTGCGTTCAGGATCTCGACCACGCAGTCCTGGAGTTCGATGCCGCCGGTCGGCAGCTTGTCGTTCACGTTCTCCGCCGGACGCGCCGCGACGGTGCCGGTGACCCGCACCACGAACTCGGGTCGCACGTCGACGGAGTTGTCGACCACGCACTGGGTGACACCGGTGTGGTCGCGCAGGTCGACGAAGGCGAGCTTCTCGCCGTGCTCGCGGCGGGTGGCCACCCAGCCCGCGAGGCTGACGGTGGTGCCGGCGTGCTCGGGGCGGAGCTCGCCGCACGAGTGGGTACGCATGGAGGTGCTGCTCATGACTGGCTCTACAGGGCTTTCTTCAGGTGGTCGATCAGATCGTTCCGGGCGATGGCCTGTTGGCCACGGGCCTGCTTGTCGTCGGCGGCCGACGGGTCGAACGCGGTGCGCAGCGGCCGCACCACCACGGTGCCGGCCTCGAGTTCGTCGGTGCCGACGATGACGGCGACGGAGGCTCCGCTGCGGTCGGCCGCCTTCATCTGGCTCTTCATGCTGCGGTTCTCGAACGCACGGTCGGCGGCCAGGCCGGCGGCACGCAGTTCGCCGGTGATCCGCACCGCTTCGAGGCCGCCGGTGGTGTCGACGACGAACACCTGCACGGCGGCGGCCGGCGGGGCGAACACGCCCTCGTCGTCGCACGCGAGCAGGGTGCGATCGAGACCGAGCGCGAACCCGACGCCGTGGGTGGCCGGGCCACCGAGCGACTCGACGAGGCCGTCGTAGCGACCGCCCCCGCCGAGTGCGTTCTGCGCGGAGTCGAGTGTGAGCCCCTGGAACTCGAAGGTGGTGCGGCGGTAGTAGTCGAGCCCGCGCACCAATTTGGCATCCACCGTGAACGGGATGTCGAGCGCCGTGAGCCCGGCCTGCACGGCTGCGAAGTGCGCGGCCGCCTCGTCACTGTGGAACTCGGCGATCATCGGCGCCGCAGCGATCACGTCGGCGTCCTGGGGCCGCTTCGAGTCGAGCACCCGCAACGCGTTCTTCTGCAGCGTGGTGCGGCTCTCGGCCGAGAGCGCGTCGAGGTTGGCCTCGAAATACGCCTGGAGCGCCGCCACGTAGCGGGCACGGTCGTCGGGTTCGCCGAGGCTGTTGACGAGCAACCGCACCTGTTGCAGACCGAGTGCGCGGTAGAACTCCCAGCCGAGCGCGATCACCTCGACGTCGAGGTAGGGGTCGTCGGCACCGAGCACCTCGATCCCCACCTGGTCGAATTGCCGATAGCGGCCGCGCTGGGGCTTCTCGTAGCGGAACTGGCTGCCGGTGTACCACACCTTCCACGGCGTGGCGGGCCGGTGCTGCACGAACGCCCGGCACACCGAGGCGGTGAGCTCGGGGCGGAGCGCCACGTGGCGGCCGCCCTTGTCGACGAAGTCGTACATCTCCTTGGTGACCACGTCGGTGGCGTCGCCGATCCGCTGGAACACGCCGAGGTCTTCCAGCATCGGGGAGATCACCTGCCCGTACCCGGCGCGCTCGGCCACGTCGGCGAACACGTGCACGAAGCGCCGCCAGCGGGCCGACTCGGGCGGCAGGATGTCGCGCATCCCGGGGCTGGTCTGGAACTCGGGCACGGTCGGCCATGCTACCGGCCACCCCTCGGACGGCCCCGGGAATACCGCTGACCTGGACGTCGGACACCCGACGCCGGGCGCGAACCCGGCTCAGCGGCCGGCGAGCTCGGTGAGCCCGGCGAGCGCGAGTGCCACCACCCGCTCGCGGTCGTCGGGCGCACCGCCGACCTCATCTGCGCCGTCACGCGTGAGCAGCGCACGCGTGGTGGCCCGCGGCTGGGTGCGCCACGGAGGCCCGTGGTGGTCGAGCGACACCAGCAGCCGGTGGGCGGGCTCGTCGACGCCGCTGCACGCGAGCAGCCACGCGGCGCCGTCGAGCACGCGCCACAGGTACAACCAGTAGCGCAGGTCGTGCAGCCGTCGGAGCGTGGCGGCGCACTCGGCGGCCACCTCCTCCACCGGCACCGCCCCTTCACGCACCAGCGCGACCCTGGCATCCACGAGTCCCTGCAGGTTCTGGCACTCGGCCAGCTCCGATCCCACCGAACGTGCGAGCACGATGCCGTCGCGGTGCAACTCGGTCGCAGCCCGGGCGTCACCCGCCGCCGACATCTTGGCCGACCCCTGGTAGAAGCGAGCAGACGCGACGAGCGAGGGCGCCCCGATGCGTTCGACCATCGCCGCGAGCTCGTCGGCACGCTCCTCGAACTGCTCCTTGGCCGAGAACGAGAACAGCGCGCGTCGCGCGGTGTACTCGTGCCACGGAGCCAGCCGGTCGACGAGCGCAGCCAGGACGCCGGCGTGCGCTGCGGCCTCCTCACGACGACCGACCGACCACCAGGCGAAGGCCGCGATGCTGTGGCACACGGACACGCCGCCGACGTCCGCGATCTCGTCGACGCCACCGGCTCCCGAGGACGTCGCCGCAGCGCGCGACAACCCCAGCCGCGTCCACTCGATCGCCTGCTCGTGGTCGCCCGCGATCATCGCCCACCAGGCACTCCAGCCGAGCAGCTCGGTCGACGCCGCCGCAGGATCGGCCGCCACGGCTCCGGCGCACCAGGTGCCGTGTTCGCTGCGCATGCGGAACTGCGCGTGGGGCAGCGAGGCGAGCACGAGCTCGGACGCCACGTCGAGCCGGCCGGACGCCAGTGCCGACGAGTGCGCGGCGCGCACGTTGTCCCAGGCCAGGTCGAACCGCTCGTCGGCCGCCAGTTGCTCGGGCCCGAACCAGTCGCGTCCGGCGCGTCGTGCGAGCGCCACGTAGTGGTGTCGATGGCGTCCCTCGACGGCGGCCGAGTCACCGCGTTCGTTCAGGCGGGCTGCGGCGAACTCACGCAAGGTGTCGAGCAACTGGTAGCGAAGTACGGCGCCGTCCCGGGTGGCCACCACCATCGACTTGTCGACGAGTGCGGCCAACACGATCGCCGGATCGAACGCCGCGGCGGTCGCGATCGGCTCGCACACCGCCGAGACCGCTTCCAGGTCGAACGAACCGTGGAACACGGACAGCGTCGCGAACACGCGTTGCTCGACGTCGTCGAGCAACCGGTACGACCAGTCGATCGTGGCGAACAGGGTGCGGTGGTGCGACCCACCGTCACGCACCGTGCCCAGTGCGTCGAACCGACGACCGAGCCGGCCGAGCAGATCGGTCGGCGTCAGCGATCGGGTCCGGGCCGCTGCGAGCTCGAGCGCCAGCGGCAGTCCGTCGAGTCGTGCGCAGATCTCGGCGACCGCCGCGAGGTCGTCGTCGTCGAAGTGCACCGTGTCGTCGGCGGCGGCCGCCCGTTCGCAGAAGAGCGTGACGCCATCGGCGGTCGACATCGGCGGGACGGCCACGACCCGTTCGCCGGCGACGCGCAACGGTTCGCGGCTCGAGGCGAGCACCACGACGCCCACCGCACGCGCGGCCACGTCGCTCGCGAGTCGAGCAGCGCCGTCGATGACGTGTTCGCAGTTGTCGAGCACCAGGAGCATCCGCGACCCGGCGATGCGATCGAGGATCGACTCGGTGATCGACATCCCGTCGCTGCGTGCCGCGCCGAGAGCCGTCGCGACGGCGTCGGCCACCTGCGAATCGCCGTCGGCGGCATCGAGCGCGGCGAGCTCCACCACGGCGACGCCGTCGGGGAAGTCGTCGCGGTGCCGACGGGCGACCTCGAGCGCCGTCCGGGTCTTGCCCACCCCGCCGGGCCCGGTGAGCGTGACCACACGATGTTCGCCGAGCGCTGCGCCCACGCGTTCGACGGTCGACGTCGGGCCGATCCATCGCGTCGCCGGTGCCGGCATCCGGTCCAGGCGGTCGAGGCGGTCGAGGCGGTGCTGCCGACGAGTGCCGCCCGACCGGCCGGACGGGCCGGCCGCCGGCGACGTCCCGTCCCAGCCGATCGCGATCCGCCGGTCGACCTCGACCAACTCGGGACCCGGATCGAGCCCGGCTGCCTCGCTGAGCTCGCGGCGATAGACCTGGAACACCCGCAGCGCCTCGGCCTGCCGACCCGTGGCGGCGAGGGCCCGCATCATCAGCGCTCGAGGTCCGTCGGCCACGGGGAGCCTGGCGAGGTGCGGTTCGAGGAGCGCGATCGCCTCCTCGGGGCGTGCGGAGTCGACGAGCAGACCCGCGAGCTCTTCGACCGCCTTGGCGCGCAGTGCAGCCAGCCGCGCCGCCTCACCGAGCACCCACGGCTCGCCGGCGAACTCCTCGAGCGCGTCGCCGTGCCAGCGTGCGAGCGCCCGGGTGAGCACCACGTCACGATCGGGGCCCGCCGGCGCGAGCACCTCGGCGGCGAACGCGGACGCGTCGACCGGCAGGTCGAGCACGTAGCCGAGGTGCGTGGTGCGCAGTGCCGGCTCGCCGACGGCCGAGCGAAGGCGGGACACCACCTTGCGCAGCGCCCCCGGCGACAGGTCGAGCGCATCGGTGAGGATCTCGGCGCGGACCGGCAGGCCCTGCTGCATCGCGAGCAGCGCGAGCAGTCGGCGCTGTGTGGCGCTCGGCAACTCGACGACGCCGGCGTCGTCACCACCGCCGTCACGCACGAGTGACACCGGGCCGAGCACCCGCACCGCCACGACCGGTGACGCGCTGGCTGACGCGCTGGTGACGCGTGCCGGGTCGATCATGTGCTCCTCCTGGCACCCGTCGGCCCCGGAAGGACCCGCCTCATGTCTGCCCGTCCCGTTCGCATCGTCGCCGTGGTCGCGGCACTCGCCGTGGTCGGCGGGACGAGTGCGTGGCTCCTCTCCCGATCCGCTGATCCCGACACCTCGGCCACCCCGTCGACTGCTCCCGTCACGCCGAACAGCCCGCCGGCGACCGACCTCGACGACGGCACCACGACCTCCGGCGCGACGCTCGACGTTAGCCTCGACGTCCCGTCCGACGCGATCGTCGGCGACGAGGTGTTGCTCGTCGCCGATGCGACGGTGGGCGACCTCGGCGACAGCATCGCCGATCTCGCCGCGATCGGCGCGGCGCTCGACGCCTACCGCCGCGAGCACGGCAGCTACCCGCCCGCCTACCTCGCCGACGACGACGGCACGCCACTGCTCAGCTGGCGGGTGTTGCTGCTCCCCCACCTCGGCGCGCAGGACCTGTACGACCGGTTCGACCTCACGGCAGCGTGGGACGACCCGGCCAACGAGGCGCTCGTGGCGTCGATGCCGGAGGTGTACCGCTCCGCCGACGTCATCCCTGAGCCTGACGAGGGCCTCACCTCGTACGCCGGCGTCGCCGGCACCAAACAGGTCTTCCGGAACGGCTCGACCGAGCTCGGTGGCGGCGTGCCCATCGACGCCGTGATCGACGGCGATTCGATGACCATCGGCGTCGCGCCCGTCGGGGCGGACGTGTCGATCCCCTGGACCGCCCCCGTCGACGTCGACGTCGACGCGCATCGCGCCCTCGGCGACCCGGCCGGGTTCGACGGCGCCGTCGACGGGTTGACACCGCTGCTGTTCCTCGACGGCACCGTCCGCAACGTGTTCGACGACACCGACGGCGAGGTGGTGTGGTCCTGGTCGACGATCGCCGGCGACAGCTGCAGCCCGCCGACGAACCACGAGATGGCGCCCACGTACGCATGGGACCTCGACGACGACGGCGAGCCCGACGCCTTCGGGCCGTCGGTGCCCTTCGTCGCCGAGGCCTCCGGCACGTACGAGGTGTCGGTGCAGGTGGACGACGGCCTCGGCGAGGTGCAGACCGTGCGCACGACGGTGACCGTCGCATGAGCGCACCAGTACCAGCACCAGCACCGGCGACAGCACCAGCACCAGCAGTCCGAGTCGAGAGAAGGACGACGAGATGACCCGTTCCACCCTGGAGGCCCGTGTGGGCTGGCGGACCACGATGCGTGCACTGTGGTCGGTGACCGCCGTGCTCGCCACCACCGGTGTGGTGGTGGTCGGCAGTGATGTGTTCGTCGACGCCCAGCCGGTGGTCGACAGCCGACCCACCATGGCGCTGCTCTGCAAGTACGGCGACAACGCCGAGACCTACGGATTCGAGGCCGATCACCTCCAGCGGATGTTCACCGGCACCCCCCACTCGCTCGACGGCCTCGTGCAGGAGATGTCGTTGGGCAAGGCCAACCTCACCGGCTCGCGAGCCGCCGGCTGGTTCACGCTCCCCAAGGCGCGAGCCGCGTACGCCGCCGACTTCTCGGGCTTCGCGGAGATCATCCGCGACTGTGCGACGGCCGCGACGGCGGGTGGCGTGGATCTGACGCCGTTCCGCGACGTCGCCGTGTTCCTGAACGACCAACTCGCGGGCGCCGAGGCGGCCCTCGTGCCCGTGTCGCTCCCGGTGGGCGGCCAGGAGGTCGCATTCCGGGGCATCATCGTCACCCGCCGCGGCCTCACCTCGCCGCCGCTGGTGCTGCACGAGATCGGCCACGCCTTCGGGGGCAAGCACACCCGCTCGCAGACCGACCCACTCGGCGGCGGCTCCACGTACGGCGACCGTCCCGAGCGTCCCGTGAACGGCGTGCCGCTGCGCACCGTGAACATCGGACCGGGTTGGGACGCGAGCAATCGCGACGCGATGGGATGGATCCCGGCCGAGCGCAAGGTCACCTTCGGCGGCGGCACGCAGTCGGTGACGCTCAGTCGCCTCACCCAGCCGACGCCCACCGGCGCGATGCTCGTGAACGTCCCGATCGGCTCCACCCCGGCCCGGTACGTGGTGTCGGCCCGCACCCACACCGGCTACGACGCCCAGACCAAGTTCCCCGACACGTTGCAGTTCGGCCACGTGGTGCCGGTGCCGGGTGTGGTGATCGAGAAGGTCGATCCGTCGGTGGACACGGTGACGATGTTCTCCACCCCGGGAGCGGACTCGGCGTCAGCCGGTGCGATGTGGCTGCCCGGGCAGACGTTCGTCGACGATGCGAACGGCATCCGCATCACGGTCGACCGTTTCGACGCCACCGGCGCCCAGGTGACGATCACCGGTGCCGGCGCCGCGCCGGCGACGACCCAACCACCGGCCACCCAACCACCGGCCACCCAACCACCGGCCACCCAACCACCGGCCACCCAACCACCGGCGACCCAACCACCGGCCACCCAACCGCCGGCCACCCAACCCCCGGCCACCCAGCCACCGGCGCCGCCCGCTGCAGGGGGCACCCCCACCGACGACCTCGCCGCAGCCCCGCTGGTCGCGGTGCCGAGCCGCCTCGGCGGGATCGCGACCGCCGGCTTCACCACGGCGGCCGACGAACCGCCCCCGTGCGCCGGTATCGGTGCCACGGCGTGGTTCAGGGTGCAGGTGCCGGCGTCGGGCACGCTGACCATCTCCACGGCCGGCAGCACGTTCGACACCGCGCTCGCCTACTACCGGGGGCCGGCGAACGCCACCACGGTGAGTTCGCTCGCCGCGGTCACGTGCGTCGACGATGTCCCGGGATCCACGCAGGCGGTGATCACCCTGACCGCAACGCCGGGCGAGGTGCTCTACGTGCAGGCTGGCGGCTACGGCAGCGCCACGGGCACGCTGGAGATCGCTCTCAGTTGAGGTCTGACGGACGGGGTTCGTGGGAAGAACCCCGTCCATGACCCGACCGGCAGCCATCGCCTCGTCCGCGCGCCATTCGGTCGACGGCCACGATCAGCGGTTCCGGCGACTGCGGAGGTGGAACCTCGCGCTCACGGTGCTCCACCTCGGTCAGGCGATCGCGATCCTGGTGCTCGCCGGCGCCTTCGCGATCACCGTGACGTCCACGTTCCCGGCCGGGCCGCCTGGATCCGAGGCCCCGACCCCTGAGGCCCTGTTCGACGTCAGGGTGGGCGCGGCCGTGGCCGTGTTCCTCATCCTCGCCGCCCTCGACCACGCACTGACGGGGACCGTCATGCGCCACACGTACGAGATCGACCTCCGGCGCGGCATCGACCGGTTCCGCTGGATCGAGTACGCCATGAGCGCCACCGTGATGGTGTTGCTGATCGCCGCGTACAGCGGCATCACCGACATCACCGGCCTGGTGACGATCGCCGGTGCCAACGTGGCGATGATCCTGTTCGGCTGGCTGCAGGAGCGGATGAACCCGCCGGATCGCACCCGCACGACGATGATGCCGTTCTTGTTCGGCACCGTCGCCGGCATCGCACCGTGGATCGCGATCGCGATCAACGTGATCGGCGCCGACGAGGTGCCGGGATTCGTCGTCGGCATCTTCGTCGCGCAGATCGTGTTCTTCTTCAGCTTCGGCCTCAACCAATGGTTGCAGTATCGCGGCGTCGGGCCGTGGCGCGACTACCTGTTCGGCGAGCAGGCGTATCTGGTGTTGAGCCTGGTCGCGAAGTCGGTGCTCGCCTGGCAGATCTACGGTGGTTCGCTCGCCGAGTAGCCCCCCGCCTGCCTCCGGGCCCCTTCGTGAGCCGGATGCGCAGCCGGTGCGCATCTCGCTCACGGAGCACCCGGTCAGGCGAGCAGGCGCAGCGCGGTGAACACCGCCATGCCGGTCGCAATCATCGCGATCATGTTGCGGGTCGCCGCGCCCACCACCGTCGCGACGATCACCGCCCACATCTGGTGATTCCCCCAGCCGAGCGTCACGTTCCCGTCACGAGCCAGCACACCCGGCGCCACGATCGCCGCCAGCGCACAGGCGGGCGCGTATTTGAGTGCCCGTTCGATCCGGGCCGGCAACTGCACCGAGGCCGGCAACATGAAGAAGCTGCCACGGGTGAGCACGGTCACCACCGTCAGCCCGACGATCGCCACCGACAGGTAGAGCCAGTCGTCGAAGCCCATCAGCGCGCCCGGGTCGTCCGCGCCCGCCCCATCCGCGTCGGGAGCGGCCATCGCTCGGCGAGTCGCCAGCGCTGCCCCGCCATCTCGGCACCCATCGCCACCGCCACGCCTCCCGCCACTGCGACCAGCAGGCCCGACCGCATCGGCCACGACACGGTGAGCAGCGACAACACCACCGCCACTGCGACACCGACCATCGACGGCACCTTCACCGCCAGCGGCACGAGGACGGCCAGCAGCGCAAGATACGCGGCCAGCTCGAGTCCCCATTCGGTGGGCGCCAGGCCGCCGACGAGCAGGCCCACGACGGACGAGATCTCCCACACCAGCCAGTTGGCGACGGCGACCCCGTAGAAGTAGCCCCACTGCTCTGCGTTGCCCCGTTCGGTCTCGTCGGCGAAGCGCAGCGAGAACAGCGCGAAGCCGAGATCGCCGTTCACGTACCCCGCCAGCGTGCGCTGTCGCAGCGGCAACCCCACGAACGCCCCGCGGCTCGACGCGGCGAAGATCACGAAGCGGAGGTTCACCACCAGTGCCGTCGCCCACACCACCGGCAACGGCGTGCCGAGTGCCAGCAACGGCAGGGCGGCGAGCTGGGCCGAGCCGGCGTACACCGTGACCGTCATGAGGATCCCGGCCCACAGCGGCATCCCCTGGTTCACCATCGCCACGCCGGTGACCACCCCCCACACCGTGATCGCGACCGACAGCGGCAGCATCACCTTCACACCCTCGCGGAACGCACGCGGATCGATCGGCGCCACCCACGACCACAGCCATCCACGCATCCCGCTGGCCGCACGCGGGGAGGCGTCGGTCAGCTGCACACGTTCCAGGATGCCGAACCGAGCGCTGCCCGCCAACACCGATCCGTGTGGTTGCACCCCCGTCACACCGGCGGAACCACACCGACCACGAGTCTTCGTGAGCGGCATGCGCACCATGGCCGCATCTCGCTCACGAAGGGCCGTCAGTCGACCTTGCCGGGCACCAGTCGGTAGGCGTCGTAGACGGCGTCGATCGTCTTGATCGTGCGCAGCACGCTCTCGAGGTGCGACGGGTCCGCCATCTCGAACTCGAACCGCATCTTCGCCACTCGATCGCTGCCGGTGTGGGTGCTGCAGGCGACGATGTTGACGTGCTGCTCGCTGAGCGAGTTGGCCACGTCACGCAGCAACTTCGACCGATCGAACGCGATCACCTCGACGCCGGCCCGGAACAGGGCGCCGGTCTGGTCGCCGTCCCACTCGACCTCGATCAGCCGGGCGGCCTGCTCGCTCATCAGGCTCTCGGCGTTGGCGCAGTCGGCGCGGTGCACCGACACACCACGGCCACGCGTGACGAAGCCGATGATCTCGTCGCCGGGCACGGGCGTACAGCACTTCGACAACCGGATCAGCACGTCGTCGAGGCCTTCGACGTGCACACCGGGGCTCGAGCGCGGTCGGCGGCTCTGACGCATGTTGAGCACGCTCGACGACACCTGGTCCTCGTCGCCCGTCCGGTACGCACGCGACAGCTTCTGCGCGAACCCGTGGGCCGACACGTGCCCCTCGCCGATCGCGGCGAGCAGGCTGTCGAGGTCGCTGTAGCCCGCGGCGTCGATCTCGTCTCGCAGCGCCTCGCTCTTCCACGCCCGCTGCACGGCCACGCCCTCGCGACGGAACTCCTTGGTCAGCTCGTCTCGCCCGGCCTCGATCATGTCGACGCGACGCTCACGCGAGAACCACTGCTTGATCTTGTTGCGCGCCCGCGGCGACACGGCGAACTGCAGCCAATCGCGCGACGGTGCCGCGGACTCGAGCTTCGACGTGAAGATCTCGCAGGTGTCGCCGCTGCGCAACTGGTGATCGAGCGCGACGAGGCGCCCGTTGATCTTCGCGCCGATGCAGGCGTGGCCGACCTCGGTGTGCACTGCGTACGCGAAGTCGACACAGGTGGACCCGACCGGCAGCGTGATCACACGGCCCTTCGGCGTGAAGACGAACACCTCGTCCTGCTCGAGGTCGGTCTTCAGGTTCTCCATGAAGGCCGCCGGATCGCTGATGTCGGCCTGCCAGTCGATGATCCGGTTCAGCCAGTCGATGTCGTTGGTGGCCGACTCGTCCTTGTACGCCCAGTGCGACGCCACGCCCCACTCGGCGCGCTGGTGCATCTCGCGGGTGCGGATCTGCACCTCGATCACCTTGCCGCCCGGCCCGATCACGGTGGTGTGCAGGCTCTGGTACAAGTTGAACTTCGGCATCGCGATGTAGTCCTTGAACCGACCCACCACGGGCTTGTAGCGGCCGTGGATCGAGCCGAGGGCCGCGTAGCAGTCCTTCACCGAGTCGACGATCACCCGCACCGCGACGAGGTCGAAGATGTCGTCGAACTCCTTGCCCTTCTGGACCATCTTCTCGTAGATGCTCCACATGTGCTTGCCCCGGCCGGTGACCTCGGCCTGGATGCCCACCTCGGCGAGCCGGCCGCGCACCTCGGCGATCGCCTTGGCCAGGTACACCTCACGCTCGGGCGTCCGGGTGGCGACGAGGTGGTCGAGCTCGGCGTAGCGCTTCGGGTACAACGAGGCGAACGCCAGGTCCTCGAGCTGCTGGCGGAGCTCCTGGATGCCGAGTCGGTGCGCCAACGGCGCATAGATGTCGAGCGTCTCCTGTGCGATGCGGCGTTGCTTCTCGCTCGGCATCGCCGCGATCGTGCGCATGTTGTGCAGGCGATCGGCGAGCTTGATGATCAGCACCCGCAGGTCCTTGGCCATCGCCACGAGCATCTTGCGCATCGTGGCGGCCTGTTGGGCCTCCTTCGAGTCGAACTGGAGCCGTTCGAGCTTGGTGACGCCGTCGACGATCGCGGCGACCTCGGCACCGAATCCGGACTCGACGTCGGCGAGGCTGATCTCGGTGTCCTCGACCGCGTCGTGCAACAGCGCCGCGGCGAGGCTGATCTCGTCGAGACCGATGTCGGCGACGATGCGTGCCACTGCGAGGGGATGGTTGATGTAGCTCTCGCCGCTCGATCGCAGCTGATGTCGATGGGCCTCGCAGGCCGTCTCGTACGCACGGTTGATGAGCGACACCGACGCCTTCGGGCGACGCTTCCGGTACGCCGTGAGCAGCGGGGTGAGCTCCTCGGCGGTGGCGTGCTGATGCCGCCGCCACGGGAGCACGCGGTCGACGGTCGCCATCGGCTCAGTACCTCGCGAGGCTCTCGACCCGGTGCTCGCCGAGGCGACCCCTCCCGTTCAATCCGCCGATCTCGAGGAGGAACCCCAACCCGACGATCACACCGCCCAATTCCTCGACCAGGCGGCACGTCGCCGCGGCGGTGCCCCCGGTGGCGAGCACGTCGTCGATGACGAGCACCTGCTCACCCGGACGAATCGCATCGCGATGCATCTCGAGCTTGTCGTTGCCGTACTCGAGCGAGTACTCCTCGCGGACCACGGCCCAGGGCAGCTTGCCCGCCTTGCGCACCGGCACGAAACCCGAGCCGAGGGCGACTGCCACTGGCGCGGCGAGGATGAAGCCCCGCGCCTCCATGCCGAGCACCCGATCGATGTGCAGACCGTCGAAGCGTTCGCTCAGCTCGCGGACCACACGGGCGAACGCCGGGCCGTCGCCGAGGAGTGGCGTGATGTCGCGGAAGGTGACACCGGGCGTCGGGTAGTCCGCGATGTCGCGGATGTGCGAGGTGAACCAGGCGGTGTCGGCCGACATGGGCCCAGGGTATCGCCCGCGCTCGGCCGTCTGGCGGCTCGTCAGCGACGCTTCTTCTTGCGTGGCCGCGGCGGGTGGGTGAGCACGGCCTCCGGGGTGGTGGCCTCGCGGACGATCACCTCGCCCGACTTGTCGGCCGCGTCGTCCACGCCGGCGATCTTGCGACGACGGGCCATCTCGCGCCGATGCCCCTCCGGCGATCCACCGAGCACCAGCCGCTCGAGCTCGAGGCCGGTGGCGTGCTGTGCCTTCAGGTTCTTGTACCGGGGCTCGGACTCCTTGAACAGCGCGAGCAGCGGCGTGGCGATGAAGATCGACGAGTAGGACCCGATCGCGAGACCGACGAGCAGCGCGAGTGCGAACTCGCGCAGCGCCACGGCGCCCATCACCCCCGACCCGATCACCAACAGCGACAGCACCGGCAACACCGCGGCGACGCTCGTGTTGAGCGAACGCATGAGCACCTGGTTCATGGACACGTTGAGCGTGTCGGCGTACGGCGACCGAGCGCCGAGGAACCGCTCGGTGTTCTCGTTCACCTTGTCGAACACCACGATCGTGTCGTACAGCGAGAAACCCAGGATGGTGAGGAACGCCACCACGGTGGCGGGGGTGACCTCGAAGCCGAACACCGAGTACAGGCCGACGCTCAGCACCACGTCGTGCACCATCGCGAGGATCGCCGCGAGGGCCATGCGCCACTCGAACTTCCAGCTGATGTAGATGGCGACCAGCGCGAAGAAGATCAGCAGCGCACGGATCGCCTTCTCGGTGATGCTGCGGCCCCACGACGAGCTGACCGAGGTGGACGACACCTCGCTGACGTCGACCGAGGCCGCCGTTGCGAGCGATTGCTGCACCGCCTGCACCGTCTCGGGTGTCTGGTCGCCCACCTGCACGCGCCAACGGCTGCCGCTGTCGCTGGTGAGCTGCTGCACCTTGGCCGCGGAGACGTCGACCCCCTCGTCGGCGACGAGCTGGCGTACCTGGTCCTCGCTCAGCTGCGCGGCCGGCACCTCCCACGCGACACCGCCCTGGAAGTCGATGCCGAGGTTCAGACCCTGTGCCACGAGCGACACGACGGTGGCCAGGATGAGCACCGCCGCCGCGATGAGCGCCCACCAGCGACGACCGTAGAAGTCGATCGCGGTCTCGCCGTGGTAGAGCCGACCCCAGAGGCTCCGACGCACGGCCACCGGCGCCGGAGCCGTGACGGCGTCGGCTGCGTCGGCGGCTCGCGTGGTGAGATCGCTCATGACGCACCTCCCGCGGGGGCGACGGCGACGGGCTTCTCGCCCATCACACCGTGACGTTCCATGAACCCGGTGCGGGCCAGCAACAGCACGACCGGCCGGGTGAAGTACCAGGCGACGACGAGGTCGATGATCGTCGAGAGGCCGAGGAAGAACGCGAAGTTGCGCACCGAGCCGACGGTGAGCCACCAGAGCGTGAACGCACCGATGAACGACACGACGTCGGCCATCAGGATGGTCCGCCAGGCGCCGGTGAAGCCGCGCTGGGCGCTGTTGCGCAGGGTGCGACCGGACCGGATCTCGTCCTTCAGGCGTTCGAAGTACACCACGTACGAGTCGACGGTGACACCGACCGACACCACCACACCGGCGACACCCGACAACGACAGGGCCAGGCCCTGGGTGCGGGAGAGGAAGGAGATGATCGTGTACAGCATGGCTGCCGACACGAGCACGCCGGCGACCACCACGAGACCCAGCCAGCGGTAGTACAGCACCAGCAGCAACAGCACGAGTGCCACACCGATCAGGCCCGAGATGACCGCTGCGTCGAGCGAGTCGCGACCGAGCGTGGGCGACACGTTCTGCACCGACTGGGTCTCCATCGCCACGCCGAGCGAGCCGCTGCGCAGCACGCTCGCGAGATCGCGAGCCTCGTCCTCGCTGAAGGCGCCGGTGATCTCGACGCTGTTGCTGAAGTCGGGCACGTTCACCGTGGGTGCGGAGATGATCTCGCCGTCGAGCTCGATCGCGAGCTGGCGGCTGGGGCAACTGGTGTCGCCGTTGAAGCACGACCGTGCGAGGGCGTTCCAGACGTCCTCGCCGGCGGCGCCGTCACGAAGGCCGACGGTCACGCCCCACTGCCCCTGGATCGGCTGCGCCGACGCATCGTTCTCGAACACCTCACCGGTGCCACCGGCCGGACCGACGAGGCACTGGCCGCCGCCGCGCAAGGGCAGCAACTGCTGCTGCGTGGGGTCGGACAGCACCTGACTCGCGTCGATCGCGGGCACGGTCGTGTCGGTGACACCCTCGAGCGTGGTCCCGGTGACCGCGGTCGTCTCGGTCGAGTCCGTCGTCTCGGTCGAGTCCGTCGTCTCGGTCGAGTCCGTCGTCTCGGTCGAGTCGGTCGAGTCGGTCGAGTCCGTCGTCTCGGTCGTCTCGGTGGACTCCGGCGCGGCGTTCACCTGGCGACTCGGGCCCGGTGCCGCCGTCGTCGCCGTGGTGGCGTCGGTGCTCGCCGGCACGGACGAGTCGGTGGTGGTGTCGGTGGGGTCGCCGGCGAGGCACCCCTGCACCGGTCGCAAGTACACCTGACCGGTCACCTGCACGAGCGCGATCGCCTCCTGCTGGTTCTTCACACCCGGCAGGTTCACGACGATCGCGTCGCCCTGGCGGATGATCTCGGGTTCGGCGACGCCCAGGGCGTCGACACGGTCGCGGATGCGTTCGACCGCGAGGTCGAGGGTCTCGGGCTCGAACTCACCGACGGGTTGCTGGGTGACCGAGATGCCACCTTGCAGATCGAGTCCGAGTGCCGGTTCGTACCCGACGGCGAGGACGGCGCCGAGCGCGCCGAACACCACCACCAGGAGCGCCACCAAGGTGACGAGCAGCTTGCGTTGCATCGTGGGCGCCGATCAGTCGTCGTCGGACGCCGCGGCCGGCGAACCGGGCTCGATCTTCGGGCCCTTGCCCGATCCGTCGTCGGTGGGCACCGCGGTCTCGCCGACGGCGGTGTCGACCTTGCGCTGGATGGCGGCGCGGGCGATGCGGATCTGGACGTTGTCGTCGACCTCGAGCCAGGCGATGTCACCGTCGAAGCCGGTGACGAAGCCGTACACGCCCGAGGTGGTCATGATCTCGTCGCCCACCTCGATCGCCGACTGCATCGCGGCCTGCTCGCGCTGGCGCCGACGCTGGGGACGGATGAGCAGGAAGTACATCGCCACCGGGATGAGCAAGAAGATGCCGAGCTGCACGAGTGCGGCGGCTCCGGAGCCGGCACTGTCGTCGCTCTCGGTGGCGAGGATCGTGAGGAGGTGCATGGTGTCCTACTGGGAAGGCGGGCGCGTGTGAGCGCGTCGGTGCAGGACCGACCAGTGGTCCATGCTATCCAGACGGCGGTGGTCGCGACCCGTCACCCGCCGGTCGGTGGCAGCAGGTCAGCCCCAGACCGAGAGCACATCGGCGCGGAGCGTCGCGAAGGTGCCGTTGCCGATCGCCGTGCGCATCCGGTCCATCAGCTGCAGGGTCCAGGCGACGTTGTGGATGCTGAGCAGGCGCGACGCCGTTGGTTCGCCCACCTGGAACAAGTGGCGCAGGTACCCCCGCGAGTGTCGAGCGCACACCTCACAGCCGCAGCTCGCGTCGAGCGGCTCGTCCGACAGCGCGTGCCTCGCGTTCTTCACGTGCAGCTTGCCCTCGCCGGTGAGTGCGGTGCCGTGACGGCCGATGCGGGTCTGCATCACACAGTCGAACTGGTCGACGCCGAGCGCCACCGCCTCGACCAGGCTGGCCGGATCACCGACGCCCATCAGGTAGCGCGGCCGATCGGCGGGCAGGTGCTCGATCGCCGCCGCGAGGGCCGGCACCATCTCCTGACGGGTCTCCCCCACGCTCAGCCCACCGATGCCGTAGCCGTCGAAGTCGAGCGCGGCGGTGCGCTGCGCGCTCTCGGCGCGCATCGACTCGCTGATGCCACCCTGCACGATGCCGAACAGCGCCTGATCCGCTCGGTCGTGCGCGGCACGAGCCCGTGCGGCCCAGGCGCTCGTGCGTTCGAGCGCGAGGCGGATCACGTCGGGCGGCGACGGCAGCGGTGGGCACACGTCGAGCACCATCTGGATGTCCGCGCCGAGCAGTTGTTGGGTGCGCACCGCACCCTCCGGGGTGAACCGGTGCGACGAGCCGTCGTAGGTGCTCTTGAAGGTGACCCCGTCGTCGTCCACCTTCGGGTCGAGGCTGAACACCTGGAACCCGCCCGAGTCGGTGAGCGTGAGACCTCGCCAGCCGGCGAAGGCGCCGAGCCCGCCGAGTGCCGCCACCGTCTCGGCGCCCGGACGCAGCATCAGGTGGTAGGTGTTGCCGAGCACGATCTGCGCGCCGAGCCGTTCGTAGTCGGCTGCGCTGAGGTACTTGATCGCGCCGCGCGTGCCCACCGGCATGAAACAGGGCGTCGTGTACGTGCTGCGGGCGGTGCGTGCCGTGGTGGCGCGCGCTGCGCCATCGGTGTGGTCGATGGTGACGGTGACGGGGTGCATGCGGTGGATCCGGGTTCGGCTCAGGTGAGGTGGCGATCGAGCAACATGGCGTCGCCGAAACTCAGGAATCGGTAGCCCTGCTCCATCGCGTCGGTGTACAGGCGGCGCCAGCGATCGCCGACGAACGCGTCGATCATCAACAGCAACGTGGTGCGCGGCAGGTGGAAGTTGGTCATCAACACGTCGACCAACTGCCAGTCGTAGGGGCGGTGGATGAACAGCTCGGTGCGACCCTCGAGTTGCCCGAGGGTCGCAGCGCTCTCGAGTGCCCGCACGCTCGTGGTGCCGACGGCCACCACGCGGCGTGCCGCACGGCAGCGTTCGAGCACCTCCGGGTGCACGGCGTAGCGCTCGCTGTGGATGCGGTGCTGGCGCGGATCGGCCGCGCTCACCGGCTGGAAGGTGTCGAGCCCGACGACGAGCTCCACCCGAGCGAGGCCGACGTCGTGGGTGGCGAGGCGTTCGAGCAACGACGGGGTGAGGTGCAGCCCTGCGGTCGGCGCAGCGGCCGAACCCGGTTCGGCGGCATACACGGTCTGGTAGCGCTCGCGTCGGTCGGCCGGCAGCGGCGTGGAGATGTACGGCGGCAGCGGCATCTCGCCCACGTGGGCGAGCAGGTCCAACGGATCTCCCTCCCCCACGATCGACACCTCGAACGTGTCGCCCGCCGGCCGCCGGGCGCCGACCTCGACGATCGCCGTGCCGTCGACGGCGTGCAGGCGCTCGCCGACGCGCAACTTCGCACCGGGCCGGAGCAGCGCCTCCCAGTGGCGACGAGCCGGTTCGAGCGGCTCGAGCAGCAGCACCTCGGCCGCGCCCCCGCTCGCCCGCCGCAGCTTCAGCCTCGCCGGGATCACTCGCGAGTCGTTCACCACGAGCAGGTCGCCAGGGCACAGCAGCTGGTCGAGCTCGTGGACGTACCGGTGCTCGGGATCGGCGCTGCCGCGGTCGACGAGCAGGCGCGCCGAGTCGCGCGGTTCGACCGGTGTCTGGGCGATCCGTTCGTCGGGCAGGTGGTAGTCGAAGTCCTCGAGCCGCATGGCCGCACCAGGCTACGGCGAGCCCGGGCCGGCACTGCTGTGCCACGATGCACCCATGTCGAGCGAGATGCGTACCGAGCTGGTGGACCGCGGCGATGCCGGGTCGATGTCGTTGTTCGTCTGGGATCCGCCGCAGGGTGTCGAGCGTCGTGGCGCGCTGTTGATGATCCAGGAGATCTTCGGCGTCGGCGCGTTCATCCGTGCCACGGCCGAGCGGTACGCGGCAGCCGGGTACGTCGTCGGTGCGCCGGACGTGTTCTGGCGATTCGCACCGAACTTCGCGAGCGATCACGACGAAGCGGGGCTGGGTGCGTCGATGCAGATGGTGCAGCAGCTCGAGTTCCCGCTCGCCGTGGACGACTGTGTGGCCGCGCTCGGCCGGCTCGGCGAGGTGGCCGGCACCACCGCCGGCGGCCGGGCGCCCGCCGTGATGGGCTACTGCCTCGGCGGCACGCTCGCCTGGGCCGTCGCCGTCCACGGCGACCCGTCGTGCTGCGTGAGCTACTACGGCTCCGGGGTGCCCGACATGATCGGCATGCTCGACCAGGTGAGCTGCCCGACCCTGTTCCACTTCGGCAACGCCGACCCGTACATCCCGAACGAGGGCGTCGAGCGGGTGGCCGCGGCGATCGCCGACCGGGAGGGGTTCGTGCTCAACGTCGAGGACGCCGGCCATGCGTTCGAGAACCACGAGGCCGAGATGTTCTGGAACGCCGACGCCGCGAAGAGCTCGACCGCGAAGACGCTGTCGTTCCTGGCCGACCACGCCTGACCCGAGCACTTCGTGAGCGGGATGCGCACCGGCTGCGCATCCGGCTCACGGACACGTCCGGTTCGTGAGCGGGATGCGCACCGGCTGCGCATTCGGCTCACGAAGGGTCGGTCAGTCGAACAGGCTCGGGCCCGTCGAGCGGTCGGCCGGCAGTGGCAGGCCGAGATGCGCCCACGCCGACGGCATCGCCACCCTGCCTCGCGGGGTGCGGGCGATCATGCCCTGCTGGATGAGGAACGGCTCGTACATGTCCTCGACCGTCTCGGGCTGCTCGCCGACGCTGATCGCCACCGTGCTGAGCCCGACCGGGCCGCCGCCGAATTGCTGGCAGATGGCGGTGAGGATCGCCCGGTCGACCTTGTCGAGACCGAGCGCGTCGACGCCGAACAACTTCAGCCCGGCCTTCGCAGTGGCCTCGCTGATCGTGCCGTCGCCACGCACCTCGGCGTAGTCGCGCACACGGCGCAGCAGACGGTTCGCGATGCGCGGCGTCCCGCGCGAACGACGAGCGATCTCCCACGCACCCTCGATCTGGATGTCGACGTGCAGGATGCCCGCCGCACGCACCACGATCGCCTCGAGCTCGTCGTCGGTGTAGTAGTCGAGCCGGGCGACGAGCCCGAACCGGTCGCGCAACGGGCCCGTGATCATGCCGGTCCGGGTGGTGGCCCCGACGAGGGTGAACCGGGGCAGGGTGAGCCGGATGCTCGACGCCGCCGGGCCCTTGCCGACCACGATGTCGAGTTGGAAGTCCTCCATCGCCGGATACAGGATCTCCTCGACGGCTCGCGACAGGCGGTGGATCTCGTCGATGAAGAGCACGTCGCCCTCCTCGAGCTTGGTGAGGATCGCGGCGAGGTCGCCGGCCCGCTCGAGCGCCGGTCCCGACGTCACGTGCAGGTGCACGCCCATCTCGGCGGCGACGATGCCAGCCATCGACGTCTTGCCCAACCCGGGCGGGCCGGCGAGCAGCAGGTGGTCGGCCGGCTGACCGCGGCGCTTGGCCGCTTCGAGGACGATCGTCAGGTGCTCCTTCAGCTCCTTCTGCCCGACGAACTCCGCCAGCCGCTTCGGGCGCAGGCCGACGTCGTCGACCTGGTCACCCTCGTCGACCGGGCGCGGATCGACCGGGCGGGTGGCCATCGGATCGAGGAACTCGTCACGCACGCTTGGCCCCCAGCAGCTTGAGCGCATCGCGCAGCAACGTCGACGCGTCGCCCGTCGCGGGCAGCTCGCGAAGCGCGTCGCGCACCTCCTCGGGCCCGTACCCGAGGCCGACGAGCGCTTCGCGCACGTCACCGATCACGCTGCCGCCTCCCCCGCCGCCGACACCGGCACCGACCGGGTCGAGCATCGGCAGGCTGAGCCGGTTGCGCAGCTCGACCAACAGACGCTCGGCCGTCTTCTTCCCCACCCCCGGCACGAGGGTGAGCGCCCCGAGGTCGTTGGAGGCGACGATGTCGACCAGCGCCGACGGGGCGTGGGTGCCGAGGATCGCCATGGCGAGCGACGGGCCGATGCCGTGGGTGGCCACCAGGATCTCGAACGTGGCGCGCTCGTCGCGCTGACGGAAACCGAACAGAGTCTGTGCGTCTTCGCGGATGTGGTGGTGGATGTACAAGAACACCGGCGACGACGGCTCCAGCTCGGCGAGCGCGCGCGGCGTGACCGTGACGACGTACCCGACACCGCCCACCTCCACCAGCACCGACGTGTCGCCGGAGCGTTCGAGCACCGTGCCGCGCAACGACCCGATCATGCCTGCACCTCGTTCGTGTCCCGTCGTGTCACGCGTCCGGGCGTTCCGTCCGTTCCGGGTGTGGTCATCGTGTCGCTCCCGCAGCGGTTCGGGCCGCCAGCTGCGCCGCCAGCGGCGCCATCGCGAGGTGGCACAGCGCCAGCGCCGCGGCGTCGGCGGCGTCGGGAGGCTCGGGCACCTGCGCCAGCCCGAGGCGTGCCTGCACCATCTTCTGCACCTGCTCCTTGCCGGCGCCACCCCAGCCCGCCACCGCGTTCTTCACCTGGTTGGGGGTGTACTGCACCACCTGACAGCCGGCCGACGCCGCTTCGGCGAGCGCGAGACCGCTCGCCTGCCCGACGCTCATCGCCGTGCGCACGTTCACCTGGAAGAAGACCTGCTCGACCGCCACGGCCTGCGGCGCGAACTCGGCGATGAGCGAGGCGAGCTCGCCCTTCAGCTCCGCCAGGCGTTGCGGCAGCGGCGACGACGGCGGCGTGCGCAGCACGCCGAGCGCCAATGGCCGGACGAGCCGCGGCCCATCCGCCTCGAGCACGGCGTATCCGCATCGAGTGAGGCCCGGGTCGATGCCGAGCACTCGCACCAACGCGCGAGCGGTCATCGGATCGATCCCGGGGCGAACACGCGTACGACGCTAGCAGCACGCGCCGGCACGAGCGGTGGCAATCCCGCCGGGTTCGAGCGAGCCGCTCCCCCGGGGCGGTGCGGATGCGTGTCAGAGCTGGCGCAGGACGCCGACGAGTTCGCTCACCGGGCGGAACGTGAGCCCGGCGATCGCACGATGGGCGTAGCGGATCACGCCTTCGCGGTCGACGATGAACACGCTGCGACGCGGGAACCCGATCGGACCGAGCGTGCCGTACAGCGCAGCGACCTTCTTGTCGGTGTCGGCGAGCAGCGGGAAGCCGAAGCCGTGCTTGCCCGAGAACTGGTCGTGGCTCTCGACGCTCTGGGCGGAAATGCCGAGCACCTGCGCGTCGAGGTCCTCGAACTGCGACAGGTCGTCGTTGTAGCTGTTGAGCTGCTTCGTGCACACGGGCGTGTCGTCGCCCGGGTAGAACACCAGCACGACCGGCCGGCCCGCGTAGTCCGACAGGGCCACCGAGGTGCCGCCGGTGGCGGGCAAGGAGAACTCGGGCGCCCGCTCGCCCACCCCGACGCTCATCAGCCGACGGCTTCCATCAGCTCGTCGCTGATGTCGAAGTTGCCGTACACGTCCTGCACGTCGTCGTTGTCCTCGAGCGCGTCGACGATCCGCAACACCTTGCGGGCGTCGTCGGGATCGGACACCTCGATCACCGTCGACGACACCATCGTCGACTCCGCCGACTCCACCTGGATCCCGGCGGCCTCGAGCGCGTCTCGGACGTCGTACACGTCGCTCGGAGGCGTCGTGATGCGGAAGCCGTCCCCGTCGGCGGCGACGTCCTCCGCGCCCGCGTCGAGGGCAGCCATCATCACCTCGTCCTCGTCACCGGTGGCCATGATCACACCCTTGCGACTGAACTGCCAGCTCACCGCTCCCGGCTCGGCGAGCGAACCGCCGAGCTTGCTGAAGACGTTGCGCACGTCGGCGCTGGTGCGGTTGCGGTTGTCGGTGAGGACCTCGATCAGCAGCCCGACCCCGCCCGGCGCGTAGCCCTCGTAGGTGATGGTCTCGTAGTGGCCGCCGTCGCTCTGCCCGGTGCCGCGCTTGATGGCGCGATCGATGAGATCGTTGTTCATCTGCGCCGCCTTGGCCTTCAGCACGAACGTGCGCAAGGTGGCGTTCGACGACGGGTCGCCGCCGCCCTCACGAGCCGCGACCTCGAGTTGGCGGGCGATCTTGGCGAACACCTTCGCGCGCTTCGCGTCGGCGGCGCCCTTCTTGTGCTTGATCGTCGCCCATTTGGAATGACCGGACATCGCTGTCTCCGTGTGTGGTGAGGTGCTCAGGCAGCGTGCGCTGCGGAAGTATGGACCATGTCGAGGAACATCGCGTGCAACCGACCGTCGTCGGTGAGCTCGGGGTGGAACGACGCGACGAGCACCCGTCCCGCGCGGGCGAGCACGGGCACACCCTCGTGGCGAGCCAGCACCTCGACCGAATCGCCGGTGCGCTCGACCTTCGGTGCCCGGATGAACACCACGTGGAACGGCGTGTCGAGCCCGGCCACGTCGACGTCGTGTTCGAAGCTGTCGATCTGGCGACCGTAGCCGTTGCGGCGCACGGCGACGTCGACGACGCCGAAGCTGCGTTGATCGGGCCGGCCGTCGATCACCTCGGACGCGAGCAGGATCATCCCGGCGCAGGTACCGAACGCCGGCATTCCCGCAGCGAGGCGTTCGGCGAGCGGCTCGAACAGCTCGGAGGTGTGCAGCAGTCGCGACATCGTGGTGCTCTCGCCGCCGGGCATCACCAGCGCGTCGACGAGCGCCAGATCGGCTGGTGTGCGCACCTGACGGGTGCGCGCCCCCAGGCGTTCGAGGGTGGTCTGGTGCGCGTGGAAGGCGCCCTGGAGGGCGAGGACCCCGACGACGGGGCCCGACTCGCGCGTGGGCTCAGCGGGGCCGGCGGCCGGGCGCGACGAAGGGGGCACGTGCGGATCCACCTGGGGGCCGCTCCGCCGACGCTCGGGTCATCTCGACCGGTCCGACGTCACCAGCCGCGCTCGGCGTAGCGCTGGTTGATCTCGTCCATGCCGATGCCGGTCATCGGCGCACCGAGCCCGCGACTCACCTTGGCCAGGATGTGCGCGTCGCGGAAGTGGGTGGTCGCCTCGACGATCGCCTTGGCGCGCGGACCCGGGTCGTCGCTCTTGAAGATGCCGGACCCGACGAACACGGCTTCGGCGCCGAGCTGCATCGCGAGCGCGGCATCGGCCGGCGTGGCGATGCCACCGGCGCAGAACATCGGCACCGGCAACCAACCCGTCTCGGCGATCTCCTGCACGAGCGGCAACGGCGCCTGGAGCGATTTGGCCCACTGGAACAGCTCGGCGCTGTCGGCCTGGGTGATCTTGCGGATGTCGCCGGTGATGTTGCGCAGGTGGCGCACCGCCTCGACGATGTTGCCCGTGCCGGCCTCGCCCTTCGAGCGGATCATGCACGCGCCCTCGCTGATGCGACGCAGCGCCTCGCCGAGGTTGGTGGCACCGCACACGAACGGCACGGTGAAGGCGAACTTGTCGATGTGGTGCGTCTCGTCGGCGGGCGTGAGCACCTCGCTCTCGTCGATGTAGTCGACGCCGAGCGCCTCGAGGATCTGGGCCTCGACGAAGTGTCCGATACGGGCCTTGGCCATCACCGGGATGGTGACGGTGGCCTTGATCCCCTCGATCATCTCGGGATCGCTCATGCGCGCGACCCCACCGTCACGGCGGATGTCGGCCGGCACGCGCTCGAGCGCCATGACGGCGCAGGCGCCCGAGTCCTCGGCGATCTTGGCCTGCTCCGGGGTGACGACGTCCATGATGACGCCACCCTTCAACATCTCGGCGAGGCCACGCTTGACCCGATAGGTCCCCCGCGCGGCGGGTGAATCGGCGGCGTTCGAAGTCATGGCCGACATCGTATCCGCCCACCTCTCACGACCCACGATGTGTTCGGGGCGTGATCGACCCACGGGTGGTGCGATCGGCACCCGTCGAGCTGGGCCGGACGGGGTCAGTCGAGCGGTGTGGTGCGCCCGGTACGGGGCAGCTCGACCCAGGTACGTCCCGGGGTGAGCGCGATCACCGAGCCGTTGTCGTCGACCAGCTGGAACGGCTCGGCCGCCTCGGCCCGAGTCCACGTGCCCCGGATCAGCGCGCCCCCGGTGAACACGAGCGCCGATCCGGTGCCGATCGTCTGCGCCTCGGGGCTGCGCGAGTCGGCCGGGCTCGGCCGGTAGTCCACCTCGAGCACCACGACGTTGGCGGCGTTCACCTGACCGAAGTCGGTCTCGTGGGGGCGGCCGCCCTGCTCGCGCACGTAGCCGGCGATCGCCGCGTCCCACGTCCAGGTGACGTCGACACCGTCCATCTCGATCTCGACGCCCGACGCTGCCTCACCGTTGAACGCCTCGTCGGGCGCGCGGTACTCGAACTGTTGCGACGGCGGCGGATTGAAGATCGGTGTGAACGCCGAGTACAGCTCGATCGTGTCGACGTAGAGCGTGTGCTCGCTGTCCTCGTTGCCACGACGGTCGCGGAAGAACCCGACGTTGCGCGTGGTGGTGGGGCTGAGGCTGACGAGGGTGCTCGAGCTGATCGCTCGCGTGACGCTCGGGTTGCCGCCGCTCCAGACGAACAGCGGCTCGTCGAACGAGGCGAGCAGGTCGACGTCCTGGGTGCGGCCGGAGCGCACCGGCCCCACCTTCGCCGGGGCGTTGGTCTGGAACACGGCAGCGAACCGGGTGAGGTTCTCGACGTTCTCCTCGAACACGATGTCGGCGCCGTTCAACCCGAACTGCGGCCGCGCCTGCGGGTGGTTGTCGATCTTCACGACCATCGCCGGGCGTGCCGCGAGCACCTCGTCGGTGAGCGGCAGGCCGGTGAGCGGCATGATCGGACCGGTCGTCGGGTCCGCCTCGGTGGTCGAGGGGGCCTCGCCCTCGGTGGTGGTGGGTGCGTCGGTCGAGCTCGTCGTGGGCTCCGGCGCCTCCGTCGTGGTGGTCGCCGGCGCCTCGGTCGTGGTGGGTGCGGCATCGTCGTCACCGCCACCGCACGCCGCGAGCACGCTCGCGAGCACGACGGATCCGGCGGCCAGGCGACGCGATCGGCGACGCGATCGGCGACGGGGACGGGCGGACGTGGAGGAGATGGGGGTCACAGTTCCCTCAACAGTGCGATGCGCTCTTCGAGCGGAGGATGGGTGTCGAACAGCTTGTGGAAGCTGCCGAGCTTGCCGCGGTCGCCCACCCCGGCCATCGGCTGCTCGATCCACATGTGCGCCGTGGCGGTGGAGGCCGAGTGGGTGACGGTGGTGTCGTCGCGGAGCTTCTCGAGCGCCGAGATCAGCCCGGGCGGGTACCGCGTCATCTGGCAGGCGCTCACGTCGGCGAGCGTCTCGCGCTGGCGGCTGATCGTGGCCTGCATGATCTTCGCCAGGATCGGGGCGAAGATCAACAGCGCGAAGCCCACGAGGGCGAGCGGGTTGTTGCCGTTCTGCCGGTCGCCGTCTCGCGACACACGACCCCCGTTCCACCACATGAGCCGGATCGCGGTGTCGGTGAGGATCGCGACCGCGCCCACCAGGGTGACCGCGAGCGTGGACACCAGGATGTCGTAGTTGCGGATGTGCGACAGCTCGTGGGCCAGCACGCCCTCGAGCTCGACCCGGTCGAGCTTCTCGAGCAGCCCGGAGGTGACCGCGATCGCGGCGTGCTGCGGGTTGCGGCCGGTGGCGAACGCGTTGGGCGCCGGGTCGTCGACCACGTAGATGCGCGGTTTCGGCAACCCGCTCGCGATGCACAAGCCCTCGACGAGGTTGTGCAGGCGTTGGTAGCGCTGCGGATCGGCCGGGTGCGCTCTGCTGACGGCGAGGGCGATCGCGTCGGCTTTCCAGTAGGAGGCGAACGCGATCGCACCGGACACGACGAGCGCGATGAGCGTGCCCCACAGGCCGTACCCGGTGAGAGCCCCGATCGCGGCGCCGGTGAGCGCGAGGAAGGCGACGAACCCCACCACCAGCAGTGCACTGCGGCGGCGGTTCGCTCGGATGAGTTCGAACATGACCCCGACAGGGTAACGGCGCCCGGGCCGTCACCACGGGCACCCGTCTGCTGGAATGGCCCGACGATGGACGGGCTCGCTGGGACGAAGGCGTATCTGGGGTTGGTGGCGAGCGACGATCCGATGAGGTGGACGTTGCCGCTCGCGCCACACGTGATGACCGCCGGGGGCTTCCTGTACGGCGGTGCCGGCCTGGCAGCGGCGATCGCTGCGATGGAGCTCGGCACCGGCCGACCGGTGGTGTGGGCGACCGCCCAGTACGTCGCCCACGCCCGCTCGGGCGATCTCGAGCTCGAGGTCGTCGTGTCTGCCAGCGGGCGGAACACCAGCCAGGCGCGCTGCATCGCCACCTGCGACGGCGAGGAGATCCTGGTGGCGCTCGCCACCCTCGGCCGCAAGGACCTGCCCGTGGCCGGCACCTGGGCGCGCCGGCCCGACGTGAAGCACTGGAGCGACACCCGTCCGCAGCTGCCCCCTGCGGTGATCGGCACCGTGCACGAGGCGCTCGACCTGCGGATCGTGCACGGGGTGTCGCGCCGGCAGCTGATCAAGGGGCGCACCCATCGCGACCCGTCGGGTCGTGCCGCGTTCTGGCTGCGGATCCCCGGCGGCCCGAAGGTGCCCGATGCCGCCGACCTGGCGATGGTCGGCGACGTGGTACCGAGCGGGTTCGCGAACGTGTCGGGCGTCCCGATCAGCGGCAACAGCCTCGACAACACCGTCCGCACGGCGAAGCTGGTGGAGACCGAATGGGTCCTCGCCGACGTGCAGGTGCACGCCATCCAGGACGGCTTCGGCTACGGCCGGGCCCATCTTTGGGCCGAGGACGGCACGTTGCTCGGCACGGCGAGCCAGTCGAGCGTGATCCGCACCCCGCCGGCCTCCTGACGGGGCCGGCGGGGCGGACCTGCTGGTCAGACGCGCTCGATGATCACCGCGGGCGCCATGCCACCGGCGGCGCACATCGTCACCAGGCCGTAGCGGCCGCCGGTGCGCTCGAGCTCGTCGAGCACGGTGCCGATCAGCATCGCGCCGGTCGCGGCGATCGGGTGACCGAGCGCCATCGCACCACCGTTCACGTTCACCTTGTCGCGGTCGAGGTCGAGATCGCGGATGAACTTCTCGGCCACCACGGCGAACGCCTCGTTGATCTCGAACAGGTCGATGTCGTCGATCGACAGGCCGGCCTTCGCGAGCACCTTCTTCGCCGCTGGCACCGGCGCGTTGAGCATCAGTGTGGGGTCGTCGCCGATGTTGGCGACGGCCACGACTCGCGCCCGAGGCGTCCAGTTGTTGGCCTTGGCGGCATCGGCGCTGGCCAGCAGGATCGCCGCTGCGCCGTCCACCACGCCCGAGCTGTTGCCGGCGTGGTGCACGTGCTCGATCTGCAGATCGGGGTACCGGGCGAGCACCATGCCGCGCAAGGTGGTGCCCTGGTCGTCGAGGGGGACGTCGGCCATCGCTGCGAACGACGGCGCCAGCTGGGCCAGGCCCTCCAGCGTGGTCTGCGGCCGGGGGAACTCCTCCCGATCCAGCGCGAGCGACCCGTCCTGCTTGTACACCGGCACCAGGCTCTTGTCGAAACGACCCTCGGCGATGGCGCGAGCAGCGCGCTGCTGCGACTCGAAGGCCAGCGCGTCGAGCGCTTCGCGCGGGATCTGCTCCATCGACGCGATCGCATCGGCGGCCACGCCCTGATGAGTCTGGGGGTGGGCGGCGCGGAGGCGCTCGTTGCCGGCGTCCATCAACGGGCCGCGCACGCCGGCCTGGGCCGCCCCGAGCGCAGGATGCAGCGACATCATCTCGCACCCGCCGGCGATGACGACGTCCTCGAGACCCGACATGATCGAGGCCGCGGCCAGGTTGGTGGTCGTGATGCCCGAGCCGCAGAAGCGGTCGAGGGTGACACCCGACGCCTTCACGTCGTAGCCGGCGTCGAGCAGTGCCATGCGGGCGAGGTCGCCGCCCTGGGTGCCCACCTGCATCGAGGTGCCGAAGATGACGTCGTCGACGCTGGCCGTGTCGAGGTCGTTGCGGTCGCGGATGGCCGACAGCACCGTGGCGGCGAGCTGCTGCGGGTGGATGTCGGCCAGCGCGCCCTTGCCGACCTTGCCGATGCCGCGCGGCGTGCGGCAGGCGTCGATGATCCAGGCTTCTGACATGTGGGGGTCCTCCTCCGGACGGTACGTCGAGCACGGGCCGGGGCCCGCGGCGGCGATCGTAGGGTGCGGACGCTCCCGCATCCCGAGCCGGGCGGCGGGCCCGTCCGGAAGGACGATCGGTCAGAACCCGATCTTCGGGACCTCGCTCGCGCCCTCGTCGGCCTCGAAGTACTCCCGCTTGTCGAACTTCAACATGTTGGCGAAGATCAGCGTCGGGAACGACTGGATCTTGTTGTTGTAGTTCAAGACGGTGTCGTTGTAGAACTGCCGCGCATAGGCGACGCGACCCTCGGTGGCACTCAGTTCCTCCTGCAGCGCCAGGAAGTTCTGGTTGGCCTTCAGGTCGGGGTACGACTCGGACAGGGCGAACAACTGCCGGAGCGCACCGGTCATCTGTGTGTCGGCGTTCGCCTGCGCGTGGGGATCGGCCGGCGCCGACATGGCCGCGTTGCGGGCCTTGATCACGGCATCGAGCGTGTCCTTCTCGTGCGCCGCGTACCCCTTCACCGTCTCGACGAGGTTGGGGATGAGATCGATGCGCCGCTTCAACTGGACGTCGATCTGCGACCACGCGTTCTCGACCTGGTTGCGGCTGCGGATGAGGCCGTTGTAGGTGACGATCACGAAGATCACCAGCAGCACGACGATCGCGAGGATCACCCAGAGCATGGCGGCTTCCTTTCTCGGAGGGCCACCGGTCAGCGTCGACCGATGGCTCGGGCCAGCATACGAGACACGCGACGACGCTCTCTCGCCTCGTCCAGCATGCGACGGCGCTCGGCGCGGTCGGCGGCGATGCGCCGGTAGTGCGCGGCGTAGAGGGCGGCCAGGCGGCGCATCGAGAACTGCTCGGCGCGCGGTCCGCCGGCGGCGATCAGCCGGTCGCGGAGCTCGGCGTCGTACAGCACGCGCTTCAGGCCGTCGACCAGCGCCTGCACGTCGCCCGGTTCGACGAGCACCGCGTCGACGCCGTCGGTGGCCACGTTGCGGTAGCCGTCGAGCCCGCTCGCCACGATCGCCGTGCCCGCCGCCATCGCCTCGATCAGCACCACTCCGAACGACTCGCCGTGCAGCGATGGCGCGCAGAACACCGTCGCGCCGGTGAGGCGTGCCACCTTGTCGGCGTCGCTCACCCGCCCGAGCCACTCGATCCGGCGGTCGTCGGCGTACTGCGCCTGCAGCCGGGCGGTGTCGGGACCGGTGCCCGCCACCCACAGCCGCACGTCGTCGGGCAACTGCCGCATCGCGGCGAGCAGCACGTCGAGCCCTTTGCGTTCCTCGTGACGGCCGAGGAAGAAGATCGTCGGTCCCTCACTCGGGTGCGGCCGGGCCTCGCGGTACTGCTCGAGCTCGACGCCGTTGAACAGGATCTCGTACTCGCCCCCGATGTACCGCTTGACGAGCTCTTCGGCGTCTTTCGACACGGCGACACGGTGCGCGAGCCGGTGGCTGGCGGCGAGCACCGGTCGACGCAGATACCGGTACGCGGCGCTGTCACCCGCCGAGTGGAACGTCGCGATGATCGGTGCCGTGTGCAGCAACGTGGCGGTCTGGGTGGGCCCGGGGATGAACGGCTCGTGCAGGTGGAGCACGTCGAACTCCTCCTCGGTGAGCGCCCGGATCATGCGCAGCTGGCACGAGGGGTCGGGAGCGAGCGGTGCGATCGACCCGTTCGCACTCGTGGGCAGGCTGTCGCCGAGCGGGGTGACGAACGTGGCCGGCGGCGGTCCGTCGCAGGGGGCGAGCACGCGCACCTCGATCCCGGAGCGGCGGAGTTCACGGGCCAGACCCATCACCTGTGCCTGCACCCCGCCCGGCACCGACAGGCTGTACGGGCACACCATGCCGACGCGCAGCAGGCGGTGCTCGGGCAGCTCGCGGCCGACTTCCTCGGCGTGCGCGCGCTCGGGCATCGGCCCACGGTACCCGGCCGACACGCCGCGAGCGACCCGCTCACCCTACGGTTCGGGCATGACCCGTCTCCCCGCGCTCAGCGTGATCGGTACGCCCACCAAACGCAACCCGCTGCTCGAGGTGGCCGCCGAGGCCGACCGACGTGGCTTCGCCGGGCTCGCGAGCCCCGGTGTGCACGGCAACCTGGCCCTGTGCGGCTCGCTCGCCCACGTCACCCACGAGATCCCGTTCTGGACGAGCATCCAGCCCATCTATCACTCGCACCACGCCGAGGTGGCGATCACCGCCGGGCACCTCGCCGAGGTGAGCGGAGGACGGTTCCGCCTCGGGCTCGGGGTCAGCCACGCGCCCGCCATGGACCGACTCGGCATCTCGACCGGCAAGCCGCTCGGCGACATGCGGCGCTACGTCGAGGGCATCCGCGGCAGCGAGCGGCCCGCCGGCGCCCTGCCGCCGATCTGGCTCGCCACGTTGCGGGACAAGATGCTCGACCTCGCCGTCGAGGTCGCCGACGGCGCGATCTGGGCCAACGCCTCGCGATCGCACATGCCGACGCAGGTGACCCGTATCCCAGCCGACCGACGCGAGGGGTTCTTCCTCGCCAACATGGTGCCGACCGTGATCGACGCCGATCGGCATGCAGCACGGGCGATCCATCGCCGCACACTCGGCGGCTACGTCGTACTGCCGAACTACCGCAACTACTGGAAAGCGGCGGGCTACGAGGAGGAGATGGTGGCGATCGAGGCCGCCCTCGCCGCCGGCGACCGCGAGGCGCTGCCCGGGCTGATGACCGACCGGTGGCTCGACGACTGCACCATCTCGGGCTCGCCGACCGAGGTGCGCGACCAGCTCGAGGCGTGGTTCGACACCGGCGTGCTGCCCATCGCCGTGATGTCGAGCACCGGCGGCGGCCAGCTGCACGCCATCGGTCAGCTGTTCGAGCTGTTCGCCTGATCCGTGACGGCACCGGCCGGGTCGTCGGGCACCCCGGCGTCGACGGCCCAACGCTGACCGGGCAGCGGACGCACGAAACAACGATCGGGATGCGGATCGATGCCCTTCGCAGCGTAGGGGTCGTGGCCGAGCGGCACGATCGCCCGGTTGTCGAGCGTGGGGATCGCCCCACCCGGCACCTCGCCGCCCGGGTGCCACGGCAACAACGACCACGCGTTCAGGTAGTGGTTCACCAGCGCCCGACGGAAGCCCCCGCTGCGGTTGCGCAACGATCGGTGCAGCAGGTACCCGTTGAAGAACACGACCGACCCGGCGGGCACCTCCACTGCCACCGCGCCACTGTCGTCGAAGCCGTACGCCTCGTCGGCGGTGTCGAATTCGTCGGGCCGTCCGTGCGCTCGTGTGGGATGCAGGAATCCGGTGCGGTGCGATCGCGGCAGTACCCACAGGCAGCCGTTGTCGACGGTCGCGTCGTCGAGGGCGATCCACGCACCGACCAGCGAACGATCGCGGGTGGGGATGTACCGCTCGTCCTGGTGCCACGCCTGCCCCGGCATGCCCGGCCCCTTCACGAACAGCATCGACTGGCAGGCCTTCACCGCACCGTCCCAGGAGGGCAGATGGGCACCGGTGATCTCGGCCAGCACGGCGGCGATGCCCGGGTGCACCAGCATGCGTGCGGCCACCGGGCTCACCCAGTGCGGGAAGTGGATGGCGAGCACCTGCTGGCTGGCCGTCTCGTCGTCGAGGCCGGGCGGCACATCGGGCGCACCGAGCACCGGGTACTCGCCACGCACGAACCGGGCGATGTCGGCCACGACCTCGCGTCGGTCGGTTGCGTCGACGAGGTCGGGCACCACGAGGTAGCCCTGTTCGACGAAGGAGGATGCGTGGCTCATCTGGTCAGCCTCGCACCGGCACGGTGTCGACCCCGGCGCGTTCGGCGACGAGCCGCCACAGCGCATCTCGACGTGCCGGCGTGTCGCTCAGCGCGGTGTGCGGCAGCCGGTGCAGTCCGCGCCGGCGCCGATCGAGCCAGAACCCGCCGCTCGACGCGAGTGGCTCGTGGTCGCCGGCGGCGAGCCACACCAGCGTGTCGGCACCCTGGGCGGCGGTGCGCAGCAGCGGCCCGACGGCACGTCGGAACGCGGGCAGCGATTCGGCCACGCCGGGCGTGTCGGCCCAGCCCGGATGCATCGCGTGGAACACCACGTCCGACGTGCGCTCCGCCCACATCTCGTTCAGCGTCACCTGGGCGCGCTTGGCTCGTGCGTACTGCTCGGCACCCCGGTACGCGGTCGGCGACATCTCCAGGTGCTCCACCTCGAGTCGAGAGGTGTACATGCCACCGGACGACACGGTGAGCACCCGGCCGGATCCGGTCGCCTGCACCAGCGGCAGCAACGCCGTCGTGAGCACGAACGGTCCGTACACCTGGCTCGCGACGGTGTGCTCGAAACCCTGCGGCGACTCGTGTCGTGTGGCCGACAACGCGCCGGCGTTGTGCACCAGCACATCGAGCCGGTCGTGACGGGCGAGCACACGCTCGGCGAGTGCTCGTACCGCATCGAGGTCGCCGAGATCACACGACTCGGCCTCCACCCGCCCGCCGCTCGTGCGAGCGAGTTGCGCTGCGACCTCGCGGCTACGCATCGCCGTGCGTCCGGTGATCACCACGCATGCCCCGGCGCCGGCCAACGCCGAGGCGGCCGCCCGGCCCAACCCGGACGTGCCGCCCGTGAGCAGCACCACCCGACCGCCGAGTGAACCGGGTCGGGGCGCGGACCAGTGGTCGAGTCGTGACCGGATCTCGGCGCCGATGCGCGTGTAGCTCGTGACGACGGGCGCCTCGATCGCGCCGTCGACGACGCGCCGCAGGGCGTCGGCGAACGCTTGCGAGGGACCTGGCATCGTCAGCCGCAGATCCGTTTCGCGATGTGGATCCAGAAGTCGGCGGCGAGGCCGAGCGACTCGACGTCGATGCGTTCGTCGTTGCCGTGGAAACGCGAACCGAACGACTCGAAGTCCACCGTCGAGGAGAACAGTCCGGTGCCGTACGCGACGGAGCCCTTGTCGCGGAAGAACCGAGCGTCGGTACCGCCGACGATCAGTCCGGGCAACAACTCGGCACCCGGGTAGGCGACCTGCGTCGCCGACGAGATCGCGTCCCACAGGGCGTTGCCCCGTGGTGACTCGGTGGCGTCGCTGCCCTGCAGCCGACCGATCTCCACACGAGCGGCGAGGTCGCCCAGCGCCTCGCGCAGGTGGGCGTCGACCTCGTCCTGGGTGGTGCCGGGTACGGTGCGGATGTCGACCTCGAGCTCCACCAGGTCGGGGATGATGTTCGTCTTCTGACCGCCGTGCACCACGTTCGGCGAGAACGTGGTGTGGGTGTGTGCGTGGCAACGCTTGGCCAGCGCCGGCGGCAGCTGCTGCAACGTCGGCCAGATCTGCGCCGGATCGACGAGGCCGGCCCTCACCTCCTCCGACAGCGGCATCGCCGCCACCGTCTGGCGCCAGACGTCGTCGATGCGGGCCTGCGGTCGGTAGGTCGCGAGCCGGCGCACCACCTCCGCGGCGGTGACGAGCGCGTTGTCGCTGCCGAAGGGCATCGACCCGTGTGCCGGGGTGCCGCTCACGCGCAGGGTGCGCCACGCGAGGCCCTTCTCGCCGGTGTTCACCACCACACGACGCACCCCGTCGTGACCGGTGGACGACCAGCCGCCGAGCTCGGTGAGGACGTAGTCGGCTCCGACTGCGTCCCAGTGCTGGTCGCACATCCACTCCGCACCCCACACACCGCCGGCCTCCTCGTCGGCGACGCCGAAGTACACCAGCGTGCCCTTCGGCTTCCAGCCGCTGCGGGCCAACTGACGGAACGCGACCGCCATCGATGCCGTCACGTTCAGCATGTCGATCGCTCCCCGACCCCACACTTCGCCGTCGACGAGCTCGCCACCGAAGGGATCGCGCGACCACCCGGCAGGGTTCACCGGGACGACGTCGGTGTGACCCATGAGGCACAGGGTCGGCGCATCGGGGTCGCTCCCCTCGATGCGGGCCACCACCGACGCGCGTCCGCTGCGCTTCTCGAAGTGTTCGATGCCGACGCCGGTGCCCTCGAGGTAGCCGCCGAGCAACTCGGCGTTGCGGGTCTCGTGGCCCGAGTCGGGCGTGCCGTCGTTGACGCACTCGTTGCGGATCAGCGCTTGGAGCAACTCGGTCGTGGGTCCGGTGAGGTCGTCGGTGCGTGCGGTGGCCATCACCCGATTCCAGCACGTCGGGCGGGGCCCCGACAGCACCGCCGCCGTCCGGAGCGTCGACGGGACGGCGGACGCCGTACCGACGGGCCGTCCGACCCTGGTTGACCAGGCGCGATGGGCGCGACGATCGACCGGACCGAGGGGAGCCACCGATGGATCGGATGAGTCCGCTGGACGCGACGTTCTTGCACGTCGAGGACGGCATCAACCACATGCACATCGCGTCGTGCGCAGTGTTCGAGGGCCCCGCCCCGGCGTACGACGACCTCGTCGCGCTGTTCCGCGGCAAGCTCCCCCTGGTGCCCCGCTACCGCCAGAAGGTGCGGTTCGTCCCGGGCGGCGTCGGTCGCCCGGTGTGGGTGGACGACCCGCACTTCCGGCTCGATTACCACATCCGGCACACGGCGCTGCCGCCCCCCGGCGACCGGCAGGACCTGCGCAACCTGATGGGCCGGCTGATGTCGCACGAGCTGGATCGACACCGCCCGCTGTGGGAGACGTGGATGGTGGAGGGCCTCGACGACGGCACCTGGGCCTTGATCTCGAAGGTGCACCACTGCATGGTCGACGGCATCAGCGGCACGGATCTGATGGCACTGGTGCTCGACGCGTCGCCGGAGCCCAGCGCACCGGTGCCCGACACCTGGCATCCGGCACCCGAGCCGAGCGACGCCACCTTGGTGCGCGACGCGCTGGTCGACACCCTCGTCCGGCCCGACGAGATGGCTCGGTTCACGCGGGCGGTGCTCCGTCGCCCGCGCCGTCTGCTCGACGAGGCCAGCCAGATGGTGTCGAGTGTCCGTGCCCTCGGAGAGGGCTTGAAGCCGAACGTGGAGCTCCCGATCGAGGGCACCATCGGTCCGCACCGCCGCTGGGTGACGGCAGCCACGACGATCGCCGACGTGAAACGGATCCGCACCGCGCACGGCGGCACGGTGAACGACGTGGTGCTCGCGGCGATCACGTCGGGGTACCGCGAGCTGCTGCTCGGACGAGGCGAGCAGCTCGACGGGGTGGTGGTGCGCTCGCTGGTGCCCGTCTCGGTACGCGCCAAGGGCGACCACACGCTCAACAACCAGGTCGCGTCGATCATCGCCGAGCTGCCCGTCGGCATCGCCGATCCGCTCGACCGGTTGCACGCCGTCCGGGCGCACATGCAGCACCTGAAGCAGTCGGGCCAGGCCGAGGCGAGCCGGATGCTGTTCGAGGCGGCCGACCAGGCACCACCGGTGGTGTTGGCGACGGCGTTGCGTGCCGCGGTGACGGTGATGCGCCGGCTGCCACAGCGATCGGTGAACACCGTGACGACGAACGTGCCGGGACCTCAGGTGCCGCTGTACGCGTGCGGCCGCCGGATGACCGAGTACGCGCCGTTCGTGCCGCTCGCGCAGGGCTTGCGCACGGGTGTGGCGATCCTGTCCTACGACGGCAACGTGAGCATCGGCATCACCGGCGACTGGGACGCGATGCCCGACCTCGACGTGCTCGCCGGCGGCATCGAGCGAGCCATCGCCGAGCTGCTCGAGCTGAGCCGCCCGACCGAGGCCGATGCCGAGGCCGACGCCGACGCGACCGTCGCGACGATCGCCACCTCGTCGCGCCCGAAGGCGAAGAAGCGCCGCGCGAGCTGACGAGCCGCCGGCGGCGACGTCCTGGGCGCCGTCGAATCGTGCGACCAGAACCGGTGAGCCGCGCTCGGCACCCAGGACGTCGAATCAGGTGCCGTAGCCCGGGTCGCTCGGCCAGTTCGGTTGGAACAGGTGCCACTGCTCGGGCGCACGTCGGATGAGGAACTCGAGCTCGTGGGCGAGCGACTGGGTGACCCGGGCGACGTCGTCGCGCAGGCCGGGGCCGAGGCGCGGGGTCGGAACCGGCGGGCGCACGATCGCGTGATGACCCTGGTAGCGAGGCGTGAAGTACACCCCGGTCGGCAGGATCGGCGCGCCGGTGCGCAACGACAGCGTCGCCGGCCCGGGCGGCAGCGTGGTGCGTTCGCCGAAGAACTCGACCTCCACACCGGTGCGATCCAGATCGCGGTCGCACAGCAGGCACACGACCTCGTTGTCGCGCAGCGCCTTCAGCACCGTGCTGCCCGCCTTCGGCCCGAGCGGCACGACGTTCATGCCGAGGTCGCGGCGCAGTTCGGCGAACCACTCGAACAACTCGGGTGGGTCGAGCGGCTCGACGACCACCGTGAGCCGGTGCCCCTGGTCGGTCATCCACCGACCTGCCCACTCCCATCCGCCGAGGTGCGGCAGCGCGAGGATCACCCCGTTGCCCCGCTCGAGTGCCGGCACGATGTGCTCGCGGTACCCCTCCTTCGTGAACCCCCGCTCGACGGTCGCCTTCGACAGGGTGGGCAGGCGGAAGCTCTCCACGTAGTACCGCGCGTAGCTGTCGAACGCGGTCTGTGTGGCCACCCGCATCGCCGCCCGACCCATCCGAGGATTCACTCGTCGGAGGTGACGCTGGAACATCTCGCGGCGTGCCGGACTCGCGAAGCTCGCGCTCAGGCCGAGCGACGAGGCCGCCGCCGCAGCGAGCGGGCCGGGCGTGAGGCGAGCGGCCAACGATCCGAGTCGATAGGCACCCACGGTGGCCGCATCCGTGAAGCGGACCCGGTCGCGCGGCGACGTGCGTTCGTCGGCGGTCATCGCACGTGCCGGGCGCTGCGGGCGCGCCGGGCGCCGTTCGTCACTGGGTCTGGCGATCGCGGTCGCCGCGCACCTGACCGCTGAGACGCGAGATCCGGGTGCGACGACGCTCGGTGCGCACCACCTTGCGGCTCTGGCGCCGGTGCTGGCGCATCTCGATCTTGGCGCGGGTCACCGGGGCGACGTCGGCCTGCTTCCACACCTTCACGAACCGCTGGATCGCCGTGACGACGGTGAGTGCGAGCATCACCCACAGGATCGGGATGAGCAGCGGCGGGATGAGCAGGCCGAGGCAGAACAGGATGATCCGCTCGGCACGCTCCATCAGCCCGCCCTTCGCGTCGAGGCCGAGCGACTCGGCCTTCGCGCGCTGGTACGAGATGGTGGAACTCACGCCGAGGATGGCGAAGGGCAGCATCGCCATGTGGGCCGACTCGGTGGACGCGAAGTGCCACGCCACGCCGCCGAACAAGAACGCGTCGGTGACCCGGTCGATCACCGAGTCGAAGAACGCCCCACGCTGGCTGGAGGTGTTGGAAGCCTTCGCGAGCGCCCCGTCGAACAGATCCGGGAGGGCGGCGAGGACGACGAGGACCAACCCGACCCGCAGGTGGCCGGCGCCGATGCTGACCGCGGCGCCGACGGCGACCAGCAGGCCCATCACGGTGAGGTGGTCGGGTGACAACCCCGTGCGGCGCAGTCCGGCACCGATCGGTTTCACCGCTCGATCGACCGACGCCCGGAAGTTTCCGTCGAACATGGATTCCCACGTTATCCGAGACCTGGCACCATCGGGGAGATGTCCGATTCCTCACCTGCAGATCTGGCGATCACGTTCCGGTCGCTCGCCCGTCGGCTCCGCGAGTCGCGCGGCGATCTCGCCGACGCCTCCATCGGTCAGCCGCTCGCGACGATCGACCGACACCTGGCCCGAGCCGCCGCCCTGGTGCACTCGGGCTCGGCCGACCCGGGACTGATCGCCTCGGCGATCGAGGCCGTCCCCGCGAACGGGTGGGGTGCCGAACTCGACGAACTCCGCTCGATCGCACTCGACCTCGGCCGCCAACTCCGGTCGATCGAGGCCGAGAACCCCGACGCCGACCGCTGAACGGCCGCCCTCACTCCTGCCAATCGGTCTCCGGGTTGGCCTCGGTGAGGTGCTCGACCACACGGCCGTCGACCGCGTCGACCAGCACGAGTCCTCGCTGGCGCGGCGGGTTCTCCGCGGAGTACACGAGCACCCGCCACGTCGGTCGGCTGCGGAACCCGCGCCACACCTGCTGTGCCGACGCGTGCCCGACGGGCCAGCCGACCGCGCCCTGGGCGGCCACCAACGCCTGTTTCTCGTCGACGCTCATCCGCCATCCGGACGTGAACGAGAACAGCCCCACGGCGCCGAACAGCAGTGCCGCCCATCCCCAGCCCTCGTTCACGAGCACGCTGCCGTCGTCGCCGCGTTGGGTGAGCCACACCACGAGGCACACGGCGGCCACGACGAGGTAGATGATCGCCGGCCGCCGACGGCGGCTGTTGTCGGGGAACTGGTACGGACCGACGAACCCCTTCGCGTTCAGGTCGTCGGGCAGTTCGTCGCGCAGCTCGGCATCCGGTCCGGTCGGCGGGGTGACGGCATCGTTCATGGCGCACCCAGGCTAGGCCGGGGCCAGGCGGCACGCAGCTTCGCCGCCGTGTCCGGCAACGACTCGGGCAGCGTGCGCGTGTTGGCGGTGGCGGTCATGAAGTTGGCATCGCCCACCCATCGTGGCACCACGTGCACGTGGAGGTGTTCGCTCACACTGCCGCCCGCAGGCTTGCCGAGGTTGATGCCGACGTTCACACCCTGGGGCGACATCGCCGCCTTCACCGCGCGAACCGCGTCGGTGACCGTCGCCCACAACTCGGCCGCTTCGTCGGGTTCGAGCGCCTCGAGGTCGCCGACCTCGCGGTACGGCAGCACCAACTGATGACCGACGCTGTACGGAAAGGCGTTCATGATCACGAACGTCGACCGGCCGCGGTGGACGATGTGGGTGTGGTCGTCGGGCAGGCCGCTCGCCAGGATCGCCGAGAAGATGCTGCCGTCGCCGGCGGGTCGCTCGTCGGCGGTCGTGACGTAGCTGGCGCGCCAACCGTTCCACAGCAGTTCGAGGGGGGTCACGAGCGGAAAATACACGCCGCTCCCCCGCCGCCGCGACTACGGTCGACCTGTCGGATCGAGGCGCTGACCAGCGCGGAGAGGAGGAACGTCGTGACGATCACCGTGCCCTCCTGCCGCGCTCGCATCACGCCCGCGGCACCGCGCTGACCCGGACACCACCGATCGTCGAGTTCACGCTCGACCGGGTGTCTCGCGCCGGTGCCTCCACCGACCACTCGAGGAGACCCCGATCATGGCTGCATCAGGCAGCTCGAAGCGCCGCCGGCGCTTCGACGACGACGGCTGGACGCCGTCCCCCACCGACCACGACCACGATGACCACGACCACCAGGACCGCGATCACGTCGACGACCACGACTGCGACCACGACCGCGACCGCGACCACGACCACGACCACGACCACGGTGCGACGTCCGACGACGGACCCGATCCGGACGAGCCCGCTTGGTCGAGCTATCGCGACGCCAGCCGTGGACCGGAGCCGGTCCCGGCCTGGGTCGTCACCGACCCTCGCGCCACCGACGTCGACCACGGTGTGCTGAAGACCGGCAAGGAAGCCGACGTCTCGCTCGTCGAGCGCACGCTCGACGTCGAGGGCGAACCGGTGCACCGCAGCTGGCTCGCCGTGAAGCGCTACCGCAGCGCCGAGCACCGCATGTTCCACCGCGACGCCGGCTACCTGGAGGGTCGACGGGTGCGCAAGAGCCGCGAGATGCGGGCGATGGCCACCCGCACCGACTTCGGCCGCGACCTCATCGCCGGGCAGCGGGCAGCGGCGGAATTCGCGGTGCTCGGCCGGTTGTGGTCGGCTGGTGCCGCGGTGCCGTACCCCGTGCAGCTCATCGGCACCGAGCTGATGATGGAGTTCGTCGGCCACGACGGCGTCGCCGCTCCTCGGCTCGCACAACTGCGCCCGGACCGTCGGCTCGCTCGCAACCTGTACGACCAGATGCGCGAGGTGCTGCGCCAACTGGCCGACGCCGGCTACGCCCACGGCGATCTGTCGGCCTACAACACCCTCGTGCACGACGACCGGATCGTCTTGATCGACCTCCCCCAGGCCGTGGACCTGGTCGGCAACCCGCAGGGCTTCGCCTACCTGCGACGTGATTGCGAGAACATCTGCACGTGGTTCGCCGCGCACGGCGCCCCGCACGCCGACGCCACCGATCTCGAGGCCGAACTGCTCCGATCGGTGCCCGGCGCGTGATCGGCGACACCTGGGCCGGAACGCGAGCGATGTCGGTCTCACGGACGAGGTCTGTGATCATGTCACCGTGAGCGAGCTCCCGCCTCCGTCGTTCCCGCCCCCGTCGGTCGAGCCGGTCGAGCCGGTCGAACTGGCTGACCCGGTGCCCGTCACCGAGCGACCCGATGCGCGCGGGTGGCGCAACCCCACGCGCGCCACGATCCTCGTCGTCCTCGGATCCGTCCTCGCGCTCGTCGTCGCCGGCTTCGTCTTCATCGTCCGCAACGAACCGAGCGACTCGGACGACGGCACCGTGTCGTTCGAACTGCGGTGGGACGAGCGTGCACCGGCGCTCGCCGGCATCGACGACGTGGACCCGATCCGTACCCTCGGTGCGTACGACGACGTGGTGGTGTTCTCCGCCGCCGACACCGACGCCGACGCCGCTTTGGTCGTCGGTGTCGATCGCGGCACGGGAGACCAGCGCTGGGACGTCCGGCTGCCCGAGGCCATCGGCGGCGGGGCGGTCGGCCGCATCGTGGACGACCAGTTGTTCGTGGTCGCCGGGGCCGGCGACCCTGACGACGACACCGTGGTGCCCGGCGCCATGCGCCTCACCGTGCTCGATCCGCGCAACGGTGACGAGCTGTGGTCACACGACGGGCTCGACGCCGCGTTCTCGTGGATCGTCGTCGGTGACCAGGTGCTCGCCGCCACCGGTGCGTTCGGCGGCGGCGGACGGACCCTGGTCGCGCTCGACCGGCGCGACGGACGCGAGCGATGGGACCGGCCGATCGCGGGTTCGTCGATGCCGGTGGTGGTCAGGTCGGACGGATTCGTGGTCGTCGACGGCTCCGGGCGCGACGCCACCTACGTCGGACTCGACCTCGACGGCGAGGAACGCTGGTCGATCGAGGCCGAGGCGTCGATCAGTGGAGCGGACTGGTACCCCGACGCGGCGGGTGGCGTCGTCGCGCTGGTCGACGGGGACTCGCTGATCGGCGTCGACCTCGACACGGGCGACGAGCAGTGGTCGGTGGACCGCCCCGAGATCGGCGAGCCGTCGGAGGTGCAGCTCACCCCTCGGCCCGAGCTCGGCATCGTGATGTCGTGCGCCGCGGGCAGCGACGACTCGGGCACCGACGTCGTCGCCGTGGCTGCGTTCGACCTCGACGACGGCGAGGCGCTGTGGAACCGAGAGCTGAGCGGCGAGGAGGCCGCCTTCGTCGGTGTGATCGGCGATCATGTGTTCACGACCGAGACGAGCCAGTTCGGCGACGGGTGCCTGTCGTATCTCAACCTCGCGCTGGCACGTGACCTCGAGGTCACCGATGCTCGCACCGGCGAACCGGCGTGGTCGATCGAGGCCGACGACGAGCTGCAGGGCGTGACGATGGGGCGACGTTCGGGCTCGTTCACGACGCCGTTCGACACGCTGATCGTCACCCGCGGCCGGACCGACGAGGTGATCGACCTCGACAGCGGCGAGGTCCTCGGCTCGATCGATCGCGAGGACGTCGACGACGGCCGGCGCGTGGCCGGGCAACCGGCGAACTGGGGCGACGTCGTGGTGTACGTCGAAGCAGACCGCGACGACGAGGAGCAGTTCACGTCGACGGTGCGCGACGCGAACGACGACGAGCACGCGGTCGATCTCGATGGTCTCGCCCAGGTGATCGGCTTCGTCAACGGTGTGCTCTACGTGCGGAGCGGCTCGCATCTGGTCGCGATCGACTGACCGCCGCGACCAGGTGGGTCAGATGACGGCGAGCTGTTCGGCGATCTCGCCGCTCACCCGGCGGATGAACTCCTCGAGCGGCACGTCGCGTTCGACGTCGCCGCCGCGCGGGTTCACGCCGAGCGTGGTGTGCGCCACGTCGTCGTCGCCCACCACCAGCACGTACGGGATCTTGTCGAGCTTCGCGGCGCGGATCCGCTTGCCGAGCTGATCGCTCGAATCGACCACGTCGACCCGCATCCCCTCGGCGCGCAGCCGCGTCGCGACCTCGTTCGCGTACGCCTCGTGGGCGTCGGCGACGGGGAGCACCCGTGCCTGCAACGGCGCCATCCACGTCGGGAACGCACCCGCGTAGTGCTCGAGCAGCACACCGAAGAACCGCTCGACGGAGCCGAACAGCGCGCGGTGCAACATGATCGGCCGGTGGCGTGCGTTGTCGGCGCCGACGTACTCGAGCTGGAAGCGCTCGGGCAGGTTGAAGTCGTACTGGATGGTGCTCAGCTGCCAGGTGCGACCGATCGCGTCCTTCACGTCGATGTCGATCTTCGGGCCGTAGAAGGCGGCGTCACCCTCCTTGATCTCGTACGCGAGGCCGTACTTCTCGAGCGCGTTGCGCAGCGCCTCGGTGGCCCGGTCCCACGACTCGTCGGTGCCCACGTACTTCTGCGGATCCTTCGTCGACAGGTTGGCCGTGAAGTCGGTGAAGCCGAACGCGCGCAGCACGCTCATCACGAAGTCGAGCAGCGACGCGATCTCGTCGGCCGCCTGGTCCTCGGTGCAGTAGATGTGGCTGTCGTCCTGGGTGAAGCCACGGATCCGCATGAGCCCGTGCAGGGTGCCGGCGCGCTCGTAGCGGTACACGTTGCCGAGCTCGAACAGCCGCAACGGCAGCTCGCGATAGCTGCGCTGACGGCTGCGGAAGATCAGGCAGTGCATCGGGCAGTTCATCGGCTTCGGGTAGTACGTGCCGTTGTCCATCTCCATCGGCGGGTACATGCCGTCCTTGTAGAAGTCGAGGTGACCCGACGTCTGGAACAACTGCGCGTTCGCGAGGTGCGGGGTGAAGACGAACTGGTACCCGCCGTTGGTGTGGCGCTCCCGGCTGTAGTCCTCCATCAGCTTGCGGACGATCGCACCCTTCGGGTGCCACACGGCCAGGCCGCCGCCGAGCTCGCTCGGGAAGCTCAGCAGATCGAGCTCCACCGCGAGCTTGCGGTGGTCGCGCTTCTCGGCCTCGGCCAGGCGGTGGAGGTGCTCCTCGAGTGCCTGCTTGCTCTCCCAGGCCGTGCCGTAGATGCGCTGCAGCATCGGGCCCTTCTCGTTGCCGCGCCAGTAGGCCCCGGCCACCTTCATGAGCTTGAAGAAGCCCAGCTTGCTCGTGCTCGGCACGTGCGGGCCGCGACACAGGTCGACGAACTCGGGCGAGTTGCGGTACACGCTGATCGTCTCGCCGCTGCCGATCTCGCCGGCGTCGTCGGTGTCGGCGGCCCCGCTCGACACGCGCTCGATGATCTCGCACTTGTAGGGCTGGTCGGCGAACACGGCGAGCGCCTCGTCCCGGGGCAGCTCACTGCGGACGAACGGCTGATCGGCCTTCACGATCTCGCGCATGCGGGCCTCGATCGCGCCGAGATCGTCCTCGCTGAACGTCCGGCCGCCGGGCAGCTCGAAGTCGTAGTAGAAGCCATCGGCGATCGCCGGGCCGATCGAGAACTTGGCGCCGGGGAACAGCTGGGTGACCGCCTGGGCCATCACGTGCGCCGTCGAGTGCCGCAGCACGTGGCGACCGTCCTCCGAATCGGCGGTGATGATCGCCACCTCGGCGCCGTCGGGCAGCGAGCGTCCGAGGTCCCACTCGTCGCCGTCGACACGAGCCGCCACGGCCGCCTTCGCGAGCCGCGCGCCGATCGAGGCCGCCACGTCCGCAGTGGTCGCGCCCTCGTCGTACGAGCGCTGCGAGCCATCGGGGAGGGAGATCGTGATCTGAGCCATAGCAGCTCCGAGTCTACGAGCGCTCCCCGAGAGCGACGGGGAGGGTTTCGGTCAGCCGGCAGCGGCCCCGGCCAGCTCGGGCTCGGGATCGCGATCGCCGACGTGCGCCACGCGGGCGACCTCGGGCGTGGGCTCGGCGTCGGCGGTCTTCCCGGCGTACACGTTGCGGTACTCCTGCCCGGTGAGCTCGCGGATCTCGAACATCAGCTCGTCGGTGATCTGGCGCAGCACCCGATGGTCGCCCGCACGGTCGAGGTAGCGCTCCACCTTGATCGGGCGGCCGATCTTGATCGCGCACGATTCGCGGAGTTTCGGCAGTGGCGCGTCGGGCGGCTGGATCCGATCCGTGCCGACCACACCCACGGGAAAGATCGGGCACCCCACCTGCAGCGCCAACCGGGCTGCACCGGTGCGACCCTTGTACAGGTAGCCGTCGCGGCTGCGGGTGCCCTCGGGGAAGATGCCGAACAGCTCGCCCCGGCGCAGCACCCGCTCGGCGGTGTCGAGTGCCGCCTGGCTCTTGTCGCCACCGGAGCGGTCGATCGGGATCATGCCCATCGCGGGGAACACGTACTTGGTCTTCCACGAGTCCATGTACTCGGCCTTGCCGACGAAGCTGATGTTGCGCGGTACGTGCAGCATCAAGAACGCACTGTCGAGGAAGCTGATGTGGTTCGGGCACAAGATGGCCGGTCCCTCGGCGGGCAACCGATCGAAGCCCTCGAGCTGGAAGTCCCAGAGCTTCCGCGCGACCGGTCGAGCGACGCGACGGAGCCGGGTCTGCAGCTTGCCGGCACCTTCGGCGTTCATCGGCTCGCCCTCCCGACTCGGTTCTCGTCGCCACCCCGGACGGCGACGACGGACGAGAGATTAGACGATCAGAGAACGACCCCGAGGAGCGCTGCTGCCGGGCGGACCCCGACCCCTCGTTCGGCCGCCGCGTCGATCAGACGGAGTGCCTCCGGCGTGTCGAGATCGTCGTCGAGTGCGGCGCGGACGTCGTCGATCACGGCGGTGTCGGCGGTGCCGTCGGCTGCACCGAGCCAGCGCTCGAGGCGGGCGCGGTTGCGCGGCATCAGCTCGTCGTTCCACTCCCACTCGTAGCGGTAGTGGTGCTCGATGATGCCGAGCCGGATCGTGCGCGGGTCCCACTCGGTGCGGAGCTGGTCGACGAACACCAGGTTGCCGAGGCTCTTCGACATCTTGTGACCGTCCATGTACACCATCGCCACGTGCATCCAGTGCTTCACGAACTGCTGCCCGGTCGCCGCCTCGCTCTGGGCGCGTTCGCACTCGTGGTGCGGGAAGATCAGGTCGCTGCCGCCGCCGTGCAGGTCGATGGTGGAACCGAGCTCGCGCAACGCGAGCGCGCTGCACTCGATGTGCCAGCCCGGTCGACCCGGACCCCACAGCGTGTCCCAGCTCGGCTCGTCGGGCGCAGACGGGTGCCACAACACGAAGTCGAGCGGATCGCGCTTGTTGGTGTCCTCGACGTTGCCGCCGCGCTGGCGGGCGAAGTCGATCATCTGCTCGCGTGAGTAGTGGCTCACCGAACCGAACGACGGGAACTTCGAGACGTCGAAGTACACGCTGCCGCCCGCCTCGTACGCGAAGCCACGGTCGAGCACCATCCCGATGAAGCCGCGGATGTCGGGGATCGCCGACGATGCGCGTGGCGTGGAGTACACCGGCAGCGCGTTGAGCGCCTCCATGTCGCGTTCGAAACGCGCTTCCTCGCCCGCGGCGAGGTCGAGGTAGTGGACGCCGAGCTCACGGGCCTTCGCGAACAGCGGGTCGTCGACGTCGGTGACGTTGCGCACGCACTTCACCGTCCGACCGGTGTCGATGAGCCGCCGCTGCAACACGTCGTAGGTGATGAAGGTGGCGGCGTGCCCGAGATGGGTGGCGTCGTAGGGGGTGATGCCACAGGTGTACATCAGCACCTGCTCCCCCGGCTCGAACGCGACCACGGCCCGTCGGGCGGTGTCGTACAGCTGCATACGTCAGGCCTGCAACGCCCGCGGGTCGCGCTTGATTCCGGTGAGCTTCGGTGCGACGCGGGTCTTGTAGCGCACGTTCAACTGCAACAGCACGGCCGTGAACGCCTCGATCGCCGTGGCGTTCGACAGCTCACCGGCATCGAGCGGGCGGCAGCCGGGGATCTTGCCGACGACCTCGCTGATCGTACGGACGGCCTCGGCGTCGTCGCCGCAGATGAGCACGTCGCTCTCGATCGGCTCGCCGAGATGACCGAGTTCGGTGGCCGGCAGGTGATGGAACGCGGCGACGACCCGAGCCCGCGGGACGGCTGCCTGGACATGCGCCGCCACGCTGCCGCGCGGCGGCACCAACGGCTGGAACTCGTGTCCGACGCGCACGAGGGCGTTCGCCATGCTGACGACCACCTTGCCGACGAGCGCGTCCTCGTTCTCCTGCGCCGTCGTGGCTGCCGAGTCCCAGGGTGTCGCGATCACCACGACGTCGCAGTCGGCAGCCGCCGCGTTGTCGCCGTACGACAGCAGCGGCTCGATGTCGGGCCAGCGCTGCACCATCCCGTCGCGCGCCTCCATGGCTCGGTACTTCGAGCGCGAGCCGATCACGGACTCGTACCCGATCGAGGCCAGACGAGCAGCCAGCGCGCTGCCCGCCGGACCGGTTCCACCCAGAATCCCGATGCGCATCGGGACATGCTGGCACACCCGCCTCGTCGCGCCACAAGGAAACGACGGGGCCCGCACCGGGGTGGCACTAGGTTGCACCGCATGGGTCTGCTCGAGGGGAAGAACATCGTCATCACCGGCGTGCTCACCGACGCGTCGCTCGCGTTCGGTGTGGCTCGGCTCGCACTCGACGAGGGCGCGAACCTGATGCTCACCGGCGCCGGGCGGGCGCTCAGCCTCACCGAGCGCACCGCCCGCAAGCTGGGTACCACGGTGCCGGTCCACGAGCTCGACGTCACCCGCCCCGAACACCTCACGAGCGCTCGCGAGGCGGCAGGCGAACACTTCGGTGGTCGGGTCGACGCCGTCCTGCACTCGATCGGGTTCGCACCCGAGGTGTGCCTCGGCGACGACTTCATGGCGGCCACGTGGGACGACGTGCAGGTGGCGATCAACATCTCGGCTTACTCGTACAAGGCGCTGGCCGACGCGTTCGTGCCGCTGATGGGCGCGGGCGGGGCCTTCGTCGGGCTCGACTTCGACAACACGGTCGCGTGGCCCGCCTACAACTGGATGGGCGTCGCCAAGTCGGCGCTCGAGAGCATCAACCGCTATCTCGCCAAGGAGCTCGGCCCGAAGGGCATCCGGTGCAACCTGGTGGCCGCCGGTCCGGTGAAGACGATGGCTGCCAAGAGCATCCCCGGGTTCCAGCAGTTCGAGGACGTCTGGGACGACCGGGCACCGCTCGGCTGGGACGTCACCGACTCGTCGGCCGTCGCGAAGGCGTGCGTGGCGCTGATGAGCGACTGGTTCCCGGCGACGACCGGCTCGATGATCCACGTCGACGGCGGCTACCACGCGACGGGCGCCTGATCGCGAGGTCGTACGACCGAGGTCCGATGGCGGCCTGCCCCGCCGTCGCGGTCTCCTGTGCTCACCGAATCACAGGAGGAACCCACCATGAAGCGCTCCGCAGCCGTCGCCGCGAGCATCGTCGCCGCACTCGCCGTCGCCATTCCCGCCGCCGCCGGCCGTGACCATCCCGAGGACGACGGGCCCGTCACCAGCGTCACTGCGGTGACCACCGCCGCCGCCCCCGACACCACCGCCCCGGCGGCGACCAGCGTGCCGGACCCGTCGTCGGCCACCACCCCGGTGGTCACCACCCCGGCGGTCACCACCCCGGCCGCCACCACCCCGGCCGCCACCACCCCGGCTGCGACATCGCCGTCGGCCAGTCTGCCCGAGGTGTCCGCGCCGTCCGCCAGCACACCCGACACCTCCGCACCCGGCACGTCCGCACCCGACACCTCCATCCCCGATGTGAGCGTCCCGGCCTCCACCGGGCCGGTCACCACGATCGACGACCACGGCGGCGACCGCGACGACCGCGACGACGACCGCGACGACGATCACGGCGGCGATCGCGATCGCGACGAGGACGACGACTCGGGTCGGGGTCGCGGGCGCGGCCGCGGCGGCGACGACGACTGATCGGTCCCGGTTCCGGGTGACACCCGGCTCGCCGGCTCAAGGGGGTCGCCGCCCGCGCCGATACCTCTCACATGCGGGCCGGAGGCAGCTTCCTCGTCGCGTGTGCGACGGTCCTCGGGGCCGTCGCCGGCGTCGCACCCACGTCGCTCGGCACCGTCGAGACCGCGCTCGCGGCCGATGACACGACGGCCTGGGTGCTGCCGACGATGCCCGCGAAGTGCAGCGATGCCCAGAAGACCTCGGGCAACGTGGCCGGTTGCCTGCTCGACGGCAGCGGCGCACCCGAGGCACGCGGCTGGCCGTCGCCGCCGTTCCCGACGCCCGAAGCGGGGCCGGTCCCGACCGAGTGGGTCCCGCTGCAACGCGGCGACGCCGGCAGCCGGGTCACCGTCCTCCAGCAGGCACTCGTCGACCACGGCGTCACCACCTTCGTCGACGGATCCTTCGGTCCGGCGACCGAGACCTCCGTGAAGACCTTCCAGAGCACGAACGGCCTCGAGCCGACCGGCATCGTCGACCAGGCCACCGCCGAGATGCTCGGCATCCTCGAGACCGCGATCGGCGGGCCGTTCCCGCCCACGGGCTGGAACTGGCTCGGCTGGGGCTACAACAAGTCGCCCGCACTGGCCGATTGGGAGACCCTGCTCGTCGGCAACACCTCGAAGTTCGGGCCGGTGGCGGTGAACCAGGTCCGTTCGATGCCCGAGGCGCAGCCGTTGTTCGAGGGCTTCCTCCGGGAGATCGTGGCCCGCGGGTACAAGATCAACGACCTCGGCACCTACGTCTTCCGCTGCACGTCGAACAGCCGCAAGAGCTGCGAGGGCCTCACGAAGTCGAGCCTCTCGAACCATTCGTGGGGCCTCGCGGTCGACATGAACACCACCGCGAACCCCGAGCTCACCTACCGAGGTGTCGACGGCGCGACCGCCTGTGCGACGCCGATGAAGAGCGACATCCCGCAGTGGGTGGTGCAGGTGGCCGAGACGTGGGGCCTGTACTGGGGCGGCTACGGCTGGGGAGGTGGCTGCGCCTCGCCGCAGGCCGAGAAGACCTCGGTGCTGCGCGACACCATGCACTTCGAGTTCCGTGGCACGCCGGCTCAGGCGAAGGCCATCGCCGCGTTCCGGGCCAGCGGGGTGCCGGCCGTCCCACCGACGCGCACCTGCCTCCCCGTCGCCGACGATGCCGGTGCGGTGACCACACGTTGCCTCACCGACGCCGAGCAACCCCGCGCGGGGTGGCGCACGGTGGTCCAGACCACCGCGCCCGCCGGTGCGACCGCCGCCGTCGTCAACATCACGCTCGTCGGTGCCGCCGGCGCCGGCTTCGTGACCGCCGAGGCGTGCTCGGCCATCTCCGGTCCGCGGGCGTCGTCCAACGGCAACGCCACGCCGAACATCGTGTCGGCCAACCTGTCGGTGGTGCCCGTCGACGCGCAGGGACGGTTCTGCCTGTTCCAGTCGCAGCCGATGGACACCGTCGTCGACGTACAGGGCTTCTTCGTCCCGTCCGCGGCTGCGGGCACGGCCGGTGCCGTCCTGCACGTCGTGCCGCCGCAGCGGCTGCTCGACACCCGGACCGACACCTTCTGTGCTGCGGGCGGGTCGTGTGGCCGTCAGGGGCCGGTGGCCGCCGGCACGGAACTCGCCGTCACCACGCCCCTCGTGCCGGCGAACGCCGTCGCGATGCTCACCAACCTCACCGTCACCGCCCCTGCGTCCGCCGGCTACCTGACGGCCGACTCGTGCGTCTCGCTCACCCCGGGCCCGCAGACCCGGTCGAACACCAACTTCACCGCCGGTGCCACCGTGGCCAACCTGGCGGTCGTGCCGTCGTCGTCGGCGTCCGGCGGATCGCAGATCTGCACGTGGTCGAGCGCGACCGCGCAGAAGATCGTCGACGTGCAGGGGTACTTCGCACCGGCGTCGACGGGCGGTTGGGGATTCCAGTCGCAGACGGCCGCTCGCCTGCTCGACACACGCACGGGCGACCGCCCCGGGGCGGGCGCGATGCTCCGGGTGCAGGGCCCGGCCGGCGCATCGGCAGCGTTGGTCAACCTCACCCTCACCGACGCCCGAGCGCCCGGCTACGTCACCGCCGACCGGTGTTCGGCGCTGGTGCCCGGACCACAGACGAAGTCGAACGGCAACACCACCGTCGGCCGGATCACCGCCAACGTCGCGGTCGTCCCGCTCGACGCCGACGGCTCGTTCTGTGTGTACACGTCGAACCCGACGCACGTCGTGGTCGATCTGCAGGGCACGTTCGCGCCCGGGGCCGATCTGCGCTTCGTGCCGGTCACCCCCGTGCGCGCCCACGACTCCCGAACCCTCAACACCCCCTGACCGGGCCGGTCCGTGAGCCGGATGCGCAGCCGGTACGCATCGCGCTCACGAACGGGGCCGGTCCGTGAGCCGGATGCGCAGCCGGTGCGCATCGCGCTCACGAAGCGGGACCGACGCCCGGCCGGATGCCCGACTCCCCTACGGTGAGGCGCATGGCCAACCGCCTCGCGCACGAGACCTCTCCGTATCTCCGCCAGCACCAGGACAACCCGGTCGACTGGTACGCCTGGGGCGACGAGGCGTTCGCCGCGGCGCGGGCCCGACACGTGCCGGTGCTGATCAGCGTCGGCTACTCGGCCTGCCACTGGTGCCACGTGATGGCCCACGAGTGCTTCGAGGACGACGAGGTCGCGGCACGCATGAACGAGCTGTTCGTGAACGTGAAGGTCGACCGCGAGGAGCGGCCCGACGTCGACTCGGTCTACATGGACGCCGTGCAGGCGATGACCGGCCGCGGGGGCTGGCCGATGACCGTGTTCGCGACGCCGAAGGGCGAGCCGTTCTTCGGCGGCACCTACTTCCCGAAGCCGCAGTTCCTGCAGCTGCTCACGGCGATCGACGACGTGTGGCGCAACCGGCCCGCCGACGTGCAGCAGAACGTCGGCGCGCTGATGGAGGCGATCGACCGCACCCGCACCGTCGCCCCGGCCAAGGAGATCCCCGCGCTCGGCACCATCGACCTCGGCCTCAAACAGCTCGCCGGCATGTTCGACCGGGAGTGGGGCGGGTTCGGCAACGCGCCCAAGTTCCCGTCCACCGCCAGCATCGAGCTGATCCTGCGGGTGCACGTGCGCACCGCCAGCCCCGACGCCCGCCAGGTCGTCGACACCACCTTGCAGGCGATGGCGTCGGGCGGCATGTACGACCACCTCGGCGGCGGCTTCGCCCGCTACGCCACCGATCAGAAGTGGCTGGTGCCGCACTTCGAGAAGATGCTCTACGACCAGGCGTTGCTCGCCCGCACCTATGTGCGGGCCGCCCAGGTGTTCGACGACCCGGTGTACCGGCAGGTGGCCATCGAGACCATCGAGTACGTCCTGCGCGACCTGCGCCATCGCGACGGCGGCTTCTTCTCGGCCGAGGACGCCGACTCGCTCGACGCGGAGGGTCACAGCCACGAGGGTGCGTTCTACGTGTTCAGCGTCGACGAGGCACGCGACGCGCTCGTCGCCGCCGGCGAGGACCCCGACGTCGGCCTCGAGTGGTACGAGTTCACCCACGAGGCCAACACCAACGGCAACTTCGAGGGCCGGATCATCCCAGCCCGCCTGCACCACCGGGGCGACCTGCTGCGCAGCGACGCCGTCGAGCGGGCACGCCTCGCGCTGCTCGCCCACCGCGAGACCCGACCCCGGCCGGGCCTCGACGACAAGGTGCTCGTCGAGTGGAACGGGCTGATGCTCGCCACGCTCGCCGAGGCCGCGGCGGCGTTCGGACGCGCCGACTGGCTCGACGCCGCCCGGCAGACCGCCGAGTTCCTCCTCGACGAGCTCCGCGGCTCCGACCGGAGGTGGTTCCGGTCGTGGCAGGCCGACGGCTCGCCGCGTGCCCGGCACGCCGCGCTCGCGAGCGATCATGCCTCGATGGTCGACGCCTTCACCCGGCTCGGCGAGGCCACCGGCGAGGCCCGCTGGATCCACGAGGCGATGGACGTCGCCGACGACCTGTTGCTGCACTTCTGGGATCTCGACCGTGGTGGGCTGTTCACCACCGCCGAGGACGCCGAGCGGTTGGTCGTGCGTCAGAAGGACGTCATGGACAACGCCACTCCCTCGGCGAACTCGACCGCCGCGGTGGCGCTGTACCGGCTCGCCGCGTTGAGCGGCGAGATGCGCTACGCGAACCAGGCCGACCAGATCCTGCAACTGCTCGCGACCGTGATCCCGAAGGCGCCGAGCGCGTTCTCGCACGCGATGGCCGCGATCGACCTTCGCCGGAGCGGGATCACCGAGATCGCGATCGTCGGCGATCGACCGGATCTGCTCGAGGTGGTCCGCGAACGCTGGCGTCCGAACGCGGTCCTCGCCTGGGGTGAGCCCTACGACTCGCCCCTGTGGGAGTCGCGCACCGACGGCTTCGCCTACGTGTGCCGCGACTTCGCCTGCCAGCAACCCGTCGACACCGCGGAGGCCCTCCGCGCCCAGCTGGGCTGAGCCGCTACCACCCCCCGCGGTGGACGATCTCGGCTGCGGTCCGGCGCGGCCGGGAAGCACTCGCGCCACGGTGTTCGTCCGCCACGTCGGGCCAGCCGAGTGCGATCGCCCCGAGCAGCTGCATGCCGTCGGGGACGCCCAACTCGGCGCGCACCTCCGCGGCGCCGTGGAAGACGGCGAAGAACAGCGCACCGAGCCCGGCATCCTCCGCGGCAAGCAACAGCGTCATCACCGACATCGATGCGTCGACGGTCCAGTAGGGCGTCGGCCAGGCCTCGGCGCCGGCGCCCAGCCCGGTGCGGGCCTTGTCGGGCTCGGCGTAGCGTGCGACGTAGGCGTCGGGGTCGGCGAACGGCAGCAGGATCACCGGGGCGTCGAACAACCCCGGCCATCGGAACCCGTCGCGTCGCGCCGGCGCGAACGTGTGCCGCCAGAACCGGTCGGTCTGTGCCCCCTCCAGCACGACGAGATGCCACCCCTGGGTCTTCCCGGCGCTCGGCGCGCGAGCGGCGAGGTCGACGAGGGAGTCGACCAGCTCGGACGCCACCGGGTCGGTGCGGAAGCTCCGACACATCCGCCGCCGGCGCACGACCTCGTCGAACTCGCTCACGGGATGCGGGCCGCGCGGGCCGGGAAGCGGTCGCTCGTGCTCAGGCCAGGTGCCGGGCGCCGAGCTTGACGAGGTCCTCGGCCATCGTCCAGCCGTGGACGATGAGCGACCCACCCGACGTGGCCGGCACCTGCTCGAACATCGTGGCGACGTCGGCAGACACCTTCTCCGGCTTCAGGCACTCGTGATCGATGAAGCCGCTCTGGCCGTTCGCACTGACGACGAAGCTCTGCTCGTCGTAGTTGGCGTCGACGCCGAACCGACGGGCGAGACGACGACCCCACGCACGCTCCTCACCGACGGCCCGGTGCCCGGGCCGCGGAATGAGGTCGTCGAGCTGCTTGAACGCGTCGAGGGCATCGGCGCGCACGAACCGGGAGCCGACCACCACGTCCTCGTCGGGGAACGCCATCAGGGCTCGGTGGAACGCCTCGCCCATGAGCCCCTTCAGCACCTGGTCGCGCTTCGAGCTGCGCCTCACGCTCAACAGCCCGATGAGCACGCACGGGGTCCCGCCGATGCGCTCGAGGGTGGCGAAGGCCACGCCGTGCAGCTTGTCGTCGACTCGGGCCGTGGTGCACAGCACCCAGTCCTCTTTCGCCTTCGACAACACACCGATGTCGAACGCACCCCCCATCGACGCCATGTCATCGAGGTCGGCGTCGGTGAGCGCTGCGCAGTCCCTGGTTTCCACCTGGAGTGCCATTGCTCGAAGCTCCTGTCGCGTGAGAACCACCAGCGCCTGTCGGCGGGCGGGATGACCTGAGTGATCCATTCTGCCACTTCGGGGGAGGCCTTCCACCAGCGGCGACCGTCTCACCATCGTCGGCCCAGGTCAGCGACGGTGTGACCCGAACCGGCGGGCCGACGGGCGCGCTAGAGCATCACCGCGTCGTGGCCGAGCGCGACCCGCAGCTCCGGCACCACCCGGTCGAGGTCGACACAGAACTCGTCGGCGAGCCGCAGGATCTTGCCCTGTCCGATGTGCAGGTACACCATCGACTCGCCCGGGTGGTCGCGCAGGATGCGGCGGAGCTGGTGGATCTTCAGTTCGGACAGCGCCGCCGCCGGCACCTTCAGGTGCAACGGCGACGACGACCCCGTGTCGAGGCCCTCCAGGATCGTGACGTCCTGGGCCATGAAGCCGACCCGACTCTCGTCACGCTTGTCGATCCGGCCCTTCACGGTGACGATCGCGTCGTCGACGAGCTTGTGGCCCTGCTCCATGAGGACGCGCGGGAACACGGTGCACTCGATGCCGGTGTCGAGGTCCTCCAACACGAACACCGCCATCTGGTCGCCCTTCTTCGTGAACTTCCGGGCGAGGTTGGTGATCACCCCACCGAGCACGATCACGGCACCGTCCTCGCGTTCGAGCGCCTCGGCGACGGAGCAGTCGACCTTGCGTCGCAGCGCGGCCTCCACGCCGAGCAACGGGTGATCGCTCACGTAGAGCCCGAGCATCTCCTTCTCGAACTTCAGCCGGTCGCCTTTGTCGAACTCGGTCTCGGGGATCGCGATCCGCTCGCTGAACCCCGAGTCGGCTGCTTCGGCGAAGTCGCCGAACAGGCTCATCACGCCTTGGTCGCGCTCGCGGCGTCGCACCACGGTGGTGTCGATGATCTGCTCGAACACCATCAGCAGGCCCTTGCGCGGCACGCCGAAGCCGTCGAACGCACCGGCCTTGATCAGCGACTCGACCGTCCGCTTGTTGAGCACCGGTTCGGGCACGCGCTCGACGAAGTCGTGGAAGCTCTCGAACGCACCGTTCGCATCGCGTTCGGCGAGCAACTGCTCGACGAGTCCCTCCCCCACGTTGCGGATCGCCGACAGCCCGAAGGTGATCGCGCCCGGACTGCCCACCGGGAGGACCACGTCGTCGGGCACCTCGTGGGGTGCGAGGGCGGCGAAGTTCATGACCGAACGATTGACGTCGGGGTTGAGCACCTTCACACCCATCGCCCGGCAGTCCGACAGGTACACCGCCGCCTTGTCGAGGTTGCTCTTGACACTCGTGAGCAGACACGCCAGGTACTCGACCGGGTGGTGCACCTTCAGATAGGCGGTCTGGTAGGTGACGAGGCCGTAGCCGAACGTGTGGCTCTTGTTGAACGCGTAGTCGGCGAACTTCGCGATCACGTCGAACAGGCTCTCGCCGAGTGCCCGACCGTAGCCCGTCGCCTCGCAGCCGTTCTCGAAGTCGGCACGCTCCTTCGCCATCACCTCGCGCGACTTCTTGCCCATCGCCTTGCGCAACGAGTCGGCCTGTGCGAGCGAGTACCCGGCGAACTTCTGCGCCACGCGCATCACGCTCTCCTGGTAGATCATCAGGCCATAGGTGTCGCCGAGCACCGCTTCGGCGTCCGGGTGGAAGAAGTCGATCGCCTGCCGCCCGTTCTTGCGGTCGGCGTAGTCGTAGTGCATGTTCACGCTCATCGGCCCGGGCCGATAGAGCGCGAGCACGGCCGACACGTCCTCGAAGCTGGTGGGCGCCATCGACCGCAGCAGCGCCCGCATCGGCGGCGACTCCAGCTGGAACACGCCCATCGTGTCGCCGCGGCCGAGCAGCGCGAACACCGCCTGGTCGTCGAGCGGGACGGCGTCGATGTCGAAGTGCGGGTCGGTGCTGGCGCGCACCATGTTGACGGTGTCGGTGATGACGTCGAGGTTGCGCAGGCCGAGGAAGTCCATCTTCAGCAGGCCGAGCTCTTCGACGCCGTGCATCTCGAACTGGGTGACCACCGGCGCGTCCTCCACCGGCTGTCCGGACTCGGGCTTGCGCTGGATCGGCAGGTAGGTGGTGAGCGGGTCCTTGGTGATCACCACGGCCGCCGCGTGGATGCCGTCGGAGCGCTTCAGGCCCTCGAGCCCTTTCGCCACGTCGACCACACGCTTCACATCGGGGTCGGTGTCGTACATCGCCCGCAGGTCCTGCGCGGCCTTGTAGCCGTCGGCGTACTTGGGGTTCTCCTCGAAGCAGTACCTGAGCGGGGTGTCTCGACCCATGACCAGCGGCGGCATCGCCTTCGCGACCTTGTCGCCGACGCCGTAGGGGAACCCGAGCACACGGGCCGCGTCGCGCACCGCGTTGCGTGCCTTGATCGTGCCGAAGGTGATGATCTGTGCGACATGGTCGCGGCCGTACCGCTCGGCCGCGTAGTTGATCATGCGGTCGCGGTAGCGAGAGTCGAAGTCCATGTCGATGTCGGGCATCGAGATCCGGCTCGGGTTGAGGAAGCGCTCGAAGAGCAGGTCGTACTTGATCGGGTCGAGCTCGGTGATCCGCAGGCAGTACGCCACGGCGCATCCGGCGGCGGAACCGCGCCCGGGCCCCACCCGGATGCCCGAGTCCTTCGCGAACTTGATCAGGTCCCACACGATGAGGAAGTAGCTCGCGAACCCCATGTTCTTGATCGTCTGGAGTTCGTACGCGATGCGTTCGACGACGGCGCTGGGCAGCTCGTCGCCCCACCGCATCTTCGCTCCCTCCCACGTGAGGAAGTCGAGGTAGGCGGCATCGTCGGCGAACCCCGCCGGGATCGGGAAGTTCGGCAGCTGCGGCTTGCCGAACTCGATCGTGACGTCGGCCCGCTCGGCGACCCACAGCGTGTTGTCGCACGCCTCGGGCACCTCGCGGAACAGGTGCCGCATCTCGGCCGCGGTCTTCAGGTAGTGCTCGGTGCCTTCGAACTTGAACCGCTTCGGATCGCTCAGCAGTGCGCTGGTCTGCACACAGAGCAGCGCGTCGTGGGCCTCGTGGTCGTGTTGGTGGGTGTAGTGCGAGTCGTTGGTGGCGATGAGCGGCGCACCGATGCGCTTCGCGATCTCGATCAGCTTGGGGTTGGTCTCGTGCTGGGCGGCCAGGCCGTGGTCCTGGAGTTCGACGAACAGGTGGTCCTTGCCGAAGATCTCCTGCAGCCGTCCGGCCTTGTCGAGCGCCCCCTTCTCGTCGCCGTTCAGGAGGCTCTGCAGCACGTGACCGCCGAGGCAGCCGGTGGTGGCGATGAGGCCGTCGTGGTACTTCTCGAGCAGCTCCCAGTCGATGCGGGGCTTGTAGTAGTAGCCCTCCATGAACGCGAGGCTCGCGAGCTGGATGAGGTTGCGGTAGCCCTGGTCGTTCTCGGCGAGCAGCGTGAGGTGGTAGTAGAGCTTCTTGCCGCCCTCGGTGTCGCCACCGGAGTCGTCGACCCTCCCCCGGCGAGCCGGCCGCTCCCGCCGGCTGTCGTAGGCCATGTACGCCTCGGTGCCGATGATCGGCTTCACCCCCTGGGCGCGGCACTCCTTGTAGAACTCGAGCGTGCCGTACATGTTGCCGTGGTCGGTGATCCCGAGCGCAGGCATGCCGTCGGCGACGGCCTTGGCCACGAGCTCGTCCAGACGCGCGGCGCCATCGAGCATCGAGAACTCGGTGTGGACGTGGAGATGGGTGAACGAGTCGCCCAACGCGGGCTCCCTTCGGATCCGGTCCGGCGCTCATCCGACGCCGGCGGCAGCGCGGAGAGTCACACCGGTGTGATTCGCCAGACGCTAGCCGCGACGGCCGGGCGCGCGCCGCCCAGGTGGATCACCGCACGTCACAGGTGCGTCACAGGTACGTGCCGGGCCGCTCCGCCGGCGCGGGACCGCCCGGCGTCGCGCCCGGCGGCAACTGGCGCATCTGCTCGAGCTGCTGGCGAGCGGCCAGCTGTTGTGCGAACAGGGTCGCCTGGATGCCGTGGAACAAGCCCTCGAGCCAGCCGACGAGCTGCGCCTTCGCGATCCGGAGCTCGGCATCGGAGGGCACCTCGCCGTCCTTGAACGGCAGGGCGAGGTTGCGCAGCTCGTCCTGCAGGTCCGGCGACAGCGCCTCGCTCAGCTCGACGATGGAGCGCTCGTAGATCTCGGCCAGCCGTTCCCGGCTCGCCTCGTCGAGGGGCGCGACCCGCACCTCTTCGAGCAACTGCTTCACCATCGAACCGATGCGCATCACCTTGGCGGGCTCGCTCACGGTCTCGGTCGGCTCGCCAGCGGCGTCGTCGGCGACGAGGGCGGCGTCGTGCGGCACGCGGCCGACGAGCTCGCCGTGTTGGACCACGTCGTCACCGGGCACGGTGGCGTTCGTGGGCGTGGGAGTGGTGGGGTCGGTCATGGATGACACCTCGTGGACGGTGGGCGCGGTCGGATCAACCTGTGGCCGCGATCAGCGGAACATACACCTCGGCCGCGGTCAGCGAGCCGTGCCGGCACACCAGCTCGAACGGACCCGAGTCGGCCGGATCGTGGAAGCTCACCTCGTCGCGTGCGACCAGGGCCACGTCGCCCAGCCGGGCCTGCACCGGTGGCGACACCACCGGGCCGAACCACTGCTCGTCGAGGGTCTGCTCGCGGGTCACCACCCAGGCGACCTCGCCGTGTGCGGCTGCGGCTGCGGCCGCGAGCTCGGTGCCGGCGCCCGGACGGGCGTGCAACCAGCGGAACCGCCCCTCACCCGAGGCATGGTGGACCAGCTTCGACACGGCCGCATCGGGCGTGACGATGCGCTCGCCGACGTGCACCTGCCCGTGATCGGCGGTGACGACCACCGCTGCGCCGGGCGGCAGGACGGCGATCACGTCGGCGACCAGCCGATCGGCGGCGACGAGCTCGGCGTCGTAGAAGGCGCCGAACCCACGCTCGTGCGCGACCTTGTCGATGCCGTCGTAGTAGGCGTAGACGAATCGATCGCCGCGCCGCAGGTGGGTGCCGACCACGACGGGCAGGTTCGACACCACCCGCCAGCCGTCGGGCTCGCTGCCCCGGAGGTGAGCGGCCGTGAAGGCGCTGCGTTCGAGCTCGATCTTGCTCACCACGGGCACCCGTTCGCCCATGAACGGTGCGAACGGCTGCATCCGCTCGGGCTCGTGGACCCGACGCGCGTCGTGATGCGACTCGGTCGACCAGCGCAGCACGTTGAGCACCTCGCCGCCGACGTCGATGCGGTACCCGATCAGGCCGTGCTCGCCCGGCGTGAGCCCGGTCGCGATGGAGGTGAGCGCCGTGGCCGTCGTAGTGGGGCACACGGTGGTGATCGGCCCGCCCACCATCGCCGACAAGGTGGGCGCCAGATGCCGGCGAGCCTGCAGTTGATCCCACCCGAGCCCGTCGAGCACGAGCAACACCACCTGACGGGCACCGGCCGCGACGTCGGGGATCCAGTCGGGTCTGGCTGCGCGACTCGGCCCGAGGAACGCCGGGATGAGACCCCGCACGTTGGGGCCGCGGTAGTGGGGGATGATCGGTGCGCTCGTCACGGCCCGCACAGTCTGCCCGACCCGGACCCACCACGCACCCCGTGACACCCGTGATCGGGGATCGCCAGCCACTACCATGTCGTCATGCGAGTGTCGAGCAAGGGCGACTATGCGTGTCGCGCGCTGCTGTCGCTGACGCTCCACGCCGCCGATCCCGGACCGACCAGCGTGCGCGACATCGCCGAGCGCACGGCGATCCCCCAGCCGTACCTCGAGCAGATCCTGCTCGCGCTGAAGGGCGCCGGGCTCGTCCGGTCGAAACGTGGTGTGGGCGGCGGCTACGTGCTCGCCCGCTCCCCCGTCGACATCCGCCTGAGCGAGATCCTGGCTGCGGTCGACGGCCCGATCAGCCTCGGCGACTTCGGCGACCCGCACCAGGACGGCTCGTGCGACCACGAGGGCCAGTGCGTGCTCTACGCGATCTGGAAGCTGGCCGGCGACCACATGCGGCAGCTGCTGCACGGGTTCACGCTCGCCGAGGTGGCACAGGTGGCCGAGGGATGTGCGCCGTGGCCCGACCGGGCATCGATCCTGGCCGCCCTGACCGAGCCCGTGCCGTCGTCCGGTACGGGTTCCCCTCGCTGACCCGGGCGGGCTCAGAACTCGCGACCGTCCGCTGCCCCGAGTCCGGGCCCGGGGGCGGACTCGTGATCGGACCCGTGTTCGGCTCCGGGGGCGGACTCGATCGCGGACTCGATCGCGGACTCGGTGTCGACGTCGTCGCCCTCGCTCACCTCGGGATCCCCCAGTCGCGCCAGCACGGCGCGGAGGTCGTCGGGCATCGGTGCGTCGAAGCGCATCGTGGCACCGGTGCTCGGGTGGCGGAACTCGAGTGTTGCGGCGTGCAGGAACGGTCGCTCGACCGGGATCGCCGACCTCGCGCCGCCGTACACACCGTCGCCCACGACCGGGTGACCGATCGCAGCCAGGTGGACGCGGATCTGATGGGTGCGGCCGGTCTCGAGCCGGCAGTCCAGCTCGGACACCTCGGCGCCGCCGGTGTCGCCGCGGTACACGGCCAGGGTGCGGTACCGGGTGCGGGCCGACTTGCCGTCGACCACCACCGCCATCTTCATCGGGTCGCGATGATCGCGACCGACGGGCGCGTCGATCACGCCGATCGGGTTGGCCGGCCGGCCCCACACGAGCGTGCGGTACCGACGCCCGACGTCGCGACGAGCGAGCGCGGTGACGAGTTGGTCGTAGGCGAGCGCCGTGCGGGCCACGACCAGCAGTCCGGAGGTGCCGACGTCGAGGCGATGCACGATGCCGGGACGCCCCGCCTGACCGACCTCGGCGATGTCCGGGAAGCGAGCGAGCAGACCGTTGACGAGCGTGCCCGTCGGGTGACCGGCGCCCGGGTGGACGACGAGTCCGGCCGGCTTGTCGACCACCACCACCTGATCGTCGGCGTACACGACGCCGAACTCGACCGACGGGTCGGCAGCCGGCGGCGTGGGGCGGGGGAGGAACGCGGGATCGACGTCGAGCACCTGCCCCTCCTGCAGGCGCACCTTGCCGCTGGTCGCCACCACCCCGTCGACGACGGCACCACCCTCGGCGACGAGCACCGCGGCCTCGGCGCGACTGGCCGCCGTGAGCAAGCTCACCACACGATCCAGACGCTCACCCGCGAGCGCCGCCGGCACGACCTCGTGGAACACCTCGTCGCGCTCATCGGGTGTCCCGGCGCCGACGCGATCGGTCATCGCGCCGGCTCGTCGGCGTGACGTCCCTCGAGCACCGTCGCGAGACCGAACAAGATCGCGCCGACCGTCACACCCATGTCGGCGACGTTGAAGATCGGGAACCACTGGAAGTCGATGAAGTCGACGACGGCGCCCTGCAGCCATCCGTCGCCGCGGAACAGTCGGTCGATCAGGTTACCGAGTGCCCCGCCGATGAGCAGACCGGCCGAGAACCGTGCCACACGGCTGTTCACGTGCGCCGAGCTCACCACGAGGACGATCACGATCAGCAGCGCGAGCAGGCCGATCACCGGCCCGAGGCCTCGCCCGCGGGAAAACGCCATGCCCGTGTTGAACGCGAGGTTCCACTGCAGCGTCCACAGGACGTGCACCTCACGACCGTCGGCCAGCTCGTTGACCGCCCAGTGCTTCGTGAGCTGGTCGGCGATCACGATGACGAGCCCGATCAGCAAGCTGAACGGTGCCACCCGCAGCCGGCGCCACCACGGGTGCTCCGGCGGCGCCTCGGACGCGTCGGGGTGTACCAGCTCGGGCGCAGCCTCGTCGCGGGTGTCGCTCGTCGGCTCCATCAGCGACGGCCGATGCCGCCCACCTTCTCCTCCACCAGCACCGTCGCCCACGGGATCGCCTCGAGCCGTTCGCGCGGGATCGGGCGGCCGCTCTCGACCGAGTAGCCGTACGTGCCGATGGTCATGCGCTCGAGCGCGGCGTCGATGTCGGCCACCATCTGGCGCGCCTGCGCCGAGAGCGCGAGATCACGCTCGCGTTCGACCACCATCGTGTCGCCCTCGCCACCTTCGTCGTCGAACTGCACGTCGCCCATCTCCTGCTCCTCGATGAGCGCGTTGGCCTCGTCCTCGAGTCGGGTGGCCTGACCGGTGAGTGCCTCACGCTCCTCGAGCAAGAGCGCGCGCTGGGCGAGCAGCCACTTGGCGTCGAAGTCCTTGGTGTACGCGATGCCTTCCTTGGTGGTGCCCTTCGCGGGCGGGATCTCGTGCGAGGGACCGCCGGCGTCCTTGGCCGGCGCCTTCGCGGGGGCTGCGGGTGCCGCCGCGTCGACCGTGGCAGCCTTGGCCGCCTTCTCGGCCTTGGCCGCCTTCTCGGCCTTGCCGGCCTTCTCGGCCTTGGTGCTCTTGTCGGCCTTCTCGGCCTTCTCGGCCTTGGCCGAAGCGGCCTTGGCCGAAGCGGCCTTGGCAGGCGCGGCCTTGGTGGGGGCGGACTGGGGAGATGTCTTCGACACGATGGGGGGCTCGGTCTTCCTGGCAGATGGGCGGGTGGTCCTCGACTCGGCCGTCGGTGTGGGGGCGGCGGCAGCGGACGCCTTCGACGCCGCGGCCTGCTTCTTCGCAGGTTTCGACGCCTGCTTCACGGGCGCGGCTGCCGCCGCGCCACCGGTGGGTCCCTTCGTCGCGGGCTTCTTCGCGGACGCCTGCTTGGCAGTGGCCATCTGGGGTGCACCTCCATCGACCGAGTCGAACGGCGGATGATACCCGTTCGAACCACGCGATCGCGAGACCCCGGTCCTGGCCGCGACGCGGGTGGCTCAGACCGCGGTCACCCGGATGACGATCGGCTCGCCGTCGAGCTCGGCGTCGGGGTCGCCGGTGGCGTCGTACGACACCGACGTCGCCAAGGTCTCGGCCGCGACGAACGCCTGATGCGCCACCAGCTGGCGCCGCAGGGATTCGGGCACCCCGAGCGCCAGCACGATCCGGTCGCCGACCGCGAGCCCGGCGTCGCGGCGGGCCTGCTGCACGAGGCGCACCAGGTCGCGAGCCGTACCCTCGGCCTCCAGCTCGGGGGTCACCTCGGTGTCGAGCACCACCACGCCGGCGCCGCCGGGCAAGGAGGTGCTGGCACCGTCACCGGCCACCACGAGCTTCAGCTGGTACTCCCCCGGCTCCAGCTCGATGCCCCCGGCCACGACGGTGTCACCTTCCTGGCGCCAGTCGCCCGACTTGACGGCCTTGATCACCTGCTGCGTCCGCCCACCGAGCCGCGGACCGAGCGCGGCCGGCACCACCTGCAGTTCGTGGGTGGCCACGGAGGCGACGTCGTCGGTGAGCCGCAGCGCCTTCACGTTCACCTCGTCGGCGATGAGGCTCGTGAACGCGTCGAGACGCTCGGCACCGGGCACGGCGATCGTGAGGCCGGCGAGCGGCAGCCGCACCCGGCGCTGGTGTGCCTTGCGCACGCGCAGTGTGGCCGAGCACACGTCGCGAGCCAGGTCCATCGTGGCCACCAGCTCGTCGTCGGCGGGCAGGCTCGATGCATCCGGCCAGTCGGTGAGGTGCACGCTGCGCTCGCCGGTGAGCTGCTGGTACACCGCCTCGGTGGTGAGCGGCAGCAGCGGCGCGGCCACACGGCACCACACCGCGAGCACCGTGTGCAGGGTGTCGATGGCCGCCTGCTCCCCCGCCCAGAAGCGGTCGCGGCTGCGGCGCACGTACCAGTTCGTGAGCACGTCGAGGAACACACGAACGCTGCCGCACGCCGCGAAGAGGTCGTACACGTCCATCTGTGCCGTGACGTCGCGGACGAGATCGTGGGTCTTGGCCAGGATGTAGCGGTCGAGCACGTCGGTCGAATCGGTGCGGAACTCCCCCACCCGTTCCTCGGCGTTCGCGTACAGCGACAGGAAGTACCACGTGTTCCAGATCGGCAGCATCACCTGGCGGACGGTGTCGCGGATGCCGTCCTCGGTGACGGCGAGGTCAGTGCCGCGCAGGATGGACGAGCTGAGCAGGTACCAGCGCATCGCGTCCGAGCCGTAGGTGTCGAACACCATCATCGGGTCCGGGTAGTTCTTCAGGCTCTTCGACATCTTCTGGCCGTCGTCGCCGAGGACGATGCCGTGGCTCACGCACGTCGAGAACGACGGGCGATCGAACAGCGCCGTGGCCAGCACGTGCAGGGTGTAGAACCAGCCGCGGGTCTGGCCGATGTACTCGACGATGAAGTCGCCCGGGTAGTGGCTGTCGAACCACTCGCGATTCTCGAACGGGTAGTGCACCTGGGCGAAGGGCATGCTGCCGCTCTCGAACCAGCAGTCGAGCACCTCGGGCACTCGGCGCATCATGCTCCTCCCGGTCGGGTCGTCCGGGTTGGGACGCACGAGGTCGTCCACTTGCGGGCGGTGCAATTCCGTCACCGTGACGCCGAAGTCGCGCTCGAGTTCCTCGAGCGAGCCGTAGCAGTCGACGCGTGGGTACTCGGGATCGTCGCTCTTCCACACCGGGATCGGCGAACCCCAGAAGCGGTTGCGGCTGATGCTCCAGTCGCGGGCGTTGGCCAGCCACTTGCCGAAGCTGCCGTCCTTGATGTGCTCGGGCACCCAGGTGATCTGCTGGTTCAGTTCGACCATGCGGTCCTTGAACTTGGTCACCTCGACGAACCAGGAACTGATCGCCCGGTACACGAGCGGCTCGGCGCAGCGCCAGCAGTGCGGGTACGAGTGCTGGTAGCTGTCGTGGCGCACGACCACGCCGCGATCCTTCAACTCCTTCGTCACCATCGGGTTCGCGTCGAACACGTGCACGTGCGCCCACGGCGCGACCTCGCTGGTGTAGCGCCCGTGCTCGTCCATCGGGCAGATCGTCGGGATGCCGACGGCGTTGCAGACGTTCTGGTCCTCCTCACCGAAGCCCGGCGCCATGTGCACCACGCCCGTACCGTCCTCGGTGCTGACGAAGTCGGCAGCGAGCACGTGGAACGCGTTCGGCGTGTCGGCGAAGAACGGGAACAGCGGCACGTACTTGCGGCCGACGAGATCGGCGCCCGTCAGTGTGCCCACCCGGGTGGCGTTCGCGAACTCGCGCTCGTAGGCGCCGAGCCGGCTCTCGGCGATCAGGAAGCGCTGCGGGCCCTCGCTCGTGGCCTCCTCCATCACCGCGTACTCGATCTCGGGTCCGACCGCGAGGGCGAGGTTGCTCGGCAGGGTCCAGGGGGTGGTGGTCCAGGCGAGGATCTTCTCGCCGGACTCCAGCTGGAACGCCACGGTGAGTGCCGGGTCCTGCCGGTCGCGGTACACGTCGTCCATGCGGGTCTCGGTGTTGCTGAGCGGGGTCTCGCACCGCCAGCAGTACGCGAGCACCCGGAACCCCTCGTAGATGAGACCCTTGTCCCACAACGACTTGAAGGCCCACATGACGCTCTCCATGTAGGGGAGGTCGAGGGTCTTGTAGTCGTCCTCGAAGTCGACCCACCGTGCCTGGCGCGTGACGTACCGATGCCAGTCGTCGGTGAAGCGGAGCACACTGGTCCGGCACGCGTCGTTGAACTTGTCGAGTCCGAACTTCAGGATCTCGGGATGCCCGCTGACGCCGAGCTCCTTCTCGACGACGGTCTCGGCGGGCAGACCGTGGCAGTCCCACCCGAAGCGCCGGTGCACCTGCTGGCCGCGCATCGTGCGATAGCGCGGCACGGCGTCCTTCACGAACCCGGTGAGCAGGTGACCGTAGTGCGGCAGTCCGTTGGCGAAGGGCGGGCCGTCGTAGAAGACGTACTCGTCCGCACCGTCGCGCCGCGCCACCGAGGCCTCGAAGGTGTGGTCGCGGTCCCAGAACGACAGGATGTCGCGCTCGAGCGCGGGGAAGCTCGGCTGCGATTCGACCGTCGGGTAGCGGTGCTGGCTCATGGCGGCGGTTCTCCTGCTGTGCGATCACTCGGACCACAGGGACGAGCCGGAGCCCGCGGTACCACCCTGCTTGCGGTCCGCCTCGGCGGACCGCCACTCGACTGCGCCAGCGATCACGGGCTGGTCCCGTCCGGGTCTACTGAGGCTCCCGCGTGTGGTGCCCGTTCTTCCGGAGGCTCGGAGGTGATGGCCTCGTCGTCGCCGTTGTGTCCGAGGCTACCGGGCGACGCCGTCGCTGGGTGTCGCCGCGTTGAGATCGATGCCCTGCACCGGCGTCGCGTCGATGAGCTCGGGCTCGTGGGCCTGGGCGTTGTCGCGCTCTGCCTGCTCGGCCTGCTGCCACATCGAGCGCACCTCGTCGGCCGAGGTGGGCCGCGGGGACACGAGCGGCTCGACGCCCGGTTGCAGCGGCACCTGCCCGGTGATCAGCGGCACCTGCCCGGTGATCGGCGGTGCCACGAGGCGTTGCCCGCCGGTGTCGTCCGCAGCGCCCGCAGCGATGGCAGCGTCGACGGGGGTGCCGTCGGCGGGGGTGGGATCGGTCGACCCCTCGGCCGATGCCTCCGTCGACGCGCTGGCCGAGTCGCCGGTCGCGTCCGCGGTGGACTCGGGCGCGGTGAGCTCCTCCCACGCCGCCGCAGCGGCCGTGCCGTTGTTGCTGGCGGCCACCGGGGCGGGTTCGCCGGCCGCCGGCTCGAGCTCGGCGCGCAACACCGGACGGTCGATCGAGGCAGGTACCAGCTCGGCGAGCTCGCCGAGTCGTGCCGACAGATCGCGCAGCGTGCTGCGGTGGCGGGCGCTCAACTGCTCGAGACCGTCGACGTCGGCGAGCAACGCCTCACGGCGGCGCTGCAGGTCGGCGACCTCCGCCTCCGCGCGCAGGTGCTGCTCGGACTTCGCTCGGTGCGCTTCGGCGCGAGCCTCGTCGAGCACGCGGGCGGCCTCCGCCCGTGCCTGCTCGAGCGCGGTCGACGACTCCTGCTCGGCGGCGCGTCGCGTGCTCGCGGCCCGGCCGTTGGCGTCGGCGGTGATCCGTTCGGCTTCGGTGCGTGCGGTCGTGGTGAGTCGACCGGCCTCGGCCTCGGCCTCGGCCAGCAACTTGGCGGCGCTGGCCGCGGCGTCCTCGGTGACACGGGTGGCCTCGGCCTGCGCGGATCCGGTGATCGACGCGGCCTCCGCCTGTGCCTCGGCGATCGTGGTGTCGGCGGTGCGCTGGGCGAGCAGCAGCGTGCGGCTGATGGTCTGCGCTTCGTCGGTGGTGGGTGTCACCGGCACCTGGCCGGTGATCGGCGGCGGCGCCGGGGTGTGTTGGGTGGCGTCCTGCAGGCGCTGGATCGCGGCGCGGGCTCGCGCCTCCATCGCGGTGGCCTGTTGGTGTGAGGCCTCGAGGCTCGCCGAGACCTCGATCAGGTACGCCCGCACCTCGTCGGGGTCGTAGCCCCGCTTGACCGTTCGGAACGTGGCAGCGGCGACGGCCTGGGGACTCAGATCCATATGCCACATGTTAGGCAGAACGTGGAGGTGCGATCACTCACCGTCACTCGTCTTGACGATGCGGCGACCGGTCTTGACGATCGAGCCGCCGGCCGACGATCAGTCGTCGTGGCCGTAGGACGACCGCGCGCCCACCGGCTTCAAGAGGTAGACGCCGGTCGCGACCTTCTCCATGCTGCCGTTCAGTCCGTAGCAGAGCCCGCTCGCGAAGTCGATGAGCCGGCGAGACACGTCGCGTTCGGTGGCCTCGAGGTTCATGATGACCGGCTGGCCTTCCTTGAACTTGTCGGCGATCTCCTGCGCCGCGTCGAAGCGGCGGGGCCGGACGGTGTGCGGGTCGGAGCTCACGGTCTGGCCTCCTCGGGCCGGTGACGCCGGACGCGTCGGGTTGATCGGACGCGGATGGACGCTCGAATCGTCGCTGGCCGGGGTCGGGCGACGGACGACGGGCTCGACGTCGCGGCTCGGGAAAGTGGGTCGTGTGGGCATGGTGCGGACCGCCGTCTCCGGCTCGTAGTCCGGCGCGGGTCGGCCGCTGCGCACGGGCGAATCGTCGTAGCGTGCGGGCCGTGGGCGCTGCCCTCGAGGCTCGGGTTCCGGCGGGAGGTCGTAGTCGTCGTAGGCATCGTCGGGTCCGAGCCCGAGATAGTCCATGGTCCTCTTCCAGATCGACATCGACGCTCCTCCTGGACGGACGAGGCTAGCTCATCGTCCCGTGTCAGACGTGGAGCCGGGCAGGGTCGTCGCGGCCGATCCGTCGGCGCGCCGCGGGGCGCGTGGCCCGAACAGTGCGCTGCCGACGCGCACCTCGGTCGACCCCTCCTGCACGGCGATCTCGAGGTCGTCGCTCATGCCCATCGAGCACACCTCGAGCCCCAGGTTCTCGACGAGCGCCCGGGTCGCCCGGAAGCCTGACCGAGCCGCCTCGGCGCCACCCTCGGTGGGACCGACGATCATCAGTCCGCGGACGTCGAGGCGGAGGTCGCGGCACCGATCGACGAGCGCGGGCACCGATGCGAGCGCGCAGCCGCCCTTGGTGGGATCGCCGTCGGGGCTCGCCTGCACCAACACCGTGGCCCCCGGCGCCCGCCGTGCGATCTCGGCGGCGAGCGATTCGCGATCGACGGTCTCGTACACCGTCACGAACGGCGCGACGAGCCGCACCTTGTTCGTCTGCAGGCGGCCGATGAAGTGCACCGCGGGCAGGTCCACCTCGCCGTCGAGCTTGGCGACGAGTTCCTGGGCGTAGTTCTCCCCGACCGCGTCGCAGCCGGCCGCGACCGCGGCTCGGATCGCGTCGAGTCCCCATGTCTTGGTGACCGCGAGGATGCGGACGTCGTGGCCCCCCGCACGGGTGATCCGGTCGCGCAGCCGGTCGAGCCGCTCGGCGACCGCGGCAGGATCCACGCCCGCCGAGGACACGCCTACTTCAGGAACGACGGGACGTCGAAGTCGTCGTCGCCCTCGAGCGGATCGACGGCGTCGTCGGCGAACAGGTCCTTCAGCGTGGACGACGGCTTGGATTCCACCGCCTTCAGCGCCGGCGGCTTGCTGGTCCCGGGCGCACCCTGTGATCCACCGGCGTCCCAACGGTCGAAGCCGGCAGCGATCACCGTGACGCGCACCTCGTCGCCCATCTCGTCGTCGATGACGGTGCCGAAGATGATGTTGGCGTCCTGGTGCGCCACGCCGTGGATGATCTCGGCGGCGGCGTTCATCTCGAACAGCCCCATGCTCGACGGGCCGGTGATGTTGAGCAGGATGCCGCGTGCACCGTCGATCGCCGCCTCGAGCAGCGGGCTCGAGATCGCCGCCTTGGCGGCGACCACCGAGCGGTTCTCGCCGCTCGCCTGGCCGATGCCCATGAGCGCCGACCCGGCGCTCGACAGGATCATCTTCACGTCGGCGAAGTCGGTGTTGATGAGGCCCGGGGTGGTGATCAGGTTGGTGATGCCCGACACGCCCTGCAGCAGCACCTCGTCGGCCATCTTGAACGCGTTGAGCACGCTCGTCTTTTCGTTGGCGACGGTGAGCAGACGATCGTTCGGGATGACGATCAGTGTGTCGACCTTCTCCTTCAGCTTGGCGACGCCGGTGTCGGCCTGGACGGCGCGACGGCGGCCTTCGAAGCTGAACGGCCGGGTGACGACGCCGATCGCGAGCGCGCCGAGGCTGCGGGAGATCTCGGCGATCACCGGTGCGGCTCCGGTGCCGGTGCCGCCGCCCTCGCCGGCGGTGATGAACACCATGTCGGCGCCCTTGATCATCTCCTCGATCTCGTCACGGTGGGCCTCGGCGGCAGCGCGCCCGACCTCGGGGTCGCTGCCTGCGCCGAGCCCACGGGTGAGGTCGCGGCCGATGTCGAGCTTCACGTCCGCGTCGCTCATGAGCAGCGCCTGCGCGTCGGTGTTGACGGCGATGAACTCCACGCCCTTCAGTCCGGCGTCGATCATGCGGTTGACGGCGTTGACACCACCGCCACCCACGCCGATCACCTTGATGACGGCGAGATAGTTCTGTGGGGCGCCGGCCATCAGCCTGACCTCCAGCTTTCGTGACTCGTAGCAACGGACATGACCAAACGATCGTAACGACCGAGGGTCGCCTCCCGTGCAACCTGACCCGTGGTGCGATTACCGCCGCTGGTTGGCGACAGTCTGGCACGTCGGCACACCGAACGCGGGGAGGCTGCGGTGACGGCCCAGCTCAGCCGATGACGTCGTCGGTGGAGACGTCGATCGGCGACGCGTCGTCGAAGCCCTCGCGCACGAGTTGCAGCAGCCGGGCGAGCTTGCCGTCGAGCCCGTTGAAGCTCCCGATGCGCACCGCGATGGTCGGCGGTTCCGAGGTCGCGGTGGAGGTGGAGGTGGAGGGATCGGCCGGGTCGGGGGTCGGCACGAACTGGAGGGTGAGACCGAGGTCGGCGGTCGTCGGATCGACCGAGACCGAGGTCGTGAGCTCGCGGATCTCGGCCGGGAGCGCCCCGACGAGCTGGGCTGCGGCGGCGTACGGCGCGCCCGCCGTGGACCCCGGCTCGAGGTCGGGTCCGGGCCCCGCGATCGGCAGGTACGACGACGGTTGTCCGTCGAGCACGTCGAGCACGAAGCCGTCGCGGTCGATCACCCGGTACCGGCCGTCGGAGCCGGCGAAGGTGGCGAGGGGCTGACGCTCGCGCACGTCGACGAGGACCCGATCGGGGAAGTCGGTGCGCACGAAGGCCCGCTCGATCCACGGCAGCTGCTCGAGTGCCTCCTCGGCGGCGCGGGTGTCGACGAGCAGGACCGGCTCGCCCATCATCTCGTCGACGATCGCGTCGAGCCGGTCGCCGTAGCGCGCCGTCGTGTACGGCGCGCCCTGCACGTCGACGCGGGACACGGCGAACAGTCCCGACGCGAACACGGCGAGGACCGCGACCACGACGATCACCACGCCGGCGACGCCGGCCACCCAGAACAACCGCTTGCGGCTCTGCGCCCGCTTGACCGCGATGCGGCGGGCACGCACGCGGGGGTCCATCGACCGACTCGGCACCTGCACCGCATCGAACGCGCCGGACGCCTCGAGCTCGTCGCCGATGACGAAGGTCTGCCCGCCCGTCGATTCACCTGCGGCCGGGTCACCGTCGCCGTCGTCGAGGTACACCGGGTCGGGCAACTCGTCGTCGCCCCCGATGACGATCGTCGCGCGATCGGCCCGGGGTCCCTCGTGCCGGGCTGCCGGGGCCGCCGAAGCGGCCGACGTCGGGGCCGCCGAGGGCACCGCGGCAGGTGGCTGCCCGTCGCTGCGGTGGGGGGCGCCCGGTCGCCGGCGCACGATGCGCACGTCACCGGTCGCGAACTCCCCGAGTGCGGCCGGCGCCTCGCTCGCCCCGCGCCGGGCCGGCTCGGCGGCGCGTGTCGGGTCGTCGCCACCGGACGGTTCGGGGGTGGCGACCACCCAGGGCTCGGCGGGCGGCAGCCCCTCGGTGTCGACCACGCCGGCGGAGAAGTCGTCGAATGCGGCCGGCGGCAGCTCGTCGAGGTCGATCCCGGCGACCGACGGGGGCGCGACACCGGCCGGCGGGGTGCCCGTGAACGCCTGACGCAGCTCGTCGAGCACGGTGCCGGGAGCATCGTCGTGGTCGGCCGGCAGTGGCTCGCGCACGGTGGCGAGCGACGGGTCGATCATCTCGTCGAGGGCCGCGAGTGCGTCGAGCGGGCCCGTGCGATCACCCCCGCCGGCCCTCGGCGACGGCGACGAGGTGGACGAGGTGGACGAGGTGGACGAGGTGGACGAGGTCGGCGAGGTCGGCGAGGTGGACTGGGTCGGCGAGGTCGGCGAGGTGTGATCAGGCCCCGCCTCGTCGAGATCCTCCGGCCGTCGGTCGCGACGCGGTCGCCGCCAGCTCACCACGTCACACCCGCCGCCGGTTCCGCCACGTCGTCGAACCCGACGAGACGCACCTCGCTGCGCATGACGTAGCCGGTCTCGGCCGCCACCTTCTCGCGGACCAGTTCCATCAGCGCACGCACGTCCGCTGCGCGCCCGCCGTCGCCGGCCTGGATGAAGTTGGCGTGCTTCTCGCTCACGTGCGCCGTGCCGAGCCGCAGCCCGCGCATGCCCATGCCGTCGATCAGCGCGCCCGCGGTCACCTCACCGGGCACCGGGTTCACGAACACCGAACCGGCGTTCTGACCGCCGGGTTGGTGATCGCGTCGCCAGCGGACGATCTCGTCGATCTCGTGTTCGGACCGTGCGCGGTCACCCGTGGCCAGCCGCAGCCGTGCGCCGAGCACCACCTGGTGATCGGCGAGATCCGAGCCCCGGAACCGCAGCCCGAGGCAGTCGGCGCCGAGCGTGACGCGCTCGTCGCGACGCAGGTCGAACAGATCGACGTCGATCAACGAGCTCGCCATGTCGGAACCGTGACCACCCGCGTTCATCCGCACGCCCCCACCGACGGTGCCGGGCACGCCGACGGCCCACTCGAACCCGGTGAGCGCGGCCGCTGCGGTGCGGCGGGCGAGCACCGGCAACGCCACGGCACCGCCGGCGGCGACCGTGGTGCCGTCGAACACCACGTCCGCACCGATCGCCTCGTCCGGCGCGCCGCGCAGATCCGTGAGCACGACGGCCACCCCGGCGAATCCGTCGTCGGCCACGAGCAGGTTGGAGCCGCGGCCGACCACCAGCAACGGCAGCTCGAGGTCCCGGCACACCCTCGCGATCCGCGAGAGGTCGGCAACGGTGCGCGGGCGTGCCAGCAGTGCAGCCGGCCCGCCGACGCGGTAGGTGGTGAGCGGCGCGAGCGGCACGTCCCGCACGGCCACCCCGTCGAGCCGGTCCGCTGCCCGGTCGAGCCGGTCGAGCCGGTCGAGCCGGTCGAGCCGGTCGGCGCGACCGTTCATCCGAGCTCCTCGGACGGCTCGGGCAGCCCAGCAGCGTGAGACGTGCCGTGGCGTCGCTCCAACACCTCGCTCGGGAACGAGGCGATGTCGCCGCACCCCATCGAGATGCACACGTCACCCGGGCGCAGTTCGTTCGCGACGAACTCCACGAGGTCGTGGCGGCGTGGCAGCCACACCACACGGCTGTGCGGGTGCGCGTCGAGCACGGCGTTCACGACGAGCTTGCCGGTGACGCCCGGGATCGGCGTCGTGCCACTCGGGAAGATCTCGGTGAGCACGACGACGTCGGCGGCGACGAACGCATCGGCGTACTCGGGCCACATGATCGCCATGCGGTTGAAGCGATTCGGCTGGAACACGCAGATGACGCGCTGCCAGCCGTCGCCGCTCGAGCGGGCGGCGTCGAGCACCGCCGAGATCTCGGCCGGGAGGTGCGCGTAATCGTCCACCAGCGTCGCCCCGTTCGACACGCCGCGGATGTCGAAGCGTCGTGCGACCCCGCCGAAGCGTGCCAGCGCAGCCGCGGCGGCCTCGAACGGCACACCGACCTCGAGCGCCATCGCGAGCGCGCCGGTGGCGTTGCGCACGTTGTGCATGCCCCGCAACGGCAGGTCGATCGTCCCCAATCGCTCGCCGCGCCGCTCGACCGCGAATCGGAACGACCCCTCCCCCACGACGACGTCGACCGCTCGCACGTCGGCGGTGGGGTCGGTGCCGTAGGTGACCACGAGCCCGGTGTCGCGCACGAGGTCGTCGTCGAGCAGGCGGCGGCAGCCGGGATCGTCGACGCACAGCACCTTCGGGCCGACCACGGCGGCGAGGTAGCGGGCGAAGCTGTCGTGGATGGCGTCGACCGTGCCGAAGTGATCGAGGTGGTCGACGTCGACGTTGGTGAGCACCGAGCCGTACAACGGCAGTTCGAGGTGGGTGCCGTCGCTCTCGTCGGCCTCGACCACCAGCCACTCGCCACCGGTCCACTGCGCACCGGTGCCGGTGTCGGTGACGTCGCCGCCGATCACGAAGCTCGGACGCATCCCCGCCTCGGACATCATCAGCATCAGCATCGACGTCGTCGTGGTCTTGCCATGGGTGCCGGCGACGGCCAGCGAACGAGCCTGCCCGCAGATCGACGCCAGCATGCCGGCGCGGCGCACCACGATCGTGCCGTCGTCGCGGGCCTGTTCGAGCTCGACGTTGCGCTCGGGCACGGCGGTGCTGTAGGTGACGGCGTCGCAGCCGGCGACGTGGGCGCGCTGGTGCCCGACGTGCACGTCGACCCCGCCGGCGCGGAGGCGGTCGAGGATCGCCCGCTCCCGGATGTCGCTCCCGCTCACGCGGTGGCCCATCTCGGCGAGCACGATCGCGATCGCGCTCATCCCCGGGCCGCCGACACCCACCACGTGGAGACGTTGCGGGGTCGACAGGTCGAGCGGTGGGGTCGGGGTCGTCACGTGGTCACCTCGTCGGCTCGGCCGGCGGCGACGTCGTCGATCAGCCGGATGAGGGAATCGCCGCGGTGCCGCTCGCCCTCGGCCCGGGCCGCGGCGCCGATCGCACGCAGGCGAGCCGGGTCGTCGTGCAGCGAGCGGACGAGCGCGGCGAGCGAGGCGGCCGACAACTCGGACTCCTCGAGCAGCACGGCGGCACCGATGTCGGTGAGCGTGCGGGCGTTGTCGAGCTGGTGGTTCTCGGCGGCACCGGGCCAGGGCACCACGATGCCCGGTGTGCCGGTGGCGGCGAGCTCGGCGATCGTGCTCGCGCCGGCGCGAGTGATCATCAGGTCGGCAGCGGCGTACAGCTGCGGCATCCGGTCCTCGTAGCCGATCACGCGATACATGATGCCCGCTCGACCATCTCGCGACGGGGGCGCCTCGACGAGCCACCGGTCACCGACGACGTGGTGGATGCACACGTCGCTCCCACTGCCGTCGGCTTCCCACGCAGCGACGAGGCCGGCCACCGCGGTGTTGATCGCCTTGGCCCCGAGCGACCCGCCGAACACGGCGACGACGAACCGGTCGTCGGGCAGGTCGAGCTCGGCGCGCGCCGCGGCACGTCCGGCGATCCGGTCGACGGCGATGATCTCGGGCCGGATCGGCGCGCCCGTGAGGCGCGTGTCGGGCAAGGGCGACGCGGCGAACGCGGCGGCGACGGCGGTCGCTCGCCGGGCGGCGAGCTTCGAGACGAGGCCCGGGCGGAGGTCGTAGCTCACGACGACCACGGGGATCTTCGCCCGGAACGCCGCGAGCGTGGCCGGCATGCTGGCGTACCCGCCGACGTTGACGACGACGGCCGGACGCAGCTCGCCGAGGAGTCGACCGGCGCGACGGGTGGCACGGATCAGCTTCGGCACCACGGCCAGGTTCCGTCGGGTGAGCGCTCGTTGCAGCCCGATCACGTCGAGGAAGGTGTGCCCGTACCCGGTCGGCGGGAGCAGTCGCGTCTCGATCCCACGATCGGTGCCGATGTAATGGAGCTCCCCCGGATCATGACCGGCAGCGACCAGCCGATCCATGATCGCGAGCGCCGGCAACACGTGTCCCGAGGTGCCGCCGCCGGTGACGACCGCGTGGGTCATCGTGCGTGGCGGGCCACGTTGAGGAGCAGTCCGGCCGCCGCCAGCGACACGAACAGCGAGCTGCCGCCCGCCGAGAAGAACGGCAGGGTGAGTCCGGTCACCGGCATGAGGCCCACCACCCCGCCGATGTTGATCGTCGCCTGCACCACGAACCAGCCGACGATGCCGCCGGCGAGCAGCCGGCCGAACCGATCCGCGGCGGCGTTGGCCACCAGCACACCGCAGTACGTGAGCACGAGGAACCCGCCGACCACGGCGATCACGCCGATCAGGCCGAGCTCCTCGGCCAGGACCGCGAAGATGAAGTCGCTGTGCGCGAGCGGCAGGAAGTCGCCGAGCTTGTTGAGGCCACGGCCCGGCCCGGCACCGGTGGTGCCGCCCTGCGCGATCGCGATCATCGCCTGGTACGTCTGGTAGCTCAGGTGGTCGCGATTGCCGGCGACGTCCAAGAACGCGGTGAAGCGGTTGATCCGCCGCTGGCTCGAGAGCACGAACACGCCGGCGGCTGCCGCGCCGAGCGCGGCAGCGCCGGCCATCGGCACGAGCGGCGTGCCGCCGACGAAGGCGACGGCGAACACGATCGAGGCGAGCACGATCGCCGAGCCGAGGTCGCCCTGCAACAGGCACAACCCGGCGGCCAGTGCCGCGACGAGCATCGTCGGCTTCAACGTGCGCGTCAGGTCGTGCATCTCGGCGTCGCGCTTGGTGAGCAGATCGGCGCAGTACAGCAGGACGGCGAGCTTCATGAACTCGCTCGGTTGCAGGCTGAGCGAACCGAGCGACACCCACGAGCTCGCGTCGTTCACCTCCAGGCCCACACCCGGCAGGAACGGCACCAGCATCAAGAACGTGGCGATGCCGAGACCGGGCACGACGAAGCGTCGCAACGCCTGGTACGGCACCCGGGCGCAGATCCACAGCGCCACCGTGCCGAGGATCGCCCACACCACCTGACGGTTGAAGGTGCGCCACGGTGACACCCCGTCGTGGAAGAGCCGGATCGACGACGCCGACAGCACCATCACCAGGCCGAGCATGGTGAACACGGTGACGACCAGCGCGATCACGTAGAACGTGGTCGGCGGTGGCAGGTGGTCGCGGCGCGACGCACCGGCGGAGGGGTGGCGCCGCAGCGCGGCGGCCCGTTCGGCGGCCTGACGGCGGCGGACGGCGATGCCGGGGGTGCTCATCGGCTCACCTCACCGGGTGCGCCCGGCTGTGCGTGGAAGAGGCGGCGGAAGTCGTCGCCACGTGCCGGATAGCCACCGGTCGGATACCAGTCGTAGCTGGCGCACGCCGGCGACAGCAGGACGGCGTCGCGGGGTCGAGCGGCGAGACGGGCGAGTTCGACGGCCTCGCCCATCGACGTCGCCCGCACGGTGGGCCGGAGTCCTGCGAACGCGGCCTCGATCTCCCCCGCCGATTCGCCGACGGCGACGACGCTGCGCACCCGCGATGCCTCCGACGCGAGCGCGGCGAGATCGAGGCCCTTGTTGCGCCCGCCGGCGATCAGCACGATCGAGTCGAACGACCGGATCGCGGTGAGCGCCGCGTGCGGCGAGGTCGCCTTCGAGTCGTTGTACCACTGGGCGCCGTCGAGTTCGCCGAGTGGCTCGATGCGGTGCGGCGGCACGCGGAACTCGGCGAGCCCGGCGTCGATGGCGTCGCGGCCGACGAGGCCGGCCTCGAGACAAGCGGCGGCGGCGGCCAGTGCGTTGGAGACGTCGTGCGGGAACCGGCGCCGCAGCGACGCGACCGACGCGTAGGGTCCGAGCACGTCGGCGAACAGCCGTCCCTCGGGGGCGGAAGCGGTGCTTCGTGAGCCGGATGCGCCGCCGGTGCGCACGCCGCTCACGGATGTCGGCTCGGCGGCGATCACGTGATGGTCGCCCGCGTCGAGACCGAAGGTGACGTGGCGGCCCGGGGCGGCGGCCAGACGTGCCATCACGCGACGGTCGCCGGTCCAGCCGACCGCCACGTCGGTCGTCCGCTGGTGTCGCCACACGTTCGCCTTGGCCTCCTCGTACGAGGCCATCGACGTGTGCCAGTTCTGATGGTCGGGGGCGAGGTTCAACCAGATCGCGGCCTCGGCACGGAACGATCGGATCCACGACAGCCGGAAGCTGCTGCACTCGACCGCGAAGGCGTCGACGTCGTCGTCGAGCGCAGCCACGAACGGCACCTCGGTGTTGCCGACCGCGGCTGTCCGCAGACCACCGGCGGCCAACAGCGCTGCGGTGAGCACGGTGGTGGTGGTCTTGCCGTCGGTGCCGGTGATGGCGACCATCGGACGCGGACCACCCGGTCGGTCGCGCTCCCACTCGTAGGCGAGATCGATCTCGGTCCGCAGGGGAACGTCGGCGGCGAGGGCGTGACGGACCACGTCGTGCGTCTCCGGCACGCCGGGCGCGGGCGCCACGAGATCGGCGTCGCGCACGAGTCGGCGGATCGTGTCGTCGTCCGGGCATTCGACGAGCTCGGACCCGAGCTCGTGGGCGAGCGCCCGCTTGGTGTCGTCGGGCGCGTCGTCGGCGACGACGACCCGGTGACCGTGGGCGGCCAGCGCGCGAGCGACGGCGGCGCCGGCGACCGCCACGCCGTACACGAGGGCGGTCTCGGTCATCGCAGCCCCTCGAGGCGGGTGAAGTCGCCGATGAAGAGGGCGAGCGCGAGCGCGACGCAGGCGCCCTGGATGATCCAGAACCGGATGATCACCGTCGTCTCGGGCCAGCCGAGCAGCTCGAAGTGGTGATGGATCGGCGACATGCGGAACAGGCGCTTCTTGCGACCGGACGCCTTGAACACGCCCATCTGCACCGCGACCGATCCGGCTTCCATCACGTTGATGCCGCAGATGAGCAGCAACAACATCTGTGTGTTGGTGCCGAGCGAGAGCAGCGCCAGCGCCGAGCCGACCCCGAGCGCGCCGACATCGCCCATGAAGATGCGCGCCGGCGCGGCGTTGAACCACAAGAACCCGGCGCACGCGCCGGCGAAGCCGGCCGCGACGGTGGCGAGGTCGAGCGGGTTCACCACGGCGCCGTAGATGTCGGGGTTGCGGAATGCCCAGTACCCGATGATCGCGAAGGCGACGAACCCCATCATCGCCGAGCCCCCGGCGAGACCGTCGAGCCCGTCGGTCACGTTCACCGCGTTGGTGGTCGCCCAGATGATCACCCCGGCCCACACGATCCAGACCACCGAGTGCAACGTCCACCCGGGGTAGGTGGCGCGGGTGGTGCTGAGCGTCTCGCTGATGCCGGTGCCCGCCACCAGCCAGGCCGCCACGCCGATCGCCAGGGCGAGCGTGATCCAGCTCTTGCGCTTCCAGAAGATGCCGCGGTTGTGGGCCTTCGTGATCTTGATGTAGTCGTCGAGGAAGCCCATGAAGGCCATGATCAGCACCCCGCACCAGATGATCATCGCCTGGTCGGAGAAGGCGAGCCGGTCGCGCAGGTGCGCCATCAGCCACCCGGCGAACGCTGCCACGATGATCGCCAACCCGCCCATCGTGGGCGTGCCCTGCTTGCTCATGTGGTGCTCGGGACCGCGATCCTCCTTGCCGAGGATCGGCTGACCCTTGCCGCGGTTGCGGAAGAACGAGATGAGGAACCGGGTGCCGACGAGCGACACGACCATCGAGGTGGCCCCCGCGATCATCACGGCGATCACGAGATCACCTCCCGCCCCCGAGCTCCTGCTCGGCGAGCAGTTCGCGAGCGACGGCACGATCGTCGAAGGGCAGCACGAGATCGCCGATGGTCTGCGTGGTCTCGTGCCCCTTGCCGGCGATCAGCACCACGTCGCCGGGGCGGGCGGAGCGCAGCGCCGCGCCGATGGCGGTCCGTCGATCGGGTTCGGTCACAACTCGGCCACGGTAGTCGTCGGGCACCCCGCGACGGGTGGCATCCACGATCTCGAGCGGGTCCTCCGAGCGCGGGTTGTCGGAGGTGATCACGACCACGTCGGCGAGTCGTGCGGCCACCGATCCCATCAGCGGACGCTTCTCACGGTCGCGGTCGCCGCCGCAGCCGAACACGACGATCACCCGGCCGTCGCCGTCGGTGGCGGCGCGGACCGCGCGCAGCGCCTCCTCGAGACCGTCGGGGGTGTGGGCGTAGTCGACCAGGACGGTGAAGGGCTGACCGGCGTCGACGGGCTCGAACCGTCCCGGGACGGCTGGTGCGCCGGACAGCGCCGCCGCGACCTCGGCCTCGTCGATCCCGAGGGACGCACAGGCGGTGGCCGCGGCGAGGCTGTTCATGACGTTGAACCCGCCCCCGAGCCCCACCCGGACGCGCCGACCGCGCCACGTGTACTCGTGCGACGTCGGACCGACCACGACGTCGACGAGATCGTCGATCGAGAACGGCACCAGCGGGATCGATGCGGTGTCGAACAGCAGGCGACCGTGGACGTCGTCGGTGTTGACGACCCCGACGTCGGTGAACTGCCCCTCGAACAGGTGAGCCTTGGCGGCGAAGTACCGCTCGACGGTGCCGTGGAAGTCGAGGTGGTCGCGCCCGAGGTTGGTGAAGACCGACACGTCGAAGTGGGCACCGGACACCCGGCCGAGCGCGAGCGCGTGCGACGACACCTCCATCGCCACGGCGTCGAACCCGTCGTCACGGCACCCGGCGAGCGCCCGCTGGAGCGCCGGCGCCTCCGGCGTGGTGAACCGTCCCGACAGCGTGCCGAACACCTCGGTCCGGCGGCCGGTGGCGCGCAGCACGTGCCCGATCAGGTGCGCGGTGGTGGTCTTGCCGTTCGTGCCGGTGACGCCCACCATGGTGAGCGAGTCGACCGGATGCCCGAACACCGATGCGGCGGCCCAGCCCGTGGCCGAACGAGCGTCGGTGACGAGCACCTGCGCCACGTCGAGCGGCAACCGGCGCTCGACGAGCAACACACTCGCGCCCGCCGCGACGGCGCCGGCCGCGAACTCGTGGCCGTCGCGTCGTTCGCCGGGCACGCAGCAGAACAGGGTGCCCGGCTGCACCTCGCGCGAGTCGAGCGTGATGTCGCGCACCACGGTCGCACGGGCCGAGTCGTCGGTCCCGCCGCCGGGTGGCACCAGCGTCCTGGCCGGGCCGCCGCGGACGCCGTCGAGCACGTCGCCGAGCGTTCGTTCCGCCACCATCGCGGTCAGCCCGCGCAGCCGCCGCCCGTCGCCGGCAGCGTGAGGTTCATCTCGTGGATGATCGTGGGGGCGATGTCGGCGAACACCGGCGCAGCGGCCGTGCCGCCGAAACGGGTCTGCTGTTCGGCATCGCCGGGGGGCTCGTCGATCGAGATCAGGACGGTCACCTGCGGGTCCTCCGCCGGGAAGAAGCCGGCGAACGACGAGTAGTACTTGCGGTTGCCGTTCTCGTCCTCGTACCCGCCGCCGTCCTGGGCCTTCAGGCCGGTGCCGGTCTTGCCGGCGACGGACACGCCGTCCACCTGCGCGAGCTTCGCGGTGCCGGTGCACACGACGTCGCGCATCATGTAGTTCACCTGCTGCGCGACCTCGGGGCGGAACACCCGGTGGCTGCCGCTCGGGTCGGTCTCGGTGAGCTCGCCGTGGGCGTCGATGGTGGCACCGACGAGCTTGGGGGCCACGTACACGCCACCGTTGGCGATGACGTTGATCGCGCTGACGAGCTGGATCGAGGTCGACGCGATGCCCTGCCCGTACGAGACGGTGTACTGCTCGGTGCCCTCCCACTTCGTCCAGTCCACGCCGAGGCCGCGCGACTCGCCGGGGAAATCGAGCGCCGTCTTCTCACCGAGGCCGACCGCTCGCATGTACGTGCCGAGCAGCTGTTTGGTGTCACGCAGGGTCTCCCCCATCGTGAGCATCACCTCGATCGTGCCGATGTTCGACGACTTGGCGAGGATCTGGTGCACGGGCCAGGTGTAGTCGGGATGCACCTCGGCGTCGTGGAGCTCGCCGTCGGAGTACTTCTTGCGGTACGGCACGTGGAACATGGTGTCCGGTGTGACGGTGCCCTCGTTGAGCGCGGCCGCGACCGTGATGGCCTTGACGACCGAGCCGGGCTCGGCGGCGTCGACCGCGGCGATGTTGCCGCTCGTCACGCGCACGACACCGTCCTCGCCGGTGCGCACGCCCACCATCGCGATGATCTCCCCGGTGTCGGTGTCCATCACCACGGCCGAGCCACCACGGGCACCGAGGTTCGCCACTTGTTCGAGCAGCGCCTGCTCGACCGCGTACTGCACGGAGCGGTCGATCGTGAGGACGATGTCCTGGCCGGGGATCGGGGCGACGGTGATCGTCTCCGACCCGGGCAGCGAGCGCCCGTCCCGGTCGTGCTGGCGCGTGGTCTCGCCGTCGACGCCGGTGAGCAGGTCGTCGAACTGCATCTCGATGCCGGCGATGCCGACACCGTCGATGTCGACCTTGCCGATCACGCTCTGGCCGACGGCGCCGGAGGGCATCGTGCGTTGGTCCTCGGGGATCAGGTCGACGCCGGCCAGGTCGAGGAGGTCGACGGCCTCGGCGAGGTCGTCGCTCACCTGGCGTGCGACGTAGACGAACGAGCTCTCCTTCGCGGTGAAGGCGTCGATCAACTTCTGCTGGCGCTCGGGCGACAGCGCCAGCACCGTCGCCAGTGCCTGTGCGGTGCCGGTGGGGTCGCCCACCAGGCGAGGATTGGCGATCACGGTCGTCGAGGGCACCGAGATCGCGAGTTCGTCGCCGTTGCGGTCGAAGATGACGCCGCGGTCGGCCCGCAGTGTCGTCTCACTCGTGCGTTGCGCTCGGCCGGCCTCGCGCAGGGCGTCGGCGTCTCGGGTCTGCAGCCAGACCACCCGAGCGATGATCGCCACGAACACGAGCGAGGTGACGACGAGCACCACGCGCAACCGGGTGGCCGTCTCGCCGGCACGGAAGTGGTGCCGGCGGGTGCGCACCTTGACGACGCGCTTGCGCAGCGCCGGTCGCTCGGCGGCTCGCCGGGGATCGACACGTCGACCGCCGGTGGCGCGCCGGCGGCGGCGGGCCACGTCGTCGTATCGGGTCGTGACGTGGCTGCGCCGCTGCAGGGCGGGGCGGGCACCGGGGCGTGCACCGGGGCGTGCATCGGCGCGGGCACCGGGGCGGGCGTCCCGACGGACCGCCTCGCCGCCGGTCGGGCGGTGGGGCGTCGCTCGCGCGTTCGCCCGGCGAGTGGCCGCGTCACGGGTGGCCGCGGTGCGGGTGGCCGCGGTGCGGGTGGCCGCGGTACGAGCGGCGCCGGCACCGGCGACGGCGACGTGCGGCGTGCTCGCACGACGTCGTGGGTCGGCGGTCACGGTGCGCGGGGTCGGCACCCGTTCGCGTTCGGTGTGCGTCCTCATCCGGCGTCCTCACTGGGGTCCCCGGTGGCGTCGGGTGCAGCGGCCGGGTCGGTGGCCTCGGCGTCGATGCGGTCACCCGAGGTGACGGCCTTGACGTCGCGGAAGTCGTCGAGGGTCGTGCGCCCGTCGCCGAGCAGACCCGGATCGATGTCGCCGGTCGCCGCCACCACGGTGGCGATCACGTCGGCGCCGATCGGCACGACGGTGCTGCTGCGCGCCGGGATCATGCCGTTGGCGGAGGCGATCTGGCCGAGTCGCTCGGGCGAGCGAAGCTCGGCCCGCTGACGCCGCAGCACCTCGTACTGCTCACGCGACGACCGGATCTCGCGGTCGAGGCGATCGAGTTCGACCTGACGGTCGGCGAGCTGGGTCTGGAAAGCGGCTGCACCGAGCATCGCGAGCCCGATCACCACCGTGGCGACGACGGCGAGGTGGGTGAACCGCCGGCCCCGGGGCTGCACGAGGCTGAGGTGGCGGTCACTGACCCGGATGCCCACCGTGGCCCGCACGAGCGGCTGCGGGCCGTCGGCGAGCGCGCCGTGGCGCCGGGTGGCGACGGCACGACCGGCCGGCCGGCGACGGACGCGACCGGGGACGGCCACCGGTGCGGCGTGTTCACGCCAAGCGGGCTGGCGGGCGGCGACGGCCATGGTCAGGACCGTCCCGGCTCGGCGCCGTCGCGGCGGGTGGGCTCGATCCGTTCCACCACGCGCAGGCGTGCGCTGCGGGCCCGCGGGTTGGCGGCGCGCTCGGCCTCGCGGGGGGTGCGCGGCACGCCACGCACGAGACGCACGGTGCGCACGGCGTCGCACACGCACGGCAGTTCGGGCGGGCATTCACACCCGCCGGTCGCCGCCGCGCGCATGCGCTCCTTCACGATCCGGTCCTCCCCCGAGTGATACGACAGGACGGCCACACGACCGCCCACCATCGTCTGCTCGATCGCCCGATCGAGGGCGACGGGGAGCACCTCGAGCTCGCGGTTGAGTTCGATCCGGATCGCCTGGAACGTGCGCTTCGCCGGGTGCCCACCGGTGCGGCGAGCCGCAGCAGGGATCGCGGTCACCACGATCTCGGCGAGCTCGGTGGTCGACTCCAGTGGACGAGCAGCGACGATCGCGCGCGCGATGCGGGTGGCGAAGCGTTCGTCACCGTGTCGGCGCAGCACCGAGGCGAGCTCGCGCTCGTCATAGCCGTTCACGATGTCGCTCGCGGTCCACTGTTCGCGGCGATCCATCCGCATGTCGAGCGGGGCGTCGTGCCGGTACGAGAACCCTCGGTCGGTGCGGTCGAGCTGGGGCGAGCTGACGCCGAGGTCGAACAGCGCGCCCGCGAGGCGATCGATGGAGAAGGCTTCCATGGCGTCGTCGAGGTGGTCGAAGCGCAGATGTGCCGTCGCTGCCCGCTCGCCGTGGCGAGCCAGCCGTGCCGTGGCGACGGCCAGCGCGTCGGCGTCACGGTCGAGGCCGAGGATCCGCACCTGGGGGTGCGCCTCGAGCAGGGCCGCCGCGTGCCCGGCACCACCGAGGGTCGCGTCGAGCACCCAGCCCGCCGGTACCGAGGCGAAGACCTCGACGATCTCGTCGAGCATCACGGGCCGGTGGTCGAAGCCGTCGGGCCCGCCGAGTGCGACGGCGGCCGGATCGTCGGCGGGATCGTCGGCGGGGACGGTGTCGTCCTGCGTCATCGAGACCGGTCGGCGGTCGGGGCGTGGGGCATCTGCAGCCCGCCGGTCGGCGGGTGTCGCCGGGATGTCTCCCCGGTCGAGCAGACGGCAAGCGGGCGGAGTGGGGCTGTCCATCTTGCCGGCCGGCGAACTGCAGATGCACCACGGGTTCCGAACGTGTCGCGGTGCCTCGTCTCCTTTCGGATGTCGAGCCGGCACGAGCCGGCGGTGGTCTCGGTGGCGATGCGCATCACAGCGTCCCGGCGATCTCGGTGGTGCCGAGCTCGGTGACACGCTCGAAGCGCTCGGGGCTCCAGATCTCGATGTCGTCGAGGTTGCCGATCACGAACACCTTCGACTCGGGCATGAGCCCCGCGTACTGGCGCAGCTTGTCGTCGACCTTCACCCGACCCTGGCGGTCGAACTCGGCCGGTGCGGCGTTCGCGGCGATCACGCGCTGGTACTGCTTGCTGACCTCGCCGCGCTTGACGCGTTCTTTCAGTTCGTCGGCCATGGCCTCGAAGTCCTCGGCGCGGACCACGCGAACGCAGTTGTTCTCACCGTGCACCAGGTAGCACCGGTCCCCGAGGTGGGTCCGGAACGACACGGGGAGTGCGAGGCGGCCCTTGTCGTCGAGCTGCCGCTCGTGCGTTCCGACGAAGTACGCCACGCGCTGTTCACCTCGATCCCTGCCTTCTCGTGCCGGTCACGACCGGCTGCCTGCCTCGGCTGGCGGCTCGACGACGCGCCGCATCTCCGCCAGATCCCCATTCTTCCCCCTTCACCCCCACCACGTCAACCATTCTCCCCACTTCTCCCCCACCCGGCCCCCACGGCACCCCGCCGTCCCCCGCAGCGGATCGCCGGTGCGATCCTCGTGGTCGGCGTCATGGAAACAATTGGAAATAATTGGAATCCGGTGGAAGCGGTCGGAATCACGTGGAAAGCGCGGGCAGCGGCTGGACAACGCCCGGACCACGGCCGATCCCACCGGGACGGCGTCGATCGCGACGCATGCGCGGCGGCGGCGGCCGCCGGCGGTCAGCGCAGCGAGAGGGCGTGGTCGACGGCGGCGCGGAGCACCGGCGGCGCGACGGCGGGGGTGACGGGCTCGCGCAGGTCGGCTGCGGTGGGGAGATGTGGGGCCGGCGCGAGCAGCGACACGAGGAGGTCCGGACGCCACACGAGGTGCAGCGACGACTGGAGCCGGATGGCGTCGCGCGTTCGACGCTGGCTGATGCCGACCGCCTTCCGCTCGCCGATCACCACCTCACCGGCACCCACGCCGTCGAAGCACACGAGCCGCGACCAACGGGTGTGCTGCAGCGGGCCACGGTGCACCGTGGCGCCGGGAGCGCCGGGAGCGCCGACGGCGACGAGCGCCTCGGCCCACACCTCACCGAGCCACCACATCGCCGCTCCGACGTCGTCGGACCAGAGCGGATCGTCGCGCGGCACCACGACGTCGAGCCAGAGGAACTCGCCCGGCACCAGGAGCACCGCACCGCCGCCGCTGTGCCGGCGGACCACGTCGACACCGGCGGCGCCGGCGGCCACCCGGTCGACGACGTCCTCGGGCTGCGCCGAGCCGAGCACGATCGCCGGTCGCGTCACCTCGTACCACTCGGCGACACGACCGTCGCCGTCGGGGCGACGTGCGTGCAGCTCGCCGCCCGTCGCACGGCGGACCCCGGTGCGCCACGGTCGACCGGCGGAGGCGGACACGATCAGCTCGCTCGGGCGAGATACGGTTTCCAGGCCTCGGGGACCCGAGGCACCGACACCGTCACCCAGGCGAGCTCGCGCGGCGCCCGGGGTGGGCGCGCGAGATGCATCCCCGCCTCGTCGGGCGTCCGATCGCGCTTCGACAGGTTGCAGGGTCGGCACGCCGCAGCCACGTTGTCCCACACGTGCAGGCCACCGCGTGAACGCGGCATCACGTGGTCGATCGAATCGGCGGCACCACCGCAGTACTGGCAGCGGTGCTCGTCCCGAGCGAAGATCGCCCGGCGCGACAACGCGGTCCGACGGTGGTACGGCACCTTCACCACGTACCGCAGCCGGATCACCAACGGGCTCGGCACCTCGAGGCGGGCGGCGCGCAGCACGGTGCCGTCGTCCTCCACCACGTCGGCCTTGTCGGCGAGCACCAGGCACGCAGCGCGACGAGACGGCACCACGGAGAGCGGCTCGTACGTTGCGTTCAACACCAGCGCGCTCCTCATGGCCGTGGAACCTACCGATCCCCGTCCACGGTCACCGGTGGAGTTTCTCCTGGGTCCGACACCACGACAGGTAGTTCAGCACATCGATGACGACCGGCGGATGATCGGGCTCGCCGTACTGGGTGATGGTGCGGAACCGCAGGTAGTCGCCGCCCGGCACGGGCAGGAAGGGCGCTCGCCGCCACCAACCAGGGCGTGCGGTGCGGCGAGCCTGGCGCCACGCCGTGGACCACAGCGCCGGTCGGCGGCCGATCGCGACCGACACGGCGAGCCAGCGGGTCAGCGGGGCTCCTTCGGCAGACCGAGCACCATCTCGCCGATGATGTTGCGCTGGATCTGCGACGACCCGGCGTAGATCGTGCCCGCCCGTGCGTTCAGGAACGTGCCGACCCAGCTCCACGAGCTGTTCGGGGCACCGGCGTCGTCGGCCTGGAAGGCGCTCGAGGGCCGGCGACCCGTCGGCACCATCGCCTCGGCGCCGAGGATGTCGACCGACAGCTCGGTGACCTCGCGGTGGTACTCGCTCCAGTACAGCTTCGAGATCGCGCCGTCCGGGCCGGGATGGTGGCCCTGCAGGAACCGGGTGAGCACCCGCATCCCGCTGAAGCGCATGATCTGCACCTTGGCGTAGGCCTGCGCGAGTCGCTGGCGGATGCGCGGGTCGTCCGCGACGCCCCGCTCCTTCGCGAGCAGGAACAAGCGATCGACCTCGGCCTGGAAGCGGATCGGCAAGGTGGCTGCGGCCTCGCCACGCTCGTAGCCGAGGAGCGTCATCGCGACGGCCCAGCCGTTGTTCACGCCCCCGACGACCTCGTCCTTCGGCGTGACGGCGTCGGTGTAGAACACCTCGTTGAACTCGCTCTCGCCCGAGATCATCTTGATCGGGCGCACCTCCACGCCCGGCTGGCGCATGTCGACCAGCAGGAACGAGATGCCCTTGTGTCGCGGGGCGTCGGGATCGGTGCGGGCGAGGGTGAAGATGTGGTCGGCGAGGTGGCCGGCCGAGGTCCAGATCTTCTGGCCGTTCAGGATCCACTGGTCGCCGTCGAGCTGGGCCTTGAGCCCGAGGTTCGACAGGTCGCTGCCGGCGTTGGGCTCGGAGTAGCCCTGGCACCACACGTCCTCGCCGGACAGGATCCGGGGCAGGTAGCGACGCTTCTGCTCCTCCGTGCCCCACTGCAGCAGGGTGTTGCCGAGCATCTGGATGCCGAACACGTCGTTCGGACCGCCGGTGGGCACGCCCGCCTTCGCGAACTCCTCTCCGATGATGACCTGCTCGAGCGCCGACAGGCCGGCGCCGCCGTACTCGCGGGGCCACCCCGGCGCCAGATAGTCGGCCTCGAACAGGACGCGGCGCCATTCGGTGACGAAGTCGGTGAGCTCCTGGCCCTCGAGGGCGCCCATTCCCCGCCAGCCGGCGGGCAGCTTCTCGGCGAGGAAGGCCTGCACCTTCTCGCGGTAGGCCTCTGCTTCAGGGGTGTACATCGGGCGCATGGCGCGATGTTACTCGCCGGTAGCCGGCCTCGTCAGCTCCGTCCGAACCGACCCGCGCGCCAACGCCGCGGCACCGATGAGCGAGGCGTGGTGTCCGAGCGACGACGGCACGATCCGGAAGCCGTTGCCGCTCGCGAGTCGTGCCCGCACCTCCACCTCGCGGCGGGCTGCGTCGAAGAACGCGTCACCGAACCCGAGTGCGAGCGAGCCACCGATCACGGCGAGCGGGACGTCGACGAGCGCGATCACGGAGGCGAGCGCCCGACCGACGAGCGTGCCGGTGCGCTCCATGATCGCCCGGGGTGCTCGCTGCGCGGCGCGGGCGGTCTCGTCCTCGATCGCGGCCCGGCTGCAGTAGGCGTCGAGACATCCCTGGCCGCCGCACGCGCACGGCCGGCCTTCGGGCTCGACGACCAGGTGACCGAGGTTGCCCGCATTCCCCGACCGGCCACCGAGCAACACGCCCCTGCTCACGATGCCGCCGCTCACGCCCGAGGCGACGATCACGCCGATCACGTCGGTCGCGCCCTGCGCGGCGCCGCGCCACACCTCGCCCGACACGAACGCCTTGGCGTCGACGTCGACCACCGTCGGGAGGCCGGTGAGCTGCTCCAGGTGCTCACGCAGCGGGAACGCCCGCCACGACGGGACGTACAAGGGCGACACCACGCCCTCGTGCACCTTCATCGGCCCACCGCACGCTGCACCGCACGACACCGGCGGCGCGGGCGAGGCCGCGGCGACGCGTCGCACCAGTCGGGCGAGCGCCTGCCAGACGTCGCGGTTGGGTGTCGGCACCCGGTCGCGCAGCAGCACGACGCCGTGCGCGTCGACGATGCCGGCGGTCAGCTTGGAACCGCCGATGTCGATGGCGAGGTGGAGTGAACCCTGCGAGTCGGGCATCGTCGGTCGACAGTAGCGACCCGCCGCCGCGACCGCAGCGACCGCACCGACCGAAGGGACAACCCGCGACACACCATCTAAGGTGCGCTCCCATGACGGCGCTGTTCGATCCGCCTCCGGGGTCGCAACCACCTCCCCCACCCGGTGCACCCCGCAAGACGTTCGCGTCGTTGTTCGAGGCGATCACGGGCAACGTGGCCCGTGTCGTGCACGGCAAGCGCGAGGCGATCGACCTCGCCGTCATGTGCTTGCTCGGCGAAGGCCATCTGCTCATCGAGGACGTCCCCGGGGTGGGCAAGACCAGCCTCGCGAAGGCGCTCGCCGCGTCGATCGACTGCACCTGGAAGCGGGTGCAGTTCACCCCCGACCTGTTGCCGACGGATCTCGTCGGGGTGAGCGTGTTGCAGCGGGCCACCGAGACGTTCGTGTTCCAGCCGGGTCCGTTGTTCGCCAACATCGTGCTCGCCGACGAGATCAACCGCGCGTCGCCGAAGACCCAGTCGGCGTTGCTCGAGGCGATGGAGGAACGCCAGGTGTCGGCCGAGGGACGCACGTATGCCCTGCCGTCCCCGTTCATGGTGGCCGCCACCCAGAACCCGGTCGAGCAGGAGGGCACCTACCGGTTGCCCGAGAGCCAGCTCGACCGGTTCCTGATGCGCCTGTCGCTCGGGTACCCCAGCCGCGCCGCCGAGCTCAGCATCCTCGACAGCCACGGCGCCGCGGCCGCCCTGACCGAGCTGCAGCCGGTGGTGAGCAGCGACGAGGTACTCACGATGTCGGCCGCCGTGCGATCGGTCCACCTCGCCGATCCGTTGAAGGCGTATCTGGTCGACATCGCCGAGACCAGCCGCGCCCACCAGGGACTCACGCTCGGGTTGTCGCCTCGGGCCACGTTGCAGCTCGCCCGCGCCACACGTGCTCGCGCCGCCGCCAACGGCCGCGACTTCGCTACACCCGACGACGTCAAGGCCGTCGGTCCGGCCGTGCTCGCCCACCGCGTGGTGGTCCGGCCCGACGCGATGTCTCGCGGCCTCACCGCGGAGTGGGCGGTGCAGGAGATCCTCGACTCGGTGCCGGTCCCGACCGGTCGCTGACGGGGCGAGGGCGGGGTGCTCACACGCAGCGGGTGGGGGGCGATCGCCCTCGCCGGCGCGGCGTTCGTGATCGGGCGTGTCTTCGGCATCGTCGAGCTGTACGTGCTCGGCGTGGGCGTGCTCGCCGCCGTCGTCGTTGCGGTGGTGACCGTGATGCGCGTGCCACCACGACTCGTCGCGCGGCGGCTGGTCGACCCGTCGGCGGTGCAGGCGGGCGAGCACGCGCGCGTCGACCTGCAACTGGCGAACGCCGGCTCGCGACGCAGCCCGGTGTTGCAGCTGTGGGAACCCGTCGGCCCGACCGGTGGCGCCACCATGAACCTCGCCCCACTGCGGCCGAAGGAGCGGTCGACGGCGGCCTACCGGCTGCCGACCGATCGACGCGGCGTCGTGCGGGTGGGGCCCATGCGGGCTCGACGACGCGACGTGCTCGGTCTCGCGTCCCGTTCGTTCCTCGTGCCGGGGAGCAGCGAGTTGCTCGTGCTCCCCCGCCACACGCCGGTGCGCTTCCACCTCGGGGGATCGGCCGGACGCCTGGGCGACCACCTCCGCATGCGCGCGTACGGGCAATCGGGCAGCGAGTTCCACTCGCTGCGCGAGTACGTGGTGGGCGACGACCTGCGCCGGATCAGCTGGAAAGCCTCGGCACGCTCACCGGAGCTGATCGTGAAGGAGACCGCGCTCGAGGGCGTGAAGCGCTGCACCGTGGTGCTCGACACCACGGTGGACACCGACATCGACGCCGACGCCGAGACCGGCAGCGACGCCGACGCCGACGCCGACGAGGCGTTCGAACGGGCGGTGTCGGTCGCCGCATCCCTCGTCACCGGCGCTGCGGCCGCGGCGCTCGCCACACGATTCGTCGCGCCCGACACCGATCTGCGCGGGCACGACGTCGCGCCGATCACCTTGCGATGGCTCGCGACGGTCTCGCGCGGGGATGGCCGCCCTGCCGACCTGCCGTCGCTGAAGGCCGGTGAGGGCATGGGGATCGTGCTCGTGGTCACGCCCTCCCCCGCCGGCACGTTCGCCGCCACCGTCCGGGCGTCGCTCGGCCCCGACGACACGCTCGTCGTGGTGGCCACCCGTTCGTCCGCGACACGGCGCGACCGCTTCGTCGTCGACGCCACCAGCGAGCAGGCGTTCCACGACGGGTGGGCCCAGCTCACCGGCACGATGTCGTCCGGGTTGCCGCGCAGCTACGCCGTCCAGGAGCCCGCATGACCGCTGCGTCGTCCACGTCGTCCACGTCGTCCACGTCGGCGGCGCGCCGGCCACGCCGCGCGCGCCCGAGTGACGTGGACCACGTCGTCGCCAGCGCCGCCGTCACCGTCCTCAGCGTGGTGACCGCGGTGACGATGTGCCGGGTGTTCGCCGACTGGTCGTTCCTCGCCACGCTGCTCCTGATGGCCGTGGGCGTGCACGCCGCCAGCATCGTGTTGCGCATCGCTCGGGTGCCGGGATGGCTGGCCTTGCCGATCGTGCTGCTGGTGGTGGGCGAACTGCTCGCGATCAGCTTCTACGGCGACACCCTGGCCCTCGGGTTCCCCACGGGTGACACGTTCGAACTGGCCCGGATCGACCTGCGTCTGGTGTGGAGCCAGTTCCCGACGGCGGTCGCGCCGGTGCCGAGCGAGGGGTCGTTCCTGCTCGCTGCGGCGCTCGGCATCGGGCTCGTCTCGCTCCTGGCCGACGCATTCGCGTTCCGGGCCTTCGGGCGGGCCGAGGCCGTGGTGCCGGGCGGGGTGCTGTTCGTGTTCACGGCGGCGCTCGGGACCGATCGGTTGCGGATCGAGATGGCCGCACTGTGGTTCGCGGCCGCACTCGTGGTGGTGGCCGTCCTGCGAGCGCTCCACGGTGGCGGCGCCGAGTCCTGGCTCGGTCGTCGACGCCGCGCCGTCGGCGCCGCGTTGCCGGCCACGGCGATGTGCGCGCTCGTGGCCGCGGTCGGGGCGGCGGCGATCGGCCCCCGGTTGCCGGGTGCGGGCGCCGAACCGCTGCTCGAGACACGGCAGACCCAGAGCGACGTCACCGAGGTGCTCAGCCCGCTCGTCGACATCCGGTCGCGGCTCGTCAACCGCAGCAACACCGAGATGTTCACCGCGAGTGCCGCCGCCGGGCGGTACTGGCGCAGCACGGGCCTCACCGTCTTCGACGGCACGACGTGGAAGCTGCCCGAACGGCAGTTGGACGACGCCGACGGCACGCTGAACGAGCCGGGGCCCGACGCTCGGATCGTGCAGCAGCAGATCGTGATCAACCGCCTCGGTGGCCAACTCGTCCCGGCGGCCTTCAAGCCGATCCAGGTGTCGCAGCCGGGCCTGCTGTGGCTGGGCGAGACCGACACCCTGTTGCTCGACGACGGCGCCACCCTCGCCACGGGGGACGTGTTCAACATCGCGTCCGACGTCGCCGTGCCGTCGCCCGATCTGCTGCGCGCGACGACGGCGAGCGGGCTCGGGGCCGACATGACCGACCTGCCCGACAGTGTGCCGTCGGAGGCGATCGGCCTCGCCGCCGAGGTGACGGCCGGCGCTGCGACCGACTACGACCGCGCACTGGCGCTGCAGAACTGGTTCCGCGACGAGTTCGACTACAGCCTCGAGGTGCAGCGCGGCCACAGCGACGACGCGATCTCGGCGTTCCTGCGAGCTCGCATCGGCTATTGCGAGCAGTTCGCCGGCACGTTCGCCGTCATGGCGCGCTCGCTCGGCATGCCGGCCCGCGTGGCCGTCGGGTTCACCCAGGGCGAACTGCGCAGCGACGGGCAGTTCCACGTGCTCGGCAAGCACGCCCACGCCTGGCCCGAGATCTGGTTCGACGGGGTGGGCTGGGTGCTGTTCGAGCCGACGCCCGGCCGGGGTGCGCCCGGATCCGAGGACCTGACGGGTGTGCCCGCGGCGCAGGATTCGAGTGCCACCGAGCCCGGATCGGGCGACCCGGTGCCGGCGCCGTCGACCACGGCACCGCAGGTGACCCCGACCACCGAACGCGACCCGCTCGGCCAGGCGCCGGGCACGCCGACGTCGACCACGCTGCCGCCGTCCACGTCGACGGCCGACGGAGGAACCGGCATCGGGACAGCCGGGTGGGTGCTGCTCGTACTCGCGGCGCTCGGACTGTGGGCCGTGCTGATGCCGATCGTCGTACGCCGCGTCACACGTCCGGGTCGGACGCCGACCGACCAGGTGATCGCCGCTTGGCACGGCACGGTGGGAGCGCTGCAGCTGGCCGGCGCATCCGCCCCGGCCGGCGCGACCCCGGTCGAGTACGCGCGGCGGGTCGAGCGGGAGTTGCCGGTCGACGCCCGATCGCTCGTCGAGCTCGCCCGGTTCGTCACCCGGGCGATCTACTCGCCCGCCGGCGTGGGCGAATCGGCGGCGCTGCGCGCCGCGGTGCTGCGCACCCAGCTCGACCGGACGTCACGCGAGATCATGCCGTGGCACCGGCGGCTGTGGTCTCGGCTCGATCCGCGACTCGAACGCCAGCGACTGGTGGGAGACCGGAGCCGCCGCACGAGCTGAGCCGAGCGGGCACGCCGCCGTGGCCGGGGTGTCCGATGCGCCGGGGCGGTGTGTGCGCCGGGTGGCGCGAGCGTCGCCGACCGCCCGGCGAACGTGTCAGCGGTCGGGGTCGCGGCGGGTGGCGGCGGTGCGGCGGAGGTTCGCCACTCGCTGCATCGCCTCGTCGCCGAGTGCCCGCACGTGACGTTCGGCGACGATCACGGCCGCGAGGGCGCCGAGGAACGCCGCGAACGCCAGGTAGGGGCTGACGCCGAGCAGCAGCACGCACAGGGCGAGGGCGAGGACACCGCCGCTGACGGCGACCACCAACGACCGGCGAGAGCCGGCCCGCGTCGGGGACAGGTCACGCGCGAAGTTCGGGTCTCGGTGGAGCTGCTCCTCGATCTCTCGAAGGATGCGCTGTTCGTCTTCCGAGAGCGGCATGTCGTCTCCTGTCGACCAGGCGATCGGCTCCTCACCGCCGATCGGGCCCCGGTTTGGCCATTCTTCCACGTTCACCCCGACCTGACAACGCGGGCGGTGTCGTGTTCGGGTTCATTTCCCGTCCGGATTCATCGGCACACGGGATCCTGTCCTCCACTCGCGTCGCGTCCGTCGCCGCGTCAGTCTTGCCGATCCGGTACCGGCCGATCGGGACCCCACTGCTGGGCGCCCGGGCGGACGAGCCGGAGCCCGTCGGCGGCCAGCGAGCTGGCCGGACCGATCGAGGCCGATCCGAACCGTCCCCGGATCGCGTCGATCGTCTCGGAGGCCGTCTCCCAATCGTGCGAGCTGGGACGACGCGCCCCGCGCCCGCCGTCGGTCTCGTCACCGACGCCGAGCGGCTCCCCGGCCAGGTCGTCGAACGAGAGCTGCTCGGCCTGTTCGGCGCGTTCACCGAGTCCGCTGACGCTGATGCCGATCAGACGGACGCCACGATCGAGTTCGATCCGCTCGAGCATCGGCGCGACGGCGTCGAGGATCGCTGCCGCGGTGGTCACCGGGCTCGTGGCGGTGTGCGACCGGGAGACCGTGACGAAGTCGGCGAACCTCAACTTGAGGGTGACGGTTCGCGCCACCTGGTCGCTCGCTCGCACACGCGAGGCGACGGCGTCGGCGAGACGCACCGCCTCGCGCCACACGTCGTCGGAGCTGTGCAGGTCGTGGGCGTAGGTCTCTTCGTGGCCGATCGACTTCGCCTCGCGCTCGGGTTCGACCGGCCGGTCGTCACGCGCCCAGGCCAGGTCGTGGAGGTGACGGCCGTGCGCCTGGCCGACGGCTGCGACCAGCGCGTCGACGTCGGTGCGGGCCAGATCGCCGACGGTGCGAATCGCGAGACGCCGGAGCCGTTCGAGGGTGGCCGGGCCGACGCCCCACAACGCCTCCACCGGCAGCGGCTGCACGAAGTCGAGCTCGGCGCCCGGGGACACGAGCACCACGCCCGGCCCGGCGACCACACCTCGATCGGTGACACGCGGCTTGGCTCGTTTCGAGGCCAGCTTGGCGAGGAACTTGGAGGTCGCGCCACCCACCGAGCACACCAGGTCGAGCTCACCGGCGATCCGTGCGCGGAGGTGATCGGCGATCGTGCGGGCGGGATCGGGAGACGGCCCGAGCAGCCGCAGTGCGCCCCCGACGTCGAGGAACGCCTCGTCGAGGGCGAGCGGTTCGACGAGCGGCGTGACCGAGTGGAAGATGTCGTGCACCTGGCGGCTCACGCTCGCGTACAGGTCGTGGTCACCGGGGAGGAACACGGCGTCGGGACAGCGACGCAGCGCCGTGGACGACGGCATCGCCGAGAAGACCCCGTAGCGGCGGGCCTCGTACGATGCGGCGGCGACCACGCCCCGCCGACCGGTTCCGCCGACCACCACGGGTCGACCGCGCAGTTCGGGGCGGCGCCGCAGTTCGACGCTCACGTAGAACGCGTCCATGTCGACGTGCAGGATCACCCGCCCGCCGTCCGCCCCGAGCACCGGGCGGTCGGTCACCACATCCGTTCCACGCGAGCGTCGCGTCGGTCGGTGCCGTGCAGCACGAAGCCGAACTCAGCCGTCGCGGCATCGAGCGCGAGGTCCTGGCCGAGCCAGTGGCCGACCGGCACCTGGATCCACTGCGGGCTGGCCGTCAGCAGGCCGAGCACCTCGCCGAGCGGCACGCACCGGCAGTGCTCGACGATGCCGTCCGGGTCGGCGATGCACACGTCACCGCTGGCCTCCACCTCCCACGCCTCGACGGTGAGGATCCAGTCGAGACCCGGCGCCCGCACCTCCACCTTGTAGGCGCAGCGAGTGAGGTCGTGCACGACGAGCCCGGTCTCCTCACGCACTTCACGCACCAGCCCGTCGCGCACCGACTCGCCCGGGTCGATCACGCCACCCGGTGGGGTCCAGTCGACCGATCGGTCGCGACGCCGGTTCGCCACCAGCACCAGACCTCCGTCGCGCCGGATGAGGGCACCGCCCACCTGCCAGGGTCGCATGGGGAGATTCTGTCAGCCGCCCCGGGCCCGCCGACGACGCCGGCCCCCGAAGTCCGCGACCCAGAGCTTCACCACCAGCAGCAACGCCTCGCGAACGATCGAGCCGGAGAACTTCGACTCGCCCTCGGCCCGGTCGCGGAACGTGATCGGGAACTCGACCACCTTGCCGCCGATACGCACCAGCCGGTACGTCATCTCCACCTGGAAGCCGTAGCCCTCGGCGCGCACGCTGTCGAACTCCATCTGTTCCAGCGCCGCCGAGCGGTACGCGCGGAATCCGGCGGTGGCGTCGTTCACCGCGAGGCCCAGCACACCAGCGGCGTACCGGTTGCCCCACCGCGACACCCAGCGGCGACGGGGCGGCCAGTCGAGCGTGATGCCGCCGGGCACGTACCGGCTGCCGATCGCGACGTCGGCGCCGTGTTCCACGATCGACACGAGCGCCGGCAGCACCGCCGGATCGTGCGACAGGTCGGCGTCCATCTGCACGCAGATCTCCGCGCCGTCGTCGATCGCCCGGCGCAGGCCGAACCGGTAGGCGGCCCCGAGGCCGGACTTCTCGGTACGCCGAGCCACCTCGATCGAACCGAGGCTCGCGTCGAGCGCCGCGGCGAGGTCGGCGGTGCCGTCCGGGCTGCCGTCGTCGACCACCAGCACCCGGGCGTCGGGGAGCTGGGTGCGCACCGCTCGGATGAGCGTCTCGATGTTGTCGGCTTCGTTGAACGTCGGCACGACCACCGTCACGCGTGCAGGGGTCGTCGTCGGCATCGGCGCCGGAGGCTACTCGGCGAGACGGGCGGCGATCACGACACGCCCGCGTAGATTGGGGACGTGGCTCCCCCCGACGTCCCCGACGCGAGCCGTCCGCTCTCGGCACTCCCCTCGCCGGCGGCACGACTCGCCGCGTTCGCCGCCATCGTCGTCGGCGGCTTCGCCGGTGGACTGATCGGCTACACCCTCGTGAAGCTGCAGTGCGACGGCGATTGCGGGCTCCCGCTCGGCATCGGCATGTTGACCGGCACGCTGATCGCCGCCGGCGGCATGAGCGTGGTGGCCGTGCTGGTGTTGCGCGCACTCGGCGAGTGGCGGGAGATCGAACACCGCGAGGCCCTCGGTGGCGACGGCCGACGCCGCTGAGCTCGTCGCGCTCGCCGAACGCCTCGCCCGCGACGCCGGGGCGCTCGCCGCAGCCGGACGGCGCGACGGGCGACCTGCGACCGAGACGAAGTCGACCGCGACGGACATGGTGACCACCTGGGACCGAGCCAGCGAGCAGCTGATCCTGCACGGGCTCCGCGACGCCCGACCCGACGACGGGATCGTCGGTGAGGAGGGTGGGCACGAGGCCGGACGATCGGGCGTGGTGTGGCTCGTCGACCCGATCGACGGCACGACCAACTTCTGGTACGACCTGCCCGGCTGGGCCGTGTCGATCGCGGCCGCCGACGACGACGGCACCCTGGCCGGCGTGGTGTACGTGCCGGTGCTCGACGAGCTGTACGCCGCCACCCGGGGCGGTGGCGCGACCCTGAACGGGGAGCCGATCCGGTGCAGCTCGGTGGACGACCCGGCCGTGGCGCTGCTGGCGACGGGATTCAGCTACGACCCGATGCGCCGCGAGCAGCACGCCCGGCGCCTGGTCCACGTGATGGCACGAGTGCGCGACCTCCGTCGCCTCGGCGCAGCCTCCGTCGACCTGTGCCACGTCGCCGCCGGTCGCGTCGACGCATACGTCGAGGAGCACCTCGGCCCGTGGGATGTCGCGGCCGGCGAGCTCATCGCCCGTGAGGCCGGATGCCGTTCCGGCGATCTGCACGGTGGTCCTGCCACACCTCGCCAGGTGCTCGTCGCCAATCCGTCGCTGTTCGACCCCCTGGCGAAGCTGCTTCGCGACGCATGGACCACCGCCGATCGCGACGCCGAACGCGACGCCGATCGCGACGCCGATGCGACGGCGCCGCATCCGTCGGGGTCCGCGCCTGGCATCATGTGACCCGTGGGTACACGCATCCTGGCAGTCGAGGACGACGAGCGCATCCGCTCCGCCGTGAAGTTGGCGCTCGAGGACGAGGGCTGGACGGTCGACGAGGCGGGCAGTGGTGAAGAGGCGATCGAGTCGTTCGCACGAACCACGCCCGATGTCGTGCTGATCGACATCATGCTGCCCGGCATCGACGGCTTCGAGCTGTGTCGCACCCTGCGTCGCACCAGCGACGTCCCGATCGTGATGGTGACGGCGCGCAACGACACCCACGACGTCGTCGCCGGGCTCGAGGCCGGCGCGGACGACTACCTCACCAAGCCGTTCGCGCCGAAGGAGTTGTCGGCGCGCATCCGGGCGTTGCTCCGCCGCATCCGCCCCATCGCGACGGGTCACGCCAAGCTCGTGTTCGGCAACCTCGAGATCGTGCCCGACGAGGGCAAGGTGCTCCGCGACGGCCAGGAACTCCACCTCACCAAGACCGAGTTCCGGTTGTTGTGCGAACTCGCCCAGAACCCCGGACGGGTGTTCAGCCGGGAGAGCCTGCTCGACAAGGTGTGGGGCTACGACTACTTCGGTGACGGCCGGCTCGTCGACGTGCACGTCCGGCGCCTGCGCACCAAGGTGGAGGCCGACCCCGCGAACCCGCGCCACGTGGTCACCGTCCGCGGCCTCGGCTACCGCCTGCAGTCGTGACCGAACTGCTGTCCGAGGCGCCTCGCGTGCCCCGGCTGCAGCGCTGGATCGCCACCGCCACGAGCGCACGATCGGCGCGGCTCGGGCTGCGCACACGCGTGCTGCTGATGTTCTCGTTCGGCGCGCTGCTGCTGGCGGTGTTCCTCGCCGCCGCCGCATACAGCTTCACCCGCTCGAGCCTGCTCACCCAACGCGACCGCACCGCGACCCTCGAGGTGGCGAACCATGCCGTCACCGTGGCGGCCAACCTGAACGGGGCCCCGGGCGACGCCACCACGGCGCTCATCGCGCTCGAGAACCAGAACGTCAGCGAGACGGTCGTCTGGTACCGGGGGCGGTTCGAGAACCGCGGCGGGTTCTCCTCCGAGGACATCCCGCCGGCGTTGCGTGAACGGGTGATCAACGACGGCGTGCGAGCCCGGATGATCACCACCGTCGACGGCGCGCCGGCGATCGTCGTCGGATACCCCGTCTCGAACGGCGCGCTGTTCGAGGCCGTCGACATCAGCGAGGTCGAGGACACGCTCGCCTCGGTGGGGTTGTCGTTGTTCTTCGGAGCGTTGATCACCTCGATGTTCGGCGTCGTGCTCGGCTGGTTCGCGGCCAGCCGCGCGGTCCGCCCGCTCGCCGACGCCGCGCAGGCGGCACAGCTGATCGCCGGCGGCCGCCTCGACACCCGTCTCGAACCCTCCGACGACCCCGACCTGCGCACCCTGGCGATGTCGTTCAACGACATGGCGTCCGCGCTCCAGGCCCGCGTCGAACGCGACGCCCGGTTCGCCAGCGACGTGAGCCACGAGCTCCGCTCACCGCTCATGACCCTGGCTGCGAGCGTCGAGGTGATGCAGGCGCGCCGCACCGAGATGCCCGAACGCGCGCAGACCGCGCTCGACCTGCTCGCGAGCGACGTCGCACGCTTCCAGGGCCTCGTGGAAGACCTGCTCGAGATCAGCCGGTTCGACGCCGGCGCGATCCGACTGAACCGCGAAGACCTGCTCGTGGCCGAGTTCGTCCGCGCCGCGGTCTCGGTGAGCAGCATGCCGGCGACACCGGTCACGGTGAGCGACCGCGGCGAACGGATGGTGATGATCGGCGATCGGCGCCGCTTGGCGCGCGTCGTCGCCAACCTGATCGACAACGCCCGCCTGCACGGTGGCGGCGACGCCCACGTGTACGTGGGCGAGGCCGACAACGAGGGCGAGCCGGTGGGTCACGTGTGGATCGCGGTGGAGGACCACGGCCCCGGTGTGCCGCCCGAGGAACGCGATCTCGTATTCGAACGCTTCGCCCGCGGCGCCGTCGCCGGCCGGCGCAGCACGAGCGACGGCGCGGGGCTCGGCCTGTCGCTCGTCGACGAGCACATCCGGATGCACGGCGGACGGGTGTGGGTGGAGGAACGTCGCGACGCCGAGCCGGGCGCGAGGTTCGTGCTCGAACTGCCGGCCGAGGAGGTGGGCATCTGATGTGTCGATCGCACCGCCCGCGAGCGTGGCGACACCTCGGCGCCGTACTCGCCGTCATGGTGACCGCCACCGGGTGCGGCATCTCCAGCGACACGGCGCCACGCGACATCATCGACGAACGCGCCGACGGCACCGAGGAATCGGCCGGACCGGCCGCCGTCGGCACCGAGCAGATCTTCCTGGTCGTGCCGAACGCCTCGGGTTCGCCGTCACGCCTCGTGCCGGTGTCGCGTGACGTCGGTTCGGCCGAGGGCCTCGACCCGACGTCGGTGCTCGCCGTGCTGTTCGCCGGGCCGAACGACCGTGAGCGCAGCGCCGACGTCATCTCGCTCGTCCCGGCCGGTGTCGAATTGCTCGGATGGGGCGCCCGCACCGGTGGCGAGGTGACGGTCGACCTGAGCGCGCCGTTCGCCACCCTCACCGGCGACGCGCTGGTGTTCGCACTCGCCCAGGTCGTGTACACCGTGAGCGAGCTCTCCGGGGTCCGTGGGGTGCGGATCACCGTCGACGGCGAGTCGACGCCGTGGCCCGACGTCAACGGACAGTTGCAGTCCGATGCCTTGACGGTGTTCGACTACCCGGGACTGGTGCGGACGACGCAGCCGGCCTTCCCGGCCGTGCCGAGCGAGTAGCGCGGGGTTCGACCAGCAGCCCGCGCGAGACCGGCTGTGTCGGCTCGGCCCGCTCAGCCGAAGAACACCGAGGCGACGTCGCGATAGAGGTGGATGTCGACCGGACGGGTGCGGCCGACGGTCTCGGCCAACGGCACCATCACGATCTCGTTGCCCTGCAACGCGGTCATCCGACCCCACGCGCCGCGGTGCACGGCGTCGATGGCCTCCACCCCGTACCGAGTGGCGAGCACCCGGTCGAAGGCGGTCGGGGTACCGCCGCGCTGGATGTGGCCGAGCAACACGACACGCGACTCGAAGCCGGTGCGCTCCTCGATCGAGTGGGCGATCGTCTCGGCGATGCCGCCGAGACGCACGTGCCCGTACGGGTCGTACACCTTCTCCGACACCGGCAGCGTGCCCGGCACCGGCTCGGCGCCCTCGGCCACCACCACGATCGACGCGTACCGGCCACGTTCGTGGCGTTGACGAAGGATCGCGCAGACGGCGTCGATGTCGAAGGGCTGCTCGGGGATCAAGATCACGGTGGCGCCACCGGCGATGCCGGCATGGGTGGCGATCCACCCGGCGTGACGGCCCATCACCTCGACCACCATCACCCGGTCGTGGCTCTCGGCGGTGGTGTGCAACCGGTCGATCGCATCGGTCGCGATCTGGACCGCGGTGGTGAATCCGAAGGTGAGCTCGGTGCCGACGACGTCGTTGTCGATCGTCTTCGGGACGCCGATGATCGGCAGGTCGAAATCGCTCTGCATCTGGCAGGCGACGCTGAGCGAGCCGTTGCCGCCGATCACGACGAGCGCGTCGAGGCCCATCTCGCGGAACGTGTCGACCACTCGCTGCGGGCCGCCGACATGGTCGTAGGGGCTCCCCCGCCGCGTGCCGAGCAGCGTGCCGCCTCGGGGCAACATGCCACGCAGCGACGACACGTCGAGCGGCATCGTGCGCCGCTCCATCACGCCGTCCCAGGCATCGAGGAAGCCGATGAGCTCGTCGCCGTACACGGTCTCGCCCTTGCGGACGATCGCCCGGATGACGGCGTTCAGGCCGGGGCAGTCGCCCCCACCGGTCAGGATCCCGATTCGCACGTGGCTCGATGGTAACCGGTCGCGACGCCTGATGTGGGGGTTTCGCCACGCCGGACACAAATCCGCCCGCCGGCGGGTCGGGCCCGGGTGGCGGACGGTCCCGGATGGCCGCCGCCGACGTCCGGCATGCCAGGATGCCCGTATGGCCTGGGACCGCAACCGCCCGGTGCCCTGGTCGCGACTCGTGCGCGACTGGGTGATCTACATCGGCATCATGGTGATCGTGCTGGCGGTGCTCGGCCAGCTCGAGGCGGGCGTGCTCGCCGGGCTACTCGTGAGCGGCCCGATCTTCGTCGCGATCGGCGCGCTGCTGGCCAAGTTCGGCTACCAGCGCAAGACGATGAGGCAGTTGCGTGCCGAGGCCGCAGCCAACGCGGCGGCGAAGGCGGCCGCGGCGCCCGCTGCGGCCCGCACGCCGAGCCGGCCGCGTCCCGCACCGACGAAGCGCACGGCCGGCGGTGGCGGCCGTCCGACGGGCAAGAAGCGCCGCTGACGCACGCTGAACCGCTCCGACCCACGCCGCCCCACGCCGACCCACGCCGCCCGACTCTGCCGAGCGGGCGGGTCGCTCGTCGCTAGTGTCCGGTGTCGATGAGTTCGTGTGTGATCGCCATCGATGCCGGCACGACCGGCGTCCGGAGCCGTGCCGTCTTCGACGACGCACCCTCGATCTCGGCGTACCGGGAGTTCACCCAGCACTACCCCACCCCGGGCTGGGTCGAGCACGACGCCGAGGAGATCTGGGCGGTGGTGCGCGACACCTTGCTCGAGGTGGTCGAGCGAGTGCGTGCCGGCGGCGACGACGTCGCGGCGATCGGCATCACCAATCAGCGCGAGACCGTCGTCGCGTGGAGCCGCACGACGGGGCGACCACACGGTCGGGCGATCGTGTGGCAGGACCGCCGGACCGCCGCCCGCTGCGACCAGTTGGCGGCCGATGGAGCCCTGCCGCTCGTACGTGCGACCACCGGACTCGTGCTCGACCCGTACTTCTCGGGCACCAAGTTCGCGTGGATGCTCGCCGAGCGAGGCATCGCCGCGGACGCCGATCTGGCGCTCGGCACGATCGACAGCTGGATCCTCTGGAACCTCACGGGTGGCGAGGTGCACGCCACCGATCCGTCCAACGCGAGCCGGACCATGTTGTTCGACATCCGGACGCTGGCGTGGTCGCCCGAGATGTGCGACCTGCTGCACGTGCCGATCGAGGCGTTGCCCACGGTCCGCCCGTCGAGTGGGCGCTTCGGCGTCACCTCCGAACGATGTGGAGTGCCGGCCGGCATCCCGGTGTCGGGCATCGCCGGCGATCAGCAGGCGGCGCTGTTCGGCCAGGCGTCCTTCGCCCCCGGGACGGCGAAGAACACCTACGGGACGGGGAGCTTCGTGCTGATGAACGTCGGTGACCGGTGCCCGGCCCCGACCGAGGGCATGCTCACCACGGTGGCATGGACCCTGGCCGACGGCACCACGGCCTACGCGCTCGAGGGATCGATCTTCGTGACCGGGGCGGCAATCCAGTGGCTGCGCGACGGGTTGTCGATCATCGACAGCGCCCCCGAGATCGGTCCGCTCGCCGAGCGCGTGCCCGACACCGGCGGCGTGTATCTCGTGCCCGCCTTCGCCGGCCTCGGCAGTCCGTTCTGGGACCCGTACGCCCGCGGCACGATCGTCGGCATCACGCGCGGCACCACCCGCGCCCACCTCGCCCGTGCCACGATCGAGGCCATGGCGTTCCGCACGCGTGACGTCGTCGACGCGATGGTGCAGGCGTCGGGGACCCCGCTCACCGAACTGCGCGTCGACGGCGGCGCCTCGGTGATGGACCTGCTGATGCAGGTGCAGGCCGATCAGCTGGGCGTCACGGTGCGGCGCCCACGCGACCAGGAGACGACGGCGCTCGGCGCTGCGTTCCTGGCCGGACTGGCCGAGGGCGTCTGGCCCTCGCTCGCATCGGTGACCGACCGCTGGGAGCTCGACGCCGAATTCGTCCCGACGGGCGGCGATCTCGCCGTGTTCGCCGACCTGCAGTACGACCAGTGGCGGCGTGCGGTGGAGCGTGCGCGGGGCTGGGTCACCAGCCCTGGCGGCGACGACCGCTGAGCAGCACCAGCGCGAACACGAACGCGCCCGCGGCGCCACCGAATCCCGCGAGCTGCGCGAGCGGTGCAGCCGGATCGACGGGCGTGACGTTCGACGCCGTCGGGATGGCCGGCATCGACGTCGGCGACGATGACGCCGGCGACGCCGGCGACGCCGGCGACGCCGGCGACGTCGTCGGGGTCGTCGGGGCCGTCGGGGCCGGCTCCGCGGACGACGCCTGCACCTCGAGCACGACCGTGGCGGTGCGCCCGTCGAGGTCGCCGTCGGCCTGCGAACCCACCACCGCGGTGATCGACGCCTCACCCGGGGCAGCGTCCGTCGGGAGCGTGATCACGACGGGCACGACGGCCGTGGCGCCCACCTCGAGCGAGGGGTCGAGCGTGCACGTGATCGTGACGTCCTGGTCGCAGCGCCAGTTGCCGCCCCGGTCGCCGGGCGCCAGCCGCCACCCCTCGGGGACGGCGAGCACCACCTCGATCCCCTCGGCGGAGGCGGGCCCGGCATTGTCGACCGCGGCGGTGAGTTCGATCGTCGCACCCGGCGCGACGGACACCCGTGCGGCCGGCATCGTCTCGGCCGGCATCGTCTCGGCCGGCATCGTCTCGGCCGGCATCGTGACGTCGAGATCGAGCGTCAACTCGCTCGGGCGCGTGACCGCGACCTCCAGATCGGTGGCTCGCCAGGTGAGGTCGGTCGCGCCGCGGACACGCGGCCGCAACACCAGCGTCGCCGTGTCGCCCGGCACGACGAGCAGTTCGATCGGCGTGCTCGCCACGCCGGGTTCGAGCAGCGCGGCGCCGTAGTCGACGCCCTGCCGGTCGAGCGAGCACACCACCGTGGGGACACCGGAGCCGTCGTCTCCCTGCCGGCACGACCAGTCGCCGTCGTCGACACCCACCACCTGCGTCCCGTCCGGGAGTGGCAGTTCGACGGTGAGCGGCCCGTACTCGCCGGAGGGACCCTCGGTGGCGGCCGACACCCGGATCGGGTGCGCCTCACCGGTCCGCCAGGTGCCCCCACGATCGACCACGACGACCGCGTTGCGGGTGACCGGGACGGGCGTCCACGTGACGGTCGCCGACCGACCCACCGCTGCCGCACCGATCGCGTGCGCGCTCAGCCGCTGTTCGAGCTCGATCTCGGCGCTGGGCGCGAGCGTCGAGACCGCCTCGGCTGCGACGACGGCGCGCACGCGCACGGGTGGCAGCACCGCACCGGGTTCGATCGGTCCGGGGTGCGTGCACGTCCACGAGCCGCCGCCGTCACGCGCCGCGGCCAGATCGCAGGTCCAGCCCGGGGCGTCGATGTCGGCCAGGTCGTCGACCCGCAGCCCCGGCGGCATCTCGGCACGCACCTCCACGCCCTGGGCGATGGTGGCCGAACCCTGGCTCGTGACCACGGCGTCGTAGACCACATGGTCACCGACCTCGACCCGACGAGCTCCCGTGACCGCCACCAGCGACACCACGACCGGCTCGGCATCGGCGAGGTCGCGACGCACCAGCGTCTGCTCGTCGTCGGTGTCGTTGCGGGGGTCGACGTCGACCGCCCCGCTGCGCACGGTGGCGGACGCCGCGACGACGTGCCGATCCGACGGGTCCTCGGCGTCGGCGAGTGCGTCGGGTCCCACGGCGACGGCCACCAGGATCGGTGGCAGCACGGCGCCGGCGCCGAGCACCGTGTCCGTGGTGCAGGTGAGCGGAGCGGCCGCGTCGGGTGTGGCGCACACCCATCCGTCGCCGGCGGTGCTGAACACACCCAGCCCTGCCGGGAGCACCAGATCGACCGCGATCTCGCCGACGGTGGGGTCGGGTCCGTCGTTGCCCACGTCGATGCGGTAGCGCCCGAGCCCGCCCACCAACATGGCGGGGCTCGTGTCGGCGGGCGCGTCGTCGATGCCGGTGTCGGTCAGCCGCACCGAGAGATCGACGGCCTGGGCGTAGGCGCTGGCCCGATCGGTGGCGCGCCCGAGCGAGGTCCCGCCGGCGTCCTCCGCGGTGAGCGCCACCTCGCTCGTGTGCGGCACCCGCCCGCCGTCGCCGTCCACCAGGCCGGGTGTCGTCGCAGCCGCGTCGGATGCGACGGCGGTGAACACGAGCTCGAGCCGCTCCCCCTGGGCCAGGCTGCACAGGTCGGTCCAGGTGATCGTCTGCCGGCCGGCCGCCTCGTCGACGAGCACCACCGGCGCGCCGTCGCAGCGGGCGGGCTGCACCGACACCGTGGCCTCGTACGTCCAGTTCGGCGGCAGGGTCTGCACGAGATCGATCCCGTACGCACTCGCCGGGTGTGGCGAGGTGTTGATCACGGTGGTGTGCCACAGCAGCGGCGCCCCGATCGAGAGCCGGTCGAGCACGCCGTCACCGGCGGACGTGGTGACCTGCACGGTCGGGCGGCGCACGACGATCTCGTCCACCACGGACGGCCCCTCGACGCCACCAGCGGGCCCACCGGCCCCACGTGCGTGCTCGACGCGGTCGACGCTGATCTCACTGCCGAGGACCGCCCCGTCGTCGAGCTCGGCCGACGCCGGCAGCTGCTCCGACCACTGCAGCGTGCATCCGTCGCCGGGCGCGAGCGCTGCCGTCTCGAACAGCCGCCACTCGATGGTCGACGAGCTGGCGGTGTCGAGGACGGCGGCGTCGGCGCCGTCGCAGGTCCCGCCGATCGAGCCGTCGAGCACGACGCCGGCCCCGGCGACGACGGTGACGGTGGCGCCTTCGACGGCATCGAACGGACCGTCGTCGTGATGGAGGGTGACGACGTGCGCCACCACCTGTGCGCCCTCCACCTGACGGTCGAGGTCGTCGATCGTGCTCACCAGGGTGAGCCCGGCACGGGTGGCCGACGGGCGCACCGCCGGTGTCCCCGACGTCGCGTCGTCGGCAGGTCCGCCACCGGCCGAGAGCACCGAGTCGTCGGGTTCGTTCCCGGGTTCGATCTCGGGTTCGTTCCCGGGTTCGATCGTCGTGCCGACGTCGTCGGACGCCGAGGGGTCGGCCGCCGCTGGGTCGGATGTCGCGGGGTCGGTCGTCGCGGGGTCGGAGGTCGCGGAGTCGGAGGTCGCCGCCGGTCGGCTCGCACGATCTGCTCGGCTCGCCCCCGCGGTGGCCGCCGGCAGGACCGCCACGCCGAGGAGCAGCATCGCCGCCGCCGACAGCACCCGCACCACGGGCGCCCCACCGCTCGTCACCGGCCACCGCCCCACGACGGGGTCGTGCAGGCGCCTCGGCCGCTGTTCGGCGGCGCCGACCATCTGCGACAGCCACAGCGCCAGGTACTCGTCGTGATCGGTCGCGCCAACGGTCACCAGCCGGAGCCCGATCGTCCAACGATCGCCTCGCGGCTCGACACGCACCACCTGGGCGCGCACCGAGATCGGTGCCAGGCCGCGGACGTCGAGCCGCACCGGCAGCTCGGACAGCAGCTCGGCCGGCGCGGCGAACTCGGCCCGGAAGCCGCTCGCCGCGAGGTCGAGCACCTGGCCTCGGTGGGGGCCGATGCGTGCCACCACCGAAGCCGGCAGCCGTCGCTCGGCACGCACGCTGTGGTTGCGCCGGACCACCCTCGCCGCGGCGAGCAGTCCGCTCACCGCCGTGACGCCGGCCAGCGTGAGCGCGGTCACGCCGAGCACCCGGTCGGTGGTGGAGGTGCTCGTGTGGCCCCGACCGACGCCGGCGCCACCCCCGGCGCCTGCCGTGGCGAGGCGACACGCGGCGGCGACCACGGCCACGTCGAGCACGACCACCAGTGTCAGCAGTCGCCGCCGGACCCGACGTGCGGCGGTCGCGCCGACGGCCACCGACGAGTCCGTCGATCGGTCGGCGGGCCGGCACGACGCGACGAGCGCCCCGACCGAGGGCAGGAGGTCCTCGAAGCCGGCGCGCACCGAGGCGAACGGTCGGACCAACCCGTCGGTGCCCCACCATCGTCCCAACCACGCGAGCACCACGCACGCAGCGGCGCCCCACGTCCAGCCGCCGAGCCCGACCGGCACGTCGGCGGTGACGGCCGTGGCGATCGCCGCGACGAGCAGTGCCGTGACGGCAGCGGCCGCGGCGACGCCCACGAGATCGTCGGCGAGGACCGCAGCATGGCCGAGTCGCTGCCGCAGCCGCAGGTCGGGGACCCACAGCGGCGAGCCGGCGCCGCGCCAGCGACGCAACCGCTCCGCTCGGGCGAACACCGCCGCGTGCGGATCCGGATCCCCGTCGGTCTGCTCCACGCAGATGGCGGCGTCGTGCCATCGACCGACGAGCCCGCGCCGCTGCGCCGCCACCGTGCACGCCGCGACGCCGCGACCGAGCGGCCAGTCGCGCGCCGCGGCGACGCGCACGATCGAGTCGGACCCCCACCAGGGCATGGCGTCTCGTGCGTCGAGCGACGGCCAACCCACACGCCGGCGGACGTGGTGATGCAGCGAACGAAGGTGCGGCACCGTCGCGTCGGCCTGCACCCAGGCCGTCTCGGCGTCGAAACGTTCGAGCGCCGGGCGCAACGCACCCGGGAGCACGGCGCGGCCGGCGTCGGTGATCACGAGGAAGTCGCGCCGTGCGGCGCCGACGGCGGCGACGATCGCCGCTGCGCCACGGCCGGCCGGGACGACCCGTACCGACAACGACCGCCCGACCGACTCGAGGCGGGGGTCGGCTCCGACGAGCACGACGCGCGAGGGCGCACCGAGCGCGGCCGTGGCCGCGATCGCCGCGGTCCGCACGAGGACCAACGACCGGTCGTCGCAGAGCACGGCGATCTCGGTCTCCGCGAGTGCGGCCTCCGCCGTGGCACGCGCCCCAGGGTCGGGGCGTCGGCTGCGGGGTGGGCCCCACACCAGCGCCCACAATCCCAGCCGCGCCACCACGACGACGGCCGCGATCAGCGCCGGCACGGCGACGAGGACGGCGGCCACCTCCCCACGATCCACCTGCGTGGTCACGGCGCGGGCGACGACGATCGACGACAGCGTCGCTGCCGCGCCCGCGATCGCGCGAGCGGGGGCGGATCGCGGTCGCCCTGCTGCCGTCGCCGAGTGTGCCGTCCTGAGCCTCGACATGTCCTCTCGCGGACCGTGTCGAACGCCGGCGATTCGTCAACCGGGTCGACCCGGTCGCCCGGCCCGGTCGCCCGGCCCGGTCGCCAGGCGTCAGGCGTCAGGCGTCAGGCGTCACGCGCAGGCGCAGGCGGCGACGTCGACGAGCGCGGCGGTCAGGCGGCAGAGCATCGCGAGCTGCTGGCGCTCGCGGGTGTGGAACGGCCGGCCGTGCCGGCCGCTCACCACGACCAACTCGCGCTCGCCCGTCGCGTCGGGAGCACCGAGCCATCCCCATGCCAGATCGCCCGGCGCGCCCGCCGCCTGCTCGGCGTCGAGGTGCCGGCACCCGTCGAGGAACGCGACGAGCCACGACGAGTCGGGCGCGGTGCCGTCGTGCGACGATGCCGACACCACGCCCGTCGTCGTGTCGATCGCGACCACCCAGTCGGCGTCGACGAGCCCCGCCAGCTCGTGACACAACCGTTCCAGGCGTCGGGCGATCGGGGCCTCCGCCACGACCGCTGCCACCTCCAACGCCACCAACCCGGAGTCCGGCCGGTCGCTCGCGACCCGTCGCACGTCCTCCACCGCCACCCCGTCCACCTGGGTGATCTCCGCCACCAACTGGTCGACGAGACCAGACGTCGGCAGGTGCACCACGAGGTCGTCGACGGCACGCCCGCCGCCTCGCTCGAGGATGTCGATGCCGACCACGTCGCCGCGGAGTGCGCCGATCCGACTGGCCACCTGCCCGAGCGCCCCGGGGCGATCGGGCAGCCACACGCGTACGACGAACGACTCCACACCGGCACCGTAACGACGCCGGCGACCGGGTTCGTCACGCCCGTGTGACGGGCGCGTGAACCCGACGACCGACGTCAGCCGAGCTTGGTGAGGCCCTTCTTCAAGTTGCGGATGCCCTGCGCGATGCGGCGTTCGTTCTCGATCAGCGCGAACCGTGCAAAGCCTTCCCCGCCGGGACCGAAGCCCACGCCCGGCGACAGCGCCACCTCGCACTCGCGCACGACGTGCGAGCAGAACTCCACCGAGTCCATCTCGGCGTACGGCTCCGGGATCGGCGCCCACACGAACATCGAGCCCTTCGGCTTCGGGATGTCCCAGCCGATGCGGGCCAGCCCGTCGATCAGCGCGTCGCGTCGGCTCTCGTAGATCGCACAGACCTCGGCCGGGTAGTCGGGCGCCTCGTTCATCGTGACCGTCGCGGCGATCTGGATCGGCTGGAACTGGCCGTAGTCGAGATAGCTCTTCAGTTTCACGAGCGCCTGCACCACGTCGCGATTGCCGACGAGGAAGGCGCTCCGCCAGCCCGCCATCGAGAAGCTCTTGGTCATCGAGTAGAGCTCGACGGCACACTCCTTGGCCCCCTCGGCCTGCAGGATGCTCGGCGGCTGGTAGCCGTCGAAGCCGACGTCGGCATACGCGAAGTCGTGCACGACGATCATGTCGCGCTCGCGGCAGAAATCGACCACCTTCTGCATGAAGTCGAGGTCGACGACCGCGCCCGTGGGGTTGTGCGGGAACGAGATGACGAGCACCCGCGGCTTCGGCCAGCCCACGTCGTACGCGGTGGTGAGGCTCTCGAAGAAGTCGGCGGTGAAGTCGCTCACCCGGGGATCGGCCAGGTGGCGCATCGGCACCTGGCGCAGGTCGGCACCGGCGAACAGCGGCCCGTAGATGTGGATCGGGTAGCTCGGGCTGGGCACGATCGCGGCGTCGCCTCGGTCGAGCAGCACCCACATCAGGTGGCTGAAACCCTCCTTCGAACCGATCGTGTTGGTGATCTCGAGCTCGGTGTCGAGCTGCACACCCCACTTTCGCTCGTACATCGCCGCCACGGCCTCGCGGAGCTTCGGGAGGCCGCGGCTGAGCGAGTAGCGGTGGTTGCGGCCGATGTGCGCCGCTTCCGCCAGCTTGTCGACGGCGATCTGCGGCGACGGGATGTCGGGGTTGCCGAACCCGAGGTCGATCACATCGACACCTGCTCGCCGTGCCTCGATCTTCAGGTTGTTGATGATCGTGAAGACGTACGGCGGCAGGTTGGTGATGCGGCGGAACTCCATCTGTCCAGGTTACGACGCGCCGGGCGCGATCCGGGGGTTCGATATCGGCGGGGCGTCGGCGTCCGGCGTGCGCCGAGGGTCGTCCGCGATGGGTCGATGGTCACACGTCGTGCGGATCGAGTGGGAACCGGGGTCGGGTGTGCCACCATTCCCCTCCATGTCGAACCCCCTCGCCGACGGATGCATCTACGTGGTCATCGAGATCCCTCGTGGCAGCCGCAACAAGTACGAGATCGATCACGAGACCGGCCGGGTGTTCCTCGACCGGCGACTGTTCACGGCCACCACGTATCCGGCCGACTACGGCTTCATCCCCGACACCCTCGGCGGCGACGGCGATCCCCTCGACGCGCTGGTGCTGCTCGAGGACCCGGTCTACCCGGGTGTATGGGTGCAGGCCCGGCCGATCGGTGTGCTCTACATGCACGACGAGGCCGGTGAGGACGCGAAGGTGATCTGTGTCCCGCCGCGTGAGCCGCGCTGGCAGCACGTCGAGGACCTGTCCGATCTCACCCCGCAGCTCGTCGAGGAGATCCAGCACTTCTTCGAGGTCTACAAGGCCCTCGAGCCGGGCAAGACCTCGTCGACGGCGGGGATCGCGGGTCGCGACGCCGCGTGGCGGGAGATCGACGAGGCGCGCAAGAACTACACCGGCCCGACGCACTGACCCGACGCACTGACCCGACGCCTGACCGGGGGTGGGCACCGTCGGCGCGGGGGTCAGAGCGTGGTGAGCAGCGCCGCGCCGATGCCGCCGGCCAGCGGGCCGAGCTCGGCGAACGCGAGCCGCGGCCAGGGGCGGTCGTCGCCGCCGTACATGCTGGCGTGGAACGCCTGCTCGATCGGCGGCAGGAACAGCTCGGGTGCGGCCGACAAGCCGCCCGAGATCACGATCGCACCGGGGTCGAAGGTGTTGGTGAGATTCACCAGCCCGATCGCCACCCAGTCGGCGAAGGTGTCGATGACCGCGAGCGCGTCGGGGTCGCCCGCCAGAGCGGCGTCGGTGATGTGCTCACCACGCAGCTCGTCGATGCCGCCGGCTCGGGACACCACGGCGTCGAGACGCCCGGCGCCTGCTGCGTCGCGGGCGTGCATCGCCAGGCTCGATCCCGAGGCGTAGCGCTCCCAGCACCCCTGTTGTCCGCACGGGCACGAGATGCCGTGGGCCTGCACGATCATGTGACCGAACTCGCCGGCGAAGCCGTGGCAGCCACGTTGCAGCACGCCGCCGCACACGAAGCCGCCGCCGATGCCGGTACCGAGGCCGACGAGGAGCAGGTCGTCGACGCCGCGACCGGCACCGAACCGCCACTCGGCGAGACAGGCGACGGTGTTGTCGTTGTCGACCGACCAGCGCAGGTCGGTGCGCGCCTCGAGCTCGTCGCGCAACGCGAGCATCTTCACGCCGCGGAGGTTGGCCGCGGCGAGCAGCACACCGTCTCGGTTCACCAGCCCGGGCACCGCGACCCCGGCGGCACCGTCGGCGCCGAGGGTGGCGGCGATGTCGGCCAGCGTGGCGACCAGCGCCTCGGGGGTGTCGGGGGTGGGGACCCTGTGCTCAGCGACGACGTGGCCGTCGTGGTCGAGCGCGATCCCGAGGCACTTGGTGCCTCCGACGTCGATGCCGACCGCTGCGGGAGCGGTCACGCCTCGGCGCGAGCTCGGAGCTCGCGCACGGTGTTGAGGATGCGGACCTCGGCACGCCGTTTCACGAAACCGGGCAGGGGCACCACGAGCTCGATCACCAGGTCGTAGCGCACTTCGGTGCCGCCGTCGCTGGTGGCCGTGAAGACGTAGGCGCCGTCGATCGTGCTCATGATGTCGCCGCGCACCAGGCTCCACGCCAACCGGGCGGGCGCCTCCGCGTAGTCGTAGGCGAGCGTGTAGTGGGTGCTGCGGCCGAGCGCCGAGGCACGGAACTCGACCTCGGTCGGTCGGCCCTCGCCGTCGCGAGCGCGGACGACGACGTCCTTCACGTCCTTGGCCCACTCGGTGTACCGCTCGAAGTCGGCGGCGATGGCCCAGACGCGCTCGGGGGGCGCGGCGATCGTCGTGGTCTGCGAGGCCTGCTCTGCCATAGGTGTCTCGTTCTAGCCGATCTTGCGGTTGGTCGGTGGGACCGACCGTTCGATGCGCGGCCCGAACGAGCCGTGCCGGACCGACCACAGCGCGTTCATCGCGAGGCCGAACATCGGCACGAGGATACCGAAGGCCATGGCGTTCACCTGCGAGCCCTCCAGCCCGACGGCGCCGACGATCGCCCCGGTGAGTGCGGCGACGACCTGCACGCCGAGCACGGCCGACATCAGCCGCTTCACCCGGGCAGGTGCCGTGCGTCCGGTGAGGAGATACAGGTTCGCGACCCCGATCTCGTCGATGCGCGACCGTTCGAGCGCCGACACGTAGGCCCACAGGCAGCCGACCGCACCGACCGTGAACAGCACCATCGACACCGCTCCGACCAGGATCTGCGCCGGACGCTCGTCGCGCAGCGGGACGCCGATCAGCAGCACGGCGACGAAGACGACGGTACCGACGACGTCGGCGCGCACCAGCCCGGCACCTGCCGGCGGGACGGGTGCGGGCGACGACGGGGCGGCAGGCATGTCGTTCATGATGGCCAGGCGCCGAGCGACCTGCCCAACCGCTCGGCCAGCACGTCGTAGGCGAACTCGGTCACGGCCCGGTGGCGAGCGGCGCGTCCCATCGCCCGGCGGCGCTCGGGGTCGTCGAGCAGTTCGACGTAGGCGGCCACCACGTCGTCGACGCGTTCCGGACGCCGTACGACCAGCCCGGTGACGCCGTCGGCGACGGCTTCGGCCGCGCCGCCGCTGTCGCCGGCGACCTGTGGCACTCCGCAGGCGGCGGCCTCCACGAACACGATCCCGAATCCCTCCTGCTCGAGCCCACCCCACCGATTGCGGCACAGCATCGAGTACACGTCGGCGCAGCCGTAGAGCCGCGGCAGGTCGTCGTTCGGCACACGGCCGAGGAAGCGAACGGGTGCCCGCAGCTCGGCGGCGAGCGCACGCAGCCGCGACTCGTCGCGACCGCCGCCCGAGATCGCGAGCAGCAGGTCGGGGCGCCGGTCCCGCAGCCGGGCGACGGCGCGGATGGCGGTGTCGAAGCCCTTGCGGGGCACGAGCCGGCTGATCGCCACGATCAGCTCGGCGTCGTGCGGCAGCCCGAAGTGGGTCCGGGCGTCGAGACGTTCGCGGTCGGTCAGCGGCCGGAACCGGTCGGTGTCCACACCGGGCGGGACCACCGTGATCGGCAGCTTGCGCCCGGCGGCCCGTTCGGCCTCGGCGGCCGGGTACCCGCCTGCGGCCACGACGTGGCGAGCGCATCGCAGCACGTGGGCGAGCGCGGGTCGGGTGACGGGCAGACGCCCCGGCACGGTGACCTCGGCGCCGTGGAGCACGACGTCGTAGGGCAACCGCAACGACGGGCCGACGACGCCGAGCGGCACCGCCGGATCGAGCACGACGAGATCGGCGCCGACCTCGGCCGCGAGGGCGTCGATGCGCCGAACCATCAGCGGGTGTGGCAACAGCACCGGCTCGCGGGTGCGCTCGATGCGGAACGGCTGTGCGGCGTCGAACTCGGCGGTGCCGGCGTACGGCGAGGTGAGCACGGCGAACGAGTCGGGCGGCAGGCGCCGCCACCACTCCCACAGCAGCGACTGGATCCCGCCGATCTTGGGCGGGAAGTCGTTGGTGACGAGGAGGTGCTTCATCCGAGGGGCGCGCTCAACTCGGCCTGCACGTCGGGATCGGAGTCGGTGGCCGGCAGCAGGTCGTCGCGCCCGAGGCGGCGCGCGGCCCACACGGCATGGCCTCGCAGGAGCGGATCATCGCCGGCAAGGTACCTGCTCAGCACGGTCGCGACGCGTGCGGCGACGACCGGTCGTGCGTCACCGCCGGCGTTGCCGACCACGATCAGGGCGTTGCGGCGGTGCCAGCGCGGGTCGCGGTCGGCGAGGTACCACCTCCCCCAGCGCGCGAGCACCGTGTCGTCGTCGGCCTCGAGGAGGTCGAGCGCATCGATCCATGCTGCCGCCGGCGAACCGGCGGGCGCGTCGGTGGCGGCGTGACGGGCGCCGAGGCGCACGGTGGGCGGGCAGACCTCCTGGCACTCGTCGCACCCGTAGATGCGGTCGCCGAGCGCCGCCCGGTACTCGCGTGGGAACCAGCCGGGCTTCTGCAGGAGCCACGCCAGACACCGGCTCGCGTCGACCACGCCGTCGGCGACGATCGCACCGGTCGGGCACCCGTCGAGGCAGCGGCGGCACGAGCCGCAGCCGTCGGCGGCCACACGGTCGGCGAGTGGCAGCGGCGCCGTGGTGACGACGCTGCCGAGCACGAACCAGCTGCCGGCACCCTCGAGCAGCAGGTTGGCGTTCTTGCCGAACCAGCCGAGGCCGGCGAGGTGCGCCACCTCACGATCGACGATCGAGTTGTCGTCCGCGTAGGCCACCGCCTTCCAGCCGTCGGCACGGAGCCGGCGCGCCACGGCCCACAGGCCCTCGCGCAGCGGTGCGTAGTGATCGGCCCAGGCGTACCGAGCGACGCGCGCCGGCAGGCCCGACGGACCGACGGTGTCGTCCGGCCCCGCCGGGAGATCGACGAGGTACGGGCGGGCGCCGACGAACACCGCACGTGCGCCACGCACCGCCTGGCCCGGATCGGTGGACCGCTCGGGGTTCTTGTAGGTGAACTGCATGCCGTCGTGCAGGCCGGCGTCGCGACGCCGCACCAACTCGCGCCGGGCCCGCTGCATCACCGTCGCCGGCGCCACGCCCGTGCGGGTGATGCCGTACGCGCCGGCCAGCGCACGCAGCTCGTCGACGTAGGCGTCGTCGAGCGAGGCGGGGAGCACCCGTGGGTCAGATGGCCTCACGGTGCTTGAGGCTAGGCACGAGTCCGGCAGCTGCGAGCAGGCGCACCGCACGCGCCTCGGTGAGATCGAGCACGACGGCCTCGGGCGGCGCCTCACCGGTGTCGCACAGGAACGTGACCATGCAGTCGTCGCAGTGTTCCGAGTGGCGCATCGCGCACGACTCGCAGGTGATGATGATCGGCAGCTCGGTCGACATGGCTCCGATCATGCGCCCGGGGTGTCACAGCGCACCCCGGCCCGGACCCGCGACCACCCGAGGTTTCCGGGAACACCCGGGTGTTCCTCTGGCACTCGGGTGGGCGGCTGGCACTCGGGTGGGCGGCTGGCACTCGGGTGGGCGGCTGGCACTCGGGTGGTCAGCGGGCGGCGAGTTCGAGGAAGCGGTCGCTCGACACCGGGTTCGCCCCCGCCGCGCGCACGTCGGCGATCACCGCCTGATCGTTGGTGACCACCACCACGGCGACGTCGTCGGCCAGCGCAGCCACCTCGGCCCGGATCGTGTCGTCGGCGATCACCCCTTCCGGCGAGTAGGTCACCCGCACCAGGCGGCGTGTGGTCCCGGCGATGCCCGACGCGTTGGCGCCGTCGAAGACCACCACCACGTTCGTCCCCCACCGCTTGGCGAGGTCCTCGCAGAGATCGATGGTGCGTTCCCGCTGGTCCTCGAGCGCGAGCCGGGGGAAACGCAACTTGGCGACGTTGTAGCCATCGACGATCACGACCGCCGCCGGGTGGCGCACCACGAACTCGGCGGCGGCGAGCGAGTCGCCGTACAGACCGCCGGGGATCGCGATCGGCGTCCGCCGCGGCCGCGCCTTGCCCGGCGTCGCGGGTCGGAGCGGCGCGCGTCCGAGTTCGCGTGCCAGCGACGCCGGCTCGAGGTCGTGCAGGCGCCGCACGAGTCGATCGAGATCGTCGCTGGCGCGGCGCACCACCGCACTCTGCGACCGCAGCTCGTCGGCCACCGCCGCGGCGCCGGCGAGCACAGCGGCCTCGCTCGCCCGTTCGACCGCTCCCCCACCGCCGGCGGCACGATCGGCCAGCACCGTGTCGCGCACCGCCTCGGCGTCGGCGGCTCGATCGATCGCCGCGTCGCGTTCGTCGGCCAGCTCGATGGTCGCCGCCTCGGCCGCTGCGAGCCGCGACTCGATCCGACGACGCTCGCTCTCGACACGATCGAGTGAGGCGAGTGTCTCGTCGAGGCGTCGCTGCAACTTCGCCGTGGCCGCCGCCGTGGTCTGCGACTCCTGCTCCCGCTGGGCGAGCTCGAGCCGGGCGACCGCGAGCTCCGCCACCGCACGGTGTGCCGCCTGCTCGGCCGCCTCACGACGACGTTCGGCCCGGCGCAGCTCGGCGGCGAGATCGCTCGGACCCACGGCGTCGACCAGGCCGGCGAGACGGGTCTGCCAGCCCGGCGGACGGGCGAGCCACACCATGCCGGCCTCGTCGAGCAGTTCGGGGGCCGCCGCCGCGGCCGCCGCGAGCCGGCGGCGGAAGTCGGCGTCCGCCTCGACGGCGGCGCGCACCTTGGCGAACGCATTGGCCGGCAGCTTCTGGAAGCGGAAGAAGGTCCGCAGCGCGGGCGGGGACACGAGCGGCGGACGGAGCTTCGACCCGGCCGCGGCGATGCCCACGGCGAATTCGAGCGCCGATGCCAGCACCCGGTCGGGGACCTCGGCCGCCGGTACGTCCGGTCCGTCGATCGGGTCCGGCACGTCCGTCTCCCTCGGCTCGCCGGTCGGTTCTCGACCTGCGGCGTCTGGCTCGGCCGGCATGGCTCAAGTGTACGGGTGCTCGATCCGCGCGCCCTCGTGATCGATGCGCAGCACCTTGGCGTGCCCGACGCCGGGCAGGGCGTCGCTCCAGGCCGCCACCACCCGTTCGGCGTCGGCGACGGGACACATCGCTGCCACGGTGGGGCCACTCCCCGACAGCCACGCGCACCAGGCACCGGCGTCGTGTGCGACCTCGATCGCGTGGCGACTCGGGGCGGCGAGCGCCAGTCGCGCCGGTTGGTGGAGTCGATCCTCGGACGCGATCCGCAGCGCGGCGACGTCACCGGCCGCCAGTGCACCCACCAGCATCGCGACCCGCCCGACGTTGAACACGGCATCGGCGAACGGCACGGGCGCGCCGAGGATGCGGCGGGATTCGTCGGTCTTGGTGACCGTCGACGGCACCCACACCACGATCGCCGGGTCGACGGCGAGCGGCACGCGCACCACCTGCCCACCGCCCGTGGCCACCACGCCGCCGACGAGGGACGCAGCGACGTTGTCGGCGTGCCCCTCCAGGTCGGTGACGACGGCGAGCACCTCGGCGCACGCGTCGTCGTCGAGCTCGCGCCCACGCTGGGCGAGCGCGAGCACCGCGCCGCCCACCCGCACGGCGCCGCTGAACCCGAGGCCCCGACCCGCCGGGATCGGGCTCCGCGCCCACAGCGAGCCGACACCACCACACCGCTCGAACGCGATCGCGGCCGGATGGCGACGATCGCACACCCGCGCCCCGTCGGGTGCGCCGGATCCCTCGTCGCGCGCGTCACCGGCGCGGTCGTCCGTGCCGTGGACGAGCCCGAACTCGGCGGGCAGCGTGAGTGCGAGGCCGAGCGTGTCGAAGCCCGGTCCGAGGTTGGCCGACGACGCCGGCACCCGCACGATCACGAGCCGGTGGTCCCCTGCGCCGCCAGCGCTGCCTGCGACACGGCGATCAGCCGGTCGAGCGCGATCGTCGCTGCGCCGGAATCGATCGACTCCTCCGCGAGTTCGATCCCCTCGGCGAGCGTCGTGACACGGTCGGCCACCACCAGGGCCGCGCCGGCGTTGAGCACCACGATGTTGCGATGCGCACCGTGCTCGCCGCCGAGCACCCGCCGCACCACCGCGGCGTTCTCGTGCGGCTCGCCGCCCTCGAGTTCGTCCAGGATCGCAGGGGCCAGTCCGAGCTCGACGGGATCGACCGTGAAGCTGCGCACGTGGTCGTCCTCGAGCGCCAGCACCGTCGACTCACCGGTGGTGGTGAGCTCGTCGATGCCCTGGCCGTGCACGACCCAGGCCTTCACCGAACCGTGGATGCGCAGCGATGCGAGCATCCGCTCGGCCACCTGCGGGTTCGCGACCCCGATCAGCTGACGGCGCACTCGCCCCGGGTTGGCCATCGGGCCGAGCAGGTTGAACACCGTCGGGATGCCGATCTCGCGCCGACTCGGGCCGGCGAAGCGGAACGCCGGGTGGTACACGGGCGCGAGGCAGAAACCGATCCCGGCCTCCTCGACACACCGCACGACCCCCTCCGGCGGCAACTCCAGCGCCACACCGAGCGCCTCGAGCACGTCGGCCGCGCCGCACTTCGACGACGCCGCCCGTGCGCCGTGCTTGCAGACCGGCACCCCGGCGCCCGCCACCACGAGTGCGGCGGTGGTGCTCACGTTGATCGAGTGGCTGCGGTCGCCACCGGTGCCCACCAGGTCGATCGCCTGCGAGCGCAACTCGTCCGACAGCGGCACGATCGTCGCCGCCGCGAGCACGGCGTCGAGCAGGCCGCTGATCTCCTCGGGGGTCTCGCCCTTGGCCCGCAGGGCCACGACGAAGGCGATGAGCTGTGCGGGCGTGGCGTCGCCGGTGAGGATCGTCGCCATCGCCGCTCGCGCCTGTGCAGCCGTGAGGTCCTGTCGGTCGAGCAGCGCCGTCAACAGCGCGGGCCAGCCGCCGTGTTCGTCCAGTTCGGTCACGGCGCAGCAGCGTAGGCGAACCGCGCCCGAGGTCCCCGGGTGGGTTCGCCCGATCTCACGCGGTCCGGCGGCGCTGCCGGATGATCCGGCGGCGCTCACGCTCCGTGGCGCCGCCCCAGACACCCTGCTTCTCGCGGATCGTCAGTGCGTGCTCGAGACACGCCACCCGTACGTTGCACGAACCGCACACCGCCTTGGCGTCGGCGGCATCGTCGTCGTCGTCCGGGAAGAAGATGCTCGGCTCCAAGCCCCGGCACGCCCCGAGCTCGCGCCACACGATCTTGTTGGCAGACACGTTCGTCCCCCGTCGGTGAGTTCTGCGAGGTCCGGCACGGCCTCACGAACCGGGAATCTAGGTCGGGACGCGTCGCTTTGGGAAGGGGCGAATTGCGCGTTTTCGGTGACGATCGTGCGCGCGCTGCGTGGCCCCACCTTGACGATCGGCACCCCTGGCCGGCGGCGACAGGTGAGCCCGGGTCGAGCCCGGGTCAGGCCGGGTCGGGCAGCAGATCGGTGCGCAGTTCGGCGATCGTCGCCGGGAGGAGTTCGATCTCCTCGGCGTAGGCCGGGTGATCGCTCGCGAGCACCACGCCCTCCACGAAGCCGTCGACCTGCTCGGGTGTGAACTCGAAGCGCACGTAGTGGACGGCTGCTGTGACATCGGGCCGGGTGAGCTGGCTCTCGTGTTGCTCCTCGGTGATCGAACGCACCTCGCCGCCACCGGGGAGGCGGACGACGAAGCTGCGCTCGATCCCGACGAGGCGGGGCAACCACAACCGCATCTGCTCCTCGCTCGTCAGCTCGATGAACACCGTGGCACACAACTGGCCGGGCTCGGGGATCATCGGGTTGTAGGCGTCGAGCTCGTCCTGGATGCCCTCGTCGGTGACGATCTTCTCGACCCGCGCCATCTCCTGCACCTGGTGGCGCATCGTGTCGCGGTTCTCGAACATCACCGTGACGATGTGGCCGAGCGAGATCCGCCGGCGCGACTTGAGGTCGATCACCCGAGCGCGCAACGCCTCACGCTCGCGCTCGTAGGCGCGCATGTCGGCGATGTCGGCGATGGTGAGCTTGCGGGATCGGGAGTCGGTGCTCATACGTGGTGCGACGGCTCAGCGCGGGGACTCGGGCACGATGCCATAGGCGCGTGCGACCACCTGCAGCGGGTGCTGCGGGTCTTCACCGGTCTGCTCCGCGATGGCGGTGTTGGCGAGATTGCAGTCGCCCGCCACCACGTCGCCGCCCGACCGGCGGATCTCGTCGGCGAGCTTCTGGGCGATCGGCACCGACAGTTCGGCGTTCTCGGCACGCAGCCCCCACATGCCGTCGATGCCGCTGCACTGCTGGACGAGCTTCACCTTGGCGCCCGTGAGCTTCATGAGGTCGCGACTCTTCAGGCCGATGTTCTGCGCCTTCAGGTGGCACGGCACGTGGTAGCTGATGGTCTCGGGCACGTCGCCCTCGAACACCACGTCGAGCGACGTGCCCTCGGACTTGTGCACCTTCATCAGGTATTCGGCGGCGTCGTAGGTGTGCTCGGCGACGAGGCGGGCGTCGTCGCCACCGACGTAGTCGACGTAGTCCTTCTTCAGCACGTATCCACACGTGGGTTGGGGCACGACGATGTCCATCCCCTTGCGCACGCTGTCGGCGAGCGCCCGCACGTTCTTCTGCGCGATCTTGTCGAACGCAGGCAGATCACCGCTGTGCAGGAACGGTGCGCCGCAGCACCCGGCCCCGTCGGCGAGGCTGCACTCGATGCCGTTGCGCTCGTACACCTTCACGAGGTCGTGACCGATCTCGGGCTTCTGGTACTCGACGAGGCACGTGGGGAACACTGCGACCCGGCCCTGGCGCTTGTTGATGCGCACCTTGGTGCGCCGCGTGAACCAGGTCGAGAAGCGCTGCTTCGCGTACGGCGGCAGCAGCCGCACGCTCGACACCCCCGTCACCTTCTCGACCGCCTTGCGCAGCGGCGAGCCGGCGGGCGCGGCGACGATCTTGTTGGTGACCGGGGCCGTGGCCGAGGCCACCTTGCCGAGCAGGTCGGTGCGACCCATGACGGCCGTCGTGGCCTTGCTGCGTGCGCTCTTCAGGCCGTTGCTGTGACGCATCGCCTCGGTGCGCAGCATGAGCCGCGGGAAGTCGAGGTTCCACTCGTGCAACTCGGGGATGTACGGGCAGTTGATGTAGCAGAGCTTGCACTGGAAGCACTCGTCCACCACCTGGTCCTGCTGGGCGGGCGTGAGCCGACCGGCGTCCTGGTCGTCGTGGCGGTCGATGAATTCGAACAGCGTCGGGAACGAGGTGCAGAACTTGAAGCAGAGCCGGCAGCCGTGGCAGAGGTCGTACACCCGGGTGAGCTCCTCGCGGACGTCGGCCTCGTCGAGGTACTTCGGGTGCTTCGGGTCGTAGGTGGTGGTCATCGTCGCCCCAGTGTCGCACGAGTCGGGAACCGTCGCCGGTGGCGGAGGTCCCGACTCGCGTCGACGTGCTGGATCAGTGCTGGATCAGAGGGCCTCGAGGCCCTGCTGGAAGCGACCGGCGTGGCTCTTCTCGGCGCGGGCGAGCGTCTCGAACCAATCGGCGATCTCGGCGAAGCCCTCGTCACGAGCGGTCTTCGCGAAGCCCGGGTACATCTGGGTGTACTCGTAGGTCTCGCCGGCGACGGCGGACTTGAAGTTGTCCTCGGTCTCACCGATCGGCTCGCCGGTCGCCGGGTCGCCGACCTGGGCGAGGAACTCGAGGTGTCCGTGCGCGTGACCGGTCTCGCCCTCGGCGACCGAACGGAAGAGTGCGGCGGCGTCGGGGTAGCCCTCGACGTCGGCCTTCTGCGCGAACCACAGGTAGCGGCGGTTGGCCTGGCTCTCGCCGGCGAAGGCTTCCTTCAGGTTCTCGTGGGTCTTGGTGCCGTTGAGGCTCATGACGTGGCTTCCTTTGTGGTGGTGATGTGGTGGTGGTGTGGAGATCCGGGCCGGGTGGCCCGGATGCTGGGGTCGAGGGTGTCCGCAGCGCCGTCGGCGCACTCGGTGCACTCGGCGCAGAGGCCGCGGAACACGAGATCGGTGGCACGTACCCGGAACCCGCCGAAGGCCGCCGCGTCGACGGTCACGGCGCCGAGACCATCGACGTACACGTCGCGCACCGATTGGCAGCGGTCACAGAGCAGGTGATGGTGGTCGTCGACGTTGGGATCGAACCGGGCCGAGCCCGCGCACAGTTGCATCTGGCGCAGCTCGCCCATCGCGACGAGGTCGCTCAGGGTCTGGTACACGGTCCGCAACGAGATGCCCGGCATGCTGGCGCTCGCTGCCAGGTGCAGGGCTTCGGCCGACGGGTGCGAGCCGTTGTCGTGCAACAGCCGGAAGAGCGCGAGCCGTTGCGGGGTGACCTTCAGGCCGACGGCGCGAAAGGCGCTCGCGAGCTCGTCCGGGTTCCGCACGAGGACGGACCGTATTCGCAACAGTTGCTCGTTCGCAATTCCTGCAGATCGGGAGCACCTCTCACCGCTCGCGCACGCCGTCGCGCGCGCCGGACGACGCACGGGCCCCCGGCCCCTGCGTACGATGCCAGCGTGCCTGCGCCCTCCGTGCCCTTCGACCGCGGCCAGATGCTGCGCCGACTCGAGCACGAGCAGTTCGACGTCCTGGTGGTGGGCGGCGGCATCACCGGTGCCGGCGTGGCGCTCGACGCCGCGACGCGCGGGTTGCGCACCGCGTTGATCGAGCGCGACGACCTCGCGTCGGGCACCTCGTCGAAGAGTTCGAAGCTGGTGCACGGCGGACTCCGCTACCTGCAACAGGGCGAGGTGCGGCTCGTGTACGAGGCGCTGCGCGAGCGTCAGCGTCTACGCAAGAACGCGCCACATCTGGTGAGCGTGATGCCGTTCATGATCCCGATCCTCGGCAAGCCCGGCGCCGATCAGGAGACCACGAGCGTCGTCCACCGCAAGGTCGCGCGAGCGCTGGGCTCGGCGATGTGGATGTACGACCTCACCGGCGGCTGGCGGATCGGCAAACTGCACCGCCGGCTGAACCGGGCGGCGGCGCTCGCCCACATGCCCACCATGCCGGCCGACCGGGTGCTGGCCGCCTATCTGTACTTCGACGCCGCGGTCGACGACGCCCGCTTGGTGCTCACCGTCGCACGCACCGCTGCGGCACACGGCGCCGCCGTGGCCACTCGCTGCGCGGCGATCGACGTGCTGCGCGACGGCGACGGATCGTCGTCCGTGTCCGGTTTGGTGGTGGAGGCGGACGGGCGCCGGTTCCCCGTGCGGGCTCGCGTCGTGGTGAACGCCGCCGGCGTGTGGAGCGACGAGGTGCGCGCCATCGACGAGGGCGCGGACCCCGACGGCATCCGACCCGCCAAGGGCGTGCACCTCACGGTGCCGTGGGAGCGGGTGCGCAACGACATCGCGGTGGTGATCCCGGTGCCGAAGGACCGCCGCAGCCTGTTCGTCGTGCCGTGGGGGCCTCGCCCCGACGGCACCTTCCGCCACACCTACGTCGGCACCACCGACACCGACTACCGCGGTCCGCTCGACGACCCGCCGTGCACCGCCGACGACGTCGCCTACGTGCTCCGGGCACTGAACGCGTCGGTCGTCCCCGCCGACGGGCGGCCGATCACCGCCGGCGACGTCACCGGTGCGTGGGCCGGCCTGCGTCCACTCGTGAAGAGCGACGCGTCGGGCCGCACCGCCGACCTGTCGCGTCGGCATCGGATCACCCGCAGCGCGCAGGGCGTCGTCACCGTCACCGGCGGCAAGCTCACCACCTATCGCGAAATGGCCGAGGACACCGTCGACGAGGTGCTGTCGGTACTCGGCCGCGACGCCCGGTGCCGCACCCGCCGTCAGCGCCTCGTCGGCGCGGGGTCGCCGGGTCGGGGCGACGACCCCGACCTGTTCGCCCGCCACGGCGCCGAGTCCCGGTCGGTGCTCGCGCTCGCTGCGGGCGATCCCGCGCTGCTCGAGCCCCTGGTGCCCGGGCTGGCCTACCGACGGGTCGAGGCCGTGTGGGCGGTGCGACACGAGATGGCCACCACCCTCGACGACGTGCTCAGCCGGCGCACCCGGGCGCGTCTCGCCGACCGCGACGCAGCGGCCGCCGCTGCCGAGGACGTCGCCCGGCTGATCGCGCCGCACCTCGGCTGGGACGACGACGACATCGCTCGCGAGGTGGCGTCGTTCCGGCGGTCGTGCGCCGAGGAGGCGGCCGCGATGCACGTCCCCGAGCCCGCACCCGCCGACCCGCAGCCCACCTGAACGAGGCATCCCGATGACCACGCGACCCACCTCACCCATCGAACGCACGGGCTCCGACGCACATCTCGCCACCACCGTCGTGACGGTGTCCGACGCGGCGATCGCAGCGCTCACCGCGGCGTGCCCCACCACGACCGACATCGACGAACGAGCGGAGGCCAGTCGCGACTGGTGGCCGCTCGCGATGCACTGGTCGCTCGCCGGCCGCGTCCCGCAGCTGGCGTCGGTGGTGTGCTCGCCGACGACGGTGGCCGCCGTGGCCGCCGTGGTGGCGGTGTGTCGCGACCACCGTCTGCCGCTCACCGTCGCTGCCGGGCGCAGCGGGGTGTGCGGGGCGTCGGTCCCGGTGTTCGGCGGCGTCGTGCTCGACCTCTCGTCGCTGCAGGGGGTGCGCTCGATCGACACCACGTCCGGCGTGGTGGACGTGCTCGCCGGGACCTTCGGACCCGACCTCGAACGCGAGCTGGCCGCACACGGGTGCTCGGTCGGCCACTTCCCGCAGAGCTTCGACCTCGCGACCGTGGGGGGCTGGGTGGCGTGTCGAGGCGCCGGCCAGTACAGCACCCGCTACGGGAAGATCGAGGACATGGTGGTCGGCCTCGAGGTGGTGCTCGCCGACGGCAGCACCATCCGTACCGGCGGCGCGCCCGCCGCAGCCGTGGGACCGGATCTCACCCAGCTGTTCGTCGGGAGCGAGGGCACGCTCGGGGTGATCACGCGGGTGTGGTTGCGCACCCATCCCCTCCCCGCTGCGCCGGCGATGGCCTCGTACGCGTTCGGCGACTTCGGCGCCGGCATCGACGCGTGCCGTCGCATCCTGCAACGTGGCGCCACGCCGGCGGTGCTGCGGCTGTACGACGCACCCGAGAGCGCCCGCGGTCAGGGCGGCGACGGTTCGCAGTGCATGTTGCTGGTGCTCGACGAGGGCGACCCCGAGATCGTCGAGGCCACGATGCGGGTCGTGGCGCAGGAATGCGCGCAGGCGGCGTCGCTCGGCCCCGAGCGGGTGGAGCGGTGGACGCACCACCGCAACGACACGAGCGCGCTCCAGGCACTCACGCACAAGGGCTACGTCGTCGACACGCTCGAGATCGCCGCACCGTGGTCGGCACTCGTGCCGATCTTCGACCAGGTGCGCACCGCCATGCTGGCGGTCCCGCACGCCAGGGCGGCCACCTGCCATCTCTCGCACAGCTACGCCGACGGCGCGTGCCTCTACTTCACCTTCGCCGCCACCCCGCCGGCCGACGAGGTCGAGTCGACGTACGTGGCGATGTGGGACGCCGGGCAGCGCGCCGTGCTCGCTCATGGCGGCAACCTGTCGCACCACCACGGCGTCGGGCTCAACCGAGCCAGATTCGTCCGCGAGGCGCTCGGCGGTTCGTTCGACGTGCTGCGAGCCGTGAAGGACGCGCTCGATCCGCAGGGCATCCTCAACCCCGGCAAGCTCGGGCTGCCCTCCCCCTTCGGGGAGGTGGCGTGGCCGTGAGCGACCCGACCGGTCGACTCACCTGGGATCTGGTCGCCATCCGCCAGGGTGCGGCCGTGTGCCTGGTGTTCGCGATCCCGTTCTCCATCGCAGCACAGTGGGCCGACGGCAACGACGACGGTGGGCTGGCCTTCTTGTTCAGCCTGTGCGCCCTCGGCGGGTTCGTGCTCGGCAGCGGGGTCGCGGCGTGGGCACAGGATCGATCGCTGCCGTTCGCCCACGCCCTGATCACGGCCTCGTCCACCTATCTCGCCGCACAGGTGGTGTTCATCGCCGTGAAGCTGATCCGTGGCGACGAGGTGAACTTCTTCGCTGCCCTGTTCAACCTGATGGCCACCCTGTTCGCCGGCGTGCTCGGCGGTGTGCTCGGGATGGTGCTGCTGCGCAACGGCGTGCGTCCGACGACGCACCGGAGAGAGGACGACGGACGATGAGTGTGCTCGTCATCGACATCGGCACCACCGGCGTCCGCGCCGCGGTGATGCACCCCGACGCGACCCTGGGCGCGGTGCACTACCGCCGCACCCCACCGAACACGCCGTTCCCGGGTCTCGTCGAGTTCGACGCCGCGCACCTCGCGGCCACGGCGCTCGACCTGGCGCACGCGGCCCTCGCCGAGCACGGCGCGCCGGTCGCGGCCGTCGGCGTGACGACCCAGCGTGCCTCGACCGTGCTGTGGGACCGGGCGACGGGCGAGCCGATCGGCCCCGGCCTCGGCTGGCAGGACCTGCGCACGGTGGGCGCCTGCATGGCGGCCCGAGCCGAGCACGGCCTCGCGTTCGCCCCGAACCAGTCGGCCACCAAGGTGGTCGCGCTGCTCGACCAGTTCGACCCGGGGCGAACCCGCGACCTGTGCGTCGGCACGGTGGACACGTGGATGGCGTGGGTCCTGACCGGTGGCCGGGAACACGTGACCGACCGGTCGAATGCCGCGGTGACCGGCATGCTCTCGCCACACGCCGCCGACTGGAACGACACGGTGCTCGAGGTGCTGTCGGTGCCGCGAGCGATGCTCCCCCGCCTGGTCGACACCACCGGGGTGGTGGCGCCGGCCACGGCACTTCCCGGCGCTCCCCCGCTCGCCGCGCTGGTCGGCGACCAGCAGGGCAGCCTCGTCGGACAGAGTTGCGTGCGACCGGGCGACGTCAAGATCACCTTCGGCACCGGCGGCATGCTCGACATGTGCGTCGGCCCCGGGGCACCCGCCACTGCGAACCGCAGCGACCACGGCACCTTCCCGATCGTCGTCTGGGCGCACGGCGACGATCCGGCGGACACGGTGTGGGGCGTCGAGGGGATCATGCTCGCGGCGGGATCCAACATCGACTGGCTCCACGACGACCTCCAGTTGATCGATTCACCGGCGGGGAGCGACGAGGTCGCCGCGCAGTGCACCAGCACGGGAGGGGTCGTGTACGTCCCCGCGTTGCTCGGCCTCGGGACCCCGCACTGGGACTACGGGGCACGAGGCTCGCTGTTCGGCCTGACCCGCGGGACCGAGCGACCGCACGTCGTGCGCGCCGTGCTGGAGGGCATCGCCCACCGCGGCGCCGACCTGGTGGAGGCAGCCGAGGCCGACACCGGCCGCCCGATCGGCGTGCTCCGCGTCGACGGAGGGATGAGCCGCAACGCCACCTTCGTCCAGGCGCTCGCCGACGCGGCGCAGCGGCCGGTCGAGATCGCGCCGGTCGCCGACGCGACCACGATGGGCGCCGGATTCCTCGCCGGCCTGGCCGTCGGGGAGTGGACCTCGTTCGACGACGTCGCCGCCGCGTGGCGCCCCGCCGGACGGGTGGAGCCGGATCCCGCCTCGGAGATCGTCGACCGCGACCGATGGCGCGAGGCCACGGATCGGGCCCGTCGGTGGATACCCGACCTGTCGGCGCTGGACTTCTAGGCTCTCGGGCTGGACTCCCTAGAATTGCTCCGCTCGCCCGGCGCCGACCAAGCTCTCCGGAGCGACTGAAAGGACGAACGCTTTCGTGGACATCGACATGCCCGATCCCGCACCGGCCGTCATCGACGCGGCCGACGTGGCATCGCCTCACGGGCTGCGCCGCCGACTCGTCGGCGCCGGCCTGGTCGGACTCGCCGGCTCGCTCCTGCCCGGTCTCGCCACGCGCGCCGGTGCGGCGCCGGACGAGGCTCCGGTGCGGCAGCCGACCGAGGACGACCTCGTCCTGTTGCGGTTCGCCCAGCAGGCCGAACTCGCCGCCGTGTCGTTGTACACCACGGCGCTCTCGACCGAACTCGGACCCGTCACCGAGGCGGTGCTCGGCCGTGTGCGAGACGCCCACCTCGCGTACTCGCAGGCGCTCGGCGCCGAGATCGGGCGGACGGCACCCGGCTCGCCGGCAGCCGATCTCGTCACCGAGCTCGAGCCGGCCTTCGCCGGCCCGCAATCCGGCATGATCTCGACGGCGCTCGGCCTCGAGAACACGCTCGTGGCCACCCACACCCAGCTGATCGGCACGTTGCGCAGCAGCAACGCCGCGAAGCTGATCGCTTCGGTCGTCATCGCCGAGTCACGCCACGCCGTCGTGCTCGCCGACCTGTCGGGTGTCACCGAGGTCGACGCCTACGTCGTCAACGACGCCACCCCCCTCGAACCGGCAGAAGGGTGACCCCGGTGAACCATCTCACACAACCCCCCCACGCCGGCGACGCCGAACGGCGCCTCGACCGCCGCCAGCTGTTCCGCCTCGGCGGGCTCACGGTCACCACCGCAGCGCTCGTCGCGGCATGCGGCGGCACCGAGTCACCCGGCATCGGCCGCGTCGGCGTCGCGCCCACCACCACCGACCTGCCCGACGGCTCGGTCGACGACGTGGTGCTCCTGCGCACGGCGGCATCGATCCAGCACACCATGATCGATCTGTACGGCGAGCTGCGCTCCGCTGCCCCGTCGTCGGCGTCGGCGCTCATCGACCTGCTGATCGCCGACCACACCGCCGACGCCGAGGCACTCAACAGCGCCGTCGCCGAGCTGGGTGGCGAACCGTTCGAGTGCGGCAACCCCCGCCTCGAGGAGCTGACGGTGCCGGCGATCCTCGGCGCGATCAACGGCGACGGCGCCGTCGCACCCAGCGACGATCCCGCCCGCGACGCCTTGAACACCATGTTCGCGATGGAGACCTACATCGCCGAGAGCCACCAGGCCTTCGTGCCGATGCTGTCGGCTCCGGCGCTGCGCCAGGCAGCGATCACCATCGGTGGCGAGGCCGCGCGCCACGCCGCGGTGCTCGCGCTGGAGATCACCGGCCGGCCCGACGGGTACCTCGAGATCGAGGCGCCGGCCGAGCCGCCGCAGATCCCGACCGCCTACGCGCTGTCGTCGCTGTACGGCCAGCTCGGCGGCCAGACGCTCGTCGTCGGTGCGCAGGACGAGGTCGGCCAGCGCCAGAACATCGCGCTCGCCTCGCCGAGCTTCAACACCTTCGTCTACGAGTTCACCGACGGCACCTGCTGATCGTCGGTCGCGTACACTGCCCCCGACGGTGAGTCGGCCGGGTGGCCGCGGCACGGGGTCGGTCCGCCGGCGACCGTGTCGAGGAAAGTCGGGCCTCCACAGAGCAGAGTGCTGGCGAGAGCCAGGTCGCGGCGACGTGACGGACAGTGCAACAGAGAGCAGACCGCCGATGGACCGGTTCACCGGTCACAGGTGAGGGTGAAACGGTGCGGTAAGAGCGCACCAGCGTGCGGAGCGATCCGTACGGCTCGGTCAACCCCACTCGGAGCAAGATCGAGCAGAGGGGACGGGTTGCTCGCCCGTCCGGACCCCGGTCCGGACACCCCTCGGGTGGATCGCACAGAGGGATGGTCACCCGTGCCGGCAACGGCACGACAGAAGCCCGCTTACAGGCCGACTCACCGTCACCGCGGCCGGCCCCACCGGGAACTACTGGTCCCAGGTGAGCGGCTCGTAGGCGACCCCGACCGCTGCCTCCGACTCGCTGCAGATCCACATCACCCCGGTCTCGGGGTCGCGGAACAGCAACACCAGCGGCGAGAGGTCCATCGCGGTGAGCGGGGGGACCTCCGACACGCCGATGAAGTAACCCGTCCGGCCGGTCGGCTGCTCGCGGTACCGGGCGCCACGCTCGAACCGGTGCGCGTCGTGCCAGCCGAGCAGTTCCACCGGTGCGGGCTCGGGCCGTGGCCGGAACTCGAGCACCGTGGCCAGCCCACCTCCGCTGCCGCCCACCCGCCGGGTGCGCGACCTCGACGACGTCGGGATCCTGCTGACCTCACTCCCGCTGGGCGCCGTCGACCGCTGCATCACGCAGTCATCATCGGAGCGCGGGTGCGCTGGCACGAGGGGATCTTGCGTGAATTCCGTTGGTGCCGACGCGTCAGCGGACGCTGGTGAGTCGACCAGTCCGCCAGAAGTGCCGGCGGCGCTCCACGTCGGCCAGCCCGAACAGCCGCCACCCCCACACCAGCAGCCCGACGCCGAGCACTTCGAGGGGGACGTTCCACCACCCCCGGGCCACGACCGGCACCTCGGCGTCACCGAATCCGCCCGTGAACGGCCACCAGAACACGTCGGTGTCGGTGAACGCGCCGTCGAACACCAGGTGCAACATCATCCCGATCGGGATCGCGATCAGCCGCCGGCGGATCGGGCGGCGACCGGCGGTGACCACCATCACGAGCGCCAGTGCGACCACCGCACTCGGCAGGCCGTGCATCACCCACGCGCCACCGGTCCACAGATCGACGGCATCGGGCAGCAGCGCGCCGACGATCAACCAGCGGTAGTCGAATCGGACATCGGTGAACACGTAGTAGACGGCGAGCACCGAGGTCGCGACGAACCAGACCACCATCGCCGGACGCTCAGACGACGAGCAACCGCGAGCAGTTGGGGCATTCGGCGATCTCCCCCGCTGGTGTGGACTTCACCTGGTCGAGCTCCATCGGCGACAGGTCGACGTGGCAGCCGGTGCACGACCGCCGATCGAGTTGTGCGATGCCCACGCCGCCGTACCGCTGCCGCAGCGACGTGTACGTGGCTCGCTCGGCGTCGCCGAGCGCTGCGTCGGCGTCCACCCGGCGGGCACGCACGTCGGCCACCTCGGCGTCGAGTTCGGCTTCCGCGGCCTGGAGGGCGGCCGTCGCCGTCGCCACGGCGTCGAGCAGTGCCGGTTCGGCGTCGGCGAGTGCCGCCAGCGCCGACTCGGCGTCGGCCTGGCGTTCCATCGCTTCGAGCTCGCCGTCGTCGAGCTCGCCGTGCTTCGCGGCGAGCCCGTTGATCTCGCTCATCAGCGCCTCGGCCTCGCGCGGTGCGATGACGGTCTTCAGCTGCGCTTCCAGCCGCGCCCGTTTGGTGTCGAGCTCGACCCCGGCCCGTTCGGCCGACTCGATGGCCGCGCCGGCTTCGGCGATCACCGCCTCGAGTCGCGTCCGCTCGGCCGCATGGGTGGCGTGGGCCGCGGCGGCTGCCTCGACCGCGGCGCGTTCGGGGAGCCGGCGGCGCCTGCCCTCCAGCGCGTCGAGCTGCGAGTCGAGCAGCTGGAGCGCGAGCATCGCCTGGCCGTTCACGGCGCGGTGGTGGGTCGGGGCTGGCGCACGATCACGCCGGCCGGCAGCTTGGCGCACGTGAGTACCGCCGTCTTCGGCTCGACCGACGGCAGCGGCGCCGTCGGGTCGACCACCTCCGGCGGGATCGTCGTGCTGTCGGGCAGGAGTTGGATCACCACCTGCGGAACCGTACTCGGTGTGGTCGCCGGCACGTCCGTCCCGGTCGGCACGCCGTCACCGCCGTCACTGCCGTCGCCCTCGTCGCCGCCCTCGTCGCCGCCCTCGTCGCCGCCCTCGTCGCCGCCCTCGTCGCCGCCGGTCGGGGTCGCGACGGTGGTCTGCGGCGGTTGGGTGATCACGGAGCCGTCCGGGCCGATGCGCCCGCTCACCACGCGGTAGGCACACTCCTCCCCTGGCAGATACAGCCGGGCGGCCGGACGGGTGGACGCCGGCGGCGAGGCCCAGTCCTCCTGCGCCAGCCCGTACAACGCCGGTGCCGTGTAGGCGCCCCAGATGCGCGCCGGGTAGGTGCCGCCCTGCACGGCGTCCACCCCGTCGATGTCGTAGAACTCGGGCACGTTGGTGCGGTTCATCTCGGTGTAGCCGTCCGGATCGCCGACCCACACGGCGGTGGCGAGTTGCGGTGTGTAGCCGACGAACCACGAATTGGTGTTGTCCTGCTGGGTCCCGGTCTTGCCCGCCGCCGGGAACGGGAACTCGCTCAGCGCCCGCCGGGCCGTGCCCCGGGTGAGCACCCCTTTCAAGATGTTGGTCGTCGTCAACGCGGTGGCCTCGTCGAACACCTGCTCGGGTGCCGCCACGTGCGTGTAGATGCGGGTGCCGGCGGCGTCGTCGATCCACTCGACGTAGTAGGGCTCGTGGTGCACGCCGTTGTTCGCGAGCGTCTGCGCGCCGGCAGCCATGTCCATCGGGCTCATCTCGTTGGCGCCGGTGGCGAAGCTGGCATACGGCTGCACCGGCTCGCGCTCGTCGTCGGGCTGACCGCGGTACAGGTACGGCGACCGGGCCATCCGGTAGGTGGTGTCGACCACCCGGTTGAGACCGACGATCTGCGACAGACGGGCGAACGCACAGTTGAGCGAGGCCCACGTCGCCTGTTCGAGCGTGCCCAGCGATCCGGCGACGCCGTCGTCGACCAGGAACGGGTTGTCGGGATCACCCGGGTTCGGCAGGAGGCATCCACGGCGGCCGTCGATCGTGTCCGAGGGCTGGGCGCCGGCCTGGATCGCCGCCGCGAGGATGAACATCTTGATGCTCGATCCCGTCTGGCGGGGCACCAGTGCCATGTTGATCTCGGCGACACGCGGCTTGAAGCCGCTGCCGCCGACCATCGCCCGGATCGCGCCGGTGCGCGCGTCGATCGACACGACGGCGGCGTCGATGCCAGCGGCGTTCGCGGGCAGTGTGGTGCGCGCCTCCTCGGCGTAGCGCTGCAGATCGGGGTTCAGTGTCGTGTACACGCGCAGCCCACCGCGGTACAGGCGGTTGGCCCGCTCCTGCTCGGTGTCACCGAGGATGTCCGACCGCTCGAGCAGGTACTCACGCAATGCCTCGGTGTAGTAGCTCGGGCGGACGTCGAACGTCGGGAGTGCCTTCAGCTGCTCGGGCAGCTCCCAGCCCTCCGCGATCGTCTCCTGCTGGTCGGCAGGGATCAGCCCGACGTCGACGAGGCGGTCGATCACCTGGCGAAACCGGCCGCGCGATCGCTCGGGTCGGCGGATCGGGTCGTAGCCCGACGGCGAGCGGATGAGCCCGGCCAGGAATGCAGCCTCCACCGTGTCGAGTGCGGCGACGCTCTTGCCGAAGTACACCTCGGCGGCGGCCTGCAGCCCGTAGGCGTTGTTGCCGAAGAAGATCGTGTTGAGGTAGCGCTCGAGGATCTGCTCTTTCGACATCTCCTTCTCGAGCATCAGTGCGTAGTGCACCTGCAACAGCTTGTACCGGCCGTCGCGTTCGAGCCCGGCGAGCAGCTCGTTCTTCACCACCTGCTGGGTGATCGTGCTCGCACCCTGCCGAGGAGCGTCGCTCGCGAAGTTGGACAGCGTGGCACGCACGAGGCCGCGCACGTTGACGCCCTTGTGCAGGAAGAACTCGTCGTCCTCGACGGCCAGGATCGCGCGCACCACGTTGTCGGGCACCTCGGCGAGCGTGATCGGCTGGCTGTTCTCGCGTTCGAACACGGCGATCACGTTGCCGGCGACGTCGTACACGAGCGTGCGTTGGGACAGCGGCTCGAAGTCCGTCGGGATCGCGACCGGCTCCTCCTCGTGCGCGTTCGCCACGCGCCACAGGCGCGGTGCGGCCGAGATCACGACGGCCGACAGCAGCAGCGCACCGGCGAGCACGATCGCGACGAGGCGGAAGGTCCAGGCAACGGGTCGCACAACGACGACCACGCTAGTGGTGCGGGCGCGACCGGCTCCGTCACCCACCGCTAGCGTGCGCCCCCATGACCGACCCCGCTCGCCCTCTCCGTCCGTTCCGCTTCGGTGTGCAGGCCTGGACCGCCGGCTCGCGCCGCGAGTGGGCCGACCTCGCCCGACGGTGCGAGACCAACGGCTACTCGGTGCTCACGATGCCGGACCACTTCGACGACCAACTCGCGCCCGTGCCGGCGCTCATGGCGGCCGCCGACGCGACCACCGACCTGCGCATCGGTGCCCTGGTGTTCGACAACGACTACAAGCATCCCGTCGTGCTGGCGAAGGAACTGGCGACGATGGACCTGCTGTCGGACGGCCGGCTCGAGATCGGGCTCGGCGCCGGCTGGATGGCCACCGACTACCAGCAGTCGGGCATCCCCTACGACCGGCCGGGTGTGCGCATCGATCGCTTCGAGGAAGGTCTCGCGATCGTGAAGGGGCTGCTCGGGCCCGACCCGGTCGACTTCGAGGGTCGGCATTACCGGATCGAGGCGATGCGGGGCACGCCGTCACCCGTGCAGGCGCCGCGACCGCCGATCCTGATCGGCGGCGGCGGGCGGCGAGTACTCACGATCGCAGCTCGCGAGGCCGACATCGTCGGCATCAACGGCTCGATGCACGCCGGTGTGATCGGCCCGGAGGCGATCGCGTCGATGACGGCCGAGGCCGTCGACGACAAGGTCGCGATCGTGCGCGACGCCGCGGGTGCACGCCTCGACGAGCTCGAGCTGAACGTCCGGGCCTTCATGGTGCAGGTGACCGAGGCGCGCGACGCCACCCTGTCGGCCATCGCCGGAGCGATCGGCGTCGAGCCGCCGATGGTGGAGGCCACCCCGTTCGCGCTCGTGGGACCTCCGGCCAAGTTGGTGGAGGATCTGCTGGCGCGCCGCGATCGCTGGGGGTTCAGCTACGTCATCGTCGGCGCCGCCGACGTGGAGGCGTTCGCCCCGGTGGTCGCCGAACTGGCCGGGACGTGATCCTCGCCGGGAGGTGATGGGACCAGCGAGGGACGTCGAGCGATCCGCCCGCGACGCAGCGGTCGTGGGCGGACCCGAAAAAGCGAGCAGGCGGGGCGTCGCCGCCCCGCCTGTGACTCAGATCGCCTTGACCTTCAGGGCTTCGTCGCCCTTGCGGCCTTGGCCGATCTCGAACTCGACCTGTTGGCCCTCGTCGAGCGAGCGGTAACCCGATCCCTCGATGTTGGAGAAGTGGACGAAGACGTCGGGTCCGTCGTCACGTGAGATGAAGCCGTAGCCCTTCTGTGCGTTGAAGAACTTGACGGTGCCGGTGGCCATTGCATGAACCTTGCTTTCTCGGGGACGTGAAGCGTGTCCCCGTTCGACGAGCATATCTCGTCGCGTGGAAACAAAGCCGCCGGAGTTCCACGTTCGTCGATCTACGCTCGGTCGGTGCCGTCGTCGCCACCCGAAGCGCTGCCACGGTCGGCGATCCCCGCCGAGCTCGATCGACGGGTGCGCGCCGACGGCGTGGTGGTGCGCACGGCGACGCCGTCCGACCTCGACGAGATCGCCGAGCTGCTCGTACGCCGCGGCGAGGTCGCGGACGGCATCGACCTGCGGCTGGTCGCCGGCGACGCCGACGAGGGACTCGACGCCGTGCTCGTGGCGGTGCACGAGGGTCGGATCGTGTCGACCGCGACGCTGCTGACGGAGACCTGGCGAGTGGCGGAGGTGGTGCTGCCGGCGGGCCAGATCGAGCTCGTCGCGACCGAGCCCGAGTTCGAGGGTCGGGGGTTGGTGCGGTCGCTGGTGGACCTGGCACACGACCGGTCGCGAGCTCGGGGCGACGTGCTGCAGGTGATGATCGGGATCCCGTTCTTCTACCGGCAGTTCGGCTACGTGTACTCGCTGCCGATCCCGCACACGCGCGACCTGGTCGACCCACCGACGGCGCCCGACGGCGTCCGGGTCCGCGACGCCGCACCGGGCGACCTCGCGACCTTGGCGGCGCTGCAGTGGCAGGTGCAGCGAGACGTGCCGGTGTCGATGCCGCACTCCCCCGCCTGCTGGCGCTGGCTCGTCGCCCGCGACGGCTCGACCGAGTGGATCGCCGAACGCGACGGCATCCCGCTCGCCACCTGCCGGGCGTTGCCGCCCGACGAGGGGCTCGTGCTCGGCGAGGTCGCCGGCTCGGCCGACGGCATCGACGCACTACTCGCCCACGCGGTCGACGTGGCGTCGGCTGCGGTGGAGGGGCCGCCGACGGTGGCCGTGATGGACCGGCCCGGCACCGGTGTGCAGGCGACCCTCGATCCACGCCTCGCCCCGGTCGATCGACCGGACGCGTCGCGCCACTGGTACTACCTGCGCGTCGAACGCCTCGCGCCGGTGCTCGCCGCGCTCGCACCCGTGCTCGAGCGTCGGTGGCGCGCCAGCGGCCTCGACGCGCACGACCTGCTGCTGTCGTCGTACCGCAGCCACGTCCGGATGGCC
>JACJWG010000008.1 GCA_020637235.1 Acidimicrobiaceae bacterium | reverse complement strand
GCGGCGTCTCGTCGGCTGAGCCCAAGTTCGGCGAGTGCTCGCACTGCTTCGATCGTCTGCTGCTGTGCCTTGACTCCTGCTCGCTCCGCAGCGGTCCGTGCACGAGCGACGTCGTCGGCGACCGACGCGAGCGGTGCGGGGAACTGGTCGCGGATCGACAGCTCCGCCGGTGCGACATCGAGCCAGAGCGCGAGCGCTTCGCGGATCCGGCCCTGTGCTTGGCGGAGGCTGCGCCCGTAGGTCTGGCAGCCGGTGACGCCCTTGATCCGCACGTTCCAGGCGCGGTCGTCGGCGTCGTAGTCGTAGATCGCCGTGTACGTCTTGGATGAGGTCATCGAAGCCATCCTTTCCCGAGGCAGGGTTCGAGGGCACGTTCGATCGACCGGAGCGTGCCGGTCGGGACGTCCTGCCCTCAATGGACGGGGATCACGCTCTGGCAGCCACCAGGGCAGCGAACCATCACGTGAGAACCACGCTGGCGGAGCTGAGCACACCCTGCTCGCTCGATCAGTTTGAGCACATCTCTGCCCGTCATCCGTCTACCCTACTAGACGAAGCTTCAGACCGGACACCCGCTCCGATTGTCCGGTAGGGACGCGTTACGCAAGAGCCGGCGGCGAGCAGATCATCTCATCTGCACTGCCACCTACCGCCGGAAGCGAGAGCATCGCCGGATTGGTGGCGACCAGCGATCGGGCTCTGTGAGCATGACCGGGTGACCGACCAGGCGGCCGAACGCGAGTTGCTCCCCAAGCTCGGTGCCCTCGCCGACGAGATCACCATGGGAATGTGGCGATCGAGTGGGCTCGCGACCCGTCGCAAGTCGGACGGCAGCCCGGTCACTGCGGCCGACATCGAGGTGGAGCGGACACTTCGGGACTGCGTGCTCGGGATGCATCCACACGACCGCTTCGTGAGCGAGGAACTGGGGACGTCCGCCGGGACGTCGAGTCGGTGCTGGTACGTCGACGGGATCGACGGCACGACGGCCTACGCAGACGGCCGACCGGAGTGGTCCACCCTCATCGCCCTCACCGACTCGGGCGGGCTACGTCAAGGCCTGTGCACTGCCCCTGCGCTCGGAAAGCGCTGGTACGTGGGCGCCGATGGTCGGGCTGTCATGAACGATTCGAGCGGGCACACCCGGCGGGTTCAGGTCTCAGCGGCATCTCGCGGAGCTGATGCGAGGCTCGCTTGCTGGCCGCCGGCACCGCGGGTCGGCGCTCACCTGTCGAGCCACGGCAGAAGCCGCCTCGAGGAGCTGACCGCAGGCCGGTCGACGCGACCGTCGTGGGGCGCCGGGGTTCCCAACGCCGCGATGCTGGTTGCCGAGGGCGCGCTCGACGGATTCGTGCTCTTCGGCGGAGGACCTTGGGATCACGCGGCCACCGCAGCCATCGTTGTCGCCGCCGGCGGGGCGTGGTCGAGCTTGTCCGGCCGCCAGGATCTCGATGCGCCCGCCATCGCGTTGACGAACGGGAGCATCCACGACTGGCTCCTCGCACAACTCGACCCAGCGCTCGACAACGAACACGGCTGAGACAACGCCGCCTCAATCCGAGCGCCTGCCTCATCCGCCCGGATACGCAGGTGTTCCTCTGAGCGCCGTATCGCACGCCCGCAGGCGCGAGGATCATCTGGTGTTGCACGACTGGCGCATCGAACCGCGCGAGTACGAGCGCCAGGAGGCTCGGCGGGGCCGTCGGCACGCATTCGAGATGCTCGAGCCTCACCGCACGGCGCTCGTGGTGGTGGACATGGTGCCGTTCTTCGCCGACATCCCGTACGTGCGTGGCATCATGCCGAACATCCAACGGCTCGCCTCCACGGTACGAGCCACGGGAGGCGTGGTCGCATGGGTCTTGCCGAGCGCCGACGAGCCATCACCAGCCCGCATCGAGTTCCTCGGCCCGACCGTCGCGGAGACCTATCGGGCATCGGGCGGCCCCGGCGAGCTCCGCGACCGGCTCCTGCCCGAGCTCCAGATCGGCCCGGACGACGTGCTCGTCGAGAAGTCCGCAGCGAGCGCATTCTTCCCCGGCCGGTGCGAACTGCCCGCGCATCTCGAACAGCGCAAGGTCGACACCGTGATGGTCGCCGGAACCGTCGCCAACGTCTGCTGCGAGTCGACCGCTCGCGACGCGAGCGTGCTCGGCTACCGAGTGATCATGGTTGCCGACGCAAACGCAGCAGTACGAGACCAGGACCTGAATGCAACGCTCCACACCATCTACCGATCCTTCGGTGACGTCCGAACCACCGACGAGCTCATCGAACTCCTGGCGTCAGGCGAGTAGTCGTCATCGTCTGACGACGACGACGATTCAAGGATCGGCACCTCCTTCGTCGGAGCTGTGGTTCGATGGTGTGGTGAAGGTGGTGGCGCATCGAGGTGCCTCGTCGGTTCGTCCAGAGAACACGATGGTGTCGTTCCGGCACGCGATCGAACTCGGTGCCGATGCCATCGAGTTCGACGTCCAGTCGACGGGCGACGGGCATCTCGTCGTGATCCACGACATGTCGCTCGATCGGACGACCGACGGTCACGGACCGGTGTTCGCATCGAGGTTCGACGAGGTGCGTCACCTCGATGCGGGTTCGTGGTTCGACGCCGAGTTCGCCGGCATGCAGGTGCCGACGCTCGCCGAGGTCCTCTCGCTCGACGCAGTCGAGTTCGAGTTGGAGCTGAAGAGCTATGGCCGGGCCTTCGTCGACCAGGCGCTCGCCGAGGTCGATGCGGCCGAGGCGCTCGATCGCGTCGAGTTCACCGGCTCGAACATGCCGTTGCTGCTGCTGTTGCAGCGGCTCGAGCCGAGGGCGAGGATCGGCCTGTTCTCGCCGCCTCAGGCGGCCTGGATGAGCGATGAGGTCTACGAGCATCACGTCGTCGGAGTTGCCGAGACCTCTGGCGCCGATGTGATCCACGTCCCGGCGCGCTGCATCACCCGATTGATCGTCGATCGACTCCACGATCTCGGCAAGGCCGTTCACGCCAACGACGCAGCCGACACCAGTGAAGTCAGGCGAGCGCGGTCGGCCGGCGCAGATCGCCTCTCCACCAACGATGTCGCCATGGCCATCGCAGCTCTCGAAGGAGCGACCGAGCGATGAACGTCGGCCCGAAAACGTCGGCGGACGGGCCGATCCATCTCCGTCGCCTCACAAGCATGGAGTCCATGCTCGGCGGTCTCCCCGGCGATCTCGACGTTGCGTGTCTCTTGATCACCGGAACGGCAGGCGCGGCAAGAGCGCTGCTGCCAAGGAGATCGGCGAGTTGTTGCGCGGGAACGCGACGGGCTATGCGGTCATCGACCTGGACGCGATCGCGAAGTGCGAGACGGATCCGCCTGTGCCCGGCCGGTTCGAGTCCGCACTGCTGTTGGCCAACCTCGCAGCGATCTGGCCGAACTACCAGCGCTACGGCGTCCGGTTCGTCGTGCTCGCACGAGCCGTCGTCAACAAGTCCGAACTCGGCGACCTGCGAGCCTGCATTCCTCGTTCCCACTGGACGGTCTGCCGGCTGGATTCACCTGCGCCGCTGGTCGAACAACGGCTCCGTATGCGGGAGCCAGGCATGGCGCAGGAGTTCCTCCTCCGGGTGTCCCCAGCGCTCGCAGCGGAGATGGCGGCAGAGGCGATCGAGGACTTCAGAGTGACCAACGCCGACCGCCCGTTGACCGGCGTCGCAAGCGACGTCCTGCACGAGTGGAGCCAGCGACTCCCCAAGTAGCGGGGCCGCGAGTCGCCGAAGTTGCGAGTCGTCATCCGGCGAGCGGGCTGAGCGTGCACATCGTTCGAACCGGCTTCAATTCATGCCGACCCGCGGCACTCGGATCGTTGACCTCCTCCCCCGTGACCGGGCCGCGATCCAGCCGGGGTGAGTCCCGCCGTGTGGTGCAGAGGTCGAGGGCCATCGCAGTGGTGTCCCCGACAGTACGGTCGCGATGTGAGCCGCATGGTCGTCCTGGTGAACGGTCTTCCTGCTGCGGGGAAGTCCACGCTGGCTCCACACTTGGCGGACGCCTTGCAGCTGCCGCTCGTGAGCAAGGACGTCATCAAGGAGACCCACGCCGACACACTCGGTTCAGAACCTCCACCCGGTCTCACGCAACGCGACTGGAACCGACGACTCGGTGCCGCGGCAAGCCAGACCATGTGGGCGCTCCTCGCCACCTCACCACCGGGCGCAGTGCTCGAGAACTCCTGGCGATCCGACGTCCGCGATTTGGTGCGAGCCGGACTCCACCGAGCCGGCGTCACCCACGCAGCCGAGATCTGGTGCGAGGCACCGCTGGACCTCCTGCGATCACGATTCGACCGACGGTGGCCGTCCTCACACCCCATCCACGGCGCAGCGCCCGACGACGACGAATGGGCACACATGGTCCGGCACGCCGAGCCGCTCAGCCTCGGGCCGGTGCTCCGACTCGACACCTCCGGCCACGTCGACCTCGGACGCGTCATCGCCTGGTGTCGCACCAACGCGGTGGCGGCCGACAACGAGATGTGATCGGTCAGACCTGCGGGCGCTGATCCTCCAGGTAGGCACCAATCGATCCAGGTTGCATCACCGCCGCGAGTCGGCGGGCCACTCGAGGGTCGAGCAACCCGAGCGCGTCATCGAGCGCCACGAACCGATACTCAGACAACTCCGCAGGATCGAGCCGGATGGACACCGCCGTCGAATCGTCGAGCGGCGCGACGTCGAACAAGAACATCAGACTCTCGACGTAGTCGGCCGTGGGCGAGTTGTAGTCCACGCACAACATCGGACCGACCTCCAGGTACAGCCCGAGTTCCTCGGACAGTTCACGCTCGCACGCAGCCCTCGGGGACTCCCCCGCCTCGACCGCGCCTCCCGGAAGCTCCCACCCCGCCTTGTAGACCGGCTTCACCACGAGCACGTCACCCGCTGCATTGCGTATCACCGCCCCGGCGCCCATTCGCTTCGCCGGGAGTGACCGCTGGTGCGCGGTGCTCTCGCCGCTACCCGCAGTATCTGCTGCCCGGTCCGTCACCAGGGCGACCGTAGTTCGGGCCACCGACCGGGTCGCCTCGGGTGCCGACTTCGCACTTCGGCGCCTCAAGCCACCATGCCGGCGGCGGCTCTGGCGGCGCGCCAGCCTTCGTTGAAGGCGTCGGCGATCGCTTCGTCGAGTTCGGGGAACAGGTGGCCGTATCGATCGAGCGTCACCGTGATCGAGCTGTGGCCCATCCGCATCTGGATCGCCTTCGGGTGCGCACCGGCGGCGATCGCCAGCGCCACGCTCGTGTGCCGCAGGTCGTGGAACCTCGCCTCCACACCAGCTGCCTTCAGCGCCGGCTTGAAGTGGTGCGTCTGGAAGCTGGAGTGCGAGATCGGAGTACCGGCCGCAGTCGTGAACACGAGCGAGTCCGCATCGGCTCGGCCGAAAGCCTCGAGGTGGACGGTGAGCACGCTCGCGGTCAGCTTCGAGATCGCGATCGACCGCACACCCGCCGTCGTCTTCGGCTCCTTCCGCAACCGGGTGCGATCACTCAGCTCCACCAACTGCTCGGTCACCCGAACCTTGCGACGCAACAGATCGACCTGCGACCGGCGCAGCCCGACGATCTCACTCCACCGCATCCCCGAGTCGAGCGCGAGGTAGATCAGCGCTCGGTACCGCTCCCCGATCGACTCGGCCACGGTCAGGCACTGATCCCAGTCGAGCACGGTCATCTTCCGCGTCGTCACCTTCGGCGGGCGCACCCGGTTGCACGGATTGGCCAGCAGGCGCTCCTTCTCGACCGCGGCCTGCAACACCCGCCGAAGCGTCCGGTAGTGCCGGTGCACCGACGACGACGCCAAACCCGAGGCGATCTCGTCGTTCAACCAGCGCTCGATCTCCTCCGCCCCCAGCTGCCCGAGCCGGCGAGCACCGAGCGCCGGCAGGACGTACTTGTCGAGATCGCGCCGGTACGTCTCGATCGTGGTCGGCGACAGCGAGCGCGACATCGCCATGAACGTCTCGACCCATGCAGCGAGCGGGATGTCAGCACCCTTGGGGTCGATCCAGGCTCCCCGATCCATGTCGACCTCGACCTCGCGAGCGAACCGCTCGGCGTCGACCCGGCGCTTGAACTGACGCGCTCGTTGCTTGCCGAGCGGGTCGCGGTAGCGGACCTGATACCCGCCACTGCGCTTCTGGATCGATGCCATCGGCCCTCCCCTTGGGAACGTTTTGTGCACACGATGGGAACAAAACGGTGGTTTCTGGTGGTCACCAGGGGACAGTGGCGGACGACAGTGGGAAAACGAAAAGAGCCCCTGAGCTGGTACTTTACCAGGTCAGGGGCTGGAGGCGACGATGGGAATCGAACCCATGTACAGGGCTTTGCAGGCCCTTGCCTGAACCACTCGGCCACGTCGCCGTGTCACCGGTCGCCCGGTGTGCGGACGGCAACCCTATCGGCCCGGGCGCGGTTCGGGCCAACGGCATCGCACGACCGCGCACCGTGTGCGACCGTCTGGCAACCTTGCGGACGCATGTCCACCCGTCGCCGCCTCCTCACCGTCTCCCTTGCCACGGCGGCCGTCGCGCTGGCGTCCTGCAGCGACGACGAGCCGACCTTCGCCCCCACCATCGTGCCGAGCACCACGATCGTCCCTGCCACCACGGAGGCTCCGGCCACCACGCAGGCACCCACGACCGTGGCACCGACCACCACGATCTCGCTCGAGCAGATCGCCGCCACGTACGCCGAGCCCGGCCCACACCCCGTGGGCGTCACCACGTACACCCTGGCGAAGGGTCCGAAGGTCGAGGTGTGGTACCCGGCCGTCGCCGGCACCACCGGCGAGGTGTCCTACGACGTGCGGGACTTCACCCCCGAAGGCATCCGAGCGATCCTCACCGCCGACGTACCGGCCACGTTCAGCTTCGCCGGCGCCCGCGACGCCGAGGCCGACGCCACGGCCGGCCCGTTCCCGGTGGTGCTCTTCAGCCACGGCTTCACCGGGATCCGGCTGCAGAGCAGCTTCCTCACCTCACACCTCGCCAGCTGGGGTTTCGTCGTCGTCGCGCCCGATCATCCCTCGCGCGACCTGCCGAACGTGCTGTCGGCCACGGCGAGCGGCGACCGGGCCGACTCGGTCGACGACCTGCTGCAATCGCTCGACCTGGTGACCACCGAGCACGCCACCGCCGGCAGCATCCTCGAGGGCGTGGTCGACACCGAACAGGTGGTGGCGATCGGCCATTCCGCCGGGGGCGGCACGGTCGTCGGCGCCGCGCTCGACGACCGCATCGACGGCTACGTCAGCATGGCGTCGGGTGTCCTGCTCGGCGATCCGACCGCGGTCACCACCACGGCGCCCGCAGGATCGCTCCCCGACAAGCCGTCGTTCTTCATGGCCGGGTCGGTCGATGCCGTGGTCCCTGCCGACGAGCGCACCGTGCCCTCCTTCGAGGCCGTTCCCACACCGAGCCTGCTCTGGGTGATCGATGGCGTCGGCCACAACGGCTTCGACGACTTCTGCACGTTCGGCAACGGCACCGGCATCATCGGCGTCGCCGAGGCCTCGGGACTCGGCGGGCTGCTCGACGCCCAACCACAACTGCGCACCCTCGGCGAGGACGGCTGCATCCCGCCCGCCGTGCCCGTCGCCGACACCTTCCCGATGATCCGCCACGGCGTGACCGCCTGGACCCGTGCCCTGTTCGGCATCGACGCCGAACCGATCGGCATCGGCGCCGACTACGCCGACGCGTTCGCCCAGCCCGTCCGCATCGACGAGCGGCCCTGACCCCGGCTCAGCGCGTCCGGGTGTCGATCAGCCGCCGATCGGGCACGTCGACGAAGGCGTCGGCCGTCAGGTAGGCCTGCACGTCCACCAGCAGGTGTGTCGAGCGCTGGGTGTACACGCACAACCGGCCGTCGGCGCCGAATCGCACGAACGCCATGCCGGCGATGGTCTGCCCGGCACGGTCGACGTTCAGGTTCGACGAGCCGCCCGGCGCAGCGCCGCAGTCCAGCACCTGCACGTACCCGGGGCCCGCCGACTCGGTGGCCACGAGCGACACCACGGCGGTGGAGCCCGGCCGTCCACGCACCTCGGTGACCGATCCGTCCCGCGGCGCCACTCCCCCGCGTGTGTCGATCAGGCGAGCGTCGTCCACGTCGTCCACGGCGACGTCCGACAGGTACCCCTGCAGATCGGCCACGAGATGGGTGGACCGTTGCACGAACAGGCACGCCCGTCCGTCGGCACCGAAGCGCACGAGCGCCAGGTTCGAACGGGTCTGGCCTGCCGCGTCGACGTTCACGTTGGACGACCCACCGGAGACCGCGCCACACGGCAGCACCTGCACGAAGCCCGGCCGCGCCGCCTCGGTCGCCACGATCGACACGAGCCCCGTGGTGTCGGGGCGGCCCCGGATCTCGATCGTCGATCCGTCTGGCGGTCGCATCCCGTCGCGGGTGTCGAGCAACCGCACGTCGTCCACGTCGTCGAACGCTCCTGCGGCGAACCAGCCCTGCAGATCGACCACCAGGTGCGTCGACATCTGGTTGAACACGCAGCCGGACCCGTCCGCACCGAAACGGACCACGGCGAGCGCGGATCGGATCTGACCGGCGGCGTCGGTGTTCAGGTTGGACGACCCGCCGCTCGGCGAGCCGCACGGCAGCACCTGCGCGTAGCCGGGTGCGGTGTTGTCGACCGACACGAGCGACACCACACCCGATCGTCCGCCCTCGCCGACGATCGTGGTCTGACGGCCGGCGGGCACACGAGGCAGCTGCGCCACCGCCGGTGAGCACGGTGTCGGCGCATTCGCGACCCGGTCGGCGAACCACCGGACCGTGGGAGCGATCCGCGACAGTGCGGACGCGTCCGACAGGTCGTGGCCCTCACCGGGGAACTCGTTCCACGACACCGGCAGGCCCGCCGCCACCATCGCGTCGCGGGTCGCCCGTGCCTGGCTCGTCGGCACGATGTCGTCGTCACTGCCGTGGAAGAAGATCGCGCCGGCATCGTCGGCCCCGATCGCTGCCGGGTCGTTCGCACCGGCGAACGACACCGCCGTGCACACCGCCGACGAGAACTCGACGTGCGAGCCGGGTTGGACGGCGTCGGCACCGACGGCGACGCCGAGCGCCATCACTGCGCCGGCGCTCGAGCCCGCCACACCGATGCGGTCGGGATCGATCCGCAGCTCGCTCGCCTGCGACCGGAACCACCGCACCGCGGTCTGCATGTCGCCGGTCGCGTCCTGCACCACCCGCACCTCGAACGGGCTGTCGACCGGGAACGTCACCGGCGACGGCCCCAACCGGTAGTCGATCGACGCAGCCACGTACCCGCGCTGCGCCATCCGCGTCGCCCACGCGGTCGCCCCCTCCTTGCCCCCGATCCAGAAGAAGCCGCCGTGTGCGTACACGAACACCGGTCGAGACGTGGCGGTGTCGCCGCGGGGCAGATACAGGTCCAGGCGCAGTTCGACGGTGCCACCCTCGACGGTCGTCGCCGTGCCGTACACCACGTCGCGCTGCACGTCGACGGCGAACATCGCGTCGAGGTACCGAGTCGCCGCGACGGCCGTCGCCGGCGGGGCGATCTGGACAGGTGAGCCACCCAGCGCGACGACCGACGCCAGCAGCAGGGCGATCAGAAGTCGTCGTCGGTCGACCCGCACGTCGTCAGCCCGCCGACACCGCTTCGATCGCAGCACGAGCCACCCGATGGCCGGCCACCGTGGCGTCCACCGCGAGCGATCCCGACGCAACGGCGAGCAAGAACCCCGCAGCGAAGGCGTCGCCCGCGCCGGTGGTGTCGGCCACTCCGTCGAGCGGGGGCACCGGCACCTCGACCACACCTTCGCCCGGCACGCTCACCAATGCCGGGTCCGGTCCCTGCTTCACGACCGTCGCTGCGGTGGCGATCCCGTCCACCCCACCCGCTCCGGCCAGCACCGCTGCTTCGAGCTCGTTGCACAGCAGCACGTGCGGCTGCAGCGACCACAGCAGGCTGCGCACCCGCGCTGCGCCGTGCGTCTCGAGCACGGCGGCCGACGACGCGTCGATCGAGACCACGATCCCCCGCTCGTGCGCCCAGTTGATCATCGTGACGGCGGTCGAGGCGAGCGCCTGCCCGCCGACGAGCGAGTAGACCGGTACGTGCAGCACCTGCAGCCCGTCGAGCCATCGGGGGTCGGGGTCGGCGAGGTCGGCGCAGGCTCCTCGATCGGTGAGCATCGAGCGCTCTCCTGCGTGATCCACCAGCACCACGATCGTGCCCGTCCGTCCGGCCTGGCGCACCGCGGTGTCCACGCCCTCGCCGTGCAGTGCCGCCACGAGCGCAGCACCGATCGGGTCGTCGCCGACCTGACCGATGAACCGTGCCGAACCCCCGGCCCTCGCGACCGCCACCGCCGTGTTTGCCGCGCTGCCGCCGCGCCGCCGTCGGATGTGGGCCTCGGTGTCGGAGGCGACGTTGAGCGGTCCCTGCAGCCGGACCGCGATGTCCTCGACCAGGTCTCCGAGCGTGCCGATCACCCGGCGCACGTTACCGAGGAGGCGGGCCGCGGACGCCACGCCACCACCGCAGCGGCAGCGAGCACCACACCCACCGACAGCCACATCGCCGGGCCGTCGTGGAACGCGTCGACGCGGCCGAGATCCACCGACGCCCCGTACCACGCGATGGCCGCCATGCGGACGGTGTTGCCCAGCACGAGCACCCCTGCCGCGATCATCACCCGGACGGCGCGGCGACGGAGCCGACCGGTGCGTCTCGGCACCACCACCACGGCGGCGATCGCAGCGAGCAACGGCCCGAGCGACGAGCACCAGGCGGTCACGAGCAACACGAACCCGCCGCCGTCGCCGTCGATCAGGAGCTGGTTCCCGGAACGTCGCACGCCGACCGAGCTCGGCGACAACGCCCAGCGCACCAGCTCGGCTTCGACTGCGGTCCACCACGGCATGAGCAGCTCGAGCGCCACCACCATGGCCACCACGACCGCCGCCAGCGACGCGAGCCGTCGCCCGACCCCGCCGGTGGGCGCGAGCGATCGTGTGCCGTCCACCGACGTGATGGTCCGTCGCGATCGGCACTCGCGCCACCTCCTGGCACGACGGAGAACCACTCCGGACGATCTCCACCACGGCGCTCGTCTGCGGATGCCGCATCGTCAGAAACAGGCCCCGGTGGGCCGCGGGCCCGGTGGAAGCCGGGCACCACTCACCAACACGGGTCTGCGGAGGCGGTGCGGCTCCCGGAGACGAGCGCCGAAGGCGGAACCACCACCATGCGCGACCAGGACATCGGACCGATCACGACCGGACCCATGACGGCCGGGCGCGCGCTCACCCGGCGAGCGCTGCTCGCCGCAGCATCTGCCACCACCGGCGGCCTGCTGCTCGCCGGCCACGTCGCGGCCGACGACATGGTGGTCACCTATGCGCTCGACCCCACCATCGGCGGCACCTGCCTGGCGCCGTCGTGCTCGACCTGCAACGCGTGCCAGGCGCACGGTGCGAACAAGCTGTTCGCCTCGGCCGCGGCGGCCGAGGCGGGCCGCGCTCACCCCAACTGCCTGTGCACGGTCGTCCCCGGCATCTCGGTGCCCCAAGCCGTGTTCGACCAACTCTTCCTGGCGAGTGCCAGCGCTGACCGGCGCACACCCGCCGTGTTCTCGCTGCTCCAGGCGGCCCAGTCGCCGGTGTCGGCGCCCGGCATCGGCGGTTGGCTCCCCGGCGGTGTGCTCCTCGGCGGCCTCGCCTCGATCGCCTGGGTGGCGCATCGACGCACGAGCGTGTCGCCGAGCGCGCCCTCGCCCCGCTGATCCGTGCCATATTGAGCACCCGTCCGGCGTCGTCGCCGGACCCGAGGAGCTCGCACGATGACCGTCACCGAACCAGCCCCGACCTCACGATTCGTCCGCGCCGACGGCCCCGACAAGGTGACGGGGAGCGGCCGGTACGCGGCCGACCTCACGCTCACCGGTGTGCTCCAGGCCGCGTTCCGCTATGCCGACGTCACCCATGGCCGGATCACCCGGCTCGACGTCGAACCCGCGCGTTCGATGCCCGGCGTGCTCGCCGTGCTCACCGCCGCCGACGTCCCCGACGTCCGCTACGGCCCGTTCGTGGCGGACCGGACGCTGTTCGCACGCGACGTCGTCCGCTTCGAGGGCGAGATCGTCGCTGCGGTCGCCGCCACGTCGGCCGAGATCGCCCGGCGAGCCGCTGCTGCGATCGTCGTCGAGTACGAACCGCTGCCGATCGTGAACGACGTCGAAGCGGCGCTCGCCCCCGACGCGCCGCTCGTGCACGCCGATTGGGCGTCGTACGGCGCCGCCGACCCGATCGTTCGCGACCGCAACGACGCGTCGTACGCCTCGATCACCAAAGGTGACGCCGACGCAGCGATGGCCGATGCCGACATCGTGCTGTCCAGCCGCTACGTGGCCGACGCCAGCCACGCCGCCCCGATCGAGCCGCGGGCCGTGCTCGCACAGTGGGAGGGCGACAAGGTCACCATCTGGAGCAGTACCCAGGTGCCGTTCGACGCTCGCGCCGGCGTGTGCGAGACCCTCGGGCTGCCCGCCAACCGGGTGCGGATCATCGTGCCGCACCTCGGCGGCGGTTTCGGTGGCAAGTGCGGTTTCCACGTCGAGGCGCACGTCGCCGCCCTCGCCCGCGCCGCCAGACGCCCGGTGCGGCTCGTGTTCACACGACGCGAGGAGTTCGTCGTGCCGGACCGCCGCCGCGAGGGCATGGTGGTCGAACTCACCACCGGCCTGCGCGGCGACGGCACGATCGTCGCCCGCACCGGTCGTGTGATCATCGACAACGGTGCGTACACCGCCGACAGCGGCTTCTTCTCGCAGCTCGCGGCCATGCACGTCGCCGGGCCGTACCGGATCCCGCATCTGCACGTCGAGGCACACCTCGTGTACACCAACCACCAGCCGTCCGGCTCGGTGCGCGCCCCCACTGCGCCGCAGGCCTGCTGGGCGCTCGAATCGCACACCGACGAGCTCGCTGCCGCCGCCGGTCTCGATCCCGTCGAGTTCCGGCGACGCAACGTGGTCGACACCGGCAGCGAGGGGCCGAGCGGCCAGACGTACGACGAGATCGGGCTGCGACGCTGCGTCGACGCCGCGACCGCAGCGGCGGGCTACGGCCGCGACCTGCCCGACGACGAGGCGATCGGCGTGGCCGTCGGCTGGTGGCCGAGCTTCACCGCCGCCTCCGGCGCCTTCGTGAAGATCGACGGGGACGGCTCGGCGCAGATCGTCACCGGGGCACAGGAGTGCGGCACCGGAGCCGTGATGACCTTGCGCCAGCTGGCGGCCGACGAGCTCGGCATGTCGCCCGACGACTTCCAGCTCGTCTACCAGGACACGTCGGTGGCCCCGTACGACATGGGCGCCACCGGCAGCCAGACACTGTTCAACAACGGTCGCGCCGTCGTGCACGCCGCCGGGCAGGTGGCCGAACAGCTCAAGCGTCTGGCTGCCGATCACCTCGAGGCCGCCCCCGACGACATCGTCCTGGCCGACGGCCAGGCATCGGTCGCCGGCACCCCGTCGCGCACGGTGTCGATCGCGGAACTCGCCGGCATCGCGGCCGGCGGCGAGTTGCTCATCGGCCACGGGTCGGGGGCACCGCCGTCGGCACCGGCGCTGGTGGGGTCGAGTTGTGTGGGCGACGTGGGAATGGCCGCGTTCGTGGCGCCGCAGTTCTCGTGCCACGCCGTCCACGTGAAGGTGGACCGTGACACCGGGGTCGTGCGCGTCCTGGGGGTGAGCGCCGCCCACGACAGCGGCACGATCATCAATCAGATCGGAGCACGCGGGCAGGTGGAAGGTGGCGTGATGATGGGCATCGGCCAAGCCCTCACCGAGGGCACCCGCTACGACGACGCTGGTCGCCAGCGCAACCCGGCGATGCTCGAGTACAAGCTGCAGACCTGTGCCGATGCACCGCCGATCCACATCGACTTCGTGGAGATCCCCACCCCCGACGCAGGCCCTCGCGGCGCAAAGGGGCTCGCCGAGGCGCCGAACGTGCCCACGGCTGCGGCGATCGCCAATGCGGTCGCACAGGTGGTCGGCCGCCCCGTGCGGCAGCTCCCGATGACGGCGGAACGTGTGTGGAACACGCTGACCGGCGAGGACGGTGTGTCGTGAGCCTGCTGATCGCCACCACCGTCGACGACGCCCTCGCGGCGATGGCCGCCGGAGCACGTCCGATCGCGGGCGGCAGCGACCTCGTCGTCGGCGCCCGGCACGGCAAGGCGCCCTTGCCCGATTCGCTCGTAGCGATCGACCGGATCGCCGAGCTCCGCGCGCTGGACGTCGACACGTCCGGTGCCGTCCGCATCGGAGCCGGGGTGTCGCACCACCTGATCGAGAGCCATCCGGTGCTCGTCGAGCGGTTCAGCGCGCTGGCCGACGCAGCAGCGCTGGTCGGCTCGCCGAGCACCCGCCACGTGGGCACGATCGGCGGCAACGTGATGAACGCATCGCCCGCGATGGACACCGGCGCCCCACTCGTCGTGCTCGGCGCATCGGTCGAGCTCCGCGCCGTCACCGGGTCGCGCACGATGCCGATCGGCGAGTTGTGGATCGGCCCGGGCCGTACCGCAGCCTCACCCGACGAGCTGTGCGTCGCGGTGCACCTCCCGGCGCCCGCGTCGCGCTGCGGCAGCGCTTACGTGCGGCTCGAGTACCGCCGTGCGATGGAGATCGCCGTCGTCGGCGCCGCAGCGTCGGTGACGCTCGCAGCCGACGGCACCGTGACATCCGTACACGCCGCCCTCACCGCCGTCGCACCGACGATCATCGCCGTGGCCGGACTCGAGCACCTCGCCGGGGCCACGGTGGCCGAGGCGGCCGTCGCCGTGGGCGATGCCGCGCGACAGCAGGCGACGCCGATCAGCGACGTGCGCGCCAGCGACCGCTACCGGCGTCACACGATCGCCGTGATGGCCCAGCGCGCTGTCGACGCAGCCGCTCGCCGCGCCGCCGGCGAGCGTGTCCCCGTTCCCGTCAACCGCGCCCTCGGCATCGGGGCTGCCACAGGAGGTCCGTCGTGAGCGAGCTGATCGGACGCGAGCTGACGCTCCGGGTGAACGGCATCGACCATCCGGTCGAGGTCGCACACGGCCGCAACCTGCTGAGCGTGCTGCGCACCGAGATCGGTCTCACCGGCACGAAGGAGGGCTGCGACGATTGCGAGTGCGGCGCCTGCATGGTGCTGCTCGACGGGGAGCCGGTGAACAGTTGCTCGTACCTCGCTGCTCAGGCGGTGGGACGCGAGATCACCACCGTCGAGGGCGTGATGCGCGGCGACGAGCTGCACCCGCTGCAGCGCAACCTGCTCGACGAGGGTGGCGTGCAATGCGGATTCTGCACGCCCGGGATGATCATGTCGGCCACCGCGCTGCTCGCCCGCACCCCCGACCCCACCGACGAGGACATCCGCATCGGCCTGTCGGGCAACCTGTGCCGTTGCACCGGCTACGCCCGCATCGTCGCCGCGGTTCGCCGCACCGCGCAGGAGCACGGCGTAAGCTGATCGGGCGTTCAGTCGTCGACCGACGGACGCCGAAACGGGGGAACCGCGATGAACTGGGAGGTCTTCGTCACCTGCGCCGTCACCGGTGCCGGTGCGACCACGCACAAGAGCCCGCACGTGCCGGTCACGCCCGAGCAGATCGCGAACTCGGCGATCGACGCCGCGAAGGCCGGCGCCGCGGTCGTGCACATCCACGTCCGCGATCCCGAGACCGGCGTCGGCTCGCGCGACGTCGGCCTCTATGCCGAGGTGTGCGAGCGCATTCGGGACTCCGGTACCGATGTCGTGCTCAACCTCACCGCCGGCATGGGTGGCGACCTCGTGCTCGGCGGCAGCGAGGACGTGCTGCCCCCGAACCCCGACGGCACCGACATGGCCGGCGCCACCGAGCGCCTCGCCCATGTGCGCGAGATCATGCCCGAGATCTGCACGCTCGACTGCGGCACGATGAACTTCGCGTCGGGCGGCGACTACATCATGGTGAACACCCCCGGTGTCCTCGACTCGATGGCCAAGCAGGTGCAGGCGCTCGGTGTGCGCCCCGAGCTCGAGGTGTTCGACTTCGGGCACCTGGTCTACGTGCACGAGATGATCGACAAGGGGTTGCTCGACGACCCGGTGATGATCCAGCTGTGCATGGGCATCGCCTACGGCGCCCCCGACGACCCGGGCACGTTCATGGCGATGGTCAACCGCCTGCCACGGGACTGCGTGTTCTCGGCGTTCTCGATCGGCAAGATGCAGATCCCGTTCGTCGCGATGGCGGCGCTCGCAGGCGGCAACGTGCGTGTCGGCCTCGAGGACAACCTGTACCTGGGCGCCGGCCACCAGGCCACCAATGCCGAGCTCGTCGCGCGCGCCAAGCTGATCCTCGAGGGCATGAACGTCCGCGTCATGGGCCCGCAGGAAGTGCGCGACACGTTGCAGCTCGTGAAGCACGGCTGATCCGATGAGCCCGATCCCCGGTCTGCAGACCGTCGGCCTCCTCGGCGGCGGCGTCATCGGCGGCGGCTGGGCCGCCCGCTTCCTCCTCAACGGCGTCGACGTGAAGATGTACGACCCCGACCCCGAAGCGCCGCGCAAGGTGGCCGAGGTGATGGCCAACGCGCGCCGTGCGCTCACGAAGTTGGTGATGCCGGCGCTTCCCCCGGAGGGCACGCTCACCTTCGTCGCCACCCCGGAAGAGGCGGCCACCGACGTCGACTTCGTGCAGGAGAGCGCGCCCGAGCGGCTCGAGCTGAAGCAGTCGCTGCTGCGGCGTGCCAGTGCCGTCGCGCCGCCACACGTGGTGTTCGGTTCGTCGACCTCGGGCCTGCTCCCCACGCAGATGCAGGAAGGTATGACCCACCCCGAGCGCCTGGTGGTCGGCCACCCGTTCAACCCGGTGTACCTGATGCCGCTCGTCGAGACCTGCGGTGGCGACGCCACCACCGAGGCCACCGAGGACCGGGCCGTCGAGGTCTACACCGCGCTCGGCATGCACCCGCTGCGGCTGTCGAAGGAGATCGACGGCTTCGTCGCCGACCGGCTGATGGAGGCGCTGTGGCGCGAGGCCCTGTGGCTGGTGAACGACGGCATCGCGACCGCCGAGGAGATCGACGACGCGATCCGCTTCGGCCCCGGGCTCCGCTGGAGCTTCATGGGCACGATGCTGATCTACCGGATCGCCGGCGGCGAGGCGGGCATGCGCCACTTCATGGCCCAGTTCGGCCCGGCCCTGAAGTGGCCGTGGACGAAGCTGATGGACGTTCCCGAGCTCACCGACGAACTGCTCGACCTGCTCGTCGCGCAGAGCGACGCCCAGGCCGGCCCGGCCACGATCCGCGAGCTGGAGGCGCTGCGCGACGACTGCCTCATCTCGGTCATCCAAGGTCTGCGTGCCGCCGACTACGGCGCCGGCCGTGTCCTCGACGCGTACGAGAAGGTGCTGTTCGATCGCGCCTCGCAGACCTCGGTCGAGCCCGATCTCTCGGGTCCGCTGCGGTTGCACGAGGTGACGGTGCCCACCGAGTGGGTCGACTACAACGGCCACATGAACGACAGCCGCTACATGCAGCTGTCGAGTGAGGGCGGCGACCGCTTCCTGCGGTTCATCGGGATGGATGCCGCCTATCTCGCCTCGGGGCGCAGCTTCTTCACCGTCGAGAGCCACGTGAACTACCTCGCGCAGGCCAAGGCCGGCGACCACCTGTACGTGACGGTGCAGCTGATCTCCCACGACGACAAGCGGCTGCGGCTGTTCACCGAGATGCGCCGCGCCGACGACGACTCGCTGGTGGCGACCGCCGAGCACATGATGCTCCACGTGGACACGACCCTCGACAAGGCCGCACCAGCCGACCCGGCGATCCTCGCGACACTCGCCACGATCGCCGAGCACCACACCACCCTCGAACGGCCCGCGCAGGCGGGACGGGCCATCGGGCAGGGCCGCTGAGACGGCTCGTCAGCGGCGCCGGCGGCGCAAGGGGCTCGTGTCGAAACCCGGACCGAGTACGCGGCCGGCTTCGCGCAGCCATGCCTGCTCGACCCGATCGCGGGTGACGCCGCGCGCCTTCACCGCGAGCAGCGGCGCCCAGCCGTCGATCAGCGCGGCGAGCACGAACATCGCCTCGTCGGGGTCGCCTGCCGCGAACTCGCCACGGGACTGGCCGTCGCGGATCACGTTGCGCAGCGCGGCGCGCCACCGCCGGTCCATCCGATCGCGCTCGGCGGCGGCGGCCGGATCACGCAGTGCGAGCACGCAGAGCTCCATCCAGAGCCCCCAGTCGTAGTGATGCAGCATCGCTTGCACGAGCCCTCGCAAGTGCTCGCTCGCAGTGCCCTTCGACGCTGTCCGCGCCGTGTACCGATCGTGGAACTCTTGTTCGCGCTGCGCCAGCGCCTGTGCGAGCAGTTCGTCCTTGCCGTCGAACCAGTACAGGATCGCCGCCGGGCTGGTGCCTGCCGCCCGTGCGATGTCGACCACCCGGGTGTTGGCGTACCCACGTTCCGACAACACCTCGGTGGCGGCGCTCAGGATCTGGGACTTGCGGACGTGATCGAGACGTGGGCGGGGCATCGAGACCTCTCCGGCCGGCGCAGCGACCGAGCACCGTTGAATCCTGAACGAGCGGTTAGCTTATGCGCATGTACGTGGCCGTGGTGGGGACGGGAGCGCGCGCCGGCGAGTGGGCCACGAGGTTCCTCGCATCGGGGCTCGACGTCGTCGCGACCGATCCGGCGGTGCCGTCGACCGTCGAGGCGTGCTGGCCGATCGCGGAACGGCTCGGGCTCTTCCCCGGCGCCTCGATCGACCGGCTGCGCGTGAGCGACGATCCCGCCCTGCTCGGCGCGGCCACGGTCGTGCAGGTGGTGGGCGATGCCCGGGCGCCCGACGGCGCCGCGCTCGTGGCCACCGACCGCACGGCCTTCGCACACCGCCCCATCCACCTGCTCCCACTCGTCGAGCTCACGGGCGCGCCCGACGAACTCGTCGCGTTCTACGAGTCGATCGGCATGACCCCGCGTCAACAGGACTCGCACCCGCTCGAGCGCTGGCGGCTCGCGTCGGGCCTCGTCGAACTCACCAACGGCGACCCCGACGCGATGCTCGCCACGATGCGCGCCCTGCGGGCCACCGGCCAACCGGTCGGAGTCGCCCTCGCGGCGCACGAGGCCCGGCGATTCGCCAGCGGCGCCGTCACGCCCTGGTCGCCGGGGGCCGTCGTCGATGCCCCGCTCCGCCTGTACCGCACGGCCGTCGAACCCGACTGGGTCGACTACAACGGCCACATGACCGAGGCCGCGTACCTCACGGCCGCCGGCTGGGCGTCCGACGCGCTGTTCCGCTACATCGGCGACGACGAGGCCTACCGCGAGGCCGGGCACAGCTTCTACACCGTCGAGACGCACATCCACTACCTGCTCGAGGTCGACGTCCACGAGCCGATCGAGTTCACCACGCAACTGCTCGGCGTCGACGCGAAGCGGGTGCACCTGGTGCACGAGATGCACCACGGCGACACGGGCGCCACCCTCGCATCCGTCGAACAGATGCTGGTGCACGTCGACATGCACGCAGGCCGCAGCGCACCGATCCTCCCCGACGTCGCCGCCGCGCTCACGGCCATCGCCGCCGCCCACGCCCCGCTCCCGGTGCCCGCCCGCGTCGGCAGCGTGATGGCGTTGCCGCCGGCGAGGCACTGAACCCGCCGTCCGTCCACTCGTCCCCCGGAGACCACCACCATGATGTTCCAGCTGACCGACGAGCAGCAGATGATCGTCGACACCGTGCGCTCGTTCACCGAGAAGGAATTGTTCCCCCACGAGGCGCTCGTCGAGCACCTCGGCACGGTGCCACCCGATCTGGTGCAGCAGATCAAGGACCGCTCGCTCGCGGCCGGCCTGTACGCCGCGAACATGCCCGCCGAGCTCGGCGGTGGCGGGCTCGACAGCTTCGGCACCACGCTCGTCGACCGCGAGTTCGGCGCCACGAGCTACGCGCTGCAGTACATCGTCGCTCGCCCGTCCAACATCCTCCGGGCATGCAAGGACCAGCAGATCGAGGAGTACCTGTTGCCCACCATCCGCGGTGAGCGGGTGGACTGCATGGCGATGAGCGAGCCCGACGCCGGCAGCGACGTGCGGGGCATGAAGTGCTCGGCGGTGCGCGACGGCGACGAGTACGTGATCAACGGCACCAAGCACTTCATCAGCCACGCCGACCTCGCCGACTACGTGATCCTGTTCGCCGCAACCGGTGAGGAGATGACGGCGAAAGGACCGAAGAAGAAGATCACCGGCTTCCTGGTCGACTTCGACACGCCGGGCTGCAACGTGGTCGACGGGTACCACTGCGTGAGCAACCGCGGCTACCACAACATGATCATCAACTTCGACGACTGCCGGGTGCCGGTGCGCAACATCCTCGGCGACGAACACCGCGGCTTCGACGCCGCGAACGAGTGGCTCGGCTCCACCCGACTGCAGGTGGCCGCCGTGTGCGTCGGCCGGGCGCGCCGTGCGCTCGGCATCGCCACCGAGTACGCAGCCACCCGCGAGCAGTTCGGCCAGGCGATCGGCAAGTTCCAGGGGGTGTCGTTCAAGCTCGCCGACATGCGCACCCAGCTCGAGGCCGCCGAACTGCTCACGCTGCGCGCCGCCTGGCTCGACGCCGCGGGCACCGCCACCGACGAGGACATGGCGATGGCCAAGGTGTTCTCCAGCGAGATGTGCCAGATGGTCACCGACGAGGCGATCCAGATCCTCGGCGGGATGGGCCTGATGGACGAGCTGCCGCTCGAGCGGATGTGGCGCGACACGCGCGTCGACCGCATCTGGGACGGCACCAGCGAGATCCAGCGGCACATCATCAGCCGCTCGATGCTGCGCCCCTTCGGCGCCTGAGTCCCTGAGCCGCCGGTTCCGCCTGAGTCGCCCGCGGCGCTCAGCGCACGTCGGGCACGACCGCGTTCGCGCAGGCGCGGCCGTCCTCGAGGTCGTCGAGGTTGGCGAGCGTCGTCTCGGCGATGGCGGCCAGGGCCTCGTTGGTGAGGAACGCCTGGTGTGCGGTCACGAGCACGTTCGGAAACGTGAGCAGGCGGGCGAAGACGTCGTCGGTGAGCACCTCCGACGAGCGGTCCTCGAAGAACAGCGGCGCTTCCTCCTCGTACACGTCGAGCGCCACCGAGCCGATCCGACCCGACTTCAAGCCCTCGATCACGGCAACGGTGTCCACCAGCGCGCCTCGGCCCGTGTTCACCAGCATCACGCCCGGCTTCAGCCGCGCCACCACGTCGTGGCTCACCAGGTGATAGGTCTCGGCGGTGAGCGGGCAGTTGAGCGACACGATGTCGCTGCGCTCCCAGATCTCGTCGAGCGACACATAGCGCATGCCGAGCTCGGTGACCTTGGGGTTCTCGTACACGTCGTGGGCGATCACGTCGCACCGGAAGTGCCACATCAACCGGGCCACCAGCGCACCGATGCGACCGGTGCCGATCACCCCGACGGTCTTGCCGGCGAGGTCGAACCCCACCAGCCCGTCGAGCGAGAAGTTGCCGTCACGTACCCGCGCGTAGGCGCGATGCAGCCGTCGGTTGAGCGCGAGGACGAGGGCGATCGTGTGCTCGGCCACGGCGTTCGGCGAGTACGCCGGCACGCGGACGACGTCGATGCCGAGCCCGGCGGCAGCAGCCACGTCGACGTTGTTGAAGCCGGCACATCGCAACGCCACGTGACGCACGCCCACCGAGGCGAGCACGTCGAGGGTCTCGGCGTCGACGACGTCGTTCACGAACGCGCACACGGCACGCGTGCCGCTCGCGAGCGGCGCGGTCGTGGGCCGGAGCCGTTCCTCCAGATACAGCACGTCGTGCCGACCGGCGGGATCGGCCGCCGCGAAGCTCGTCTCGTCGTACGGCTTGCTCGAGTACATGGCCACGCGCATGCGACCACGTTGCCACACGCCGGCGGCGTGCGGATCGACCCCTCCGGAGTCAGCCCCGCGAGAACTCGCGGATCACCCGGCCGGGCCGGGCACCGGTGTTGACGCCCTGTTCGGTGATCACCTGGCCGTTCACGAGCGTCGCCGCGTAGCCGCGCGCCCCGATCTTCAGCCGGCCGGCACCGTTCGGGAAGTCGTTCGCATACGTGGGGTGCTCGCTCGCCAACGCGTCGACGTCGAACACGTTGAGATCGGCGTGGTGACCGACCGCCACGGTGCCGCGCTCGCGCAGGCCGAGCACCCGCGCCGGCAGGCTCGTGATCCGGCGCACCGCGTCGGCGAACCCGGTGAGCTCGCGATCGCGAGCCCAGTACGCGAGGTAGTGCGTGCCCATGTCGGCGTCGCAGATCTGGCCGGCGTGCGCACCGGTGTCGGCGAGACCCGGGTACACGTGATCGAAGGTGAGCAGCTGCTTCAACCCGGCGACGTTGCGGTTGAAGAACCAGGTGTTGAACAGCTCGTGGCCGTCGCTCTCGATGAGCCGGTCGATCACGATCTCGACCGGGTGACGGCCCTGCTTCGCGGCCATCGCGGCGAGCGAGTCGCCGCCCTCCTCGTGATAGTCGGGCGATGCGCCCGTACCCAGCGGATGGATGAAGTTCGGGTCGTACCACATGCCCTTCTCGTGTCCCTCGGCCACCAGCTCGGCACGGATCGCCGGGTCCTTCAGCGCGGCCACTCGCGCCTCGAGCGTGGGCAGTGCGAGGAGCGCCTTCCACTTCTTGCCCTTCACCGGCGACACCTGGGCGAGGCCGCACAGCGAGCCGCTCGGGCGGGTCTGGGTGGCGAGCGTCATCCGCCCGTCGTTCGCGTTGACGTCGGCCAGGAACGCCTGGAACATGTCGACGCCGGCGTTGCCGCCGTTGCCGGCACCGCCGCTGAACAGCACGTCGCCGCACGAGCGGGCCATCTCGCGCAGCAGGGTGATCTCGTGCTCGGCCTTGGTGGCGAAGTCGTTCACCGCCTGGAACAGCCCGCCACCGGCGGCGTTCATGCCATCGGCGATGGCGAGGTACTCGTCGAGCGGGGCCAGCGTGCCCGGCACGTAACGCCCGTCGGGGATGACGTGCAGCAGGATCCGCGACGTCGAGAACCCGACGGCGCCGCCGGCAACCGACTCCTCGGCGATCGCCCGCATCCGCTCGAGCTCGGCCGGCGTGGGGGGCTCGTCGGTGAGCGATCGCTCGCCCATCACGTGGTAGCGCATCGCGCAGTGGCCCACCATGCCGACGACGTTGAGCGCCGGGGCCATGCGCTGCACGGCGTCGAGGTACTCGGGGTAGGTCTCCCAGTCCCAGGCCATGCCGCCGAGGATCGCGTCGCGCGGCACGTCCTCGACGCTCTCCATCATCTCGGCGAGGAACACGCGGTCCTCGGGCTTCACCGGTGCGAACGTGACGCCGCAGTTGCCCATCAGCACCGTCGTGACGCCGTGCCAGGAGCTCGAGGTCATGAGCGGATCCCAGGCCACCTGTGCGTCGAGGTGGGTGTGCAAGTCGATGAAGCCGGGGGTGACGACGAGCCCGGTGGCGTCGATCTCGCGAGTCGCGGTGTCGGCCGAGAGGTCACCGATCGCGGTGATCCGCTCGCCGTCGATCGCCACGTCGGCGCGCACACCGTCGGCGCCGGTGCCGTCGATCACGGTGCCGTGGCGGATGATCAGTTCGTGAGCCATCCGCTCACGATGTCAGATCGGCGGCCGCCAACTCGGGTCGTGGAACCCCACCCCGGTCGCCTCGACGGCGGCCGCCACCCGGAACGCGGTCACGTCGTCGTAGGTTCGCCCCACGACCTGCACGCCGGTCGGCACACCGTTGGCCGCCAGACCGGACGGCACCGCCACGACCGGACACCTGCTGAACAGGTTGAAGGGCAACGTCATGCACATCAGGATGTGATGGCCGACGTCGACACCACCGACGAGGAACGGCCCGTCGACGTACGGCTGGCCGGCGACGAAGCCGTCGGTCGCCATCGTGGGACACACGACGACGTCGTAGGTGTCGAACAGTTCGCCGAGCGGCTCGTACAGGTGCCCCTCGAGCTCCATGCCCTCGTAGAACGAGATGTCGCTCACCATGCTGGCCGCGAACGCCCGTGTGTAGTCGTTCAGCAGCGACCCGTGCTCCGCGGCGACGGCGCTGATGCCGGCGCCCATGATCGCCGCGAAGTGCGCCTGGGCCGCCGTCCAGATGAGATCGCGGGTCCACGGCAACGTCACCTCGTCGACCTGCGCGCCGGCGGCGGCGAGCGAGGCGCCGACCCTGCGGGTGTTGGCATCGACCGACGGGTCGAGTGGCCAGTCGCCGAGCTGCAGGCACAGCGCCACCTTGGCCCCGGCCACCCCGTCGTACGTGGCCGGCAGGATCGGCGGGTTGCGCAACGACACGACGTCGCGCCGGTGCGGGCCGGCGATCACGTTCTCGAGCATCGCCAGGTCGGCGACGCTGCGCGCCATCGGACCGTCGTGACAGAACTGGTCGAGGTTGTACGGCGGCAGCGCCGGCACGCGGCCGAAGGGCGGCTTGAAGCCGACCACACCCGACAGCGACGACGGGATGCGGATCGAACCACCGATGTCGCTGCCGGTGCCGAGCGGCGCGTACCCGGCGGCGAGCGCGGCGCCGGTGCCACCCGACGACCCACCGGGGGTGTACTCGGTGTTCCACGGGTTGCGGGTGACGCCCCACATCTCGGTGTGGCAGAACGCGGCACAGCAGAACTCGGGCGTGGTGACGCGGGCGTGGATCACACCGCCGGCAGCCTGGATCCGCTCGATGATCGGGTGGTCGATCTCGGCCACCGTGTCTCGCTCGGTGAACGATCCCTGCGTCCACGATCGGCCGACCATCGGGTGCTCTTCCTTCGCGACGACCGGCAGACCCTCCAGCGGGCGCGGTCCACCATGGTGGCCGAGGTAGCGCTCGGCGGCGTGCTCGGCCTCGGTGCGGGCCTCGGCGTAGCGCCGGTCGCACACGGCGTTCAACGCCGGCTCGAGCGCTTCGATGCGATCGATCAGCGCGTCGAGCAACTCGACGGGCGAGAGCTCGCGCGCCTCGAATCGGCGGCGGAGCTCGGTGGCGGACAAGTACGCGAGGTCGTCGTGCAGCACCGCCGCATTCTGCACCACGGCGGCAACCGATCGCGCTGCCGCGGCAAGTTGTCTGATCGATGATTCAGCTAACCTCGCCGCTGTGCCCGACCTGCGCCGACTCCTCGCGCCTCGATCGATCGCCGTGGTGGGCGGGGCTCCGGCCGAGCGGGTGGTGGCACAGTGCCGGAAGCTCGGCTTCGAGGGCCCGATCTGGCCGGTGCACCCGTCGCGGCCCGATCTCGCGGGCGTACCGTGCCTCGCCTCGCTCGACGATCTCCCCGACGTGCCCGACGCCGTGTTCCTCGGCGTCAACCGCCACGCCACGGTGCAGGCCGTCCGCCAACTGGCGACGATGGGCGCCGGCGGTGCCGTCTGCTACGGCTCGGGCTTCGCCGAGAGCGGTGAGGCAGCGCTGCAGCAGGACCTGCTCGAGGCGGCCGGCGAGCTGCCGCTGTTCGGACCCAACTGCTACGGCTTCGTGAACACCTTCGACCGTGTGGCGTTGTGGCCCGACGAGCACGGCATGGTGCGCCACGACCGTGCCGCCGCGATCGTCTCGCAGAGCGGCAACGTCGCCGTGAACCTCACGTTCCAACAGCGCGGGCTCCGGCTCGGCCACATGGTCACCGTCGGCAACCAGGCGAGCGTCGGCACCGAGGACGTGATCGACGCCCTGCTCGACGACGAACGGGTGACGGCGATCGGGCTGTTCCTCGAGGCGGTGAAGGACCCACAGCGGTTCGCCACCGTGGCCGCCCGCGCCGTGCTCCAGCGCGTGCCGCTGGTCGCGCTCCAGACCGGGCGTTCGGCGGCCGGCGCGGCGATCGCCACGTCGCACACCGGGTCGATGGCCGGCCGGGCCGCCGCCTACGACGCGCTGTTCGAGCGCACCGGTGTCCCCCAGGTGCACACACCGTCGGAGCTGCTGGAGACGCTCAAGCTGGTCGACCGGGGCGGACGCATGCGGGGTCGCCGCGTCGTCTCGCTCAGCTGCTCGGGCGGCGAGGCATCGCTGGTCGCCGATCGAAGCGAGGCGACGCGCCTGCACTTCGAGCCGTTCGCACCCGAGCACGTCGCTCGGATCGAACGCACCCTCACCGAACTCGTCACGGTGTCGAACCCGTTCGACTACCACACGTTCATGTGGGGTGACCGCGCCGCGATGTCGGCCGCCTTCACTGCCGTGATGGACGGTCCCCAGGACGTGACGATGCTCGTACTCGACGCACCCCCGAGCCCCGACAACGATCCGTCGTCGTGGTACGTGGCCGCCGAAGCGCTCGCCGACGCGGCCGACGCCACGGGCGGGCGGGCGGTGCTGGTGGCCACGATGGCCGAGTGCCTGAACGAACGGTTCCGCGATCACGTCGCCGGGCGCGGCCTGGTGCCCTTGCTGGGTCTGGGTGAGGCACTGGTGGCACTCGACGCCGCAGCGCACGTCGGGGCGCAGGTGTCGCCCCCGCACGCTCCGGTCACGTCACCCGGCGCCACCCGCCTGATCGACGAGGCATCGGCCAAGTCCCGCCTGCGCGGCCTCGGCGTCGCGGTGCCCGACGGTGGCATCGCCCTCCGGGACGACGTCCTCGCGACGGCCGAGGCGATCGGGTACCCGGTCACGCTGAAGGCGCTCGGGCTGGCGCACAAGAGCGAGGCGGGCGCGGTGAAGGTGGGCATCGAAGACGCCGAACTGGTGTCGGCGGCGCTGTGGAACATGCCGGCCACCGAGCTCGGGTATCTGGTCGAGTCCACGGTCACGGATGTCGTGGCCGAGGTCCTGGTGGCCGTCCGCCGTGATCCACCGGTCGGTTGGCTGGTGACCCTCGGCTTCGGCGGCGTGCACACCGAGCTCTGGAACGACGTCGTGCACCTGCTGGCGCCGGTGAGCGAGGAGCAGGTGATCGATGCGCTCGGTCGGCTGCGCAGCGCCCGCCTGTTGCACGGCTATCGCGGGCGACCGGCTGCCGACGTCGCCGCACTCGCCCGACTGGTCGTCGCGCTCACCGAGGGTGTCGTGGGGACCGACGTGGTGGAGGTCGAGCTCAATCCCGTGCTCGTCGGGCGTCGGGGGGCCACAGCGGTGGACGCCCTCTGGATCGAGGAGGTCTCGTGACCGGGTTCCACGTCGACATCGCCGACGGCGTCGCCGTCGTCACGATCGATCGGCCGAAGGCCAACGCGATCGACGCAGCGACGAGTGTCGCGATGGGCCAGGCGTTCGCTGGGTTCGAGCGGGATCCGTCGGTGCGGGTGGCCGTCGTGACCGGCGCCGGTGAACGTTTCTTCTCCGCCGGATGGGATCTGAGCGCCGACGAGGCATTCGACAGCGACTACGGCGTCGGCGGCTTCGGCGGCTTCGTCGACCTGCCGAACCGCACCGTGCCGGTGGTGGCCGCGCTCAACGGCATGGCGGTCGGCGGCGGGTTCGAGATCGCGATGGCCGCCGACCTGATCGTGGCTGCCGACCACGCGAGGTGCTGGCTACCCGAGGCAGGCCTCGGCATCCTGCCCGACGCGGGCAGCGTGCGCCTCCCGAAGCTGCTGCCCGCTCAGCTCGCGCGCGAGGTGCTGTACGCAGGACGCCGACTCGAGGCAGCCGAGCTCGAGCGATTCGGCGTCGTGAACCGTGTGGTGCCCGGTACCGAACTGCTCGACGCAGCTCGCGATCTGGCCTCGCGCATCGTCGCGAACGCGCCGCTGAGCGTCGCCGCGATCATGGACATCGAGCGCCGCACCGCCCAGCTCGATCCGATCGCGTCGATGGCCGTGATCAAGACCCTGCCGAGCTACCGGGCGGCCATCGACAGCGACGACGCGCAGGAGGGCACGCTGGCCTTCGGCGAGCGCCGCGCCCCGATCTGGCGGGGGCGCTGAACGATCAGTTGTACTGCCCCTCACCGAAGATGCGGCTGCTGCGATCGCGGATCGGCGCGACGTCGCGGGCGAGCCGGTCGACGTTGGCGACGTATCGCTCGCCGTCGGCGTCGGTGTGCGATACGCACAGGGTCCACGACTCGCTCTTGCCCCACGGTGGCAGGAACACGCCGCCGTTGTGCTGGTAGAGGAAGTGGCAGTGGCTGATCGCGAGGTCGATCTCGAGGAACTCGCGATAGTCGGTGCACGGTGTGGGGTGGAACACCACCGAACCCTTGAAGCCGAACACCGAGCCGTAGGCGGGCTGGCCCTGCGCGGCCAGCGCGGCGAGCGATCCGTCGAGCATCCGGCGGCCGAGCTGTTCGGCGCGAACGTACGTGTCGGGCGTGAGCACCTCGGTGAGCACCGCACGAGCGGCGGCCATCGTGAGCGGGTTGCCGTTGAACGTGCCCACCTGGTCGTACACCCCGTCGGTGATCGCGGCCATCACCTCGGCCGATCCTCCGATGGCGCCACACGGCACCCCGCCACCGAGCGCTTTCGCGAGGCAGACCAGGTCGGGCTGCACACCCGTCATGCCGGTGACGCCGCCCGGGTGCACCACGAGCCCGGTCTTCACCTCGTCGAACGCGACCAGGCCGCCGTGGGCGTGCACGAGGTCGAGCACACCCTGCAGGTAGCCCGGCGCGGGCGGGATGATGCCGGCGTTCATCATCATCGGTTCGAGGATCATGCCGGCCACCTGCCCGGCGTGTGCGTCGAGTACCCGTGACAGCGCGTCGAGGTCGTTGTACGGCACGATCCGGACCAGGTCGGCCATGCCCTGCGGTACCCCCGCGCCGGGCACCCGGTACGGATCGTCCACCGGACCGAGCTGGCTCGCGTTGCGGAACGCCGAGATCATCAGGGCGTCGTGGTGACCGTGGTACGTGCCCTCGATCTTCACCACGAGCGGACGGCCGGTGATCGCCCGCATCAGGTGCACGGCGTCCATCGTCGACTCGGTGCCCGAGTTGGTGTAGCGCCACATCGGCAGGCCGAACCGGTCACGCAGTGCCTCGCCGACCACGATGGTGTCCTCGGTGGGTTGGGCGAAGTGGGTGCCGAGGCCCGCCCGTCGCTGCACGGCCTCGACCACCGCCGGGTGGGCGTGCCCCACCACGTTCACCCCGTAGCCGCCGTGCAGATCGACGTACTCGGTGCCGTCGGCGTCCCACACGTGACCGCCGAGCCCGCGGTCGACCCACACCGGCACGGGCCGCGAGCTGGCCCAGCTCGACGCGACGCCGCCGGGCATCACCTGCGAGGCCCGGTGCCACAACTCGGCGGACTGCGTCGTGCGAGCCACGAACGCCGCCTCTTCGCGTTCGATCAGTCCGTCGAGCGTCGTGATCGGTGTCTCGGTGCTGGTCATCGTCGGCCCCTCCCCCGACCCGTTACTGGTCGTCTGTCCAACAACACCGTAGCAGCCCCGGCGACACCCGTCGGGCGACGACGTCGGCGTCGATGGTTGCGTCCGACCCCTCGACCCATATACCCTCGGGGGTATGTGCAGACGAGTGACGTGCAAGACCTGTGGCAAGCCGAGCTGGGCCGGGTGTGGAGCCCACGTCGAACAGGTGCTGGGCGACGTGCCGAAGGCGCAACGCTGCCAGGGCCACAGCCAGGCCGAGCTCGCCAAGGCGAAGGCCGCCGCGTCGACCAAGACGCCCGGCGCCCCCGAGGGCCGGCGCGCCAAGCTGATGACCTGGCTGCGCAGCTGACCGTCGGCGCCGGGCCGCCGACGGTCCTCCTCCTGATCAGGCGGCGCCGAGGAAGAGGATGTCGCCGGTCGGCGCCGGGGACCCACCATCGGGTTCCACCGTCACACCCCACGCGGTGGGGTCGCCGTCGATGTCGAGCACGGCGTGCAGCTCACCGGCATCGACACGTTCGAGCATCCCCATCGGCTCGGGATCGCCCGAGCCGATGAACCACAGTTCGTACGCCATGCCCGTCGGTGTGGCCGGCAGACCGTCGGCGATCACGACCGCCATCCCCTCTTGCGCACTCCACGCCACCTTCACCGACGCACCGGCGCCCATCGCATCGCTCGGTTCGAGGGTGAGCACCGTGCCGTCGGGCGCATCCAACACCTGGGCCAGCGCCGTCGCGTAGGCCGGTTCGCCGCCACGACCGAGCACGACCGCTGCGCCCAGCACGAGCACCACAGCGGCAGCCGCAGCCAGGAAGCCGCCGATCGTGCGCTGGCGCCGCCGGCGACGTTCGGCGAGATCACTCACACGATCCGGCAACAGCGGTGACAGCTGGCGCGTGCGGGCCACCTCGGCCATCACCGCCGCCTTCAACGCCCGAGGCGGTGGCGTCGTCTGCGCCGACGCCACCTGCGCGAGTGCAGCCCGGAAGGCCAGCACGTCGGCACGGCACACGTCGCAGCTCGGGTAGTGCGCCTCGAACGCCATCCGCTCGCGCTCGTCGAGCGCGTCGAGCGTGTAGGCCGCCCCGAGGTGGTGGATGTCGATGTCGCTGCTCATGCCGTCTCTCCGAGCTCGTCGCGCAACCTGATCATGCCGTCGCGGATGCGGGTCTTCACCGTGCCCTCGGCGACGTCGAGGAGCACGGCCACTTCGCGATACGTGTGGCCGCCGAAATAGGCGAGCTCCACCGCCTCGCGCTGCACCGGCGACAGCCGGTCGAGCGCTCGGCGGACGCGCGCTCGATCGAGGTCGCGATCGACCTCGGTCTCGACCGTCCCGGCCACGTCGTCGTGATCGAGCACCACGTTCGACACCTCGCGCGCCACCCGGTCGCGTGCCGACTGCTCGGAGCGCACCCGGTCGATCGCGCGCCGGTGCGCCATCGTGGCCGCCCATGCCGTCACCGTGCCTTTCGTGCCGTCGTACCGGGCGGCGAGGCGCCAGAGCTCGACGAAGACCTCCTGCGCGACCTCCTCGCTCTGCGACGGGTCGCGCACGACCTTCAGCACCACCCCGTACACCATCGGTGCCAGGTGGTCGTACAGGTCGGCGAACGCCGCCTGATCGCCACGCCCGGCGCGAGCGAGCAGGTGACCGAGCGGATCGGCGCCGGGTTTCGGGGCTGCGTCGCGACCCGGGCGTGATGCTCGAGCGAGCCTCAGCACACCCATGTCACGCAGGTCGGTGTCGAGCCGGAGCGGGCGGAGCGCATGTTCCGTGTTCGGCGCCACGTACCCGCCGGATTGGTCCGACGTCGCCCGCGTCGCTCGGGCCGACCGGCGTCCAAGACGGATGGGCCGTCGTTCCGAACCACGCGCATGGAGCCAGATACCCCGCCACCACCATCGGAGCACCCGACGCTGCGTCATCGCGACCGCCGACTGCTCGGCGCGGCCGCCGGCGTGGCCGCTGCGCTCGTGGCACTCGCCGTCGCCGAGGCCGTCGCCGCCGTCTCGCGCACCTTCCAGTCGCCGGTGCTCGACGTCGGTGACCGGGTGGTCGACGCCGCACCGCGATGGCTGAAGGACCTGGCGATCGACTGGTTCGGCACCAACGACAAGGTGGCGTTGCTGGTGGGCATCGCCTCCATCTTGACCGCGTACGCGCTGGTGGTCGGCGTCGTCTCGTTCACCCGGCGGCTGCCGCTCGCGCTGGTGGGCATCGCGCTGTTCGGCGTCCTGGGCGCGTTCGCCTCGCAGACCACACGCCGGCAGGCACCGTTCGTGGCGGTGCTGCCGAGTCTGATCGGCGCGGTGGCCGGTGTGGTCGCGCTCTGGGGACTGCGTCGGCTGGCGACCCGTCCGGCCGAGCAAGCGGCTACGGAACCGGCCTCCGAGCGTCCGACCGCCGATCGCCCTGCGCGGACGGCGAGACCCTCGATCGCCGATCTGGTGCCGAACGATCGACGACGGTTCCTGGCGGGCGCGGCGGCGATGACGGCTGGCGCGTTCGTGGTCGGCGCAGCCGGGCGCGAGGCCCGCAGCCGTTTCGACGTCGGCCGCGACCGCGCTCGGATCGCCGTGCCCGGAGCCCGCCGGCCACTGTCACCCGCGCCCACCGACGTCGCCGCGCCGGTGCCGGGGGTCGTGCCGTTCTTCACCCCGAACGACGGCTTCTACCGCATCGACACCGCGCTCACGGTGCCGCAGGTGGCCGTCGACACCTGGCGCCTGAGCGTGACCGGCATGGTGGACGACCCGTTCGAATTGTCGTACGGCGAGCTGATCGACCTGCCGCTCGTCGAGTCCGACATCACACTCACGTGCGTGTCGAACGAGGTGGGCGGCAACCTCGTGGGGACGGCCCGATGGCTCGGCGTTCGCCTCGACGACCTGCTGCGCAGCGCCGGCGTGTCGAGCGACGCCGATCAGATCGTCGGGCGGTCTGTCGACGGCTACACGTGCGGGTTTCCGGTGGCTGCGCTCGACGGCCGCGACGCGCTGGTCGCGATCGGCATGAACGGCGAGCTGCTCCCCCTCGAACACGGCTTCCCGGCGCGTCTCGTGGTGCCGGGGTTGTACGGCTACGTGTCGGCGACCAAGTGGCTCACCGAGATCGAGCTCAGCACGTTCGCTCGCTTCGACCAGTACTGGGTCGAGCGTGGATGGGTGGACGACGCGCCGATCAAGGTGCAGAGCCGCATCGACACGCCGAAGGGCCTCGCCACCGTCGATGCCGGCACCGTCGCGATCGGCGGCGTGGCGTGGGCGCAGACACGCGGCATCGGTCGCGTCGAGCTGCAGTTCGACGACGGCGACTGGGTGGAGGCCACCCTCGCGCCCGAGCTCAACGACGTGACCTGGCGTCAGTGGTCGCATGACTGGGAGGCCACGTCGGGCCGGCACACCATCCGGGTTCGAGCGACCGAGACGAACGGAGCCATCCAGACGGAGGAGCGTTCCGAACCATTCCCGAGCGGCGCCACCGGACGACACCAGATCGTGGTGATCGTCCGGTGACCCCCTCGCCGCTCGCAACCCGCTGAACCCGAAGGAGACTCCGTGAACCCCTCACTCCGCACCCGTCGCTCGAACCGCACCCGGTTCGCCCTCGCCGCCGTGGCCGTGCTGTCGTTGACCGCCGCTGCGTGCGGCGACGACGAGAACGACGCGTCGTCGACCGAAGCGCCGATGACCACGATGGCCTCGGGCGCCGACTCCACCATGGCCCCCGGCACCACCGAGGCCATGGGCGACATGACCGGCATGCCGTTCGGTCCGGCGTGTGAGGCCGTGCCGATGGACGGCGAGGGCAGCTTCGACGGCATGGCCGACGATCCCGCCGCCACCGCCGCCAGCAACAACCCCGTGCTCTCGACCCTCGTGAGCGCCGTCGACGCAGCCGGCCTCGTCGACACGCTCAACGGCGACGGGCCGTTCACCATCTTCGCCCCCACCAACGACGCCTTCGCCGCGATCCCCGAGGACCAGCTGAACGCCATCCTGGCCGACACCGACCTGCTCACCTCGATCCTCACCTACCACGTCGTCGCCGGCGAGTCGCTCGACGCCGAAGGTCTCGGCGAGGCCGGCATGGCCGACACCGTGAACGGTGGGGCGCTCGAGTTCGGGGCCGACGGCACCACGGTGAACGGGGTCGACGTCGTCTGCTCGGACGTGACGACCGCGAACGCGACGGTGCACATCATCGACGAGGTGCTGCTGCCGCCGGACATGATGATGGACGAGTCGATGGGCGACGACTCGATGACCGACGACTCGATGGGCGACGACTCGATGGGTGACGAGATGGGTGACGAGATGGCACTCGCGCCGTCGGGCCCGGCGTGCGCGTCGGTGCCGATGGACGGCGAGGGCAGCTTCGACGGCATGGCCGACGACCCCGCCGCCACCGCCGCCAGCAACAACCCCGTGCTCTCGACGCTCGTGAGCGCCGTCGGTGCCGCCGGCCTCGTCGACACCCTCAACGGCGACGGACCCTTCACCATCTTCGCCCCCACCAACGACGCCTTCGCGGCGATCCCGGCAGCCGACCTCGAGGCCGTGCTCGCCGACACCGACCTGCTCACCTCGATCCTCACCTACCACGTGGTCGCCGGCGAGCAGCTGAGCTCGGAGCAGCTGCTCGAGCAGGGCACCGTCGCCACGGTGAACGGCGCCGAGCTCACGATCACCGAAGGTGCCGACGGCGGCCTGCTCATCGACGGTGCCACCTCGGTGTGCATGGACGTGCCGACGGCCAACGCCACGGTGCACATCATCGACACCGTGTTGATGCCGCCCGCCTGACGCCGAGCTTCCATCGACGCCTCGGCGTCGGACCACCTCTGGGCTGCCCGGCTCCGCAGCCCGGTGGCCGGTGCCGGTCGGTACGTGCGCCGCACGTCCGGCCGGCACCGCCGCGTCCGGCACTACCGTGAGCCATGTGCACACGAGCGACATCGAGTATCACCACGACGGCACCCGCTACGTCGGACACCTGGCCATGCCCGACGGCGACGATCCGGTGCCCGGCGTCCTCGTCTGCCACGAGGGGCCCGGCATCGACGACCACGCCCGCACCACGGCGGTGCGGCTGGCCGATCTGGGCTTCGCTGCCTTCGCGCTCGACTACCACGGCGACGGCGAGCGCCTCGAGTTCGCGCACGTGCGCGAGCGTCTCGCACCGCTGCGCGAGTCGGCCGAGCGCACCCGGGCCATCGGCGGCGCCGGCCTGCAGGTGTTGCTCGATCACCCTCGGGTCGATCGGTCGCGGGTGGCGGCCATCGGCTTCTGCTTCGGCGGCACGATGGCGCTCGAGCTCGCCCGCGGCGGCCACGACCTCCGTGCCGTCGTCGGCTTCCACAGCGGCCTGGCCACCAGCCGACCCGAGGACGCCTCGCGCATCTCCGGCAGCGTGCTGGTGTGCATCGGCGCCGACGACGGGATGATCCCGCCCGAACAGCGAGCGGCGTTCGAGGCCGAGATGCGCGCCGGCGGCGTCGACTGGCGGATGAACCTGTACGGCGGCGCGGTGCACAGCTTCACCAACCCCGACGCAGGCGCGCTCGGCGTGCCCGGCATCGCCTACCACGAGCTCACCGCATCGCGCGCCTGGCGGGCGATGATCGACCTGTTCGACGAGGTGATGCCGCGTTGACCTGGCCGCACGTCGACCCGTCGGCCGTGCCCGCGCCGCCGCGCACCGACCACTTCGTGCTCGAGCCGCTCCGTCCCGAACACGCCGAGTCCGATCATGTCGCGTGGATGTCGAGCATCGACCACATCCGGTCCACCCCGGGTTTCGGCGACGGGGCGTGGGGACCGGACAGCTGGCCGTACGAGATGAGCCTCGACGACAACCGCCGCGACCTCGAGATGCACTGGGACGAATTCCAGCGAGGCGTGGCGTTCGCGTTCACGGTGCTCGACCCGACCGACGGCGACGTGATCGGCTGCGTCTACGTCGATCCCGACGACGGGCCGCTCCCCGAGGGCGACGCTCGCGGCGACGTGATGGTGCGGTCGTGGACGCGCGCCTCGCACGCCGAGATCGACGGTGTCCTCGTCGACGCCGTCGACCGGTGGCTGCACGATTCGTGGCCGGTGACGCAGGTTCGCTGGCCCGGACGGCACCGGCCCTGACCCGGTCTGAGCTGGTGCGTCGCGGACCGGCCCACCGACTCCGTCCTCCCCCGTTCGGGGCAAGGAGGACCGATGTGTTCTTGATCACATCTTGATCTTCGGAGGTGGCGGCAACGGCCCCCGCGCCGGACGGTGAGGAGCATGAAGATCGAAGGCATCAGCGAGACGTCGGCTCCCCAGCTGACCGGCCATGCGTTCGAGCAGATGCCCGTCCGGACGGCGACGGCCAAGCGGACCGAGCGGCCTGCGGGGAACGCAGACACCAACGAGGTCGCGGCCGACGTGGTCGTGGACCTCCATGACAGTGCGGCGCCCACCGTCGCACGCCAGGAGGTCGAGTACCGGTTGCCCCGACGGATCGTGGCCGTCGGCAGCGATCAGCACGGGGTGATCGACCGCAACGGCGACGGCATGATCAGTCTGAGCGATCTGCCCTTCGACTACTTCCAGATCTCTCGGCAGGCCAGCCGCAAGCTGATCACGCCACCGGCGACCGACGTGCCGTTCTGACCGCGGCCATCCCCCACGGGGACGGTCGCGTTGTGGTCAGATGTCGGCCATGACGGCCGAGGCATCGGGCGCCGAGACCTCCGACGCGCTCCTCGACGCGCTGCCGTTCCCGGTGAGCGTGTGGGAGAGCGTGCGTGACGACGACGGCGCGATCATCGACTTTCGCTGTGTTCGTTCGAACCGGCGGGCGGACGAACGTGTCGGTTTCCTCGGCGACCACCTCACCTCGATGACCGGCCTGTACTACCGGGCGTGGTTCCTCGGCGACGAGGGCCGGCTCGGCTGGCAACACTTCGTGGACGTCGTGGAACGACGTCAGGTCGGCGTGGTGGAAGCGGCAGCACCGGGCTGGGGTGACCGTTGGTTCGAATCGCTGTCGGCACCTCACGGCGACGGTTTCATCCACGTGCTGCGCGACATCTCGAAACGCCATACGGCGATGCAGGCCCTCGAGGAGAGCGAGCAGCGCTACCGCAACACCATCGACGCGCTCGTCGACGCCGTCCTGGTGCTCGAGCCGGTACGCGACGACGCAGGCGAGATCGTGGACATCGTGATCCGGTCCTGCAACGACGCCGCCGGCCAGGCGCTCGGCGCGGTGCCGGCGGACATCATCGGCCGCCGGTACCTCGAGACCTATCCCACGATCTCGACGGGTGCGTCGCGTGTGGTGCTCGAGGTGGCGCGAACCGGCATCCCGCAGCGGTACGACGTCCCGCTGGCCGACCGGCCGAGGACGAGTGGTGCGTGGGAGATGAACATCCTGCCGCTCGGCGACTGGGTGCTGCTCGTGGCGCACGACGTCACGGATCGCACCCTCGCCGAGCAGCAGGCCCGCGAGAGCGAACGTCTCTACCGGCTGATGGTCGACCACGCCGGTGACGTCGTGGTGGCCGCGCGTCACGGCGTCGTGCGCTGGGTGACGCCGTCGATCCGGCAGCTCATCGGATGGGAGGTCGACGAGGTGGTCGGTCGCGACGCGATCGACTTCGTACACCCCGACGAACGCGACGTCGTCGAGGGCGCCGACTACGGCATCACCCACACCGTGCGTCACCGAGTGCGGCTCCGGCACAAGGACGGCGGCTGGCGATGGGCCGACGTGATGGCGCGGGTGGCCGGCTCCGACAACGATCCGAACCATCCCCTGGTCGTGACCATCATCGATGCGCAAGCCGAGGTGGAGGCACGCGATGCGTTGCAGCGGGCCGAAGAGGATCGTCTGCGGCTCGACGAGCGAGTCCGTGAGGCCGCTCGACTCGAGAGCCTGTCGCAACTGGCCGGCGGTGTGGCGCACGACTTCAACAACCTGCTCGTCGGCATTCTCGGCAACGCCGAGCTCGCGTTGCAGGACCTCGCACCGTCGTCGCCGGTGCGCAGCAGGCTCGTCGCGATGTCGTCCGCGGCCCAGCGTGCCGCCGAGCTGACGCGCCAACTGCTCGACTTCACCGGCCGACAGCCACGTGAGCGCGTCGCACTCGACCTGGCCCCGCTGATCGCCGACACGATCGATCTCGCTCGGGCGATGATCTCGAAGGACGTCACGATCTCGTTCCGCACCGAGCCCGAACTGCGCCACGGGGTGCTCGGCGATCGCAGCCAGTTGCAGCAACTGGTGATGAACCTGGTGCTGAACGCGAGTGACGCGGTCGACGCCGACGACGGTCGGATCGACGTGTCGTTGTCGCTGGTGCGATTCGAACACGACTCGCTCACGTCGGAGTCGGCGCACGAGCCAGGATGGCGCGACCTCGAGCTGCGGACGGGCGACTACCTCACGATCGAGGTCTCCGACAACGGGCGGGGTATCGACGCCGAGCAGCGCCACCGCATCTACGACCCCTTCTTCACCACACGTACCGATGGCCGTGGTCTCGGACTCGCCGTCGTGAGTGGGATCGTCCGTTCGCACCACGGAGCGATTCGGGTGGCGAGCGAGGTGGGTGAGGGCTCGCGGTTCACGGTGCTGCTGCCCGCCACGCCCCTCCCCGATCTCGAGCCGTCGGTGGCGGCCAACTACCGGCTGCACCGCCGACCGACCGTCCTGGTGGTCGACGACAACGATCAGGTGCGCGAGGTGGTGGGGGTCGTCCTTCGTCGAGCCGGGTTCCAGGTGGTCGCCGTCGCGAGCGGACGCGAAGCGATCAGCGTGTTCGCGAGCAGGCATGCCACCATCGACTGCGTCCTGCTCGACCTCACGATGCCCGATCTCACCGGTGACGAGGTGCTCGTGGTGCTCCGAGCCGTGTCGCCCAACATCCCGATCGTCCTGATGAGCGGGTACCTGCCCCACGACCCGCTCCGCGAAGCTGCCACCAACGCGGCGAACGACTTCGTGCAGAAACCGTTCCTCCCCGACGACCTCGTCGACGCGGTACGCCGCTCGTTGCACCGGACCCCGTTCGAACGGGCCTTCCAGAACGACCAGAACGACCAGAGCGACCAGAACGACCAGAACGACCAGAACGACCAGAACGGGTCGGCGCCGCTCCCCCCGGGCAGATCGGCTGGGGCCACGACGGTGCGGCCCGGCTGACGGTCCGGCTGACGAATCGGCCGCGCCTCGCCCGGCCGTGGTGCGCGGCGGCATCGACCGGGTACCCCTCCGGTCATCGCGGCCACCTTCGATGCTCTGCGTCGACACATCGACGAGGCGGGCACGATCATCGACGCGCTCGGCGTGATCACGATCGTCGCCGGGATCGGTTGGGCATCGCTGCGCGCCGTGGCGGGACGCCACGACCGCGACGAGCGGTATCGCTGCTTCCGCCGCGACCTCGGCCGGGTGATCCTGCTCGGCCTCGAGATCCTCGTGGCCGCGGACATCATCCGCACCGTCGCGGTGTCGCCGAGTGTGGAGTCGGCCGGTGCGCTCGCGATCGTCGTGGCGATCCGGATCGCCCTCAGCTTCAGCCTCGAGGTCGAGCTGGAGGGACGGTGGCCGTGGCGACGCGGCGACGACCCGCACGCGCCGGGATGATCGGCGGGTCGGCGGTCGTGGCGGGCGGTCCGTCGTCGACGCGTGGTCGATCGTCGAGGGGCACGCCGGCGACGGTGGCGTCACCGAGCTCGCGCAGGAGATGCGCGCGGGCACGGGACCACGGTGCGTGCAGCGCGCATGGTCCCTCCTCGGCACACGGGCGGTCGGCCAGCACGCAGCGTCCGGTGTCCGTCGGGCCCTCGACGGCCTCGATCACCTCGAGCACCGACACGTCGTCGAGGTTCGCGACGAGCGCGTAGCCACCGGTCGGCCCGGGTTCGGAACGCACCCATCCGCGACGCACGAGCGGCGTTGCCACCTGGGCCACGAAGCCGGCCGTGGTACCGACGTCGGCCGCGAGGTCGGGTGCCTTGTGGTTGCCCTCGTGCGTGCCCAACGCCCGCAAGAGGCGGACCGCCAGATCACTCCTGCGCGTCACCTCGAGCCTCACCGGGCCCGACTGTAGAGGGCCGCACCCGTCACCGCCTCGCCACGCACGGCCGGCAGACAAGGACGGCCTACGCTGCGCTCATGGTCCACTCGGCGGCGCGGGCTGCTGTCGCACAGCTCGCCCGCCGTCGGTGGGGGCGGTGGTGGGTGGTGGCGGTCGCGTGGTCGGCGGCGACGGGGACGTTGCCCGTCGCCGCGCAGGACGACGACGAGCACGCCGACCGCGCAGCCGAACACGCGCTCGCCGAGGCGTACGCACCTGTGGTGATGGTGAGGGCGCAGACCGAGCGATGCGGCGACGGCGAGCCGTTCGTGCCGATCGCCGTGGACGCGCTGTGGGATCGCGACGACGTGGTGCTGCGCGGACCGGACGGTGCCGTCGTGGTCGGTCCCGATGCCGACGACCTCGCCGGCAAGGGTGACGGCTGGCACCTCGACCTGCCGGGCAACGCGTTGCGACCCGGTTGTGCGTACGAACGCTTCGCCGACGAGCTCGACGGCGTGCCCACCGTGTACGCCCGGATCCTGCCGGCCGATGGCGGCGGCCTCGCCCTGCAGTACTGGTTCTTCTACGTCTACAACGACTGGAACGATCGACACGAGGGCGATTGGGAGATGATCCAGTTGTCGTTCGACGTCGCCGATCCCGGCGCGGCACTCCTCACCGCCCCTCGCGTCGTCGCGTACGCCCAGCACGAGGGGGCCGAGCTGGCCGACTGGGGTGGCGACACCGTGCAGGTGGTGAACGGGACCCATCCGCTGGTCTTCCCGGGCGAGGGCAGCCACGCGGCGTACTTCCGAGCCGACGAATGGTTCGGCAAGAGCGCTCAGAGCGGCTTCGGATGCGACGACACGAGCCCACCACACACCGCGATCCGCCCTGCGGTCGTGCTGCTCGACGGCAGGTCGCCGCCCGCATGGCTCGACTTCACCGGACGCTGGGGCGAGCGGCAGCCGTCGTTCAACAACGGACCGACAGGCCCGAACACCAAGACCCAGTGGGACACGCCACGCTCGTGGGTCGACGACGAGGGTCGCTCCGGTGCGGTGGCACTGCCCGCCGGCGGCTCGGCGGTCACCGATGCCTTCTGTGGCCTCACCGAGCGGGCATCGAGCGTGATGTTCCGCGCCGTCGACCAACCGTGGGTGGTCGGAGGCGGTGCGATGCTGCTGACGCTGTTGGCCATCACGCTCGTACGGCGGACCCGATGGGCGCCCGTCGTGGTCCCGCCGGTGCGCGATCCCATCGCCGGTGGCCAGATCGTGCGCAGTGCGTGGCACGTGCTGCGCCGCCAGCCCGTGCGGTTCCTGCAACTCGGTGCGATCGTCCCGCTCGCAGGTGCCGTGGCCACGGTGGTGCAGGCCGTGCTGTTCCGCATCACCGGCGTCGGAGCGCTCGAGCGCGTGCTCGGCCGCGAGTCGGTGTTCGGCGGGTTGCTCGCGACGTCGATCGGCTTCGCGGTGATCGCACCGGCAGCGGCGGCTGCGTCGGTCGCTGCGATGGAGGTGTCGCGTCAGCCCGACAGCCACCGGCCGCGCCTGCGCGAACTGGTCGCCGACGCGATGTCGCGACGTCGCGCCGTCGGCACCCAGCTCGTCATCGCCGCCGTCCTCGCCGTCGGGTTCCTCTCGGTCGTGCTGCTGCCGTTCGGACTGTGGTGGCAGGCTCGCTTCTCGGTCGCCGTGCCGGCCGCGATCGACTCGCCTCGACCGTGGGATGCCAGCGCGCGCCTCACCCGCGGGCATCGGGTGCGAGCGCTCGGCATCACGTGGACCGCGGTGTCGATCGGCGTGGTCGTGCCACTGGCCCTCGGCCTGGGCGTGCTCCTGCTGTCCGACGCGTCGTTCACGTTCGTCAACCTCATCGCCGGCATCGCCGGCTTGTTCACCGTGCCTCTCGCCGCCGTGGTCACCCAGCTCCAGTACGACGACCTCCGGTCTCGGGCCACACCGGACACACGGACGACCGCTCGGGTCGAGGGCTCGGGTTGAGCGCTCGGGACGGTGGGTACATCCACGGCATGCTCGTCGCTGGAATCGTCCTGCTCCTCCTCGGCTTCTTGCTCGGTGTCCCACTGCTGTGGACCCTCGGCATCATCCTCGTCGTCGTGGGCGCCGTGCTGTACCTCCTCGGCAGCACCGGCCGGGCGGTCGGTGGCCGGCGCCACTACTGGTGAGGCCGCCCCGAGGAGCCGCTGACATCGTGATGACGTGGGCGTCGGATGGCGCCCCGACCGGCACCTCGGTCACGACGAGGCTGCGAATGCGGACGTTCTGGGTGCCATCGTTCTCCCCCGACCGGGCGCGGTGAGCCGAGCGTGGCACCCAGGAGATCGGACGTCGACTCCTGGGCGCCGGCACCCAGCTCCCACCTGCGGCGATACCTGAGCGTGGCACCCGGAATCGCTCGGGAGCCTGCCGGTGCTCAGGGCAGTCGTCGCCGTGGCACGCCTGGTGCTCCGAGCCACCACACCTCGCACGTCGCCCTCGACGCGCCCGATCAGGCAGTTCGTCGAGCGTCATCTCGGATGGGAACGGATCACCGTCGATCCCGGTCCGTCCAATCAACGCGGTGTCCACTTCTGGCGCAAAGGTCGGGTTCGTGCCCCACACGCCTCGTCACGGACGACAGCGAGCGTGAGCCGTGATGGCTGATGCAGCGGTCACCGTCGCGCGAGCCGCCACCGCCACGATGGCCCGGTGAGGACGCTGCGCCAGGAGGTCACCCCGTGCCGATCGGCAGCTCGGCTCGGGTCAGGTTCGAGCCGAGTGACGGTCGTGACTCGGTCGATGGCCTTGTCGAACGAGGCAATCGAGCCAACGCCGGCGCTCTCGGCGCCGTCGGTGGACGTCGGGTGCGCTCCAGGTCGCCGAGCGAGCAGGAGCGCACACGACGTCCGACAACATCGGCGAAGCAGCGCCGAGTGCCCGCTCGGGACGCGTGCTGCAAGGGCGGGAGGTGCAGGGAGCTTCTCATCTGCACGTCTCTCGTGCCGCGGCCTCTGACGAGGCGTCATTCAAGATGCTCGGCCATGCACGGTCACGGCGTCTGCGAGCTCCGGATCGATCGCTCGAGCCCGGTCGAGCAACGCACGTACCTCCGCCATGGCGGGCGACACCGGCTTCGACCGACTGCCCCGAGGGCGGGTCGCGTCCTTCGACGGGTTCGAGTCGATCAGCCCGCGCGTGCGGGCGAAGTCGAGCTTTCCTCAGAGCGGATGACGAGACTCGAACTCGCGACCCTCACCTTGGCAAGGCGATGCTCAACGTCCAGGATGTCCGTGAGCTGCGATGACGTCCGTGCAGTCGTCCGAGGATTCCAGGATTCGCAGCGTTTCGTCTGGATTGCAGAGCGCGATCTACTCTCGCCACCCCTTCGGGAGCGCGTCACATCCAACGGGTACGCTCCCATCATGATTCGGACGTTGGATCTCGCTGGGTGGGCGGGCCGCTGGGTTGCGGTCGACTCGCAGAACCACGTCCGATGCGATGCAGCGTCATTGGCCGAACTGCTCGACGTCCTCGCCACCGCCGACCTTGGCGACGTCGAAGTGATGCGTGCCCCAACTCCAGGCGAGCCGGTGGTCTTCGGGCTTGGCTGAAGCCTGGCACTACGACTACACCGATTTCGGCGAGGGCACCGGTCGAAGTCCACAGCCCGTACTCAGGGCAGTCGTCGGCGTCGCCACGCCTGGCGCTCCGAGCCGCTTCGCGGCGATCATCGACACGGGCGGTCCGATCACGGTTGTCGCGTCGGAGATGCTCGTGACCGGGGGCGATCCAGTCCGACGAAGCGAGACGATGCTGCTCCGCCTCGGCGGCTCGACGAACGAAGTCGGCCTGTACGACCTCACGCTGGAGATCCGCCCGCGAGCGCACCGAGTGCCAGTCCGATCTCGTGGCGAGGCATCGTTGCGGTGCTCGATCCCTGGCCACACCACGGCACCGCCGTGATCCTCGGGCAGTCCGGCTTCCTCGACACGTTCACGGTCACGTTCGGCCCGGACGGTTTCGTCCTCGAGCCAGCGTCCATCTTCCGACAACGGTTTCCGGCACCTCCGTCTTCGTGACGTTCGGCCGAGACTCACGCACCGGAAAACGCAGATCGGCGGCTCCCGGAGGAGCCGCCGATCACTCAGAGCGGATGACGAGACTCGAACTCGCGACCCTCACCTTGGCAAGGCGATGGTCAACGTCCGGGATGTCCGTGAACTGCCGTTTCGTGTGCTGCAGTCGTCCGTAGAGCCCAGGATTTCCGCCGTTTCCGTACGGATTGCAGAGCGCGATCTACTACGCCGTCGGTTCATGCAGTGAGGTGAACCCAGTTCGCGTGGCCGATCTCGGCGCCTTCGTCGCCGAGCAGGAGCCACTCCTGCGCTGCGGGAGAGTCGAGCACCTGGCGAAGGCGTAGCAGGCGCTTCCGATCGCTTCCGGCGCACCCAGCGACCAGTTCCGCTGGATCGTCGATGAGGCGGACGAGCAGCGCAACGTCCTGGGCGTGACGATCACGGTCGCGGCTGTCCGCCGCCCAGGCCGCCGCCTTCAGCACGATCGCACCATGCAGGTTCGGTGTCGGCACGAGCCCGACGCGCCCGTCCACGAGCCGAACCTCGACGATGGCCGCACGTCGCAGCGCCTGAGTTCCGCCCTCGATCTGAATGGTGCGCCCGCCCACGGTCCACAGAGCGCTCACCTTCTTCCGGTGATCAGGCGCCAGCAGGTCGACGACCACAGAACCGGCCGCGTCGCCGTCGGAGAAGCGATAGGCACGACCGCTTCCATCGAGCCGCACTCGCAGCCCGAGTTCACCCAACGCAGCCGTGCACGCCTGCAGATTCGACTGCAGCACTTCCATGTTGGCGAGCACGTCGACATCGCGGGTGACCCGCGGCCAGGCAACGCCGGCCAGCAGCGCGTGAAGCGCAACCATCTGACCACCGACGAGTGACCACTGGGTCGATTCCAACCTTGCCGACAGCTCGAGGACGAGATCCCAGAGTCGGCGCTGCTCTACCGTCATCGAAGTCATCACCACTTCGCCGAGGTGTTGCATCAATCGTCACCCCGGACCGCAAGCGTGACAAGGCGTCCCGACAAGAACTCGGTGGCCGCCGCACGTACACGAGCATCCTCGTGCGCGCCGAGGAGCACGGCCGTCACGACACGCTGAACGCTCACGTCGGCGAGCCGGTCTGCGAGATCGGTCAGCACGACGTGCACGACGACGTTGGCCGACGCGCCCGCAGCACGCGCCCCCAACTCCGTACGAACCCGCACGAGATCGATCGCCGCCAGACCGACATGCACGAGCTGGGCATCCGCAGCGATGGGCCCCAGGTCGCTGTTGATGAGCTGGATCGCCGACTCCGCCGTGACGAAGATGCCAGCGACGTCGGTCAGCCGGTCGAGTCGTGACACAGGCACCCGCCATGCCTCCGAGGCCAGCAGCTCCCTCGACCGACGCACCACATCCATCGCTTCGCCGCCGCGCACGCTTCGCCGAAGGCGCGAGAGTTCGCTGTCCGACAAACCACCGTCGGACCGCCCAGCGAGCAAGAGAAGAGCCGCAAACGCGACCCGCGGCGACCAGGCGCGACCTCGGTCGAGTTCGAGCCGCCGCCGCCGATGCACGCTTCCGGCGTCAACGATCCAGGTGTTGCCAACCCGACGGCCATCGAGCAGACGCCCGCGCAACAGCCGTCGCACCTCGGTGTCCGACACACCCAGCAGGGCGGCCGCGTCAGCGGTCGTCATGTCCATGTCACTCCTTGACAGAAATACTCCGCTAGCGGAGCATTTCTGTCAAGTCGATCCCAACGAGGCCGACAGTGTGCACGCGAGAGAGCAATCGCGCTGGCCGGAAAACGCAGATCGGCGGCTCCCGAAGGAGCCGCCGATCACTCAGAGCGGATGACGAGACTCGAACTCGCGACCCTCACCTTGGCAAGGCGATGGTCAACGTCCAGGATGTCCGTGAGCTGCGGTTTCGTGCGCTGCAGTTGTCCGAGGATTCCAGGATTCGCAGGGTTTCCGTACGGATTGCAGAGCGCGATCTACTACGCACCCGGAACTCCCGGGGGTGCCCCAGACTGGCACCTCGGGGATGGCGTCGGAGCGGACGAAGGAATGGTTCTAACGGTGGCAGCGTCCTCGATCTGCTCCCAGTCCTCACTCACATACACCACGGAGCGCCGACCGCTTCTGCCGCCGGGTAACGGCGACGAGATCGAAGCAACCGCCGCAGTCGACTACTTCGCCAGCTGGGTCGGCAACGTCGGCTACCGCTGGGCCAACAAAGACCGCGACCGAATCCCCGCTCACTGGCACGGCTTCCAAGGACGACGATCCCTCGTCGCACGATCCACCAACGCCTGCGCCAGCGACCCCATTAACGCGACCCTCAACTACCTCTACGCACTCGGCGAAATCGAATGCCGCCGCGCCTGCCTCGTCCGCGGCCTCGACCCCGGCCTCCTCCACGTAGACACCAAAGGCAGAGACTCACTCGCCCTCGACCTCATCGAAGCGATCCGACCCACCATCGACACACAGGTCCTCGACCTCTGTCAATACCGAGTCTTCGCTGCACGGCCACGGCGCTTCGTTGGCACGCGAACTCCGTCTGTGTTCATCCCTCGGACCCGAGACAATCGGTCAGAAGCCGCACCGCCACTTGCGAGCCGTCGAACGCAGAAGCGATTCGCTCGGCGGTGACTTCACGCCACGACTTCGCCGCGGTGGCAAACACGACCTCATCGGCCGTGAGCGCCTCAGCACAGGTCCGGAACCGATGGAGCCAGTCGACCTCTTCCCGCTTTGACTTGCAAAGGAAGTCGTTCAGCTTTGCCTCGCCGACGATCACACGGCCGTCAGCGATGGCGAGGATGTCCACCTCGAAGGTCTTCTCGTGGGAGTCGGTCAGCTCAAGCTCGGGAGTTTCGGCGAAGGCGTGAGATTCCCGTTTGAGGCGACGCAGTGCTGCCACGGGCACCTCGAAGTTTCCAAGGAACGCCTGGTAGACCACCTCTGCGAGGTCGTAGCTCGGCGTCGGCTCGTTTGATTTCAGCCAGGTCTCCTTGGTAATCGCATTTGTAGTTCGGCAACGGCGGCATGTGAACGACTGGCCGATGTTCTCCAGCTCGTACCAGTCGAGGTGAAGGCAGTGACGACACTTCAACAGATAGCCGCGCCGCACCACTCCGCACGTTAGGAGCCGATCGAGAAAGCACCGAACCTCGTCCTCGGGTAGTTGGCTTACACGGACGGCGTCGTCGAACGACAGAAATCGGCGCTCGCTTCGTGTGGTGATTCCGACGCGCTCTCCCTCGCCTGACCCCGGGAGCCAGGCTCTTAGCAGCTGTCGGTGCTCGGGGTGAGAAAGGTCGGCCAGCAAAGCATCAAGGCCGCCCCACAACTCTGTGGTGAGACGTCGAAAGCGCCCCTGGGGGGACTCGTTTGCGATGTACCCAGCCGCATCCGCCAGGGCGCGGAAGACCGAGGATGCATCTGGAAAGCGCAAGCGTGGCCGATTGACCATCTGTGAGAGAAGGCTTCCACCCCACACCAGACCCATCGAGTGTGAGTAGAAGGAGATCCCGTCTCGACCGCACCGGGTGATGGTCTTCCACTGCGGCTCCTCGGCGAGTACCTCTCCGTTTAGGAGGGCGCGGGCGGGCAGTGCGGCACGGGGATCGCTGACCTCCGTCCACCAGGTGAGCTTCGATGGATCCTTTGCTCGCACAGCGGCCGGAAGTGCCGCAGGGAGTCCCCTCTGCATCGAGTCTCCTTCGAAGGGCTCGTCGAGCAGCTCCTCGAAGGTGCCCAACTCGAGAATCGATGGAAGGCGAAATGGTGGCAGTTGGGGCCGATCGACGACGTCCACCTCCACGTCACTTGACCAAACCGAGTTTCGGAGACGCTCCTTGACGGACTTGACCGCATCCGCGTCCAGCGATCGTGAGCAGAGGACGACTGGACGTGAGTCAGATCGCCCGAGGCTTGGACGCCAAAGACAGGACGCAAGTGTTTCGATCACGCGCCGGGAGAGCGGATCTTCCTGATGCGCGTATCGGTCAGGCAGCCAAAACGATGTCAGACCGCATCGGTCAAGGTTGAGTGCGTATGCGAAGTCATCCACGTGGCTCCCCACGACCACGACAATGGGAATGTCATCCTCATCGGGATAGCGACGGGTCGCACGCGCGCAGCCCACGGTTGAGAGCCCAAATGGCGCCGAGCTGACGAACTCGCCGCCAAGATGCGCAACCTCAAAGGGTGCGTCGTTCTCAACCAACCTAAAGGCGGCGGTTGCCTGAGCGGAACCGGACCACGCAAATCGCAGGAGATACTCGACGTCTTCGTCCCTGACGTCCGTTGTTTGCAGGTTGACCCCGAGCGCGCCTAGCCGCTCTCTGTATCGCGGCGACAGTGCACCGGTTCGCATAGCCACAAGCAACTGAAGGTCGAGCGGCAGCTGCGTGGTGTCAAGAACTCGGACGATCGACGGCAGCGGCTCTAGGTCGCAGACGTCCGGAGCGCCTGCAGGTCCCCCATCGGCATGGAACGAGTCCCACATGATGCTCTGGTGACGCATTGCGGGCCCACTTCGGCGTTGGATCTCAGCCGAAAATGACTCTGAAGCACTCCAGGCGCTCCTGGGGTGGTTCATGATGTGGTCGTCGGTGAGCATGCGGCGAGCGTCCGCCTTGTCATACGACCCTTCTGCCGCGAGCTTCGCCGACTCCTTCTGTAGCCATTCTTCGAAGGCTGCAGGATCGGCGAGCTGATGGCCTCGGTTGGTAATGACGTAGCTCGCCCAGCGGTCCGCATCAAAGATCTCGATCAGCGGCCAGAACGCCGGATCGGGCTGCCCCGTCAGGTCGACCGGGACGAGAATGTTCCCTGCACCTCCCCAGGTAACGCTGTAGTTCTCGAGCATCCGGAGAGCCATCGACTCCCAGCCGGCGCTACTGCGCGGAAGGCAGGTCGCGATCCGGGCAGGACGGATTCGCCGAAACAGTTGCCGATAGCTAGCCACGCCAGACCCTCAACTACACCCCCGATGCCTTCAGAACACTAGGTGACGGAGCGTCAACGTCACTTCAGATCCCCGAACACGAGGCGACGGGGGCGATGGTCGCGGCCGCAGCCGTCGAGAAGATGCTGAAACGCCGCACCGAGGCAGCATCGCACGTCGGAAGTCCAGGTGGGCGCCCCCGACCATGACGATGGCACCAATGATCGGCCGACTGCCACCTACCGCCGGTTGACGGCATGGGCTGTCACCCGTGGGGTGGCTGTGTGGCGTCGTAGGTGATGATGGTGGTGGTGGACGTCGACGAGCTGTTCGTGCGGTGCCGGGCGGACCTCGTCCGGTTCGCTACGGCGCTGGTCGGCCCGGACGATGCGCTCGACCTGGTGAGCGACGTGGTGACGTCCACCCTTGCCGGTGGCCGACTCGACCGCATTCACGATGTCCGTGCCTACTGGTTCCGGTCGGTGGCGAACCGTTCGATGAGCTGGCACCGATCCGCTCAGCGTCGACGCCGACGAGACACACGCCAAGCGCTCGATCGAACTGAGGGGCGGGAGGAGATGTCTGCCCTCGAGGGTCGGGAGCTGCTGCAGCAGTTGTCCGGCCAGCAACGCGTGATGGTCTATCTGACGTACTGGCACGACTGGGACCCGGCCACGATCGCCGCGACGCTCGACGTCGGTGAGGGAACCGTCCGCAAGCAACTCGCCCGCGCGAGAGCCCGGCTTCGAGAGGTGATGCCTCATGAGTGAGCACGACGACCAACTCGACCGTTGGATCCAGCGTGTCGTCACCGCGGCAGGAAGCGATGCACCCGGGCACGACGAGCTGACCCCAGTTGACGTCGACGCGCCGCACCAGCGGTGGCCCGTTGCCGCCGCGGCCGCAGCGATCGCGGTGCTCGGGATCGGTGGAATCGTCTGGAACAGCCGTGCTGACACGTCCTCGCCGGCGGCGGGACCCACGTTGCCCGACACAGCTGGCCCGCGGACGGCGTCGTCCGGCCCCAACACCACTCCTGCGTCGACGTTCTCCTCGACACCGGCCCTGACTGACGCGGTGCCGACGACCAGCGCCCCGACGGTCAGGCTGGCCCACCCGATCATCGACATCGAATGGTGCCGACCGACCTGGGCCCGAACGAGAAACCTAGTGCTCGAGGGTGCCTACCTGTGGAGCCGGCAGCCGGGCATGGCAGTCCAGCTGTTCGTTCCCGACGGCGGCAGTGTGGCCGGACGCTCTGCCGTGGCGCTCCGGGTGACGAGCAACCTCCGGTTCTCCACCGACACCGCCAACGCCGAAGTACAGGGTCAACCCGCCCGATCCACATTCGCCGCACCAACGTGGGGCGAGCTGCTGTGGCGGCTACCCGACGGGACCGAGGCGTATCTGCGCACCTCCACCATGACCAGCAACGAGCTCATCGCCCTCGCCGACACACTCGAACCACGCGAGATCACCGACCCCGCCCCAGGATTCGACACCTCGAGCGCCGCCTACGAACTCGCTGCCGAATCGGTCACACCGATCACCGTGAACGGCATCGTGGACACTGGCTGCGAAACCGAGGACGGCGGATGGATCATCGCGACGATCGTTGACGGACCGCTCGCGCAAGCGCTGTTCCTCACCGATCGGCCCGCCGTCGAACTCGCGACACGGGTCCTCGACGACGGACGACTTCTCGTGGTCACGGGTCGTGAGGATGTAGCCGACCGTTCAGGAGAGGTCCTCGGCAGTGTCCGCGACGCCACCGACGACGAATGGGCCGGGCTCACCGCAGCTGACCCGAACTCCTTCGACCCGAACAGGCTCCCCCAGGCCGCCAACCCACCGGGACAGCAGCGGCCCTCCGCCACACCGACCACTGGTTGACCCGCGAGGCTGTCCCCTAACGCCGGGTGCCGGGCGCCCGCGGTTATGCGCTCTCCCGCTCGTCGGGCGAGGTAGCGCCGATCGGCAGTTCTGCCCCGCTTGGGTTCGATCGTGAGGGCGGGCTGTCGCCCGCTGCTATTTGGTCGCGCGGCGGTGTGGGACCGCCAATGTGAGCAGGCCGAGTCCGAGGAGGATGCCGCCCTCGGCGTAGCGCAACGCCCGAACCTTGGCGACGTGACCCCGGAACCACGACCCGATTCGCGATCCGAGGAGTGCGTACATGCCGTCGGAGCACAGGCCGAGTGCGATGTAGATCAGGCCGAGAACCAGCGTCTGCGACCACACCGGGCCTTGTGCGCTGGTCACGAATTGTGGAAGGAAGGCGAGGAAGAAGATCGCGACCTTCGGGTTCAAGAGGTTCACCGTGAACGCCTCGGCGAAGAGCCGCCGCTCGGGCTTGACGACCGGAGGCGTGATCGCCGTGAGCTTGCGTGCACTGCGAATCGACTTGATCCCGAGGTAGATCAGGTAGAGACCGCCGACCACCTTCAGCGCAGTGAACGCGACCGCGGAGGCCACGACGATCGCCGACAGCCCGGCAACTGCTGCCATGACGTGGACCACTGACGCACTGTGCACTCCGAGGACGGACACCAGGCCGGCGCGGGTGCCTTGTGAGCTGCTGCGGGCGACGATGAACAGCACGGCCGGCCCCGGTACCACGAGCAAAGCCAACGATGAGGCGATGAAGATCGGAAGCGTCGACAACGAGGGCACGTACCAACGGTACTGACAACCCACCCGGCTCTTTGAGGCAATTGGCACGGCAGAGCTGCCTTCGTCAAGCGCTGGACGCCGACAGCAGTCGCTCCAGCCACGAGACGGCGACCGCAATGAGGGAGCGCGTAATGCCCGGTAGGGCCGCGTTCTGCAAGGGCGGGAGGCGCTCAGATCTCCTCTCTGCGCGCGCCTCGGGCCGTGACGCCTGACGAGGCGCCGGATCAGACGTGTGAACATCGCGGTGAGCAACGGTGTGAACATCGCATCACCGACCCCAGCCTCGAAACAGGCTCGTCGGCGAGGGTGTGAACTTCACACCCTTGTTTCACACCTTGCCGTAGAGCTCCTCGACGTAGCCGCCCTTCAGGTGCGCGGCCATCAGCTCGGCTCGGTGGCGGTCGTACAGGCCGAGGGCAACCAGGATCTCCATGGCGAAATCGACAGGGGAAGTTGGGCAGCGCCGAGATCAGTTTGCCGTCACGCACCACCCCGAGCTTCCGGTCCTGCTCGACGTCTGCGTCCCGCCACAGATGCCCGACTGCTTCGACGAGTTCCGGCGGCGCCCACGGCGATCGGTAGTTGTGCGTGATCTTTCGACCCGCAGCGACACCGGCGGCCGCCACGAGCGCCACACCGGCGCAGATCGCCCCCACCAGGACGCCTGCCCCGTTCGCTCTACGCAGCCAGTCCAGCACGGCCGGATCCTCGATCACCGAGTCCGGGTTACCTCCGGGCACGAGCAGCACGCTGAGGCCGGCTGGGTCGACCTGGTCGAGCGACCGGTCGGGCACCATCCGCAACCCCGACTGGTCGCGCAGCTCCTCGACCTTGTGGGCAACGAACTCGACCCGCACGTCCCAATTGGCCAGCCGTGTTGCGATCTCAGCCACCTCGGTGATCGTGCAGCCGTCGTACAGCAACACCGCTGCGGTCATGGACTCCCCCTGCATCGACCCATCCTGACAGCCCCTCACGACGCCAAGCTCGAGACCTTCGATCGACCTCCGGTCGATCGACCCCAGGTTCACACCCGACTCGCTCCTCCAAGGGTCTGTTTCCTTCACAGAAGATCACCGAGGCGGTGCACGCGGCGTCGAGACGCCTCAGATGCCGCTGGACTGGGCCTTCGTGCTCCAGCCAATGGGGCGCGGCGAACCCATCCGAGCGAGTCGCAGAGAGCCACGACAGACGAGTGCACGGCCACGTCGACCCGACGACTTTTCACCGAAGCGCCCGACCGCTGTCCATTTGTACCTACACCGGCGGATCGCGCCGCTCGGGGCTTCTCACCGGAACACAGGAGGATTCATGGCTCACGACTCGCTGTCACGACCTCGCCCATCGGCACGCACATATAGCGTGCGCGAGGTCGCCGAGATCCTCGGGGTCTCGAAGAGCACTGCCTACGAGTGCGTGCGCACCGGCCAGCTGCCGGCGGTCAAGCTGCGAAGCCGGATCCTCGTGCCCGTAGAGGCGATCGAGGCGTTCCTCGCACAGGCCGGGCCACTCGAGTTCTAGAACGCCAGAGCCTCGATCGCCCGGCGCTTGCCGACGTCGGTGCGGCCGTCGTAGTGCAGACGCAACGTGTTCTCGCTGTTGCCGAGGATGTCGGCCACCGTGCGGTACGACTCCCCGGCGTCGAGCATCGTGGTCGCGACGAAGTGACGCAGCTGCAACAGCGTCACCGGTGAATCACCCCGGCACGCCAGCCAGCGATCGGCGAACGTGTCCGGCCGGATCGGCACCGACGGATCCGGAGTGCCGGGGAACACGTAGTCCGACGGTCCGACGACGCCCCGCTCAACGGCACGATCGTGCTGGCGACGGAGCGCATCGGCCACCTGCGACGTGAGCGGCACGTCACGCCAGTCGCTCCGCTTCGTCTCCTTGCGCACGACCTTCACACCCGGCCCACCATCCGAGATCGCCCACGCGAGGTGCACCTCCCGACGGTCGAGATCGACGGCCCACCACTGCAGGCCCAACAGCTCGGCCTTGCGCATCCCCGTACCCGCGAGCACGGTCACGGCGTCAGCGAGCTCCGGATCGATCGCCCGAGCCCGGTCGAGCAACGCACGCACCTCCGCCATGGCGGGCGATACCGGCTTCGACCGGCTACCCCGAGGGCGGGTCGCGTCCTTCGACGGGTTCGAGTCGATCAGCCCGCGCTTGCGGGCGAAGTCGAGCGAGCGTGTGAGCACCGTGGCACACCGCCGCACCCAATCGACGCCGAGCTCCTCTGCCCGCATCGCGGCGTACATCTGCTCGATCTCCTGCCACGTGAGGCGGCTGAGCGCGATCGTGCCGAACGGCCGATCACCGGGCAACAGCATCCGGCACATCGTGTTCGCCGCCGACCGCGACGTCACGAGCGTCCGAGGCGCCAGCACGATCGTCCCGGCCGCAGCCGCCTCGAGGTACAGATCGAACGCCGCCCGAACCGACTTGGCCGACGTGCCGCCACGAGGCAGCCGCTTCTCCACGTCGGCGACTCGCAGGCGAGCGAGTGCCGCCTCTGCGTCACGCCGGGTGCCCTGCACCGTTCGGCTCACGCGCCGGCGTCGACCCGTCACCGGGTCACGGGCGTATTCGATGTCGACACGCCACACGCCTGGCCGCACGAGCGTGAGCCCACCGCTCCCCTTCTCGCGCCGAGGACCGTGCCGTCCCGCCGGCTGCTTCGACGCCGCCGCGCCCTGCCGCTTGCCCTGTCGAGCCATGCGCCACCTCCGTCCCACCACGTCGGAGGGTCCGAAAACCGGACCGATAGTAGAGCGGGATAGTAGACCGGCTGGCCGGAAAAGCAGATCAGCGACCCCTCTCGGGGCCGCTGACCTGGACTTTCTTCAGAGCGGATGACGAGACTCGAACTCGCGACCCTCACCTTGGCAAGGTGATGCTCTACCAACTGAGCCACATCCGCAATGCGCTGAGAGATGATAGCGACCTCACTCCGTGAGCGGACAACCCGATCCGGAAAAGCGCTCCCACCTGCTCAGCCGCGCTGGTCGGCGGGGCGCAGGTCGACCCGCAGGGTGAGGATGCCGTCCTCGATCGTGCCCTCTGCGTCGCCGATGATCGCGAAGTCCATGAAATCGGTGTTCGCCTGGGCGATGAACGCCTGCCGTTCCTCGCCGGCCACCGGGGGCAGGGGGCGCTTGCGCACGGCAGCGGCGCGCTCACGGTAGCGGGCGATCATCGCATCGATGTCGAGACCTTGTGCCATGCGACCACGGTACCCGTACGGGCGGCCCGTGGCCCGGCTCGACGTCGGTCAGTCGTGGCGGCCCGACGGCACGGTCTCGTCGGGGCGGGTCATCGCGACGGTTTCGTCGGGGCGGGTCATCGCGACGGTCTCGTCGGGGCGGGTCATCGCGATCGTGGTGGCATCCGGCGATGGCATCGCCGTGGTCGCGTCCGGCGTCTCCTCGGCGGGCGTCTCCTCCGCGGCCGTCTCCTCCGCGGCCGTCTCCTCCGCGTCCGTCTCCTCCGCGGCGGCCAGCTCGGCGGCCTCCGGATCGATCGGCGGCACCTCGGCCGCGTCGACGGGATCGCGAAGGTCGTCGAAGCTCGGCGGCGTCCGACTGGCCAGCACCGTCAGATCCACCGGCTCGGGCACTGCGCCGCCGGTCGCGCGAGCGCCCTCCGGTCGGAACGTGTCGAGCAGCCGGGCACGCTCCGAGCGTTGCGCGCTCTTCCACCGCCGCTCGCCCATCACCTCGAGCGGAGCGAGTGCAGGTGGCTCGGGTCGGGTGCCCCGCCACCATCGGATCGTGAACAACAACAGCGCCAGCCCGAGGACCACGAGCCCACCGGACGCGAGGAACACCCGCACCGTGGTCTCGGTCTCGGTGAGTTCGGCCCCGAGCACGCCCAAGCCCGGCCTCAGCATGAGGGGACGTGCGACCGACGGAGCATCGGAACATTCTCGCGCACCGCAAGGGCGCGACCGCGGTCACTCAATGCGACGTCGATCACCCCACCCCACGGAGCGCGCCGTGACAAGATGCCTCGATGGAGTACGTCTGGCTCGCCCTCGCCGTGGCCGTGATGGTGTTCCTGGCATGGGTCGGCTTCCGCATCGAACCCCACTGGGTGTCGAAGGATCGCTCCCGGTTCATCTGCAACGCCCAACTGCTCACCGAACAGGGCGAGCCCGTCGGCCGGTTCCGCGAGACCAAGATCCTCGTCGAGCCCACGGGGGAATTGCTGGTCGACCAGCGCAAGCTCTTCCGGCGCCGCATGAGCGCGTGGCGACTCGTCGCCGAGAGCGACGATCCGCCCCGCCGCCGCGCCGTTTTCCTGCTGCGGGGCCACGACGCCCAGCACCGGCCGGCGATGCTGGCCGTCCGTGTGCCGGCCACGAGCCCGATCGTGCCCACGTTGCGCGACATCGCCGACCGCCGCGGATCCGACCGCTGATCCGACCGCTGATCCGCTGGGTCGCGGCACCGCCGGGCGTCAGGCCGACGTCACCCGATCCAGGAAGCCGGCGATCGGGGCAGCCACCTGATCGAACTCGATGAGGAACGCGTCGTGCCCGTGCGGCGAGTCGATCTCGACGTACTCGGCCGGCACCGAGTGCTCGACCAGCAGGTCGCGGATCTGACGCTGCTGATAGGCCGGGTAGAGCATGTCGCTCCAGATGCCCAACGTGAGCGTCGGCACCCGGACGCGCCCCATGGCGGCACGCAGCCCGCCTCGGCCACGACCGACGTCGTGGAGATCCATCGCCTTGCCGATCACCAGATAGCTGTTGGTGTCGAAGCGCCGGATGAGCTTGTCGCCGTGATGGTCGAGATAGCGCTCCACCTCGAATCGCTGCCACAGGTCGAGCCGGCCGTTCAACTCGCTGCCATCGGCGAGCTCGCGACCGAACCGATCCGTGAAGACGTTGTCGCTGCGGAAGGTCACCTGCGCCACCATCCGAGCGACCGCGAGCCCCTCCGACGGCCCCTCCCCGGGCGATGCGTCGTAATAGTCGCCGCCGCTCCAGCGGGGATCGAGCCGGATCGCACGCCGGCCGATCGCACCCCATGCGATCTGCTGCGCGGTGGCCTGCGCGCACGTCGCGATCGGCACGATCGAACGCACTCGCTGCGGGAACGTGATCGCCCACTCGAGCACCTGCATCCCACCCATCGAGCCCCCGATCACGCTGTGCCACACGTCGACGCCGAGGTGGTTGGCCAGCCGCGCCTGGGCGCGCACCATGTCGCGGATGGTGACCACCGGAAAGCGACTGCCGTACGGCAAGCCGTCCACCGGATGCGGGCTCGCCGGGCCGGTGCTCCCCTGGCAGCCCCCGAGCACGTTCGAACACACCACGAACCAACGGTCCGTGTCGATCGCGCGACCCGGCCCGATCAGCTCGTCCCACCAGCCCGCCGACGGGTGGCCGACACCGTCGGGGCCGGCCGCGTGGCTGTCGCCGGTCCAGGCGTGGCAGACGAGGATCGCGTTGCTCGCGTTCGCATCCAGACGACCCCATGTCTCGTAGGCGATGGTGACGTCCTGCAGCGTGGTGCCGGTGTCGAGTGCGAACGGCCGCTCGTGCGGGAAGGTGAGGAAGCGCCGATGACCCGGCGGGTCGCCCGGACGCCACGCACCGGTGACCGGGAGCTCTGCGCTCATCGTCTAGGTCCCTTTCGTCCCGCCTCGCCGATCGGGCGAGTGCGCCTGCACCTGTGGCAGCACCGCGAGCGGGAAGCACCGTTGCCCCGCGGACGCCAGGGCCACATCCCCGCCGGAGGCGGGCAGGCACCGTGGGGCTTCCTCCCCGGTTGCCGGATCCCGATCGCAGGCAGGCCCGCGACGGGTTCACTCGTGATGCGTGTCGGGCGAGGATGCTAGCGGCGCGGCACCGCTCAGGCGCCCCATTTGTGCACCATCGCGACCACGGCGAGCACCACCAGCGAGGTGTCCAGCACTGCGAAGCCGACAGCCCGCCGGTCGAGCGCACGGATCCGCTCGGCGGCCCCGGCACGCAGCGCCTCCGCCAGGTGGCGTCCCGTGGGCACGAACTCGACCGCGCCCAGCACGCCGCCGATCACCAGCACCGCGATGCCGATCCAGACGAAACCACTCCCCCACGACCATCCACCGTCGAGCACGAGCAGCACACCGCTCACGCCGATCAGTGTGCCGGCGGCGTTGTAGTAGCGCTGCGCGAGCAGCGTGGTGGCTCGGAGCCACGCGAGACGGGCCTCGACACCCTGCGCTGCGTAGAACCGTCCGAGCGAGAGCTGGACGAGGTTGGCGCCGAGCCACGCCGCGACGCCGACGAGGTGCAGGGTGAGCAGCAGGGTTCGCATGAATGGATCGTATCACTATCCATTCATGTCGCAACGGCGGCTCAGCGGTAGCGCTGCTCCAGCTCGTAGTGCTCGGGCAGTCCGACGAGCTCACCGAAGGCCTGGAAATCGACGAGCCGATCGAGGTGCCCGCGCATCGACCCCTCGTCGCGCAGGGTCGCCAAACTGTCCTGCACGGCCTTCACGGCGCTGAACAACAAGCTCAGCGGCGACACGATCAGCGTGAACCCCAGGTCGGCCAGCTCGCCGGGCGTGAGCAACGGCGTCTTGCCGGTCTCGACCATGTTGGCCACCAGCGTGATGTCGGGCAGCGCCGCTGCGATCCGCTCCATCTCGTCGACCGACTCGGGGGCCTCCACGAACAGCGCATCCACACCGGTGTCGCGGGCCATCTTCGCCCGCTCGATGGCCTCGTCCAACCCGATCGCCGCGCGCGCGTCGGTGCGGGCCGTCACATGGATCGAGTCGCGGTGATCGCACGCGGCGCGCAGCTTCATCAGCCAGTCGTCACGATCGATCACCGCCTTGCCCGCCATGTGCCCACACCGCTTCGGCCACACCTGGTCCTCCAGGAACATGCCGGCCGCACCGGCGTGCTCCCACAACTCGACGGTGCGGATCGTGTTGAGCGGGTTGCCGTAGCCCGTGTCGGCGTCGACCACCACGTCCAGGCCGGGCACCGTTCGGCACACCCGCCGGGCCACCTCGGCCATCTCGGTCTGGGTGAGGAGCCCGAAGTCGGGTACACCGAGCAGCGTGCCGCTCACCGCGTATCCGGACAGGAACACCGTCGTGCAACCGGCCTGCGCGCACAGCTTCGCCGTGATCGCGTCCCACACCCCGGGCATGAGAACGCTCTCGCCGGCCGCGAGCCGGGCGCGCAGGCCGGCAGCGCTCACTGACCGATGCCCTTGGTGGCACCCACGGTGTCGACCGCGTGCCCCTTCAGCCGCTTGTAGTCCACCTTGCCGTTCGGGGCGCGACCGATGGTGTCGACGAGCACGAGGTTGCGGGGGGCCTTGTACGCGGCGAGGTGCTGCTTCACGTGCTCGCTCAACTCGGCGAGCGACGGTGACGCCCCGTCCTCGGCCTCCACCACCGCACAGATCGTCTCGCCGAAGCGCGGATCGGGCAGGCCGACCGCCACGGCGTCACGCACCAGCGGATGCGTCTTCAACGCCTCCTCGACCTCCTCGGGGAACACCTTCTCGCCACCGGTGTTGATGCACACCGACCCACGTCCGAGCAACTTCAGGCTGCCGTCGGAGTTCACCTCGGCGAAGTCGCCCGGCACACTCCACCGCCGGCCTTCGTAGGTGCGGAACGTGGCAGCCGTCTTGGCCTCGTCCTTGTAGTAGCCGAGCGGGATGAACCCGCCGACGGCGACCATCCCCTGCTCGCCTGAGCCGGGCTCCACGCGGCGTCCGTCGTCGGTGAACACCGCGCAGTTGGCGCCGAGCGCGAAGCGCGCGGTCTGCTCGGCCTGGCCGGCCACGCTCACCGAGCCACCCATACCGACGGCTTCCGACGAACCGAAGCTGTCGAACAGCGCCACCTGCGGGATGTGCTTCAGCAGACCCGCCTTGTTCTCCTTGCTCCACATCACGCCGGACGACACCATCATCAGCAGGCTCGACGTGTCGAACCGTCCGGGGTCCTCCTCGAGCTGATCGAGCATCGGTCCGGCGAAGGCCTGCCCGACGATGATCAGGTTGTTCACCTTCCGGTGCTGGATCGTCTCGAACAACTCGACGACGTCGAACTTGCGGTTCACGAGCGTCACGACGCAACCGCCGCTCGCGAGCGCGTTGAGTGCCGAGAACTGGCCGGTGCCGTGCATCAGCGGGGCCGCGCTCATCGTCACCATGCCCGCCGGTGCCGCGGTCACTCGCTTTCGACGATCTCGGGGATGCCGCTCGCGGCCGGGATGCCGAGCACCGCATTGCCGCCCCCGCCGAGCACGTTGAACAGGTCGTCCTGGCGCCACATCACGCCCTTCGGCATGCCCGTGGTGCCGCCCGTGTACAGCAGCAGCAGGTCGTCGCCGCTGCGCTCCCACGAGGTCGACGGTGTGGCACCGCTCGTGACCACGTCCTCGTAGCGCGCCGCCCAGTCCGGGCCGACGCCGGTCTCGTCGGCGGCGACGATCCAGCGCTTCACCTTCGGCAGGTTCGCCCGGATGCCCTCCAGCAGCTCGGTGAAGCACGCATGGAACACGACGGCCTCGGCGTCGGCGTTGTCGAACAGGTAGGTGATCTCGTCCGGCCCGTAGCGGTAGTTGGTGTTCACCGGCGCCATCGACACCTTGAACGCAGCAGTCATCGTCTCGAGGTACTCGAGGCCGTTGTAGAGATAGCACGCCACCTTCGCACCCTGACCGATGCCCGCCGCCACGAAGTCGGCCGCCAGCGCAGCGGCCCGCCGGTCGAATTCGCCCCAGCTGATGACACGGTCGCCGTGGATCTGGCAGGGCCGATCAGGCACGGCTGCGGCAACCGCTTCGTAGATGTCGGCGAGGTTCCAGTTGGTGGCTGGCGCGGCGATGTCGGACATGGTCCCCCCAAGAGACGGTGTCGGATGGTTCCCCGGACCCGGCGATCGCCGGCGGAGCCCCGACCGTAGCGAAGTTCAGCGCACGCGACGCAGGCGGATGGGCCACCGCGATCGGCGGGGCGACGGTCGGATCCCGGGGTGAATCGCGAGCTCGACACCTCCGCGACACGCACCCGACACCTGACTGACTCACACGTCAGGCTGACTGACTCGTCGCACGATTCGACTGACGCACCAATCAGCGTCGTGCTATGCTGCCACCGCATGAGAGTGCTCGTGGTGGGGTCCGGTGGGGTCGGGGCCGCGTTCGCGTCGATCGCAGCGCGTCGACCGGTGTTCGAACAGATCGTCGTGGCGGACATCGATGCCGCTCGCGCCGATCGGGCGGCGGCGCGAGCGGCGTCACCGCGCGTCACGTCACGCCGGGTCGATGCGTCCGACCGCGCCGACCTGGTACAGCTGATGCAGTCGATGCGCGCCGACATCGTCGTCAACGCGTGCGACCCGCGGCTGAACCCGCCCATCTTCGACGCCGCCTTCGCAGCGGGCTGCCACTACCTCGACATGGCGATGCACATGTCGAGCCCGCACCCGACCGACCCGTACCACACGCCGGGCGTCATGCTCGGCGACGCGCAGTTCGCCGTCGCCCACGAGTGGGAGGCCCGCGGCCAACTCGCACTCGTGGGCATGGGTGTCGAGCCCGGCTTCTCCGACGTCGCCGCCCGCTACGCCGCCGACCACCTGTTCAGCCGGATCGACGAGGTGGGGGTCCGCGACGGCAGCGATCTCGTGATCGACGGCTTCGCCTTCGCCCCGACGTTCTCGATCTGGACGACGATCGAGGAGTGCCTCAATCCGCCGATCGTGTACGAGCGCGAGCGCGGCTGGTTCACCACGGCCCCGTTCAGCGAACCCGAGACCTTCGACTTCCCCGAGGGCATCGGGCCGCTCGCGTGCGTGAACGTCGAGCACGAAGAGGTGATCCTCATGCCGAAGTGGCTCGACGTCGGTCGGGTCACGTTCAAGTACGGCCTCGGCGACGAGTTCATCGACGTCCTCGCCACGCTCCACAAGCTCGGCCTCGACAGCACGAAGCCGGTCACCGTCCGCGGCGTGGAGGTGGCGCCACGCGACCTCGTCGCCGCCGTGTTGCCCAACCCGGCCGAGCTCGGCGACCGCATGCGCGGCCGCACCTGCGCCGGTTCGCTGGTCCGCGGTCTCGCGAAGGACGGCACCCCGCGCGAGTCGTACATCTACCAGGTCGTCGACAACGAGTGGACCATGCGCGAGTACGGCCACCAGGCCGTCGTGTGGCAGACCGCCGTCCACCCCGTGGTCGCCTGCGAACTGCTCGCGCACGGTGAATGGACCGGTGCGGGCGTGCTCGGTCCCGAGGCGTTCGACGCCGTGCCGTTCCTCGATCTGCTCGCCGAGCACCGGGTGCCGCACGTCGTCGACGACCGCCGCCACCTGGCGGTCGCCGTCGCCTGACCTGCGACCAGCGGCTTGCACGAACCTCGACGGCGGGTCCACGACGACCCGTCGGGGTGTCCGATCCCGACCGCCCACTGGCACACTGTCGACGTGCGTTCCCTCCGCAAACGAGACGTCGAGACGTTGCTCGCCGACTACGACGGCGATCCCGTCGGCGCGCTGGCGGCTGCGATGCAGCAGGTGCTCGAGATGCCCGGCGAGGTGTTCCCGGCACTCGTGCGCGCCGCTGGACTGCCCGTCGATCGGCAGCGCCGACTGCTCGACCACGAGGTGGACGCCCTCGACGAACTCGCCCGCGAGCTCAACGAGACCCGCACGCTCGGCTCGGCTGCGACGCCGGCAGGTCGCTGACGCACGTCCACGTGGACCGTCGGACGTTCCTCCGTCGCGCCGGCCTCGGCAGTGCCGGCGTCGCCGCGGTCGCCGCACCGGTGGGTACCTACGCCCTCGGCCACCACCTCGGCGCCACCCAGCTCGACGGCAACTACCAGCAGTCCGTGCGCGCCGGCCAGCAGCGAGGCGCGGTCAACGTCTGGTGGAGCGTCACCACTGACGAGCGGGTATTGGCACTCACCTTCGACGACGGGCCGACGAAGCAGTTCTCGAACGAGGTGATGGACGTCCTCGACCGCTACCACGTTCCCGCCACGTTCTTCCTGATCGGGAAGCTGGTCGAGAAGTACCCCGACCACGTCGCCCGGATGATCGCCGACGGCCACGAGATCGCGAACCACACCTACGACCACTACAGCGCTGCCACCCAGTCGATCGACGAGGTGCGCCGCACGGTCGAGCTCGGGGCCGACGCGGTGGCGTCGGTGCTCGGCGACCGGCCACGGTGGTTCCGGCCGGTGAAGGGCCACATCACCGGCACCCTGCTCTCCGCCGCGGCGTCGATCGGTCACGACGTCGCGATGTGGTCGGTGAGCCGCGACCCCGGCATCGGGACCGAGATCGACGACATGGTCGGTGTGCGTACCAACTACGTCGACAGCGTGCACGAAGGCGCGATCGTCATCTTCCACGACGGCATCGGCCGGTCGGGCTTCGACCTCACCGGCCCCGACGCCGATCTGATGCTGGCCCGCCGGACCGAGATCGACGCGCTGCCCGACGTGGTCGAGCGGTACCTCGAGGAGGGATACCGCTTCGTCACGACCAGTCAGCTGATCGACGGCTTCGGGCGGTTCGAGACCGACGATCCGGGCGCCGGCGACGACGGCGGCGGCGACCTCTGATCGACGGGCGACGCTGCGTCGGCGCCTGTCAGCCTGCGGCGCCGATCACCGGTTGCGCGGGGCGCACCCGCTGGTCGAAGCCGGCCTCGGTGGGCAGGAAGCCGTTGCGGTCGGGCCACAACAACTGCACCACCTGGTAGCCCCCGCCCCGGTACCACGCCGTCGCGACCTCCGTCAGTGCACCCCACTCGCCGACGTCGACGGGAGCGAACACGCACCGCAGGTCGTTGTCGAACAGTCCGACGAGCTCCACCCCGAGCGGGATCTCGGTGCCGCCGCGCAGCAGGTCGGCCACCAATCCCATCAACCCGTTGGTGGCGGCCGGGGTGAGCCCGAACACGAGCACCTCCGGGAACCCGAACGTCGCCGGGAAGCCGATCGTGTAGGCGTAGCCGGGCACGGGCGGGTCGACGTCGGTGCGGGCCGCCACCGGTTCGAGCGCCCAACCGTTCGTCTCGATCATCCACTCGATCTTCTCGGCGTGGGGGATGTGGAAGTCGGGCAGCTCGCCGGCCATGAGGTCGACGGTAGCGCCCGGCGGCTCAGGGCGCCGCGACCACGAGTGAGGACTCCTCGCCGGCGTGCGAGATCCCTTCGAGCGTGCGCCAGATGAGCACCAGGATGAGTGCCGACCCGACGAACGCGAACCAGAACGGCGCGGTCACACCCCACGCGCCGGCGAGCACGCCGCCGAGCGCCGCTCCGACCACGAGGCCGCCGAACACACCGAGCAGATAGGCCGATGCGACGCGACCCTGCAGTTCGTCGGGCACCGCCCGCTGCCGGATCGACACCGCCGTCGTCCCCCAGGCCGCCTCGTGGACACCGAACAGGAACAGCACCGGCATCGCCAGCAACGGGGAGGTGGTGGTGGCCAGCGTGAGGTGGGTGACGGTCTCGATCACGAGGCCCGCGCGCATGATGTCGGCCAGGCTGACCTTCGACGCGAGGCGGGCGTACCCCCATGCGCCCAGCACGGCACCGAGGGCGCTCATCGTGGTGAGCACGCCGAACCCCACCTCGCCGAGACCGAGCCGCTCGGACGCGACCAGGACGAGCACCGACCACGCCGCGCCGAAGGTGACGTTGAAGCTGACCACCGTGATCGTCAGCGTGCGCACCGGCCGGTTGGTCCACAGCCACCGCAACCCCTCGGCGATCTCGTGGCGGGCGCGGCGTTCGTCCAGCCGTCGCTCTGGTGCCGGCAGCGCCACGCGCGTGAGCGCGGCGGCTCCGGCGACGAAGAGCACCACCTGCGCGGCGAGCGGCCAGGCGATCCCCACGGCGAACAGGAACGCACCGATCGGCGGGCCGGCCAGCTGGTTCACCACCACGTGCCCGGCCTGCACGCGCGAGTTCGCGAGCCCGAGATCGCCGGGCGCCACGATCATCGGCATCAGCGTGTTCGCCGTCGTGTCGGCGAACACCTCGGCCGTGCCGATCAGGAACACCGACACGAGCACCACCGCGACGCCGAGCCCGTCGACCATCGCTGCGACGGTGAGCGCGAGCAGCACGGCGGCCCGGGCGAGGTTCGCGACCACCACGATGCGCCGGCGATCGTGACGATCGGCCACCACGCCGGCGTGCAGGCCGAGCAGGAGCCACGGCAGTCGTTGCAGGAGTGCCGCCATGGCCACGAGGAATGCGTCGTCGGTCTGCGACGCCACCAGCAGTGGCCCGGCAGCGAGGCCGACACCGTCGCCGAGGTTGGTGATCCATGACGAGGCCAGCAGACGCCGATAGGCCGTGCCGAGGCGCGGCGGACTGACCGCGTCGACGATCCCCATGGCCGGTGAGGCTACCCCTGGCGAACTCGCGCGGTCCGGCGCATTTGGACCTCAAGGTCGACGGCACCCGTGACGACAATCGGTCATGCGAACCTCCCGCGCACTGCCCCTGCTCGTCCCGCCGTCACTGCTGTTGCTGCTGGTGGGCTGCGGCGGCGACGAGTCGTCGGCGGAACGGGCGATCGAGGCCGCAGCGGCCGCCCAGGGCGAGGACGTCGACATCGAACTGTCCGATGACGGCGAGGTGGTGAAGGTCGAGACCGCGGACGGCTCGGTGTCCACCGGGACCGAGCTCCCCGACGACTGGCCGGCGGAGATGCCCACGTTCGACACGTGGCAGGTGACGAGCGCGACATCGGTGAGCGACGGCGAGACCAAGGGCTGGATCGTGTCGTACCTCACGGCCGACGACGCGAAGGCGACGTTCGACATGTTCCGCAACGAGATGACCGCCGAGCTCGGCTATGGCGAGATGCAGGCCACCGAGTCCGGCGCGGGCGACCAGTACGGCGCAGTGGCCAGCTTCTCCGGCGCGTACGACGTGTTCTTCACGGTCAGCGTCGATCCGTCGCAGGACGGCCAGGCGGTCGTCGCGATGACCGTCAACCAGACGAACGGCTGAGGTCCTCCACGACGGCATTGCCGCCGTCCACCACCAGCATCGTGCCGGTGACGTACGACGCGTCGGCCGAGGCGAGGAACTCGATCGCCGCGGCCACCTCGTCCGCTGTCCCGCTGCGCCCCACGGGCGACGCGCGGCCGGCGAGTCGCTCGCCCTCCGTGGCCGACGGTGTGTCGATCCACCCCGGCGCGACGGCGTTCACCGTGATCCCGGCGGCTGCGACCTCCAGTGCGAGCGCTCGCGTGAAGCCCACCATGCCGGCCTTCGCCGCGGCGTAGGCGCTCGCACCCTCGAACGCCGACAGCGGACCGGTGGTCGAGGCCACGTTCACGATCCGACCACCTCCGAGGGCGCGCATCGCCGGGATCACCGATCGGCACACCAAGAACGCCGACGTGAGGTTCCGGGCCAACGTGTCGTCCCACGCCTCCGGCGTCAGGTGCTCGGCGAGGCCGGCCGCGTCCGAACCCGCCGCCTGCGACGTCATGCCGGCATTGTTCACCAGCACCTGCAGCGGGCCGATCGCGGAGCATCGTTCCACCAGCTCGGCCACGGCGGATGCATCACGCAGATCGCAGATCTCCCCGGTGGCCGTTCCGCCGTCGGCCACCAGGTCTGCGGCGCGGTCGTGGACCCGGTCGCTCGTCGCCACCACCACGACGTGGTGGCCACGTCGCGCCAGCCGTCGAGCCGCGGCGAACCCGATACCGCCGGCGCTCCCGGCACCTGTGACGAGCGCGATCGTGGGCCGCATCGGTTCGAACACGGCGTGACAGTAGCGTCGGCGCCGATGTACCGCTTCCTCCTCCGACCCCGCTGGCTCGGCTTCCACCTGCTCGTCGTGGCTGCGGTCGTCGGGATGGTGATGCTCGGGCTGTGGCAGCTCGGCCGGTGGGAGGACCGCAAGGACTTCAACGCCGAGGTGCGCGATCGCGCCGCCGAACCGGTCGTGTCGATCGAGGAGATCGCCACGGTCGACGTCGAACCCGACATCGTGCAGTGGCGCACCGTGACTGCGACCGGTACCTATCTGCCGGACGAGCAGGTGGTGGTGGTGAACCTGTCGCAGCAGGGTGCGAGCGGCGTCGGCGTCGTCACCCCGTTCGAGCTCGGGGACGGCACGCTGCTGTTGGTGAACCGTGGGTTCGTGCCGGATGCCGCCGAGGTCCCCGCACCGCCCGTCGGCACGGTGGAGCTGACGGGACGGCTACGCGCGTCGCAGGAACGCCGGTTGGGCGGGCTCACCGAGGGCGACGGTGAGCTCGACGAAGTGTTCCGCATCGACGTGCCCCGCCTCGCCGAGCAGCTCCCCGGACCGGTGCTGCCCGTGTACCTCGACCTGCTCGCGAGCGATCCGTCCGAGGGAGACCTCCCGATCCCCGTGCCCGATCCCGACCTCACGGAGGGCCCGCACCTGTCGTACATGGTGCAGTGGTGGATCTTCGCGACCGCCGTCGCGATCGGCTGGGTGCTCGCCGTGCGGCGCAGCGTCCGCCAGCACCGCATCGACGTCGGCAGCTCCCCAGGCGAACCCGCCGCTCCTCCCGTCAGCGCAGCAGCCGGGCGAACGCCACCGGACTCCCCGCCGCCAGCCGCGTCCTGACCGGCCACGGCACGCGGGCGAACACCGCGCTCATCGCCCGCGACACCTCGGCCGCTCCGACGTCGACGCGGAGGTACGGCGCCCACACCTCGACGGGCAGCTCGAAGAACGACTCGAAGAACTGGCGGATGTCGTCGCCACCGAGGCGGAGCAACGCCGCCAGCCCCTGATCGTGGAGCGCACGCGCCCGCCGGGCAGGCGGTGGCCACACGGCGTCCCACACGCGCCGCGACGCCTCGGCCGCGGGCACGTCGCCGTCGAGTGCCCCGGCGATCGCCGCGGCCACGCGAGGCGCTGCCCGCAACGACGCCGTCACCGAGTAGCCCGTGGCCGGGTGGACGAATCCCGCGGCCGCCCCGAACCCGACCGTCGGCTGCAGACGACTCGGCACCCCGGGACGCATCGGGATCGACACGTGCTCGACGTGCTCGGCTCGGCCGGTGAGGTCGGCCCCCAGCCGCGCCGCGAGCCGTGCACGCAACTCGTCGATCGGCATCGGTGATCGCCGGGCGAGCGAGGTCTCCTCCACGAGCCACCGGCCGGCCTCCAGCTGCACCAGGTACACGAACGTGGGCTCGGCGGCCGAGCGCTTCCCCGCTCCCCCGGACGCCCGCCAGTCCATCAGCACCGCGCCGTCGCCGCCGACGTCGGGACGTACGGGCAACACCAAGCCGTACGCCGTCTGGTGACCCGTCCCTCGATCGGGCCGCCGGGCCGACACCACCCCGGCGCCGGTTGCGTCGACCACCAGACGGGCGGTGAGCCGGGTGCCGTCGGCGGTGTCGATCGCCGCGCCCCACATGTGGTGCTGCACCGCGGTGACGGTGCTGGTGAGCCGGGGCGCGCGGTCGAGCGCTCGCCGCAGCCGTTGATTGTGGAACACGCCGTAGCGGCGATCGAGCCGCCGGCGAGTGAGCGACACGACGTCGATCGGGAACTCGGCCGCGAACGCATCGCGGTGGTCGACCTCGTCGACCCACGCCCCGAACGTCGACGTCCACGCGTCGTCGGGACCGACGAGCACCACGTCGAGTCCGCGCTCGACGCACGCGGCGCCGAGCGCACGTGCCGCAGGGCCGTCGCCGGCGACGACGACGTCGTGGCTGGGTGCGCGCGTCACGACTCGTCGGGCTGGGTCAAGCGGGCGACCCCGCCTCGAGGCGCGCCATCCGCCGGAACTGCTCGACGACGTCCGGGGTGGTGTGCGACGGGTCGAGGCTGCGGAACACCGTCTCGACGTTCACCGCGATGCGCCCGAACTCACCCCACGTGCCGAAGTCCTCGCGGGCGCCGATCGTGCGCGCCAATTCGCGCGCGGTGTCCCAGGCGTCGAGGCCGGCGTCGTGACGAGCCGTGGCCTCTCGTTCGACGAAGTCGAGGTAGTCGCGCACCTGGGCGATCCCGCCCTTGTCGGTGAGCGGTCCGTGACCGGGCACCACCGTCTCGATGTCCATGCCGAGCATCAGGTCGCAGGCCGCCACCCAGTTCGAGAGCGGACCGGCCCACACGATCGGGGTGCCGCCGATGAAGAGGATGTCGCCCGTGTAGACGGTCTTCGCGTCGGGCACGACGACGATGGTGTCGCCGGCAGTGTGTGCCGGACCCACCTCGATCAGCTCGACATGGCGACCACCGACCTCGAGATCCAGCCGCCGCTCGAAGGTGCGCGTCGGCGGGGTGAGCGTGATGCCGTCGAACTGGAAGGCACCGAAGAACGACCGGAACAGGTCGCCCACCTCGCCGGGCGCGGCGTTGAGTGCCGCCAGCATCGCGGGTGGCACCTCGCTCATCTCGTGCGCCGTGGCGACGCTCGCGACGATCTCTGCCTGCCCGACGAGCTCGTTGCCGTAGCAGTGGTCGCCGTTCGCGTGCGTGTTCACCAGCGTCACGATCGGCGCGGTACGTGTGTGCACCACCATCTCGTCGAGCATCGTGCGGGTGAGCGGCAGATCGAACAGGGTGTCGACGAGCAGCGACGCCCCGTCGCCGACCACCAGCCCCGCGTTGCTCCACCCCCAGCTGCCATCGGGTTGCAGGTAGGCGTGGCAGCCGTCGCCCAGTTCGTGCAACCCCCGGCGGTACCCCTCGCTCGTGCTCATCTTCGCAGTATCGCAGCTGCACCAGGGTCGGAGGTCCCCGAACTCTGCCTCCTCCTCCCCTGCCGCCACCCGTCGCAGCCGCGGCACGATCGAACGTGGAGCAGACCACCACACGACACCTCCCGGGAGGCACACCGATGGACACCACGGAGACGACGATCGACCCATACTCCGGCATGTTGGTGCTCGGGACCGACGAGTGCTGGCAGCTGTTCCGCTCGGCCGAGGTGGGTCGGCTGGCGGTGTCGATCAGCAACCACCCCGACATCTTCCCGCTCAACTACGTGGTCGACGGCGAATCGATCGTGTTCCGCACCGCACCCGGCACCAAGCTCGCCGCCGCGGTGCTCGGCACGGCCGTCGCGTTCGAGACCGACGGCTACGACCCCGAGGCCGGCGACGCGTGGAGCGTCGTGTTGAAGGGGCACGCCGAACAGATCGAGGGCTGGCTCGACAAGGATCGCGCCGAGCGTCTGCCGCTGTTCCCGTGGAATGCTGCACCGAAGTTCGAGTTCGTCCGGATCGTGCCCGACGAGTTGACCGGACGCCGCTTCCACGTGACCGACCACGGTGCCTGGCCGCTCGCCGGCACCGAGACCGCCGACGATCCGATCTGAACGATCCGGCGCGTCAGCGCTCTTCGTCGGGGTCGTCGAGCGGCACGTCGCGCCGCTGATCGATCGCGTCTCGCTCGGTGGCCTCGGCGAGCACGCGGTCGTCGATCCGATCGGTGTCGTCGACGGGGACGAGGTCCGACCACGGGCGCTCGTCGTCGTTGGTGGTGGCGACGTCTGGGGTGTGCGGGAACTCGGTCATGACCTCACAGTGCCCACGCCGAGGGGCACTCACCACAGGCTTTGGTCACCTCCCGCAGCGCCCGCTCGCGAGAGGTACGGTCGTCACCATGACCCTCGCCACTCGTCGCCTCGGCCGGACCGGGCATCTGTCGTCCCTCGCCATCCTCGGCGGGGCGATGTTCTGGAACACCGACGAACCCACCACCGAACGTGCCTTCGAACAGGCCCTGGCAGCGGGCGTCAACCACATCGACATCGCGCCGTCGTACGGGCACGCCGAGGTGGTGGCCGGGCCACTCGTCGCTGCGCATCGTCGGCAGTTGTTCGTCGGCGAGAAGAGCAACCGCCGCAACCCCGACGGCGTGCGCGCCCAGCTCGACACCACGCTGCAGCGCCTCGGTACCGATCACGTCGACCTGTACCAGGCGCACGGGGTCACCTCGATCGCCGATCTCGACACCCGAGCGGGTGCGTTCGAGGCCATCCTCCGGGCGCGCGACGAAGGGCTCACCCGGTTCGTCGGGATCACCGGGCACGACCTCGGCACCGCGGCCGCCCAATTGGAGGCGGTCCGCAGATACGACCTCGACTCGGTGATGCTGCCGGTGTACCCACGAGCGCTGGCCGACGACGCCTATGCCGCCGACCTCGCCGCGCTCGTCGACGAGTGCGCGCGCCGCGACGTCGCGATCATGGCGATCAAGGCCGGCGCCTGGCGACCGTGGGGGGACCGGGAGAAGACCTCGAGCCCGTGGTACGAACCGTTCACCGACGCAGCGCGCCTGCGTCGGGCGGTGCGCTTCACGCTCTCCACGCCCGGCGTCGTGGCGTTCTGCACCCCGGGCGACGCCACCATCCTGCCGACCGTGCTCGACGCCGCTGCGGCGTTCGAGCCGATGGACGCCGGCGAGCGTGATGCGCTGCTCGCCGATGCCGCCGGCTGGCCGATCATCTTCCCGCTCGAGGCGAACGCGAGATAGCGATCCACCTGCTGCAATGCTCAGTCGTCCGACTGAGAACTGCCCCTGTTCGCGTCGCCGTCCACGCCCTACAGTGCGCGCATGAAGCAACTGAGCGGGATCGACGTCAGCTTCCTCAACATGGAGACGGCGTCGGTGTTCGGGCACGTGTCGTCGCTCAACCTCTACGACCCGACCGGGGTGCCCGGCGGTGCGGGTCTCGAGGCCACGAAGCAGATCATCCTCGAACGCATCGACCAGCTCGCGCCCTTCCGGCGCCGTCTGGTCGAGGTGCCGCTCGGGCTGGACCTGCCGTACTGGATCGAGGACCCCGAGTTCGACATCGACTTCCACGTGCGCCATCACGCCGTGCCGCCGCCCGGCACGCCCGAACAGCTCGCCGAGGTGGTGAGCCGCATCGTGGCACGGCCGCTCGACCGGAACCGCCCCCTGTGGGAGTTGTACGTCATCGAGGGCGTCGACGGCGGACGGCTCATCGCCCAGCTCACCAAGGTGCACCACGCCACCATCGACGGTGCGGCCGGCGCACAGATGCTCGCCGCGATCTTGGACACCGACCCCGACTTCCGGCCGGTCGGGAGCCCGGCGCCGTGGACGCCGGACAAGGTGCCGACCGACGACGAGATGCTCCGGATCACGATGCTCGAGTACCTGAAGCGCCCCGAGAAGTTCGTGCGGCTCAGCGTGCGATCGACCCGTGAGCTCGCCGCGGCGACCCGCTCGGGTGGGCTGCGCGCGCTCGCCGATCTGATCGCGCAGCCGATGCCCGGCCCGGTCGGGCAGTTGATGCGCCAGCGGCTGCGGGCCCAGTCGGGCCACGACGTCGACCGGGCTCCGGCGCTCCCGCCGACGCAGGCACCGCGCACCCCGTGGAACCAAGCGATCACACCGCACCGCCGCTTCGCCTACACGAGTGTGTCGCTCGACGACGCCAAGGCCGTGCGCCGAGCGTTCGGCTGCACGTTCAACGACGTGGTGATGGCGCTGTGCAGCGGCACGCTGCGGCGCTACCTCGACAAGCACGACTGCCTGCCCGAGGAGAGCCTGATCGCGATGGTGCCGGTCAGCGTGCGCACGGGGGCCGAGGGCGACACGTACCAGAACCGGGTGTCGGCCCTGCTCGCCGATCTGGCCACCAACGAGCCCGACCCCGAACGGCGGCTGCGTCGGGTGCAGCAGAGCATGAACGCGGCGAAGACGAACTTCGCCGCGGTGCCGGCGGAGACGCTGCAGGACTTCACCCAGTTCGCGCCGCCGGCGGTGGCGGCGCGGGCGATGCGGATGTACAGCCGGCTGCGCATCGCGGATCGGATGAATCCGCCGTTCAACCTGATCATCTCGAACGTGCCCGGGCCGAACGCACCGCTGTACTCGGCCGGCGCCAGGCTCGAGCACTTCTACCCGGTGAGCGCGATCGCCGACGGTCAGGGACTCAACATGACCGTGCAGAGCTACAACGGCAACCTCGACTTCGGCTTCATCGGCTGCCGCGAACTCGTGCCCGATCTGTGGACGATGACCGACCTGCTCCACGAGAGCATGCAGGAGTTGCTCGACCTCTGCTGAGGTGTCACCCCGCTCAGCCGACCGCGGCGAGGATCGCGGCGAGACGTTCGGCGATCGCCACCACCGGCAGATGCGTGTTCGCCCGCGGGATCTGCGGCATCACGCTCGCATCGCACACGAACAAGCCGTCGTGGCCGGCCACCCGGCACCAGGTGTCGACGACGGTGCCCATGGCGCACGTGCCGCCGGCGTGCACGTAGTCACCCAGGCCACCGAGCACCGCGTCGCGACGCCGGTCGAACGGCACCACGTCGACGACGGCGCCGAACGCCGGGTGATCGAGGGCACGCTCTGCGGCGTCGATCGCCGCCTGCATCGGCGCCCAGTCGGCCTCGTCGGCGAGCATGTCGAACTCGACCACCGGGTCGTCGCTCGGGTCGTCGCTGCCCAGCCGTACCCGCCCGCGCGACGACGAGCGCATCAGTGCTGCCATCAACACCCCCAGGTCGGGCGCCGACGGGCCGAGATGGTCGATCGGCAACAACTGCAGGTCGTCGACGCCACCGGATCCGATGCCCGACGACAGCGTGGCCACGGTGGCGATCGGCAGCGAGCGGGGATCGGCGGCGGCTTGCCGGCGCAACGTGATCGGGAACGACGGGTGGTCGTGCAGGTTCGCCCCGATGCCGGGCGATGCGATCCCCGAGCGCAGCAGCACGGCGGGCGAGTGGATGGCGCCGGCGGCGAGGATCACGGTGTCGGCCCGGATTTCGTCACCGGAGGCGAATCGCACTCCCGTCGCGCGGACGCCGCGCAGCAGCACCCGATCGACGACGGTGTCACCGACGACGTCGAGATTGGGACGATCGCGAGCCGGCTCGAGATAGGCGTCGTTCACGGACACACGCCGTCCGTCGACGTCTCGCGTGAGCAACACACCTCCGGCCGCCGACGGCAGTGCGAGTGCGAGCGCCCGGTTCACCTCGCCCCATTCGCGCTCGGGTGCTCGATGCAACTCGAGCGCCGAGCCGGCCAGATGTGGGTGGAGCTCGCGCCAGCCCCAGCCGACGCAGCCGTGCACCGATACCCACTCGTCGTAGTCGGCGGCCAGACCCGGCAGGGCGATCATCGCGTTGATCGACGACGAGCCGCCGATGCCGCGTCCGCGCAGATACGGTCGCGCCGGCTGCCCGGCGGCTCGGGTCGCCCGCAGCGACGGCCAGGTGCGACCCGGCAGCTCGGCGGCGTCGAGGAACGAACTCGCGTGCATCGCCGGCGGCAGATCGACGGCACGCGACACGTCACCGGCCTCGACCAGGGTGACCCGGCGGCGAGGGTGCTCGCTCAGCCGGGCAGCGAGCACGCACCCGGCCGAGCCGGCACCGACGACCACGACGTGCGCGCCGAGCGCCCCGGCGTCCGAGCTCTGCGTCACGCGCCGAAGTGTAGGGACGCCCGTCGGCGCCGAGATGCCGCGCATCTCGTCCTGCAGCTGGGCAAGATGGCGAGCATGCCCGGCCACCCCCTCCGGACCCGCCCCGATCGCGTCAGCACCGCGCTCGCGACGTCCGCGCTGCTGGCCACGTTGCTGGTCACGGCCTGCTCCGACGACTCCCCGACCGTGCCGTCGCGTTCCGATGCGACGTCCACGCCGCCATCGGCGACGGCGTCGTCCTCGACCGACCCCGCGTCCACCCCCTCGCCGGAGCCGCCCATCACGGCGACCCCGTCGACACCCCCGTCGACACCCCCATCGACGACCAGCACGCTGCCGCCCGTCACCACGACCACCTTCCCGTTCGTCAACCAGGGCACGTCGGTGATCGTGGCCAACGCGGCCGACGTGCCCGGCGCCGCGACCGAGTACACCGACGCGCTCGGCGACTTCGGGTTCACGATGGAGCCGCCCACCAACGGCGCGGGCAACGAGGAGATCATCGAGGTCACGCGCATCTACGCGACCTCCGACCCCACGTCGCAGGCGGTGGCGCTGTCGGTCGCACGGGTGATGGGCGAGCTGCCGGTCGAGCGGATGCCCACCCCCGCACCGATCGAGAACGCCACCGAAGGGCTCGGCGCGGCGACGGTGCTGGTGATGCTCGGCAAGGACCTCGCCGGCCGTCCCCTCCCCGGGCCGCCCGGGGCCTGACCGACCCCGATCAGTCCTCGACGTTCGTGGCCACCGGCAGACCGTGCAGGTGCGCCGTGTCGCCGTACCGGCGCAGGGCCCAGTGATGCGGCTTGACGAGTTCGAGTTCGGTGATCGAGGTGTTCAGCGTGTTGATGTTGAACACCCCGGTCGGCGCGGCCCTCAGCGCCAGGCGCAGCACCGAGTCGATCACGCCGCCGTGGCAGAACACGACGATCGTCGCACCGGCGTGCTCGTCGGTGATGCGCCGCACGGTCGATCCGACCCGGAAGTGGAACGCCGCGATCGTCTCTCCCCCCGGGAAGGTGACACCGAACGGGTCCTCCTCCCACGACCCGGTGCCGTACCGGTCGACGAAGTCGGCCATCGACATGCCGTCACACCCCTCCCCGGGGTCGTGCTCGTTGAAGCCGGGCTCGGTGACGATGTCCGGGGCATCGAACGCACCGGACACGATCTCGGCGGTCTGGCGAGCTCGCGGGAACTCACTCGCGATCACCAGGTCGGGTGTGAACTCGGGTGCTGCGGTCCAACGGTCGCGCAACGCCTCGGACTGGCGCACACCGAGCGGCGACAGCCCCGAGCAGGTGCGGTGACCGCCGATCGTGCGCGCCACCGTGCTGTTCGATTCGCCGTGCCGGACGTAGACGATGCGGGTCACGAGCACGAGAGCTTACTTTTCGTTCATCCGGGACCCACCCTCCGGGAGGCCGACCTAGGTTCGCGGGAGTGGCGACGGCAGCAGCGGGTGGCGTTCGGACGATCGACCGGCTGACGGTGACGAGCCTCGACCCCGACCCGCGCAACGCCGACCTGCTGGCTGCGGCCCACCTGCTCGGCCTCGCCGGCGTCGCCGCGATCGAGGTCGCCGACGTGTACTTCGTGGACGCCGACCTCGACGACGACGCCCGGCAGCGGCTCACCGCCGTGCTCGTCGACCCGCTGCTCCAACAGGGAACGTGGGGCGCTCCGGTCGACGACCCGACCACCACGGTGATCGAGACCGCGTTGCTGCCGGGCGTCACCGACAGCGTCGCGACCGCCGTCGTCGAAGCCGCCGCCACCTTGCGACTCGGCGTGCACCAGGCCGCGACCGGCCGTCGGTACGTCGTGCGCACGGTGTCGGGCACACCACTCGACGACGACACCCGACGACGCATCGCCACGCGACTGCTGTCGAACGCCGTGATCGAACGGGTGAGCATCGGTCCGATCGAGCCGTTGTTCGCCCACGCCTCGACGCCTGCGCCGGCCGAGGTCGTGCCCGTGCGAGGACTCGACGACACAGGGCTCGCCGAGCTCAACCGTGCACGCGGGATGGCACTCGACCCTGCGGAGCTCCGCGCGATTGCCACCTGGTTCGACAAGGTGGGCCGCGACCCCACCGACGTCGAGCTCGAGACCCTCGCCCAGACCTGGAGCGAGCACTGCGCCCACAAGACGTTCCGCGCTCGCGTGATCCTTCCCGACGGCACCGAGCGACGGTCGCTGCTCAGCCAACTGCGCGACGCGACCGAACGGATCGATGCGCCGTTCGTGCGCAGCGCCTTCGTCGGCAACGCCGGCATCGTGTCGTTCACGCCGGGCACCACCGTCGCCGTGAAGGCCGAGACGCACAACCACCCGTCGGCGATCGAGCCGTTCGGTGGCGCCAACACCGGCGTCGGCGGCGTGATCCGCGACGTGATGGGCGCGGCCCACCATCCGATCGCGTGCACCGACGTGCTGTGCTTCGGCCCGAGCGACCTCGCGCACGATCAGGTGCCGCCCGGGGTGATCCACCCGCAGCTCGTGCGCGACGGCGTGGTGGCCGGCGTCGCCGACTACGGCAACAAGATCGGCCTGCCCACCGTCGCCGGAGCCGTGCTGTACGACCCGGGCTTCACCGCCAACCCGCTCGTGTTCTGCGGCTGCGTCGGCGTCGGCCTCGACGTACCGCCGCTCACCGGCCCGCACCCCGACGACCTCGTCGTGGTGCTCGGCGGGCGCACCGGACGCGACGGGCTGCGCGGCGCCACCTTCTCGAGCGCCACGATGGACGCCACCACCGGCGACGTCGCCGGGGCGAGCGTGCAGATCGGCGATCCGATCACCGAGAAGCTCCTCATCGACCTGCTGCGCGACGCCGGCGGGTGCTGGAGCGCGATCACCGACTGCGGCGCCGGTGGTCTGTCGTCGGCGGTGGGTGAGATGGCCGAGGGCACCGGGGCCGAGGTCGACCTCGCGCTCGCCCCGCTCAAGTACCCGGGCCTGGCGCCCTGGGAGATCTGGCTGAGCGAGGCCCAGGAACGCATGGTGGTGGCCGTGCCCCCCGACCGGCTGAGCGAGCTGCAACGGCACGCTCGGCGGCACGGCGTCGAGGCCACCGTGCTCGGCCGGTTCACCGGTGACGCCGTCCTGCGCGTGCGCCACGGCGGCGACCTCGTGCTCGAGCTCGACACCGCGTTCCTGCACGACGGTCGACCGGGCCGGGCGCTGCCCGCCGAACTGCCGGCGCCCCGGCGAGACGGCGCCATCCCACGCTGCGACGATCCGACGGCCGCCCTGCTCGACCTGCTCGCCCATCCGAACATCGCCTCGAAGGAGGCGATCATCCGCCGCTACGACCACGAGATCCGCGGCACCACCGTCGTCCGGCCGCTCGTCGGCGTGGGCGGCGACGCACCGGCCGACGGCGTGGTCCTCGCCGAGCCGCGCCAACGCACCGGCCTCGCGATCGGCCATGGCGTCAACCCGTGGTACGGCGTGGCCGACCCGGCCCGGATGGCGGCGGCCGTGGTGGACGAGGCGCTCCGCAACGTGGTCGCCGTCGGCGCCGATCCCGATCACGTCGCGCTGATGGACAACTTCTCGTGGGGCGACCCGCGTCGACCGAGCACGTTCGGCGAGCTCGTCGTCGCCGTCGACGCCATCTGCGCCGCGTCGATCGCCCACGCCGCACCGTTCGTCAGCGGCAAGGACTCGCTGAACAACGAATACCTCGGGGCCGACGGCGAGCGCCACGGGGTGCCCCCCACCCTGGTGATCACCGCCGTCGCCCACGTGCCCGACGCCGACGCCGTCGTCACCCCCGACCTGAAACGGGCGGGCGACGTGCTGGTGCTCATCGGCGCCACCGCACCCGAGTTCGGCGGCAGCCACCTCGGCGCCGTGCTCGGCGGGTTCGACGATCCCCGGTCGGGCACCGTGCCCGACGTCGACCCGCAGGCCCCGGCCCGCTACCGAGCCCTGCACCGCGCGCTCGGCACCGGCCGTGTCCGTGCCTGTCACGACGTCAGCGAGGGAGGCCTCGCCGTCGCCGTGACGGAGATGGCGATCGGCGGCCGGCTCGGCGTTCGCGTCGACACGCTGCCCCACGACGACGTCGTGGTGGCGTTGTTCGCCGAGAGCACCGGCCGATTCGTGTGCGAGATCGAGCCCGGCGACGTCGAGTGGCTCGCCGAGGCCCTCGACGAACCGGTGCACGTGCTCGGCATGGTGACCGACGAACCCGTCGTGCACCTCGGTCCGTGCCGTGTGGCCGTTGCCGACGCGGCACGAGCCTTCGGCGCGGGGTCGGAGGGTGCACGATGAGGCCGAGGGCACTGGTGCTGCAGGCGCCCGGCACCAACCGCGACCACGATGTGGCCTACGCCTTGGAAGTGGCCGGCGCCGACGCACACATCGCATCGATGCTCGACCTCGCGGACGACATGACCGGGCTGCGCACGGCCCAGTTGGTGGTGGTGGCCGGCGGCTTCAGCCACGCCGACGCCCTCGGCGCCGGCCGGGTGTTCGCGCTCGGGGTCGAACACGGCATCGGCGACCAACTGCGCGAACTCGTGGCCGCCGGCCGCCCGGTGATCGGCATCTGCAACGGCTTCCAGACCCTCGTGCGGGCCGGCCTGCTGCCCGGCGCACTCGGCCACAACGCCTCGGGTCGGTTCCAGTGCGAGTGGGTGACCCTCGATCCGCGACCGGCCGCCTGTGTGTGGACACGGGACGTCGAGCCGATCGACTGCCCCATCGCGCACGGCGAGGGCCGCTACGTGCACCCCGACGTCGAGGCACTCGAACAGGCCGGCCAGGCGGCGCTGCGCTATCGACGCAACCCGAACGGCTCGGCCGGTGACATCGCCGGGGTCTGCGACCCCACCGGGGTGGTGCTCGGCTTGATGCCCCACCCGGAGAACCACGTCATCGCCCGCCAGCACCCGCATCACACCCGCGGCGGCGGGGGCGGGCTCGGACTGCAGCTGTTCCGCAACGGCGTCGACCACGCGAGGAACGTGTGATGACGCCGTCGGCGTCGCCCGAGGTGCTCGACGACATCGCGCTGCCCCTCCCCGACCGGCGGGCCGGCAAGGTGCGGGTGTCGTACGAACTGTCACCCACCGAGCGCCTGTTCGTCACGACCGACCGGCTGTCGGCGTTCGACCGGGTCATCGCGTGCGTCCCGCACAAGGGACAGGTGCTCAACCAGTTGGCGGCCTGGTGGTTCGAACACACCCGCGACATCGTGTCGAACCATCTGCTCGAGGTACCCGACCCGAACGTGACGATCGGCCGGGCAGCGAACCCACTGCCGGTGGAAGTGGTGGTGCGCGGGTGCATCACGGGCGTCACCTCGACGTCGCTGTGGCGCCAGTACGCCGACGGCGCTCGCACGATCTACGGCTACGACTTCCCCGACGGACTGCGGAAGAACACGACGCTGCCGGCTGCGATCGTCACCCCCACCACGAAGGCGCTGCACGGCGGCCACGACGAGCCGATCACCTGCGCCGGCGTGGTGTCCGCCGGTCTGGTGGCCGACGCGCTGTGGGACGAGGTGCAGGCGGTCGCGCTCGCACTGTTCGCCCGCGGTCGCGCCGCGGCCGAACGAGCCGGGCTCGTCCTCGCCGACACCAAGTACGAGTTCGGCCTCGCGGTCGACACCGGCGAACTGCTGCTCATCGACGAGGTGCACACACCCGACTCGTCGCGCTACTGGGTGGCCGACAGCTACGAGGCACGCCTCGCCGCCGGTGACGAACCCGAGAGCCTCGACAAGGAACTCGTCCGCCGCGCGCTGATCGATCTCGGCTACGACGGCGACGGCGATCCGCCCACGCTGCCGGCCGAGGTGATCGCCGCCGCGTCCAGCCGATACGCGTCGGCCTACGAACGGCTCACCGGGCAGGCGTTCGTGCCGGGTGCCACGCCGATCGCCGATCGCATCCGACGACATCTCGCCCCCCACCTCGCGCGCGCCGCCGAGCGCGCCGGCCACGGAGACCCCGCATGACCCGCCGCATCCCGCTCGCCGCGACGCCACTCGACGACGACACACCTCACGACGAGTGCGGCGTGTTCGGCGTGTCCACGCCGCACGGCGAGGGCGTGGCCCAGACCACGTTCTTCGGCCTGTTCGCCCTGCAGCACCGAGGCCAGGAGGCCGCTGGCATCGCGGTGAGCGACGGCAACCGGGCGCGTCTCCACAAGGACGCCGGCCTCGTCGCGAACGTGTTCACCCCCGACGCGCTCGCACCGCTCAGCGGGTACCACGCGATCGGCCACACGCGTTACAGCACCACCGGCGCGAACGCGGTGCGCAACGTGCAGCCGTTCCTCGTCGAGACGATGCACGGCCCGCTCGCCGTGGCGCACAACGGCAACCTCGTCAACGCGCCCGCGTTGCGGGAAGAGCTGCTGAACAAGGGGTTCGGGCTCACCGCCACCAGCGACACCGAGGTGATGACGCTCATGCTCGCCGCCGCCGGCGGCCGCACGTGGGAGGAGCGGGTGGAGCGCACCCTGCCGGCGTGGAAGGGGGCGTACTCGTTGGTGATGCTGGCCGCCGACCGGGTGATCGCGGTGCGCGACCCGTGGGGGTTCCGACCGATGAGCGTCGGTCGCCTGCCGCACGGCGGCTGGGCCGTGGCGTCGGAGACCTGCGCGCTCAACACCCTCGGCTGCCTCGACATCGACGAGGTCCGACCCGGCGAGATCGTCACCCTGCGCGGCGCCGAGATCCAGCGGCGGGCAGCGCTCGCCCCGGCGGCTGCCAGCGCCCGCTGCACGTTCGAGTTCGTGTACTTCAGTCGCCCCGACAGCGTGTGGGCCGGCCGCAACATCCACCACGTCCGCCAGCGACTCGGCGAGGAACTCGCCGGCGAGCACGGCGTTCCGGCCGACGTGGTGATCCCTGTGCCCGACAGCAGCATCCCGGCAGCGATCGGTTACAGCCGGGCCAGCGGCATCCCGCACAACGACGGGCTGATCAAGAACCGCTACATCGGCCGGACGTTCATCGAGCCCACCCAGGATCTGCGCGAGCGAGGGGTGGCGCTCAAGTTCAACGCCCTCACCGAGAACCTCGCCGGCAAGCGGGTGGTGATGATCGACGACTCGATGGTGCGCGGCACCACCGCCGGCCCGCTGGTGCGTCTGCTGAGGGAGGCCGGTGCCACCGAAGTGCACCTGCGGATCACCTGCCCGCCGATCACCCACGCGTGCCACTTCGGTGTCGACATGGGACACGACGACGACCTGATGGCCGCCCGGCTCACCGTCGACGAGATGCGCGAACACATCGGTGCCGATTCCCTCGCGTTCTTGTCGCTCGACGGCATGATGCGCGCCATCGCCGGCGACGTCACCGCCGGGTACTGCGACGCGTGCTTCACCGGCCGCTACCCGATCGAGGTGGGCCAGGCCCAACCGAAGCTCGGCTTCGAGGGGGTGCTCGCCTGATGCGCGTGCTGGTGGTGGGAAGCGGCGGCCGCGAATCGGCCATCGCGTGGGCATGCCGGCAGCACGGACACCAGGTGCGGGTCGAGCCGGCGTTCGACGCCTCGCGAGACCGCGACGTCGACCTCGTGATCGTCGGACCCGAGTCGGCGCTCGTCGCCGGCACCGCCGATGCGTGTGCCGCTGCGGGTGTGGCCTGCTTCGGCCCGAGCGCGTCGCTCGCGCGCCTCGAGAGCTCGAAGGGCTTCACCCGCGCGCTCGCCCACGAACTCGGCATCCCGTCGCCGGCGTTCTTCCGCACCGACGACGCGCACGACGCGCTGAAGTGGTGGCGAACGTTGGAGCGGCCGGTGGTCGTGAAGGCCGATGGTCTGGCGGCGGGGAAGGGCGTCATCGTGCCCGACACCCCGGCCGACACCGACGCTGCGATCCGCACACTGGCCGACCAGGGCCCGATCGTGCTCGAGGAGCGTCTCACCGGCCCCGAGTGCAGTCTGCTCGCACTGTGCGACGGTCGCATCGCCCGCCCCCTGCCGCTCGCGCAGGACCACAAGCGAATCGCCGACGGCGACGCCGGGCCCAACACCGGCGGGATGGGCGCCTACGCCCCAGCGCCCGTGCCGTACGACGCGGAGGAGCTGACGAAGCGCTTCGTGCAGCCCGTGCTCGACCACATGGCCGCCAAGGGCGAACGGTACGTCGGCGTGCTCTACGCCGGGCTGATGCTCACCGACGACGGACCGAAGCTGCTCGAGTTCAACTGCCGCTTCGGCGATCCCGAGACGCAGGCCGTGCTGCCGCTGTTGCAGAGCGACCTCGCCCAGCTGGCGCTCGCGTGCTGCGAGGGACGACTCGACGCCGTCGACGTCGTCGTGCGCGAGGGCTCGTCGTGCACGGTCGTCGCGGCCGCACCCGGGTATCCCGGGGAACCCCGCACCGGCGGCCACGTCGACGGTCTCGACGCGCCCGACACCGCCGACGCGCTCGTGTTCCGCGCCGGCCTCGACGGCACCACCGTCACCGGCGGCCGGGTACTCGCCGTGACCGGCCTCGGGGCCGACCTCGCCGCGGCCCGCGACGCGGCGTACACGCGAATGTCCGGCATCCACTTCGACGGCATGCAGGTGCGTCGCGACATCGGCTGGCGCGCCGTGCCGGCCGCACTCGCGTCGTACGCAGCCGCCGGCGTCGACATCGACGAGGGCGCCCGCGCCGTCGCCGGCATGAAGACCGCCGTCGAGCGCACCCACACCCCTGCCGTGCTCGCCGGGGTCGGTAGCTTCGGCGGAGCCTTCAGCGCCGCCGCGATCAAGGCGATGGACGACCCCGTGCTCGTCGCGAGCACCGACGGGGTGGGCACGAAGGTCGAGCTCGCCGCGCGCCTCGGCCGCTACCGCGGGGTCGGGATCGACATCGTCAACCACTGCATCGACGACGTGCTCGTGCAGGGGGCGACTCCGCTGTTCTTCCTCGACTACATCGCCGCCAGCACGCTCGATGCCACGCAGGTCGCCGAAGTGGTCACGGGGATGGCAGCGGCGTGCGAGGCGGCGGGGTGCGTGTTGCTCGGCGGCGAGACCGCAGAGATGCCGGGCGTGTACGCACCCGGCGCGTTCGACATCGCGGGCACGCTCGTCGGTGTGGTCGACCGCGCCGATCTCCTGCCCACGCCCGACGTCGAGGCTGGCGACGTGTTGATCGGGGTCGCCTCGAACGGCCCGCACACGAACGGATACTCGCTGTTGCGGAAGGTGTTCTCGTGGCTGCCGATGGACGCCACACCGGCCGGCTTCGACCGCCCGCTCGGTGAGACGCTGCTCGTCCCGCACCGCAACTACCTGCCCGTGCTGCGCGCCGCGCTCGCCACGCGGAAGGTGAAGGCGCTCGCCCACATCACCGGCGGCGGCCTGCCCGAGAACCTGCCACGCGTGTTGCCGGACGGGGTGGCCGCGGAGGTGCGTCTCGGCAGCTGGCCCGTGCCACCGCTGTTCGACCTCGTCCGCCAGGTGTGCACCAGCCTCGACACCCACGAGCTCTACCGCACCCTCAACATGGGCATCGGCATGGTGCTCGTGTGTCGTGCCGCCGACGTCACCGCCGTGCAAGCCACGATCGACGAGCGCACCTGGGTGATCGGCGAGCTGATCGGCGGCGACCGCCAGGTGCACCTCGTCGCCTGACCCGTGCGGATCGCGACATCCGCGAACTTTTCGTTCAAGCTCGGTCCGGTCGGTCGGGCGCGCGCCTAGCGTCGGCTCATGGAGTCACGACACGGTCTCGCTCGCCTGGTGGTGATGGCCTCCGGGAACGGCTCCAACGCTCAAGCGGTGCTCGATGCGTGCGCCGCCGAACGGATCCCCGCCCAGGTGGTCGCCGTCGTGAGCGACCAGGCCGAAGCCCGCGTGCTCGCCCGAGCCGACGCCGCCGGGGTGCCCGCCGTGCACGTCGGCCGCCGCGCCGGCGAGTCGCGCGCCGACTACGACGCCCGCCTCGCCGACGTGGTGAGCGGGTTCGCCCCCGACCACGTGGTGCTGCTCGGCTGGATGCGGATCCTGACGATGAACTTCCTCGGGTGGTTCCCCGGCATGGTGGTCAACCTGCATCCGGCGTTGCCCGGCGAGCTGCCCGGTACGCACGCCATCGAGCGAGCATTCGCCGAGCACCAGCAGGGCCTGCGCACGGCGTCGGGCGTGATGGTGCACCTCGTCCCCGACGAGGGGGTCGACGTCGGACCGGTGCTCGCCGCCGCCGCCGTGGAAATCGAACCCGACGACACCCTCGACACCTTCGCCGCACGGATGCATGCCACCGAACACCGTCTGGTCGTCACCACCCTCGCCACCCGCTGCGCCGATCGCGACCCCGGCGCACCTCGGGCCCGTCCCGTCGCCGCCACCCCCAGCTGAAGGAGACCCCGCATGGCCAGCAACGATCAGCTCTTCGACCGCTTCGAGGCACTCACCTTCGACGACGTGGTGATCGTGCCCGGGTACAGCAACGTGTTGCCCGATGCCGTCGACACGACGGCCCGCTTCGCCGCCGACATCGACCTCGCGCTGCCGCTGGTGTCGGCCGCGATGGACAAGGTGACCGAGGCACGGATGGCGATCGCAATCGCCCGCGAGGGCGGCATCGGCGTCATCCACCGCAACCTCGCGATCGCCGACCAGGCCGCCGAGGTTCAGAAGGTGAAGCGCAGCCAGAGCGGCATGATCACCGACCCGGTCACCCTGCACGCGGGCGCCACCCTGAACGACGCCGAGGACCTCATGCGTCGCTTCCGGTTCAGTGGCGTGCCGATCACCGACGACACCGGCCGTCTCGTCGGCATCCTCACCAATCGCGACATCCGCTTCTGCGAACCCGCCGACTACGAGCGTCCCGTGAGCGAGTTCATGACGAGCGAGCATCTCATCACCGCCTCGGTCGGCACCACGCTCGAGCAGGCGAAGCAGGTGCTGCAGAAGTACCGCATCGAGAAGCTGCCACTGGTGGACGACGACGGCGTGCTGCGCGGCCTGATCACGGTGAAGGACATCCAGAAGCGCCAGGACCACCCGAACGCCACCCGCGACGGCAAGGGCCGCCTGCGGTGCGCCGCTGCGGTCGGCGTCGGGGCCGACCTCGAGGACCGGGTCGACGCGCTGTACGCGATGGGTGTCGACGCCGTGGCCATCGACACCGCGCACGGCCACTCGGCCGGTGTCGTGAAGGCGATCGAGCGGATCAAGTCGAACTGGCCGGACCTGCCGGTGGTGGCCGGCAACGTCGTCACCGAAGAGGGCGTCGAGGCGTTGCACGCCGCCGGGGCCGACGCCGTGAAGGTCGGTGTCGGCGCCGGCTCGATCTGCACGACCCGCGTGGTGAGCGGTGCCGGGATGCCGCAGTTGTCGGCGATCTGGTTCACCACCCGACGAGCGATGCAGCTCGGCGTGCCGATCATCGCCGACGGCGGGATCACGTATTCGGGTGACGTGGTGAAGGCGATCGCCGCCGGGGCGTCGACGGTGATGCTCGGGTCGGTGCTCGCCGGCACCGACGAGAGCCCCGGCGAGCAGGAGCTGTTCGAAGGTCGCCGGTACAAGACGTACCGGGGCATGGGATCGATGGGGGCGATGCAGGGCCTCGGCGCCGACCGCTATGCGACCGGTCAGAGCGCCACGGCCGTCGGTGCCGCCACGCGCAAGCTCGTCCCGGAGGGCATCGAGGGGCGCGTGCCCTACGCGGGCACCCTCGGCGACGTCGCGTACCAGCTCGCCGGTGGACTGCGCAGCGGCATGGGCTACGCCGGCGCCGACACGCTCGACGCGCTGCGCTCGGGTGCACGATTCATGAAGGTGACCACCGCCGGACGAGAGGAGAGCCACCCGCACGACGTGACGATCACCAAGGAAGCCCCCAACTACCAGCGCACCTGAGCCGACGAACGCCCGGACGGGCGTGTCAGGGTCGGCGACCGGTGAGCGCGAGCAGGCGCGACTGCGGATCGGCGTCGTCGGGCACCTCGACCGCCGGGCCGAACATGCCGCCGGCGCGCAATCCGTCGCCGCGCTCCACCGCCGCGTCGTACGCCCGGGCGACGCAGGCCGGGTCGAGCCGGTCGTCCACACCGAGTGCCCGAGCGAGATCCCACGCATGGATCGTCGTGTCGGCGACGTTGCCGCCGAGCATGTCGTCCACCGAGGTCGGGCCGCTCCAGTTGGTCACCACCCGGTGCAGCACGCCCGGGTGGTCGACCGCTTCGAGCACGCCATCGCGGGCCGCCGCCCACGTGGCGTATGGATCGTCGCCGGCGTGCAGGTGCGGGTCCACCATCGGGTTCATGGTCGGCCGCGTGCCGCGCACGAGCGCCTCCATGTACCGCTGGATCGCGAGGACGTGGCCGATGACGTGACGCGCGGTCCAGCCCTTGCACGGCGACGGCTCGTCCCACTGGTGGGGACGCGCCAGGCGCGCCACGTGGTCGAAGCCGTAGATCGCCTGGGTCCACAGGCGGAGGTTCTCGCTCATGGGCGCATGGTAGGTGCGGGCATCTGGCACGCTGGACACGTGCGCCGATCGATCGACGACCATCCGTTCACGCCCGACGAGTTGCCGCCGAGCGACGACGAGCTGCAGCTGCTGTCGTGGGCCGTGGCGATCAGCGACGACTACGACGACGCCGAGCCGCGGGTGGTGCTCACGGTCGAAGAGGTCGGATCGGCCGGCGAAGGACTCGTGATGCACCTCGACGGCCCCCAGGCCCGACGACTACGCCTCGCGCTCCGCGACGCGATGCGAGAGATCGGCCTCGACCCGGGCGAATAGATCAGCCGACGACAACCGCTCATCCGGCGTGTATTGTTGACCGAGTCGATCAGATTTGTTCGACTTTCGACCCGCCCTTCGTTGGAGGTCTTCATGAGCATCGCCCCCGTCGTGCCGGCCGCACGAGATCTGATCGACGAGCAGCGCCGCGACATCGAGCGCTTCGAGCGCGCCATCGCGCAGTACCTGGCCGGCGAGATCCCCGAGGACGTGTTCCGCGTGATGCGCCTCAACAACGGCATCTACGGTCAGCGCCAGGGCGGCACCAACCAGATGGTGCGGATCAAGCTGCCGGCCGGGTCGATCACGCCCGAACAGCTCGACCTGATGGCGCACCTCGGCGACACCTACTCGCGCGGCTGGGGTCACATCACCACCCGCCAGAACATCCAGTTCCACTACGTCGAGCTCACCGAGGTGCCGGCGGTGATGCGCGAGCTGGCGAAGGTGGGGCTCACCAGTCGCGAGGCGTGCGGCGACACGGTGCGCAACGTGATGGCCTGCCATCTCGCCGGGGCGTGCCCGCACGAGCAACTCGACGTGACGCCGTGGGCCGAGGCGACGTTCGAGCACTTCGTGCGCAACCCGCTCGGCCAGCGCCTCCCGCGCAAGTTCAAGGTGAACTTCTCCGGGTGCAGCACCGACTGCGGGCAGGCGATGTTCAACGACGTCGGCGTCGTCGCGGTCACGCGCACGCTCGACGACGGAACGACCGAGCAGGGCTTCCGGGTCTACATCGCCGGCGGCCTGGGCGCGACCCCGCACCCGGCGCTCGCGCTCGAGGACTTCACGAGCCGTGAGGACCTGCTGCCGACGATCGAGGCGGTGCTGCGGGTGTTCGACCAGACCGGCAACCGCGACAACAAGCTGCGGGCGCGCCTGAAGTGGGTGGTCGACCAGCTCGGCATCGACGAGGTGCGGCGGCGGGTGCAGAAGGTGCGCCTCACGCTGCCCGCGTCGTCGAGTTGGCCCGGGGGCATCCCCGCGATCGTCGCGAAGGCCGGCGACGCGCCGGCCGGCCGCAGCAGCACCGTCGAGGCCACCGCCGTCGGGCAGGGTGTCGCCGTGGCGCTCACACCGCGCGACCCGTATCAGCGATGGGTCGCGACCAGCGTGGTGCGCGGCACGGCCAACCACACGGTGTCGGCCGTCGCGTACGCGGCGCTCGGCGACATCACGTCGTCGCAGTTCCGGTCGCTCGCATCGATCCAGCGCGAGTTGGGTGCCGACGTGCGTCTCTCGAATCGCCAGAACGTGGTGTTCCGCGGTCTCACGGAGGGTCAGTTGCCCATCCTGTACGCACGGCTCGAGGCGATCGGCATGGCTCGCCCCGGCGCCGAACTGGCCCGCGACGTGGTGGCCTGCCCCGGCGCCGACACCTGCAACATCGCCGTCACCCAGTCGCGCGGGCTCGGCGCTGCGATCGGCGAGGCGCTCGAGGACGCCGGCCTCGCCGAGGTCGGCGGGGTGCGGATCAACATCTCGGGCTGCACCAACAGCTGCGGCCAACACCACGCCTCGGACATCGGTTTCTTCGGTGCCGAGCGGCGGGCCAACGGGCGATCGGCGCCGGGGTACCAGATGCTGCTCGGCGGGTACGTCGGCCAGGAGCAGATCCACTTCGGCGACAAAGCCACCCGCCTCCCGGCGAAGGCTGCGCCGCAGGCCGTGGTGCGGGTGGTACGCCGTTTCGCCGATGAGCGCACGGCGGGTGAGTCGTTCCGGTCGTGGCTCGACCGTTCGGGCGGCGCCGGTGCGATCGGGCAGACGCTGAAGGACCTCGACGTCTTCCCGGCCTTCGACGACGATCCCGACTTCTACGTCGACTACGGCGAGACCGGCCCGTTCGTGGCCGCCGTCGGCGAGTCGGAGTGCGCCGTCTGACGACGTCCGCCGGTTCTGGGCGCCAACCATCGCCATCGACCAGCACCGGTGAGCCGCGACCGGCACCCAGAACCGACGCGTAGGCTCGGGCGCGTGAACGAGCGCTACGCCGCTGCCGTCGCAGCGATCGACGCCGCCAATGCGGGCGACCCCACTCGCGTCGTCGTGCGCGGGGTCGAGTCGCCGCTCGCCCAGGTTCACGGCACGTTGGCCGCGGCGTGGGTCGCCGACCTGCACCCGGACGCCGACGAGACCTGGCTGCTCGCCGCTCGTGCGCACCACCTCCGCCGTTGGGAACTGCCACGATCGACCTACGAACCGGGTCGCGCGGGCTATCTGAAGTGGAAGCGCGACCAGCGTCAGCGACACGCCCGCGACGTCGGCGAACTCCTGGCCGAACTCGGCTACGACGAGACGACGATCGAGCGGGTGCAGGCCCTCGTCCGGCGGGACCACCTCGCCGCCGACGCCGGGTCGCAGGCGATCGAGGACGCAGCGTGCCTCGCCTTCGTCGAGACCCAGCTCGCCGACGTGGCCCGCAAGCTCGACCGCACGCACCTGATCGGCGTGCTCCGCAAGACCGCCGAGAAGATGACGCAGGCGGGCGCGGCAGCGATCGCCCGCATCCCACTCGAGGAGTCCGAACGGGCCCTGCTCGCCGAGGCGCTCGGCGGATGATCCCGGCGCCGTTCCGTCGATGCCTCGAGCTGGCCTGGGAGGCGTACTGCGCCGGGAGCTTCCCGGTCGGGGCGCTCGTGGTCGATCCCGACGGACAGGTCGTGGCCGAAGGCCGCAACCGGGTCGGCGAGGCCGATGCTCCACCCGGTCATCTGCGCCGCACCGCCCTCGCTCACGGGGAGATGGACGCGCTCGCCCAGCTGCCGATGGGCGACTACGCCGACCACGTGCTGTACACCTCGCTCGAGCCGTGCCTGCTGTGCCGGTCTGCGGCCACCATGTCGCACGTCGGCGCCGTCTACCACCTCGCGGCCGACACGCTGTGCGACGGACTCGACGGCATCCGCTCGCTGAACGGACATGCATCTCGTCGGTATCCAGCGATGCACGGGCCGTACCCGAGCCCCGAGAGCGACGTCGCCGCGATCCTGCCGATGGCCGTGCTCATGGCGTTCAACCCGACCGGCGACTCCGCGAACCACTACCGCTCGTTCGCACCGCGTCACGCCGCCGCAGCGGAACGAATGATCGCCGACGACGCCTGGCCCGACCGTGCGTGGTCGCTCGACCAGGCGATGACCCACATCGCCGGGTTCGTCTCGTCCTGACGACCTGGGCGCCGACGTTCTGGCCGACCAGCAGCGGTGAGTCGACCGTGGCGCCCAGGAGCGATTCCTGAACGACCTGGGCGCCAACGATCTGGCTGACCTGCACCGATGCGCCGGGCCTGGCGCCCAGCACGATTCGCCCGAACGTCAGACCTTCGGGGCGATGGCGTCCCCGGGGAGGACGCCGTCTGGGTGCAGGGCCGACTGGAAGCGGCGCATGCCGGCGAGCCACCGATCGCGATCGGTGGCCTTGCGCTGCACGTACGTCGCCACCTCGGGGTGCGGCAGCACCAGGAACCGCTCGTCGCGGATCGCATCGATGCAGCACTGGGCCACCTCGTCCGCGCCGAGCACCCCGTCACCACTCGCGACGCCCGACCCGAGCGCACCGTCGCCGTCGCCGGCGAAATCGGGGCTGTTGCGCACGATGTTGGTGGCCACGGCCTGCGGGCACAGCACCGACACCCGGACGCCCTGGTGGTGGTGCGTCACCGACAACCACTCCCCGAGCGACACCGCGGCAGCCTTGGTGATCGAGTACGCCATCGACCCGATCTGGGTGAGCAGGCCGGCCGCTGACGCGGTGTTCAGCAGGTATCCCTCGCCCCGGGCGATCATCGACGGCAACACCGCCCGTGCCGCGTAGATGTGGGCCATGCAGTGCACCTCCCACATCCGCTGGATCGCGTCGTTCGAGTCCTCGAGGCCCGCTGCCGTCACGAAGCCGGCGTTCGACACGAACAGGTCGATCGGGCCGTGTGCCTGCTGGGTGTCGTCCACCAGCCGCACGATCGCCGCCTCGTCGCGCACGTCGACGCCGACACCCGTGCCGCCGATCGACGCCGCCACACGCTCGGCTTCCGCAGCGTGCAGGTCGGCCACCACCACGTGACGGGCGCCTTCCCGATGCGCAGCGACGGCGAGTGCCTCACCGATGCCCGACCCTCCACCGGTGACCACCACGACCCGATCCTTCAGTTCCATGGCGACACCGTAGAGCGCAGGTCACGCACCGTCGGGATCCGGCGAGCGACGGAGGCCGAACGCCACCCACGCGCCGACGGCCACCACGATCGCCGGCACGCCGTACCCCCACCGGAACCCCGCCGCATCGGCGATCGCGCCGACCGCCGGCCCGGCGATCGCATTACCGAGGTCGTTGAAGCTGAGGAACACGCCGAGCACCTGACCGCGCTGCTCGTCGGGTGCTCGGTCGACGGCGAGCGCGGTGAGCGCCGGGAACACGGCGCCGAACCCGATCCCGGTCATGGCGATCGCGGGGAACGGCACCCACGAGGCCCACGCCACCGCCATCAGCAGATGGCCGGCGCCGAACACCACCATCCCGGGTACGGCAACTGCCACGTAGCCGAAACGATCCGCGAGGCGCCCGCTGAACACGCGCACCGCCAGTGCGCTGCACGCGTACGTGAAGAACAGCGCGCCAGACGATCCGAGACCGATCTCACGCGAGTACGACGGCAGGAATGCGACCACGCACGAGTAGCCGAGGCCCGCCGTCAACTGAGCCACCCCAGGACGCAGCACCACGCGTTGCAGCGACCGCATCGACGGCCGCTCGTGTGCTGTGCCGGCGCCTGCGGCACGCTTCGTCTCGGGGAGTCCCCACGCCACCAGTGCAGCGAAGCCGTGCAGCGCTGCGCACGCGATCCACGGCCAGTGCACGTCGCGATCGAACAGGAACTCGCCCAGGAACGGGCCGAACGCGAAGCCGAGGTAGATCATCAGGCTGAGCCGAGCCACGGCCGACGCCCGCTGCTCGGGCGGGGCGATGTCGGTGGAGACCACCGCACAGGCGGTGTAGAAGGTGCTGCCGAATGCGCCCTGCAACAGTCGCACCAACACGACGACCCAGACCGCTGCGGCGAACTCCAGGCCCAGCGCCAACAGGGCCATCGCGACCAGCGGCCACGCGAGGAACGGGCGGCGACCGATGCGATCCATCGCCCGGCCCACGAGCGGGCGGGTGAACAGCGCCGCGGCGAAGAAGATCGTCGTCGCGGTCCCGACCGCCGCCGTCGACCCGCCGAGTTCCTCCTTCACGTACCGCGGCACCGCCGCGAGGAGGATGCCGATCGCGAGGAAGTTGGTCGCGACCGCGACGTCGAGACGGCGACGGGCACCCGGACCGATCGCCGACATCGCCGGCGCCGTGACGAGCCCGCTCACGCGAGCTTCTCGACGAACCCTTCCAGCTGGCGCAGGTTGCGGACCTCGAACACGCCATCGGTGTGGGTGCCGTACTCCCCGACGATCGAGTCACCGGTGTTCCAGTAGCTCTTCGGCTCGGGGTTCAACCAGTACACGTGGCGCGCCTTCTGGCGGATCTCCTTCACCACCCACGCCTGGCTCGCGTGGTAGTTGTTGCGCGCGTCGCCGAGGAGCAGCACGGTCGACTTCGGGCCGACGTCCTTGCCGTAGCGCTCCCAGAACACCTCGAATGCGTGCCCGTAATCGCTGTGCCCGTCGACCCAGACCACGTCGGCCTCCGTGTTCACACGATGCACGGCCTCGCTGACGTCTTCGGTGGTGCGGAAGAACTCGGTCACCTCGTCGATGCCGTCGATGAACACGAACGAGCGCACCTTCGAGAACTGGTTCTGGATCGCGTACACCAGCATGAGCGTGAACCGTGCGAACGCCGCCACCGACCCGGAGATGTCGGCCACCACGATCAGCTCGGGCTTGGCCGGACGCGGGTACTTGAACTTCGGCTCGGCCGGCACCCCGCCGTAACTGAGCGAGTGGCGCACCGTGTTGCGGAAGTCGAGCGGGCCCTTGCGCCCGTGACGGCGCTTGCGGGCCAGGCGGGCGGCGAGCTTGCGGGTGAGCGGCCCGAGCGCCTTCTTCAGGTTCTGCATCTCGTCGCGCGAGGCGTGCATGAACTCGACGTCTTCGGGCAGCGGCTTGCGCAGGGTCTTGGCCATCGCCTCCGCGCCGCGGTCGGCCACGAGCCGGCGGCGGATCTCCGACTCGATCTCCTTCTTGAACTGCTCGATCCGGTCGTTGTACTCGTCGCGCTCGAGACGCTCCTCGAGCGGGGTGAGCTCGCCACCGACGTCCTGGCGGCTCTGATCCATCAGCTTCTCGAGCATGCCGTCGAGATCGAGGTTCCGCAGTGTGCGATACAGGTAGTAGGTGCCGCCCACCGGCCGGCCGGGCTCCATGCCGGCGAAGCGCTGGACGGCCTGCCGGGCGAGGGCGCGCATCAGCGCCTGGTCGCCGTTCAGCAACGCCTGCATCAGCATCTGCGCGATCTCTTCGGGCGTGAGCGAGTCCATCGACCCGCCCGCCTGGCCCTTCGAGTCGCCCTGGCGCATCTGCTCCTGCATCTCGCGCCACATCTCGTCGAGGTCGGTCTCGTCACCCTCTTTCAGCTTGTACTCCGGACCGCGCAGGCTGAAGTACACCTCGAACACCGTCTCGAACGATCGCCAGTGGCTGTTGTTCTTCACCAGCGTGGCGCCGAGCGCGTACTTGAACGCCTCGCGATCCTCGATCGGGATGTGCTGCACCGCCTCCATCGCGTCGAGGTTCTCGGTGAGCGACACCGGCAGCCCCGCGTTGCGGAGCTCGGCGACGAAGCCGTTCAGGAGGTCGAGCATCGGACGACCGGCCAGCCCAGAGCGTCGACTACTTGTCGACGCTCAGCTCCTTCGCCGCCTTGGCGATGTCGGTCTGGTACTTGAGCAGGATGTGGAGCGTCTCCTTGGCCTGTTGTGCGTCGATCGACTCGATGCCGAGCAGGACGAGCGTGCGGGCCCAGTCGAGGGTCTCGCTCACCGACGGCGCCTTCTTCAGGTCGAGCTGGCGGATGCTGCGCACGATGCGGGCGATCTGGTCGGCGAGGTTGTCGGTGACGCCGGGGACCTTGGTGAGCACGATCTCCTTCTCGCGCTCCATCGACGGGTAGTCGACGTGCAGGAAGAGGCAGCGACGCTTGAGCGCTTCGCTGAGCTCGCGGGTGTTGTTCGAGGTGAGGAACACCATCGGGATCTGCTTGGCCGTGATGGTTCCGAGCTCGGGGATCGACACCTGGTACTCGGAGAGGATCTCGAGCAGCAGCGCCTCGGTCTCGACCTCGACGCGATCGACCTCGTCGATCAGCAACACCACGGGATCGTCGGCACTGATCGCCTCGAGCAACGGGCGGGTGAGCAGGAACTCGTCGCTGAAGATGTCGTCGTGCACCTCGGTCCAGGAGTCGCTGTTCTTGTCGGCCTGGATGCGGAGGAGCTGCTTCTTGTAGTTCCACTCGTAGAGCGCCTTCGACTCGTCGAGGCCCTCGTAGCACTGGAGACGGATGAGCCGCGAGCCGGTCGCCTCGGCGATCGACTTGGCCAGCTGCGTCTTGCCCGTGCCGGCGGGTCCCTCCACCAGCACCGGCTTGCCCAGCCGGTCGGCCAGGAACGCCACGCCCGCGATGCCTTCGTCTGCCAGATAGTTGACGGCCTTCAGCCCCTCGCGGACCTGCTGGACGCTCTCGAAACGGTCACCCATGCGTTGCACCCTAACCGCCGCCTTGACCGCGGGGTCAACCGTGTTGCACCGCCCGCCCTCCCGTCCGTGTGGTTCCACCGGCCCACGACCGGCGCAACCACACGATCAACCGCGTGCGTGTGGTTCCACCGGCGCACGACCGACGCAACCACACGGACGCGAACCCACGTGCGGGCGATACGTTCGCCCACGCGTTCCCCCGCCAGTACCCGGCCGAGAGGACGCGCCCGTGTTCACCACCGATCTCGCAGATCACTTCCGCACCTTCCACGGCATCGCCGGCGACACCGAGCTCCGAGCCCTCGGCGTCACGGTCGACCAACGCGAGCGCCTCGTGGCGCAGGGGTTCCTCGTCCCCGTACACAAGGGTGTGTACCGGGCCCGCAGCGCGCCCGTGACGCTCGAGGGGCGGTGTCGAGCGATCTGCCTGCGCTGCCCCGACGGTGCGATCACCGGCCGGGCCGCCGGTCGTCTGTGGGGCCTGCGCAACATGGGCTCCGGATCCACGATCGACGTTCGCGTCCCGCACTTCGCCAACGCGCTCGCCGCCGAGGGGATCAGGTTCCGGCGCTGCAACGTGCTCGATGCGATCGACGTGGTCGAGCGCGCCGACGGGATCCGGGTGGTCAGCCCACCGCGGCTGCTGTTCGACCTGTCGGCGGTGCTCACCGACCTCGACCTCGAATCGGTCGTCGAACAGGTGCTCGACCGAGGGTGGTGCACGATGCCCACGATCCACGCGACCGGCCGCCGGCTGATTCACCCCGCGCGACCCGGTTCGGCCCGCTTCGCGCGTGTGGTGGCGTCGCGACCTGCGTGGCTGAAGCCGGCCGACTCCGACCTCGAGGTGCTGCTGTTCGACGCGCTCCGACGGGCCGGTGTGCCGGGCATGGTCCGCCAGCACCGGCTGGAGTTGCCGGGCGGCTGGGCGATCCACGCCGACATCGCGGTCCCCACGCTGCGCTGGGCGGTCCCGGTCGACCACGTCACCTGGCACGGCGGTCGGATCGACGCACAGCGTGACAAGGAGAACGACCGACAGGCGGGTCTCCTCGGTTGGCAGGTGAACCGGGTCACCGACGACGACGTGGCACGACGGCTCGCGATCGTCACGGCCGAGCTCGTCCAGCTGTTCGAGCGGCGTCGGCTCGACCTGCGTCTCGCGAGCTGATCCAATCGTCCGTGTGGTTCCGTCTGCGCACGTCCGGCGCAACCACACGATCAGCCGCGTCCGTGTGGTTCCACCGGCGTGCGACCGGCGCAACCACACGGTCAGGTCGGTGGGGCTGGCCTACGATGCTCGGCGATGAGCTCGCTCGTGGCCGACGTCGGTGGGTTCGTGGACGAGGTGGGCACCCTGCTCGGCGCGCTGAGCGGCACGGGTGCCGATGCCCACCGCCAGGAGGTGCTGATCGAGGCGTCCAACCTCGTCGGCGCGGTGATCGACAGCGACGGCCGCCAGGCCGACGCCGAGCTCGACGCGTTCCTCGACGCGATCGGACCACGGCTGCAACCTCCGCTGATCGTGACCGCCGCGCGCCTGCGTGAGGGCGGCATGCTCGACGGGCGGCGCACGTGGCTCACCCGTCCGAGCGTGCTGTTCGACCTGCTGCTGAGGGCCGACGCCCGCGACGGCGAGCGTCGAAGCCACCGCTACTACGCCGGGGCACTGCGCCTCGCGCACGTCACGGCGGCACTCGACCTGGTGCCGTCCAGCGACGAGGTCACGGCGATCGACGGCTTCCGCACGGCGATGTTGCAGGCGATGGATGCCGTCGGCATCAACCGTCCCGGACAACCGGCGAGCGGCCCGGCCCCCACGCCGGGTGCGCCGGGTTCGCCCGGCACACCCCCGGCCCAGACCGCATCCGCAGCCCCCACGGCGTCGGTCGAGATCGTCGAGACGCCGGCACGAACGATCGACGAGCTGCTCGCCGAACTCGACGAGCTCGTGGGGCTCGCCAACGTGAAGGCCGAGGTGCGCCGCCTCACCAGCTTGTTGCAGGTGCAACAACTGCGCTCCGAGCGTGGCCTACCCACCATCGAGGTCGGCAAGCACCTCGTGTTCACCGGCAACCCGGGTACCGGCAAGACCACCGTCGGTCGGCTGCTGAGCCAGATCTACCGAGCCGTCGGCGTCGTCACCAGAGGGCATCTCGTCGAGACCGACCGCTCGAAGCTCGTCGCCGGCTACGTCGGGCAGACCGCGCTGAAGACCCAGCAGACACTCGAGGCATCGCTCGGCGGGATGCTGCTGATCGACGAGGCCTACTCGCTGGCCCGCGGCGGCGAGAACGACTTCGGACGCGAGGCGATCGACACGCTGGTGAAGTTCATGGAAGACCACCGCGACGACCTCGCGATCGTGGCCGCCGGCTACGTCGACGAGATGCAGGACTTCATCGACACGAACCCGGGTCTGAAGAGCCGGTTCACGCGAACCGTCCTCTTCCCCGACTACACCACCGACGAGCTCGTGGCGATCTTCGTGAAGCTGGGCGACAAGCACCACTACCACTGCTCCGACGGCGCGCTCGCCCGGGTTCGCACGATGATCGAGGACGAGCCGCGCACGCGCGGCTTCGGCAACGCCCGTTTCGTGCGCAACCTGTTCGAGACGGCGGTCGCCCACCAGGCCATGCGTCTGGCACCGCTCACCGATCCGTCGGACGAGCAATTGACGACGCTGACGTCGTCCGACATCGCCCCCGTCGACGTCTGACCGACCTAGGCTCGCCGTCGTGGCCACCGTCGTCTCCGTGCTCATCGGGATCGCCGTGTGCGGTCTGGCGATCTGGGCGGCATGGCGGCTCCGCCCGTCGCAGCAGGGTTCGAAGCTGGGTGGTGGTCCCTCGGGCCTCGGCACGTCGGCCGCCCGGATCGATCCCTTCGGCGTCGGTGAACCGTGGCGGCGACACGTCGCAGCCGCCCAGTCGGCGCAGCGTCGCTTCACGAAGATCGTGTCCACCATGGCCGACGGACCCCTGCGGGCGCGCATGGCCGAGATCGGCCGTCAGGTCGACAAGGGCGTCGACGAGTGCTGGCAGATCGCGAAGCACGGCGACCGGCTCGACGACACGATCCGCGAGCTCGACGGCCCCGGGCTGACGGCTCGGCTCGAACGGGCCGCCGACCCGACCACCCGCCAGTCCGTGCAGAACCAGCTCGACTCCCTCGACCGGATCCGGGCGGCCCGCGCCCAGACCGACGCTCGGCTCCGCGCGTTGCAGACGCGCCTCGGCGAGCTCGTCAGCCAGGCGGCGGAGGTGTCGATCGGCACCGACCGCACCGCCGAGCTCGGCTCCGCCGTCGACGATGTCGTCGTCCAGCTCGAGGCGCTGCTGCAGGCCGTCGACGAGGTGAACACCACGGGACGTTCCCGGGGATTCGACACCGGACCCGGGACCACCTCGCCCGGCACGTGAGCAACCTGTTCCGCAGCAACCTGGTCGTCGCCGCCGGCACGGCGCTCTCGCGGCTCACCGGCCTGCTCCGGGTGATGGTGTTCGCGATCGTGATGGGTCAGACGGCGCTCGCCGACGCGTACAACGGGGCGAACAACACGCCGAACGCCATCTACGAACTGCTGCTCGGTGGTGTGTTGTCGGCGGCGCTGGTGCCGATGTTCAGCCGTCAAGCCGAGGACGACGACGACGAGGCGACGAGTGCGGTGTTGAGCGTCGCCCTGCTCGCGTTGACCGCTCTCACCGTCGCAGCCGTCGCGGCGGCGCCGTATCTGTTCCACCTCTTCTCCATCGACGTCGCCGACGGGGTGGATCCCGACGAGTACCGGCGCGTCGGCACGGCCCTCGCGCGCGTCTTCCTGGTGCAGATCTTCTTCTACGGCGTGAGCGCACTCGCCAACGCGCTGCTGCAGGCGCGGCGCCGGTACTTCGCCGCGTCGTGGGCACCGGTGTTGTCGAACCTGGTGATCATCGCCTCGCTGCTGATGGTGCCCGGCGCCGTGGCCGGCCGCGAGCCGCAGCTCGTGGAGGTGCTCACCAACGATCGGCTGCGCTGGACGCTCGCGCTGGGTGCCACGATCGGCATCGCGGTGATGGCGTTCGCGGTGCTGCCGGCGCTCACCCGCGCGAACGTACCGCTGCACTTCAACCCTCGGTTCCGTCACCCCGCGGTGCGGCAGTTGCTGAAGTTGTCGGTGTGGACGTTCGGCTACGTGGCCGCGAACCAGGTGGCGATCGTGGTGGTGCAGAACCTCGCCAACCCCGGCAGCGGGCAGCTCGACGCCTACTCGAAGGCGTACATCTTCTTCGTGCTCCCCCACGGCCTGCTCGCGATGTCGATCGTCACCACCTTCACGCCCGAGATGTCACGCGCCGTGGCTCGCCGCGACCGTCCGGCCTTCGTCGATCGCACCTCGATGGGCGTGCGCATCGTGGCCCTCACCACGTTCCCGGCCGCGGCGCTGATGTTCGTGCTGCGCCGTCCGCTCATCGGCATGGCGCTCGAGCACGGCAACTTCGACGCTGCCGACGCGCTGCTCACCAGCCGAGCGCTCGCCGGATTCGCCCTCGGTCTCGTCGGGTTCTCGGTGTACCTGTTCGTGCTGCGCGCGTTCTACGCGCACACCGACGCCCGGACACCCTTCGTGATCAACCTGTTCGAGAACGTCGTCAACATCGTGCTGGCGTTCGTGCTCGTCGGCCGGTTCGGGGTGCTCGGCCTCGGTGCGGCGTTCGCGATCGCGTACCTGCTGTCGGCGCTGTGGTCGTTGCAGGTGCTGGCGTACAAGGTGCCCGGCTTCCCGCTCCGGTCGACCCTCGCGAGCCTCGGACGGATGGCGCTCGCCTCGCTCGTGATGATGGAGGCCGCCTGGCTCGTGGCGACACTCGTCGGCGCGAACGCGGGTGTCGGCGCGCTGGTGCGGGTGGTGGCCGCGTCGGTGGTCGGCCTGGTGGTGTACGTGGCGGCACTGACGGTGTTGCGGGTGGACGAGCTGACCCAGCTGCGGGACCGGATCGCATCCCGCTTCGCGTAGGCTGCCCGGCATGTTCAAGGCACTCAAGAAGTGGTGGAAGTACCTCGGCGCGAAGTTCAACCGCAGCTTCGAGAAGAACGCCGACCCGGCCGTGCAGCTCGAGCAGGCGATCACCGAGGCCCAGCAGCAGCACCGCCGGCTGAAGGAGCAGGCGGCGAACGTGATCGCCAGCCAGAAGCAGGCCGAGATCCGCCTCAACGGCAAGATGACCGAGCTCGAGAAGCTCAACGCCAATGCCCGCCAGGCGTTGATGATGGCCGCCGACGCCGACAAGGCCGGCGATGCCGCGAAGAGCCAGCAGTACACCACCGCCGCCGAGTCGATCGCGAACCAGCTCATCCAGGTGGAGCGCGACGTCGAGAGCCTGAAGTCGATGGTGATCGAGAGCACCCAGGCCGCCGACCAGGCCAAGGCCGCGGTGTCGCAGAACAGCCGGTTGCTGCAGGAGAAGCTCGCCGAGAAGAACAAGCTCCTCAGCCAGCTCGAGCAGGCGCGCATGCAGGAGGAGATGAACTCCGCCATGGCGCAGCTCAACGAGACCGTCGGCGACGACGTGCCGACGCTCAAGGAGGTGCAGGAGAAGATCGAGGCGCGCTACGCGAAGGCGAAGGCGACCGCCGAGCTCTCCGAGACCTCGGTGCAGAGCCGCATCCTCGAAGTCGAGCAGGCGACGGCGAACATCGAGGCGCAGAGCCGGCTCAGCCAGCTGCGCGCCGAGCTCGGTCTCGACAGCCCGGCCGCCGCACCCGCAGTCGAGCAGCCCAAGCCCGCCGAGGGCTGACGTCGAAACTCGCTCGTCGCCGGCCTCACGGTTCGGCTGAGATGTCGACATGACCACGGTCCGACGGATCACCGCCGACGAGTTCCCGGCGCTCCGGGCCGTCCGGATCGCCGCGCTCACCGACAGCCCGGCAGCGTTCGGTTCCACGCTCGACCGCGAGGTCGCCTTCACCGACGACATGTGGCGCGAACGCGCCGCGTCGTCGGCGGCGGGCGACGAGCGGCTCACCCTGCTCGCCTGGGACGGGTCGGAGGTGGTCGGGGTGATCGGAGCGTTCCGCACGGCTGCCGACGACGCGGTCGTCGAGCTCGTGTCGATGTGGACGCGGCCAGCGGTCCGTCGCTCCGGTGTGGCCGTGGCCCTCGTGCAGGGTGTGGTCGACTGGGCCGGATCGCTCGCCGGCGCGACCCGGGTGGAGTTGTGGGTCGTGCGCGGCAACGCACCGGCGCAACGCCTCTACGAGCGGATGGGCTTCGCGGTCACCGACCGCTTCCAGCCGCACCCGAACGATCCGTGCGCGCAGGAGATCCGCATGGTGCTGCCGGTCGCCTGACCGACGCCGGACACCGCGCGGCGGGGTCAGTCGTCGGACAGCAGCACGTCGAGCATGCGCTCCGGCGCCGACAGGAACCGACGCCACAGCTGCACGACCTCGAGCTCCTCCCACTCGCGGCGCCGGATCCCGTGGTCGCCGAGCTCGTAGATCACGGCACCGGGCGCCCGCATCAGCAGCGGCGAGTGGGTCGCGATCAGGAACTGCGCACCGTCGCGCACCCCGTCGTGGACGAACCGCACCAGCCCGAGTTGCCCCTCGAACGACAGTGCCGACTCCGGCTCGTCCATCACGTAGAAGCCGGCGCCGGTGAACCGATTCTCGACCAGGGTGCGGAATGCCTCGCCGTGCGAACGCCCGTGGAAGTCGGGGAAGTGAGCCGTCACGCCGTACTCCGGGTCGTCGGTCGCGATCGCCGTCGCCATCCCGTAGAAGGTCTCCGCGCGGAGGAACCAGCCCCACGGTGGTCGCCTGGCCCACCGCAGCTCGAGGTCGCGGACGAGTGTCGAGTGGGTGTCGTGGGTCGCGAAGCGGAGGTTGCGGCTGCCGCCCTCGGCGTTGAAGCCCGTCGCTGCGGCAACGGCCTCGATGATCGTCGATTTGCCCGAGCCGTTCTCCCCGACCAGCATCGTGAGCGCGCCGAACTCGAGGTCGTCGAGCGCTGCCACCGCCGGGATGTCGTGCGGGTACCCGGTGCGCGAGGCGTCGGGAGCGAGGCCGAGGGTCCGCAGGAACGGCGGCGACGCAGGCATCACGCCCGGCATGCTGCCATGCGCGAGCGACTCGCCCGGCGCGGAGGACGGTCCGCTGATCAGGCGAGCACGACGAGGTCGTCGCGGTGGACGACCTCGTGGGCGATCTCGGCGGGGAGGTCGCCGGTGCGCTTGCCCTTGATGGTGCGCAGGGTGTCGGCGTCGCACAGCACCATGCCGCGGGCGATCACCTCGCCGTGCACGTCGCGCACCTCGACGATCGACTCCTCGACGAACGCACCGCGCACGTCGACCACACCGGCCGGCAACAGCGAGCGACCCCACTCGGTGAGCGCCCGCACGGCACCGTCGTCGACGGTGATCGCCCCTTCGACGAGTGAGGCGAACCCGATCCACAGCTTGCGTGCCGACAGTTTGCGGTCGTTCGGCATGAAGGTGGTGCCGACGTCGAGGTCCTTCGACGCCTCGACCAGCACGTCGGCGCGAGACGCCGCGGCGATCACGGCGCGTACGCCGCTGAAGCTCGCCGTGCGCGCCGCCGCCAGCTTCGACGCCATGCCGCCGCTGCCACGATTCGATCCCGACCGTCCGGCGCTCACCGCCAGCAACGGATCGTCGGCGGAGACCCGCGAGATCAACCGTGCGTCCGGATCGGTGCGCGGGTCGCTGGTGTACAGCCCGGCGGTGTCGGTCAGCAGCACGAGCAGATCGGCGGACAGGCTGTGCGCCACGAGCGCAGCGATCCGGTCGTTGTCGCCGTAGCGGATCTCGTCGTTCGCGATGGCGTCGTTCTCGTTGATGATCGGCACGCATCCCAGCTCGAGCAGGCGCACCAGGGTGTGCCGTGCGTGCAGGTACTGGCGCCGGTCGATGAAGTCGTGCGGCACCAGCAGCACCTGCGCGGCCACCACACCACGCGCGCCCAGATGGCGGTTGTACACCTCCATCAGCCGGCTCTGCCCGGCTGCCGACAGTGCCTGCAGTGTCGGCGTGTCGGTGGGGCGGGCGGGCAACCCGAGCGCCGCCACCCCGGCCGACACGGCGCCCGAGCTGACGAGCACGACCTCGTGGCCGAGGTCGCGGGTGCGCACGATCTGCTCACACAGCGACTCGATCACCTGCTCGTCGATCACACCCAGTTCGTCGGTGAGCGACGAGGTCCCGATCTTCACGACGATCCGCACGGCGGCCGTCACTTCCCCTGCTGGTACTCGAAGCTGAAGTCGGCGATCCACACCACGTCGCCGTCCATCGCACCCGCCCGAGCGAGCAGCTTCGGCACCTGCAGCCGTTCGAGTTGGTGATCGATGTAGGCCTGCGCCTCGGGGGTGGTGATGTCGTTCAGCGCGACGACGCGCTCGACCTGACGACCGACGAGGCGGAATTCGTGGTCGCCGAGGCGTTCGACGCGAGCGCCCTCGGCCTGGGGTCGGATGATCACGATGCCCTCGTTGGCCGGCTGCTCCTGGCGGGCCTCGTGCACGAGCGAGGCGAGGCGGCCGACCAACTCGCGCACGCCCTGGTGGGTGATCGCGCTGATCGACTCACCGTCCCAGTCCTCGGTCGCCATGTCGGCCTTGGTGCCGACGGTGAGCCGAGGGCGCTCGAGGAGGTCGGGCTGGTACTCGCCGAGCTCGCGCAGCAGCACGGTCTCCTGCTCGCGCGGGCCGACGCCGTCGACCGGCGCGAGGTCGACCATCACGCACAACACCCGGGCGCGTTCGATGTGGCGGAGGAACTGGTGTCCGAGGCCCTTGCCCTCGCTCGCACCCTCGATCAGCCCGGGGATGTCGGCGACGACGAAGTCGGTGTCCTCGTCGACACGCACGACGCCCAGGTTGGGCTCGAGCGTGGTGAACGGGTAGTTCGCGATCTTCGGCTTCGCCGCGCTGATGACGCTGATGAGCGTGCTCTTGCCGACGTTGGGGAACCCCACCAACGCGACGTCGGCCATCAGCTTCAATTCGAGGCGCAGCCAGCGCTCCTCGCCGTGCTCGCCCTGCTCGGCGAAGCTCGGCGCGCGCCGCTTGTTCGACCAGAACTTGGCGTTGCCCCGACCGCCGCGGCCGCCGTGCGCCGCGAGCCAGCGGTCGCCGTGGTTGGCGAGGTCGGCGAGCAGCTCGCCGGTGTACATGTCGTAGGCGACGGTGCCCTCGGGGACGTGCACCTCGAGCGGCTCGCCCCGCTTGCCGTGCTGGTCCTTGCCCTTGCCGTGCACGCCGTTGACGGCGCGGCGGTGCGGATGATCCCTGAACGCGAGCAGCGACGCCACGTTGCGGTCGGCCACCAGCCAGACGTCGCCGCCGTTGCCGCCGTCGCCGCCGTTCGGGCCGCCGAGCGCCACCGGACCTTCGCGCCGGAAGGCCACGCAGCCAGCGCCACCGTCGCCGCCACGCACGTTCAGTTGGACCTCGTCGACGAATCCGCTCATGTCACCCTCGACCCGACTGGGAACTCGTTCGAGGCTATCGCCGCAGCTCCCCGGTGCCCCGACGGGTTCCACGGCCGTGTCGCACCCACTCGGTACCCTGACCCCATGAGCGAGTCGCCCCACGCCCCACGAGCGGCCGATCAGCCGCACGCCGCGGCGAGTGCCGACCTCGCCGACCGGGCCGAGCGCGCCACCAGGTGGGCGTCCACGATGGCCGGACACGGTGCCGAGCACGGTGTCCGGCTCGCCCATGCCGACTCGTGGGCCGGCAGTGGCACCACCCGCATCCTGCGTCGGGCCGACCGCGAGATCCGGGAGGCGGAGCATCTCGCCGTGCTCGCCACCCGCGCCTCGGGCGCCGGCGACCGCCTCGTCGACGAGGAGCCCGACCTGTGGCGCACGTGCTTCGAACGCGACCGCGACCGCATCCTGCACGCCAGCGCGTTCCGCCGGCTGGCCGGCAAGACCCAGGTGTTCGTGTTCCCCGACGACCACCAGCGCACCTGGCTCACCCATGCGCTCGAGGTCGCGCAGGTCGCCACGAGCGTCGCGCAGGTGCTCGGCCTCAACGTGCCGCTCGCCGAGGCGATCGCCCTCGGCCACGACTGCGGGCACGGGCCGGGCGGCCACGCCAGCGAGGACGCCCTCAGCCCGTACGTCGACGGCGGTTTCGATCACGCCGTCTGGGGCGCCGACGTCACCCTCACCTCGCTCAACCTCTGCGTCGAGACACTCGACGGCATCCGCAACCACTCGTGGAGCCGACCGGCACCGATGACCCCCGAGGGCGAGGTCGTCAGTTGGGCCGACCGGATCGCGTATGTGTGCCACGACTTCGAGGACGCGGTCGCAGCCGGCATCGTCAGCATCGACATGTTGCCGCTGCTCGTGCGCGATCGGTGCGGCGTCGAACGACGCGAGCAACTCGGGGCCTTCATCGGGGCGATGATCGACGCCGCTGCCCACACCGGCCGGATCGGGATGACCGCCCGCTTCGCCGAGGCGCTCGCGGCGTTCCGGCAGTTCAACTACGAGCGGATCTACTTGCGCCCGGCATCGGCAGCGCAGGGCCACAGTGTCGTCGCCCTGCTCCGCGCGCTGGTCGAGCACTACGCCGATCGGCCCAACTCGCTGCCGGGGGTCGACGGCGTCGAGGCCGGCAGCACCGAGGCGTTGCGGGCGGCGGTCGCGTACGTGGGTGGGATGACCGACCGGTTCGCCTGCCGTCAGGCCGTCACCCTGCTCGGCTGGCCGGCCGACCAGCTCCCACAAGGCATCGGCACCTCGCCCTGACACGGGCACGCCCGGGTCGGGGCGTGGCCCGAGTCAGGGCAGCACCACCGCAGCGCCCAGCGTCGCCGTGTTGCCACCGAAGTCGGTGACGTGCAGCTCGACCCACAGCTCGGTGCCCGACGGCAGCGACTCGAGGTCGTAGGCGATCGAGGGCAGGTCGGCGTACAGCCCGACGTCGCTCGTCGGCACCCACCTCGCTCGAACCGTCGGCACCCTGCACGAAGACGTACGGCACGATGATCGCCTCGGGGTCGGCGGTGAGCTCGCCGAACGTGCCGAGCTCCTCGTCGTACAGGTAGTACGTCTCGCTCAGCACGTCGCCGTTCGCGTCGAGCACCAACGAGAGCACCACGTCGTCGTACTGCTCACTCTCGCCCACCGGGTAGTGCGCGAGCGGCACGTCGATCGTGATCAGGTCGCTGTCGTCGTCGTAGCTGAGGTCGACGTATGCGTACGCCGTGTCGATCCCGTCGCTCATGGTGAGCGTCGTCAGGTCGTAGAAGGCGCTCACGATGCCCGAGCCGTCGTCGGCGACGGTGGCGGGTTCGCGACCGATGTAGGTGACCGAGCCGTCCTCCCCGATCAGGCCGTACTCGATCGAGGCCTCGGCGACGTTCACCAACGTGTCCGGGTCGAACGAACCGGACACCTCGATGCCGCCGTCCACCAGCTCCGCCTCGAGCTCGTCGGCGTCGAAGGTCGGATACTCGTCGGCGGGGATCGCCTCCCCGCTCGAGTAGTAGGCCTGAAGGAATGCCGTCCAACCGTCGACCGGGTCCAGCGACTCGTAGTCGGTCGCGAACCACTGTGCCTCGGGCGGGAAGTAGATCGACAGCCCGGTGGCGCCTCGGGTGGCGGCACCGGCGACCCGATCGAGCACGAGGTCGTTGAGCGCCCGGATCACGTCGTCGGCCTGTGCGCTCACGTCGAGTGCATCGACGCCGATCTCGCCGACCAGCATCCCGAGGTCGACCATGTGGGTGTCGGTCGACGGGTCGGGGCTGCGGCCGAACGAGAGCGTCGACGACCGGGTCCGACCGATGATCGGGCCGAGCGCCGCGGCCCGCGGGGTGAGCGCCGCGGTGAACTCGTCCATCGCCGCGTCGAGCGTGCCGATCTGCTCGAGGTCGATCAGCGACAGGGTGATCTCCGCATCGGTCTGCTGCTCCTTCGCCTGTGCCTCGAATCCGTCGATGAGCGCGCTGCCGAGGGTGTCGACGTCGGTGGACGGATCGTCCTGCAGGAGCTGCAGCGCGCGGTAATCCCAGCCGTGCCCCGGCTCGAGCTCCTGTGACGCGAGCAGCCGGCGTGCGTGCGGCGCCAGCGTGCTCGCCACTTCGTACGTGGCCATCAGGCACGCGTCGAAGCCCAGCAGATCGAAGCGATCGGCGGCGACGCCCGACGCTGCGGCGCCCTGCAGTCCGGCGGCGAGCGCTGCGTCGATCTCGGCGAGCGAGAGCCCGTCGTGGCCGCTCGACTCGTCCCCGCCGACACCCGGCCACGACGCGCCGTGATCGGAGATGACGAGCGCGTAGTGCTCGGCAGGGAACTGGGCCATGCCCGTCGCCACGAAGTCGGCGAGCAGTTGCGGGTCGCCGGTGTTCACGTCGCCCAGGTCGGCGAGCTCGATCGCCCCGTCGGCACGGAGATGGAGCAGCTTGCCACCCTCCCAGTCGTCGAGTCCCACGACGGGATCGGTGCTGTAGTCGCTCGCCCGGTCGACCAGCGCCACGATGTTCATCGCGTCGCCGCCGGTGGTCTCGGCCATCTCCCCGACGTCGTCGAGCAGGAACGGCTCGAGGTCGGTGTCGGCGATGGAGTATACGAGTACCGTCCACCCCGCCGACGGCACGGCCGGCGGCATCGACGTCTCGATCAGGGTGGTCGCCGTGACCCCGGTGGCAGCGGTGTCCGCCGTGGTCGTGGCGACGTCACCGGCCTCCACCTCGGTCGCGTCGGCGCCCGTGTCGTCACGCTCGGCGTCGCCGGTGTCGCTCCCGCTGCATCCGGCCGCCAGACCCGCCACACACATCACGGCCATCACCTGACGTCGCATCGTGAAACCTCCTGGTCGGGCGCGCGTCAGCCGACGCGTGGCGGGGGAACGTCCCGGTCGGCCGCCATGTGTCGACCAGGTGGCGAGAGTGTGCCAGTCGTGTCGCGGGCCACGCCAATGGTCGGAACGGGATCCGCTGCCGCAGCGGAACGGGCACCCCTGAGCAGGGGCGATGTCGGCGTCAGCTGCGCCGGCGGGGCACGCGGCCGACGATCCGGTCGCGGACCGGCGCGCCGATGTCCGGTACGGATCGGCCCAACCGGTACGCGGCGCGCACCCGCTCGGCCGCCTCGGCGGCGGCGGCCTCGGAGCGGGCGTGCACGACGCACAGCGGGCGATCGTCGCCCACCCGATCGCCGACGCCGGCGAGGTCGGTGAGCCCGACGGCATGGTCGACGTCGTCCTGCGGACGGGTGCGTCCACCGCCGAGCACGACGACGGCGAGACCGACCGATCGGGTGTCGACGGCCGCGACGGAACCACGCCGGGCGGGCATCACCGCCTGCGTGACCGGCGCGCGCTCGAGGTGTGCCCACGGACGCGACACCAGGTCGCCGGGCCCGCCCATCGCCTTCACCATGCGGCCGAACCGCTCGGCGGCGTCACCCGAGTCGAGGGCTCGTTGCAGCCGGGTGCGTGCGGCATCGACCGAGCGGGCGAGCCCGCCCACGACGAGCATCTCGGCGCACAGCGCCATCACCACCTCGTGCATCCGCGGCTCACGTCGTGCTCCGGTGAGGTACTCGATCGCGTAGGCGACCTCGAGGGCGTTGCCGGCCACCGACGCGAGCGGCTGGTCCATGTCGGTGAGCAGCGCGTGGGTAGGTGTGCCCGCACCGGCCGCGACGCTGGTGATGCTCTCCGCCAGCGCCCGCGCGTCGTCGATCGAGGCCATGAACGCACCATTGCCGAACTTCACGTCCATGACGAGCGCGTCGAGCCCGGCAGCCAACTTCTTCGACAGGATCGACGCCGTGATGAGCGGGATGCTCTCCACCGTCGCGGTCACGTCACGCACGCCGTAGAGCCGCTTGTCGGCGGGTGCGAGATCGGCGGTCTGGCCGATGATCGACACCCCCACCTTCGCGACGACCCGACGGAACGCCGCCATGGTGGGCGTGGCGACGTAGCCCGGGATGCTCTCGAACTTGTCGTACGTGCCGCCGGTGTGTCCGAGCCCACGGCCGGAGATCATCGGCACGAACCCGCCGCACGCGGCCACCATCGGGCCGAGCATCAGACTGACGGTGTCGCCCACGCCCCCCGTCGAGTGCTTGTCGACCACCGGGCCGGGCAGATCCCAGCGCAGTCGGGTGCCGCTCGCGGTCATCGCCCGGGTGAGCGCGACGGCCTCGCCGACGTCCATGCCGCGCAGGTACACCGCCATCGCGAACGCGCCGGCCTGGGCGTCGGCGACGGCACCCGAGGTGAGCCCGGCGACGAAGGTCTCGATCTCGGCGTCCGTCAAGCGCTTGCCGTCACGCTTCGAACGGATGATCTCCTGAGGCAACATGCCGGCTCCTTTCGATCAGTACGCCGCGTCGGATGCGTCGGATGCGTCGGATGCGTCGGATGCGTCGGATGCGTCGGATGCGTCGGATGCGTCGGATGCGTCGGATGCGTCGGATGCGTCGGATGCGTCGGATGCGTCGGATGCGTCGGATGCGTCGGATGCGTCGGATGCGTCGGATGCGTCGGATGCGTCGGATGCGTCGGATGCGTCGGATGCGATCGAACGCTCGAGCGCGTCGAGCAGGCCGCTCGCACCGAACCGGAACGTGTCGGGTGTGGCCCAGTGCTCGCCCATGATCTCGTCGGCGAGGGCCAGGTACGCCGACGCATCGGCGAGGGTGCGGATGCCGCCGCTCGGCTTGATGCCGACCGGCCATCCACTCTCGCGGATCTCGACGAGCATGGTTCGCACCGCCTCGGGGCTGGCGGACGCACTCGTCTTGCCGGTGGAGGTCTTCACGAAGTCGGCGCCCTGCTCGATCGCGAGGCGGGTGGCTCGGCGGACGGCGTCCTGGTCGGGGTAGCCACCGGTCTCCAGGATCACCTTCAGCCGCGCCGGCGCGGCGACCGCGGCGCGCACGGCGCTCACCATCGCCTCGGCCTTCGCGACCTCGCCCGCCAGGAACGCGCGGTACGGCAGGACGAGGTCGATCTCGTCGGCGCCATCGGCGAGCGCCTGGGTGGTCTCGGTCACCGTGGCTGCGACGTCGTCGCCCCCGAGGGGGAAGTTGACCACGGTCGCGACCCGGACCGGGGTGCCTGCCAGCCGGTGGACTGCCTGAGCGACGAACCGAGGCCACACACACACGGCGGCCACCGAACCGGAGGGGCCGGTCGCCCGGGCGCAGAGACGATCGATGTCGGCGTCGGTCGGGGCGTCGTCGAGGTTGGTGAGGTCGACGAGCGAGAGGGCTCGGCGGGCGGCAGCGACATCAGGAGCGCTCATGAGTGGACTGTAGACCTCGGGAAAACGACCGGACCCGGCCGTCCGGCCGGGTCCGATGAGAACTGGGTCACGCGCCGGGCAGCGCCTGGCGACGAGGCGACGTGTCAGGCGTTCGGGACGACGTCGACGACCTTGCGGCCCTTGCGCTCACCGAACTGGACCGCGCCGTCGACGAGAGCGAACAGCGTGTCGTCGCCGCCGATGCCGACGTTCTTGCCCGGGTGGAACCGGGTGCCGCGCTGACGAACGATGATGGTGCCGGCGGTGAGCTGGGTGCCGCCGAACACCTTCACGCCGAGGCGTTGTGCGTTGGAGTCGCGGCCGTTGCGAGTGGAGCCGCCACCTTTGGTCTTCGACATGTCGTGTCAGCCCTTCGTGATGGAGGTGATCTCGACCACGGTGTACTGCTGCCGATGGCCGTACCGACGACGCTGGTTGGTGCGCCGCTTGTAGGTGAAGCCGTCGATCTTCGGCCCCTTGGCGAGACCGACGACCTTGGCCGTCACGGAGGCACCCTTCAACTGGTCGGGCGTGGCGAGGACCGTGTCACCGTCGACGAGCATCACCGGGGTGAGCGACACGTCGCTGCCCTGCTCGGCACCGAGCAGATCGACGTGGATCTGCTGGCCTTCGGTCACCCGTTCCTGCTTGTTGCCGGAGGAGATCACTGCGTACATAGCGATTGGCCATGCTACCGGACGCTGCGAGCCCGACCAACGCCGCGGCGATGTCAGCCGAGGGTCCGCAGGTCGACGATCGACCACCGGCGCGCGGCGGCGTCGAGGAGGCGGCGCAAGGCGTCCGCCCGATCCGGGCGGCCTGCGTAGGTGTCGTGGTGGAGCATCAGCCCGACGGTGCTCGTGCGCCGGGCGGCCGACTCGATCTCGGCCAGCAGTGCGTCGACGTCGACCTCACGCGGCCTCCCCCGACGGTCGAGGTCGACGTTCACCGACACCGAGATCTCCACCGGGCCGAGCGACGGCACACCGGCCGTGCACGGTCGGTCGTGGGCGGAGATGCCCCGTCCTCCGAGGCTCACCACCCCGAACGGCCGGGCCACGGCATAGATCAGGCGGCTCGGCAGGTCGTGGTAGACGCCGGCGCTGAGGCGCTTCACGCCGAGTTCGTGCAGGATCGCGAGCGTGTCGCGGGTGTAGCGGTGGCGAGGCGGGGTGAACGTGTCGAGGTCGAGCACGTGGGGTGCACGGCGACCCACCAGCTCGAGCATCGCCTGCCGGCCACGCACGATGGCCGTGCGCTGCGAGGCCCGGTCGGGATAGCCCGGCAGCTCGTCCTCGGTGTCCACGCCGTCCGCGCCGATCCGCTGATGCGTCCAGCCGTGTTGGTGCACCGACGAACCGGGCACCGCTGCCAGTCGATCCACCGCCGCGGCGGTCAACCGGCTCGGGATGCACGCCCAGGCGCACGGCACGGCGAGGTCGTGCATCGCGCCGGCGACGGCGGCCAGCGCCGGCGTGTCGTCGGTGACGTCGTCGCACCGCACGAACAGTTCGATCATCCGGCGCGCTCCCCCATGCCGGACATCGCTGCCTCCAACACGCATCGGTCGAGGTCGTCGACCTCGGCCACGACGGTGACGCCGCGCGTCGAGCGGAGCCGCTCGAGCAGTTCGACCTGGTGATCGTCGACCACCTCGCCGTGCGCACGCCGTCGGGGAACGGCGACGATCGGCGTGCCGACCGCGAGGGCGGTCATCAGCGTGCCGACACCCAGGTGGGCCACCACCACCGACGCCCGTCCGAGCTCGCGACGGATGGCGTCGTAACCGAGCGTGGCATGGTTGTCGGCGCCCGGCACGGGATCGCTCGCGCCGTGCTGCACCACGAGCGTCCACTCGGACGGGACCACCTCACGAACGCGTCGCAACAGCCGGTCGAACGGATACGCGAACGTGCCCACGGTGACGAACACGCGCGGCACGGCCTCGCCGCGTGGGGGCCGCGACGACGACGTCGCGAGCGCCACGTCGAGCACGCTCTCCCACTGCTCCCAGCCGTCCACCTCGAGTGGTGCCTGGGTGGCCCGGGTGATCCCGGGCAGCTTGGCGATCGCACGTCCCGACGCCGACAGGCCACTCAGCCGCGCAGCCGACTCGACGAACACGGCGTCGGTGCGGGTGATCACGGCGGCGAGCATCCACGGCAGGGCGTACGCCGAGCCGGTGGAGACGACGGTGACCCCTCGGTGGTGGACCAGCTTGCCGACGGCGACACCGAACTCGAGGATCATGCCGATGCCGTCACGCGAGCGGACACGGTGGTGTGAGTACCAGACCCTGTGCCCGGCGAGCATCGTGCGGGCCATCTCGGTGTCCGAGGTGCGCCACTGCACGTCATGTCCGTCGTAGCGCTGTGCCACGAGCGCCCACGCCTCGGTGAGGTGTCCGCCCGAATCACACGCGACGATGATGCGTCCCGCCGGCCGCCGGGGATCGCCGCGCCCCGGGGCACCCCTCCCGCTGCCCATGAAACACCAGCGTAGAACGTCGAGGGCGAGTCGACGCCATCAACTCCGAGAACGGGTCGTACGGCCCATGCGCGGGCCGAGTGTCAGCCGAGCAGTGCGTGATCGACGACCACGCCGCGCCCTTCACAGTTCGGGCACTGGTCGGCGAAGTTGGTGAGCAACCCCTCGCCGATCCGCTTGCGCGTCATCTCGACCAGACCGAGCTCGCTGATGTCGAACACCTGGGTGCGCGTCTTGTCGCGGGCGAGCGCCGACCGGAACGCCTCGACCACCTTCTTGCGGTTGTCCCGGATCTCCATGTCGATGAAGTCGATCACGACGATCCCGCCGATGTCACGCAGTCGCAGCTGCTTGGCCACCTCCTCGGCGGCTTCGAGGTTGTTCCGGAAGACGGTCTCCTCGAGGTTGGTCGTGCCGACGTTCTTGCCGGTGTTGACGTCGATCACGGTGAGCGCCTCGGTGTGTTCGATGATCAACGAGCCGCCGCTCGGCAACCACACCTTGCGGTCGAGCGCCTTGTGGAGCTGCTCGTGGACGTGGTGCCGTTCGAACAGCGGCAGGCCGTCGGCCTCCTGGTCGTGGAACTCGATCCGGTCGGCGAGCTCGGGGTTGAACGCCGAGACGTAGTCCTTCACGTCGTCGTACAGGCGGCGATCGTCGATCACGACGCCGCGGTACTCGGCGTTGAACTCCTCGCGGATCACGCGAACGGCGAGCTCGGGCTCGCGGTAGAGCAGCGTCGGGCTGTTGGCCTTCTTGGCCTTCGCCTCGATCGAGGCCCACTGGTCGAGCAGACGCGTCATGTCGGCACGCAGTTCGTGTTCGGTCGCGTTCTCGGCGGCGGTCCGCACGATCAGGCCGTGCTCGGCCGGCTTCACACGATCGAGGATGTTGCGCAGACGCTTGCGGGTGTCGTCGGGCAAACGCTTCGAGATGCCGTAGGTCTTCGAGTTGGGGATGAGCACGACGAAACGACCGGGCAACGACACCTCCTGGGTGAGTCGTGCGCCCTTCGCCCCGATCGGGTTCTTGGTCACCTGACAGATGATGAGCTGCTTGGCCTTCAACATCTGCTCGATGCGGAGGTTGTTGCCCTTCTCGACGATGTCCTCGGCGTCGTACTGCACGTCGCCGCGATAGAGCACGGCGTTCTTCGGCGTGCCGATGTCGACGAACGCGGCTTCCATGCCGGGCAGCACGTTCTGCACCTTGCCGAGGTAGATGTTGCCGTGGATCTGGCTGATGTCGTCGGCCGGGCGACTGACGTAGTGCTCGATGAGGTTGCGCCCCTCCAGCACGGCGACCTGGGTCAGCGACGGACGCACCTGCACGCACATCATGTAGCGACCGACGGGGCGCCCGTTGCGCTCACGTCCCTTGCGCTTCTCGAGCACCTCGGGATCGACCTCGACGGCGCTCGCGCGTGGGGCTGCGGCACCGACATGCCCCCCGGCACCCTTGCCACGACCGCCGCGACGCCGCTTCTTCGCGTCGGAGATCTCGGACGCACGGGCCGAGGGCGGCGCCGTGCCGGGGCTCGCAGCGGGTTTGGTGCGCGCGCCACGACCCGACTTGGGTGCGGCGTTGGGTGCGGCGTTGGGTGCGGCGTTGGGCCCGGCGTTCGGCATCGGCGGTGCCGGGCGGGTGTCGCCGATGCGCGGCTTGCGGACCAGCGCCGCTTCGGCGGCCTCGGCCGACGGGCGTCCCTCGGCGAGGCGCTCGGGGAGTTCGGGACGGTCGCTCGCCAGGGCCGGCGGCGCCGCCGCCGGGGTCGACGCCGCAGCACGAGGGGCACGGGGCGGCCGCTGCCGGACCGACGGCTCTCGCACCCCCGCCGTCCCGACCGGGGTGCCGACAGGTGCGCCGGGATCGACCGAGTCGTGGTCCGAGGCGTGGTCCGAGTCGTGGTCGGGGCCGTCGCCCTCGTGGTCGGGGCCGTCGCCCTCGCTGTCGGGGCCGTCGCCGTCCGACGGGCTCCCGGGCGTGCCGGACGGCTTCTTGCGGCCCTTGCCGCCACGCGAACCGCGCCGCCGCTTCTTGGCCGCCGGGCGGCTCACCTCGTCGCCGGTGTCCGGCTCGCCGACGGTGTCCGTCCCGTCAGCGGTGTCCGGCTCGCCGACGGTGTCCGTCCCGTCAGCGGTGTCCGTCCCGTCGGCGTCCGGCCGAGCGGTCGGGAGGGCGTCCGGCGGGGCGGGCTCGCGCCGCAGACCCTGCTGCTCGTCGTCGCTCGGGGCGCCGACCGTCGTGTCGTCCATGGAGGAATGTCCCTTCTGGCGCACGGTGCCGCCGACCGGCAGGTCGTGCCGGGGGTGGCGCATCGTACGCAGTGCACCTCCGGGACGGTGGCGGGACCGCTCGGGCGCACACTGGCTGCCGCACGGTGCCCGGGCCGCAGGCCCCGAGATGCACGAGTTCGGTTGTGGTCGTCATGTCGCCCCGGCGCGCCGTCGGCCGCAGGGCGGCGCCCGAGGGGCGACCATGCCGTCGGTGGTGCGAGGGGTGGCTGACCCGGGGACCGATCGGCAGACGAAGCCGACCGGACTGGTCAGCGGCTGTGGCCCAGTGTACCGGTGCGACGCCCGTCACCGGGGCATCCGTCGGACGAATGGTCACGATCCGTCGCAGCGCAATCACGTAGCGCGCGACCGGTCGTCACCGGTACCGGCGCATGTGCACGTTCTGCACCATGCCGAGCATCATCGAGAACGCGATCAGGCCGGAACCGCCGTACGAGATGAACGGCATCGGCAAGCCCGTCACCGGCATCAACCCGATCGTCATCGCGACGTTCTGGAAGACCTGCCAGAGGATCATCGTGAACACCCCGGCGCACAGGTAGGTGCCGAGCATGTCCTTCGAGAGGTGCGCGATCCGCCAGATGCGCAGCAACATCAGGGCGAACAACCCGATCAGCACGCCACAGCCGAGCAGACCGAACTGCTCGCCCACGGCGGAGAACGGGAAGTCGGCCCACTGCACGGGAATGTCGTTGCGGGCGTTCGTGAGCGGCCCTTGCAGCCACCCCTTGCCGGTGAGGCCACCGGTCGCGATCGCCCGGATCGCATTTCGTGGCTGGTAGATGAAGTCGCGCAGGACCTCGTCGTTCGAGTCCTGGTTGAAGAACGCCTCGATCCGGCGCAGCTGATACCGATTGACGATGCCCGACACCACGGCCGCGACGACCGTGGCGAACGACATGAGGGTGATGAGCAGGATGTACTTCGGCTTCGCGCCCGCCACCAGCAACACGCCCATCGCCATCGCCACCATCACCGACGCCGACCCGAGGTCGGGTTGCACGATGATCAGCGCGGTCGGCACCCCCACCATGATCAGCCCGCCGAGGAAGCGCGGATAGCTCACCTCGTCGCTGCGTTCCTCCGCCAGGTACGCGGCCAGCGCGAGCAACACGGTGGCCTTCGCGAACTCGGCGGGCTGCAGGCGCAACGGGCCGAGGTCGAAGCTCAACCGGGCGCCGTTGCTCACGGCACCGGCGACGTTGACGAGCACCAGGAACATGATCGTGACGCCGTAGAAGAAGCGCGAGCGTTCGCGCAGCGTCTCGTAGTCGATCGACATCACGACCACCATCGCGATCATCGCGGCGATCAGGAACACCACCTGACGCGTGACGAAGGTGTACGGGTCGACCTGCTTCGTCCGTGAAGCGGAGAAGATGACGAAGCAGCCGATCACGGCGAGGGACATCTGCAGCAGCAGCAGCACCCAGTCGACGTTGCGACTCGGGTCGCTCGGGCTGGAGCGGATGTTGCCGAGCCCGGAGTCGGGCTTGCGCTGGAGGAAGGTGAGTGCCATCGATCGTTCGCCGGCATCACTCGCGCACGGAGCCGTCGTAGCCGCCGAGGCAGCTGTCGTCGGCCAGCGCCTTCGGGGCTGCGGTGTACGGCGAGTTGACGTCGAGCGGGTCGCTCGGCAGCACGGGGTCGGTGCGCACCTCTTCGGCGAGCGCGGTGAAGATGCACTTCACCACCGGTGCGGCGGCCTTCGATCCGTACCCGCTCTTCTCGAGGTAGGCGGTCACCGTGTACGGCCGGTTCTCGTCGAGGCTGAACGCGGAGAACACCGACGAGTCGTTCCAGGGGTACTGGCCGGCGCCCTGTGCCGTACCGGTCTTGCCGGCGATCGGCAGCGACTCGTACTCGTAGTCGCGGAACAGGCTCTCGCCGGTGGTCGCCCGGTAGCGGCCCTCGGGGAACTCGACACCGCACCGCTCGTCGCGTTCACCACCGCAGATCACCCGCGTGAGCCCGGCGATGATCGGTTCGCGCACCTCGGGCGGCATCTCGAGCTGGTGGAGGATCTCGGGTCGTTCGAACGACTCGACGATCACGGCGTCGTCGAGGTCGGCCATCGCCGGCATGCCCTCGCGGTTGGGGGTGAACGGGGCGAGGATGTTCTTCACCAGGTGCGGCCGCATGACGAACCCGCCGTTGGCGAGTGCGCTGTACGCGTTGGCGAGCTGCAGCGGGGTCGCGGCGAAGAGGCCCTGTCCGATCGACACCTGGACGAGGTCGCCCGTCACGAGCCGCGGCGCCTCGCCCTTCGCGAGCACGCCGCGCTCGACGAGCTCCTTCTTCACCGCGTCGTCCGGGATGCGTCCGTCCCACTCGTAGGGCAGGTCGATGCCCGAGTCGGCGCCGAACCCGAACTCCATCAGGTCGGCCTTCAGCTCGTCACGCCGACCGAGCAGTGTGAAGAACGTCTCGCCGAGTCGGTAGAAGAAGGTGTCCGAGCTCACGGCCAGCGCGTCCTCGACGCGCACGGGGCCGTACTGGCTCGGACGGCCGAAGGGGTCGTTCGCGTTCTTGAACTCGCAACGCACACCCTCGGCGCAGATCTCGTCGCGCACCGACACGAGCTTGTAGATGCCGCGGTCCTCCCAGATGTCGTTGGCGGTGATCAGCCCGCTGTGCATCGCCGACCACGCCATGAACGGCTTGATCGTCGACCCGATGTTGTACCGGCCCTGCACCGCTCGGTTCACGAGGATGGAACGGTCGGGGTCGTCGGTGGGCGGGAACAGCTGCTCGAGCTTGGTGCTGCTGATGCCGGCCTCGAACCACCGGTTGTCGAAGGTCGGGTAGCTCGCCATCGCGATGATCTGCCCGTTCGAGTTGTCCATCACCACGACCGACCCGGCCGGCGCTTTGTACTGGATCCACTCCTGGTTGCCGAACTCCTTCGAGCTCGCGTACACCCGGGTGACGCCGTCGTTGATCTCCTGGTCGAGCGGGTTGTGGGCGGCGATGTCGGCGCTGATCTCACGATCGGTCGGCAGGTCGCGGCGCTGCTTCAGCTTGGTCTCGAGCGCCTGCTCGGCGTACTGCTGTACATCGAGGTCGACGCTCAGCTGGATGTCGTTGCCGCCGATCGGCAGCACCTCCTCCAGCAGACGAACGGTGTTGCCGGAGGCGTCGATCTCCCAGGTGCGGTAGCCCCATTGGCCGTGCAGCACCTCCTCCATGCTCTGCTCGACACCGAACGCGCCGACGCGCTCGTTGAGGTTGTAGCCACGTGCGAGGTACTCGTCCTTGGTCTCGGCGAAGATCGCGCTCATGTAGCCGACGAGGTGGCTGGCGAGCGGCGCGTACGGATACACCCGACGCCACCCCTCCGTGACGTCGACGCCGGGGAAGTCCTCGTTGCGCTCGAGCAGGAACTGCACCGTCTCCTCGTCGACGTCCTCGACGAGGGGGAACGGCAGCAGCGGGTCGTAGAGCTTCAGCCCGTCCTGATAGCGGTTCTCCAGATCCTGTACGGGTTTGCCGAGCCAACCGCTCAATCGTTCGAACAGCTGACGGCGGTTGCTCTCACGCCGCAGCACGCTCCACTCGACGGTGACCGTGAGCACTCGCTCGTTGTCGGCGAGCACCCGGCCATCGGCGTCGAAGATGCGACCGCGTTCGGGAGGCAGCCGGACCGTCCGGATCTTCGAGGCGTTCACCGACTCCTGATATGCCTCGGCCTGCACGCCCTGCAGGAACCACAACCGCGTGCCGAGCGCACCGACCAGGATGACGCCGACGAGGGCGAGGACACCCAGGCGGCTGCTCCGTCGATCGATGGCCATGAGCGGACATTCTGGCCGATGCGTCGCCCAGATCGGGCGCGCGATCCGGCGTGAGCGACCGGTCCGTGCCGTCGGTCACGACTCGTGGATCGCCCGCCACTTCGGCTTCTTCACGCCCATGCACCAACGACCGAGCGGCACGAGCAGCGGGCTGAGCACGAGCGCGAACCCCGCCACCACCGGCACGATCGTGAACAGGCGGGAGGTGAACCAGCCGTCCTGGCCGATGAGGGTGCGGGCCGCGGGCACCGCGGTCTCCCCGACGGCAGCGCCGATCGCGGTGAACAACGCTGCCAGCCACCACGGCGGCGTGGGAGTGAGCGTGAGCACGTAGCCGGCGACGAACCCGGCCAAGCCGTACACGAGCGCCGTGAGGCCGAGGGGCGTTCCCGTGGCGAGGTCGTACATCAGCCCGAGCGTGAAGCCGGCGAGTGCGCCACGCTCGGGCCCGGCACCGGCGCCGGCAGCGGCGGCCAGTGCCAGCACGATCTGCACCACCACGCCGGCGACACGGGTCTCGGTGAGGAAGGTCCGCTGCATGGCGAGCACGCACAGCCCCACCGGGAACAGCCGGACGAGCGGACCGGTGAGGAACGCCCGCACGCCTCAGCTCCCGCTCGGGTTGGGTACGTAGAGCAGGACGCGCACGAAGTTGAGCTTCGACAAGTCGCCCGCCGACGGCTCCACCTGCACGAGCTGCGCCCGGCTGCCCGACTGCTGTTCGATCGCGACGATCTCCCCGATCGGGATGCCGGCCGGCGCGATCGACTCGGTCCCACCGGCGGTCTGCACCGTCGAGCCCACACGCACGCGACCCTGCGTCGACGAGTCGTCGACGAAACGCAGCACCAGGGGTTCGCCGGCGCCCTGGCCGCTGAGCGAGCCCGTCTCGCGGATCACCTCCAGCGGTGTCGTGGTGGTGGTGGTGAACAGCGGCACCCCGGTCGATTCGGTGTCCGGCGGCAGGGTGGTCGTCGTCAGCCCGACGGGGTCGTCGATCGGATCGAGGGGTCCCTGCACCCGGTCGGCCGTGGTGGTGGGTCCGGGCGCCGTCGTCGCGGTCGGTGGTGTGGTCGTCGTGTCGCCCGGCGCGGGCAGCGTGCCCGAGGTGGGGGAATCGACCTGCGGCACGGTGATCGTCGGCTCGACCGGTGCCTCCGACAGCACCTTCGCGCCGATCGAGAACTCGGGGTCGACGATCAGCAGCACCACCGACGAGTTGGGCCGCACCTGGGTGATCTTGCCGACGAGCCCACCGCCGTTGACGACCGGCATGCCGACGGCGATGCCGCTGACGCTGCCCTTGTCGATCTCGACGGTGTAGCCGAAGTTGGTGGGCGACGCACCCTGCACCTGCGCGGTCTGACTCGGATAACTGCTCGTGCCGAGGAGTTGGTTGAGTCGGAGCAGTTCCTGGTACTCGAGAATGCCGGCCCGGTACTCGATCTCGGCGCCACGCTGGTTGTCGAGCTCCGCCCGCAGCCGTTCGTTCTCCTGGACGAGCTCGTCGTACTCGGTGATCCCGCGCCAGGCGTTGATGATCGGGCGCGACACCGCCCGCGACGCGGCATCGAACGGCTCGAGGATCAGCGAGAACACGCTGCGCGTCCGGTCGATGACCGCGTTGCCTCGCTGGTCGAGCGTGATCAGCAGGATCGAGGTGAGCACGAGCAGGGCGATGACCCGGCGGCGCCCCATCGAGTACAGGGCCATGGGGGCAGCGGTTCTACTCGTCGCCGCCCAGCGACATCAGCCCCCGCATCGCGTCGATGTTCTCGAGCGCCCGTCCCGACCCGATCACCACGCTGAACAACGGTTCGCGGGCGATGTGGATCGGCATGCCGGTCTCGTGGGCGAGCCGCTGGTCGAGGCCCGCCAGCAGCGCGCCGCCACCGGTGATGGTGATGCCCTGTTCCATGATGTCGGCCGCCAGCTCGGGCGGCGTCTTGTCGAGGGTGGTCTTCACGGCGTCCACAATGGCAGCTACGGGCTCGGCGAGGGCTTCGCGCACCTGCTCGGTGGTGAGCGGGATGGTGCGCGGGAGACCGCTGATCATGTCGCGACCGCGGATGTCGGCGGTGAGCTCGTCGTCGAGCGGCCAGCACGAACCCATGTGCATCTTGATCTCCTCCGCCGTTCGATCGCCGATCGCGAGGGAGAACTCCTTCTTGACGTACTGCATCACCGCGTCGTCGAGCTCGTCGCCGGCCACCCGCACCGATTGGGCCGTCACGATGCCGCCGAGCGAGATCACCGCCACCTCGGTGGTCCCACCACCGATGTCGACGATCATGTTGCCGCTCGGCTCGTGCACCGGCAGATCGGCGCCGATCGCCGCAGCCATCGGCTCTTCGATGATGTGCACCGGCTTGCGTGCACCCGCGTACTCGGCCGCGTCCTGCACGGCGCGCTGCTCGACGCCGGTGATGCCCGAGGGCACGCAGATCACCATGCGGGGCTTGCTCCACCGGCTGGCGTGCACCTTCTGGATGAAGAAGCGGAGCATCTTCTCGCACACCTCGAAGTCGGCGATGACGCCGTCCTTCAGCGGCCGGATCGTCTTGATCCGACCCGGCGTGCGACCCATCATCCGCTTCGCCTCGATGCCGACGGCCACGGGACGACCGTCGGTGATGTCGATCGCCACGACCGACGGCTCGTTGAGCACGATGCCCTGACCGCGGGCGTAGATGAGGGTGTTGGCGGTGCCGAGGTCGATCGCGAGGTCGCGGCCCAGCGCCAGCGGATTGGATCGCGCCATGGAACCTGCCTCCTCGGATCGGCGGACGTACGGATGTCGGTGTCGGGCCGCGCCGCGGGGCCACCGAGATGGGCCTTCACTCTAGCCGTGACCCCCCGGGAGACGGGGGACGCGCGCCGGTCGGGGCGGTTCAGCGACCGGGGAAGAAGATGCCGAGCTCGCGCTCGGCCGATGCCAGCGAGTCGCTGCCGTGCACGAGGTTCTCGGTGAACAACGTGCCGTAGTCGCCGCGGATGGTGCCGGGCGCCGCCTTCAGGGGGTTGGTGGCGCCCATCATCGAGCGCACCACCTCCCAGGTGTTCTCCGGGCCCTCGATCGCGAGCGCCACCACCGGCCCGCGGCTCATGAACTCGACCAGGTCGGCGTAGAAGCCCTTGCCGACGTGCTCTTCGTAGTGGCGGGCGAGGGTGTCGGCATCGAGCTGGCGGAGGTCCATCGCCACGATCTTCAGGCCCTTGGTCTCGAACCGGGCGAGGATCTGACCGACGAGACCACGCTCGACGGCGTCGGGCTTCAGCAGGACGAGGGTGCGATCTGACATGGCCGGGGAGGCTACCGGCAGCGCGACCCGAACCCGCCGGTCGCCGAACCACCCTTCGCGGGTGAGTCGGCGCGCCGACGCGACCTGATCGCAACATCACCCGACGAGGATCGTCGCCATGGCAGCGAACACGCTCGGCGAGCTCGCGTCGTCGCGACCGGTCCTCGCTTCGACACGGCTGCGCGTCGGGCTGGTGGGCTTCGGCCGTGCCGGGCGTGCGGTCGCCGCCGTCGTGCTCCGACGTCCCGGCTTCACGCTGGAATGGGTGGCGCAACGCACGTCGGCCCCGGCATCGGCCACGGCCGCCGACGTGCTCGGCATCGACGCGAGCGGGCGTGGCCACCTGGTGAGCACGCGAACCGTCGACGCGAGGGACCTGCTCGACGCGAGGCCCGTCGATGCCATCATCGACTTCTCGTCGACCTCCGGGCCCGCCTACTACGGCGACGCCGCCGCAGCCCGCGGCACCAGCATCGTCTGCGCGGTGTCGAACTTCGATGCCGACATGTCGCCGACGTTCGACCGGTGGGGACGCACCACGAGGGTGCTCTGGTCGCCCAACATCACCCTCGGGATCAACTTCCTCCTCGTCGCCGCGAGAGCCCTTCGTGCGATCGAACCGGACGCCGACGTGGAGATCCTGGAGGAGCACTTCCGCGCGAAGCAGGACCGTTCGGGCACCGCGCAGCGACTCGCTTCGTCGCTCGACCTCGACGACGAGTGCATCAAGTCGCTCCGGGCGGGCGAGATCGTGGGCAATCACGAGATCCTGTTCGGGATGCGACACCAGAACGTCCGTCTGCGCCACGAGAGCCTCACACGGGAGGCCTTCGGTGACGGGGCGCTCTTCGCGGTGCGCCATCTCGCCCGCCGGCCGCCCGGCCGCTACCGGATGGAGGACCTCCTGCTCGCGAAGATGCGCCAGTTCGACGCGGCGCCGGTCGCCGACCCCGGCCACCGACGCTCGGCATCGTGACCGTGGCGCTGCCTCAGGGCAGCAGGTCGCGCAGCGCCGGGCGGGCGGCACCCACCACGTAGAGGCTGCCGGTCACCAGGATCGCGTCGTCGCCACCGGCGAGTCGCACCGCCTTGGCACATGCCTCCTCGGTGGTGCGGCACTCGATCACCTCGTCGCAGCCGAGCTCTGCCGCCGCTGCGGCGATGACACTGCTGGCGAGCCCGCGCGGTGACGGCGCGGTGCAGGTGAGCACGACGTCGAACTCGTCGGCCCGCACGGCACCGAGCAGGTCGCGCACGTCACGCGTCTTCAGGCACCCGACCACCAGATATCGCATCCCGGCCGGGTCGAAGTCGTCGAAGAACACCTGGGCCGCGACGTCGGCGCCGGCGGCGTTGTGGGCGCCGTCCACGATCACGAGCGGCTGGTGTCCGATCACCTCGAAACGTCCCGGCATCACGACGTCGGCGAAGCCCTCACGTACCACCTCGTCGGAGAGCGGGGCGGCGAAGAACGCCTCGACGGCGGTGAGCGCGACGGCCGCGTTGTCTGCCTGGTGGCGCCCGTGCAACGGCACGAACACCTCGGGATAGATCGTGGTGGGCGTCCGCAGGTCGACGAGCCGCCCGCCGAGGGCGAGCTGATTCTCGACGACGTCGAAGTCGACACCGCGCTGCAGGCTGCTGGCGCCACCGGCCTGGGCGAAGATCCGGGCGAGGTCGGGATCGGTCTCGCCGATCACGACGGCGCTGCCGGGCTTCACGATGCCGCTCTTCTCGCGGGCGATGTCGGTGGTGGTCGGGCCGGCGTACTCGTTGTGGTCCATGCCGATGTTGGTGACCACCGCGACCTGGGCGTCGACCACGTTGGTCGCATCCCACGTGCCGAGCATGCCGACCTCGACGACCGCCACGTCGACGGCGACGTCGGCGAACCAACGGAATGCCGCCGCGGTGACCAGTTCGAAGTAGGTGGGACGCACGCCGGCGACGATCTCGATCTCGGCGAGCGACGCGATCTGCTCGGCGAACTCCTCGTCGCCGATCGGTTCGGCGTTGCGACTGATCCGCTCGTTGAGCCGCTCGAGGTGCGGGCTCGTGTACGTGCCGACGGTGAGCCCTTGCGCCATCAGCAGCCGTGTGATCATCTGCGTGGTGGAGCCCTTGCCGTTGGTGCCGGTGATGTGGATCACCGGGTAGGCGCGGTGCGGCTCGCCGGAGACGTCCATCAGCCGAGAGATCCGCTCGATGGTCGGCGACTCGACCCGACCCGTGGTGTCGTAGCTCGCGTGGTCGTCGAGGTACGCGAGCGCGTCGGTGTAGTTCACGACGAGGTCCTGGAGTGGTGCGTGCCGAACGAAGCCGGATCAGGATGCCGCGCGGCGTGGGCGCGTGGTGCGCGACGGCTCGCGCGGGACGAGCGTGGGGTTCACCTTCGTGCGCACGGTCTCGGCGTCGATCACGACCCGGCCGACGTCGCCTCGGCCCGGCAGCTCGTACATCGTGTTGAGCAGGACCTCTTCGAGGATGGCTCGCAGGCCGCGAGCGCCGGTGGAGCGCAGCAGCGCCTGATCGGCGACGGCCTCCAGCGCGTCACGGCTGAACTCGAGCTCGACGTCTTCGAACTCGAAGATCTTCTGGTACTGCTTCACCAGCGAGTTCTTCGGTTCGACGAGGATCTTGATCAGCGCCTCGCGGTCGAGGCTGCGGACCGCGCCGATCATCGGCAGGCGGCCGATGAACTCGGGGATCATCCCGAACTTCAGCAGGTCTTCGGGCAGCACCTGGCTGAACAGCTCGCCGGCGTCCTTGTCGGCCTTCGAGCGCACCGTGCCGTGGAAGCCGACGCCCTTGTGACCGATCCGGCTCTCGATGATCTGCTCGAGCCCGGCGAACGCACCACCGCAGATGAACAGGATGTTCGTGGTGTCGATCTGGATGAACTCCTGGTGCGGGTGCTTGCGTCCCCCCTGGGGCGGCACCGAGGCCTGGGTGCCCTCCAGGATCTTGAGCAGCGCCTGCTGGACGCCTTCACCGCTGACGTCGCGGGTGATCGACGGGTTCTCGCTCTTGCGCGCCACCTTGTCGATCTCGTCGATGTAGATGATCCCGGTCTCGGCCTTCTTCACGTCGAAGTCGGCGGACTGGATCAACTTGAGCAGGATGTTCTCGACGTCCTCACCGACGTAGCCGGCCTCGGTGAGCGCTGTCGCGTCGGCCACGGCGAAGGGCACGTTGAGCAGACGGGCGAGCGTCTGGGCCAGATGGGTCTTGCCGCAGCCCGTGGGGCCGAGGAGCAGGATGTTGCTCTTCTGGAGCTCGACCTCGTCGCGGCGGCCGACCCCGGCGTTCTGCTGGTACTGGATCCGGCGGTAGTGGTTGTAGACCGCCACGGACAGGATCTTCTTCGCCTCGTCCTGGCCGACCACGTAGTCGTCGAGGAAGGTGCGGATCTCGATCGGCGTCGGCAGCTCGTCGAAGCGCAGTTCGTTGCCCTCGGTGAGCTCTTCTTCGATGATCTCGTTGCAGAGGTCGATGCACTCGTCGCAGATGTACACGCCGGGTCCGGCGATCAGCTTCTTCACCTGTTTCTGGCTCTTGCCGCAGAAACTGCACTTCAGCAGTTCGCCGGTGTCACCGAACTTCGCCACGACGCTTCTCCCCCCTCGGTACGGATCTCGGTCGGTTGATTGCCTGGACTGGCGCCTGGTCGGACCGGGCGATCAGCGGATGGGGCCGGTGCGGTCGACGTTGGCTCGCGACGACAGCACGCCGTCGATGATGCCATACTCGATCGCCTCGTTGGCTTCCATCACGAAGTCGCGGTCGGTGTCCTTGTGGATCCGTTCGAGGGGCTGACCGGTGTGGGTGGCCAGGATCTCCTCGAGCAGCTCCCGCATCCGGAGGATCTCCTTGGCGGCGATCTCCAGATCGGTCACCTGACCGTAGCCCACCTGACCGTACGGCTGGTGCAGCAGCACGCGGCTGTGCGGCAGCGCGAGGCGCTTGCCCTTCGAACCGGCGGCGAGCAGCACCGCTGCGGCCGACGCAGCCTGCCCGAGGCAGATCGTGGCGATGTCGTTCTTGATGAACTGCATCGTGTCGTAGATGGCGAACATCGCTGTGATGTCGCCACCCGGGCTGTTGATGTAGAGGTTGATGTCCTTGTCGGGGTTCTCCGACTCGAGGTGGATCAGCTGCGCGCAGATCACGCTGGCCACGGTGTCGTCGATCGGCGTCTGCAGGAAGATGATGTTGTCCTTGAGCAGCCGGCTGTACAGGTCGTACGTGCGCTCACCGCGACTGGTCTGCTCGACCACGTACGGCATCGGGATGGAGTTGCGCATCTGGGTCATCGGTTCGATCCCTCGGGTCAGTCGTGGTCGTGATCGGCGTGGTCGTGGTCGTGATCGTGATCGTGATCGTGGCCGTGTCCACCATGTTCGTCGTGGGTGTGGCCGAGGACGAGGTCGCGGTCGATCGGCTCGCCGTCGGGGTCGACGATCTCGGCGTGGTGGAGCAGCCAGTCGAGCGCCTTGGTCTTGCGGATCTGGGCCACCAGATCGGTCACCGCGTCGTTCTGCTCGTAGGCTCGGCGCACCTGTGCCGGCTTCTGGCGCACCTGCACCGCGATCCGCTCGTACTCGGCAGCGAGGTCGTCGTCGGTGGCGTCGAGCCCTTCGGCGTCGGCGACGGCACGCAGGGCGAGGTCGACCTTGACGGCCTTCTCGCTCTGCACCCGCAGCGTCGCGACGAACGACTCGGTGTCCTGGCCGGTGGCGGCGAGCCACTGGTCGATCGAGATGCCCTGGGCCTGGAACTGCTGGACCATGTTCTGCACCCGGCCCTGCAGGTCGCTCGCCACCATCGGCTCCGGGGCGTCGATGTCGACGAGTTCGGCGAGGGCGGTGGTGACCCGGTCGAGATAGGCGTTGCGCGCCTGGTTGAGCTTCGAGGTCGAGATCCGCTCGGCGATCGACGCCTGGTAGGCGTCGACGGTGTCGAACTCGCCGATGTTCTCGTCGACCCAGCCGTCGGTGAGCTCGGGCAACACCATCTCCTGGACGTTGCTGACGGTCACCTCGAAGTCGGCCTCCTCGCTCGTGCCGTTCGGCGTGGCGGTGAAGCGGAGCTCGGCACCCTTGGTGGCGCCGAGCAGTTCTGCGTCGAAGGAGGGTGCGACCCAGCCCTGGCCCACCTCGTAGAGCCAGTCCTCGGTGGTGAGCCCGACGACGGGTTCGCCGTCGCGAGTGCCGTTGAGACTGAGGGTGACGTGGTCGCCCGACTGCACCGGCCGATCGACGTCGACGAGCGACCCGTGTCGCCGCAGCTCGGCACGCACGGCCTGGTCGATCTCGTCGTCGGACGCCGCCGGGTTCGGCAGCTCGACCCGCAGCCCGTCGTAGCCCGGCACGCTGACCTCGGGGCGGAGTTCGCAGGTGGCGTCGAAGCTGACCGGGCCGTCCTCCTCGCCACCGGTGATCTCGATCTGCGGGGTCGCGATCAGATCGATGTCGTGCTCGCGCACCGCGTTCGCCAGATACTGCGGGATGGCGTCGCGCAACGCCTGCTCGCGAGCCGGGCCGAGGCCGATGCGGGCCTCGAGCACCTTGCGCGGCACCTTGCCGGCGCGAAAGCCCGGGAGCCGCACCTCGTTCGCGATCTTGCGGAACGCCCGATCGATGTCGCGGTCGAACTCGGCTTCGTCGACGGTGAGCGAGAGCTTGACGAGGCGCTTGCCGGCAGCGTCCTCGAGGTTTTCGATCGTGCTTTTCACAGGCCGTGGAGCCTATCCATCCCCGACGCCGGACCGGCGGGTTGCGCGCCTCGACGCTGGTTGCGCGTTCCGCGTGCCCGATCGTGCAGACTGATGGCATGCCGACCTGGAAGCCGCACGCCCTGGCCAAGCCCCACGCCGATCAGCTCGCCCTGCGCGCCAACGACCGTGTGCGGGCGACGGTGGCCCTCGCCGGCGTCCCGCTCGGCACCGAGGGCAAGGTGCTGCTCGCGAACGGGTTCAACTGGCTGCGCTACCGCGTGTTGTTCGACAACGGCGTCGAGCTGGGCGACCTCGATGCCCGCCACCTCGAGCCGGCCGGCCGCACGGCGAAGCGACTCGCGAAGGCCGCGGCACGGGCGCGCTGACCCGCCGACGCCACGGATCACCCCGCTCACCCCGCCCGCCTTCCGACCGCCGCTGCCTCGCGTGTCACCGACCTCCATGAAGCACCGGTTCCCCGGCGTCGCCGACGGCTGGTCGCGATTCGACGCGCCGGCCGGCACGCAGATGGTCGATCAGGCGATCGACGCGGTCGCCGGGTGGATGAGGAGTCCGGCCATGGCGTGCAGCGGCGGCTGGTTCGACGCCTCGGAGGCGACCGGCGAGCTGGTGGGTCGGGCCCGCGCGTCGGTGGGCCGGCTGTTCCACGCCGATCCGGCCGGCGTGTGCTTCGGACCGAACATGACGTCGCTCACCTTCGCCTTCAGCCGGGCCGTGGCCGAGACCCTGCGTCCCGGCGACCGGGTGATCGGCACCCGACTCGACCACGAGGCCAACGTGTCGCCGTGGCGCGCCGCGTGTCTGGCCAGCGGCGCCGACCACGTGCTCGCGCCGTTCGATGCCGGGTCGGGCACGTTGCCGCCCGAACTCGTCGTCGATCTGATCGACGAGCGGACCCGCTGGGTGACGCTCCCGGGTGCCAGCAACCTGCTCGGGACCGCCCCCGACCTCGCACCGATCGTCGACGCGGCACACGCCGTCGGTGCCCGGGTGTACGTCGACGCCGTCGCACTCGCCCCGCACCGCCGCATCGACGTCGCCGCGCTCGGATGCGACGCGATCGTGTCGTCGCCGTACAAGTGGTACGGCCCGCACAGCGGCGTCCTGTGGGTCGATCCCGACCTGCTCGACTCGCTCCCCGTGTTCAAGGTGCGCCCGGCGCCCGATCTCGGACCCGGCCGGTTCGAGACCGGCATGCCGAACTACGAGGCGATCGCCGGCGTCGACGCGGCCGCCCGGTTCCTGCTCGACGAGGGCATGGACCGGGTCGCCGAGGCCGAGATGGAGGTGTTCGCACCCTTGCTGCGCGGCCTCCAGTCGATCGACGGGGTCACCGTGTACGGGCCCTCCGGGCTGCAGGGTCGCACCCCCACCGCGGCCTTCCGCGTCGAGGGCGTCGGCCCGGCCGACGTGGCGAAGGCACTGGCGGCCGAGCGGATCGCCGTGTGGGACGGGCACAACTACGCACTCGAGGTGGTCGACACGCTCGGCCTCGGCGACCAGGGTGGGGTGGTGCGTGCCGGGCTGGCGCGCTACCTCGACCTCGACGACGTGCAACGCCTCCTCGGCGTGGTGGAGCGCCTCGCCGCCTGGAGCTGAGCGGGCTCGATCAGGCGCTCACGTCTTTTTCGAGCACGCGCCCGTTGGTCGGCTGGACCGGCCGGTTGTTGGGCTCTTCGAGGCGGCCACTGAACGCCGCCATCTGCTCGGCCGACATGGTGATCGACCCCTGCAGCACCGACCAGGAGACCTCCTCCGAGCACGGCGGGGTGGTGAGCGATCCGTCGTAGTGGTAGGCGGCGGTCAGCTCGGGCAGGAACGACGACACGTCCACCTGCCCGGCGACGACTTCCTCCCTGCCGTCTTCCAACGGGAGCGAGACGATCAGGTTGTCGAACCCGGGCCAGGCCGGGCCCTCCTCGACGAGCACGCCGATCACGGCGAGCGACCCGTCGACGGCACGGTGCACGAAGTGCCACTCCATCGGCCAGTGGTCACCCTCGATGGTGTGCTCGCTCGGGGCGTGGAAGTGGAACTGGACGAACTGGTACTCCTCGCCGTCGAGTTCGAGCGTGCCGGCCTCGGGCACGTTCACCTGCACGGTGTGGCCGTTGTCGACGATCGTGGCGTCGGCGGGTCGGTAGTTCGTGTCGATGTTGGGCAGATCGAGCCCGATCGAACCGGCCAGGTCGATCGGCGACTGCTCCGTCCCGGCGCTGCACGCGCTGAACTCCGCGGCGAGCTCTCCCCACCGTTCGGCCTCCTCGTAGGTCCAGTGCGGGGTGTCGCCGTGCGACGCGTCGGATTCGTGTTCCTCCTCGGGGGTCTCACCCGCGGTGTTGAGGCCGGCGAGCACCTGCAGCCGGTCGACCTCGACGCGGAGCTCGGCGACCTGGAGACGCAGTTCGTCGAACGCGGCCTTCGACACGGTGCCGGCGCTGGACGACCCGTGGCCGGCGTCGCCGGCGTCGGATGCATGGGTGTCGGTCGCCGTGGTGTGTTCGTCGGCCACCTGCTCGACGGCGGTGCCGTCGACGCCGCCCGTCGACTCGGCCGTCGGGGTGGTCGACTCGCTCGCGTGATCGTCACCACCTCCGCTGCACGCCACCAACGTGAGGGCAGCGGTGGTCGACATTGCTCCGAGGACGGAGCGGGCGCGGCGAGACGTGCGATGGATCACGGCGACGACGGTCCGGCCGTCGCCTCCACCGTCAGTGAGGCGCGACGAACTCGACGGCGCGTCCGGGACGGCGTGGCGAACGGGGAATCAGTCGAGGCCGTGATGGCCGCGGTCGTGCTCGCGGCGGGCGACGAACACCGCTGCCTCGGTCCGGCGCTCCATGCCCATCTTCGCGAGCAGGCCGCTCACGTAGTTCTTCACCGTCTTCTCGGCGAGGAACATCTTCTCGCCGATCTGGCGGTTGGTGAGTCCCTGGCCGATCAGTTCGAGCACCTCACGCTCACGCGCGGTGAGGCTCGCCAGCCGCTGGTCCTCGCTCGAGGGGTTGCTCAGCCGCTTCATCACCCGACCCGTGACGGCGGGGTCGAGCAGGTGCTCGCCCGACGCCACCCGACGGATCGCGGCCAGCAGTTCGGTGCCACGCACCTGCTTCAGCACATAGCCCGACGCGCCGGCGATGATCGCCTCGAAGAGGGCCTCGTCGTCGGAGTACGAGGTGAGCATCAGGCATTTCACCTCGGGCATCCGGCTGCGGATCTCGCGGCAGAGCTCGACGCCGTTGCCGTCGGGCAGGCGGACGTCGAGGATCGCGACGTCGGGCTGCACGGCGAGCACCCGGGAGAGTCCGGTCTCGACCGAATCCGCCTCGCCCACGACCTCGAGGTCACCGGATGCGTCGATGAGGGAGCGCACACCCTGGCGGACGACCTCGTGATCGTCGACCAGGAACACGCGGACGCGGGGTTCGTCAGTCATGATCCGGCCAGTCTGCCCGCTGGGATGCGGTCGATCTAGGGACCTTCGGCCCTACACATCGCCCGAAGCCCGCGAGGGTCCCGCGATCAGGGGTTGGCCCGACCGCCGGAGCTACAGTGCGCACGTGACCAACGATGCGGCACGCACGAACCCCGCTTCACCCGACGGGAACACCGTCGGGGTCGAGTTCGCCGGCTGGATCGACGAGCTGCCGGACGGCCTCGTCGTGTGCGGGCCCGACGGGCGCATCCGCGTCGTCAACCAACGGTTGCTCGATCTGAGCGGCTACTCGGCCGACGACGTGCGCGACGCGAACATCGATCTGCTCGTGCCGACCCGGTCGCGCGACCGCCACCATGCACTGCGCTCCGGATTCGTCGAGGAGAACCGGGCGCGCCCGATGGGGCCCGGCCTGCAGCTGTCGTTGCAGCGCAAGGACGGCACCGAAGTGCCGGTCGAGATCAGCCTCTCGCCGCTCACCCTCGGCGCCAACCAGGGTGTGGTCGCGATCGTCCGCGACGTGACCGAGCGGCTGCGGGCAGAGAGCATCCTGCGAACCACGAGCGATCTGCTCACCTTGGCGGGCGAGCGGGAACGCATCGCCCGCGACCTCCACGACACGGTGCTGCAGCGCCTGTTCGGCCTCGGCCTCGAACTCCAGGCGACCGCCATCCGCGCGCAGGACGATGCACTCACCGACCGCATCGAGCATGCCGTCGACGAGATCGACCTCATCATCCGGGAGATCCGCACCGCCGTGTTCACGCTCGGTTCGGCGGGTCGCGACGGCTCGCTCGGCCAGGAGCTCAGCACCGTCACCGCGCAGGCCAAGCGGGTGCTCGGCTACTCGCCACGGGTACGCATGGACGGCCCGGTGGAGACCGCCACGTCGCCCGAGGTGCGCACCGAGCTCATGGCCAGCTTGCGGGAGGCGCTCACCAACGTGGCCCGGCACGCGAACGCCACCGAGGCCGAGATCGAGCTCGTCGCGACCGACCTGCTCACCCTTCGGGTGCTCGACAACGGGCGCGGCGTGCCGTCGGAGTTCGACACCAACTCGGGGAACGGCCTGCGCAACATGGCCGAGCGGGCCAAGTTGCTCGGCGGCGGCTGCTCGCTCCGGGCCCGTCCCGAGCGAGGCACCGAGCTGCAGTGGTGGGTGCCGCTCCCCCACTGAGCCGGACGAGCCGAGTCGCTCGACGAGCCGGTTCGGTTCCCGCATCGAGCCGATTCGGGACCAAAGTCCCGGTTCCTCCCATCTTGGGTCCCTGAACGCCTCCCGACCCCGGCCCGCATGATGGCACGCATTATGAGCAGAGCAGACCGTTCCGTCCTGGGGTGGGGTGCGTTCGTCGTGGCGATCGCAGCCCTCGTGCTCGCAGTCTTCGGACTGCGAGAAGACTCGCCGGCAGCGGCCGAAGCCGGAGGCGGTGGTGAGGCCGGTGCCACCGTCCTCGACATCGAGCTGGCCGAGTGGTCGATCGGACCGATCGTCAGCGACATCCCCGCGGGCGAGGTCGTGATCAACGTGGTCAACAAGGGCACGATGGTGCACAACCTGTCGATCCCGCAGCTCGGCGTGAAGTCTCGCGACCTGCAGCCCGGCGAGACCGAGACGCTGCAGCTCGGCAACGTGGCCGACGGCCAGTACGACATGCTCTGCGAGATCGCCGGTCATGCATCGAGCGGCATGACCGCGGTGCTCATGGTCGGTGACGGCACCGATCACACGGGCGCCGGCACGATGGACTGGCAGGAGATGCACGCCGTCATGGAGGCCCGCGCACTCGACTACCCGGCCAAGACCGAGGGCAAGGGCGGCCAGATGCGCGAGCCCGACGACGTGCTCGCCGACGGCACCAAGGTGTTCAACATCACCGCCAAGAAGGTGCAGTGGGAGGTCGAGCCCGGCAAGTTCGTCGAGGCCACCACGTACGACGGTGTGGTGCCTGCACCGCACATCCACCTCGAGGTGGGCGACAAGGTGCAGATCAACCTGAAGAACGACCTGCCCGAGGCGACGAGCATGCACTTCCACGGCGTCCGCGTGCCCGCCACGATGGACGGTGTCGAGCCCTTCACCCAGAAGGCGGTCCTGCCCGGCGAGACCTACACCTACGAGTGGACGGCACTCGAACCGGCGGTCGGCATCTACCACTCGCACACCAACGGTCAGATCCAGATCCCCGACGGCCTGTTCGGCGCCATGACCATCGGCGAGATGCCGATCCCCGAGTACTTGCAGGACAAGGGGTACGAGAAGGTCGACAAGACCGTCGACATGGTGCTCAACGACGCCGGCACGATCGGCCTCACCCTCAACGGCAAGAGCTTCCCGGCGACCGAGGCGTACACGCTCCGCCTCGGCGAGGTGATGATGGTCCACTACTACAACGAGGGCCTGACGGCGCACCCGATGCACATGCACCAGCCGATGGGTTGGATCATCGCGAAGGACGGCATCCCCCTGGAGGTGCCGATGCCGGCCGACACGATCAACGTCGCTCCCGGTGAGCGCTACACGGTGCTCTACAAGGCCACCGACCTCGGTGTGTGGGCATGGCACTGCCACATCCTCACCCACGCCGAGAGCACCACCGGCATGTTCGGCATGGTGTCGGCGCTGATCGTCACCCAGTAACCACGCTCGCTCCTGACACGGGCCCCGATCGTCCACCGGACGGTCGGGGCCCGTGCGCGTGCGGACACCGATAGGCTCGTCGGCGATTCGGGGCGTGGCGCAGTTCGGCAGCGCACCTGCTTTGGGAGCAGGGGGTCGGGAGTTCAAATCTCCCCGCCCCGACCACATCTCGGCCTGCTCGAGCGGTTTGCGGCCGGCCCGCACGCTCGGCGCGACGTCGCCGATGCTGTCGGTCGTCGGGTGCGCTCCTGCTCGCTCAGCGACCTGGAGCGCACCCGACGTCCACTGACAGCGCCGAACCACCGGGCACGTCAGGGGCCGAAGACGTAGGCGGCGCCGGCGTTGTTGCCGCGATCGTCGTCGAGGTGCGAGCCGACGGCCACTCGGCCGGCGATCGCGACGTCGTACCCGAACTGGTCGCCCACCTCGAGGTCGCTCGCGAGCAGCTTCGTGGTCTGGTTCCACGTGGTGCCGGCGCGATCGAACAGGTATGCCGCGCCGTGCTGATCACCGCCGTCGCCCTCGCGGTCGGCGCCGACGACGAGGCGGGCGCCCTGCACGGCGACCGAGAAACCGAACCGGTCGCCGGCCTCGCCGTCGCCGGCGGCGAGTTCGACCACGAACGGCCACCCGGTGACACCGCCGTCGAACACGGCGACCGCACCGGTGTCGCCCGCCGCGCCGTCCCGGTACGGCGCCCCGACCGCGACGACGGCCCCGTCGATCGCCACCGACGTGCCGAGCTGGTCGCCGGCCACCGGCGCTGGCATGGTCAACCGGGCCTGTTGCGTCCACGCGCCTCCTGCTCGCGTGAACACGTACGCCGCGCCCGTGTTGAGCGACGTGGTTTCGTTGCTCCCCGGGCTGCCGACCACGATCACGTCGCCGTCGATCGCGACGCTGGCGCCGAAGTTGTCGAGCGCTGCTGCGTCGTCCGCGACCAGTGTGGCCTCCTCGGTCCACGTCGATCCGGTGCGGGTGAACACGTGGACGGCGCCGGCGTCGCCGAGGCCACCGTCCACGGCCGGTGCACCGATCACCACCGTGTCGCCGGCGATCGCGACGTCGTACCCGATGCCGTCGCCGGCCGAAGCCGCCGCCGGGAGGAGCTTCGCCTCCTGGCTCCAGACGCCCGCCGTCCGCCGGAACACGTAGGCCGCGCCGCTGTCGACGCCACCGGCGTTGTTGCCGTACGACCCGGTGACGACGGTGTCGCCGTCGATCGCGACCGACCACCCGACGTAGTCGACGCGAGCCGGGTCGTCCGGGAGGACGGTGGCCTGCGGCGACCAGGTGATGCCATCGGCCGAGGTGTACACGTACAGGGCACCACCGAACTGGCTGTACAGGCTCGAGTACGGCGAGCCGGCGACCACCGTGGTGCCACTCACCCCCACGCTCTGGCCGAAGCGGCCGTTCACGACGAACGGTCCCGGGTCGGGCACGAACTTGCCCTGCTCGACCGGGATGAACGAGCACTTGCCGGCCAGACCCGCCGCGGCGATCGCGGCCACCTCGCCGGCGTCGAGCGCTCTTCCCCACACGGTCGGCTCGTCGACGATGCCGTGGAACGCGAAGGAACTGCCCAGGCCCGACTTCGCGCCGATCCGGACCGGCGTCGACGCCGCGGGTGCGATCAGGCCACCTCGGGACGGGCCGGTGCCGACGGCGACGCCGTCGACGTAGACGGTGGCGGTCTGCTGGTCCCAGATCGCGGCGACGTGGTGGAACTGGCCGTCGAGCAGCGACGACGCCGGCGCCACGTGGTCGACCGGCCGCCGAGACGACACGTCGTCGATCGACCAGACGAGGTTGCCGTACGGGTCGAGCACGAGCGACCAGCTCCGCGCCGAGTCGTCGGTGCTCGGGAAGTCCCACCGGGTGACGATCGCCTGGTTCGATCCGCTCGCCGGTGCCGTGGTGCGGACCCACGCCTCCACCGAGATCGCGGTCGAGACCTCCGGCACCGACGTCGCGGCGAGTGACGCGACGTCGGTGCGGAAGCCGCGTCCGACGGCACCGTCGCCGTACGCGGTGTCGCCGGTCAGTGTGGGGCCGACGACGGCCAACAGGTCGTCCTCGCCGCGCCACCAGCCGATGACGCCGTCGGTGTCGACGACACACCCGGGCGTGGGCACGTCGGCGGCGAGGGGCTCGGGACGAGGCACGGCCGTCACCAGCGCCGACGCGGCGACCGCCGCCAGCGCGGCAGCCGGACGGGCCAGACCGCGCGGCGGTCCTCCGGTTCGCGACCTCGACACCTGACCGACCTCCCGCACGTCCTCGGTCGATCATGATGATCGACCTCGCCGAACGCCTCAACCGAAGAACCGCCGAACGGTGCGTGAACGACGTGTGACAGCGTGCGGCGGCCCGCCGGCGCCCGCGCCGTTCAGGTGCCGCAGAAGGTGCGGAACGGGGCACCCTCGGGGCCGGGCGCTGCGTACGCCTCGAACCCGGCGCGTTCGACGAACGGGTCGGTCACGGCGGCGAGCAGACGGTGCACCGGTGCGAGGTCGCCCTCGGTCGCTGCGTCGAGCGCGTCCTCGACGAGGTGATTGCGCGGGATGTAGACCGGGTTGGCGCGATCGAGCGCCATGGCGATCGCGCCGGTGTCTCGGCCGGCGACGAGCGCCTGCCAGGTCGGGCGCCAAGCGTCGAACACGGTCGGGTCGGCGAAGAGCGACCGCGCCGGCTCGTCGTCTCCACGGGCGACGGCCGACAGCGCCCGGAAGAAGCCGGTGTGATCGACCCGCTGCGCCGCGAGCATCGAGGGCACCGCATCGACGAACGCCTCCACGTCGGAGGTGCCGTCGGCGGCCCCGCCGGAGATCGCGAGTTTCGCCGTCATGCCGTCGACCCACGCCCGCCGGTACCGGCCGTCGAACGACGTCAACACCTCGGTCGCGAGCTCGACCGCTCGCGACGCGTCGTCGTCGATGAGTGGCAGCAGCGCCTCCGCCAGCCGGGCCAGGTTCCACTGCAGCACGCGCGGCTGGTTGCCGTAGGCGTACCGGCCGCCGTGGTCGATCGAGCTGAACACCGTGCCCGGATCGACGCGGTCCATGAACGCGCAGGGCCCGTAGTCGATCGTCTCGCCGGAGATGGTGGTGTTGTCGGTGTTCATCACACCGTGCACGAAGCCGACGAGCATCCACTGCGCGACGAGACGCGCCTGTGTGTCGACGACGGAGCGGAACAGCTCGAGCGCCGGGACGTCGGCACCGGCGGCATGCGGGTGATGTCGGGCGATCGCATGGTCGGCGAGCCGGCGCAGCAGCTCGTGGTCTCCCGTGGATGCCGCGTACTGGAACGTCCCGACGCGCAGGTGGCTCGACGCCACGCGCACGAGCAGGGCACCCGGCAGCGCTCGCTCGCGCAGCACCCGCTCGCCCGTGGCGACCACGGCGAGCGCCCGAGTGGTGGGGATGCCGAGTGCATGCATCGCCTCGCCGATCACGTACTCGCGCAGCATCGGTCCGAGCACGGCCTTGCCGTCGCCGCCTCGCGAGAACCGCGTCCGGCCCGACCCCTTCAGATGGACGTCGCGCATCCGGCCGGCGGCGTCGGTCACCTCGCCCAGCAGCAGGGCGCGCCCGTCGCCGAGCAGCGGCGAGTAGTTGCCGAACTGATGTCCGGCGTAGGCCATCGCCACGGGTTGCGAACCGGGCTCGACCGTGGCACCGACCAGCAGCGACACCCCCTCGTCGGAGGCCAGTACCGCAGGGTCGCGCCCGAGTTCGGCCGCGAGCGACTCGTTCAGCAGCACCAGCCGGGGCTCGGGCGCCGGCGCGGCCTGCCACGGGTCGTACAGACCGGGGAGGTCGCGCACGAACCGGTGGTCGAGGCCGAGCAACGGCTCGCCAGCGGCTCGGTCGGTCGTGTCGGTGGGGGCCATCTCGCGAGGCTACCGAGCGTCTCGACCGACGGCCCGTGGGCCACACTGTGACCGCCATGGTCCCCCGCTCCGACCTCCACGACCGCTCCGACCTCCGACCCCGCAACGATCTCGCCCCGGTACCGGCCGGCCGAGGCACCACCGTCGCACGGCTCGGGCACCTGAGCGACCTGCACGTGCTCGACTCGGCGTCGCCGATGCGCTTCGAGTGGATCGAGACACTCGCTCACGACCCCCGGTGGCGTCCGTTGTTGCACATGCACCGACCCCAGGAGGCCCTCGTGCCGTGGGCCGTGGCGCGCCACGTCGACGAGATGCGCGACGAGGGATCGCTCGACCTGGTGGTGTGCACCGGCGACAACATCGACAACGCGCAACGCAACGAGCTCGACGTGTACCTCGGCCTCGTCGCCGGCGGCGAGGTGGCGCTGCCGGCGTGGGGCGGCCCGAACGACGCCGGGGCCGAGCCCGCCGTGCGCCCCTGGCCCTACTGGTCGCCGCGGGGCGACGTCGACGACCTCTGGACGCCCCGCGGCTATCCGACGGTCGACGACCTGCTGGAGCGCATGGCCGAGCCGATCGTGTCGGCCGGGTGGGGCATGCCATGGACCAGCCTGCCCGGCAACCACGACCTGATGTGCCAGGGCACGTCGTACGTGAACGACGCGCTGCACGCCCTGGCGGTGGGTGGCCACAAGGCGCTGCTGCCACCGGTCGGGTTCGCCCCGGACGACGTGCTCGCACGCTTCGTCGACGCACCGGAGGACTTCGTCGGGATCGGCACCCGCACGATCGAGGCCGACCCTCGGCGCCGGGGGATCACGCTGGGGGAATGGATCGATGCGCACGCCGCTGCGGGCGCACGCGGCTGGGACCGGCCTGCGCCGACGGGCCGGGCCGACACCGTGGTGCACCTCGACGGACTGACGGTGGTGGTGCTCGACACCAACCATCCGCACGCGGACTACCAGGGCAGCGTGGGGCTCGCGCAGCTCGCGTGGCTCGACGACCGACTTCGACTGGCCGACGACAACGGCCACCTCGTGGTGATCGCCAGCCATCACGGCCCCGATTCCCTGGTGAACGTCCGAGGCGACGACCCGGGGCGAGTCCTGGCGGGCCCGCTGCTCGACGTGGTGCACCGCCACCCGTGTGTCGTGCTGTGGCTCACCGGCCATCGCCACGTCCACCGGATCACACCGCGCCCGGGTGCTGCCGGTGGCTTCTGGGAGATCACCACCGCGTCGATCATCGACTGGCCGAGCGAGCGGCGCGTGGTCGAGGTGGCGCGCCACGCGGACGGCACGATTGAGATCGCGACCGAGGTGCGCGCGCACGACGCACCCGACGGGTCGCTCGCACGCTGGCACCGCGACGTCGCGCGGCGCTTCGGCGGTTCGCAGGTGCGTTCGAAGATGGCGGGATCCGACGTCGACCGCGACGTCCGCTTGTTCGTCGCTCGCTGATCGACGTCAGGGGTTCTGACGGTTGGCCACCTCGAGTTGCGACATCGCCATGAGGTTCTTCATCGTTCGCTCCATGCCCTCCGGCGAGCCGTCGAGGAAGAGCACGTTGCCCTTGCCGTTCTCGGCCATGTTGCGGATGCTCTCCGTCCAGATCGAGAACAGGATGAGCGAGGAGTCGACGTTGGCCGCCTCCATCTCACGGGCCGCCTGGGTGAGGCCGCGACCGACTTCCTCGCGGAACAGCGCGACGCCCTGACCGCGCAGCTGCGACGCCGTGCGCTCGGCCTCGGCGGCGATGCGGATGGCCGTGCCTTCGGCCTCTGCCTCCTTGGTGCGGCGGATGAGCAACGCGTCGCCCTCGTTGGTCGCCGCGGCCTTCAGGTTGTTCGAGGCCACCACCTGCGCCATCGACGTGGTGATCGCCTGGTCGAAGGTGATGTCGTTCAGTTGGAGGTCGATGATGTGATAACCCCAGGTCTCGATCGTGGCGTCGAGGTTCTCCTTCACCTCGGCCACGATCTCGCCACGCAGACCGAGGACCTCGGCCTGACGCATCCGGGCCACGTACCCGCGCGTGCTGCCCTCGACGCTTCTCACCATCGCCGTGAGGAAGTCCTTCTCGGTGACGAACTTGAACGCCACGTTCTTGATCGACTCCTCGGCCTCGTTGATCACCGAGTAGACGAGCATCGCCGTGAAGTAGACGTTGGCCTGGTCCTGGGTGATCGCCTGGAACTGCAGCTCGACGGCCCGGTTCTGGGTGCTGATGCGGCGGAAGATCTTCTCGACGAACGGGATGAGGAAGTTGAGGCCCGGACGTCGGACCGAGTGGTACTTGCCGAAGACGGTGGTGACCGCGACCGAACCCTGCGCCACCGTCTTCACCGACGACAGCACCAGGATGATCAACAGCACCACACCGACGATGAGGGCGATCTGGCCCGCTTCCATGTGTCCTCCCATCCACGCCGGCCACGTGTGACCGGCGGCGCCGGCGGCGCGGCGCCGAGTCTAGGACGCCCTCACCAACCGGGTGGCAGACCCAGCTGCTCCCACGGGGTGTCGAACTCGCTCATCGCCTCGATGTTCGGCGGGGTGCCCTGCGTCCACCACTTGGCGCGGTAGGGCACGCCCTTCAACAGCACGATGTCGCCCTCGTCGTAGATGGTGTCGGGGTTCCACTCGGGGTGCGTGCCCGGCGGCAGCGTCGTGGTGGGCGGCGGGCCCTCACCCTCGAGCACCGGACCGACGTAGCGCCACGGGGTCTCCCATTCGTCGACGACGGGAGCGTCGGGCTGCTGCCCCTCCGTGAACCACTTGGCCTCGTACACCTCGCGACGCCACACCACCTTCTTTCCCAGCCGGTACGACTGGTCCTGCTGCCAGATCGGGTAGGGGCTCGTACGAGGGTCGTCGATCGCGATGTCGCGCTCGACGGTGACGACACCGGCGGCGTCGGTCATGTCACCGGGCATCTCGGCGAACAGCGCGGCGAACCCCAGCGTCGACTGCTCGACGTTGCTGCACAGCGGTGACAGGCGCTCGCTGCGACCCTCGCCACACGCCTGGTCGCGGTTGATCGACCAGACCGACACACGCGACAGGCCACGATCGAGCGCCAGGTCGCGCAGCGACTCGGCGGTCACCAGGTCGACGACGTTGCCGACGTCGTCGTTCTCACCGAGCATCGGCGTGATCGCGAGCTTCGCCCACAGCTGATCGCCGTCGAGTCGGGTGCCGGCGCGTTCGAACGCGCTCCGCAGCTGGCGGTGGGTCGCGTCGAGCGCCGTGGTCGTGGCCGCCACCATGTCCACGTGGCCGCCCTCCGCCGGCGGGCCGAAGTTCATCGTCATCAGGTTCACCCCGGCGAGATCGACGCCCGCGGCCAACGTCGCGTCCACGACCGCGACGGCCGGCGACGGCAGCCCTGACGGCGTGACCGGCAGCGTGAGCCACACGGCGAGGGATCGGCCGTCCCCGACGGCTTCGGCCTGCAGCGCGGCGAGCGCCTTGCCCCGACGCACCGCCGCATCGAGCGCCTCCAGGTCGTCGCCCTCGACGTCGAGGTCGATGGTGCTCACCTGGTAACGATCGATCACCGATGCGTAGGCCGTCCGGAGGTCGTCGACGTCGGTGCAGTTGGTGGCGAGCTCGTCGTTCAGCGCGCCGCCGAACGACACCGCCACCTGGCCGCCGCGAGCGCGGAAACGCTCGAGTCGACGGTCGAGGTCGAGCGCCGCCGCCGCCTCGTCGAGCCCCACGTGCCCACCCCAGGTCGGCACGCACGGCGCCTCGGGATCAGCCACCACGAACGCCATCACCAGGTCGTCCACGACCTCGGTGTCGAGTGTCTCGAACGCGAACAGCGGCGTGAGGGTGAGGTCGATGTAGGGCGCGAACCACGGACCCGACGGTGCGGCGCTCGCCGCCGGACGTTCGCGGTCGAACCAGGTGAACAACGAGATGGCGAGTGCGACGACCACGAACACACCGCCGACGCGTCCCCATGAGACGCGCCGCCGAGCCGTGCCGACCGTCGCACCGCCCTGCGGCAGATCGGACATGTCGTCAGCATGCCGGAACCCGTGGACACCAGAAAAATGGGAACGCGCGGTTCCCCCGATTCTCACCCGGACGTGGTGTCGGTCGCGTTTGCAGAGGGGCGCGGCCTGTGCGTAGTTTCGAGTCGACTCGGCAACGGCGGTTGCATCTGCAACGAGTCGAAGCGTGGATGTTGGGCGGAACAGCCATGTCGATGGGTCGCGTGTGCGCGGCCTCGTTCACTCCGCTCGTTCGAGAGGAGTGGCGTGGACACGAGTACGACCGGCGAGCGACGGACCCAGTGGGGATCCGATCGCGATCGCGCACCGATGCCGGCGGTGCCGACACCGGTGAAGGATCACCGCATCGTCCTCGGGCGCCTGGCGGTGGTGGTCACCGTGCTCGCCGCCACCGCGTACACGGTGATCGTGGTCCGGCGAGAGATCGTGAACGGCACCATCCGCGAACTGCGCAAGATGTTGGAGGCCGGCGTCTACGTGACGGTGGTCGTGTTCCTCACACTGTCGGCACTGGCCTATCTCACCACCAGGCTCGGGAACTTCTACCGGGTGTCACGACATCATCGTGTCGCACGAGCAGAGCTCGATCTGCACTTCAGCTCGTCGACCGAGACGCTCACCGTGCTCATCCCGTCGTACCGCGAGGACGCTCGAGTGGTGTTCCAGACCATGCTGTCGGCCGCGATCCAGGAGTTCCCGTACATGCGCGTCGTCCTCCTCATCGACGACCCGCCGCAGCCGACCGACCCGCAGCACGTCGAGATGCTCGAGGCGGCGCGCCGGCTGCCGGAGGAAGTGGACGCGCTGCTGGCGTTGCCGCGGGAGATGACCGCCCGGGCACTCCACGACCTCGAGAACGCGTTGCGCGACCGGGAGCCGAACGAGCAGGACATGCTCATGGTCGCCGCCCAGTACTCGAGCGCGGCGTCGTGGTTCGGCGAGGTGGCCGGTACGTTCCGGCGAGGGGATCACGCCGAGCAGTTCTTGGCGACGGAAGTGCTCGGCCGGCTGCAGCGCGAACTGGATGCCACCGCGCATGCGATCGTGGATGCGTGCCTCGAGGAGGTACAGCTATCCGCCGACAATCTGCGCCGGCTGATGCAGCGGCTCACCTGGATCTTCCGGTGCGAGCTCACGTCGTTCGAGCGCAAGCAGTACGCCTCGCTCTCGTCGGATCCGAACAAGGCGATGAACCTCAACAGCTACCTCGGCCTGATGGGTGGGACGTACCGTCGCTCCCGGGGTCAGCGAGGCACCGTGTTGGAGGCCGTGCCGCACGGCGGTCCACACGACCTGGAGATCCCGGCACCCGACTACGTGCTGACCCTCGACGCCGACAGCGTCCTGTTGCCCGAGTACTGCCTGCGACTCGTGCACGTGCTCGCCCAGCCCGGCTCGGAGCGGATCGCCGTCATCCAGACGCCGTACAGCGCCTTCCCCGGCTCGTCCACCCGGCTCGAACGCCTGGCGGGCGCCTCGACCGACTTGCAGCACATCGTCCACCAGGGCATGGGGTATTACAACGCCACGTTCTGGGTGGGCGCGAACGCCGTGATCCGGTACCAGGCGCTGGCCGACATCGAGCAGTTCGAGATCGTCGACGGCCGGCAGGAGCGGCGCTACGTAGCCGACCGCACCGTCATCGAGGACACCGAGAGTTCGATCGAGATGGCGCTCGCCGGCTGGTCGCTCGAGAACTACCCGGAGCGGCTGAGCTACTCGGCGACGCCCCCCGACTTCGGATCGCTCGTGGTGCAGCGCCGCCGATGGGCCAACGGCGGGCTGATCATCATGCCGAAGCTGTTCGCGTTGGTGCGTCAGCAGTCGCGACAGGGTGTGCGGGGGCGGGTGATGGAGACGTTCCTGCGCCTCAACTACCTCGCGTCGATCGCGTGGGCGACGGCCGGGCTGATGCTGCTGCTCGCGTACCCGTTCGACGACCGGCTGCTCAGCCCGCTCGTGGTGGCGGCTGCACTCCCCTACTTCCTCGCTCAGGCCGCCGATCTGCGCTCGTGCGGCTACAAGCGAACGGACGCGTTGCGGATCTACGGGTTCAACCTGCTGTTGCTCCCGGTGAACCTGGCCGGTGTGCTCAAGTCGATCAACCAGGCGGTCACCGGACGGAAGACGGCGTTCGCGCGGACGCCGAAGGTGCGGTCGCGGACGACAGCACCGCTGTCGATGGTGACGGTGCCCTATCTGCTCGTGGCGCTCTCGGTGTGGGTGGTGGTCCGCGACATCCGCAACGCCGACTACCAGCACGCCGTGTTCGCCGGCCTGAACGCGAGCCTGTGCTTCTACGCGATCGTCGCGTTCGTGGGGGTGCGCGACTCGGTGGTCGACATCGGTGTGAACCTGTACCACCTCTTCACGAAGCCTGCCGACGCCGCACCGGCACGACGGCGCCCGCGCAGGAAGCACGCCCGCGTGCAGACGCCCGTCACGCGCGACTGGCGACAGGTGCTCGAACTCGGGCCGAGCGCCGACCTGCAGCGCACGATCCCGCCGTCGCCGGAAGCGAAGCTCGAGGTGCCCGGTCGGGTGCGCTGACGCGCGACCGGCGCCACGAGCGAGTCAGCCGGCAGCGAGGAACTCGAGGATCTCGGGGAAGGCTCGCCGGTCCTGGTAGACGAACATGTGGCCGCCCTCGTACCGGCGCAGGTCGGCACCGGCGATTCGCGACGCGATCGCTTCGCTGTTGGACATGGGGGCGATGCCGTCGGTGCGGCCGCACGCCACCAGCGTGGGGCAGGCGATCCGTCCGAGCCGGTCCCACACGTCGTGACCGCGCCGGGCGGCGAGCTGCAGGCGCTCGCCACGCAGCACCTCGGGGTCCTTCGGCAGGGCGTTGCGGGCCTGCATGCCCTCGACGATCATCCGGTCGAAGGGATGCTCGGCCAAGAAGGCGTCGTCGAAGCGGGTGTCGAGCAACGTGAGGTACCGTGCGCTGCGCGCGTCGGGATCGAGGTCGGCGAGTTCGTGCAGCGGGTAGCTCGATCCCCCCGGCCCGCCCGGCGAGGTGCACAGCAGCGCGAGGCGCGTGACCCGTTCGGGATGGGTGACGGCGAACTCCTGGGCCACCATCCCGCCGAAGCTGATGCCGAACACGGCACAGCGGTCCCAGCCGACGTGGTCGAGCAGCGCCGCTGCGTCGGCAGCGAAGTCGGCCATCGTGGGCGGCCGGTCGTCGGCGGAGACCGGGATGCCGGTGCGGCCGAGGCAGCGCTGGTCGTGCACGAGCACATCGGCCACCTCGCCGAGCTTGTCGAGCAGCGGCCGCGACGTCTCGATCGTGGCGCCGGAGCCGTTGAACACCAGCAGCCGCGGGCCGTCGTCCAGGCGGCCGAAGCGTTCGTACCAGAGGGTCAGGTCGTCGAGTTCGAGGCCGGGCACGCCGCTGATCCTGCCAACCCGCCCGCAGCAGCGGCGACTCCGGCCGTTCCGGTCGCCGGAGGTACGGTCGAGCCATGACGACGACGCTGTTCCACGGTGGCCTCCTCTTCGACGGGACGGGCTCGCCGCCCGCACCGGCCGACGTGGTGGTGAGCGGCAGCGAGATCGTCCACGTCGGTGCGCCGGGAACGGGCGACGCCGACCACGGCGTCGATCTCACCGGCCGGACGCTGCTGCCCGGCCTGTTCGACTGCCACGTGCACGTGATGGCCGACGGCATGGACATCCTGCGCGATCTGCAGACCCCGTTCTCGTACCGCTTCTACGTCGCCGCCCAGAACCTCGCAGCCACGGTGGCCACGGGCATCACCAGCGTTCGCGACGCCGGTGGCGCCGATGCCGGCGTGAAGCTGGCCGTGCAGCGGGGTCTCGTCACCGGGCCGCGGATGCAGATCTCGCTCGACATGCTCAGCCAGACCGGCGGCCACGGCGACGAGTACTTCCCGTGCGGCCAGCACGTGCCGCTGATGTCGCCGCCGTACCCGGGCAAGCCGTCGGCGATCGTCGACGGCCCCGACGAGATGCGCAAGCGGGTGCGCGAGTACGTGCGCGACGGTGCCGACGTGATCAAGGTGGCCACCAGCGGCGGGGTGCTGAGCGTGGGCAGCGACCCGAGGCGAGCGCACTTCCGCATGTCCGAACTCGACGTGCTCGTCGAGGAGGCGACGGCGGCCGGACGGTTCGTGATGGCGCACGCGCAGGCGTCGGACGGCATCAAGAACGCGGTCCGCGCCGGCATCCGCTCGATCGAGCACGGCATCTTCCTCGACGACGAGGCGATCGGGCTGATGCTGGAACACGGCACGTGGCTGGTGCCGACGTTGATCGCGCCGGTGTGGGTGCTCGAAGCCGTCGAGCGCGGCGCCTCGCTGTCGGACGCGTCGATCCGCAAGGCCCGCGACGTGATCGAGATCCACGCCGATGCGGTACGCCGCGCCGTGGAAGCGGGCGTGAAGGTGGCGATGGGCACCGACGCCGGTGTGGGCCCGCACGGCGACAACCTCCGCGAGCTCGGGTTGATGCAGCGGGCCGGGATGACGCCGGCGCAGGCGCTGCACGCCGCGACCGGCCAGGCGGCAGCGTTGTTGGGCGTGGACGACCGGCTCGGCACCGTCGAGGCCGGCAAGACGGCCGATCTGGTGGTGATCGGCGGCGACGCCACCGACTTCGACGGCATCGGCACGCGCGTCGAGCAGGTGTGGATCGACGGCGAGCTCCGTGTGCCGGGTGCCCGCCCCGACCGCTGATCTGCCACGACGAGGCGGCGCCGAGGCGGCGCCGGAGCCGGCCGATTTCCCGCGGGAAATCGGAGGCGTCGGTCAGCCGCCGAGGACGGTGGCGACGACGTAGGGGAGGTCGAGGTGCTGCCCGGACCAGCCGCCGAGGCGGTGGGGGTCGGCAGGCGGGTCGATGACGAACTCGGTGATCGGGATCGCCCGGTCGATCGGCTGGCCGTCGGCGGTGGCGACGGTGAGGGTGCGATCGGGGTGCAAGGTGAGCACCAGCCCGTGGAGATGCACCATCCGATGATGCAGCCAGCACAGCCGCACGAGGTTGTTCAACCGGGTGCGGCCGCCCTTGGCCCGTTCGACGACGTGATGCGCCTCGAACCGGCCTCCGTGGTGGCAGCCGGGGAACTGACACGTCGGGTGCCGACGTTGCAGGAACCGGCGTTGCCGCTTCGACGGGGCCGCACGCCGATCCCGTTCGACCGGCCCGTCCGGTGTGTCGACCACGGTGGTCACCGCGCCGTCACACGCCAGGCACTCGGCCAGTTCCTCCGAGATCGGGTTGCCGGGGTCGACGATCGCATGCCCGTCGCCGGACACGTGCGTCACGATCTCGACCGCCACCTCCGCCCGGCCGAGCACGAGCTCCACGAACGCATCGGCCTGCGACTGCGACAACGACACGCCCCGCTCGATCGTGGCCGCCTCGCGCACCGCCGCCACCACGCTCGCGCCCACATCAACCGGCAACTCGACGGTGAGGGTGATGCCACCCTCGTCGTTCGTCGCCCACCGGAACCGCCGCTCGGCGATCTGACGAGCATCCTCGCCACGAGTCGCCCGCCGGCCCGCTGCCACCAGCTTCGCCAACTGACCCGCCGTCGTGTACTTCGCGACGTCGCACCAGCGCTGCTCGGTCTCCGCCGTGGCGACACGAGTCAGTTCGCGCACCTTCGAGTACGACAGATGACCGTCCCAGAACGCCTGCTTCACCAGCGGCAGGCCCTGCAACGCCTTACCCACGCGCAACCGCTCCGACGCCGCCACCGTGGCCAGACCACACTTCCACGACAGCCAGTGCTGCACCGACACGCACCCCCACGATCCCCACGCCTGTCGCCGGTCGTACTCGACCAACACGTCCAGGAACCGAGCCAACCCACGCGTCTCCCACGCCGCATGTGCCACCAGCTCGGCCTCCAACTGCTCTGTCGCGATCTCACCCAGTTCCATGAGTCGATCATGACGACGGGGTGCGACATCCGACCCTGCGGATTTCCCGCGGGAAATCGCGGGCATCGCTGATCCGGGGACGGACCCGATCCGTCGCCGTCTCGACCGGCGAGCCCGCTATCGTGTCCGCCTCTGCGGGTGTAGTTCAACGGTCAGAACCTCAGCCTTCCAAGCTGATGATGCCGGTTCGATTCCGGTCACCCGCTCCACGAGACGATGGTGGTTTGGTCTCGGGCGATCACGGGGATCTGGTGGGCCGACCGACGACCGGGGGAACCGATGACCACCGACCACACCACCGACGCCACGCCGACGCTGCGGATCTCGACGAACGGGCCCGACGTCTCGTCGGGCGACGTCACGATCGTGGTCGCCGGCGATCTCGACCTCGACGGGGCAGCTGAACTCGAGGCCACCATCGAGCACGGGGTGGACCTCGCATGCGAGCGCGCCGGCCAGGTGATGCTCGACCTGCGCGACGTCGCGTTCATCGACTCGACCGGACTCCGGGCACTGCTGGCCGGTCGGGTGGAGGCCGATCGCCGCGGCGTGCACCTGTCGACCACGGGCTTGTCCGCCGCGGCTCGCCGATTGCTCGAGCTGACCGACACCCTCGAGCGGCTCCGGGCGGGCGTCACACCGGCGTGACCTCCGGCGGGGTCGGCGTCAGGTGACCGTCGGCGCCGCCGACGGCTCGACGATGCGTGCGATCAGCTCCTGCTGCGACGAGACGTCGAGCTTGGTGAAGATGCTCTTCAGGTGGTTCCGCACGGTGTTGTGGCTGAGGTAGAGACGCTCGGCCACCTGACGGAGCCGAAGGCCGCTCGCCAGCAGCTGCGCCACCTCGCGCTCGCGCTGGGTGAGCCGGCCGGCGATGTCGTCGGGCAACACCGCCACCGGCTGTTCGGGCGGGAGCAGCATCCCCTCCACGCCGCCGAGCGGTGACCGCCGTGCCAGCACCCGCACCGGTATCGAGACACGGTCGTCGCCGCATCGGACCACCAGCTCGTACGAGCGGACGGACCCGGCGAGGATCGCGGCCACCGCCTCCCCGACCGTGCCCCGGTCGGCGACCACCACCTGGCCGGGCAGCGAGTGGTCGTCACCCGTCCACGGCAACGGCCATCGCACCAGCCGGCCCGACGGATCGGTCTCGAACAACGACGAGCGCTCCGATGGCACCACGGGCGCCCCGGCCCCGTCGAAGATCGCCTCGAGCTCGGCGGGAGCCACGCGGCCGAGCGAACGCGAGGCCAGCACGGTGCACCGGATGCCGAGGCTCACGACATCCTCCGGGTCGAGTTCGGGCGCCTCACCGCCGAAGCCGAACACCGCGTGACTGAGCCCCGGCATCGACCTCGCCGCACCGACCACCCAGAGCTCGCGCATCCCGTGACGTCGCAGCACCTCGACGACGTCGTCGGGTGCCGACGTCTCGCCCAGCAGGCGAACCCCGCTCGTCGCGGCCAGCTCCGGCCAGTTGGCGCAGTGCGCCAGCTCCACGGCGAGCGAGTCCGCGTCGTGGGTGGGGCTGGTGGCGCAGGTGAGCGCCTGCTGGTCCGCACGCCGCCCCCACGCCACCACGAGGTGCGCGGTGTTCGCTCGAGCCTCCGCCCGGAGACGCTCGAGCGCGGAGCGGAGGTGCCGGTGCAGGGACTCCTCGTCCTGCGCCGAGGTGATCTCGAGGGCGGTCCGGGAGAGCTCGCGCAAGGGCGCGTCGAACATGCTCACGCGCCCCACTCCGCGATCACCTGATCCCTCCCCCACCACCGGATGCCGGTCTCCGGTCGTGATGTCGCTGCGGAGAATAGGACCTGCTCGTCCGCCTTCGGTGCGGTCGGACGGAAATGGCTCGTTCTGCACCAGGCGAGGGTGCGCCGCCCGGATCAAGCCCGGATCCGGTGCGGGTCACGACTCGAGCGCGAGACCACTGCAGCCCGGGCGCGACGACGCGGCGGCCGTTCGACCGAGCTGGTCGAACGGTCCGCCGCGTCGGACGTGACCGGACGCAGACGAACGGCGACGATCAGGTGTACACGTCCAAGAAGGCCGGGTTCAGCTGGCGATCGTGGTAGAAGACGGCCGGGCCGACCTCGTCCCAGGTCCAGGTGATCGGCGGGATGTCCGGGTAGGTGGCGTAGCCGCCGCAGAACGTCTCGAAGCGGTTGCCCGAGTTGTCGAAGGCGTAGATCGTCGTCCCGCGGGTGACGCCGTGGCGGGTCGGGCCCATGTCGATCGACACCTGGTTCATCGACATGAGGTCGGCCGCCCGCAGCACCTTCTCCCAGCTCTCGAGCAAGAAGGCGGTGTGGTGCAGCTTGCCGGGCTCCTCGTTGCGCACGAACGCGATGTCGTGGGCCTTGGTGCTGCACGACAGCCAGATCGCGAGATCGGTCTCGCCGTCCTCGAGCAGGATGTGCTCGACGAGGTAGAAGCCGAGCACGTCGACGAACAGCGCCTGCACCTTCTCGATGTCCGGCCCGTACAGGAGCGCGTGGTCCATGCGGATCGGCGCGATGCCCTGCTCGGCGGCGGCACACCACGGCGGCGGGTTGGTGTCGCCCATCGGCGTCCCGACCGCGGTCTTCTGCGAGTACAGCTCGATCTGATGGCCGGACGCGATCTCGAAGCGCACTCGCTCGCCGGTCTCGAGCAGGTCACCTGCAGGGATGCGCTCGGTGGTGACGCCGTACGCGTTCAGGTCGGCCTCGAGCTTCGCGAGCGTGGCGTCGTCGGTCACCTTGAAGCCGAAGAAGTCCATACCGGCCTCGCCGGCGCCGCGGAGCACGAGGCTGTGATGATCACGCTCGTCCCACGCCTTGAAGTACGCCCGGTCGCCCTCGCGGCCGGTCTGGATGAGGCCGACGACGTTCGTGTAGAAGTCGATCGACTCCTCGAGGTCGAGGACCTTCAGCTGCATGTGCCCCGGACGGAGCACGCCTGACATGGCCATTGGATTCTCCTTGTGTGATGAGGTCGGTCGAGATCAGTGGTCTCGTGGTTTCGGACAGGGTCGGACGACGAGATCGCTCGTCGGGTACGCGCGGCACGACAGCAGGATCCCGTGGGCGACGTCGTCGTCGGTGCAGAACGCCTTGCTCATCCGCTTCGCGGTGTAGGTGCCCTCGAGCACCTCGACGCGGCAGACGCCGCAGCCGCCCGAGCGGCAGCCCACCTGCACGGCGTCGGCACCGCCGTTGTGCTCGATGCCGACGAGGATGCTCTTGGTGTCGGGACAGCGGAACGTGCGTCCCTCCGGTGCGACGGTCACGGTGTACGCGGTCATCGGTCCAGCGGGTCAGATCTTCTTGAACAGCGGGCTGCGGACCCGCTGGGTGTCGGCGGCGGAGATGAAGAGCTCCTGGTAGATGTCGCGCTCGAACAGCCGTCCTTGCATGAGCGCGGTGATGCAGGCGTCGATCATCGCCGGGGGTCCGCACAGGTAGGCCTTGTGGCCACGGAAGTCGTTGCCGAAGTGCGCGACCGCCACCTCGTGCACGAAGCCGCGGGCGCCCGTCCAGTCGCTCCCCTCCGGCTCGTGCGACACCGCCGTGAGGTAGGTGAACGTCGGGTGGCGATCGGCGAGCGCCGTGAGCTCGTCGACGTGGTAGAGCTCGTCGTGCGTTCGTGCCCCGTGGATCAGCGTGATCGGCTGCGCACAGCCGCTCTCGAGCAGATCGAGGATCATCGAGCGCGGGCTCGACAGTCCCGAGCCGCCCGCGAGGAAGATCATCGGCAGGTCGGCCGAACGGCGCACGTGGAAGCGACCGTACGGGCCGGCCAGGTCGAGCCGGTCGCCGACGGCGAGTCGCTCGTGGATCCACGTGGTGGCGAGCCCACCGGGCACCAGGCGCACGTCGAGCTCCACCGTGTGCGGATCGGACGGGGGGTTCGCGAACGAGAACGGACGGTGACCTCCGCCCGGCAACGACACGTTCACGTACTGACCGGCCTGGAACGCGAGACCCTGCGGGTCGTCCACCTTCGCGTACACGCCCTTGATCGTCGGCGTGAGATCGACGATCGCCGTCACCGTCGCGGTCACCGAACGCACCGGCAGGTTGAGGGCGTCGGGCTCGTCGTCGACGTCGGCTTCGATCGTCAGGTCGCTCTCGGCGTGGGCCACGCAGGCGAGGCAGTACCCCTCTTCGCGCTCGAAGTCCATGAGCGCGAAACTCGATGCCTCGCCGTGGTCGATCTCACCATCGAGCACCTGGACCTTGCAGGTGCCGCAGAGGCCGTGCCCGCACGCGTGCGGGAGGTAGACGCCGGCCCGCAGGCTGGCATCGAGCAGGGTCTGGCCCTCCTCGACCTCGACGGTCTGGCCCAGGGGCTCGATGGTGAGCTCGTAGGTCACTCGGTCACCTCAGCTGTGCGAACCCTTGATCCCGGTGAGACCCGGGGTCGAGAAGGTGAGGCTGTCCTTGTGCTTCATGCCGTTGTCGGCGAGCGACTTCGAGAAGTCCGGCGTGAAGGGCTGGCGGCCCTTGGTCCAGGTGACGGTGGACCAGTCGATCTTCGCGAAGTCGGGATGGGCACCGAACGCCTCCGGCAGCACCGCCTCGACGATCGCCCCGAAGGGCATGTCGGACGGCAGCGGGAAGGCGAACGGCGCACAGAACATCAGGTGGTCGATCCACCCGACGTAGGTGAGTTGGGTTCCGGGCGGGAGGTTGGCGGCGACGTCCTTGCGTTCACCGACGTACTCCTTCACAGCAGCGACGGCCATGAGTGTCTCCTGTCTGAGATCGTTGCGAGCGTGGGATGAGAGGGCGGTCAGTTCTTGGTCTGCATCGCCTTCCAGGCCTGGAAGTTCTCCTGGTCGCGCGAGCCCTCGTAGGGGGCGTTGTCGGTACCGACGTCCATCCGGTACCACTTGATGACCTCGAGCAGGGGGTTGAAGTCGGGCGACGTCGGATCGGCGTCGGGCCCGAAGCAGTGGCCCTGGTAGATCTGGTGCACCGGCAACCACGCCTGCACGTACTTCTCCGGCTCGTGGTCGAAGATCGCCTGACACCCGTCCGAGCAGGTGTGGTAGGTCTCGCCGTCGTACTCGCTCTCGCGGTAGCAGATGCGGGTGGGATCGCCGGGCTCGGTGAACAGCATCGGGATCTGGCACACCTGGCACAGCTGCGGCAACGTGGCGTTGTTGAACCGGGTGCCCGCGGCCTCCTGCTCGGCCCAATACTCGAAGCGCGGCCGGTAGTACTGGTCGAACGTGTTCGGGTACTTCTCCGCCTCCCACGCCATGTCCTCGGGGCTCGGCACCCAGGTGTGGAACGGTGCGGCACCCTGGTACTGGTAGAAGGTCGACCAGGCCTGGTGGCTCAGGTGCTCCTTGTCGTCGCAGGCCTGTTGCCAGCCGAGCGGCGGACGGATGCCGTAGCGAGCCAGGTCGGCGAACAGCGCACCGCCGTTCTCCTCGGCGTAGATCTCCCACGCCTCCTTCCAGCTCATCACCTTCTTGGGCAGCATGTAGTCGAGCATCATCGCCACGAGCGTCAGCACGCGGTAGCCGCGCCAGAACCACTTGTCGATCCACCGCTGCACGATCGGCAGGTTGTCCGGGTCCTGCTCGAGCATGAACTTGATCGCCTCGAGGCCGAGGGTCATGTGGCGGCTCTCGTCGCTCTGGGCCGAGAACCCGAACGCCATCGCACCCATGTCGCCGTTGTAGGCGGCGCCCGAGATGAACGGCACGAACAGCAGGTTCGTCAGCACGTACTCGAACGAGAAGCCGATCGCGATCATGAACTCGAACGGGCCGGCGGTGATCGCGTCGTCGAAGAAGCTCTTCGGCACCGAGAGGTACCAGACCCGGTCGTGCATGTGACGCCAGCTGTGGAAGCCGTCGTACAACTTGTTGTAGTTCGACATCGAGTGGATCTGGGTCTGTGCGTGACGCAGCTCGTCGAGCGACTGCATCTGGCACGCCACTCGAGCGCCGACACCGGGCATCGCCCGGCCGACGTGGGCGAAGCCACGGTGGGCCATGTACTCGAGCGGCGACACGCCGGTGAGGAACAGCTTCAGCGAGTTGAGGTAGCGGGCGTCGGTGAGGCCGAGGTGGCCGTTGTTCTGCGCGAACGCGTCCATGATCGCGTAGAGCTTCTGCTCCTTCTCGGCCTGGTACTTCCAGTACGCGTCCATCGTCAGCCGGAACGGGTCCTGCCAGGCGTCCCAGTCGTGGATCTTGATGCCCTCGTACGTGGCGTACGGGAACACCTTTTCCATCGGCTGATACGTGGTCTCCCAGTCGAGGCCACGGGTCATGAGCGCATAGCGCTCCTTCAGGCCCAGCTTCTTCTTGGCGGCGGGCGTGGGTTCGGAGGTCATCGTCATGGCAGGGTTCCTCAGTTCGCGTTCCAGGAGAGGGTGAACTCGTCGTCGGACTCGTCGATGTGACCGGACAGGGTGATCAGGTGGACGTGCAGCTCCTGCAGGTCGAACGACCGGCCGAGCTTGTCCTCGACGGTGGCTCGGTGCACGGTGAGCGTGCCGGGGGCGTCCACCTTCACCATGGCCGGCTGCTCGTTGACGACCGCCTCGGGGTTGTCGTCGGTGATGGCCTCGACGATCATGCGCGAGGTCTCGTTGGTCTGGAAGGCGATGAACACGGTCGACATCGGTGTGCTCCGATCAGAGGGCGACGCCGCACTTGGCGACGCGTGCGGCGAACCTGGACTGGACGTCGGCCATCGCTGCGGCACCGTCGGCACCGAGCGCGAGCTCGGCGACCGGGGCGAGGGCGGCGACCGCACGATCGCGGTAGTGGCCGATCCACTCGGCCAGCAGGGCGGCGTTCTCCGGCGACTCGGCGGCAGCGGTCTTCACCGTGGCATCGACCCACTTGCTCGTCTCGGCGAACCAGTCGACCTGGAAGCGCAGCAGCATCGACACCGTCGGGCCGGCCTCCGCCGTCAGCGCCGCGTCGAACTTCTCGTACACCAGCGGGTACAGCAGGCCGTCGAGCACCAGGTTCTGTGCGACCCACAGCTCGACCGGGTCCTGCACCACGAGGGTGTCCTCCACGTACCGGCGCAGTTCCTGCCACACCGGCGCCGAGGTCCACGCCGCCTTGCCCTCGTCGAGTGCCTCGGCGTCGCCGAGCAGCAAGCCGACCCTGCTGAGGTACTGGGCGATGCCCAGGTTGTCCATCGCCTGGAAGATGCACGGCGCGGTGAACGCGGTGCCGTAGCCGTAGGCGCAGACGCTGGAGTTGTTCATGTTGGCGCCCCAGGCCACGTGACGCAGCGGCACGAGGACGTCGAGCGCCTTCTGCTTCGCTGCCGGCGCGAACGACTCGGCCAGGCCGCGCTTCTCGACGAACTCGAAGTCGGCCTCGGCCGTCTCCTGCATCCGGGCCCGAGCGATCGTGTAGGTGGCGTAGTAGTACTGGCGGGGGTCCTTGAACGTGTACCAGTCCTTCATCACCAGCTTCGACCGGGTCGGGTCGAAGATCTCGTGGTCGGGATCCCATGTCGGCCGGTAGTGGAAGTTCGCGTTCGCCTGCACGTCGAGCGTCGCTTCCTGGTACCGGGTCGGCGTCTTGTCCGGCCCGAGCCGGTCGGCGATGTGGGTGAACGAGTGCCGTTGCACCGGGATCGTCACCGTACGCAGATCGATCTGCATCCTCTGTTGTCCCCTCGTGTCGGCTCGCGGCTGCGAGCTACGTGATCCTGCGGTGGGTCGCGTCGTGCATGGTCCATGCGAACGCCGCGGCCGCGTCGTCGGGCTCGTCCTCGGTCATGCCTGCCAGCGGGTCGGCATGTGCCTGGTCGAGCGGGCCGAGCGTCTCGGGCCGGATCGACGCGCAGAACTCGTCGAAGGCCGTCTCGCTCAGCAGCATCTCCACGAACAGCGACGGATCGCCGATCGAGAAGTGGAACTCGACGAAGCCGTCCGGCCGGCGCTCGACCACGCGCACGAACCGGCGCGTCGTGTCGAACCCCCGTGGTTCCGGCATCCCCTCGATTGCCACGTCGCCGAGTGTGCGCCCCGACCGTCCCGCAGGTGAAGCTTCGCGTTCCGGATATCGGAACAGGACGCCCTACCCCCTGGGGTATCGACATCGCGCCGGCGCGCCACGCTCGCTAGCGTCGGACCGACGGTCATCACAGGAGGTTCCGTGCGTCTGTTGCTCACGTCCGGCGGGGTCGAGAACCCGACGATCCTCGACGCTCTCACGGCCATGTTGCCCAAGCCGATCCCGGAGTGCACCGCGCTGTGCATCCCGACGGCGCAGTACGCCCACCCCTACGTCGGTCCGGGCGTGAAGCCGTGGGGGTTCGTCACGGGCAACGAGCAGTCGCAGATGACGCAACTCGGGTGGCGATCGGTCGGCCTGCTCGAGCTCACCGCCCTGGCGAGCATCGACGACGAGCGGTGGAAGCCGCTCGTGCACGAGACCGACGTGTTCCTCGCCGCCGGTGGCGACACGCTGTACCTCGCACACTGGATGCGCGAGAGCGGCATGGCCGACATGCTGCCCGCGCTCAGCGGCGTGTGGGTCGGGCTCAGTGCCGGGAGCATGGTGATGACACCCCGCATCGGCGAGGAGTTCACCAGTTGGACGCAACCGTCGGGCGACGACCGCGCGCTCGGTGTCGTCGACTTCGCGATCTACCCGCACCTCGATCATCCGATGCTGCCGGAGAACACGATGGCCAACGCCGAGGCCTGGTTCGCTCGGATCGACTGCCCGGCGTACGCGATCGACGACGACACCGCGATCCGGGTGGTGGACGGCGAGGCCGACGTGGTGTCCGAAGGTCGCTGGCGACGCTTCGCGCGAGACGAGTCCGCGAACTAGTCCTCGATGACGTCGAGGCCCTGTTCGCGCAGGCGCGAGAGGTTGTCGAGCATGCCCTGCAGCACGTCGGGCGGGTGCCCTTCCCAGCCGGTCACCTCGTCCACGACACGCATCGGATGCGGGGTGCGGAACGAACGGGTGACGTTGCCGGGGAATCGCTTGTCCGTCACGTTCGGGTCGTCCTCGAACGGTCCGGTCGGCTCGACCACGTAGATGTGGCCGCGCTCGGCGATCCCGGCGAGCGCGTTGGCGAGCTCGGCCGCCCAGATCGCCGGCTCGAGCAGCGAGGCGAAGTACACGTGGTTCGAGATCCGGCCCGCCTGGTAGTTGGACGGCGTTCCCGGCACCAACAGGTCGCCGACACCGAAGGCGTACCGCGTGCCGTGGAAGAACGGGCCACTCACGTGATCGTGCCGCTCGAAGGTCACCGGCTCGGTGCCGCGACCGTCGGCGAGCGCGATCGATTCGGCGATCGACATCGTGGTGGGGAAGCGGTCGGCGTCCATCAGGGTCCCCCCATTCTCGCGGACGATCCCGCTCTCGCGCGCCATGGCGCTTGCCGAACTCGCCGTACCCAACGCACGAGCGTGGCATCCAGGAGCGATTCCCGAACGTTCTGGGTGCCACCGATTCCGCTGACCAGGCCCGGTGAGCCGAGCTCGGCACCCAGGAGCGATTCCCGAACGTTCTGGGTGCCACCGATTCCGCTGACCAGGCGCGGTGAGCCGAGTGTGGCACCCAGGAGCGACTCCCGAACGAGCCGGGTCAGATCTCGATGATGATCGCCTTCGGCTCGGTGAAGAACTCGCGGCTGTACTTGCCGCCCTCACGGCCGATACCGCTCTGCTTGAACCCACCGAAGGGTGAGCGCAGGTCGCGGATGAAGAAGCAGTTCACCCACACGGTGCCCGCCTGCAAGGCCGCGGCCACCCGGTGCGCCCGCCGCACGTTCTCGGTGAACAGCATCGCGTTCAGGCCGTACGGCGTGTCGTTGGCGAGGCGGACGGCCTCTTCCTCGGTGTCGAAGGGGATCACCGTCACGACCGGACCGAAGATCTCCTCGCGGCACACCCGCATCTCCTGGTCGACGTTCACCAGCACGGTGGGCTTCACCCACCACCCGTCGGCCTGGCCACCGCAGAGGATCTTCGCACCTTCCGACTCGGCGATGTCGAGGTAGCTCGTCACCTTGCGCCAGTGCTCCTCGCTCGCGAGCGGACCGATCTCGGTGGCCGGGTCGAGCGGATCGCCGAGGCGCATCGACTCCGCCCGTTCGACGAAGCGGGCCAGGAACTCGTCGTACACCGGCCGCTGCACGTACAGCCGCGAGCCGGCGAGGCACACCTGGCCGGCGTTGGTGAAGATCGCCTGGATCGACCAGTCGACCGCCTTGTCGAGGTCGGCGTCGGCGAACACGACGTTGGCACCCTTGCCACCCATCTCGAAACTCACCCGCTTCAGCGTCGGCGCCACGGCCTTCTGGATCGCCCGACCGGTGTTCGACTCGCCGGTGAAGGTGACCAGGTCGACGCCGGCGTGGGTGGTGAGCCCCTCCCCCGCCTCGCCCGGCCCGAAGCCGTGGAGGACGTTGAACACGCCGGGCGGCAGGCCGGCCTCGATCCCGAGCTCTCCGAGGCGTGCGCACGACGCCGGCGTCTGCTCGGCCGGCTTCAGGATCACGGTGTTGCCGAACGCGAGCGCCGGCGCCACCTTCCAGGTCGCCAGCATCAGCGGGAAGTTCCACGGCGAGATCGCCGCGGTCACGCCGACCGGCTCGTACCGGGTGTACATGTGGTGCGACGTCGCGACCGGGTAGCTCTCGTTCTCCGCCAGGCGGGCGTAGTCGGCGAAGAACCGGAAGTTCTGCGCGCTGCGCGGGATGTCCTTCGCACGGGCCTGGGTGAACGGCTTGCCCATGTCGACGGTGTCGAGGCGGGCGAGCTCGTCGCCGTGCTCGACGATCAGATCGGCCAACCGGTGCAACGCAGCGCTGCGCTCGTCGGGCGACATGCGCGGCCACGGGCCGTCGTCGAAGGCTCGGCGGGCCGCCGTCACGGCTCGGTCCGCATCGGCGGTGGCGCCACGGGGGGCGGTGGCCCACACCTCCTGCGTCGTGGGGTTGACCGAGTCGAAACGGCGGCCGTCGATCGAGTCGACGAGCTCGCCGTCGATCACGTGGTGGAGCTCGACGGGCGTGGTCATGCGGGGTTCTCCTTCGCTGCGGCCTCACGCGCACGACGCTCGGCCATCGTCTCGCCACCGGCCATGAACTCGGTGGGCTCGAACTCGGTGATCCAGACGCGGATCGACGGGATCGGGGCGCCGAGGGTGTCGTGCGCCGCCTGGGTGACCGCGGCCATGAAGGCGCGCTTCTGCTCGTCGGTACGCCCGACGGCCATGTGGACGTTCACGAGGGGCACGGTCAGATGCCCCGCACCGTCACACTGCCGAGGTGGCCGAACGTGGCGGTGACGGGCGACCCGACGGCGAGCGGCACGGCAGCGGTGAGCCCACCGCTGAAGATCGTCCACCCCGCCTCGATCGCCTCGCCACGTGCGCCGAGGAAGTTGGCGAGCATCGCCACCGCCTCGGCCGGGTGCCCCATCGTGGCGGCGCCGCTCGCAGTGGCCACCTGCTCGCCGTCCACCTCCAGCAACAGCCCGATCAGCCCGAGGTCGAGCCCGGCGGGATCGACCATCTTCGGCCCCATCACCACCTTGGCCTCGCTCGTGTTGTCGGCCGCGACGTCGGCCGCGGTGAACGAGAAGTCGTCGTAGCGCGAGTCGATGATCTCGAGCCCGCAGCACACCGATTCCGTGGCGGCGATCACGTCGGCCGCCGACACGCCCGGCCCGGCGAGGCGGTGCTTCATCACGAACACGATCTCCGGTTCGACCCGGGGATGGATGAGCGACGCCACCTCGAACGGCTCGTTGCCGGGGTGGAAGTTGTCGGAGAACAGCCGCCCGTACACGGGCTCGGTGCACTTCATCTGCACCTGCTTGGCCCGAGACGTGAGACCGAGCTTGGCCCCCACCGGTGACGCGCCCCGCGAGATGCGTCGCCCGGCGAGCAGCGCCTGGATCTCGTACCCCTGCTCGAGGGTGAGATCGGGGAACTTCTCGGTGAGGCGCGAGATGGCCCGACGCTCGGCGACGGCGGCCTCGAGGATGTCGGCGCACTCGACGACAGGGGACGACGCGCTCACGCTGCGGCCTTCGCCTTCAACTCGGCGGCGATCTGGATGATCTGGTCCTCCTGGCCGCCGACCAGGCCCTGGCGCCCGCACTCCATGAGGATCTCCGCCCCGGAGACGCCGTACCGTTCGGCGGCGCGGTAGGCGTGCTTCAGGTAGCTCGAGTACACGCCGGCGTAGCCCATGATGATCGCGAGGCGGTCCTTCACGCATTCGCCGTCCATGATCGGACGCACGATGTCCTCGGCGACGTCGACCAGGCCGAGCACGTCGAGCCCGGTGACGATGCCCTGGCGGTCGGCCACGGCGGCGAACACCTCGAGCGGCGTGTTGCCCGCACCGGCACCGAACGCCCGCGTGCTGCCGTCGATCTGCACCGCACCCGCCCGAACCGCCATCAGGCTGTTGGCCACCGACAGGCCGAGGTTCTCGTGACCGTGGAAGCCCACGGTCGCGTCGTCGCCCAGTTCGGCACGAACCGCCTCGACCCGCACCGTGACGTCCTCGAGGATCATCGCCCCGGCCGAGTCGACCACGTACACGCACTGGCAACCGGCGTCGGCCATGATCCGCGCCTGGCGCACCAACACCTCGGGCGGCTGGGAGTGGGCCATCATCAAGAAGCCCACCGTCTCCATGCCCATGTCACGCGCCATGCCGAAGTGCTGGATCGAGATGTCGGCCTCGGTGCAGTGCGTGGCGATGCGGATCACCGACACACCCTGGTCGTGGGCGGCCTTGATGTCCTCCTTGATGCCGAGTCCCGGCAGCATCAGCGCGGCGATCTTCGCCCGCTTCGCGGTCTCGACGGCGGTCTTCATGAGCACCCGCTCGTCGACCTTGGAGAAGCCGTAGTTGAACGACGAGCCGCCGAGGCCGTCGCCGTGGGTGACCTCGATGACCGGCATGCCGATGGTGTCGAGGGCACCGACGATGGAGCGCACCTGCTCCTCGGTGAACTGGTGGCGCTTCGCGTGCGACCCGTCGCGCAGCGACGTGTCGGTGATGCGGATCGTGAGGTCGTCGGAGTAGGGCATGTCAGTTCTCCCCTGCGGGGCTCTCGGCGCGGTCGAGGAGGTGACGAGCGATCTCGTTGCCCACCTTCGCCGCAGCGGCGGTCATGATGTCGAGGTTGCCGGCGAACGGCGGCAGGAAGTCGCCCGCGCCGCGCACTTCGATGAACGTGGCGACACGGGCGATGCCGTTGTCGGTGACGTCGAACTGCGGTTCGGCCCGCAGCGAGTAGCCGGGCACGTAGGTCTGCACCTCGGCCACCATGTCGTGGATGGACTTCGAGATCTTCTCGTGGTCGGCGTCGTCGGGGATCTGGCAGAAGATCGTGTCGCGCATCATGAGCGGCGGGTCGGCCGGGTTGAGGATGATGATCGCCTTGCCCCGCTTCGCACCGCCGAGCACCTCGACGGCCTTCGACGTGGTGCGGGTGAACTCGTCGATGTTGTTGCGCGTGCCCGGTCCGGCCGAGGCCGACGAGACGGTGGCGACGATCTCGGCGTACTCGAGCGGGCCGACGACGCGGCTGACGGCGTGCACCATCGGGATCGTGGCCTGACCGCCGCAGGTGACCATGTTGACGTTCATCTCGTCGATGTGCTCGAGCAGGTTCACCGGCGGCACCACATACGGTCCACGCGCCGCTGGTGTGAGATCGACGGCGAAGATGCCGGCCTTCTTGTACCTGGGCGCGTTGCGCACGTGCACGTAGGCGCTGGTCGCCTCGAACACGATGCCCGGCAACTCGTCACGTGACAGCAGCCAGTCGACGCCCTCGTGGGAGGCCTCGAGGCCGTGCTCGCGAGCGAGCTTCAGCCCGGCCGAGTCGGGGTCGACACCCACCATGTAGCGGGGCTCGATCAGCTCGGACCGCAGCAGCTTGAACATGAGGTCGGTCCCGATGTTGCCGGGGCCGACGATGGCGGCGGGGATCTTCTTCACGGCGTGCACCGAACCACGATCGAACGAGTCGACACAAGCATCCCGTTCCGGGAAACGGAACGGCTGGGTCCGGTCGACCACCTCGACGGTCCGTCAGGCGAAACGCACCGCGACGTGACCGAGACCGTCGAAGTCGGCGCGGATGTGGTCGCCCGCGGCGATCGGCACCATGCGCGTGCACGACCCCGGCATGATCACGTGACCGGGCTCGAGGGTCACCCCGAAACGCGCCACCTTGTTGGCCAACCACGCCACCGCGATCACCGGGTTGCCGAGCACCGCACCCGAGCAGCCGGTCTCGACGATCTCGCCGTTCTTGCGGAGGTTGGCACCGATGAGTGCAGGGTCGACGTCGGTGAGTTTCGTCGGGCGGCCGCCGAGCACCAGCGCCGCCGACGACGCGTTGTCGGCGACCGTGTCCTGGATCTTGATCTTCCAGTCGGTGACGCGACTGTCGACGATCTCGATCGACGGGAGCACGTAATCCGTGGCTCTGACGACGTCGGCGACGGTGACACCCGGCCCCTGCAACTGACGACCGAGCACGAACGCGACCTCGATCTCGGCGCGCGGCTGGCAGAACCGCGACATCGGGATCGTCGATCCCTCGTCGACGAACATGTCGTCGAGCAGGTGTCCGTAGTCGGGCTCGTGCACCCCCAGCATGTTCTGCATCGCCTTGGCCGACAGCCCCACCTTGTGCCCGCGGATCAACGCCCCGGCCTCGAGCTTCTTGCGGATGTTGATCAGCTGGATCTCGTACGCATCGACGACGTCGATGTCGGGATACGACTCCGTGAGCGGCGCGATCGACTGCTTGGTCTGGTCCGCCTCCCAGAGCGCGAGCGCGGCGGCGGAGTGCTGATCGGGGCTGAGCATGCGCGAACTGTACGAACGGTGCCGAGTCGCCGGCAATGACACCGTTCCGCATGACGGAACGCGAGCCTGTCGCCGATGGCCCCGGCGACGGTACGGTCGTCTGGTGGCCCCCCAGCAGCCCCGTAGCGGTGAGCGCGCCTCGCGTCCGGGCATCGAGGTGATCAACCGGGCCGTCGATCTGCTGGCCGCGTTCACGCAGGGCCCCGGCAGCGTGCTCACGCTCGCCGAGCTCGCCCGCCGCACCGGACTCCCGAAGCCCACGCTGCACCGGCTGCTCGCGGCGCTCGAGGTGCAGGGCCTGGTCGACCGCACCGCATCCGGCTATCAGCTCGGCATCCGCCTCTTCGAGCTCGGCGAGCACGTCCCCCGCAAGCACAAGCTGCGTGAGGCCGCCCTGCCGTTCATGCAGGACCTGTTCGAGGCGAGTCACGACACCGTGCACCTGGCGGTGCTCGACGGCACCGACGTGGTGTACCTCGAACGCATCCACGGACACCGGGCGCTCAACGTCGCGTCACGCGTGGGCGGCCGCCTGCCTGCGCACTGCACGGGTGTGGGCAAGGCCCTGCTCGCCTACAACCCCGAAGCAGCACTGCGGGTGATGGCGATGCCGCTGCCGCCACGAACGGCCTACACGATCACCAGCCATCAGGTGCTCGCCGAAGAGCTGCAACGCATCCGCCAGACCGGCATCTCGTACGACCGCGAGGAGAACTCGCTCGGCATCACCTGCGTCGCGGCACCGATCGTCGTCGACGGTCACGCCGTCGGTGCGGTCTCGGTGACGTCGGCCCCCGGGTCCGATGTCGAGCGGTATGCGTCGGCCGTGCGCACCGCGGCGCTCGGCATCCGCCGATCGCTCGGCCGCACGCCGATCCTGCACCCCACACCACCTCGTGCACGAGCGTCCAAGAAGGAGCCGACATGACCAGCCCGACCAGCCCGACGACACCCACCGACCGCCCCGAGATCGGCACACGCATCGACGCCGCCGGCATCGGCACCAACTACCTCGAAGCCGGCGAGGGTTCACCCGTCGTGCTCGTACACGGCTCGGGTCCCGGCGTGTCGGCGTACGCCAACTGGCGGCTCACCATCCCGACGCTCGCCACCGAGCACCGCGTGCTCGCGCCCGACATGGCCGGGTTCGGTTTCAGCGACAAGCCGGGCACCTACGGGATGGCACAGTGGGTCGACCAGCTGTCGGGTTTCGTCGACGGCCTCGGCCTCGAGCGGGTGTCGCTCGTCGGCAACAGCTTCGGTGGCGGGCTCGCGATCTCCTTCGCCAGCCGGTTCCCCGACCGTGTCGACCGTCTCGTGCTGATGGGCTCGGTCGGGGTGGACTTCCCGATCACCGACGGCCTCGACCGCGTGTGGGGCTACGAGCCGTCGATCGAGAACATGCGCGCCATCCTCGACCTCTTCGCCTACGACCGCACGCTCGTGAACGACGAGCTCGCCCAGCTGCGGTTCCGTGCCAGCACCGAGCCCGGCATGCAGGAGGCGTTCTCGGCGATGTTCCCGGCGCCTCGTCAGCGCTGGGTGCAGGACATGGCGACCGACGAAGCGCTCATCGCCGCGCTCCCCCACGACACACTCATCATCCACGGCCGCGACGACAAGATCATCCCGCTCGACAACGCCGTCCGGTTGCTGCACCTGATCGAGCGTTCGCAGCTGCACGTGTTCGGCCGGTGCGGCCACTGGACCCAGATCGAGCACGCGGCCGAGTTCAACGAACTGCTGCTCGACTTCTTGCGCTGACCGCCCGGGGCGCTGCGTCGGTGGTGTCGGGGCGAGGCACACGATCGAGGAAGCCCATGCCCTGGCTCACCTCCAGCGCGCAACGACGCACGCGCTGCACGAGGCGGGGGATCTGTTCACTCGTCATCCGCAGCGTCGGTCCGGCCATCGACAGCGCCGCGATGCAGCTGCCGTCGTGCCCGAACACCGGTGCGCCGATGCTCACGACCCCTCGCTCGTTCTCCTCGACGCTCACCACGTAGCCGTCACGGCGGATCTTGCGCAGCACCTCGCGCAGCACGCGTTCGTCGGTGATCGACCTCGGGCCGATGCGCGGCAGGCCGGTCGCGACCACGACGTCCACCTGCGCCGGCTCGCCGTACGCGAGCAGCACCTTGCCCGACGACGTGGTGTGCGCCGGCACGCGACGGCCGACACGGGAGAAGGTGCGCAGCGTGGCCTGCGATTCGATGCGGTGCACGTACATCGCGTCCGAGCCCTCCAGCACGGCGACGTGCACGGTCTCGCCGCAGTCGTTGCGCAGGCGTTCGAGCGGACCGTGCGCCACCGTGCGCAGCTCGAGGGTGTTGACGACCAACTGTCCGAGGGCGTGCAGCTTGAGTCCGAGCCGGTAACGGTCGTCGTCGGTCTTCACCACGAAGCCCTGCTCGGCGAGGGTGCTGAGGATGCGGTGCACGCTGCTCTTGCCCATACCGAGCTGACGCGCGAGTTCGCTGACACCGAGGACCGGGTGCTCGTAGGTGAACGCCTGCAGCACCTGCAGCGCCTTGGTGACGGTGGTGAGCTGGTCCATGTACGACTCCTCGGCGCTCAGCCGACCACGGTGACGGTACCGGTCGAGCCGTCGAGGCGGAGGATCTGGCCGGTGCGGAAACGCTGGGTGGCGCGGACCACGCCCGTGACCGCCGGCAGCCCGTACTCGCGGCACACGATCGCGGTGTGGCTCATCATGCCGCCCGACTCGGTGACGGTGCCGGCGATCGATGCGAACACCGGTGCCCAACTCGGCGACGTCAGCTCGGTCACGAGGATCTCACCGTCCTCGACGGCGTCGAGGTCGTCGATGCTGTGCACCACCCGAGCCCGCCCGACCACGATGCCGGGCGACGCCGACAGCCCGTGCGCCACCAGGTCGTCGTCGCCGCCGGTGGTCCACTGCTGCAACGACTCCGACGTGAGCCCCCACAGCATGATCGTGAGCGGCTCGCTGACGATGGTGGGCGGGACGCCGAGCGCCGCCGGCGGCGTCGATCTGGCGCACGCCGCGAGGATCGTCTCGCGCCGACGCACCTCGGTCGGCCAGTGGGTCGGTCCGTAGGCCGGCGTCCCGCTGGCCCACGACCCGAGCAGGTCCCACATCGCCTGCTCGATCTCGTCGGGACGCAACAGGAACAGGTCGTCGGGCCGGGGCCAGAACCCGGCGGCCACGAACAGCGCCCCGAACTCGCGCAGCCTGCGCCACACCAGGGACATCCCCCAGTGTTCGACGTAGAAGTTGTGGTTCTCGACGAAGTGGAACACCGTGCGGGCCAGCGCGAGCTTGTCGTCGAACCGCTCACGATCGGTTTCGCCGAGCGCGGCGCGCACCCGATCGGCGATGCGGTCGCGTTCGGCCAGGATCTGCTCGGTGGGCGTGTCGATCGCCGATCCGGCCAGCAACTGTTCGACGTAGCCGCGTACGAAGGTGAGTGGGTAGTCGGGACGATCCGCCCAGACGGCGTCGTCGTGGTAGAAGCCCGACCCGGTCGAGTAGTTGAACCACGGGTCGGCGGTGGCGGCGAAGCGTTCGACCCACGTGGCACCGTTGGGCACGGTGGACAGCACGTCGAGCAGGTCGCCGACCGGGGTGTCGATCACCAGGGGGGCGAGGCCGAGGTCGACGGCCGCTCGTGCGAGACGCCGCAGTTCCTGGTCGGGCCGGAACAGGTCGACGTCGATGCCGGCCACCATACGAGCGAGCTCGAGGTCGTCGAGTTCGGGCGTGACCGATCGGCAGAAGGCGAAGAAGTCGAGATAGGCGGCGTAGCCGAGGTTGAGGAACTCGAAGTGGGCCTGCCACAGCTCGACGAGCAGATCGACGAGTCGGTGGTAGGTGGAGCTCACCTGCCACGACCGCCCCGCACCGTGACCGGTGAGCACCTCGTCGGTCGGCATCACGTCCGGCAAGGTCGGGAAGTGCACGTCGTCGAGACGGGCGATGAGGTCGCGGATGCGGGTCATCCAGTCGGTGTACAGCTCGTCCCAGTGGCGGTAGTAGAAGCCCGCGCGTTCGCCGAAGGTGTCGACACGCGCGTCGATCACGTCGAGGTCGTCGATCGACCCGGGGCTCAGGTAGCAGTAGCCGTGCAGCACCCGCACGTCGATGCCCCGGGCGGCGGGCACGGTGTAGTGGCGGTGGTTGAACTGGCCGAGCGAGGCCATCACGATCTGCAGCACGGCGGCCTCGAACGGACGGACCGGACGGGTCCAGTGCACCGCCTCACGGAACCAGAAGGCCGACTCCTCGTACGAGCGACGTGCCGGTCCGAACAGCAACGAGGGCGCGTAGAGATCGCGCCACCCCTGCGCCCCGTCGGGTTCGCACACCGCGAACGGACTCGGGACGTTCGAGCCCTCTCGCTCGCGCGCCAACGGATCGCTGGACACCGGTTCCCCTCCTCGGTTTCCCCTCACCTGCACGGTGTCGGCCTCGACCAGGGCGACACCCGATGCGTCCTTCCGACTTCGCCAGACCGGCGTCGTCACTCGGGAATCGCAGGATCAGCCGCACCATAGACGGCCGCTTAGGAGGCGTCGACGAGATCGTTCCGTGTGACGAAACCGACGTGACCTTCGGTTTCGGCGTTCGTCGCGGCCCGCCGAGCCGCCCGGCGGGCGCCCGACAGATGCGAGCCCGACACCGAGTGCAACAGCGCGAACGCACCCACCACGAGCAGCACGTCGCCGACGCTGAAGACGTTCGACAACGGCCACGACGCCGGGATCGGGAACACGTCGCCGAGGAACAGCAGCTTCGGGTCGGCCACCATCTCGGAGTTCGCGAACTCGCCGTCGGCGATCACCATGCCGGCCACCCGGGTGGCCCACTCCCCGGCCGGCATCGTGCCGCCGTTGGCGACGATCGCAGCGAAGTTCATGCCCCCACCCAGGCCGATCAGCCACAACCACGGCACGTGGAGGTTGATCACCAGGAACGCCGCGGCGAGCAGATAGGAGGCGAGGTGGACGGCGTGGGCGATCGGCTCGAGCCCCTGTGGCGCCATGCTGATCACCGCGGTCTGGACGACGAAGCCCAGGATGATCAGCCACGTCTCCTCCACCTCGACGCGGCCGATCGCCGCCAGGCGACCGCCACACAGCGGGACGGACACGATGGCGACGACCATCAGCGCGATGACGATCACGATCCCTCCTCCGGGCCGACGGGCAACGCCTCGCGCGGACGGGCGCGGCGTTCGGATGCGGGCCGTGCACGGGGGACGGCGCAGCGGTCGAGCCACCGCAGGGCCGACTCGAGCGGCATCGGCCGTGCGATCAGGTACCCCTGCGCGAGGTCGCACCCCATCGCCAGCAACTGCTGGCTCCCGGCGACGCTGTCGACGCCTTCGCCGACGGTGGTGAGCCCGAGGTGGTGAGCGAGGTCGACGATGCTGCGCACGATCGCCTCGTCGCCGGTGTCGGTGGGCAGATCGCGGACGAAGCTGCGATCGATCTTCACCGTGCCGACCGGCAGGTCGCGGAGACTCGTCAGCGACGAGTAGCCGGTGCCGAAGTCGTCGATGCAGAGCTGCACGCCCAACTGCTCGATGCCACCGAGCACCGCCGACACCTTGTCCGGGTGCGACAGCACGGTGTTCTCGGTGATCTCCAGCTCGAGCGACGCCCCGGCGGTCCGATGGCGCTCGAGCGCCGCCGCCACGGTCTTCGGGAACCCGAGGTCGTTCAGGTTGCGAGCCGACGCGTTCACCGCCACCCGCACGTCGGGATGCCGCTCGCGCCATACGCGAGCATCGGCCAGCGAACGGTCGAGGGCGTACTCGGTGAGTGGCACGATCAGCTCGGTGTGCTCGGCGAGCGGGACGAATTCGCCCGGCATGACCAGGCCGAGTCGCGGATGGCGCCAGCGGATGAGTGCTTCCATCGCCACCGGGCGGCCGGTGGCCAGCTCGATCTGGGGCTGGTACCACATCTCGAGCTCGCCTCGCTCGAGGCCGCGCTCGAGCTCGGACAGCAGGTCGACACGGCCGGTGCCGGCACCCGCGGCCGACTCCTTGTACACGTGGACGGCGTCACCGGTCTTCTTGGCCGAGTACATCGCCAGGTCGGCGGCCTGGAAGAGCGCACTCTCGTCTCGACCGTGATCGGGCCAGAACGCCACGCCGATGCTCGCCGCCGAGGCGACGGGGAACCCGCTGTCGAGGAACGGCTGGGCGAGCGTCGCCCGCAGTTCCTCGGCCCAGCGAGTGACGGTCGCGTCGTCGGGCACTCGCGTGACCAGCACCGCGAACTCGTCGCCGCCGAGGCGCGCTGCGACGTGTCCGGTGCGCTGCAGCGCTCGCAACCGCGCCCCGACCTCGCCCAGCACCGCGTCGCCCACATGATGGCCGAGGCGGTCGTTGATGTCCTTGAAGTCGTCGAGGTCCACCAGCACCAGCGCACACCGGTCCGACGGATCACGATCGTCCAGCTCGGCCGTGATCCGCGACGTGAACGCGCGGCGGTTCCAGAGCTCGGTGAGCACGTCGTGGTTGGCCTCGTGCTCGCTCGCGAGCGCGGACCGCGTGTTGATGTGGACCATCAGCGCGACGACCACCACCAGCGGCAACAGCAGCACACTGCGCGCTGCCACGACGACGAAGATCGGCGCCAGTGCCACGAGCGCGACATCGCTCATGAAGTTCAGCATCAGGCCGCGGCGCAGCATCACCAGCACCTTCGTGCCCTCGTGGAGCGCGAGGGCGACGCAGGTGAGCACGCTGTTCACCAGGAACATCGCGACCATCGACACCGAGACGGCGACGAACCAGAGCGGCCCGAGTGCGCCGTCGCCACCCAACGTCTCCAGCTCACCGGCCAGCACGAGGATCGACGCCGCGATGCCGAGCGACAGCGCCGTCTGCCCGGCATTGAATGCGACGCGCTGCAGCGGCTTGCGATGGCTGAGGTCGCCCACGACGCTGGCGACCGCCATCGCGACGACGGCGGCGGTCGGTGCCGGCACGATGAGGATGGCGAAGGCGAACGCCCAGGAGGCGGTCACCTCGCCGCCGTCGTGCAACTTCAGCCACTTCAGCGTGCGCACCTCGCCCATCACGAGCAGCACCACGAACACCGCGAGGGTGGGGACCGACGGCCCGAGCAGGGGCAGGTGGTCGGTGAGCGAACGGACCTGCCACGACACGCCGACACCCGCCAGCACCACGAGCGCGACGAACAGATCGAGGGTCGCGGCGTGTCGTCGCCGCGGCGCGCCCGCCCGCCGTCGTGCCCCGACGTCTGCCCCGTCGGAGGTGTCGCTCGTCATCCGTGCCGTCCTGTCCGTCGCCCGCCAGTCCGCAGGTCTCGCGGGTCGACGTTGTGTCATCGTCCGAGCGAGTGGTCGTCTTGAGGTGGCCTTGGCAGCCATCCCCGGAAAAATGCCGAACGGGGACCCATCGGGTCCCCGTTCGTGTCGATGTCGGCGTCGATGTCCGACGCCGAGGTCGGTCACCTGGCGTGGTGGGTGGTGGTCACCACTTCCAGGGGGCAGCGACCGTCAGGACGACGGCGCCGACCGCGGCCACGGCCTGGACGGCGACGACGGCCGACTTCACCTTGCTGTGCTGGGCGATCTGCTTCATGTCTGGTTCCCTCCTCACCATTTCTTGGGGGCCGCGACGGCCACGACGGTTGCGACGATCGTGATCACTCGGGTGACGGTGCTCACGGGGAGTCGATGTCTCATGTAGTTCCTCGTGTTCTCCGGTTCCGCCGGTCGAGATCGAGTGACATGATCCTGCACCGCCGCCACCCGGATGTCACGTCAAGTGTTGTTCTGAACGCGAAGGCGATTTTTCACACGCTGAGTGTCGTTCTGGACGCGTTCGGGCGTCGACGAGTGCCGTGGGTGGCCACGGATCGTGGCCTCGCCGACACCATCACCCGATGCAGTCACACCACCACACCGCGTTGTCGCACCAGCCGCCGCCCGACACCCATCTGGACCGGTCCAGATCGGGTCGGCTCGCTGCGTAGGATGTCGAGGTGTCCAGTGCCCCGCCGATCGCGCCGCCCACCGACGTCCGACGGGCGGCCATCGCGACCGCGGCGGTGTTCGTCGTCAACGGGGCCACGTTCTCCAACTGGCTGCCGCGCATCCCCGAGATCCGCGACCGGCTGGGCCTCGACAACGCCGGGCTCGGCGCCACCCTGCTCGGTGGCGGGCTCGGCGGCATCCTCGGCGCGCTCGCCGTCGGGCGGATCTCCGAGCGGCTCGGCAGCAGCCGATTGCTGTCGATCGCCGCGATCACCCTCTCGATCGGCATGCCGCTCGTGGCCGTCGCCCCGCACGCCGCCGTGCTGCTCGTGCTGCTCACCGCGCTCGGCACCTTCGACGTCTTCAACGACGTCGCGATGAACACCCAGGCGGTGATGGTGCAGGAACGTCTGCGTCGGCAGGTGATGAACCGATTGCACGGCATGTGGAGCCTCGGGTTCACCGCAGGCGCACTGCTCGGATCGGTGGCACAGGCGGCCGGCGTGAGTTTGCGCTGGCACCTCGGCGTCGTCGGCGCCGTCCTGCTGACCACCGTGCTGGTCTGCCGTCGCTGGTTCCTGCCCATCGACGATCCGCACCAGCCGCACGCCGAGGCGGCGTCGACCGACGGCGACGTCGCAGCACCGGTCCGTCGCCGCGGCCCCCGCGGCCCGATGATCGCCATGGCGCTGGCGGCGGTCGGGGCGATCAGCCTCGAGGTGGTGCCGAGCGACTGGTCGGCGGTGTTCCTCACCGACGTGTTCGACGCCGGACGCACCGCCGGGTTCGGCACGGTGGCCTGCGCGGCCGCGATGCTCGTCGGGCGGCTCGCCGGCGACCACGTGCTCGAACGGCTGGGTGAGCACCGCATGACCACCCTGTCGTTCTGGCTGATGGGGGCGGGCGTGGCGATCACCGTGGTCGCCCCGGCGCCAGCCGTCGCGATCGCCGGCCTCGTCGTCTGAGGGCTCGGACTCGCACCGGTGTTCCCGTTGCTGTACACCACCGCCGCCCGGCTGCCCGGCACGTCGGCCGGCGCCGGACTCGGCTGGATGCTGCTCGGCCAGCGAGGCGGGGCGATGCTCACCGCCGCCGCGGTGGGCGGCGTGTCGAGCTGGCAGGGCATGCGGGTCGCGTTCGCCACGGTCGCCGGAGGTGCCGTCGCGCTGATGCTCGCCTCGCTCCGGCAGGGCAACCGCGCCGCCGAACGTGCGCCGCTCGCCACCTCGGCCTGACCTGTTTCCGGGCCGTCTCCCGAGCGGCGGGCTCGGTAACGTGCCTGCCACACCATGCTGATCCGCCTGCTGCGCTCCCACCTCCGTCCGTATCGACGTGACCTGCTGATCGTGGTGGTGCTGCAGTCGCTGCAGGCCGCCCTCGGCCTGTACCTCCCCCGGCTCAACGCCCGCATCATCGACGAGGGGGTCGTCCGTGGCGACACGCCCTTCATCTGGCGCATGGGCGGCCTGATGCTGGTGTGCACCCTCGGTCAGGTGGTGCTCACCATCGTGGCCGTGTACATCGGGTCGCGGGTCGCCATGGCGTACGGCCGCGACGTCCGTCGCGATCTGTTCGAGCGCGTCACCGGGTTCTCCGCCCGGGAAGTGGGCACGTTCGGCGCGCCGTCACTCATCACCCGTATCACGAACGACGTCCAGCAGGTGCAGATGCTCGTGCAGATGAGCCTCACGATGCTGGTGTCGGCGCCGATCTGGGCGATCGGCGGGATCATCATGGCGATGCGCGAGGACGTCGGGCTGTCGTGGCTGCTGTTCGTGAGCATCCCGGTGCTGCTGCTGATCGTCGGCAACATCATCCGGCTGATGGTGCCCGAGTTCCAGCGGATGCAGGACCGGATCGACGGGCTCAACCGGGTGCTGCGCGAGCAGATCACCGGCATGCGGGTGGTGCGTGCGTTCGTCCGCGAACCGCAAGAGGCGGAGCGCTTCGGCGAGGCCAACGACGCCGTCACCGAGAGCGCGCTGAAGGCGGGCCGGTTGATGTCGTTCATGTTCCCGACGGCGATCGCGATGACCAACTTCGCCAGCGTGGCCGTGGTGTGGTTCGGGTCGAACCGGGTGGCGAGCGGCGACATGCAGGTGGGTGCGATGGTGGCCTACATCACCTACCTCGTGCAGATCCTGATGTCGGTGATGATGTCGACCTTCATCGCCTCGATGTGGCCACGTGCGAGCGTCAGTGCCGACCGCATCGTCGAGGTGCTCGACACGCCGTCGTCGGTGGTCGCTCCGCCGTCTCCCGTGACGGCGATGCCGCATCGGGCCACGGTGCAGTTCGTGTCGGCGTCGTTCGGCTATCCGGGCGCCGAGGCCGACGTGTTGCACGACATCACCTTCACCTGCCTGCCCGGGCAGACGACGGCGATCATCGGCAGCACGGGATCGGGCAAGACCACCCTGCTCGGTCTCGTGCCACGCCTGTTCGACGTGACCGGCGGACGGGTGTTGGTGAACGGCGTCGACGTCCGCGAGCTCGATCCGCTGCGCCTCGGCGAGCAGATCGGCCTCGTGCCGCAGAAGCCCTACCTGTTCTCCGGCACCGTCGCGAGCAACCTGCGCTACGGGCGGCCCGAGGCCACCGAGGACGAGATGTGGCACGCCCTCGAGGTCGCACAGGCCGCCGACTTCGTCCGGGCGATGCCCGGCGGACTGGACGCGGCGATCGTGCAGGGCGGCAGCAACGTGAGCGGCGGCCAGCGCCAGCGCCTGGCGATCGCTCGTGCCCTCGTGCGCCGGCCCGACATCTACCTCTTCGACGACTCGTTCTCGGCACTCGACGTCGCGACCGACGCCCGGCTGCGCGCCGCGTTGCGACCCGAGACCCGCGACGCGGCGGTGCTGCTCGTCGGCCAGCGGGTGGCCACCATCCGCCATGCCGACCAGATCCTGGTGCTCGAGGACGGGCGCATCGTCGGCCTCGGCACCCACGACGACCTGCTCGCCTCGTGTCCCACGTACCAGGAGATCGTCGAGTCGCAGCTGCAGACCGAGGAGGCGGCGTGAGCGCCGACGAAGCCGTCGAGGCGCCCGCGGCGGAGGACAACCCACTCCGTCCACCCGCCGCCGAGGCGCGCCCGGGTGGTGGCGGCCGATTCCACTCCGTCGGCGTGCCCACCGAGCGGTCGAAGGACTTCACGGGGACGTCGGCCCGACTGGTCGACCGGATGCGGATCGAGCGAGTGGGCGTCACCTCGGTGATCGTGCTCGCCGTCCTGAGCGCCTGCGCCGTCGTGATCGGACCGAAGGTGCTCGGCCGGGCGACCGACGTCGTGTTCGAAGGCATCACCGGCCGGGGCGGCGCCGACGGCATCGACTTCTCGCGTCTGCACCGGATCCTGCTGCTCGCGATCGTGCTCTACGCGGCCTCGTACGCGCTCAGCTGCCTGCAGGCGTACCTGCTGGCCGGCATCGTGCAGCGCACCATGAACCGGTTGCGCAACGACGTCGAGGCCAAACTCAACCGGCTCCCGCTCGGTTACGTCGACCGCCAGCCTCGCGGCGACCTGCTCAGCCGGGTCACCAACGACATCGACAACGTCGCGCAGAGCCTCCAGCAGACCCTGTCGCAGCTGCTCACCTCGGCGCTCACCATCACCGGCGTGCTGGTGATGATGATCTGGATCTCGCCGGTGCTGGCGCTGGTCGCGATCGTCACCGTGCCGCTGTCGGTGTTCTCGATGAAGACCATCGCCGGGCGCTCGAAGAACCGCTTCATGGCCCAGTGGAAGCACACCGGCGCGCTCAACGCCCAGGTGGAGGAGGTGTTCACCGGCCACGCGATCGTGCGAGCGTTCGGCCGGCAGGAGGAGGCGAGAGCCCGCTTCGCGGCCACGAACGAGAAGATGTACCAGGCCGGGTTCGAGGCTCAGTTCGCATCGGGCTCGATCCAGCCGATGATGATGTTCCTCGGCAACCTCGGGTACGTCGCGATCGCCGTGATCGGTGGCATCCGGGTGTCGTCGGGATCGCTCGGCGTGGGCGACATCCAGGCGTTCATCCAGTACCAGCGTCAGTTCACGATGCCGCTCACCCAGTTCGCGTCGATGATCAACGTGCTGCAGTCGGGCATCGCGTCCGCGGAGCGCGTGTTCGAACTGCTCGACGCGCCGGAGGAGTCGCCCGACCCCGAGCATCCGCTGCTCGCCGGTCCCGCCCGGGGCAGGGTCGCCTTCGAGGACGTGTCGTTCCGCTATGTCGAGGACCGCCCCTTGATCACCGACCTGTCGCTCGTGGCCGAGCCCGGCACCACCGTCGCGATCGTCGGGCCGACCGGTGCGGGCAAGACCACGCTCGTGAACCTCCTGATGCGCTTCTACGACCTCGACGCGGGGCGGATCACCCTCGACGGTGTCGACATCGCCGCGATGTCGCGAGCCGAACTGCGCAACCAGCTGGGCATGGTGCTGCAGGACACCTGGCTGTTCGGCGGGTCGATCTTCGACAACATCAAGTACGGCAATCCGTCTGCCACCGACGAGCAGGTGTACGCCGCGGCGCGGGCCGCCTACGTCGACCGCTTCGCCCACATGCTGCCCCACGGCTACGACACCGTGATCGACGACGAGGGCGGCAACGTGAGTGCCGGCGAGAAGCAGCTCATCACCATCGCCCGGGCGTTCCTCTCCGACCCGTCGATCCTGATCCTCGACGAGGCGACGAGCTCGGTCGACACCCGCACCGAGGTGCTCATCCAGCACGCCATGGCCGCGCTGCGTTCGTCGCGCACCAGCTTCGTGATCGCCCACCGGCTCAGCACCATCCGCGACGCCGACACCATCTTGGTGATGGACGCCGGCCGCATCGTCGAGCAGGGCAACCACCACGAGCTGCTGGCGCGCCAGGGCGCCTACTTCACGCTGTACCAGAGCCAGTTCGCCGGCGCCGCGACCGACCTCACCTGATCCCCCGGCCGATGCCGCTGCTTCGGTACCGGCCCGGCCGGCGCGGTACCGTCGAGCCGACGACGACCTGAGGGGGTTCGATGAAGACCGCGATCACCGAGATGTTCGGCATCGATGTGCCGATCCTCGCCTTCACCCACTGCCGCGATGTGGTGGCGGCGGTGTGCAAGGCGGGCGGGATGGGCGTGCTCGGCGCGGCGGCGCACTCGCCCGAGCAGCTCGAGATCGACCTCGCCTGGATCGAGGACGAGATCGGCGACCGCGCCTACGGCGTCGACGTGATCGTCCCGGCGAAGTACGCCGGTTCGGACGAGGGTGGGCTCACGATGGACAGCATCCGCTCGATGATCCCCGACGAGCACCGGCAGTTCGTGAACCGCTTGCTGGAGAAGTACGACGTGCCCCCCTTCGACGGCGACGACCGCCCGCGGCGCGATCCGGCGACGGCGTCGGAGACCGCGGCCCCGTTCTCGGCGGCGATGATGGACCCGTTGCTCGAGATCGCGCTCGCCCATCAGCCACGTCTGTTGGTGAACGCGCTCGGCCCGCCCCCCGGCCACATGATCGACCGCTGCAAGGAGGAGGGGCGCCTGATCGGCGCGCTCGCCGGCAAAGCCCAGCACGCCGAGCGTCACGTGAACGCCGGGGTCGACGTGATCATCGCCCAGGGCGCCGAGGCCGGCGGCCACACCGGCGAGGTGGGCACGATGGTGCTGATCCCCGAGATCGTCGACGCCGTCGCTCCGGTGCCGGTGCTCGGCGCGGGCGGCATCGGTCGGGGACGTCAGATGGCGGCGGCGATGGCGCTCGGCGCGCAGGGCGTGTGGTGCGGCAGCGTGTGGCTCACCACCGACGAGGCCGAGACCCATCCGGTGGTGAAGGAGAAGTTCCTCGCCGCGTCGTCGAGCGACACGCTGCGGTCACGGTCGCTCACCGGCAAGCCGGCGCGTCAACTGCGCAGCGCATGGACCGACGAGTGGGACGACCCAGCGAACCCGAGGCCGCTCGGCATGCCGCTGCAACCGATCCTGGTGGCCGAGGCGCGCGCCCGGATCGATCGTGCGTCGTACCGCAAGGGCTCGGGCGCCGAGCAGTTGGCCAACTACTTCGTCGGCCAGATCGTCGGCTCGATGAACGAGTCGAAGCCTGCCGCCCAGGTGGTGTTCGACATGATCGACGAGTTCATCGACAGCGTCCAGCACCTGTCCCACCTCCTCGAGTCCTGACATCGCATTCGTGAGCCGAATGCGCACATGCTGCGCATCCCGCTCACGGACGAACCCGCTTCGTGAGCCGCATGCGCACATGCTGCGCATCCGGCTCACGAAGGGTCGGTCAGGACTTGGCGGCGCTGTAGGGAAGCCAGCGGCCGGCGTCGAAGTCGTACAGCTTGCACGACTTGGCGGCCCGCAGGTACGAGCGCATCGACAGCTTCGCCGAGCGCACGGTGTCGGGGAACGCCGCCCGGATGGCCTCGGCGGCGGCCGGCAGTTGGTGGAAGGGGATCCGCACGTCCACGTGATGCGGCACGTGCACGAAGATGTTGTGGAACCAGAGCCGGTTGATCAGCCGCGGGACGTGCAGGATCGTGGTCGAGTCCATCTGACCGTGGAACTGGGTCCATTCCTTGCGGGTCCACCACTTGATCTCGGGATCGACGTGGTGCACGTACACCGTCCACCCGATGACGTGGATGAAGATCAGGAACGGCACCACGAACAGCTTCACCGGCACCCACAGGGCGTGGACCCAGCCACCAGTGAGGGCGCCGTACACGACGGCACCGGCGGTGGCGAGCACCATCAGCGAGCCGAGCGTGATCTTGTCGCGGATGATCGCGCCCTTGCGCTTGCCCGGGGCGTTGAACCGCCACATCTTCTGCCACCACACCGTGCGCAGGAAGTAGGCGCCGGAGCCGAGGAACGACCACTCGATCCGGTGTTGCAGCCGCGCGAGTCGGCCCATCTGGCGAAACTCGTCGGGGGTGGTGGGGTGCCACACGAAGTCGAAGCCCTGACGGGTGGTGTAGCCGTGGTGGATGCGGTTGTGGCCGAGGTCCCACGCAGCTTCGACGTGTGCGCTCGGCACCATGCACACCTGCGCGACCAGCCGGTTGAGCCGGGGTGAGTCGAGCAGCGCGCCGTGCGAGGCGTCGTGGCCGAGCACGAACAGGCCCGACACCGCGAGTCCGGCGAGCGCCCACAGCGGCAGCACGAGGTACCAGCGGTCGGTGAGCGCGAGGCCCACCATCGGCACCAGGTAGAGCGCGAACCCTTGCGCGAGGGCCACGGCGGCGCGGGCGCCCGAGCGCCGATAACACGCGGCGGGAATGATCTCGCGGACGACGTTGAGCGAGCCCTGGCGTTCACGGGGGCGACGGGGCCCGTCGTCCGCGACGTCGATGGTGCTGGTGTCGTCGAGAATGCTCATCGGCGACACCTTAGCGCGCCTACCGACCGGTAGGTAGACGCTGACGCATCACGTGACGAAGGTCCCACGCGGCGTGTGCGTCACGAGGAGCGGCCGGCTTGTTCGAGGGCCGACTGCAACATCCAGGCGAACATCGCCCGCAACCCGGCCCGGTCGGTTCGCTCGCCCCGGTGCTGGCCCCCGATCAGCGTCGCCACCGCGAGCCGGCCGTACATCTCGGCCTGACCAGGGTCGATGCCCGCGGCGACGAACGCCTGGCCGATGATGCGCTCGCGCGCCTCGTCGACGGCCACCCGCACCAACCAGGCGCCGTGATCACGTCGCGACCAGGCACGGATCGCCGCCTCGGCCTCGTGCGGCAGTGCGACGCCGGCCTCGAGCAACACCCGGAGCCGGCGCACCGGGTCGTCCACGGCGGCGGAGATCGCCTCCACCTGCCGAGCGCCGTCCTCGGCCCAATGGGTGAGCAACTGGGTACGGAAGTCCTCGACCCCACGGAAGTGGTGGTAGAAGCTGCCCTTCGTGACGCCGAGCGCCGAGCACAGCCGGGCGATGGTCAAGCCGCCCACGCCCTCGACCGCAAGCAACGCCATCCCGGCGTCGAAGTAGTCGAGCCGCGATCGCGCCTCCCCCGACAGAGGTCGCGCCGGCGTCGAGATCGCTCGCGGTTCCATACCGGTGGGTATGTTGCCACGGCCCGACCGGGTCGCCGTTCCGGTGCCGCGACGCGCGGTCACGGGCGAGCCACCATGGGCCCATGACCCGCCGCGCTCCCGTCGTCGTCGAAGCGGCGATCAACGGCAACACGCCCCGATCGCGCAACCCGCACGTCCCCCGTTCGCCAGCGGAGATCAGCGCCTGCGCGCTCGAGTGCCTCGACCGCGGCGCGGCCGTGGTGCACAACCACCACGACGACCCCAACGTCGGCGGGCCGGCCCGGCACGATCCGGCGCCGTACGCCGAGGCGTGGCGTCCGGTGCTCGAGCGGCACCCGCGAGCCCTGTTGCACCCCACGGTGCGCGGCATGGGCGAGGGTGCCTCGATCGAGGACCGTTACTCACACCTCGACGCCCTGTACGACCAGGGGTTGCTCCCGATGGCATCGGCCGACCCCGGCATCGTGTCGATCGGTTCGATGGTCTACGGCAACACCGCCGCCGACGCCGACCACATGTTCGCCTGGTGCCGCCAGCGCGACCTCCCCGTGCACGTGTCGGTGTTCGAGCCCGGCTTCCTGCGCTCGGTGATGCGGCACCAGGACGCCGGCACGCTGCCACAGCGGGTGAAGATCCAGCTCTACTTCGGAGGTGCTGCACCGTTCGGCCTACCCCCCAGCGAGGCCTCGCTCGATGCGTACCTGGCGATGATGGACGGCTACGACCTGCCCTGGATGGCCGGCGTGATCGGCGGCGACGTGCTCGCGAACGGCTTCGCCCAGGCCGTGGTGCGACGTGGTGGCAACCTCCGCGTCGGCCTCGAGGACTTCCACGGCGCAGGTACGCCTCGCAACGAGGACCTCGTCGTGGCAGCCACGGAGATCGTGCGCTCGCTCGGCCGCGAGGTGGCGACGAGCGAGCAGGCGCTCGAGCTGTTCTCGGCGCCCCGGCGCCGCGGCACCCGTCGCTGACGACCGATCGGGTTCAGGCTGCGTCGGTGGCGCCGGTCGCGTCCGGGCGCGTCGACGACGGCCCGTCCGGGCCGTACGCGTCGGTCCACCGTTCGAGGATGCCGGCCGCCTGCGCGTACGCGAGGTCGTACGCACGCCGGGCACGGTCGGGTTCGAACAGCTGATCGGGACGGCCGGCGAGTTCGGCGATCGACCGGTTGGGGCGGATGAGCCACAGATGGCCGTCGGGGTGACGTTGCCGCCAGTCGCGCATCTCCCGGCGGAGCACGCGCTCGGCGAGCCGACCGGCCGGACCGAACATCGGACCGGCGATCGGGGCCATCACCAACAGGTTCGACGCCGGATCGGCCAGGTCGGCCGACGCCATCGAGCGCACCCCGCCGTCGACGTAGCGACGTCCGCCCACCTTGTGCGGGGCGAGCATGCCGGGCACCGCCGACGACGCTGCGACGAGGTCGGCCACGTCGTGGTCGGCACCGTGCAGCACCACCCTCTGCAGCCGCGGCAACGAGCACACCACCGCCCGCATCGTGGGCACGCGGGCAGTGCCGAAGATCTCGGACGCGATCCGCTGCAGGCGCCCGGCACGCGGGTCGGGCAGGCGCGGGATGTCGTCGCCGATCAGGTCGATCGCGTCGTGCCAGCGGATGCCGAGTGCCAGGGCGCCTGCGGCCCACGACCCGGCGGAGGTGCCGATGGACGACGCCTCCCCCAGCGCCACGCCACCGTCGACCAGGGCCTCACCGACACCGAGCAGATAGGCGATGCCGAACAGGCCCCCACCGCCGTAGGCACACGCGAGAGTCGGCAGGGTGGTCGCCACGACATCATCCAACTCCTCCGTTCGGACGACCGACATGGGCCGGAGGTCCCGTTCCTGCATTCCGCTTCGCTGGTCCGGGCCGCCGAGGGCGCCGGCGGTACGCTCGCCGCGTGTCCGTCGACGCCGGCGCCAGCCTTCATGCCGCTGCCGCGCTCGCCGCCCTCGCCGATCTGACGCCCGCCGCGGCGCGGCGCACCGAGTCGTGGAGCGTGCCGACCGACTGGTTCCGCTGGCTCGACACCGGTCTCGACCTCCTCGGCGGACCGGCGATGCACGACCCGGGCGACTCGCTGCCGAGCGCAGGGATGACGCTCCTCCGCGACGTCGTGTCGCCACAACCGACGCCGACCCACCAGACGCTGCGCCTCGAACGGGAGCTGGGTGAACGACTCGCCGCCGTGCAACAGGTGCGCGCCGGCCGCCACGCCGTGCGGATCGGCTGGCTGTGGGTGGCCGGTACCGCCGCCGTCACCGCGGCCGACGGGTCGACGGCGACCCGCCAGGTGTTCCAGCCGCTCGTCACCCGCACGGTACGCGTGGTCGGCAGCGGCCGCTCGTGGCAGCTCGCCGCGTACGGCGATGTCGAGATCTCACCGCTCGTCGACGACCGCGAGGCGGCTCGAGCACTGGAGGAGCGGATCGAGACGGGTGGCGGTGCACTCGATCGCCTCGATCGGCTCGACCCGGTGCTGCTCGGCCGGCTGCCCCACCTGCAGGCCTTCGCGTTCGACGCGGCTCGTGCCGCCGGATTCGCTCCGGCGCAGCTGACGATCGATCGCCGCCGGCCCGACGCGCTCCGCCGCGACCCGAGCCTGTCGGTGGTGGTGGGACTCGGCGTGTACACGACCGACGAGGCGAGCCGGTCGGGACGCAGTGGTGCGCTGCGGAGCTGGGACCTCGGTGCCGCCGGCGAGCCGACCGCGTTCCACGCCGTGTACGGCGGCGCCGGTGTCGAGACGCATGCCGCCGGTGCCGACGAGCCGACGTTCCGGGTCGAGTCGCCGCTCCCCCTCAGCAGCGGACAGTTGGCGGCGGTCCGCCGCGCTCGCACCGACGCGCTCACGGTGATCTCCGGCGCTCCGGGGACGGGCAAGAGCCACACGTTGGTGGCGATCGTGTGCGACGCGCTGGCCGCCGGTCGGAGCGTGCTCGTCGCCGCGAAAGACGATGCGGCGGTCGACGCCCTGACGGCGCTGCTCGGCCGGCAGCCCGGCCTGATGCCGGTGGTGTTCGGTTCGAGCGAGCAGCGCGAGCGGCTCGCCCAGCGACTCTCGAACGGCGAGCTCGTGCGGGCCGACCACCGGACGCTGCAGGCCGCCCGAGCCGCCCTGGACCATGCCGTCGACGCCCGCGACGCCGCGCACGCAGCCGCGAGGCGGACGTTGCGCCACGCATGGCGGCGCACCGACCGGGGGCGAGCCGAACTGCAGGACGTCGCGGCCCTGCTGCCCGGCCTCGCCCACATCGCCGCCGCCGAGCTCGCCTCGATGCTGGCGGCGGCCACCGCACGACCCACCGGGCGGATCGCACGATGGCGGCGCAGTCGTGCCGAGCGGCGGATGCGACGCCGTCTCGGCGCCGACGCACAGGTACCCCTCGCCCGACTGGTGGCTGCATGCGAGCTCGGCAGCGACGACACCGACGCGTCGGACGTACCCGACACCGCTGCGGCGTGTCGGGCGCTGGAGGACGCCGAGGCCGAGGTACGGCGGTGTCTCACGGCTTGGCTGGCGCTCGACACCCACTCCCCCGACCGCCTCGACCGTGCCGGACTGGCCGCCGTGGCGACACTCGCCACCGCCTTGCGCAGCGGACGCAACGCCCGCCGCGCCCAGCTCGCGAGATTGCAGGACCGGACCCTCGCCCGGGCCCTGCCGCTGTGGATGGGCACCCTGGCCGATGTCGACGACCTGCTGCCCGCCGTCGCCGGCCTGTTCGACCTGGTGCTGATCGACGAAGCGTCCGCCACCGAGCAGACGCTCGCGGCGCCCACGCTGTTGCGCGGCCGCCGTGCGGTGGTGGTGGGCGACCCACGCCAGTTGCGACACGTGTCGTTCGTGAGCGACGCCACGATCGACGAGATCCTCGGGCGCCACGAGGTGCCCGACGAGTTGCGCACCCAGCTCGACGTGCGCCGCAACAGCCTGTTCGACGCCGCCGCCGCTGTGTCGCCGGTCCACCTGCTCGACGAGCACTTCCGTTCCGCGCCCCATCTGATCGACGTCGTGGCTCGCACCCTGTACGACGGGCGCCTCCGCGTGGCCACGCGCTCCCCCGCCACGCACGGCCTCGATTGCGTGCACCTCCGGACGACCACCGGCGCTCGCGATCCGGCCGGCGTCGTCCGGGAGGAGGTCGACGAGGTGATCAGCTGCCTGCGCGCCCTCGGCAGCGGACCGGGTCACGTGGGCGTCGTCACCCCGTTCCGCGCCCAGGCCGATGCGATCGAAGCGGCCGTGCTCGCAGCGTTCACCGCGGACGACCTCGTCCGCCTCGGTGTGCGGATCGGCACCGTGCACTCCTTCCAGGGCAACGAACGCCAGACGGTGTACTGCTCGCTCGCCCTCACCGACGACGACCCGGGTGGTTGGCGATTCGCGAACGATCCCCACCTGTTGGCGGTGATGCTCACCCGCGCCCGCACCACGATGACGGTGATCGCGAGTTGCTCACCGCCCGCCGAGTCGTTGCTCGGGACCTACCTGGCATCGGCCGATGCGCCCCCGGGGGCACCATCACCGGCGGGTGTCGCCGGTGCCTGGGCGCGGTGGTTGGCCGACGAGCTCCGCCGATCCTCGGTGGAGCTGTGGGAGCGCTACCCCACCGGGCATCACGTCGTCGACATCGCCAGCGTGCGCGCCGGGCGTCCCGTCGCCGTCGTCTGCGACCTGCACGCCGACGGCATCGATGCACACCTCGACCGCCACCTCGCACTTGCGAGGGCCGGCTGGGACGTGCTCGACGCGCTCGAACCCGCCTGGGACGACGACCGGCCACGGCTGGTGGTCGAGCTCTGTCACCGACTCGCAACCGACCCCACCGATGTGGCCGGGTGATCGGTCAGCGCGACCGTTCCAGCTCGAACAACACCGCCGCCGATCGTCGGGACACCCACAGACCGGCGCCCACCTCCACGAACTCGCGTCGCAGTCGCGTGCGGTACCAGGTGCCGCTCCGCCAGTGGACGTCGAGATCGGTGCCGGCGGGATCGATCGTGCTGGTGCGGTCGGCGACCGTCGGCACCTCCAGCACCAGCAGCCCGCGACAGGCCGCGCCGAGCGCCTCGATCGCGCCGGTGCATGCCGGTGCATCCAGGTACTGCAAGACGCTCTGGCACACCACGAGGTCGTACGCACGCGACGGTCGCCACGTGGCGAGGTCGGCCCGCTCGTGCCCGTACGTCCGGCAGGCGTGCTCGCTGACGTCGATGCCGTGATATCGCACCCGCGGCTTCTCCGCAGCCAGCCAGTCTCGCCAGTACCCCGGACCGGCACCCACGTCGAGCACCGACCGCACGGGGATCCGCCACCAGGCGGCGAGCGAGGTGACGCCCCGGGCGAGATGGGCGATACGACGAGCGTCGTGCACCCCGTCGCGGCCGTAGAACCGACGGTAGTAGGCGCGGTCGAAGCGCTCGGACGGACCGGTCGACGGAGTGCGTGCCACGGGCGCCACCGTAGAGCCGTGCCTGGTACCAGCCCCACCCGCTCCGAGCCTGGCGCGCACGGACGGGTTCGGGCACAGTGTGTGACATGACATCCGAGGCCACGACCACCGACCCGTCCGCGCTCATCGAGGCCGCCGCCAGCGCGCCCTTCGGCACCGTGTTCGGCGAGGTGATGTCGGTGGCCGAGGCGAGCGACGCAGGGTGGACACAGCCCTCGGTCGTGCCGCTCACGTCGTTCACGATGCATCCCGGCATGCACGCGCTGCACTACGGCAGCTCGTGCTTCGAGGGGCTGAAGGCGCATCGCACCGTCGATGGTGCGATCACCCCGTTCCGCGCCGACAAGCACGCGGCCCGGCTGCAGCAGAGCGCGGCCCGGCTGATGCTGCCGATCCCGCCGCTCGACCTCGTCACGCAGCTGATCGACCTGGCGATCGAGGCCAACGGGGCCGTCACGCCACCTGCTCCCGGCTCGCTGTATCTGCGACCCACACTGCTCGGCACCGACGTCACGATCGGTGCGGCCGCCTACCCGAGCCATTCGGCGGTGCTCTACGTGCTCGCCTGCCCCGTCGGCGACTACCTGCCCCCGCGGCCGCTGACGATCGTGGTCGAGACCGAGGTGCCGCGCACCACCCCGCAGTTCGGCGTCGTGAAGACCGGCGCCAACTACGCGATGGCACTCGGCCGGATCGACCTCGCCCGCCGTGAGCACCACGCCGACCAGGTGCTGTTCGCGCCCGGCGGTGTCGTGCAGGAGACGGGTGCGGCCAACGTGGTGCTCGTCGACGGCGACCACCTGGTCACCCCCGAACTCACCGACGCGTTCCTGCACGGCGTCACCCGCGACTCGCTGCTGCAGGTGGCCCGCTCGCTCGGCTGGACCGTGGAGGAACGCACCGTCACCGTCGACGAGGTCGCCGCATGGGCCGCTCGCCCGGGCGCGGAGATCGGCCTCATGGGCACCGCCGCGGTGATCGCCCAGGTGGGCACGCTCGTCGTCGGCGACCGCCGGATCGAACTGGCCGCGCAGGAGCCGTCGAAGCTGGTCGAGCTGCGCCGCACCCTGGGCGAGATCCAGACCGGCGCCCGCCCGTTCACCTTCGCCTGATCCCCCCGGCGGGGTGTCACAGCCCCGCTCTACAGTGGCCGCATGACCGCGCCCCTCGTCGCCCACGACCTCGACACCCTGTTCAGCGCCCACCGCCGCGAGCTCACCGGCTTCTGCTATCGCATGCTCGGTGCCGGGGCAGAGGCCGAGGATGCGGTGCAGGAGACGCTCGTGCGCGCCTGGCGCCACGCCGACCGCTTCGAAGGGCGGGCGTCGGTGCGCACCTGGCTCTACCGCATCGCCAACAACGTGTGCATCGACATGCTCCGTGCGCCACAGCGCCGGGCGCTGCCGATGGACTTCGGTCCCGCCGTACCCCAGCGGGGCACCGTGGTCGGCCCCACCCGCCCCACCACCGACTACGTGATGCCGATCCTCGACCAGCGTGTCATCGACACCGACGCCGACCCCGCCGAGCTCGTCGCCGCACGCGAGACCGTCCGCCTCGCGTTCGTCGCCGCCCTCCAGCACCTGCCGGCCAAGCAGCGCGCCGTGCTCATCCTGTGCGAGGTGCTCAAGTGGCAGGCCACCGAGACCGCCGAACTCCTCGACACCACGGTGGCGTCGGTGAACAGCGCGTTGCAGCGGGCTCGCGCCACCCTCGCCGAGCGTGTCGGCGAACCCTTGCAGAGCACCCTCGACCCCGCCCACCACGAGCTGCTCGTCAAGTACGTCGACGCCTTCGAGCGCTACGACATCCCGGCGCTCACCGCGCTCTTGCGCGACGACGCGGTGATGTCGATGCCGCCGTTCGACATGTGGCTCCAGGGCGCCGGCGACCTGGCGGCGTGGTTCGGTGAGCAGGGCATCGGCTGCAAGGGCAGCCGGCTCATCCCGTGCGACGTCAACGGAACGGCCGGTTTCGCCAGCTACAAGCCGGGCGACGACGGGCGCTTGCATCCGTGGGCGATCCAGGTGATCGACGTGGTCGACGGCCGCATCACCGGTCATCACAACTTCATCTACCCCGAACTGTTCGCCGCGTTCGGTCTGCCCGACTCGCTCGATCCCTGATCGTCAGCCCTCGCCACTGATGTCGGCGCCGATGTCGCGCGCCGCCTCACCCTCGGGAGCGGCCACTTCGACGATCGGGTCGTCGCGGTCGTCGTACTCCAGCCGCAGCGCACGGCTGATCGTCGCGTGCATCTCGTACATCGCGGTGATGTAGGTGAGTTCGAGGATCTCCTCGTCGCTCAGGTGCGCCTGCAGCACGGCGAAGTCGGCGTCGTGCACCCGACCACCCTGCAGCACCATGGCGTCGGTGAACGCGAGCACCGCCCGCTCCAGCGGCGAGAAGCACTCGGCGGTCGTCCATCGAGCGACGGCCTCGATGCGTTCGTCGTCGACGCCGAGCGCCCGCATGCTCTTGCAGTGCTGTGAGTACACGAACTGGCTCCCGCGAGCCCATCCGGCCCGGGTCTGGCCGAGCTCGCGCAGCACCGGGTCGAGCGATCGACTGCGATACAGCGCGAAGCCCTCGACGGCGTGCTTCATCACCGCCGGCACGAGCGCGAACACGGTCCACCAGTCGCCGGGCGTGCCCGTGGCCGTGCCGGGTTCGGCCACCGGGTCACGGTCGCCGAACAGCAGCGAGTACATCCGCAGTGTGAGATCGTCGGACACCTGATCGCGTGGCACCTGTCGCAGACGTGGCATCGCACCAGCCTCGCGCACCGCACCGAAGGTTCGACGCACCGACACCGTCCGTTCACGCCGCCGTCGCGAGGTGTCCATCCGGGTCGCGGATGATCGCCGACGTGGACCTGCTCCGGACCTGGGTGCTCCGCTGGTGCGACCGGCTGGCCGGCGCGTTCGTGACGGAGACCGTCTGCGACGACGGCACTCGGCTGGTGATCGCGCTCGACCCCTCGCTGCACCTCGGTGTCACCACGCTGGTGGCGCAACTCCCGCCCGCCTGGCACGTCCCCGACGACGCCCGCGACCTGTTCGCCTGATCGCGGACCGGGGACGGGCGCCCCGACGACCCCGTCGCCGCGGCGAGTTCGGTTCATACCTCCTGGGGTACGAGGACCTTGGGCCCTTGGCGGCACTTCCCGGCGAGCGTTCGATGACCACATGACACATCGCATCGTGATCCTGGGCGGGGGCACGGGGGGCACGTTGACGGCGAACCGGCTGCGCAAGGTGTACGACCGTGCCGACGCCGAGATCACCGTGGTCGACCAGGACGATCGCCACGTCTACCAACCGGGCCTGCTGTTCGTCCCGTTCGGGCTGACCCACAACGAGGACATCATCCGGTCGCGCAGCCGCCAGCTGCACGACGGCATCACCTCTCGACAGTGCCCGATCGACCACGTCGATCTCGCGGCGAACGAGGTGCACCTCACCGACACGAGCGTGTTGCCGTACGACGTGCTGGTGGTGGCCACCGGCACCCGCCTCGCGCCCGAGGAGACCGACGGGCTGCTGGAGGCGTGGAACCACACGGCCTTCACCTTCTACACACCCGAAGGCGCCGCGGCGCTCGAGCAGGCGATCACCGCCTTCGACGGCGGCCGGATCGTGATCAACGTGGTCGACATGCCGATCAAGTGCCCAGTCGCACCGCTCGAGTTCTGTTTCATGGCTGACTGGCACTTCCAGGAGCGCGGCATCCGCGACCGGGTGCAGCTCACCTTCGTCACCCCCCTCGACGGGGCGTTCACCAAGCCGGTCGCCGCCGCCCAACTCGGTGGGATGCTGGAAGAGAAGGGCGTCGAGCTCGTCACCGAGTTCAACACCGGTGAGATCGACACCGAGCGCAAGGTGCTCGTGTCGTTCGACGGCCGCGAGGAGCCCTACGACCTCGCCGTGGTGATCCCCGTGCACATGGGCGCCGAGTACGTCGGACGCAGCGAGGGACTCGGCGATGCGATGGACTTCGTCCCGACCGATCGCCGCACCCTGCAGTCGAAAGCGGCACCGAACGTGTTCGCGATCGGTGACGCGACGGACGTCCCGACGTCGAAGGCCGGCTCGGTGACCCACTTCGAGGGCGAGGTGCTCGTCGAGAACATCGAGCACTTCCTCGCCGGTGAGCCGCTCGTCGAGGGCTACGACGGTCATGCCAACTGCTTCATCGAGACCGGCTTCCACAAGGCGCTGCTCATCGACTTCAACTACGAGACCGAACCGCTCCCGGGGCACTTCCCGGCCAAGGCCGGACTGCCGCTGTTGAAGGACAGCCGGCTCAACCACCTCGGCAAGCTCATGTTCCAGTGGTTCTACTGGCACGCCCTGCTGCCCGGCCGGGACATCCCCGGCATCGGCGTCACCATGCCCACGTCGGGCAAGGAGTTCTCCCGTCCGGCCTGATCCCGCCGCCGCCCCGTCTCCCACACCCGATCCCACAGCGAAGGACCACCCACCCGCCATGGCCACCACCACCGTCACCACCCCCGCCGGCGCCACCAGCGTCGAGCTCACCGACGACGGGTTCTTCGTCGATCCGAGCATCTGGACCGAGGAGATGGTCCCCGAGCTCGCCGCCCGCGAGGGCATCGATCCGGTCACCGACGGCCACTGGCAGGTGATCCGCTTCATGCGCAAGGAGTACCTCGAGAAGGGCACCGGCCCGTCGGTGCGAGCGCTGGGCAAGACCTCGGGCGTCAACGTGAAGGAGCTGTACCAGCTGTTCCCGAAGGGCCCGGCCAAGATCGCCGCCCGCATCGCCGGGATCCCGAAGCCCAAGGGCTGCGTCTGATCGACGCGGCCACCGCGAGGACCGCCGCCGGCCACCCGACCACCCGTCCGCACACGAGAAGGAACCCGACATGACCGTCACGCCCGCTCCGATCGAGAAGGTCTCGATCATCATCTCCAAGGGCTCACTCGAAGGCGTCTACCCCGGCCTGATCATGGCCAACGGGGCTCGCGCCGAGGGGATGGAGTGCAATCTGTTCTTCACGTTCTTCGGCCTCGACGCCATCCACCAGAAGCGGATGGAGCACCTGAAGGTCGCCACGGTCGGCAACCCGGGCATGCACATCCCCACCCTCATCGGCGGCCTGCCCGGCATGAGCGCGCTCGCCACCCACATGATGAACAAGAAGATGGAAGAGCTCGACATCCCGCCGGTCGGTGAGTTCCTCGAGATGATCGCCGACACGGGCGCAGGCATCTACGCCTGCAAGGCCACCGTCGACATGTTCCACCTCGAGAAGAACGACTTCATCCCGCAGCTGAACGACATCATCACGGTGGGCGACTTCTACGAGATGGCCGCAGGCGGTCAGATCATCTTCACGTGAGGTCACCTGTCGTCACCCGGTCGTCCGGTCCGGACTCGACCCTCCGGATCGGCGGCGCCGCCTCGGCGGACGCCTTCGTGTCCGCCGAGGCGACCCACCTCGGTCCCGAGGTACCCGGCGGGGTATGACCTATGCTGTCACCCATGGAACTGCCCGAGGACACCATCGCCGACCTGCAGCGACGCCTGCGCCGCGCCGAGGGGCAGGTGCGCGGCGTGCAGCAGATGCTCGCCGAGGGGCGCGACTGCCGAGACATCGTCACCCAGCTCTCCGCAGCCACCAAAGCACTCGAGCAGACCTCGTTCCTCCTCGTCGCAGCCGGTCTCACCTGGTGCGTCACCGATCCCGACCGCGCCCAGCGCGAGGGCTACTCGCTCGAGGACGTGCAGAAGATGTTCCTGAAGATCGCCTGACCGATACCCCCCGGGGTTGACAGCTGATACCCCCGGGGGTATCATCGGCACATGATGTTCCTGCGCCAGTACTACCTCGGGTGTCTCTCCCACGCGAGCTACCTCGTCGGCGACACCGTCTCCGGCAAGGCGGCGGTGATCGACCCGCAACGGGACGTCGACGAGTACCTCGCCGATGCCGCCGCCAACGGCCTGACGATCACCCACGTCGTCGAGACCCACTTCCACGCCGACTTCCTCTCCGGCCACCTCGAGCTCGCCGACCGCACCGGCGCGGCGATCGTGTTCGGCCGTTTCGCCGAGGGCAAGGCCGAGTTCCCGATCCACCCGGTCGACGACGGCGACGTGATCGAGCTCGGCGACGTCGTGCTCGAGATCATGGAGACCCCCGGCCACACACCCGAGTCGATCAGCATCGTGGTGCGCCCCGAGGGTCCGGCGAGCACGCCCCACGCGGTGTTCACCGGCGACACGCTGTTCATCGGCGACGTCGGCCGCCCCGACCTGCTGGGGGCGATCGGCTTCACCGCCGACGGCCTCGCCCGCCAGCTGTACCACTCGCTGCACGAGAAGCTGCTGAAGCTGCCCGACGAGACCCTGGTCTACCCGGCCCACGGCGCCGGCTCGGCCTGCGGCAAGAACCTCTCCACCGAGACCGTGTCCACCATCGGCGAGCAACGGGCGACCAACTACGCCCTCGCCCCGATGTCCGAGGACGAGTTCGTCGAGGCCGTCACCCAGGGCCAGTCGGTCGCCCCGCTGTACTTCCTGTTCGCCGCGATCAAGAACCGCTCCACCCGCGAGCTGCTGCCCGAAGAGGTGGAGGTCCGTTCGCTCACGCTCGACGAGGTGCAGGCGGCGATGGCCGACGGTGCGGTCGTGGTGGACAGCCGCGACGACATGGCCTTCACGATGGGTCACCTGCGCGGCTCGATCAACGTGGGCTACAGCGGCCGGTTCGCCGAGTACACCGGCGAGGTGATGCAGCCGGGCACGCCGATCGTGCTCGTCACCGAGCCGGGCCTCGAGCAGGAGGCGGCGATCCGCCTCGCTCGCATCGGCTTCGACAACGTGGTCGGCGCCCTGGCCGACCCGCTGCGTGTCTTCGTCGAGCACCCCGAGATGGTGGAGCGCCTCTCCCGGCTCACCGTCGCAGGCTTCGCTGCCCGCCAGCGTGAGGTGGCCGACCTGGTGCTCGTCGACATCCGCAACCCCGGCGAGGTGGAGCTCGGCACCATCCCCGGTGCGACGCACATCTCGCTGCCGCAGCTGCTGTCCCGCATCGACGAACTCGACAAGGAGGCCCCGACGGTGGTGTTCTGCGCCGGCGGGTACCGTTCGGCGATCGCATCGAGCCTGCTGCGCTCGTACGGGTTCGCCGACGTGTCCGACATCATCGGCGGGTACACCGCCTGGTCACAGGCGCAGTCGCCCGAGCTGACGGCGGAGGGTGCACGATGAGCGCGACCGACATGCTCCCGGTGTGCAGCCCGACCGAGGCCCTCGCCGCCCAGCACGACGGCGCCCTGCTGCTCGACGTGCGCGAGTACGAGGAGTGGATGGCCGGTCACGTGGAGGGCGCCCTGCACGTGCCGATGCAGCAGGTGCCGGGCCACAGCGCCGACCTGCCTCGCGACCAACGGATCATCTGCATCTGCCGCTCGGGCAACCGCTCCGGGCAGGTGACGGCGTGGTTGCTGCAGCAGGGGTTCGACGCGACCAACATGACCGGTGGCATGCAGGCGTGGCGTGCCGACGAGCTGCCGTTCGTCAACGCGAACGGCAATCCCGGCGTCGTCGCCTGAGACCCTGAGCCGACGTGCGCGCCCTGCTCGCCTCCCCGCTGGGGTTCCTCATCGGTCTGTCCCTCGGTGCACTGGGCGGCGGCGGCTCGATCCTGGCCGTCCCCGCGCTGGTGTACGCCGCCGGCCAGTCACCGAAGGAGGCCACCACCACCTCGTTGGTGCTCGTGGCGATGACCGCCGTGATCGGCATCCTCCCCCACTGGCGCGCCGGGCGCGTGCGCCTCGTCCCCGGGTTGCTGTTCGGTCTCGCCGGGATCGGCGGGTCGTTGCTCGGCTCGCACTGGAATCGGAGCGTCGATCAGGACGTGCTGTTGCTGGCCTTCTCGGGCGTCATGCTCGTGGCCGGCTGGGCCATGTGGCGCCGGAACCGAGAGGCACCGGCTCCGGCGCCACGCCCAGTGGGCGCGGCCGTCGCCGTCACCCATGTCGCACTCGACCTGCCGACGGTCGCGAAGGTGCTGGTCGCCGGCAGCTTCGTCGGCCTGCTCACCGGGTTCTTCGGCGTGGGTGGCGGTTTCGTGATCGTGCCGGCGCTGGTGCTCGCGCTGCGGTTCTCGATGCCCGAGGCCGTCGGCACGTCGCTGCTCGTGATCACGATCAACGCCGTCATCGCGCTCGGCTCACGACTCGACGCCGGGGCGATCGACTGGGGCACCGTGATCCCGTTCACGATCGCGAGCCTCGGTGGCGTGGTGGTCGGTGGTCGCCTCGCCGGGCAGGTGGACGCCCGCAAGCTCACGCGCTGGTTCGTGTGGCTGCTGGTCGCCGTCGCGGTCTACACGGCCGTCCGCTCGATCATCGCCCTCACCTGACGACGGCGCCAGGCCACATCTTTCACCGCTCGGCCCCGGTCACTCGCTCCAGATGCGGGTGATCCCGGCGAAGCTCACGACGTACGCATCGGTCGTCGACCAACCGGGGGCGGCGAACAGCACGCTCTGCAGCGGGCTGGCCGTGTCGACCCGCCCGAGCTCGTCACCGGTCTCGACGTCGAGCACGACGGCCTGGTCGATGCCACGCTCACCGTCGTGGTCGTTCACGAGCAACTCGCCCGTGGCAGCGAACAGCAGCGGGTGCATCGCCTGGTTGATCCGACGGTGCCACAACGGACGGAACGCCGTGAACGGCGCGTCGTACCGCCACGCGGTGATCCTGGCGTTCGAGCTGTCGTAGCCGATGACGACACGGCGGCCGGGATCGATCGCCGGCGGGTTCGCGATCAGCCCGTTCGGTTCGCCGCACACCTCCACCATCGACACGGCGCCGTTGCCGAGATCGACCCGCACCAGGTGCAGCGGGGCCTCGTTGGTGCCGATGCCGCGGAAGCTCCCGGCATACCGCTCGCTGCCGGCCCCGTCGTCGAGGAACCAGGCTGCTCCGTCCGCGACAACCGCGTCCCATCCGTGTGTCTGGCCGGGCAGCGTGCGGTACACGGGTGCGAAGTCGGGGTCGAGCTCGAGCGAGCGAGCCGTCGACGACCAGCGCACACGCCGCACGCTGCGGTCGCACACCAGGTACACCGTGTCGCCGTCGGCACTGAGGCGCGCCACCGACGGTTCGGGCACCGTCACCCGGGCGACGATCTGGAGGCTGCCGGGCGCGAGCACGACGAGGTCGGTGTCCAGCCCGTCGCCGTCGGTGGGTTGGCCGTCGTCCGCCCCGCCTGGGCGACGGCCCCCGAAGTCCTTCGTCGCGAGCGACCCGTCGGGCAACACGACGAAGCTGTTGTAGGGCCGCCACCGGGGCAGCCGGGTGGATGCGAGCACCGCCAGCTCGGGCGACAGCCGGTGCGCGTGGGCGCCGAACACGACGTACAGCGAGCCGTCGGCGTGTGCGACGATCCCGCCGGGCCACGTCGGTCCGCCGGGCAGATCGGGCGAGCGTCGCACCGTCTCGAGCGATTCGGGGTGCACCTGCTCGACCCAGCTGATCGCGTCGTCGCCCGCCGAGTGGCACAGCAGATACACCTCGCCCGGGTCGCGCAGCACCACCATCGTCGAGGCGATCGCGAGCCGGCCGTGAGACCGGAGGGTGCCGCCCTCGCGCAGCCCGACACCCGTCGGACGTCGTGCCGCGGCGAGGCGCCGCGGTCCGCCGTCCTCGGCCGGCCACGGGCTCGGCCAGAGTCCTGGCTCGGCGATCGGCGCCCGGCCAGTCGGGTCGTCGTCGGGGCCGGGCTGGGGGAGGTCACCGGTGGCGTCCACGACGCGCGACACTACGGCCCCATGGAGATCAGGGACCGACACGTGTTGGTGACGGGGGCGTCACGCGGGATCGGCGCGGCGATCGCTCGCGAGTTCGCTGCGCGGGGTGCCCGGGTGAGCCTCGCCGCCCGCAGTGCCGGGCCGCTCGACGAACTCGCGGCCGAACTCGACGGGTACGCGCTGCCGTGCGACCTGTTCGACGCCGCTCAGGTGAACGGGCTCGTCGGACGCGCCGAGGCCGCCGCCGGACCGGTGGACGTGCTCGTGAACAACGCCGGCATGGAGTACACCAAGAGCTTCTTCGACACCACCGAGGCCGAGATCGACGACGTGGTCCGGCTCAACCTCACGGTGCCGATGCAGCTCACCCGGATGGTGCTGCCCGGGATGCGCGAGCGCAACCGGGGCCATGTGCTGAACATCTCGTCGATGGCGGCCAACGGCGGTTTCCCCGGCCTCGCCGTGTACTGCGGCACCAAGTCGGGCCTCAGCCACTTCGGTCGGATCCTGCTGGAGGATCTGCACGGCAGCGACGTGAAGGTGACGACGCTCGAGGTGGGCCCCGTGCCGACCGACCTGCTCGACCAGCTCGAGTACCCGCCGACGGTGAAGTCGTTCGCCCGACTCCGCCACCTGCAGCTGATGCCGAACGTCTCGGCCGAGCGGGTCGCTCGTGCGGCGGCCGACGGGGTGGAGCGCGGGAAGCGGGCGGTGTGGCTCCCCCGGCGGGCGTTCCTGTTCGGCGCACTGGTCGGCGCTCCGCAGCGCATCGTCCGTCCGCTCATCGCCGGCGTTCGCTGAGCAGGGCTCGCCGACCCGCCGGCGCGGCGATGCCGGCGGGTCGTCCGACCCGCCGGCATCGCCCTCGACGGATCAGGCGATCAGGCCTGCCGCTCGAAGTAGCCGTTCACGTCGGCCACGACCTCGGTGCCCTCGCTCACGAAGAGGCACACGTCGCCACCGGTCCCGATGCCGACCGGGGTGAGGTTGGCCTGGTCGACGCCCCGCACGAAGTTGAGGAACGAGGCGACCGGACGCGCCGTGCCGCACGGCCAGGCCGTCACGTACCCACGACCATCGGCCTCGGTGATCGTGACGTTGAGCAACACGGCTGCGGCGTCGCTCGGCACGCCGTGTTCGCCGGCGATGTGCAGCCGGACGATCTCGCCCCGGCCGGCCCGGTCGGGCCGCGACCCGGCGACGCCGGTGCCATCGCGGGTGTCGAGCGCTCGGACCGGGGTGAGTGCGGTGTACGCCACCGCGTTGTCCGGCGAGAACCAGCCCTGCACGTCGACGATGAGCTCGGTCTCGGCCGAGGCGAAGAAGCACACCTCACCGGTCGAGGACACCTTGGCGGTCGCGAGGTTGGCGACGGTCGGGTTGGCCGGATCGAAGTTGACGTTCGACACGACGGGCCGGTCCTGGTCGCACGGGTAGACGCTGATGTATCCCGCCGCCGCCGGCTCGGTGACGGTGACGTTCATCGTGACGGCTCGCACGTCGGCATCGGCCGGAACGCCACCGGCACCGGGGATGGTGACGCGGAGGACCTCGCCGGCGGCCATCGGTGCGATCGCTCGGCTCCCGAGTCCGGTGCCGTCGCGCGTGTCGACGATGCGGGCCGGTGTCAACTGCTCGTAGAAGAACCCGGGCACCGTGGCGACGTCGTCGGCGTACCAGCCGCCGAGGTCGGCCACGAGCTGGGTCTCGGCCGAGGTGAAGAAGCACACGTGCCCGTCACGACCGATCTTCGCCGTCACCTGGTTGGCGACGTTGACGCCCTGGCGGAAGTTGAGGTTCGACGCCGTCGGGCGGAGATCGCCGCAGGGGAACACGGTGACGAAGCCGCGGCCGGGCGCTTCGGTGACGGTGACGTTGAGCACGACGGCACCGGCGCCGGTGTCGGGCACGCCCCCGACGCCGGTGACGTCGAGTTCGATCACCTGCCCGGCGCCCACCGGACCGAGCCGTTGCGCCGCGACGCCGGTGCCGTCGCGAGTGTCGAGCACGCGGACGGGCTCGACGGGGGTGAAGGTGCCGCGTACCGGCACGGCGGCCTCGACGACGCCGGAGGCGCCGGTGACGGTGAGCGCGACGGTGAGCGACGCGAGTGCGGCCGCGATGGCGGTGCGGCGGGCGGATCGGGGGGACATCTCGAACTCCTCGGGCTGGCGGCCACCGGGGGGTCGATGGCAGCACGCACGATGCAGCTCAGATGTGAGGATCCTGTGATGGATCGGCGATCGGTCCGTGCGAGTCGTCGGCGACCGGCGCGAGGTGGCGTCGGCGATCGTCGAGTTCGACCCACGCCACCCAACCGAGCGTCACCAACGCAGCCGCACCCGCCGTCGCGAGCAACACGAGGTTGGCACCCACGTCGATGTCGGTGAGCCGGCCGTCGACCGCCGTGACGAGCCGGCTGTCGGCCCCGGCGGCCGAGCCGCCGCCGGCGAGGAAGTCGCGCACGGCGTCGGCGTCGGCGGCGAGCGACACACGAGCCACGAACGACGACGCTGCCGCGAGGGCGGCCGCACCCAACACCGCCCCGACGGGCACGGCGCGGCGGGCGCCGGCGATGGTGAGCCCGACCAGTGCGACGCCGACGAGCAGCAACGACTCCCCGACGAGCCCGTCGAGCCGCACGAGTCCGAACCGGCGGTCGGCCGCACCGCCGACGGTGGCGTCGACCGTGGAGATGCCGGTGAAGGCGGCGGCGATCAGCGCCACTGCCACCACCACCGCCCCGATCACCGGACCCCGACGCACGGGCCGACGGTACCCGCCGACGCGGGCACCGGACGCGGATGACCCGGCCCCGTCGGAGATCCGGCGCTCGGGGCCGGCGAGGCTCAGCCCTCGGGCAGCAGCACCGGCTTGATCGTGCCGCCGGCGAGCGACGACTGCTCGGCTTCGTTGATCCGGCTCATGGGATACGTCTCGATCAGACGGTCGAACGGGAAGCGGCCGTCCTGCCACAGCTGGATCATCCGTGGGATGAAATCCTGGGGCTTCGCGCCGCCTTCGAGGATGTTCATCATCGTCTTGCCGATCCAGCTCGAGCTGTCGAGCACCAGGTCGCCCTGCTGCACCCCGACGAGGCCCATCACGCCCGTCATCCGGAGCGCCAGCAGACCGTTCTTGATGACCGCAGGGATGCCCGTGGTGTCGAACGCGTACTGCGCGCCACCGCCGGTGATCTCGAGGATCGCCGCCACGATCCCAGGATCGGCGCCGTCGAGTGCGTGGGTGGCACCGAGTTCGAGCGCGAGGTCGCGGCGGTGCGGCTGCAGGTCGACGGCGATGATCGTCGAGGCACCGGCCACCCTGCCCGCCATCACGGCGGCGAGCCCGACCGCACCGGCGCCGAACACGACGAGGCTGGTGCCCGGCTGGACGTCCATCGCGACCAGGATCGATCCGGCACCGGTCTGGATGCCGCAGCCGAGCGGCCCGAGCTGCTCGAGCGGCAGGCTCGGGTCGACCACGACCACGTTGCGGGCGGTGGCGAGGCAGTGCGTGGCGAACGACGACTGACCGAACCAGCGTGCCGACACCGGGGCACCGTCGGCGCCGGTCACCGGCGTCGAGCCGTCGAGGTTCACCCCGAACAGGTTGCGGGCCATGAACGTGTCGCAGTAGGCGGGCTGGTCGACGAGGCAGTTGCGACACGCGCCGCACGAGTCGAACGACAGCACCACGTGGTCGCCCACCTGCACGCCGGTGACGTCGGCACCGACGGCTTCCACGACGCCGGCGCCCTCGTGACCGGTGATCACCGGCGGTGGTGCGATCATCCCGGTGCGCGGGAGGACGTCGGTGTGGCACATGCCGGCACCGACGATGCGCACCAGCACCTCGTCGGCACGCGGTGCGGCGAGCTCGACGTCCTCGATCGCGTACGCGCCTGCCGGGTCGCGGAGTACGGCGGCCTTCACCTGCATGTCGATCCCCTCACGAAGCTGCGGCCGCCCGTTCGACGGCCGATCACCTCGTGTTCTATCAGGGTGTGCCCGTGGCGGCGGGGGTCGCCAGCTCGACGATGTACTGCACGATCGCCGCGACGTCCTGCTCGGTGAGGGCCACCTCGGGCATCAGCTGCGGATAGCCCGCCACCTGCTTCGCGTGCGGGTCGACGATCGACTCGGTGAGGTATGCCTCATCGGCCACGACGGTGGTGCCGTCGTCGAGGGTGACGGTCGATCCGTACAGGCCGACGAAGGCCGAGCCGGTGCCGTTCGGACCACCCTCACCACTCGCGCCGTGGCAGGCCGCACAACCGAACCGGGACGCGGCGGCGCGACCCCGCTCGCCCGTCGCCGAGAGGCCCGGCAGATCGGGGGCGTCGCTGCCACAGGCCACGAGCAGCGCGGCTGCGACGGGCAGCGGGGCGAGGATCAGGGTGCGTCGGGCGACGGGACGAGGGCGTCGGTCGGTCACCCGCTCATCTTTGTCGCGGCGACGTCGACGAGCGGGGACCGATCGGCGCCCGGCCGGTCAACTCCTGGTCACCGCCACCTTGCGCGAGCGGTCGTCGTCGGGGCGGGTGGGCACCCGTACTTCGAGGATGCCGTCGGTGTAGGTCGCCGTCACATCGGCGTCGGCGGTGCCGGCCGGCAGCGCGAGCACACGGGTGAACGCACCGTACCGGAACTCGCTCCGGGCGTGCAAGGTGTCGGTGCCGGTGCTCGGCTCGGGTGTCCGGCGCTGCGTCCGTTCGGCGTGGATGCGCAGCATCCCGTCGGCGATGGTGACGTCCACGTCGCGCTCGGGATCGATGCCCGGCAACTCGGCCCGCACGACGAGTGTGTCGCCGTCGCGGAACTGCTCGACCCGGATGGTCTCCGCGTCGAGGAACTGCTGCCACGACTCGGGCAGCCCGAGTGTGCGAAGGAATGCCGGCCACTGCTCGGCGGCGGGGCTGATCTTGTTCTTGCTCATGAGGCACCTCCTCATGCGGGCCCGCACGGTGCGGGCCGTGTGGTGGTCTCCGATCCGAGTGTCCCGCCCGCCCGGGCCGATGCCAGGGACCAACGACCTCTTGCGTCCGACCCCGCCGAGGGGCCGTGCGACGTGCGACGATGACGAGTACCCGCGGCGACTCGACGCGTGGTTCGAGGTTGACGGAGGAGGACCGATGGGCGAGGACCAGACCATCCGACGCTCGGGCGACCGTACCGACGGTGAGGTGCTCGTCATCCGCGGCGGCACCGTGGTGGACGGCACCGGTGCCCCCGGGGTGCGCGCCGACGTCGCGGTGCGCGACGGCCGGATCGTCGCGATCGGAACCGACCTGGCCGGCGATCGCGAACTCGATGCCACCGGCTGCGTGGTCAGCCCGGGCTTCATCGACATCCACACCCACTACGACGCGCAGGTCTTCTGGGACCCGGCGCTCACACCGTCGTGCTTCCACGGCGTCACCACCGTGGTGGCCGGCAACTGTGGCTTCTCGATCGCGCCCACCCGCCCCGACGACCGAGAGCTCATCGCACACACCCTCGAGAAGGTCGAGGACATGGATCCGGCATCGCTGAACGCCGGCATCCCGTGGGAGTTCGAGTCGTTCCCCGAGTACCTGCGCTCGATCGAGCAGCGCGGCACGGTGCTCAACTACGCGGCCTACATCGGCCACACCCCGCTGCGGATCTACGTGATGGGCGAGGACGCCTCGGCACGCACCGCCACCCGCGACGAGATCGAGCAGATGGCGTCGCTCGTCAGCGAGGCGATGGACGCCGGCGCGGTGGGATTCGCGACGAGCTTCGCGGTCACCCACCTGGGCGCCGACGGTCGTCCGATCCCGAGCCGGTGGGCGGATCGGGCCGAGGTCGAGGGGCTCTGCCGCGCCGTGGCCGACACCGGCCGCGGTGTCATCGGCATCAACGGCACCAGCGACGGACTGCGCTTCGAACAGCTCTACGACCTCCAGCTCGAGTTGGGCGTGCCGCTCACCTGGACCGCGTTGCTCACCACCAACACCGGCGCACATCTGAAGGCGCTCGAGATCCACCAGCGCGGCGTCGCTCGCGGCGCCCAGGTGTACCCGCAGGTGAGTTGCCGGCCGCTGACGTTCTCGATGACGATGATCGAACCGTTCACCCTGAACACGTCACCGGTGTTCGCCGAGTTGATGCCGATGTCGATCTACGGGCGGCGCGCCCACTACGCCGACCTCGAGTGGCGCCAGCGGGTGCGCGACGGCTGGTCGTCGGGCAAGGGCATCCCGCCGCGCTGGGAGACCTACGAGATCATGGAGAGCGACGCCCATCCCGAACACGTCGGGCGCCGGCTGATCGATCTGGCCGCCGAGCGCGAGGCCGATCCGTTCGACACCCTGCTCGATCTCACCCTCGACGAACCCGATCTGCGGCGGTTCCGGGTGAAGGCCGTGCTCGCGAACGACGACCAGGAGGGCATCGCCACCCTGCTGCGCACCGAGGGGTGCACCCTGGGGCTGAGCGACGCCGGCGCCCACGTGGGCCAACTGTGCGATGCGCCACTCGCCACCGATCTGCTCGGCAACTGGGTGCGGGGCAAGGGTGTGCTCACGCTCGAGGAGGCGATCCACAAGCTCACCCAGCAGCAGGCCGACATCTTCGGCTTCGCGGATCGTGGCGTGGTTCGCGAGGGCGCGATCGCCGACCTGGCCGTGTTCGATCCGGCAACCGTCGCGCCCGGCCCGCTGCGTCGGGTGCGCGACTTCCCGGCCGACTGCGAGCGGCTGACCGCCGACCAGCCCGAGGGCATGCGTCACCTGCTCGTCAACGGCGTGCCGGTCGTACGCGACGGCTCGCTCGTCGCCGAAGCCCTCGACACCCGACCCGGCGAGCTCGTCCGGCCGGCCGCCCGACCCTGAACGACATCACCACAGGAGAACCCCCGAATGGAACGTGAAGCCTGGATCATCGACGCCGTGCGCTCGCCGCGTGGCAAGGGCAAGGAGAGCGGCGCCCTGCACCAGGTGCACCCGCAGCGCATCCTCGCCCAGGTGCTGAACGCCCTGCAGCAACGCAACGGGTTCGACACCCGCGAGGTCGACGACGTCGTCATGGGCTGCGGCGCCGGCAGCGGTGACCACTCGATGGACATCGCCCGCATGGCCGCACTCGACGCCGGCTGGTCGATCGAGGCCCCCGGCGTGACGCTCAACCGCTTCTGCGGCTCGGGCCAGCAGGCCGTGAACTTCGCGGCGATGGGGGTGCTGTCGGGCTTCCAGGACCTCGTCGTCGCCGGCGGCGTGGAGAGCATGTCGCGACCTGCGCCGATGCACGTCGACGGGTTCACCGCCAACAACCGGCACCTGCGCGACCAGTACGACATGGTGCCCCAGGGCATCTCGGCCGACCTGATCGCCACCACCGAGGGGTTCACCCGCGAGCAGTGCGACCAGCTCGGCGTCGACAGCCAGAACCGCGCCCAGGCCGCGATCGCCGAGGGCCGCTTCGACAAGTCGCTGGTGCCGATCTTCCACGACGACGGCACCCTGGCGCTCGACCACGAGGAGTTCCCGCGCCCGGGCACCACCCTGGCCGACCTCGCCAAGCTGGCGCCGAGCTTCGCCGGTATGGGCTCACACGTGTTGCCCGACCGTGGCAAGAGCATCGACGAGATCGCCCGCCTCGCCTATCCCCACATCGACGCGATCGAGCACGTACATCATGCCGGCAACAGCTCGGGTGTGGTCGACGGGGCAGGCGCGGTGCTCGTCACGTCGCCCGATTACGCGAAGGCCCACGGCATGACGCCGCGAGCCCGGATCGTGATGACCGCCGTGGCCGGCACCGAGCCCGTGATCATGCTCACGGCCCCCGGTCCGGCCACCCACCTGGTGCTGAAGAAGGCCGGGATGACGATCGACGACATCGACCTGTTCGAGGTGAACGAGGCGTTCGCAGCGGTCGTCCTGAAGTGGCTGCGCGACACGGGCGCCGACTGGGACAAGACGAACGTGAACGGCGGCGCGATGGCACTCGGCCACCCGATCGGTGCGACCGGCTCGATGCTGATCGGCACCCTGCTCGACGAGCTCGAGCGCCGCGACCTGTCGACCGGCCTGGTGACGATGTGCACCGGCGGCGGCATGGGGACCGCCACCATCATCGAGCGCCTCTGATCACGAAGCGGATTTTCGGTAGTCGGATGGCATGAAAATCGGTCGGACGGGGTTGGATGGGACCGTGGAACCGACGACGAGCCCCTTCCCGGTCACCGGTGAGCACCCCGACGCCTCGCGCCGGGTGCGCGATCTGGCCGATGTGATCGACGTGATCCAGCCGGTCATCGCCGCCGACGGCGGGGCGCTCGAGGTGCTGGGCGTCGACGTCGAGACCGGGGTCGTCCGGCTCCAGCTCACCGGTGCCTGTGGTTCGTGCGCCGTGTCGGCCGCCACGCTGAACGGCGGTGTCAACCGCATCCTGCGCGAGCGCCTGTCGTGGGTGACCGAGGTGATCGGTGACGTGCAGGAGAGCGACGTCAGCGGCTTCGGCGGTTGGACGCCGAAGGCCTCCTACGGCTGACGCAGGCGACGCAACGACCGGGCTGCGGCGGACTCGCCGGCCGTGCGCCCGAACACGAGCGCCGCAGCGAGCGGCAGGCCACGGCCGACATGACCGCCGAGCACCCCACCGACACACTCGCCGGCGGCGAACAACCCGTCGATCGGGCGTGACGCTGCGTCGAGCACCTGCGCCGCCTGGTCGACCCTGAGCCCGTGCGTGGTGAGACTCACCGCCGACGGGCGCAGCTCGACGGCGACGTACGGGCCGGCGCCGAGCGGTTCGAGCGACGTCGGGTCCTTCCCGAACTGGCGGTCGTCGCGCCGGTCGGCATCGGCCCGGTACCGATCGATCGTGCCACCGAGCACGGCGGCGTCGATGTCGAGCGCGAGCGCCAGGTCGGCCACCGTGACGCCACGCACGGCTCGTCCGGTACGCAGCATCGTCTCCACACCGTCGACCGTCCATCGCGCCGACGGCCGCGGCGTGGCACCCGGCAGCGGGCGGTGCGAACGCACCGTGGCGTCCGACGCCACCAGTTGAGCGGTGCTGCAGATCGCCCACACCCGGTCGCCGTGACGGCGCACCACCTGGTCGAGCGTCGCCGCCGTGGACGTCTCGTCACACACCCGCCGGCCGTCGCCGTCGACGAGCACCACCCAGCCGGGCAGCTCGGGCTCCACGACCCGATCGCCGCCCGCGTGCAGATGTCGCAGGCCGATGTCGTGGCCGACCGTCTGCGCCTGCACGTGTGCACCGAGGCGCAGGGCGTCGCCGCGGCTACCCGGCGCACCCACGTACCACGCCTCGCCCGTGGCAGCGGCCGACGGGAAGTGCGCGGCCAGCAGCTCGGCGTCGTGGCCGAAGCCGCCCGCCGCCAGCACCACCGCCCCCGCACCGATCGCCTCCTCCTCGGACCGGTCTGCCACGCCGGCCACCGCACCGTCGTGCACCACCAGCCGCTCGACGCGACGACCGAGCGACACCTCGACGCCGGCGTCCCGGCACCGGCCGTGGAGCACCTCGACGATCGACGCTGCACCGCCGACCGGCACGTGCAACCGGGCGACGAGGTCGTCGCCGATCCCGAGCTCGTCGTGGAACCTTGCGCCGAGGTCGCCGAGCCAGTCGATCGTGGGCACGATCGCCTCGGCGAGCAGCCGCACCAGCGCCACGTCGAGGTCGCCACCGTTGCGCTGCACGTGGTCGTGCACCAGTGCCGCCGGATGGTCGACGACACCGCGTGCACGCTGACGGCGAGTGCCGGCTGCGGCGATGGCACCGTCGGTGCCGAGCGCGGAGCCACCGACGACGTGCTCCGACTCGAGCACCGACACCCGCCGCGCCCCGCGGGCGCGAGCGGCGAGCGCCGCAGCCAGCCCGGCGACGCCGGCACCCACCACGACGACATCGGCGTCGCGCCCGATCTCCGCTGCGGGCCGGCTCATCGCGGCGACCGCCCGTTCACCAGACCGAGGCCCTGCGCGCGATAGCCGAGCAGCTCGAGCATCGTGTCCGACGCCTGCTGCACCACCAGCGGATCGAGCGACAAGAACCAGTTCTCCTGCGTCCGGTAGATCGGGATCGTGTACCACGCGAAGATGCCGCCCCGGGTGGACGACGCGGTGACGTTGTCGCCGGTGTGGTGCCACACTCGACCGTCCATCACGCACATCGTGCCGGCCGGCGCCTCGAGCGGCACCGTGGGCGCGGTCTGGTCGACCGGCCCCGGCGTGCGTTGGTGGCGGTGGCTCCCCGGCACCACCCGCGTCGCACCGTTCTCGGCTGTGAAGTCGTCGGCCATCCACACGACGTTGGCACCCTGCGGGCCGCTCCACGGCTGCGGCATGTAGAGCTGATCGGCGTGCATCACCATCCGTCCCCCTCCGGGTCCGGTGATGTTGGCCGAGATGTTGGACAGCTGCAGGGGCCATCCGAGCAGCCCGCGCAGCAGGTGCAGCGCCGCCGGGTGCTCGGCCAGACGGACGAAGCACCACCCACGGTTCAGCAGGTTCCAGACGCGCACGTTCGACCGGTCGGCGGGGTCGTCCATCACGAACGGCTGACGAGCACCCGAGGCCAGGTCGTCGTCGGCCGCCGCGTACAGGCGCCGGCGCACCTCGGCGAGCTCGTCGGCTCCGAGGACACCACCGACGAGGCACAGCCCGTGTTCGGCGAGATCGTGGGCCGCTCGCTCGAGATCGTTCGTCACCGCGGGCAACGTCATGTGCGTCACCGTAGTGAGGTCGGAGGTCCCGTCCGTGGCCAGGTGACCGCGACGTAACATCGCCACGTGGTCCCTCCGCCCGCTTCCAACATCCGCCGCATCGCACTCAGCACCGGTGGCGGCGACGCCCCTGGCCTCAACGCCGTCATCCGAGCCGCCAGCCTCGCCGCGCACGATCGTGGCTGGGAGGTCGTCGGGATCCGCGACGGCTTCAACGGTCTGCTCTACCCGCAGGAATACGCCGATGGTGGCGTGATGGAACTCTCCCGCGAGCGGGTCCGCAGCATCGTGCATCAGGGAGGCACGATCCTCGGCACCACCAACCGCGGCAACCCGACCCGCTTCCCGGTGCAACAGCCCGACGGCTCGTGGACCGAGATCGACCGCACGGCCGAACTGCTCGACAAGTTCGCGGAGCGCGGCATCGACGCGCTGATCAGCATCGGCGGCGACGGTTCGCTCGGCATCGCCCATCACCTGCACCAGCACGGCCTCCACGTGGTCGGGGTGCCGAAGACGATCGACAACGACCTCGAGGCCACCGTGTCGACGTTCGGCTTCGACAGCGCGGTGAGCTTCGCCACCGAGTGCATCGACCGGCTGTTCAGCACGGCCACCTCCCACGGTCGCGTGATCGTGGTGGAGGTGATGGGCCGGTACGCCGGATGGATCGCGCTGCACGCAGGGGTGGCGTCGGGTGCTCACGCGATCTTGATCCCCGAGGTGCCCTACGACCTGGCGCCCGTGGCGGCCACCATCGCCCATCGCCACGACAACGGCTCGAAGTTCTCGATCGTGGTCGTCGCCGAGGGGGCCACCCCCGTGGGCGGCGGTCACACCACGCTCGAGGCGGCGGGTGCCGGCCAGGTGGAGCGCCTCGGCGGCATCGGGCACAAGGTGGCCGACGAACTCGAGGAGCTCACCGGCAAGGAGGCGCGCACGGTGGTGCTCGGCCACCTCTTGCGCGGCGGCTCGCCCACCTCGTTCGACCGCATCCTGGCGATGCGCTTCGGTGCTGCAGCGGTGCGTGCCCTCGCGGCCGGGCACGACGGCGTGATGGTGTGCCTCGCGAACGACGAGGTGACCCACGTGCCACTCGCGCAGGTGAGCGGACGGCAGAAGAAGGTGCCGCTCGACTCCGACACGGTGCGCACGGCTCGCGAGATGGGCATCAGCTTCGGCGACGTGCCGCCCACACGCTGACGCCCCGCTCGCCGGAGACCGACCGTCTCGCCGCTTCACGACGGCATCGGCCAAGCTACCTCGATGCCCACGTCCGACCCGTCGCCGCTCGACCACGCACCGGACCGTGTCCTCGGCCCGCACACCACCGTGCTCGTGGGGCTCGACGGTGGTCGCTATCCCGCCGGGAACAGCGTGCTCGTGGTGGGTGCTGATGCGACCGCGGTGATCGACCCGTCCACCTCGCTGCGCGTCCGTGCGCAGGTGCCCGGCGCGGATCACGTGGTGCTCACCCACACCCACGAGGACCACGTGGCCGGGGTGCACCTCTACCCCGACGCCATCGTGCACGTGCACGAGGACGATCTGATCGGCATCCGCTCGATCGACGGCCTGCTCGACATGTTCGGCATGTCCGGCGACCGAGCCGACGCGTTCCGCCAGACCCTGATCGACGAGTTCACCTACGTCGCCCGACCCGACGCGGTCGGACACGTGGACGGCGACGTACTCGACCTCGGCGGGGCGACGATCCGTTTCGTGCACCTCCCCGGTCACACCGCCGGGCACTGCGGGTTGCTGATCGAACCCGACGGGGTGCTGGTGACCGGCGACATCGACCTGTCGGCGTTCGGCCCGTTGTACGGCGACACCTACAGCAGCCTCGACGACTTCGAGCGGTCGCTGCAGCGGGTGCGCGAGATCGAGGCCCGCTGGTACGTCACGTTCCACCACAAGGGCGTGATCGACGGGCGTGACGCGTTCGTGGAGGCGCTCGACGCGTTCGCCTCGGCGATCCCGCGCCGCGAGGACGCGATGGTGGCGTTCGCCAACGAGCCACGGTCGATGGAGGACTTCGTCACCCACCGGTTCGTGTACCGGCCCCACGTGACGTTGCCCTTCGTCGACACCGTCGAGCGCCGCTCGGCGGAGATGTCGCTCAGGCGCCTCGTCGCGAGCGGCCGCCTGACGACGACGGCCGACGGCCGTTGGCAGGCGCGCTGACGCGCCCCTGACCGCTGCTGCGGCCGGCCTGGCGACGGCCGCGTCCACCACTCGGACGGGCGCTGTCGCGGTCGTCGGTGCGGCCGTCGGTGCGGCCGTCGGTGCGTCGTGCAGCGCGCTGGGGCGCGGGAGCCGGTGCCGGCGACGCGACGCGGACGTGCCGGCGAGGTGCGGGCTCGCCGACCAGCGAGGTGATCGCAACGTGCCCGGGAGCCACGCGGGTGATGACCGGCTCGATCGACGCAGCCTTCGCGAGCGCCCGGACGTCGCCGGTCTGTTGGGGCGTCATCAGCGTGACGGCGACCCCCGACGCACCGGCACGGGCGGTGCGGCCGGAGCGGTGCAGGTAGGCCTTGTGCTCCGCCGGCGGATCGACGTGGACGACGAGGGCGACCTCGTCGACGTGGATGCCACGGGCAGCGATGTCGGTGGCGACGAGCACCCGGGTGCTCCCGTTCGTGAACGCCTCGAGGTTGCGTTCACGGGCGCTCTGCGACAGGTCGCCGTGCAGTTCGACGGCGGGGATGCCCGCGGCGGTGAGCTGCTTCGCGAGCTTCTTCGCGCCGTGACGGGTGCGGGTGAACAACAACGAACGTTCACGTCCGCCGGCCAGCTCGTGCACGACGGCCGGCTTGTCGGCCAGGGCGACGGCGAACACGTGGTGGGTCATCGAGGCGACCGGTGCGACCTCGGGATCGACCGAGTGCGTGACGGGCTCGCTGAGGTAGCGCTGCACGAGCACGTCGACACCACGGTCGAGCGTGGCGGAGAACAGCAGCCGCTGGCCGGTCGGCGGTGTGGCGTCGAGCAGTCGGCGCACCACCGGCAGGAATCCGAGGTCGGCCATGTGGTCGGCCTCGTCGAGCACCGTGATCTCCACCGACCCGAGCGAGCAGTGCCGCTGGCCGATGAGATCGTCGAGGCGACCGGGGCAGGCGATGACGACGTCGACACCGGCCTGCAGCGCCCGCACCTGTGGTTGCTGCCCCACACCGCCGTAGACGGTGGTGGTGCGCAGACCGAGCGCATCGGCAATCGGCCGGAGGGTCTCGAGCACCTGGTTCGCGAGCTCGCGGGTGGGGACGAGCACCAGTGCCCGCGGCCGGCCGGGCTGGCGACGGCTGGGCGACGCGGCGAGGCGCAGCACGGTCGGCAGGGCGAACGCGAGGGTCTTGCCGCTGCCGGTCCGGCCGCGACCGAGCACGTCTCGGCCGGCGAGCGAGTCGGGCAGCGTGGCGGTCTGGATGGGGAAGGGTGCCGTGACACCGCGCCGGGCGAGGACCTCCACCACCGAGGCCGGCACGCCGAGCGAGACGAAGTCATCGCCGCGAGCGGGCGAGCGGTCGGCGACGGTGTGGGGGCGGGCGGCCGCCACGTGCGTCGTGGTGTGGTGCGCACGGTTGGCATCCGGACGGTTGGTGTCGGGACGGCGACGACGACGTCGATGCGAGGGCGCGCCGGCGGCGCGAGGGGAGGTGGTCATGGGATGGGGGGTCCTTCCAGAGGAGTCGGGGGCCGCGATGCTCGGCCGCCGCCCTCCGGGCGACTCGCCCTCGTGAGGGCACCTGGCGCTGTCGTGCGCTGCATTCGACCGCGGCGAGCACCGTTTCGTGCCGCACCGCCGACGACGACCCTACCGCCGCGACGTGCCGAACCGGTCGATCCCGTCCTTCGTGAGCCGGATGCGCACCGGCTGCGCATGCCGCTCACGGACGACGCGTGTTCGTGAGCCGGATGCGCACCGGCTGCGCATCCGGCTCACGAAGGGCCGCTCGGTCGGCGCGGTACCCTCGGGTCGATGAGCGTCGGCGATGGGGCACCCGTGCTGCTGTGGGACATCGACGGCACGTTGATGCGGACCCCGGGTGTCGGGGTGCGCGCGTTCGCACGGGCGCTCGAGGCGATCACCGGCTCGCCGATCGCTCGGGTGCGCTACGACTTCGGCGGCAAGACCGATCCCCTCATCGCTCGCGACCTGCTGGTCGCCATCGGCATCGACGACGACACCTACGTGGCGAAGCTGCTCGCCGAAGTGGAGCGCACGTACGACGAGCTCGCCGACGAGCTCCGCGAGGCGATCGTCACCCTCCCCGGGGTGGCCACGATCCTCGATCGCTGCGGCTCGCAGGCCGTGCAGTCGGTGGTCACGGGCAACATCGAGTTCGTCGCACGTCGCAAGCTGGCCGCCGCCGGGTTCGACCACCACCTCCTGCTCGACCACGGCGGCTACGGCTCCGACCACCACGACCGCACCGAACTCGTCCGCCTCGCGCTCGGGCGTCTCGGTGTGCACATCGGCCGCGACGTCGATCCGTCGACGGTGTGGGTCATCGGCGACACGCCCCGCGACCTGGCGTGTGCCCGTGGCGCGGGGTGCCGGTGTCTGCTCGTCGCCACCGGCACGTTCGACCTGCCGGCGCTCGAGGCGCTGGGCGCCGATCACGCGCTCGCCGATCTGAGCGATGTCGATCGCGTGCTCGACCTCCTGCTCGGCTGAACCCGTCTCGTAGTCTCGCGACATGGGGACCACGCGCGAGATCAGCACCTTCTGTCGGATCTGCGAGCCGTCGTGCGGACTCGTCGCTCGCGTCGAGGACGGGCGGTTGACGAAGCTCTCGCCCGACCGGGCCCATCCGGTGACCAAGGGGTTCTCGTGCCACAAGGGGCTGGCCGCCGTCGACCTGCACCACGACCCCGACCGGCTCGACCACCCCCAGCTGCGCTCGGCCGACGGCACCTGGCGCGACACGGGCTGGGACGAGGCGATGGCGGAGGTGGCACGTCGGTGGCGCGCCGTCGTGGACACGCACGGCCCCAACTCGACGGCGGCGTACATCGGCAACCCGATGGCGTTCAACGCACTCGGATCGCTGCACGTCGGGCAGATGTTGCGCGCCCTCGGCGTGCGGCGCAGCTTCTCGTCGGGCACGCAGGACTGTGCGAACAAGTTCGTCGCCAGCGAGGCCGTGTTCGGGTCGTCGAACGTGCACCCGATCCCCGACCTCGACCACACCGACCTGTGCCTCGTCATCGGCGAGAACCCGCGGGCGTCACAGGCGAGCTTCTACTCGATCCCCAACGTGCTCGGCTCGATGCGCCGAGCCGCCGGTCGTGGCGCCCGCTTCGTGTTCGTCAACCCGCGCCGGATCGAGACGCCCGAGCAGGGCATCGGCGACACGGTGCTCATCCGTCCCGACACCGACGTGTGGTTCCTCGCCGCCCTCCTGCACGAGATCGACCGGCTCGGCGGGTTCCGCGACGAGCTCGTCGCTCGCCACGGCCGCCACCTCGACGGCCTGCGCCGGTTCATCGCCCCCTACTCCCCCGACGCCACCGAGGCGGTCACCGGCGTCCCCGCCGACACCGTGCGCGAGCTCGCCCGCGCCTGGGTCGACACGCCTCGCGCCTCGGTGCACGCGTCGACCGGGATCAACATGGGCCGCCAGGGCACCCTGGCGTACTGGCTCGTGCACATGCTGTCGTTCGTGACGGGGCGCCTCGACGTGGAGGGCGGCAACCTGAAGAGCGACGGCTTCTACCCCAACGCGCGCTCGGGTCAGGGCAGCCTCGAGCAGGGCTTCGTCGACACCGAGTTCGGACGGCTCCGCCGCGGCTCGTTGCCGGGCACGCTGATGTCGCACGCGATCCTCGACAGCGACGAGCCGATCCGGGCGATGATCGTGGTGGCCGGCAACCCGCTGCTGTCGATCGCCGGCCAGCAGCGGTTGCGCAAGGCCTTCGAGCAGCTCGAGTTGCTCGTCGTGATCGACATCTACCCGAGCGCGACCGCCGAACTCGCCCACGTGGTGCTGCCGAGCACCGACATGTACGAGCGTGACGACCTCAACATCGTCAACATCGGCACCAGCGCGGTCCCGTTCGCGCAGTACACCCCGGCCGTGGTCGAACCGGCAGCCGACCGCAAGCCCGAGTGGTGGATCGCGCATCGTGTGCTGCAGGAGTTGGGTGCGCCCTCGCTCCTCGACGACGAGTCGCCCGATCCGTGGGCCAAGTGGCGGCACATGCTCGCGAAGGGCTCCGGCCTCGACCTCGCCGACCTGCAGGCCGACGGGCAGGCACGGGTGCTGCCGGCGCCCGAGCCCGGCAGGTTCTTCGACCAACAGGTGCACACCGTCGACGGCCTCGTCGACTGTTGCCCGCCCGGGTTCGCTGCGGCGCTCGAGCGCTGCACGGCGCTCTGGGACGAGACCCGGGCCCAGCTCGGCGACGGTCGGTTGCGCCTGATCCACCGTCGCGACGCCTGGATGCACAACACGTGGTTCGCGAACCTCGAGCGGATGAAGCGGCGCGGTCGTACCAGCAACCCGCTCGGCCTCCACCCGGACGACGCCGACCGCCTCGGCCTCAGCGACGGTGACGAGGTCGTGGTCACGAGCGACCACGGTGAGGTGACCACGACCGTCGAGGTCGACGACGCGCTGATGGCGGGTGTGGTGTCGATGGTGCACGGCTGGGGGCACACCGCGAGCCCGCGGCTGCGCGTCGCCCACGAGCACCCCGGCGCCAACCCCAACGCGCTGTTGCCGATCGGTGAGGGCAGCTTCGAACCGCTGTCGAGCCAAGCACACATGACCGGTATCCCCGTCGACGTGCGGCCGCTCGTGTCCACCGGCTGACGCTCGCACCCCGTCAGGCGTCGGGTGCCGGCGACAGCTCGAGGACCGGCCGGTACTGGTCGAGTTCGATGCCCACGAAGCCGCGCAGCGCGAGCCGGCGTCGATCGTCGCGGAATCCCTCGTCGCGCACGGCGTCGTCGAGCACGACGCGCAGCTCGGCGAGCGCGTCGTCGGGCACCGCGGCCCCCACCACCACTGGCAGGCACGGCACGCGCGGCCCCTGCCCCACCGGGGCGAGGCCCGCCACCGCCGACGGGCGCAGGGTCGACACGAGCCACCAGGTGACGGCGTCGATCGACGCGATGTCGGCGTCGCCGTCACGCACGGCCCGGATGCTGTCGACGTGGGCCCCGGTGAGGCGCACCTCGCCCTCCCAACGCGCCCGGGGACCGTGCACCGCGTGGATGAGGCTCACCCAGCCCGAGAGGCTGCCGCGGTCGTTCACCGCTGCGGTGCCGCCGGCGAACGATGCCGGCGGTGCGGCCCGGCGCGCGACCAGCACCGATCGGTAGGTCGGCCCGACGGCATCGGGCACGTCGTGGGCGAACGATCCCACCACGCGCACCCGTCCGACGAGTTCGGTCATCAACGGCCAGGCGCACGTCTGGCCCACCACCAGATCGGGCGAACGCCAACTCGACGGCGGGTCGTCCGGCCAGCCGAGTGTGTCGGGCAACCACGGGGCGCGGCGATGCACCTGCCACCAGAGGTGGTCCCACGCGTCGCGCACCTCGGCGAGCGGATACATCGCCAGCGAGACCTCACCGGCGATCGACTCGCGAGTCGGCGTGTTCACCGTGGCAGCGGCTCGGCGACGGGATGGACCGGATGGCCGAGGGGACGCACGCCGTACCGCCGCACGATCTGCCAGTAACCGCGATAGGCACCGGCGCCGTCGGCGGCGATCGCCACCGCCCCCATCGCCCGGGACAGCGCCGGCAACCGGTACCACGCGACACCCGGCAGGCTGTGGTGGGTGTGGTGGTGGTTGACGTTCATGAACAGCAGCGACATCACCGCGTTCGACCGTACCATCGCGCAGCGCGTCGCCGGCTCGGGCACGGGGAAGTGCTCGGCGAACGATCGGACGTACGCCACGGCGAGGCCGCCCCACACGTAGCCCACGAGGTACAGCCACCACGGGATCCCGAAGACCCCGAACACCAGCCACCCGACGGCGACGGCGGCGGCGACGTGGACGAACCAGGTGCGCCGCACCGAGGTGTCGCGGCGTGCCTCGCGCACCCCGCCGATCACGGTCGCGGGGATGCCGAGCCACGGCCCCACCACGAGCCGGCCGACGAACGTGCGGTTCACCCATCGCACCGCCCGGCGCACACGACCCATCCGGTCCCATGCGGCCGGTGACACGTAGAACGACTCGGGGTCGACACCGGGCAGCGTGAGGTCGATGTCGTGGTGGAGCAGGTGCGAGTCGCGATACACCCGGAACGGCAACCACAGCGACCACGGCACCCAGGCGATCGCGGCGTTCAACACCGGCCACGGCGAGGGGTGGCCGTGCAGGGTCTCGTGCTGGAGCGACATGTACCAGCCGCCGAGCACGGCGAACGCCACCATCGTCAGCGGCCACGGCATCGTGTCGTGCCACGTGAACAGCGCCAGGTGCGCGCCCCACACGACGACGGCCACGCCGACCGTCGGCCACTCGGTGCGCTCTGGCGCGCGACGCAGATCGTCCCTCCCCACGAGCGCGATTGTGCCGGATCGCCTCGTGCGCGCACGACGTCCACGCGCGGGATTTGCGCGCCTCGCACCGCTGCGATGTGGCGCGAACACCACAGGTGATGTGCATCCACCACATCGTGCGCTACCGTGCGTCTCGTGATCGACCGGCGAGCGGTGCTCGACACCTTCCGCGAGCGGCTCGACGCCGTGGTGCGCCGCAGCGGCCTCGGCCGCGGCGGGTTCGCCGAGCACCTGCAGATCGACCGCTCGACCATGTCGCAACTGCTGTCACCGGCCAACCGTCGGCTCCCACGCGCCGAGACACTGGTCGAGATCGCGTCGAGCCAGCAGGTGTCGATCGACTGGTTGCTCGGCTTGAGCAACGCCGGACCGATGCAGGCCGAGATGCTGCAGGAGCAGACGTCGTTCGCCGTGGACGCTCTCGCCCCCAACGACGAGCGGTTGATCGGCTGGTTCGAGGAGGCGCGTGGCTACAAGATCCGCTACGTCCCGTCGACGATCCCCGATCTGTTGAAGTCCGAGCAGCTCATCCGCTACGAGCTCGCCCACTTCGTCGCGTCTCGACCCGAGCAGAAGATCGAGACCGCTGCAGCGCGGCTCGCGTGGACCCGCAGCCCCGACACCGACCTCGAGACGTGCACCAGCGTGCAGTCGGTCGAGTCGTTCGCTCGCGGCGAGCACATCTGGCGCGGCCTGGCCGTGGAGCAGCGACACGCGCAGATGGAGCACATGATCGAGCTCACGAGCGAGCTGTACCCGTCGCTGCGCTGGTTCCTGTTCGACGGACTCCAGCGATTCGCTGCGCCGGTCACCATCTTCGGGCCGCAGCGAGCGGCGCTCTACCTCGGGCAGATGTATCTGGTGCTCACCTCGACCGAGCACGTGCGCACCCTGACGACGCACTTCGACGATCTCGTGCGGGGCGCCGTGGTGCACCCGCACGAGATGAGTGACTACCTCGCCGAACTCCTCCGAGCGGCCCGCCGCCGGCGCCGCTGATCCACCTCGCCCGGCGCGGGTCAGCGGACCCGATCGACCTTCCGAGGAGTGGCTACCATGCCGACATGGAGGCCGGGGGCGCGGGCTCCGCGATCGTCGAGCTGCTCGGTCCCTTGCGAGTGGGGCACGCCGCTGGCGAGGTGCGGATCGACGGGGCGAAACGCCGGCTGCTGCTGGCGCTGCTCGCGGCCGATCGCCACACGCCTCGCAGCGCCGACTGGCTCGCGACCCAGCTGTGGGGCGACGACGAACGTCCCGCCGACGCCGCGACCACCGTGCGCGTGCACGTCAGCCGCCTCCGGCGATCGAGCGCGGCGCCGATCGTCGCCACCCACCCGGTCGGCTACCAGCTCGACCCGAGCGTCGAACTCGACGTCGACGTGATGGCGTCGCTGGCACGGCAGGCCACGGCCGCCCGCGACCGAGGCGCGCTCGACGACGCGCTCGATGCCTGGGCCGACGCGCTCGGGCGCTGGCGAGGGGTCGCGCTCGCCGAGTTCGACGGGTCCGACGAGCTCGACCGCGTCGCTCGATCGCTGCACCAGCGCCGGGTCGACCTCGTGCTCGCGTTCGCCGACACCGTGGGCCGCCACCGACTCGGTGCACGGACCGCTCAGGCGATCGAGCTGCTGCTGTCCGTCGTACGCGACGAGCCGTTGCGGGCCGAACTGGTGTGGCGGCTGGCCGCTGCTCAGGCGCGGTGCGGTTCGAGACAGGCGGCGCTCGACGCACTCGACCGCCTCGCGGTCGCGCTCGGCGGGCTCGACGAGCTGTCACGCGACGTCCGCGAGGCGATCGCTGCCGACGACCCGCCGGCGACGTGGGTGTGGGAGCGCGACGTGCCGGCCGGCGCAACCGGCCTCGCTCCCGTGCCGGCCGGGCACGCCGCGCCCGATGCAACGCCGAACGTCGAGCTCACGCCCCCACCGCCGCCCGATCGAAGTACCCCACTCGTCGGCCGCGACGCGGCACTCCGGCGCCTGCGCTCGCTGGTGGCCGCGTCCGGCACCCGGGTCGCGCTCGTGTGCGGGCCGGCGGGCATCGGCAAGAGCCGGCTGCTGCACGAGCTGGCAGCGGTCACCGCACCCGGCCACGTCGCATACGGTCGCTTCGAGCCCGACGTGCGCACACCGCTGCGGGCCCTTCGTCAGGCACTGCGGTGGCGCGACGTCGCCGGTGACGACGCCGAGCCGGGCGAGGACGGTGCCGCACACACCGAACGTGTGGTCGCTGCCGCCGCCGAACGGATCGCCGGCGTCGCTCGGACGCGACGTGGCCTCGTGCTGATGGTCGACGACCTGCACGACGCCGATTCACTGTCGCTGCTCACCTTGGTGGAGCTGGTGGTGCAACACCCGACGGCGCCGGTGACACTGGTGTGCACGGTGCGCGACGCCGGCCGCTCGATGCCCCTCGTGCGCCGTCTGGCCGACCGGGCCCGCCGCGACGACCGCTTCGACGAGGTGAACCTCGACGGGCTCGACGTCACCGACGTCGAGGTGTTGCTGGCCGCCACCGCACCGGATCAGGCATCGAACGCGAACGCCGTCCGCGACGTCACCGGCGGCAACCCGTACCTCGTGCGACTGCTCGCCACGTCGCTCCAGCACGGCCACGAACTGCCCGTCGCGATCGAGCACACCAGCGATGCCATCGGCGATCTGGTCGACCACCAGATCGGGGAGCTCGGCGACGACGACCTCGACGTGTTGCGACTCGCCGCCGCGGCCGGACGGACGGTGCGGCTCGAGGTGATCGAGCAGTGCACCGGGTCGGCCACCGCGTCGTCGCTCGCGACGATCGAGCGACTGATGCACGAGCAGCTCCTGCGGGAGGACCCCGGGCCGGTCGACCGGTTCACCTTCGCCCACGAGCTGCTCCGTTCGTACGTGCTCCAGGCCACGCCGGCCAGCACCCGCCGGCGGCTGCACGGACGCATCGCCGCGGCGTTCGAGGCGCTCGCCGGCGATCTCGAGGTCACGTCGGCCGAACTCGCCGACCAGTGGTCGAAGAGCCACCGCACCTCCCGGTCGGCACGTCACTTCCTCGACGCCGCCCGCCACGCAGCCACACGAGGCGCACACGCCGAGGCACTCGCCGCGGCCGAGTCGGGGCTCGCGTTCTGCGAGCAGGACGAGGCGTTGGAGGCCGAGCTGCAGATGGCGGCGGCAGCGGCGCTGCACGACCTCGGGCGTCTGCGCGAGGGCGACGAGCGGGTGCACGTCGCCTGGGCGCACGCTCGACTCGCCGGCCGCGGCGACGTGCTCACACAGGTGGCTCAGCTGACCGGCGGGAAGTACGTGGAGAACCGCTACGACGCCGGCCCCGGCGAGACGCTGCGGTCGGTGCTGGCCGACGTGACCGACCCCCGGTCGCGGTCGCTGTTGTTGAGCCGACTGGTGATGGTGGAGCGGAACACCGACCCGCGCTCCTCCGAGTGGATCGACGAGGCGCTCCGCCTCGCCGACGTCGCCGGTGACGTCGGTGCCCGCTTGACGGCCCAGCACGCAGCGGTGTCGCTGATGTACCACCGACCCGACCCGCGACCCCGGCTCGACCTCGCGTTGGCGAGCCTCGCCGAGGCCGAGCGCCTCGGTCGGCGCAGCACGCAGATCGTGCTCGCGATCGACGCGTGCGTCGCAGCGGTGGAGGCGAACGAACTCGACCTCGCCGCGAGGGTGCTCCACGACACCGGCGACGCCGACGACACCCCGCTCGACCGGTGGTGGCTGCTGTCGCAGCGCTGCATGCTGGCGACCGCCACCGGCGACCTCGTCACCGCAGACGGCCTCGCGAACGAGGGACGGACGCTCGGTCAGTCGATCGGCGTGGCCGACGCAGCGGCGTGGTACTTCATGCAGCTCTGGTCGATCAACCACCGTCGCGGCGACGACGGCGCACTCGCCAAGGTGTTCCGCCGTCAGCTCACCGACGTGCACGCCTCGTGGCGCGCCGCCGCGGCCGCCGAGTTGGCGGCCATCGGCGAGCGTGAGGCAGCCACCGAGGTGCTCGACGTGCTGGTGGACGAGCTCCCCCGGCTGCCCCACAACTACCTCGCCACCGGCACGCTGGCGATCGCCGCGATCGCCGGACGCGCCGCCCAGCACCCGGCGCTCGACGTGGCGAGCGATCTGCTCGCCCCGCTCGCCCACCTGCACGCCGTCTACGGCGCCGGCTGTGCCGACGTCGGCCCGATCGCACCCCTCCTCGCCCCGGTCCCCATCACCACGGAAGGAACACCACCATGAGCGACATCCCGGCCCAGTTGGGTCCCAACACCCTCGCCGAACTCGTGACTGCACTGAACGGCCCGGGCGGCGCGAAGCGGCGCCGCTCGCTGGCCGGGATCGACTCCGGGCGTGCGCTCGCCGACGCTCTGACAGCGGCACAACCGAGCGTCTCCGACGTCGCCGCGTTCGAAGAGTTCGTCCAGACCGTCCGGTTGTTCGACGGATTGCCGAGCGGTCAGGACGCGATCCGCGGGTTGTGCACCGCCATTGCCGAGTCGCCGGCGGACGTCGGCATCTCATTGGTGCCGACGTCGACCGGCGACTACCGACTGGATGTCACCGACACCACGAGCACCCGCCTGCTGTCGGTCGCAGTGCCTGCTGGACGTTGGTGCCGGATCGACACCGCCGCTCCCGGCTGAGACGAGCGCCCGTGTGAAACGGGCCGGGCGACCGTGGGCGGGTACGCTGCCGGCTCGTGATCGTGGTGGCCGGCGAGGCGTTGATCGACCTGGTGGTCCGACCCGACGGGTCGGTCACCGCTGCGCTCGGTGGCGGGCCGTTCAACGTGGCCCGCACGATCGCCCGACTGGGCGGTGAGGTCGGCTTCCTCGGCTCGATCTCGAACGACCGCTTCGGCACGATGCTCGCCGACCGGCTCGTCGCCGACGGGGTGTCGCTCGAGGCCACGGTGCGCACCGAGGCCCCCACCACCCTCGCCGCCGCCGAGCTCGACGACCACGGCTCGGCCACGTACCGCTTCTACCTCACCGACACCTCGGCACCGGCGCTCGACCGGGTGCCCGACGTCGCGCGTCGTGCCGACACGCTGCACGTCGGCACGCTCGGCCTGGTGCTCGAGCCGATGGCCACCACGCTCGTGGGCCTCCTCGACGACGTCGCCGACGACGTGCTGGTGATGACCGACCCCAACTGCCGCTCGCGGGTGATCCGCGATCGTGCGGCCTACCTCGACCGGCTCGCACGCGTGTACCGGCGCAGCCACGTGGTGAAGCTCAGCACCGACGACGCCGAGTACCTCGACGACGCGACCGAACCGATCGACCTCGCTCGCCGACTCGTCGACGGCGGCGTGCGGGTGGTGTTGCTCACCGCCGGCAAGGAGGCCACCTGGGTGGTCACTCCGACCGGGGTCGATGCGTTGCCCACCCCGCTCGTCACCGTCGCCGACACGATCGGCGCCGGCGACTCGTTCTGTGGCGGCTTCCTCTCGTGGTGGCGCGGCAACGGCTTCGGCGTCGCCGAGCTCGCCGACCACGCGCTGGTCGTGGAGGGCGCGCTCGCCGCGCAGGCCGTGTCGTCCTACACGGTGACCCAGGTGGGCGCGAACCCGCCGCATCGCGACGACCTCGATGCCTCGTGGAGCTCGTGCAGCCGGAGCTGACCGCGCTGGTGACCCGGTGCCGCACGCTGGTGGCGCGTGGTGGGCGGGTGCTCGGCATCGCCGGGCCGCCAGGCGCCGGCAAGTCGACGTTGGCCGAACGACTGGTGGCTGCGTGGGGACCCGGCGCGCAGTTGTTGCCGATGGACGGCTTCCACCTCGCCGACGACGAACTCGCCCGGCTGGGCCGTGGCGACCGGAAGGGTGCACCCGACACCTTCGACGTCGACGGCTACGTCGCCACGCTCGAACGGGTACGCCACCGCTGCGCCGACGTGCTGGTCCCACGGTTCGATCGCACGTTGGAGGCTGCGATCGCCGGCTCGCTGCGCATCGCGATCGACACCGAGTTGGTGGTCACCGAGGGCAACTACCTGCTGCTCGACGACGATCCGTGGCGGCAGGTGCGGCCGTTGCTCGACGAGGCCTGGTACCTCGACACCGATCACGCCCGGCGAGTGGCCGAGCTCGTGGCGCGCCACGAGGCGCACGGACGCTCGCACACGGCGGCCACGGCCTGGGTGCGCGACGTCGACGAGGTGAACGCGACACTGATCGCCGAGCGACGATCGCCGCCCGATCTGCTGGTGCGCCGGTAGCGGCTCAGCCCATCACGGTGCCGGATGTGCTGGCCGGCGAGCGCCGGCGGGAGAACGCCCCGAGGTCGATCGCGCGTCCGGTGCGCTCGCCGACGAACCGCACGGGCTCGGCGTCGTGATCGTGACCCGACTCGACGGCGTCGACGATGGCCCGCAGGAACTTGCCCGCGATGGGCGCGTTCTTGAACTGGTTGCCGCTCGTGCCGCACGCCATGTACCAGCCGGGCAGGTCGCTCGCGTCGTAGATGGGCACCCAGTCGTCGGACGCGTCGTACAGCGCCGCGAGTCCGGTGGGACGGTGCGGGATGCCGAACGAGGGCACACGCCGGGCGAGCCGGTACATCGTGGTCTCGAACTTCTCGACGGTGGTGTGCTCGTCGTAGTGATCGGCGTCGTCCACCCACTCGAGTTCGTCGCACGCCGGCTCGGTGCCACCCACCAGCACCGTGCCGCCGATCTGGGGGCGGAAGTACTGGCCGATGTCGAGATCGCTCACCACCGGCGCGCCGTCGTCGAGCGCGAGCCCGGCGGGCGCCGTCGCGGCGAACACCTCCTGGCGCAACGCACGGGTGCGGATGCGCATCCCCTCGGTGACGCCGGCCATCTCGTTGAGCCGCCACGAGTGCGGGCCACCGACGTTGACGACGACGGGCGAGCGCAGCACCTCGCCGCCCACGAGCCGCACGCCGGCCACCCGTCCGTCGGCGATCTCGACGCCGGCGACCTCGGCGTGGAACCGGAACGTCGCACCGTGGTGGCGCGCCGCGTACGCCAGGTTGCGCGCGGCGAGCATCGGATCGTCGACGAAGCCAGCATCTGGCTCGGTGAGTGCGCGCAGCGTGCCGTTCGGGTCGTCGGCGAACGCCGGGTCGTCCACCGGCTTCGGCGGGTAGTACTTGCCGAGGTCGAGCTGAGGGAACCGCGCCGCGATCTCGGGGGTCTCGAGCACCTCGTACGGGATGCCGACGTCGTCCCACAGATCGGTGATCCGGGTGAACGAGAAGTCGGGCGAGTCGAACAGCAACATGCCGGTGCGCAGGAAGCGGCACATGCCGTCGGGATCGGCCACACCGAGGTGCTGCTCCCAGTGTTCCCATGCCGGGGCCGCTTCCCAGGCGGTGAGCACGGCGTCGAGCGTGGAGTAGCTGAAGCGGATGATCGACGACGACGAGCTCGTCGACCCTGCGCCGGGAGCCGGCCCCTTGTCGATCACGGTGACCGATCGCCCGGAGCGAGCGAGTTCCAACGCGACCGACGAGCCGATCACGCCGGCCCCGATGACCAGTACGTCCGTTCCAGGAATCATGGCGTGGAGAGTAGCCGTGCACACCGGCCGGCCACCGTGCGATCTGCCAACATCGACGTCCATGACCGATCCGATCGAACAGCACCCGATCGAACAGCAGCCGATCGAACAGCACCCGATCGAGGCCCGGGTCCGCGAGGTGCTCGCCACCACGGGGGTCGACCACGACGTGGTGCCGTGCGACCCGGCACTCGCCGACACCGGGCCGTACTGCGAGGCCTACGGTTGGACGCTCGACCGATCGGCCAACACGATCGTCGTCGTCGGCAAGTCCGACCCACCCCGCTTGGTGGCCTGCGTGGTGCTCGCCACCCACCGGCTCGACGTGAACGGGGTGGTGCGCAAGCGGCTCGGCACGCGCAAGGCGTCGTTCGCCTCGTCCGACGACACGATGGCGGCCACCGGCATGCAGATCGGCGGGGTCACGCCGTTCGCCCTGCCGGCGTCGATGGAGATCTGGGTCGACGCCGAGGTGACGCGCCGCGACCTGCTCGTGCTCGGCGGAGGCAGCCGCTCGATCAAGGTGAAGGCAGCCCCTGCGGTGCTGCTGGCACTGCCGAACGTGACCGTGGTGGAGGGGCTGGCGATGCCGGTGCCGGTCAGCTGACCGCGACCTCGGAAGCCACAGCCGCCGCGTGAGCCTGGCGTTGGGCGATCTCGGTGAGCGGCATCGGCACGCCGAGCAAGTAGCCCTGACCGAGATCGACGCCGAGGGCCACGAGCGTGTCGAGCTCCGCGACGGTCTCGATGCCCTCCGCCAGCAGCAGCGCACCGATCTCGGTGGTGAAGTGGCGCAGCCCGGACACCAGCGCGCGCCGGGTGGGATCCTGATCCACGCCGCTGACGAGCGCCCGATCCAGCTTCACCACCTGTGGTCGGAGCTCGACCAGTTGCCGCAGCCCTGCCCAACCCGAGCCGGTGTCGTCGCAGGCGAGCAACGGTTGGCCCGGCAGACCCGACACCCGCTGGAGCATGTCCGGATGATCGCCCACCGGCTCGGTCTCGAGCAGTTCGATCACGATGCGGGCCGACGCCTTGGCGATCACCCGGTCGAAGTCGGGATCCATGATCGTCGACGGGGAGGCGTTGATGCTCACCCACGTGTCGTCCGGCAGGTCGGCGGCCGCGTGCAGGGCGTCCTCCATCACGGCGAGTTCGAGGTCGGGACCGTGACCACTGCGGCGAGCGACGTCGAAGGCGTGCTCGGGGTTGGCGCCGTCGTCGAAGCGGGTGAGCGCCTCGTAGCCGATGACCGTGAGGTCGTTCAGCCGCACGATCGGCTGGAAGTGCGGCCGCCACGCACGGCCCTCCAGCCGTCCCCGCGACGTCTCCTGCTCCTCACGGGTGGCTCGGGCCGATCGCTCGCGCAACGCGTCGCCGTGACGCAACAGCGCCGACACCTTCGCCATCAGCTCGGTCATCGACACCGGCTTGATCACGTAGTCGGTGACCCCCGCCGTGTACGACAGCATGCGTTCGGCGACGTCGCCGTGTCCCGACACCATCACGATCGGCAGCTCCGCCGCCCGCTCGGTGTCGCGCAACGCCCGCACGAGGTCGTCACCGGACAACCCGGGCAGTCCCTTGTCGACGATCACCAGGTCCACCAGGTGATGGCCGAGGAGTTCGAGCGCGTCCTCGCCGGTGGTGACCACCCGGACCTCCGCACCACGAGCGCCGAGACCCGCCTGGTACAGCTTGCCCATCACCGGGTCGTCGTCGACCACGACGATCGACCGGCCCACGAGCACCTGCGCGGCACGATCGATCGCCGCCGGCGGCCGGGCGGGCATGAGGACGTCCATGCGGCGAGGATCGGCGACCATCCTCTGAACTGTCCCGTCCCCGTGATCAAGTTCAGGTCAGGACGACCACGAATGTGTCGATCCACCGTCCAGCACTCGTCAAGGTCGCGGCAAGACGGACGCGACGAGTGGGATCAGCGCTGCTGCGCGGCGGCGATGGCGTCGCGAGACCCGACGAGGTGTGTGGTCAGCAATCGAACAGCGGAGCGGGCGTCGCCCGAGGCCACCGCCGTCGCCAGCGCCCGGTGCTCGCCCCGCACGTCGCGGCCCGCGGCCCGGGCGGCGATCACGTGGTAGCGCTGGGACTGGTCGAGCAGGTGCGCGACCTGCCGGCGCAGCAGCGCGTTGGGGCACCGCGTCACCAGCGCCAGGTGGAACTGACGATGGGCGTCGTGGAACGCGAGGATCGAGGCATGGCGCCGTTCGAGCCGATCGGCCGCCGCAGCCACCTCCGCCGCGAACGAGGGGTCGCCTGCGGCGGCGCGCATCGAGCTGCGCAGCGCTGCTGGGTCGAGCAGGATGCGGATCTCGTACACGTCGACGGCCGCAGCGGCGTCGATCGGTGCCACCCGCGCACCCCGTTGGGGCTCGATCACCACCAGGCCTTCTCCCGCGAGCCGCTGGAACGACTCGCGCAACGGCGTGGGCGACACGCCCCACTGCTCGGCGAGCCGCTCGCCGTGCAACTTCTCACCAGGTGCCAGCACACCGGTGAGGATGGCCCGGCGGAGTTGCTGGTCGACCCAGGCCGCCCTGGTGGGCGGGAACGTCTCGGCGGGGACAGCAGCCACGGCTCGCAGTCTACGAGCACTGGATCGAGTCCATCATCTATAGATAATGTGTTGCACATGTTTCGCCTGATCAACGTCGACGGCCGCGCTGCACTGCAGATCGGCGACCGGTACCACGACCTCGCCTCCGTCGCCGGCGACGAACGCCTCGCCGACCCGATGGCAGCGATCGGACGCTTCGACGAGCTCCACGAGTTCGCCGAGCGAGCATCAGCGGCAGCGGGCGAACCCGTCGACGCCGACCGGCTCGGTCCGTGTGTGCCCAGCCCGGCCAAGGTGTTCGCGATCGGGCTCAACTACGGCCGCCACGCCGCCGAGAGCAACATGCAGCTGCCCCCGGCACCGCTCACGTTCACCAAGTTCCCGAGCTGCCTCGTCGGGCCCACCGCCGACGTGGTGCTCTCGGGCGACACCGTCGACTGGGAGGTCGAACTGGTGGTGGTGATCGGCCGCGGCGGGCGCCACATCGCCGAAGCCGACGCATGGTCGCACGTCGCCGGACTCACGCTCGGCCAGGACATCAGCGACCGCACCGTGCAGCTCACCGGCGCGCCGCCGCAGTTCTCCCTCGGCAAGAGCTTCGACACCTACGGCCCGATCGGCCCGGCGCTCGTGTCGATCGACCAGTTCCCCGACCCGGACGACATCGGTCTCTGGTGCGAGGTGGGCGACGCTGCGGGCGGCGAGCGGATGCAGGACGGTCGTACCAACGACCTCATCTTCCCCGTCGCGAACCTGGTGTCGTACCTGTCGAGCATCTGCACCCTCGAGCCCGGCGACCTCGTGTTCACCGGCACGCCCGACGGGGTGGGCGCCGCGCGGGGACGGTTCCTCCGGGACGGCGAGTTCGTCACCAGCGGCGCCGAGGTGATCGGCACCATGCGCAACCGGTGTGTGACACCCGCCTGATCGGCGACCGGCCGCCGGCCGATCGAGCGGCCGGCAGCGACGCCCCGTCGCGTCGACCACAATGGGTGACATGGCCGGGAACTCCCCCCTCTCCGACCGTGCCGAGGACGCCGCCCTCGCCGACGACATCCGCTTGCTCGGGCGCCTGCTCGGCGACGTGATCCGTGACCAGGCGGGTGAACGCGTCTACGCCCTCGTCGAGGAAGTGCGCCAACACGCGGTGGGCACGAGACGCTCGGGTCGCGACGTCGATCCCGCCGACCTCGGTCGCTTGCTCGACGGGGTCGACCTCGACGTCGCCCTGCACGTGGTGCGCGCCTTCAGTTGGTTCTCGTTGCTCGCCAACATCGCCGAGGACGTGCACCAGGCGCGCCGGCGACGACATCACCGGCGCGTCGGATCGCCCGCACGTCCCGGCACGCTCGACCACGCGGTCGCCGCGCTGGCTGGACGACACGACGGCCGCGAGGTGGCGCAGTTGCTGCGCACGGTGTCGGTGAGCCCGGTGCTCACCGCGCACCCCACGGAGGTGCGCCGCAAGACGATCCTCGACGTCCAGCGCCGGATCGCCGACCTGCTCGTGTGGCGCGACCGGGTGCAGCTCGACCCCGACGAACTCGCCGCCTGGGAGGCGGAGCTGCGCCTGCAGGTGCTGGTGCTGTGGCAGACGGCGCTGCTGCGCCTGTCGAAGCTGCGCGTGCGCGACGAGATCGCCGAAGCCCTCCGCTACTACGAGCTCTCGCTGTTCGAGGTGATCACCCGTCTCCAGCTCGACGTCCAGCGCGCCGTCGACGAGCTCGACCCCCATCGCGGACGTGTGTCGCCCGTGGTGCGGATGGGATCGTGGATCGGTGGCGATCGCGACGGCAACCCGTTCGTCACCGCCGAGGTGCTCGAGCTCGCCGTGGAACTCCAGGTGCGCACCGCGCTCGGCCACCACCTCGCCGCCCTGCATCGTCTGTCGATCGACCTCTCGCTGTCGTCGCGGCTGGTGGCGCCCACGGCCGAGCTCCTCGCCCTGGCCGAGGCATCCGGCGACTCGTCACCGTTTCGCGGCGACGAGCCGTACCGCCGGGCGCTGCGTGGGATGTACGCGCGTCTCGCCGCCACCGCGATCCACGCCGTCGGCCACGTGCCCGGACCGCCACCGCACGCGGAGCTGGCGCCCTACGACACGCCCGACCAGCTGGTGCACGACCTCACCGTTGTCGAGGCGTCGCTGCGCGAACACGGCGCGGCCGCGCTCGCCGACGCGATGGTGGCGCCTGCCCGGACCGCGGTGGAGGTGTTCGGGTTCCACCTCTGCACCCTCGACCTGCGCCAGAACAGCGACGTGCACGAACGCGTCGTCGACGACCTCTTGCGCGTGGGCGGCGTGACGACGGACTACCTGGCGCTCGACGAGCCAGGACGCGTCGAGGTGCTGCGTCGCGATCTCGTGTCCGCCCGGCCGTTGCGCCACCGAGCGAGCGCCTGCACCGAGTCGACCGAGCGCGAACTCGCGATCGTCGAAACCGCCGCGGAGGCCGTCGAGCGGCTCGGCGGCCGGGTGATCTCGCACGCGATCATCTCGAAGTGCGGGTCGGTGAGCGACCTGCTCGAGGTGGCGGTGATGCTGCGCGAGGCCGGGTTGCTGCGCCCGGGCGACGACCCGTCGCTCGCGCTCGACATCGTGCCGCTGTTCGAGACGATCGACGACCTCCGCGGCGCGGCGACCATCGTCGACGCCCTGTTCGCCGTGCCCGAGTACCGCAGTTGGATCGACCATTGCCGCGGCGGGGTGCAGGAGGTGATGCTCGGCTACAGCGACAGCAACAAAGACGGCGGGTACCTCGCGGCGAACTGGGCGCTGTACCGAGCGCAGGTGAGCCTCGTCGAGACGTGCGAGCGGCACGGCGTCGGCCTGCGTTTCTTCCACGGTCGCGGCGGCACGGTCGGACGCGGCGGCGGTCCGAGCTACGACGCGATCCTGGCTCAGCCGCCCGGCGCCGTGGCCGGTGGGTTGCGGGTCACCGAGCAGGGTGAGGTGATCGCTGCCCGCTATGCGGGGCCGGACATGGCTCGCCGCAACCTCGAGGCGCTCGTGTCGGCCGCGGCCGAGGCGGCCGGGGGCGCGGCCGGTCCGCCCCCCGAGCCGGGATTCGTGGTCGCGATGGACGAGCTCGCCGACGCGTCGCTCGCCGCATACCGATCGCTCGTGTACGGCGACGAGGCGTTCGTCGACGTGTTCCGAGCGCTCACACCGGTCCGCGAGATCTCGATGCTCAACATCGGCAGCCGGCCGGCGAGCCGCACGGCGAGCTCGCGCATCGAGGACCTCCGCGCGATCCCGTGGGTGTTCAGCTGGAGCCAGTGCCGGATCATGCTGCCCGGCTGGTTCGGCGCCGGGAGCGCGTTCGAGACCTGGGCCGGCGCCGACCCGTCGCACCTCGACCAGCTGCGCCGCATGTATCGCACGTGGCCGGTGTTCCGCACCACCATGTCGAACATGGGCATGGTGCTCGCGAAGAGCGACCTCGCCATCGCGAACCGGTATGCATCACTCGTCGTCGACAGCGATGCCCGCGACCGCGTGATGCCGGTGATCGCTGCGGAGCACGAGCGAACGGTGCACTGGGTGCAGGAGATCACCGAGGCACCACTGCTCGACGACAACCCGACGCTGGCCCGCAGCATCCGCGATCGGTTCCCGTACCTCGACCCGCTGCACGAACTGCAGGTCGACCTGCTCGGCCGCTATCGCACCGGCGACGACGACGAACGCATCGCCCGCTCGATCCAGTTGACGATCAACGGCATCGCGGCCGGGTTGCGCAACAGCGGCTGATCCGGCACCTCACGCCGGCACCACCACCTCGGGCAGGGTGACGTCGAGCAGCTCGAAGTCGGCGCTGCACCCGGTGAGCGCATGGGCGACGCCGCGCGGCACCACGAACGTGTCGCCCTCCTCCATCGTCTCCGCGGCACGACCCTCCACCGCGAGCGTGCACGTGCCGGCGAGCACGAAGCCGAAGACGAACTCGGCGTCGTGGGCGACGAACGGTGTGCGGTCGCTGCCGGCCGGGCGCGCGACCCGCACGCCGGCCAGGCCGTCGGTGGCCGCGCCGATTCCGATGTCACGGGCCTCGAAACCGTCGGCCCGCCACGCACGCCATTCGGCCATCGAGGCGTCGTGGAACACGAACCGCTGACCGCCGTAGTCGCGCTCGGGCAGGAGCGCACCCGTCGGCAGCGTCATCGTGTGATCGGCCAGGGTCTCGTGCTCGGCCGGGCAGCCGAGTTCGATCACCTCGAGCCCGTCGCCGCTCTCGAGCACCCGGTGGCGGATGTGCGGCGGTTGCAGCACGCAGTCGCCCGCCTCCATCAGCACCGGCTCGCCCTGGTCCTCGTACGCCACCCGCA
>JACJWG010000007.1 GCA_020637235.1 Acidimicrobiaceae bacterium | reverse complement strand
AGGCGAGCGAGGAGAGTTCGAGCGTGCACCTCGGCGCCCACCTCGCCCAGCTGTTGCCGCGTCTCGGCAACGCCGAGCTGGTGATCGCGCTCGACTCGTTCTGCGAGAGCTACGACCGGCTCTGGACCACCACGTCCACGCGCGGCGTCGTCGGCGGCGTGCTCGACGTGGAGGTGTGCCTCGACGACCCGCACAGCGGTCGAGCGAGCGGTGTGCTGCCGTCGAGCTTCCGCATTCTGCGGCAGCTGCTCGACCGCTTGGAGGACGCCGCGACAGGAGCCCTGCTCGTCCGCTCGGCCGCCGTCGACATCCCGGCCTACCGGCTCGACGAGGCGGCGATCGCGGCTGCGTCGTTCCCTGCGCTGTCCGGTTCGTTCCGACCCCTGCCCGGTGTGCGCTCGATGCACCCCGACGCCGCGGCCGAGCTCGTCGCCGAGACGTGGCGCCCTGCCCTCGAGGTGATCGGTGCCGACGGCCTGCCCCCCGTGGCCGACGCCGGCAACGTGTTCCGGTCGCGGATGTCGGTGAAGCTGTCGTTGCGGGTGCCGCCGACTGCCGACGTGCATGCAGTGGGCGACGAGCTGCGGGCACTGCTCGAGAGCGACCCGCCGTACGGCGCCCGGGTGCGGCTGCACGAAGGCGCCCGTGGCCCGGGCTGGGCCGCCCCGGAGTTGGCACCGTGGTTGGCTCGTGCGACGGAGGCGGCGAGCCTGCGCCACTTCGGCGCACCGGTCGCGTCGTGTGGTGTGGGGGGCACGATCCCGTTCATGGGCATGCTCGGCGACCCGTTCCCCGACGCCCAGTTCCTCCTCGTCGGTGTGCTCGGCCCGGGTTCCAACGCGCACGGTCCGGACGAGTTCCTCCACCTGCCGACGGCCCGACGCGTCACGGCGAGCGTGGCGGACGTGCTGCGCGCTCATGCGGAGCGTGAGGCGTGAACGCCGAGGTGCGCCACCACCCGCACGCCCAGGTGGCCGCGGTGGAGGCCGAGCGTGCGGCCGAGCGGGCGAGCGTCGTGATCGACGAGGTGTCCGAACCCGACCAGCTCGACGTCCTGCGCACGGCCATGCACGACATCTGGGGGCCGGATGTCGTGGCACCACGCAACCTGCTCCGCGGCCTCGCGCTCGGCGGCGCCTGCCTGTTGGTGGCGCGTCACGCCGGTGCGGCCGATCGCGACGCAGCGGTCGGCTTCGCGCTGGGCTTCCTCGGCTGGGAGCGTGGGGTGCACCTGCACTCGCACCAGGTGGGTGTGGTGCCGGAGCTGAGGTCGGCCGGCGTGGGGTTCGCGCTCAAGCTGGGCCAGCGAGCCCAGGCGTTGCGACACGGCGTCACCGAGATGCGCTGGACCTTCGATCCGATGCTGCGCAGCAACGCCCACTTCAACCTGGTGCGGCTCGGTGCTCGGCCCGTCGCGTTCTTCCCGCACTGCTACGGCGACCGGCGCGACGCGTTCAACACCGGCGACCGCACGGATCGGCTCGAGGTGGCGTGGCGGCTCGATGCGATGGTGGGCGATGCGCCCACCGTGGCGTCGCCCGAGGACGTGCAGCTCGAGCTCCCCGACGACTTCCACGCGTTCCGCGACGCCGAACCCGGTCGCGCGGCCGAGTGGCGTGCGCAGGTGGCCGAAGCCCTCCAGCGCGGCCTGCACGCCGGGCGCGACATCCGCATGGGGGAGCGCGGGTACGTGATCCTCGGGGGCCACGCTCCGGAGGGCGCGTCGTGACGATCGAGCGGGTCGAACTGGTGCGGCTGGCGATGCCGCTCGTGCGACCGTTCCGCACGTCGTTCGGGGTGCAGCACACCCGCGACGTGCTGCTCGTGCACGTGGTCGCCGACGGAGGCGAGGGATGGGGCGAGTGCGCGGCGCACGCCGAGCCGTTCTACAACGAGGAGTTCACGGAGTCCACCGCACTCGTGCTCGAACGCTGGCTGGTCCCCGCCGTCGTGGACGGCGACGTGCGCGGTGCCGACGTCGCCACCCGCACCGCCACCGTGAAGGGGTACCGGGCAGCCAAGGCCGGGCTCGAGATGGCGGTCCTCGACGCCGAGTTGCGAGCGGCGGGGCAGTCGCTCGCCCACCACCTCGGCGGCACACGCGACGCGGTCGACGTCGGCGTGTCGGTGGGCATCACGCCCACGGTCGACGAGCTGGTCGCGCAGGTGGGTGGCTACGTCGACGACGGCTACCGGCGGGTGAAGCTGAAGGTGATGCCGGGATGGGACCTCGAGCCGCTCCGTGCCGTGCGTGCCGACCATCCGGATCTCGCGCTGCAGGTCGACGCCAACGCCGGGTACACCGCAGCGCACCTCGACCTCGTCGCGTCGTTCGACGACTTCGGGCTGTTGATGGTGGAGCAGCCGTTCGCACCCGAGGAGCTGCGGCTGCACGCACGGCTCGCCGCCCGGATGGCCACACCGATCTGTCTCGACGAGTCGATCCTGTCGACGGTGCACGCCGCCACGGCACTCGACCTCGGTGCGTGCACCATCGTCAACATCAAGGTGGGCCGCGTGGGCGGGGTGCTCGAAGCCCGGCGGATCCACGACCTGTGCCTGGCTCGCGGGGTACCGGTGTGGTGCGGCGGCATGCTCGAGACCGGCATCGGCCGAGCGGCCAACGTGGCGCTCGCCTCGCTGCCCGGCTTCACCTTCCCGGCCGACCTGTCGGCGAGCGACCGCTACTGGCGCCGCGACCTCACCGAGGCGTTCGTCCTCGACGGCAGCTGCCTCCGGGTGCCCGACGGACCAGGGCTCGGCGTGTCGGTCGACGCCGACGCGCTGGACGAGCTCGGTGCCGAGGTGCGTGCCGTCGCCGGAGTCGCGCGGTGATGATCGGTATCATCGCACCAGCGCCGGGCGGGGCGTGCCGACCTCAGGAGAATCGATGACCGCAGGCAGCTCTGCACGCAAGCGAGGCGCCCGCGCCGAAGTGCCGATCACGGCCGAGGCCATCGTCGACACCGCGTTCCGGATGATCGACGAGCGTGGTGCCGATGCGTTCTCGATGCGCTCGCTCGCGAACGAGCTCGGTGTGTTCCCGGCCACTCTGTACTGGCACGTCGGCGATCGCGCGCGTCTGCTCGGTCTGGTCGAGCTGCGTTGGTCGGAAGGCATCGAGCTGCCCGACGAGTGCGAGCACTGGCGCGACTGGATGCTCGAGCTCGCCCGGCGCTACCGGCGCCACGCACTCCGCCATCCCCACGTCGCCCGGCTGGTGTCGGTCGAGCGGGCACGCAACGTCGACACGCTGCGCATCCCCGACGCGATCATCGGCAAACTGTCGTCGCTCGGCCTCGGCGACCAGATCGTGCACGCCTACAACGCGATGATGGGCGCGGTGCGCGGGTTCGTGGTGCTCGAGCTGTCGATGGCGATCGACCCGCCACCTCCCGACGACGCCGACGTCGAGGACGACATGCGAGGAATCGACCCCGAGCGGTTCCCGCACCTCACCCAACACTTCCACCTGTTCGCCGACCGGGCGCTCTCGGTGCGTTGGAGCGAGACGTCGCAGTACTCGCTCGACGAGTCGTACGAGTACCTGTTGCAGCTGCTGCTCGACGGCATCGAGGGGCGGATGAAGCCACGGCGCACGCGAGGCTGACCCGCGTGCGCACGATCGGCCTGCTCGGCGGGATGAGCTGGGAGAGCTCGATCGAGTACGAGCGGATGATCAACACCGAGGTACGCCGACGGCTGGGCGGCACGCACTCGGCCGACCTGGTGATCCGCTCATACGACTTCGCCCGCATCGAGGAGCTGCAGGCGAACGACGACTGGGCGGCCGCCGGCCGGTTGCTCGCCGCCGACGCACGACGACTCGAAGATGCCGGTGCCGAGCTGATCGTGCTGTGCACGAACACGATGCACCGTGTGGCCGACGTGATCGAAGCCGCGATCTCGGTGCCGTTCCTGCACCTGGCCGACGCCACCGCCCGTGCGGTGCAGGCCGCCCGGGTGGAGCGGGTGGCGCTGCTCGGCACCCGCTACACCATGGAGCACGACTTCTACCGGGGACGCCTCGAACGACACGGACTGGAGGTGGTGGTGCCCGACGCCGACGACCGGGAGGTCGTGCACCGCGTGATCTACGACGAACTCGTCCGCGGCGTCGTCTCACCGGCGTCGAAGGCGGCCTACCTGGAGGTGATCCGCCGACTCGTCGGCCGCGGCGCCACCGGCGTGATCGCCGGATGCACCGAGATCGAGCTGCTCGTCGGCGCCGCCGACGTCGCGGTGCCGTACTTCGCCACCACCACCCTCCACGCCCTCGCCGCCGTCGACGCTGCGCTCGCCTGAGGCCGGGGTCAGGCCGGAGAACGGTCGACCAGCCGCGGGTCAGATGGCGCCGAGGTTGCGGCCGTGGCGCTTCTGGATCGCGTCGCCGATCAGGGTGAGCGACAACACGGTGAGGAACAGCGCCCCGCCGGGCACCAGCACGGGGTACAGGCTCTCGTCGAGCTTGGGCTTGCCGGCTGCGATCATCGCCCCCCACGTCGGCGTCGGTGGTGCGACCGAGAGGTTCAGGTACGCCAACCCGCCCTCGGCCACCACGGCGCCGGCGATCGCGACGATCATCATCGAGAGCAACGTGGGGATCACGTTCGGTGCGATCTCGCGTCGCAGGACGCGGGCGTTGGTAGCGCCGAGCGAGCGTGCGGCGAGCACGAACTCACGGTTGGCGATGGTGAGCGTCAGCGCACGCACGATGCGGATGGTGGGCCCGAGGTAGATGAGCGCGATCGCGAGCACCACCACGGTGAACCCGCGCGAGTCGGTGAAGGCCACGATCGACGCCGCCAGCAACACCGTGGGGAACGCCATCAACACGTCGGCGCCGAAGATCGAGACGGTGTCGACGCGTCGCTTGAAGTAGCCGGCGGCGAGGCCGATGACGCCACCGACGACGGCGGAGATGAGCACGGCGGCCACGCCCACCACGATCGACACCCGGGCGCCGTGGATCGTGCGCGACAGCAGGTCGCGGCCGAGCTGATCGGTGCCGAGCCAGTTCTGCCCGGTGGGGATCGACAGAGGGATGCCGGCCCGGGTGTCGGCCGGGTCGGCGAGCGGCAGCACGTCGGCCAGTAGCGCGCCGAGGCACAACAGTCCCAGCCAGGCCACGGACAACCACACGGCGATCCCGAGCGGTTCGGGGTGGAGCACGTCGTCGTCGTGCGGTGGCTCGACGGCGTCCGAGTCGGGCCGGGTCGCGGCGCGAGTATCGACCGGCGTGTTCACGTCGGCCTCACCGCCGCGCGGATGCGCGGGTCGAGCACGCCGTGCAACAGGTCGGCCGCGAAGTTGACCACGACGAAGCCGACCGTGAGTACCACCACGGCACCCTGCAGGGCGACGAAGTCGCGGTTGTTGATCGCGTCGATCGTGAACCGACCGAGCCCGGGCAACGAGAAGATCGTCTCCACGAGCACGGTGCCGCCGATCATCCGCCCGACGGAGATGCCGGTGAGCGTGACGATGCCGATCGACGACGGGCGCAGTGCGTGGTGCACGACGATGCGCCGGGTGCTGTTGCCCTTGGCGCGGGCGAACCAGATGAAGTCCTGGTCGAAGGTGTTCACCAGGTCGGTGCGCATCACGCGTGCGTAGAGCGCCACCTGCTCGGTGGCCAGCGCGATCGACGGGAGCAGCAGCGACTTCACGTTGCCGAACGGGTCGTCGGTGAGGCGTACGTATCCCGTGGTGTCGAACCACCCCAGCTGCACCGCGAACACCGCCATCAGCGCGACGGCGACGAGATAGCCGGGCGTGGCGAGCATCGCGAGTTGTGTGCCGCTCAACAGCTTGTCGAGCCACGAGCCGGGGCGCAGCGCGCCGAAGATCGCCATTGGCACGGCGATCGCCAGCGCGATCAGCTGCGACAGCAACACCAGCTCGAGCGTCACTCCCAGCCGCTGGCCGATCGCCTCGGTGACCGGCTGCCGGGTGCGGTACGAGGTGCCGAGATCGCCCGTCACCGCGTCGCCCACCCAGCGGGCGTAGCGGACCGGGAGCGGGTCGTCGAGTCGCAGGTCCTCGCGCACGGCCTGTCGGTCCTCGGCCGAGGCGTTGGCGCCGAGCATCGCGGTCACCGTGTCGCCGGGCAGCAACCCGACCATGCCGAACGACGCCGCGGTGACGGCGAGCAACACGGCGAGCAGCCGCGCCAGCCTCGACACGAGCACGCTGGTCATGCGGCCAGCCAGACGTCCTTCAGGTAGAACCGTCCACCGTTGATCGGCTGACCGGGTGAACCGTCCGGCAGCGTGAACTCGGCGAGGCCGTTCACCCCGGCCTGCGTGATCACGCCGAACTGGTTGGTGCCGGTCCAGATGTAGGGCACCTGCTCGCCGAGGATCTCCTGCACGATCGCGTACTGCTCCTTGCGGGCCTCGGGATCGGACAGTGCGCGACCGGCGTCCATCGCCGCGTCGATCGCCGGGTCGGTGAAGTTGGTGAAGTTCAGCCCGCCCGAGTGGAACTGTGCGTAGTCGGCATCGGGGTCGGCGCCACCGATGCCACCCCACAGGATCACCTGGAAGGCGTCGTTCAGCACGGCGTCGATGTTCTCGCTCTGGGCGCGGCTCGTGATGTTCGCCTCGGCACCGATCTCGGCCCACATCGACTGGAAGAGCTCCTGGTAGCTGGTGATGAACGGATCCTGGCCGCCGGCGAACTCGAAGCTCACCGGGCCGACCTCCGCCTCGTACTCCTCGATCAGCTCGGCCGCACCCGCGGGGTCGTAGGTGGGATATGCGCTCTCGACGAACCAGAACGAGCTCGACGCGTAGGGACCGGTGAGCGGCTGCTTCACGCCGGTGGCGTCGAGGTAGTCGTACAGGCGTGGGATGTCGACCGCCATCGCGAGTGCCCGTCGCACCCGCACGTCGTCGAGCGGCGGTGCCGTCGTGTTGAACATCACCACGTCCGGCTCGCTCGGCGCGCCGATCGTGACGCCCACCTCGCCGGCGTCCTGCTGCACGAAGTAGTCGGTGATCTCGTCGGAAGCGCCGGTGTAGTACACGTCGATGTCGCCCGCGTCGAACGCGGCCTTGCGTGCCGTCGAGTCGCTGATCGGGCGGAACACCACCTCGTCGAGGTAGGACGCGCCCGCCCAGTGGTCGTCGTTGCGCTCGACCGTCAGGTGGTCGTCGGGCACCCACTCGACGAAACGGAACGGACCGGTGCCGATGGGGTTGCGGCTGCCCTCGGGCGAGGCGAGCATCGCCGGCGCCGCCATGTAACCGACCTGGGTGCCGATCACGCCGACGAGGGTGTTGGGGAACGTGCCCCACGGGCTGCTCATCGTCAGCTCGATCGTCAGATCGTCGACGACGTTCATGCTGGCGAGCAGCGACAGCTGGTCCTTGTACTGGGCGCTGTCGAGCACCGCCTGGAAGTTGAGCCGCACCGCTTCGGCGTCGAGCGGCTCGCCGTTGTGGAAGGTGATGCCGGGGCGCAGCACGATCGTCCACACGGTGGCGTCGGCGTTGCCGGTGATCGACTCGGCGAGGTACGGCACCACCTTGCCGCTCGCGTCGAACACGGCCAGCGTGTCGAAGATCGCCTTGCCGACGTTGTGGCCGGCGTTGGTCCAGGCATCGAGGTACGGGGCATAGCCGGTGGACTCGCCCTCGACACCGACGACCAGCGATCCGCCGGGCTGGGGTTCGGGTGCGGCCTCGGCGGTGGTGGTGGGTGCGTTGGTGAACACCGGCGCCGTGCTCTCGGGTGCGGTGGTCTCCGCGCCGCCGCTGCCCCCGGTGTCGCCTGCCGTGGTGGCGCTGCCGCCGTCGGGTGCGGCGGTCGTGACGGCGGTGATGGCGTCGGACGGGTCGTTGCCGCCACAGGCGCCGGCGACGAGGCCGGCGGTGGCGACGAGGGCGACGGCGACGGCTCGCCGGGTGGATCGGATCACCATGACAGCTCCCCCTGAGATGTGGTGTCGGGCATTATTGCACGCTGTACAAGAGTGATGCGGCGTGGGTGGACATCGTTCACACGGCCGACACACGCGTGGCGCGGATGATCTCGACGTCGCCCTCGTACACGTGCAAGGCGTGCACGCGCCCGTCGGGTCCGTCGACCGTGCGGGTCTCGAAGGGACCGGTCTGGTCGAACAGCACGCCGTCGGTGTCGCGGAACACCTCCTGCACGCCGAATCGCAGACCAGGGATCTGGTGGTAGAGCCTGCCGTCGTCGACCCACACCTTCAGCAGCGGCAGCTCGATCCCGAGCTCGATCCGGTACTCGCCGACGTAGCGGGCGACGTCGTCCTCGGTGAACGGCTGCAGCCGCTTGGGGGCCGGCATGTACCCGGGCCAGCCGTACACGTCGGCGACGCCGTTCAGGATCTCGCGGAACAGGTAGATGCCGGACACGGCGTTGGTGAGCACCACCGCACCGTCGCCCGATTCGAGGTAGCAGTTGGTCTCGCTCTGGTACCCGTCGTTCGAGCCGCCGTGGTTGAAGCGGGCGGTCGATCCGCTGCCCATCACCTTCACGCCCAGGCCGAACACCCCCAGCGCGTGGCGGGTCATCATCTCGCGAGCGAGCGTGCGGCCGAGCACGGCGCCCGGTGCCCCCGACCACGCGTCGCGGCAGGCGAGCAGGAACGTCGCATAGTCGCGAGCGGTGCTGAACAAACCGCCGGCGGCCCGCTCGCTCGAGATCATCCAGTCGCCGGGGTGTGGCCGGCCGTCGTCGCCGTGGCCGGCGGCGACGTCGTCTCGCAGGCGGGGGAGCAGGGGGTGGACGAAGGAGCTGCGCGTCATGCCGAGCGGGCCGAACAGGTGCTCGTCGGCGATGCGGTCGAAGGTCGTGCCGAGCACGTCCTCCAGCACGAGTTGTGCGATCACGTAGCCGCCACCCGAGTAGCGGTCGGTGCCGTCGTAGGCCTTGTCCACCACCACAGGGGCATTGGTCGCAGGTGGTCGACCCGCGAGCAGGTCGAACTCGTCGGCCACCGGGCGGCCGTCGTTCGCCGTGGCGCCGAAGCCGTTCACGGTGAGTCCGGCCGTGTGGCTGAGGATGTGTCGCAGGGTGACGGGCTGTTCGGCGGTGAACTCGTTCGTGGGCACCTGCCAGCGGCGCAGATACACGTTGACGTCGGTGTCGAGGTCGATCACCCCGCGGTCGGCCTGCTGCAGCACCAGCATCGCCGTGACCGGCTTGCTGCAGCTCGCCACCATGAACACGGTGTCGACGCCGACGGCGTCGGGCCGGTCGGCGTGGCGCCGTCCGAAGCCGTTGGCCCAGTCGAGTCGCCCATCCCGCATCACCGCGATGTCGACGCCCGGACAGCCGTAGTGGACGAGGCGATCGTCGAGGTGGTGGGTGAAGGGCTGGTCGGCGATCCGCATGATCGGCAACAACCCGTGCACCACCGCCTCGCGTCGTTGCTGCACCTCGTCCCTCATCGGTTCCTCCTCGCTCGGCTACTGTTGCACACCGTACAAGACAACGGGAGTCCCATGATGCTCGACCTGGCAGCCGTCCGCGCCCAGTTCCCCGCGTTGGCCCTCACCCACGACGGGGGCCCGCGCACCTACCTCGACAACCCGGCCGGCACGCAGGTGCCGCAGGTGGTGCTCGACCGCATGGGCGAGGCGCTGGTCGAGTTCAACGCCAACATGCACGGCAACTTCCGCACGTCGGAACGAGCGACCGAGCAGTCGCACCGCGCCCATGCGCACATGGCCGAGTTCTACAACGCACGGTCCGACCGTGAGATCGTCTTCGGTCCCAACATGACCACGCTCACCTTCCAGATGGCGAGGGTGCTGGGCACCCGCTTCCGTGAGGGTGACGAGATCATCACGACGCACATGGAGCACGAGGGCAACAACTGGCCCTGGCGCACGATGGCCGCCGAGCGCGGCCTCGTGGTGAAGACCGTGCCGTTCCATCGCGACACCTACGAGCTCGACCTCGACGCCTTCGGCGACATGATCACGTCGCGCACACGCTTCGCGGCGCTCAACGTCGCGAGCAACCTGCTCGGCACGATCAACCCGGTGAAGCAGATGGTGGCGGCGCTGCGTGAGGCCGGCGCGATCACCTACCTCGACGCCGTGCAGTACGCGCCCCACGGGGTGATCGACGTGCAGGAACTCGACTGCGACTTCCTCGTCGCCTCGTCGTACAAGTTCTACGGGCCGCACCAGGGCATCCTCTACGGCCGCGAGGAGCTGCTGTCGTCGTTGCCGGCCTACAAGCTCCGCACCGTTCCCGACGTCACGCCCGATCGCTACGAGACGGGTACCCAGTCGCTCGAGGGACAGGCAGGCGTCATCGGCGCGCTCGAGTACCTCGCGTGGGTGGGCCGCGAGTTCGGCAGCGACCTCCGGCCGGCGGACGGTGAGCTGTCCGACCGCACACGCGACCTGCGGGCGGGCATGCGGGCGATGGTGGCTCACGAGGAGACGCTCAGTGCCCGTCTGATCAGCGGCCTGCAGGCCATCGACGGTGTGCACGTCCACGGGATCACCGACCCGGCCGCGTTCGGGCGGCGTGTGCCGACCGTGTCGATCACGGCGCCAGGGCTCGACCCGGCCGCACTCGCGACGTTCCTCGACGCCCACGGGGTCTACGTGTGGAACGGCCACTCGTACGCCCTGCCGGTGGTGGAGTTCCTCGGCATCGCCGATCAGGGAGGTGTCGTGCGCACCGGCCCCACGCACTACAACACCCTCGACGAGATCGACCGGTGCGTGAGCCTCGTCGAGCAGTACCTCGGGGCCCACTGAGGTGGGGGCGGCGGCCGGTGGCTGGCGCAGCGAGCACGTCGAGCTGCGCGTCGAGCTCGACGCCCACGAGGTGGTGGTGTCGGCCACCACACGCGTGGAGCGCATCGGTGATCACGGCGATCCGCTCGTGCTCGACGGCCGCGGGCTCGACACGCTCGAGGTCGCGGTCGACGGCCGGGTGCTCGACGGCACCGGGTACGCGCTCGACGACCGCACCCTGACCCTGCCCCTCGCCGGTCCGCGCCACGACGTGCGCACCGTGGTGAGCGTGCGGCCCGGTGGCGCGGGCGACAAGGGTGTGGCGTCGCGCCCGCGGCTCATCAGCACGAACTGCGAGCCCGAGGGGTTCCGTCGGATCACCTGGGCGATCGACCGGCCGGCGAACCGATCCACCTTCGACGTCACGCTGGTGGCCGACCCCCGTGCGCATCGCACGCTGCTCGCCAACGGCGACCTGGTCGAGGCCGGCACGCTCGCGGACGGCCGGCACTGGGCACGCTTCGTCGACCCGGTGACCAAGCCCAGCTACCTGTTCGCGTTCGTGGCCGGCGACCTCGACATCGCCGCCGCACCGCACACCACTCGGTCGGGACGCACGATCATGCTGCAGGTGGCAGCGCTGCCCGAACAGATCGGCGGCGCCGCCTTCGCGTTGCGCACGTTGTCGAGCGCGATGTCGTTCGACGAGTCGATGGGTGGTGTGGAACACGACCTCGACACGCTCACGTTCGTGGCGCTGCCCGGCTATCCCGACGCCACCGAGTACCACGGTCTGATGTTCTTCGACTCGTCGCTCCTGGTGGTCGAGACCCGCGGCTCCAGCGACGACGACCTGCTGCTGATCATGGCCAACATCGCCCACGAGTACGGCCATCATGTCCGCGGCAACCGTGTCACCGTGTCGTCGTGGGGGCAGCTCGCGCTCAAGGAGGGCCTCACGGTGCTGATGGGGCAGAACGACACCAGGCGCCACTGGTTCGGTCCGGTCGGCCGTGTGCTCGACGTCCTCGACCTGCGTCGCCTGCAGTTCCCCGAGGAGGTCACGATCGGTGCGCCGGTGGTGCGTGGCGAGGTGCCGAACCCCGAGTCGCTCTACACACGCACCACGTACCTGAAGGGCGCGGAGGTGTTCGGCATGCTGCGCACGCTGCTCGGGCCGGAGGCGTGGGCCTCCGCGTTCGCGACCTTCGTCGCACACCACGACCTCGCCGCAGCGAGCGTCGACGACGCCGTGGCCGTGATGCGCGACGAGTGTCCCGGGCTCGCCGGCGACGTCGACGGCATCGCTCGCTGGTTCGCGCTGGCGGGCCGGCCCTCCGTGTCGATGGCGCAGTCGGTGGACGGTGACGTGACGCGAATCCGCATCCTCCGGACCGATGCGCTCACCGACGATCCGCCCGTCGCGATGCCGGTCGTGCTCGGGTTCCGCGGCGACGACGGTCGGCCTGTGCCGGTGGAGATCGCCGGGGCCTCGTCCCCGGTGCACACCGTGGTGATCCGCGACCGTGACACGACGGTCGAGGTCGCGCCCGGTCGGCCACTCGTGATCGCACCGCTCCTCGGCTACTCGGCACCGGTCGACCTCACCACCGACCACGACGCCGAGCAGCTGGCCGTGCTCGCGGCCCACGAGGACGATGCCTTCGCCCGCTGGTGGGCCGCCCAGGAGCTGATGACGCGGGCGGTCGACGCCTCGCGAGCCGGCGAGCCCGACGGCGTCGAGCGTCACGTCCGACTGCTCGTCGGGGCGCTGCGCCACGTGATCGACGACGGCGTCGAACCGATGCTGCTGGCGCAGCTGCTCACGCTGCCGGACGAGTTCGCGCTGGGCGACCGTGAGCCGCAGATCGACGTCGACGGGGTCGCTGCCGGCCTGGCCGCGGTGCGCGAGCGGCTCGGCGTGGCCCTCCACGACGACCTGCTCGGCGTGCTCGACCGGTGGAGTGACGACACCGCCGCCGGCACGGCGCCGTCCGACATCGCCCGCCGGAGCCTGGTGGAGCCGTGCCTCGCGTTGCTCCTCGCATCCGGCACCGACGACGCCATGGCGATCGCCGAGGCGCAGCTCCGCCACACCGACCACACCCGAGCCGTGCGCGCCCTCGCTCAGCTGATGCACCTCGACACGGTGCCGGCCGAGCAGGTGGACGCCTGGCTGGCCGAGACCCATGCGCGCTGGCAGGCCGCTCCCAAGCTGCTCGACCGCTGGCTGCGGGCGCAGAGCGGCGGGCGCCGGGCCGACACGATCGAACGGGTGCGGGCCGTGCGTGAATCGCCGCTCTACGACCGCAGCGAACGCGGCCGGATCATGGGGTTGTGGTTCCCCTTCGCCACTCGCAACCGCAGCGTGTTCCACCGCCCCGACGGCGCGGGTTACCGGTTGTTCGTCGACGAGGTGATCGAACTGATGCCGATCAACGCCGGTGTCGTGATCCGACTGGTGGGCGACCTGCTGCAGTTCCGGCGGTTCGACGAGCGCCGCCGCGCGCTGCTGCGCGCCGAACTCGAGCGGATGGCTGCAGCGCCCGGCATGCCCGACTTCGCGGTCGGCATCGTGCGTGGTCTGCTCGACACCTGATCCGGAGCGACCGGTTCAGGGCTGGCCGAGGGTGACGTTCTGCCAGAGGTCGAGTCCCAGCCGGTACCGCAGCATCGGCGAGCAGTCGGCCTGCGACTCGGGTGACAGCGCAGCGCTGTGGTTGAACTGCGGTCGCACCCACGGGCTCGTCAGGAAGGCGAAGGCGAGCGCCCGGTCCTGGTCGGTGGTGACGTTGCGCCCCGACGTGTGCCACACCCGGCCGTCCATCGCGAGGATCGAACCCGCCGGCGCCTCGAACGGCACCATCCGGGCCGCCAAGTCGCCGGGCACGTCGTCGCGTTCGGCGATCCGATGGCTCCCGGGGACGTGCAGCGTGCCGCCGTTGTCGGCGGTCACGTCGGTGAAGCACCAGATGATGTTGATCGCACACGCGGTGTGCCACGGGGGCGGCGTCACGAGCGACTGGTCGGAGTGCACCCCCATCGACTCGCTGCCCGGCCGGGCGATGTTCGCCGTGAAGTTCGACACGATGTGGTCGGCGCCGAGCAGCGACGTGACGATCGCCGCCGACACGGGATGCTCGATCAGTCGACGGAAGAGCGGGTCGAGGTCGAGCAGGTTCCAGATCCGGATGTTGGCGGCGTTGGGGTCGAGCGTCTCGGCACGGGTCGACACCCCACGCCGTTCGCTCGCTGCGGCCGCAGCCCACAACCGCTCGAGACCGGTCGCGGCCTCCTCGCGGGAGAGCACGCCCGGCACCACGGCCACACCGTGGTCGTGCAGGTCGTGCATCGTGCGGGCGAGGGCCGCGGCGTCGAACTCATGGGTCGCGAAGGTGCTGCTCATCGGTGCGTTTCCCCCCAAGGTGTCGCCACGCCGTCGGCACCGACTGTACGTCGGGCCGAAGGTCCCGGCCGGATCGGTGCCGCTCGCGCCAGTGGTGTCACTAGAGTGCGCCGTGATGGAGACGACGCCAGCCCCCGTGGTCGCCGACACCTCGGCCGCGAAGTGCCCGATCGATCACACGGCGTTCGCGTCGGCTGCCGCGGCGATGGGCGGGTGCCCGGTGGCACACGGCGGCAGCGGACAGCGGTCGACGGCGGATCTGATCGCCCGGCGCGTGCTGCGCATCTCCGAGCGACCGGCGGGTGTCACCTCGAAGCAGGCGTACGCAGCGTTCCAGAAGTCGATGCTCATCTCGGCCACGCGCTGCACGCTCACCTACGTGATCTTCCCGTTCGTGTTGCCGGCGATCGGCATCGTCGGTGGGTTCGGTCCCTTGCTCGGCGTCATCATCGGTTCGATCGCCATCGTGTCCGACGTGTTCGCCGTCCGACGGTTCCACGTCGTCGAACACAAGTTCCGCTGGCACTTCACCGCCATCGCCGCCTTGGTGATCGCGCTGCTCGCGTACCTGCTCGTCGAGGACGTCGTCCATCTGCTCACCTGATCCGGGCCTGCGACAGCGGCGCCGCTGGGCCGAGGTGGGTCAGCAGGGCACCTCGATACTCAGACCCTCGTAGAACGACGAGTACCCGCTCGTGTTCGCGTTGACGGCGTTCAACTTCTCGACGGTCGTGTCGAGCTTGGTGGCCACCACCGTCGGGTTGTCGCCCTCCATGATCACGTACGTCCCGCACGAGCCGCTCTCGGGCTCCTTGGTGTCGGCGGCTGCGTCGGTCCCGCCGTCGGTCCCGCCGTCGGCGCCGCCGTCGGTCCCGCCGTCGGTGGACGCCGCAGGCGTCGTCGGGACCGGCACGGTCGCTCCCGCCGGGATCCGGATCACCGCGCCGGCGAAGGGGAACTCGGGCACCTGCTGATCGACGAGCGTCCAGCCGTTCTCGGCCAGCAGGGCGTCGAGCGAGATCGAGTACGTCGCGGCGATGCGGGCCGGGGAGTCGCCGGCCACGACCGTGTACTCGATCGGTGACGCCAACACCGCGCCGGGGGACGTGTCCGGCGTCGTGCTCGGCGGCACGGTGGGCGCGGCCGTGGTGACCGTCGTCGCCGCTGCCGTGGTCGACGTGGCGGCGGCGTCGTCGCCCTCGTCGCCGCCGCACGCTGCGAGCGCGACCGTGACGGCGACGGCGACGGCGCACCGGCGCAACAGGCTCGGTCCCGGGGTCATCGCGGCAACGTAGCGCACCCCGCGGTCGTCGGAGGCGCCACCGACGACGCCGGCCTCACGGCGACAGCGGGGCGACGAGTCCTGCGGGCAGGTCGCCGAAGCGGCGGGCGAGCCGGGGGAGGAACTCGCGCGCCGGATGGGTGGTGCGCCAGCACATCGCGATCCGGCGGGACGGCGGATCGGCGAATCGCCGCACGACGACACCGTCCTGGGGTGGGACCGGTGCACTGACGGCCAGCTCGGGCAACAGGGTGAGCCCCACACCGGCGGCGACCATCTGGCGCAGCGTCTCGAGGCTCGTCGCCCGGAAGCCACCGCGTTCGCTGGCGCCCACCAGGTGGCAGACGCTGAGCGCCTGATCGCGCAAGCAGTGCCCGTCCTCGAGCAGCAACAGGCTCTGCGCGTGCAGCACGTCGGTGCCCACCGGGCCGTCGCCCGCAGCGAGCGGGTGATCCGCCGGCACCGCGAGGACGAAGTCCTCCTCGAACAGGGGTTCCACGTGCAGCCGGTCGTCGTGCACGGGCAACGCGAGGACGCCGACGTCGAGTGAGCCGTCACGCAGGTGCTGCAGCACCTCCTCGGTCTTCTCCTCCACGAGCAACAGCTCGAGGCGCGGCAACGCACGGTGCAGGCCCGGCACGACGTGGGGGAGCAGGTAGGGGCCGAGCGTCGGGAACAATCCGATGCGCACGGTGCCCGCCTCCGGATCCCGTGCGCTGCGGGCCAGCTCGACGATCGCCGACTCCTCGCGCAGCATCGTGCGCGCACGTTCCACCACACGCTCGCCGATCTCGGTGAGCATCACCTGGCGCGGCGAGCGCTCCACCAGCTCGACACCGAGTTCGCGCTCCAGCTTCCGCAACTGCGTGCTGAGCGTCGGCTGGCTCACGTAGCACGCCTCGGCGGCACGGCCGAAATGTCGGTGATCCGCGATCGCGACGAGGTAGCGCAGCTCCTGGATGTTCATCCCGGTGCGAGCGTAGGTGGTGCCGAGCCCGGCTCAGACCGCGGCGAGCGCTGCCTCGGCGGGAGCCGACGAGCGGATGAGGTGATCGAAGGCGGCGAGCGAAGCGGTGGCACCGGCGCCCATCGCGATCACGATCTGCTTGTAGGGCACCGTCGTGCAGTCGCCGGCGGCGAACACCCCCGGCACGCTCGTCTGACCACGATCGTCGACGACCACCTCGCCGCGAGCCGTCAGCTCGACGGTGTCGCGCAGCCACTCGGTGTTCGGCAGCAGGCCGATCTGCACGAAGATGCCGTCGAGCGCCACCTCGTGCACGTCGCTCGTCGACCGGTCCTCGTACACCAGCGAGGTGACACGCGATCCGTCGCCGCGCACCTCGGTGGTGCGTGCCGACGTGTGCACGGTCACGTTCGCCAGGCTGCGCAGCTTGCGCTGCAGCACCTCGTCGGCGCGCAACCGCTCGTCGAACTCGAGGAGCGTCACGTGGCCGACGATGCCGGCCAGATCGATCGCCGCCTCCACGCCGCTGTTGCCGCCGCCGATCACCGCGACCCGCTTGCCCTTGAACAGCGGCCCGTCGCAGTGCGGGCAGTAGGTGACGCCCTTGTTGCGGTACTCGGCCTCGCCGGGCACGCCCATCGAGCGCCACCGCGCACCGGTCGACAGCACCACCGAACGGCTCCACAGCGACGCGCCGTTCGCGAGGTGCACCTCCACCAGGCCGGCCGGATCGTCCGGCGGCACGAGCGCGGTGGCCGTCTGCAGGTTCATCACGTCCACCTCGTACTCGGCGACGTGGGCCTCGAGCGCCGCCGCGAGCCTCGGTCCCTCGGTGTGCGGCACGCTGATCAGGTTCTCGATCGCCATCGTGTCGAGCACCTGGCCACCGAAGCGCTCGGCGGCGATGCCGGTGCGGATGCCCTTGCGTGCGGCGTACACGGCGGCGGCCGCGCCGGCCGGCCCGCCCCCGACGACGAGCACGTCGAACGGTGCCTTCGCGTCGATCTCGGCTGCCGCCCGATCGGCGGCGCCGGTGTCGAGCATCGCCACGATCTGCTCGAGCGTCATCCGGCCCTGCGCGAACGGCTGGCCGTTCAGGAAGACGCTGGGGACGGCCATCACCTGGCGGCGCTCGACCTCGTCCTGGAACAGCGCGCCGTCGATCGCGACGTGACGCACCGCCGGGTTGAGCACGCTCATCGTGTTGAGCGCCTGCACCACGTCGGGGCAGTTCTGGCACGAGAGCGAGAAGAACGTCTCGAACACGAGCTCGCCGCCCGCCGGTACCAGCGATCGCACCTGTGCGGCGAGATCGTCGGACACCCGCGGCGGATGTCCGCCCACCTGCAGCAGGGCCAGCACGAGTGAGGTGAACTCGTGGCCGAGCGGCAGTCCGGCGAAGTCGACCGACACCGGCGTGCCGGTGCGGCTGATGCGGAACGACGGCCGTCGGGGGTCGGTGCCGTCGTGACGGACCGACAGCTTCGGCGACATCGACGCGAGCTCGTCGAGCAGGTCGACGAGCTCGCGTGACTTCGGTCCGTCGTCGACGCTGGCGATCAACTCGACCGGGTGGACGAGCTTGTCGAGGTGGGCGCGGAGTTGGGCGGCGAGCTTCGTGTCGAGCACGGGGTTCCCTCTCAGATCTTGCCGACGAGGTCGAGCGACGGGGCCAGCGTGTCGTCGCCCTCTTCCCACTTGGCGGGGCACACCTCGCCCGGGTGGGCGGCGACGTACTGGGCGGCCTTCACCTTGCGGACGAGTTCGCCGGCGTTGCGGCCGATGCCCTCGGCGGTGATCTCCATCACCTGGATCACACCGTTCGGGTCGATCACGAACGTGGCCCGATCGGCCAGGCCGGCACCGGCGCGCATGACACCGAAGTTGTTCGTCACCACACCCGACGGATCACCGATCATCGGGAACTGGATCTTGCCGATCGTGTCGGAGGTGTCGTGCCACGCCTTGTGGGTGAAGTGGGTGTCGGTCGACACCGAGTACACCTGCACCCCCATCGCCTGGAGGTCGGCGTAGTGGTCGGCGAGGTCGCCGAGCTCGGTCGGGCAGACGAAGGTGAAGTCGGCGGGGTAGAAGAAGACGATCGACCACGTGCCGCGCAGATCGGCGTCGGACACGGGCACGAAGGCACCCTGGTGGTAGGCGGTGGCCTCGAAGGGCAGGATCTCGGTGTTGATGAGGGTCGACATGGTGGGGGTTCCTCCGTAGCGGACGGGTGCGTCCGGTTCGATTGACAACGTCATCGAAAGTACCCTCAGTCGATCGACAAAGCACATCGATTGTGTCGATCGTCGCGGTCGTCGTGGTCGATCGCGAACGCACGAGCGGTGCGCCGCCCGCCACCGGTACGGTGTCCGGCGATGGAACGGTCGACGGATCGCGACGGCGAGTCCGCACCGGTGGCGACGGTGCTCGCACGTTCGCGTGTGGCGCGCACGGCGTGGACGTGCGCCGGGTTCGTCGCCGTCGGCGTCGGCGCCGTGGGCGTGGTGGTGCCGGGTCTGCCCACCACCGGGTTCTTCGTCCTGGCCGCCTGGTGCTTCAGCAGGTCGAGCCCACGTTTCGAGCAGTCGGTGCTCGATCTGCCCCACATCGGTCCGATGGTGCGCGACCATCGCGCCGGGCTGGGCATGCCTCGACGGGCGAAGGTGATGGCGATCTCGACGATGTGGGCGGCGATCGTGGTCAGCTCGGTCGTGCTGCGCGAGCGGTGGCCGGTGGTGGCCGTCGTCGTCGTGCTCGGCGTCGTCGGCACCTGGTACCTCGGCGTCCGGGTGCCCACCAAGCGCGCCGTAGCGGTCCCGGCGCGCTGAGGGCGGGCGTCGGGTCCGTCCGACGCCCGGCAACTCGCGAGCTCGACCGGCGTCGCACTACCGTCGGCGCCCATGGATCTCCAGTCGCTGTTCTCCGTGTCCGGCAAGACCGCACTCGTCACCGGTGGTTCGCGAGGGATCGGCGAGATGATCGCCGCCGGCTTCCTCGCCAACGGTGTGAAGGTGTACATCAGCTCGCGCAAGGCCGACCAGTGCGCCGCCACGGCGGCGCGCCTGGCCGACTCCTACGGCGGTGAGTGCATCTCGTTGCCCGCCAACCTCGCCGACCTCGCCGGCATCGACGCGCTCACCGCGCAGCTGCGTGAACGAGAGGACCACCTCGACATCCTGGTGAACAACGCCGGCGTGTCGTGGGGGGCACCGCTCGACGAGTTCCCCGAGGTCGGCTGGGACAAGGTGTTCGACACCAACGTGAAGGGCGTGTTCTTCCTCACCCAGCGGCTGCTCCCGTTGCTCGAGGCGGGCGCCACGTCCGACGACCCGTCGCGAGTGATCAACATCGGCTCGATCGACGGCATCCGCACCCCGATCTTCGACACCCACTCGTACGGTCCGTCGAAGGCGGCGCTCCACGCCCTCACGCGGCAGATGGCGTCGAAGCTCGTGCGGCGCAACATCATCGTCAACGCGATCGCACCCGGACCCTTCCCCACGTGGATGCTCAGCACCGGCGTCGGCACCGGCGGCGACGTCGAGGGCACCGACTGGAGCGTGATCGGCGACCGCAACCCGCGCGGCCGGGTCGGCACGCCGGAGGACATCGCCGGTCTCGCGATCTTCCTGTCGTCGCGCGCCGGTGCGTTCACGGTGGGTGAGGTCATCACCTGCGACGGGGGCACCGTCGTCTCGTGACCATCGGAGAGTTCGTCGCGATCCTGCTCGCCGGCATCGGCGCCGGCACGATCAACACCGTGGTGGGCTCGGGCTCGCTCATCACCTTCCCGACGTTGGTGGCCCTCGGCTATCCGCCGCTCATCTCGAACGTGTCGAACAACATCGGCCTCGTCCCGGGCGCGCTGTCGGGGGCCTACGGCTACCGTCGCGAGCTCGCGGGACAGCGTCCGCGTCTGCAGCGTCTGATGCCGGCGTCGGCGCTCGGCGCCCTCGCCGGCTCGTCGTTGCTGCTGGTGTTGCCGAGCGACGTGTTCGACAGCGTGGTCATCGTGCTCATCGTGCTCGCCCTGGTGCTCGTCGTCACCCAGCCCCGGATCTCCCGCCGACTGCAGGCGCGACGGCAGGCCAGCGAGACCGCACACCAGCACCGCGACGTCACGCCGGTGGTCATCGGGCTCGTCGCCCTCGCCGGGGTGTACGGCGGCTACTTCGGTGCCGCACAGGGCATCATCCTGATCGCGACGCTCGGCATCTTCGTCGACGACTCGCTGCAGCGGCTGAACGGATGCAAGAACATGCTGTCGCTCACGGTGAACTCGGTGGCGGCGGTGGTGTTCGTGCTCACCACCGAGATCGACTGGGCCGTGGTGGGCGTGATCGCGATCGGCTCGACGATCGGCGGTCAGGTGGGCGCGAAGGTGGGACGCCGGCTCGACCCCCGCATCCTGCGTGGCGTGATCGTCTGTGTGGGGCTGGTCGCGCTCGTGCGGCTGATCGCCGGCTGATCGCGAGGCGTCAGGCGAGGCCGGGCTCGAGGCGGTCGATCAACCAGCGGCGGAACGACCAGCACGCCTGTTCGAGGTGGCTCACCCGCCCGGCGACGGCGAACCGGCTGCCGAGGCCGCGCTGGGTGCGCTCGTTGATCGCGACGTCCTCGTCGTTCACGTGCACCGCCGATTCGAGCAGCAACTCGCCGATCTCGGCCGGCGCGTCGGGTGGCACCAGCGTCACGATGTCGAGCGACGTGTGTGTCGCGTCGATCGGGCGCATGTCGAACCAGTAGCCGCCGAGGCCGCGCACGATCACGAACCCCAGGGTCGGGTAGACGATCGGCACGGCGAAGGGATCGAACCCGTCCACGACCGACACGTGGTCGAGCCAGCTCCACGGCTCGTCACCCTCGTGCTCCACGAAGGAGTGCTGGCCGGGGTAGGTGGTCTGCAGGGTCTCGGGGTGCACGCCTGCGTGGTGGTAGCTCTCGATGAAGTTCTCGACCTGGATCTTCCAATTGAACGCCGAGTCGTAGTGCGCGCTCGGACCCCGCACGAGCGTGGCCACGTCGTGTGGCTCGCACCGCTGCGTCAGCCCCGGCACGGTGGCGTCGAACGCGGGCGCCGTCGGATCGAGGTTCACGAGCACGAAGCCCTGCCATTCGGCCACGGCCAGCTCGGTGAGGCACTCCGCCGCGGGGTCGAAGCCGGCGGTGCGGTCCATCTGCGGCGCGCCGACCAGCCGACCGTCGAGCGACCACGTCCACAGGTGATACGGGCACTGCAGGGCTCGTGCGGTGCCGGCGCCCTCGACGATCGTGATCCCACGATGGCGGCACACGTTCGGATACGCGTGCAACGCGCCGGTGCTGTCGCGCACCACCACCACCGGCTCGTCGGCGATCTCGGCCGTCACGAACGATCCCGTGGTGGCGAGTTGGTCGTGGCGGGCGACAGCGACCCACGACCGGGCGAACACGAGTTCGCGTTCGAGCTCGAACACGGCGGGCTCGTGGTACATCGACGGCGGCAGGCCCGCCGCCTGGTCGAGCGGCCGCCGGGCGGGCGCCAGATCGTCGAGGGAGGGAAGCATCGGTGTCAGCTTGTCATCCGTCACCGGGACGCCCGCGATCACTGGACGATCGAACGCGTGTTCGATACCATGTCGCCATGGGTGTCGGGCCCCACATCCTGCACGCCGACCTCGACGCGTTCTACGCCTCGGTCGAGCAGTTGCTCGATCCGTCGTTGCGTGGCAGGCCGATCGCCGTCGGCGGGAGCGTGGTGCTCGCCGCGTCGTACGAGGCCAAGCGGTTCGGCGTGCAGGGCGGCATGTCGGGCAGGCAGGCCAAGCAGCGATGCCCCGATCTCGTGTTCGTCGGCGGGCACTTCCGCGAGTACCAACGCCTGGCCGACCGGGTGATGGAGGTCCTCTCCGACCACACGCCCCATGTCGAGCGGATCTCGATCGACGAGGCGTTCTGCGACGTCGGGGGCTCGGTGCACCTCTTCGGACCGCCGGGGGTGATCGCCGCGCGCATCCGGGCACGCGTGCGGGACGAGATCGGGCTCCCGATCTCGGTGGGCGCGGCGCGTACCAAACATCTCGCGAAGATCGCGTCGCAGGTGGCCAAGCCCGACGGCCTCGTGGTGGTCGACCCCGATCGCGAGCTCGAGTTCCTGCACCCGCTGCCGGTCGGTCTGGTGTGGGGCGTCGGACCCGTGACCGAGCGGACGCTGGCCGATCGGGGTATCCACACGATCGGCCAACTGGCCGCCACCGGCGACGAGGCGCTGCAGCGACTGCTCGGCACGGCGATCGGCAGCAAGGTGTTCGCGCTCGCCGCGAACGACGACGCCCGCCGCGTCGAGTCCGGTGCCCGGGCCCGGTCGGTCGGGGCCCAGTCGGCGTTCGGTCGACGCGAACCCACACCCGACCTCGTCCGGTCGGTGCTCGGCCACCTCGCCGATCGTGTCGCGGGACGACTGCGAGCGAAACAGCGGGCCGGCCGCACCGTCACCGTCCGGGTGCGCTTCGCCGCCCGAGGCCGGCCGTCCACCGCCGTCACCCGCTCGTCCACCTCGGACGCGGCGATCGCCACGACCCTTACCCTCACGGAGGTGGCCGAACGCCTGGTGCACCGCGCCCTTGCCGACCATCCCGAGTGCCGCGAGATCTCGCTCCTCGCGATCTCGGTGTCCAACCTCGTCGACCAACCGGTACTCCAGCTCGAGCTGCCCGTCGACGCACACGACCACGAGCTCCGACCTGGTTCGCGGGTCGGCTCGGCCCGGTGGGCGGTCGACACCCAGATCGACGCGATCCGCCGCAAGTTCGGTCGATCGGCCGTCGGCTACACGTCGACGGCGCTCTCCGACGCCGTCTCGGTGCCCGACGAATTCCGCGAGCTCGCCGAACACGAGCTGTGACAAGAGGCTCCGATCGGAGGGCGAGTTTTCCGGGTGCCAGCGCTCGCCGCCGACCAGCACCGGTGAGTCGTGGCTGGCGCCCAGGAGTTCCGCGTCCATGTCCTGGGTGCCGGCACCCAGATCCCACGTGCGGTGTCGGTCGAGCGTGGCGCCCAGAACGTGGGCCGCCGACACGCCACGGCCACCGGCCGCCGGATCTGCAGGGTGATCCGACCATCCGATCGCGCTCGGTCGACACCTGGATCGTGTCCGGAGCCCGACGATCAGTAGGGTCCGCCACGACAGGGGTGTGAGCGGCCGATGGCGGCCGACGAGAAAGGGGTACCCGCATGGCCGGTGGCGCGTTGAAGACGGCGAGCATGGACGACTTCGACCTCCGCATGTCGGAGCAGGTCCGTCCGTTGTACGAGGCGGTGAAGGAGTTCATCCGGACCGAGGTCGAGCCGATCACGGAGGAGTTCTACCGACTCGGTGAGAACCGGTCCGATCGATGGAGCTGGGCGCCCGGACAGCTCGAGCTGCTCGACGGGGCGAAGGCCAAGGCCCGCGAGCTCGGGCTCTGGAACTTCTTCCTGCCCGACGCCGAGACCGGCGTCGGTCTGTCGAACCTCGACTACGCGTACATCGCCGTCGAGCTCGGCAAGAACCGGCTGGCGTCGGAATGCCTCAACTGCTCGGCCCCGGACACGGGGAACATGGAGGTGCTCGAGCGGGTGGGCACCCCCGAACAGAAGCAGCAGTGGCTCGAGCCGCTGCTGAACGGCGAGATCCGATCGGCGTACGCGATGACCGAGCCGGGGATCATGTCGTCGGATGCGAAGCAGATCCAGACCAAGGCCGAGCTCGACGGCGACGAGTGGGTGATCAACGGCGAGAAGTTCTACATCTCCGGCGCGGGCGACCCGCGCTGCAAGGTGATGATCGTCATGTGCCGCACCAACCCCGACGCCGACACCTACAAGCAGCAGTCGCAGATCCTCGTGCCGATGGACACCCCCGGGGTGCAGATCGTCGGTGCGATGGACGTCTTCGGCAACGACGACGCGCCCCACGGCCACATGCACCTGCGGTTCACCGACGTGCGCGTCCCGAAGGAGAACGTCCTGTGGGGTGAGGGCAAGGGGTTCGAGATCTCGCAGGTGCGACTCGGTCCCGGCCGCATCCACCACTGCATGCGCTCGATCGGCGCGGCCGAGAAGGCGATCGAGATGATGGTCGACCGCGGCCTCAGCCGTGAGGGCTTCGGCAAGAAGCTGATCAACCTCGGCAAGAACATGGAGGTCATCAGCCGCTGCCGGATCGAGGTCGAGGCGATGCGACTGATGGTGCTGCGCGCCGCGAAGGCGATGGACACCCTCGGCAACGCCGAGGCTCGCGTGTGGGTGAGCGCGGTGAAGGCGATGGTGCCCGAGAAGTGCTGCGACATCATCGACGAGGCGATCCAGATGCACGGAGCCGCCGGTATCTCGCACTGGTTCCCGCTCGCCGACATGTGGCACAGCCAGCGCACCCTGCGCCTGGCCGACGGCCCCGACGAGGTGCACCACCAGGTGGTCGGGCGGGCCGAGGCCAAGAATCGTCAGGCGGAGGTCTCCAGCGGCGCCGCCGCCACGAACGCCAACATCGCCCGCGGCCGCGTCTTCACCGGTCCCTGAGAACTGCCTCGGCCCGGACGCGGCGCCGGGCCCACGACGTGCATCGATCGGCCGCCGTCGAACGTTCGACGGCGGCCGATCACCGCGTCGGGATGCCCGCTGCGTGACCATCCGCCACCTAGAGTGGCCGACCGTGACCGGCACCGGGGCGCGGTCGGGCGGCGGGACGTCCGATGAGGTGATGCGAGAGGTGGCGCGGCGCCGCGCCGCGATCCTCACCGACGCCGATCACGGCACCCTCGTCGCCATGGCGGCCAGCGTGGTCGTCGCCGCCTTCCTGTTCGAACAGGACGAGCAGGGCACGATGGTGTGGCTCACGATCCGCCTCGTCGCCTCGCTGACGATGTTCGTGCTGATCCGTTGGGTGCGTCGGACGTATGCCGCCGATCCGCACGGCGCGATCGACCGCTACACGCTCATCGCCGGGCTCGGCAGCACCGTCTGGGGTCTGCTGCCCGTGCTCGTCCGGCCGAGCGAACCGCAGTGGCAGGCGATCGTGGTGTTCGCGCTCGTCGGCAGCCTGGGCGTCGTCGCCACGGGCTACTCGTCCGAGACGCGCGTGTTCGTCGCCGGCTCGGCCCCGATGATCGTGATCTCGCTCGTCGCGATCGCCACGTACGACAGTGCGTACGCCACCGTGCTGTGCCTCGCGCTGGTGCTCACCGCGGTGTACTCGGTCGTGCTGTTCCGCGAGAGCAACGTGCGGCTCACCGAGATGTTCGTCGCCGACATCCGCAACGAACACCTGCTCGGCCAGCTCGAGCAGAACCGCACCGATCTCCGCGAGATCAACGACCGGCTGCACGGCATGGTCGACCGACAATCGATGACGCTCGAAGAACGCGACGCCCTCATCGCTGCGGTGTCGCACGACCTGCGCTCACCGCTCGCGGCGATGTCGCTGATGGCCGACACCCTCGCCCAGCGCGGCTCGATGATGACCGTCGAACAGCGGCAGACGATCCTCGAACGCATCGCCGGCGACGCCCGCCACGCCGCCGAGGTGCTCGGCGACCTCGCCTCCACCCAGCGCCTCGGCGTCCAGGACGTGCTCGCCACTCGCAGCGAGATCGACGTCGTCCGGCTCGTCGAGCAATCGGTCGCCGCGCAGGCGACCGAACAGCATCAGGTGCGCGTCGGAGTGGTCGAGGTGGGCGGCGCGCCGGTGGTGGCCGATCCGGTGCTCGTGCGGCGCATCCTCGACAACCTCATCGGCAACGCCCGCAAGCACACGCCGCCCGGCTCGCGCATCGAGGTCGGAGCGCTACGCCGCGACGACCACGTGCTGTTGCACGTCGACGACGACGGTCCGGGCCTGCCCGAGGGACTGCGCGATTCGGTGTTCGACGCGTACGTGCGTGGCACGTCGGCCACCACCCGTCCGGGCAGCGGCATCGGGCTGTTCCTGGTTCGCACCTTCGCGCAGCTGCACGGCGGTGAGGCGTGGTGGGAGCCGAGCCCGATCGGTGGATCGCGGTTCGTCGTGTCGCTGCCCCAGTGACATCGCTCCGGCTCGTCCCGTGCGCCGCCGGAGGAGAATGCTTCGACGTATGGATTTCGACCTCCCTCAGGACCTGACCGACCTCCTCGCCGAACTCGACGACTTCATCGAACGAGTCGTGAAGCCGCTCGAGGCCGAGGACGACAACATCCGCTTCTTCGACCATCGGCGCGAGGACGCCCGCACCGATTGGGAGAACCAGGGCTTGCCGAACGAGGAATGGGAGCAGCTGCTGTACAAGGTGAAGCGTCTCGCCGATCAGGAGGGGTTCTACCGCTACCCGTTCCCCACCGAGTTCGGCGGCCGCAACGGCACCAACCTCGGCATGGCCGTCATCCGCGAGCATCTCGCCCGCAAAGGTCTCGGTCTGCACAACGACCTGCAGAACGAGCACTCGATCGTCGGCAACAACGTCGGCCTGCTGCTGATGATCGCCTACGGCACCGACGAGCAGAAGGCCGAGTGGATCGACGACCTCGCCGAGGGCCGCAAGGGCTTCGCGTTCGGCATCACCGAGCCGAACCACGGCAGCGACGCCACGCACATGGAGACCACCGCCGTGCGCGACGGCGACGAGTGGATCATCAACGGCGAGAAGACCTGGAACACCGGGATCCACAAGGCCCAGTACGACATGATCATGGCCCGCACGTCGGGCAAGGCCGGCGACGGCGACGGCATCACTGCGTTCTTGGTGCCGACGTCGAGCCCGGGGTTCGAGGTGCTCGAGTACCTGTGGACCTTCAACATGCCGACAGATCACGCGCACATCCGGCTCACCGACGTGCGCGTGCCACACGGCGCGATCTTCGGCGGTGAGGGTCGCGGTCTGCAGGTGGTGCAGCACTTCTTCAACGAGAACCGGATCCGCCAGGCCGCCTCCAGCTTGGGCGCGGCGCAGTTCTGCATCGACCAGGCGGTGGCGTACGCGAAGGAGCGCCGCCCGTTCGGCAAGGCGCTCGCGTCCAACCAGGCGATCCAGTTCCCGCTCGTCGAACTGCAGACGCAGTGCGAGATGCTGCGCGCACTGATCCACAAGACGGCTTGGCTGATGGACAAGTACGGCGCGTTCAGCCAGAGCGACAAGGTCAGCATGTGCAACTACTGGGCGAACCGCCTGTGCTGCGAGGCCGCCGACCGGGCGATGCAGGTGCACGGCGGTCTCGGCTACTCGCGCCACAAGCCGTTCGAGCACATCTACCGGCACCACCGCCGGTACCGGATCACCGAGGGCGCGGAGGAGATCCAGATGCGTCGCGTCGCCGGCTACATGTTCGGCTTCATGAGCCAGCAGGCGCCGAAGGGTGTCGCGGGGGTGCACGGGTGACAGCCGTCGACGTCACGGCGTCACCCAGTCCGTTCCTGCACGGGGTGGTGCCGATCACCGAATCCGACGAGGAGATCCGTGAGGCGCTCGAGGCCGCAGAGCTCCCACCGCTGCTGCCGGCGCTCGCGTATCTCACGGGCGACCTGTCGTTGCTCCGGCCGCACCTGCGACCCGACCCGCTGATGATGTCGATGCCCCAGGGTGGGCTCACCGACGACCAGCAGGCCGAGGTGCGGGCGATCGCGCTCGACGTGCTCCGCTCGTATCGCGACGGTGGCTGTCAACCGGCCCCGGCGCCCTCCGACGACCAGTTGCGCGAGATCCTCGAGTTCATCGTCGGAGGTGCGCCGATGGGCGACTATCTGCCGCTGGTGGAAGAAGAGCTCGCCTACCGCGGCGAGGATCGCCGGGCACCCGGCTGGCACATCGACGAGGTGGCACCCGGTCGGGAGTTCCACGTCGTGATCATCGGATCGGGGATGTCGGGCATCCTGGCCGCCCACCGCCTCGACCAGGCCGGGGTGTCGTTCACCATCCTCGACAAGAACGCCGACGTCGGCGGGACCTGGCACGAGAGCGTGTATCCGGGCTGTCGCGTCGACAACCCGAACCACAACTACAGCTACTCGTTCGCGCAACGGCACGACTGGCCGTACCACTACTCGCCCCAGGGCGTGCTCGAGCAGTACTTCCGCGACTGCGCCGACGCGTTCGGCGTGCGCGGCCACGTGCGCTTCGGCTGCCGGGTGGAGCGCAGCGTGTGGGACGACGACGCGAAGCGGTGGACGGTGCACTACGTGGAGGACGGCGTCGAGCGGACGATCACCGCCGACGCGGTGATCAGCGCGGTCGGTCAACTCAACCGTCCGTCGTGGCCGAAGATCGACGGCATCGCCGACTTCACCGGTCCGTACTTCCACTCGGCCGAGTGGCGCCACGACCTCGATCTCACCGGCAAGAAGGTGGCCGTCATCGGCACCGGGGCCAGTGCGTTGCAGTTCATCCCCGAGGTCGCGCAGGTCGCCGGGCACGTCACGGTGTTCCAGCGCACGCCGCCGTGGATCGCCCCCACGCCCGACTACCACGACGAGATCGCACCGGGACTGCGTTGGCTGTACGGCCACGTCCCCACCTACAGCGAGCTCAACCGCTTCGCCATCTTCTGGCGGATGGGCGACGGTGCGATCGAGGGCGTGCGGGTCGACCCGAACTGGGAGGGTGACGGATCGTCGGTCAGCGAGATCAGCGAGTTCGGCAAGCAGATGCTGCTCGAGTACTACCGCGAGCAGTTCGGCGACCGACCCGACCTGCTCGAGGCCGTCACCCCGCACTACCCGCCCGGCGCCAAGCGGGCCGTGCGCGACAACGGCATCTGGGCCCGCACGCTGAAGCGCGACGACGTCACCTTGCGCACCGATGCGATCGGTCACGTCGACGCCACGGGCATCGTCATGGCCGACGGATCGCATGTCGACGCCGACGTGATCATCTACGGCACCGGCTACCAGGCGTCGAAGTTCCTGACGCCGATGACCGTGGAGGGCATCGGCGGCCGCGACCTGCACGAGCAGTGGGCCGGCGATGCCCGCGCCTACCTCGGTGTGTCGATCCCGGGTTTCCCCAACTTCTGGTGCCTCTACGGGCCCAACACGAACATCGTGATCAACGGCAGCATCGTGTACTTCAGCGAGTGCGGGGTGCGGTTCATCCTCGGGTTGGTGCGCGAGGTGCTCGCCGCCGGCGCCACGGCGATCATGGTGCGCCAGGACGTGCACGACGCCTTCAACGAGGCCGTCGACGCCGAGAACCGTCGGATGGCGTGGGGGTGGAGCCCCGTGAACAGCTGGTACAAGAACGAGTTCGGCCGGGTGGCACAGAACTGGCCGTTCACCCTGCTCGAGTACTGGCGTCGCACCAAGGACGTCGACCCGAGCGAGTTCGACCTGATCCGCTGAGCCCACTGCCTTCTGGTCGCGCATCCTCACGCCGAGCGTGACGATGCGCGACCAGAACGTGTGAGGAGTACGGTCGTCGCGATGGGTCCGGGGGTGGTGCGCGAGCTCGCCGAGGTCGTCGGTTCGGCACACGTCGTCACCGACCCCGAGCTCCTCGCGGCACACGTCGTCGACTGGACGGGCCGATTCCGCGGGCACTCGCCGGCGATGGTGCGTCCGGGGTCGACCGCCGAGGTGGCCGGCGTGCTCGACGTGTGCCGTCGACATCAGGTGGCGCTCGTGCCGCAGGGCGGCAACACCGGGATGGTGGGCGGCGGCGTGCCGCTCGCCGGCGAACTCGTGCTGTCGTCGCAGCGGCTCACGTCCGCCGGCGACGTCGACCTCGCCGCCCGGCAGATCACCGTCGGGGCCGGGGTCTCGGTCGAGACCGTGCAACTGGCGGCTGCTGCGGCCGGGTTGCGCTACGCCGTCGACTTCGGGGCGCGTGGTTCGGCCACGATCGGCGGATCGATCGCCACGAACGCCGGTGGCATCAACGTGCTCCGCCACGGCGGCACACGCGAACAGCTCCTCGGGGTGGAGGCGGTGCTCGGCACCGGCGATGTCGTCAGCCGGTTGTCGGGGCTCGTGAAGGACAACACCGGCTACCACCTGCCCGGTCTGCTCTGTGGCAGCGAGGGCACACTCGGCGTCGTGACCGCGGCCCGGCTGCGGCTGGTGGAGGCACCGTCGCAGGTCGTGACCGCCCTGGTGGGATTCGCGACGATCGACGACGCCGTCACCGCGGTGTCGACGTGGCGACGTGCGACGGATCTGCTCGACGCCGCCGAGATCGTGCTCGCTGCCGGGGTGCAGCTCGTCGCCGCCACCTTCGGGTACCCGCTGCCGTTCGACCGGCCGTGCGCGGCCTACGTGCTGGTGGAGGCGAGCGACCACGACGACCCGACCGAGCGGTTCGCCGAGCTCGTGGCCGGTGCGGTCGGCGTGGAGCAGGTGGCGGTCGCCACGGACGCGGCCCGGCGGGCCGCACTCTGGCGGTACCGCGACGAGCACACCGCGGCGATCAACACCGTCGGTGTGCCGCACAAGTTCGACGTCACGCTGCCGATCGGTGCACTCGCGGCGTTCATGGCGGACGTGCCGCACGTGGTGGCGGAGGTGGAGCCGACCGCCATCACCTGGCTGTTCGGTCACGTCGGTGACGGCAACGTGCACGTCAACGTCACGGGGGTCGCCCCGGACGCCGACCACCTCGATGAGCGCGTGCTCGGGTTCGTCGTGTCCCGAGGTGGCAGCATCAGCGCCGAACACGGCATCGGCACGGCCAAGGCGCGCTGGTTGTCGCTCGACCGGTCGGCCGGCGACGTGTCGGCGATGCGAGCGATCAAGCGGGCGCTCGACCCGGCCGGGATCCTGAACCCGGGCGTGCTGCTCGCCTGATCGCCCGCCTGAACGCCCGGCGGTCAGCTCGCGCCGAGGTGGGCGGCGAGCTTGTCGAGCGTCTGTCCGCCGAGCTCGACCGCGCCGAACCCGATCACCGTGGCGCGTTGCTCGGTCGTCGGGTGCAGCTGCCGCAACGAGAGCACCGTCTTGCCGTCGGACTGCGAGTCGAAGGTGAGCGTGACGCGGAATCGACCCGGATCGTCGTCCACGTCGTCACCGTGGTCGTAGACGATCCGCTCGTTCGGGACCAGCTCCAGGAACTCGATCCTGCTCGGCCACCGTTCGCCGGCGGGGCCGTGCATGTCGTAGCGCCACCGCCCACCCACGCTCGCGTCGAACTCGTGTGTGGTGCAGGTGTAGCCGTGCGGGCCGAACCACTCGCCGATGGACGGCGAGGTGAACGCGGCGTAGACGCGTTCGATGGGCGCGGCGATCACGCGGGTGAGCACCACCTCACGTTCGAGTGCCCAGTGGTCGAGCGGGTCGGGACGGGTGTTGCTGGCGGTCATGACGGGGTTCCTTCCGATGATGGGGTGAGGGAGGAGGCAGGCGGCTCGGGTGCCGTGGTGAGGACGTGCTCGAGTCGGTCGAGGCGTTGCTCCCAGGCCGCACGGGTGTGTTCGACGTAGCGCTCGATGGCGTCGAGGCCGTCGGTGCGCAAGCGGCACGGTCGCCGTTGGGCGTCGACACGCCGCGAGATCAATCCGGCGCGCTCGAGCACCTTCAGATGCTTGCTGACCGCCGGGAGGCTCATCGCGAACGGTGCGGCGAGCTCGTTCACCGTGGCCTCGCCGGCCGTGAGCCGGCGGACGATCGCTCGTCGGGTCGGATCGGCGAGGGCTGCGAAGGCGGCGTCGAGATCGGCGTCGTCCCGATCTGGTCGTCGGTCGTCGATGGTCGCCGGCATCCGTTCCTCCTCGGTCGTCGGCTCGCGCCGTGATGAACCAGAAGGTTAAATACGGATCCGATCCGCTGTCAAGCGGCGGTGACGGCGCCGGGCACCGCCGGTCGGCCGTGCAGCATCTCGATCGAGTCGAGGTGGAACTCGAGGTAGTCGAACGGTTCGCCGGGCGCCGGCGGGTGCCACCGCCCGGTGCCGATCGTGGCGAGCCGACGGGCACCGTGGGTGCGGTACTCGGTGATCGGGGTGGACCAACGCTCGGGCTCGAGCCGCCGGCCGTCGGCGGATGCCCGCAACCGGTCGTCGCTCACGAAGTCCACGAGGTGGTGGGCGTCGTCGAACACCAGGAGGGCTCGCACGGTGCACCCGGCGTTGGTGTAGGTGGCCTCCACGTGATGCTCGTCGACGGTGTGCCAGTCGATCTCGGCGTCGACGAGCGCCGCCGGTGCCAGCACGCACAGGTCGTTCAACACCGTCACCGTCTCGGCTCGCAGCATCTCGGGCCCCGAGAGGTCGAGCACCGGCACCATCGACATCGCTCGTGCGTGCATCGAGGCGCGGCTGCCGAGATACGTGTGGAGCACGTCGACCGGCACGCCGTGGGTGGTGGCATCGAGCCGGAACACCCGGGTCGCGCCCCCACTCGCGGCACCCGATGGGCCGGCGGTGGCGAACGCATCGACCTGCTCACCCGAGAAGCGCATCCACGAACTGTCGACCGCGCTGCGGATGCGGCCGCTGATCGTGGCCCGGAACCCGTAGACGTGCGGCAGTCCCACCGCGCCGGTGGTGCGCACGTACGCCGCGACCGGATCGGGCAGGTGCACCAGATCGGCCTCGGTGACCAGCCGGTCGGTGTCGACCGCGTCGGGGATCATCGTCGCCGCCAGGTGGTCGTACTGGGCGCGCAGGCCCTGGCGGCTGTCGGCGGCGCCGCCGTGCACCGCGGCGGCGGCCAGGACGAGGTTGGCGAGCGTCGCCCACCGGGCGTCGTGCCACTCGGTCACCACCGCCATCTGCGACAGCACGGCAGCTGGCACACCGACGGTCCACCATCGACGGCGACCGAGTGTCAGCAGCACGCCGCTCGTCACCATCGCCGCCGCAGCAGCGATCCACAGCACCCAACCGGCACGGTCGAGCCCGATCAAGTGCAGCAGGCCGTGCATCACGAGCACGGCTCCCAACAGGCGTCGCACGGCGATGCGCATCGGTCCTCCCTCTCCGGCCTCGTCCCACGGCCGTCGTCGTCGGCTCGACGGTCGCGCTGGCGAGGGCCCGTCGGAAGGGCCGCAGGTCCCGGTCCGGCCCGGCGCCGGTCAGTAGCTGCGCGGCAGGCGCAGCACGTGCTCGGCGACATAGCTGAGGACGAGCTCCTGGCTGATCGGCGCGAGGCGGGGCAGCCGGCTCTCGCGGAAGTACCGCTCGACGTGGTACTCGGTGGCGTAGCCGAAGCCGCCGTGGGTCTGTACGGCGCGGTCGGCGGCGAAGAACCCGGCCTCGGCGGCGAGGTACTTCGCGAGGTTGGCCTCCTCGCCGCACGGCAGCCCCGCGTCGATCCGCTCCGCCGCCTCGCGCACCATCAGCGCCGCCGCACGCAGACGAGCGTGGGCCTCGGCGAGGGGGAAGGCGATGCCCTGGTTCTGGCCGATCGGGCGGCCGAAGACCACCCGCTCGTTCGCGTAGTGCACCGCCCGGCGCAGCGCCGCACGGCCGATGCCGAGGGCCTCGGCCGCGATCAGCACCCGCTCGGCGTTGAGGCCGTCGAGCAGATACCGGAAGCCCTCGCCCTCGTCACCCACACGATCGGCGACCGGGACGACGACGTCGTCGTAGGTGGTCTCGCAACTCGCCACTGCGTTGCGGCCGAGCTTCGGGATCGGCGTGACGCCGACGCCGGGCGCGTGACGATCGACGAGGAAGAGGCTCATGCCCTGTGTGGGCTTGGTGCACTGATCGAGCGGCGTGGTGCGCGTGAGCAGCAGGATGCGGTCGGCCTCGAGCGCCTTCGACGTCCACACCTTGCGGCCGGTGATCCGGTACACGTCGCCGTCGCGCACGGCTCGCGTGGTGATCCTGGTGGTGTCGGTGCCCGCATCCGGCTCGGTGACGCCGAAGGCGACATGGATCTCGCCGGCGGCCACGCCCGGCAGGTAGCGCTGCTTCATCTCGTCGGTGCCGTGCAGGATCACCGGCTGCATCCCGAAGATGCTCATGTGCAACGCCGACGCGCCATTCATGCACGCGCCCGACGCGGCCACCTCCTCGAGCACCGCGGCGGCCTCGAGGATGCCGCGGCCGCCGCCGCCGTAGACCTCGGGGATCGCGATCCCGATCCATCCACCCGCGGCCATCTCCCGGTAGAAGTCCCACGGGAAGCGGTGCTCGGCGTCGCAGTGCGCCCAGTAGTCGTCGTCGAAGCGGGCACACAGCGTCGCCACCGTGTCGCGGATCAGCTCGAGGTCGGCGCGTCGATCGGACATGGCCGCAGGGTAGACCCGGCTCGCCGTACGATCCGGCCCGTGGTGGAGAGCAGATCGAAGACCCCGGTCACCTTCGACGAAGCGGCGGCGATCGTGGCCGACGCCTTCGGGCCGGCGTGCCGGCTGCGCGGGTGCACCGAGCTCACCGACGGGTACTTCAACGCGGCGTACCGGTTGGATCTCGACGACGGCACGACCTGGGTGCTCAAGGTGGCGCCGCCGCCCGGCGTGGAGGTGTTGTGGTACGAGCACGACATCCTCCACGCCGAGATCGACGCCCTGCGACTCGTGCGCGACCACACCGACGCGCCGGTGCCCGACGTCGTGTGGGTCGACGAGGCCACGCGCCTGCCCAGCCCGTCGTTCGTGATGTCGTACGTGCCCGGGGTGTCGCTCGCCGGTGCTCGCGACCGGCTGACCACCGAGGCCCTCGCCGATCTCGACGCCACCATCGGCGGTCACCTCGCACAGGTGCACACGATCACCTCACCGACGTTCGGTCTGCTCTCGCCCGCGCGTCCGGCGCACACCACCTGGCGGGCGGCGTTCGGCGAGATCGTCGAGTTCCTGCTGCTCGACGGCGAACGCGCCGGTGTGGTGCTGCCGGTGGGCTACGACGAGCTGCGCTCGGCGCTCGTGTCGTGCAGCGACGCGCTCGACGAGGTGGCGGTCGCGAACCTCGTGCTGTGGGACCTGTGGGACGGCAACGTGCTCGTCCACCCCGACACCGGCCGGCTCGGTGGCTACCTCGACTTCGAGCGGGCGCTGTGGGGCGACCCGCTGCTCGAGTTCCAGTTCGGTCCGCACGGCCGCGCCACGGCGGTGGCCGCCGGCTACGGGCGCGATCTGCTCGACAGCCCGGGCGCGGGGCGCCGGCGAACGCTCTACTCGCTGTACCACCACCTCGTGCTCTCGATCGAGGGTGCCTACCGGCAGTACCCGGCCGACCCCTTGGGTGATCTCGCCCGAGCCGGCCTGCGCGCCGACCTCGACGCGATGCACCGCACCTGACGGCCCCCTCGGCTCACAGCCGGTCGTCGACGAACAGGCAGAACGGATGACCTTCGGGGTCGATCATCACGCGCACGTCGTCCTGTGGCTGGTGGTCGGCGAGACGGGCGCCGTGCGCTGCTGCCCACCGCACGGCCGACGCGAGGTCGGCGGTGCCGATGTCGAGGTGCACCATCATCGTCGGTGCGCTGGGGACACTCGGCCACACGGGTGCCCGGTGATGGGGGTCGAACTGGACCTCGATCTTGGACGAGCCGTCGGGGGCGCGCAGCATCGCCCATCCGGCGTGGTCCGGCTCGCCGGGTCCGGGTCCTTCGCGCCGGACGATCGGCCAGCCGAGCAGCGCGGCGTAGAACTCGGCGAGCGCGATCGGGTGGGTGGCGTCGAAGGTCGGCCCCGACACCCGCAGCGGTGGTCGCTCCATCCCGTCATCGTCGCGCCGCAGCACGCGGTTTACGCTGCCGGCGTGGACGGTGTTCGTTTCTCGATCGACCCCGCCGGCGCGACGCCGGTGCTCCTCGTCACCGTCGACGGTGTGACGCAGCCCGTGCCGCCGCTGTGGCTCCGCGAGCAGAGCCGCGACCCGTCGCAGCTCGACCTCGTGAGCGACCAGCGCCTGTTCGACCCGCACCGGCTGCCGGTCGATCTCACCATCGTCGACGCCACGGTCGACGGCGCCTCGGTGTGGGCACGATTCGGTGACGGTCATGCGGAGCGCTTCGACACCACCGATCTCGTCCTCGCGATCCGTCCCGACGACGGGCTGCCCGACCCGGTGGCGTGGCGCGCCGAGCTGCGCACCCCGCCGCGCCACGACTGGCGGTCGATGCACGAGCCCGCGGCGCTGGAGGCGGCGCTGCACGACTTCCTCACGCACGGCACGATCGTCGTGCACGACACGCCGACCGCCGAGGGCACCGTGCTGGACGTGGCCTCGGCGTTCGGTCACGTCCGCGAGACGAACTTCGGTCGGCTGTTCGACGTGCGGTCGGTGCCGCGCGCCAACGACCTGGCCTACAGCCCCGTGCCGCTCGGCCCGCACACCGACAACCCGTACCGCGTGCCCACTCCCGGCATCCAGTTGCTGCACTGCCTGGTCAACGAGACCTCCGGTGGGCTCAGCACGCTCGTCGACGCGATCGCCGTCACCGACCAGTTGCGCGCGGAGGATCCGGAGGGGTTCGATCTGCTCGTCGACACCGTGGTGCGGTTCCACTTCCGTGACGACGACACCGCACTCGACTCGTACCGTCCGATCGTCGACGTCGACCATCGTCGCCGCGTCACCGGCCTGCACTACAGCCCGCGGCTCGACCACCTGCCGCTCATGAGCGACGACCGCACCCGCGCATACCACCGCGCCCGCCACCGCCTGGCGCAGCTGCTGAACGACCCAGCGTTCGAGATCAGGTTCCTGCTCGAGCCGGGCGAGGCGATGGTGTTCTCCAACGACCGCGTGCTGCACGGCCGCACGGGCTTCGACCCGCAGGAGGGGCGCCGCCACCTGCAGGGCTGCTACATCGACCACGACGCACCGCGCAGCCGCTACCGGGTGCTGCGTCGACGACTCGTACGTCCGTTCGCGTCGCTCGGCGCCGACACCGGGGAGGGCTGACACATGGAGCAGGTGACGTTCACGCAGATGAAGGACGGCACCGCCGAGGAGTACCGGTTCCTGCGTTCGCACGAGCACCGATACGTCACCGGCACGCCGGACCGGATCCTGGCAGCGCTGCGGCGCCTCGACGACGGCCTCGCCGGGTACCGGGTCAGCCGGTTCGAACACTCGGTCCAGAGCGCGACGCGAGCCGAGGCCGACGGCGCCGACGTCGAGATGGTGGTGGCCGCCCTCGTCCACGACATCGGCGACGAGCTCGCCCCGGAGAACCACTCGCAGCTCGCCGCGGCGATCATCCGGCCGTACGTGCGCGCCGAGGTCACCTGGGTGGTCAACATGCACGGCGTGTTCCAGCAGCTCTACTACGGGCATCACGTCGGCATCGACCAACACGCCCGCGAGGCATATCGCGGCCATCCGTGGTTCGACAGCTGCGCCACGTTCTGCGAGCGCTGGGACCAGGCGAGCTTCGACCCCGACTATTCGTCGAAGCCGCTCGAGCACTTCGAGCCGATGCTGCGCGAGGTGTTCTCCCGTCCGCCGTTCGATCCGGCCATCCTGCAGGAGCCCTGACCTGCGGCAGTAGCCTGAGCGGCCACGCTCCCGGGGCGGTTCCCCGGCGGTACGAACCCCCGGAGATCCGCGCATGCGCACCTCGCTCGGCGACCTGCTCGCCACCCACGACGTCCTCCTCGCCGACGGCGCGACCGGCACCAACTACTTCCAACGTGGGCTCACCTCGGGCCACCCGCCCGAGCTGTGGAACGTCGAGCACCCCGAGCACGTGCAAGGTCTGCACCGCGAGTTCGTCGAGGCCGGCGCCGACATCATCCTGACCAACTCCTTCGGTGGCACGGCGCAACGCCTGAAGCTGCACCACGCGCAGGATCGTGTGCACGAGTTGAACGCACTCGCCGCCCGGCTCGCCCGAGAGGTCGCCGACGCAGCGGAGCGGCCGGTGGTCGTGGCCGGCTCGGTGGGACCCACCGGCGAGCTGTTCGAGCCGCTCGGCGCGCTCACCCACGACGTCGCGGTGGCGAGCTTCCGCGAGCAGATCGAGGGGCTGAAGGACGGCGGCGCCGACGTCATCTGGATCGAGACGATGTCGGCGGCGGAGGAGATCCGTGCCGCTGCACAGGCGGCCATCGACGCCGGCATGCCCTACACCGCCACCTGCTCGTTCGACACGGCGGGGCGCACGATGATGGGCCTGATGCCCGACGCGCTGGTCCGCGTGTTCGACGGGCTCGCCGAGGCGCCGCTCGCGTTCGGCGCCAACTGCGGTGTCGGCGCGAGCGACATCCTGGTGTCGGTGCTGTCGATGTGCTCCGGCGAGCACACAGCCGTCATCTCGAAAGGTAACTGCGGCATCCCGCAGTTCCAGGGCACCGAGGTGGTGTACTCGGGCACGCCCGAGCTGATGGGCACCTACGCCGAGATGGCCGCCGACGCCGGTGCGCGCATCGTCGGTGGCTGCTGCGGCACCTCACCGGCGCACCTGGCCTCCATGCGGCGTGCGCTCGACGGGCGCACGCCGGGTGAGACGCCGACGGTCGACGACATCGTCACCCGCATCGGTCCGCTCACCAACGCCGCGCCGAGCGCCGGTGGGGGCGACGAACGCGCCCGCCGCCGCAGCCGGCGCAGCGCCGACTGACCGTCGATCAGAGCTGGCCCGCGCGGTGGTCGCCGCGGAGCAGCGGGAATCGGCCGATGCGCTCCAGGGCGCTCACCGTCGAGCGCATCGCGTCGGCCGGGACCGGATGGCTGATCAGGTAGCCCTGTGCCTTGCGGCAGCCGAGCTCGTGCAGCACCTGGATCTGATGGAGGCTCTCGACACCCTCGGCCACCATGTCGAGGCCGAGCGACTGGCCCATCGCGACGATCGTCCGCACCAGCGCACGGTCGCTCGGATTGTCGGCCACGCCCTGCACGAACGCACGGTCGATCTTGATCCGCTGCAGCGGGAAGCGCTGCAACAACGACAGCGACGAATAGCCGGTGCCGAAGTCGTCGAGCGCGACGCGGACGCCGAGCGCCTTCATCTTCTGCAGCGATGCGAGCGCCAGCGTGGGCTCGCTGATCATGACGCTCTCGGTGATCTCGATCCAGAGGTGGCTCGCATCCATACCCGAGCGGGACAACGCTTCGCTCACCACCGACGGCAGGCCGGGGTCGGCCAGCTGCCGGGGCGACACGTTCACCGACATCGTCGCCTGCGGGCTGCACACGCCGTCGTCGATCCAGCGGCGCAGCTGGGTGAGCGCCTCGAGCAACGCCCATGCGCCGATCGGCACGATCGTGCCGGTCTCCTCGGCGATCGGGATGAACTCGGCGGGCGACACGATCGTGCCGTCACTCTGCTGCCAGCGCATGAGTGCCTCGAAGCCCACCACCTCGCCGGTCTCGAGGTCGAGGATCGGCTGGTGGAACAGGCGCAACTCGTGACGATCGAGGGCTCGGTACAACGCGGTCTCGACGGCGAGTCGATGGGCGATGCGTTCGTGCATCGACTCGTCGTAGAACGCCATGCAGTTGCGGCCCGAGTCCTTCGCCCGGTACATCGCGGTGTCGGCGTGACGCAGGACGTCCTCGGGCTTGGCAGCCATCGAGTCGATCGACGACACACCGATCGACGCCGTCACGAAGACGTCACCCTGGGCGAGCGCGATCGGCTCGCGGAAGACCGCGAGCAGGCGCTCGGCGAGGGCGGACGCCGCGGCCAGCGATCGTGTGGTCGGGTCGAGCACCACGTACTCGTCGCCCGACAGGCGGGCCACCATCGCCTCGGTCGGCGCGGCGGAGACCAGACGTTCGGCGACGATCCGCAGCACCTCGTCGCCGGCCGAGTGACCGAGCGAGTCGTTGATGTTCTTGAACCTGTCGAGGTCGACGAAGTAGAGCGTGGGCTCGCGATCGGCTCGCCACGACTCGTGGACGTAGCTCGAGATCCGGTCGAGCAGCAGGACTCGGTTCGGGAGCCCGGTGAGCGGGTCGGTCTGCGCCGCACGCAGCAGCTCGGCCTGTGCGCTGCTGTTGGCCCGCACCGACCAGACGACCCGCACGGTCACGGCGCCGGCGAGCACGGTGGCCGACAACGAACGCACGATCCGGTCGGTGGTGTCGTCGGGCCCGGACGCCGCGAGCACGATGACCGGCAGCACGAGTGCCGACGTGGTGAGCACCAGTCGGCCGAGCAGGCGAGGAGCGCTGCTCGACGAGCGCCCCTGTTCGACCGTGGCCATCGACGGGTGGGTGAACGCCACGGCGACGACCGCGCAGGCCACGACGAACACGGCGTCGGCGATCCGCGGTGCGGCGGCGCCGAACTGACCGGCCATCGCGAGCGACGAAAGCACGTGTGCGGCGAGCAAGGTGCCGAGGCCGGCCCCGACGAGCCGCACCGAGACGTTCGCCGTCCCCTCGGTGAAGAGATAGACGGCCACGAGGAACAGCGCCACGGCACCGGTGGGGTGGGTGAGACCGTCGACCAGGCCGGTGATCACCGGCCACCGGCCGTCGTCGCCGAGCATCGGCTCGACGATCGTCACCCAGGCGATCAGCCACGTGCCGAGGCCGACGATCAGCGCATCGGCGAGTACGCCGCTCGCGTGGATCCCGCGACGCCGCCGGGTGAACACCCCGAGCGCGCCGGCGATGGTCGCGAAGCCGATCAGCTCGAGCGCCGGTCCGGTCACGCTCGTGTCCGGGAGCGTGCGGCCCTCGATCAGCCGACCGAGCCCGATCGCCCACGCCACACCGGCGACGAGGGCGATCGTCGGCCACGACAGCGTGGTCCGGCGACGGGCAGCGGTGGCGACGACGGGCACCACGCACGCAGCCACGAACGACGCGGTGTGCGCAGCGGAGGCGGAGAGCAGCGCGATCGATGCGGCCAGGACGGCGGTGATCACCAGGGACGACCAGATCAGTCGGTTCGAGGTGATACGCACACGGGCCTCACGATTCGCGACCGTCCCGGGTCCGCCTGTCGATCCCGTCCGCCCGCCTGTACCGGCGCTCATCGTACGCAGTGACCAGGCGGAACGCAAGCAGTGGGTCCATCCGCACCCAACGCGCGAACGGCTTGACGAGTTCTTGACGATCGGGGCGAGGTCGGTGAGAGTGACGCTGGGATGTTCGTCACTCGGCACCACGGTGTCACCGACCGGCGCGTGCGCGACCAGCTCTGGTCGCTGTTCGCGATCGCCACCGGCGCCGCGCCGTCGACCGGCCGCGGTCGGCTGCTGCGCACCGAGGTGGCACGCGCCGACTTCGACGAGCAGCTGCTCCGGACGACGAGCCGGGTGTGGGTGGTGTGGGCGGACACCGCGCCGATCGCCGCGGCGCTGATCGAGACCGGTGCGGGTCCGCACGGTGTGCCGGTGCCCGGCGACGTGGTGCACCACCTGCGCTGGGTGGTGTCGCATCCTGCGCACCTGGGCTCGGGGGCGCTCGTGCGGCTGGCTCGCGACGCCTTCGCCGCCGAGGCGGCAGAGGGGGCGCTGCTCGTGTTCGACGCGAGCGACGGTGCGGCCGTCCCCGTGGCGACCGACGACGCGACCGCCGTGGAGCTCGTCCGCCGGCTCGCCGCGATGGTGGCGCCCGGCACGGAGGTGGTCGCGACCGAGCACGAGCACACCTGGGTCGCCGACTTCGCCGGCGCGAGCCGCACGGACGGCGGTGTCGGCGGTGTCGGCGGTGTCGGCGGTGTCACGGCGATCGCCGGCCCACCCGAGGCACCCGACCAGGTGTGATGCGTCGGTTCGTCGGTGTGCTCCGCCGGATTCGCTACCCTGGTCGCGACATGAGTCCCACTGCTGCCCTCGGCTGCGCATGACGTCGACCGCCGCTGCCTACACGGTGGTCGTCCCGGGCCCGCACGTGATGCCGGCCCTGTGCGGTCCGCGCGACGTGTTCCTCCGCCAGATCGAGCAGGCCTTCCCGCAGGCCAGCATCATGGTGCGCGGCAACGAGGTGCACCTCGAGGGTGCCGACGCCGAGCGCGCCGGCCGGCTCGTCGAGGAGTTGGTGATGTTGCTCCAGCGCGGCCAGCACCTCGACGAGGCCGTCCTCGGCCGTGCGATCGACATGGTGCACCACGACGAGCGTCCGAGCGCCGTGCTGAGCGACGACATCATGCGCGGTGCGAAGGGCCGCCCGATCCGGCCCAAGACCGCTGGTCAGAAGAAGTACATCGACGCCATCCGCGAGCACGTCATCACGTTCGGTCTCGGACCCGCGGGCACGGGCAAGAGCTGGTTGGCCGTCGCGATGGCGGTGCAGGCGTTGCAGACCAAGCAGGTGCAACGGATCATCCTCACCCGCCCGGCGGTCGAGGCGGGGGAGCGACTCGGCTTCCTGCCGGGCGACCTCATGGCCAAGATCGACCCGTACCTGCGGCCGCTGTACGACGCGCTCTACGACATGGTCGACACCGAAGGGGCGCAGAAGCTGCTCGAGCGTCAGGCGGTCGAAGTGGCGCCGCTCGCCTTCATGCGGGGGCGCACCCTCAACCACAGTTTCATCATCCTCGACGAGGCGCAGAACGCAACGCCCGAGCAGATGAAGATGTTCCTCACCCGCATCGGGTTCGGCTCGAAGGTCGTCGTCACCGGCGACACCACCCAGATCGACGTGCCCGACGGGCGTTCGGGGCTGCTCGGGCTCGAGCGCACGCTGCAGGGGATCGAGGGGCTCACCTTCGTGCATCTGGGCGCCGGCGACGTCGTGCGCCACCGCATCGTCGCCGACATCGTCGCGGCGTACGAGCGATCGAGCGAACGCCGTGGCTGATCCGGCCGATCCCGGTCGACCTCGACTCGCCGGACGCGCCCGCGTGGGCGGCGACGGCGACCCCGAGGTGTTCTGCGCGGACGAACAGTCCGACGTCCCGCTCGATCTCGATCGATGGCAGCGGCTCGCGCTCGACGTGCTGCGCGACGAGGGAGTGCGCGGCCTGGCCGAGCTCTCCGTGCTCTACGTCGCGGCGAACGAGATGGCCGAGCTCAACGCCGAGCACATGGGCAAGTCCGGTCCGACCGACGTGCTCGCGTTCCCGATCGACGCCCACGACGTGACCCAGGTGGTGTTCGCCACGGGTGCGACCCGCGGGCCCGATCGCGCCCCGATCGATCCCGGTGACCTGCCGTTGCTGCTCGGTGACGTGGTCATCTGTCCCTCCGTCGCGGCCGAGCAGGCACCTGCGCACGCGGGCACGCTCGACGACGAACTGGCGTTGCTGCTGGTGCACGGCATCTTGCACGTGCTCGGGCGCGATCACGCCGAGGCCGACGAGGCGGCCGAGATGCGAGCTCGGGAGCTCGCCCTCCTCGAGGCGCACCACTGGCACGGCGCGGCGCCCGCCGGCTTCCGTCAGGAGCACGATTCGTGATCGCACTGTCCACCGCCGACGTCTGGATGCTCGTCGCCATCGGACTGCTGTTGTTGGTGCTGGTGTTCCTCGCCGTGGCGGAGATGGGGCTGTCGCGCATCAGCAAGCACCGCGCCCAGAGCCTCGCCGATTCGGGCAACAAGTCGGGCAGGTCGCTGCTGTGGTTGGTGAGCGAGCCGGAGCGGTGGGTGAACCCGCTGCTGCTGACGGTGAACATCTGCCAGACGGTGCAGGCCACCCTCACCGGTATCGTCGCCAACCGTCTGTTCGGCGGGGCCGGCGTCGCGATCGGTGTGGTGCTCAACGTCATCGTGTTCTTCGTGCTCGCCGAGGCGGTGCCGAAGACCTACGCGGTCATCTATCCCGAACAGGCCGCCAAGCTCGCCGCCCGACCGGTGAGCGCGCTCGTGCGGTTCCCGTTGCTGCGATGGGTGTCGCGCGGGCTGATCGGTCTCACGAACATGATCGTGAAGGGCAAGGGGCTCGACAAGGGACCCTTCGTCAACGAGCAGGAGTTGCTCGGCATCGTCGAGACGGCGGCCGAGGAAGGCGTGGTGGAACACGAAGAGCGCGAGCTCATCGAGAGCATCATCGAGTTCGGCGACACCGTGGTGCGCGAGGTGATGGTGCCGCGCCCGGACATGGTGACCGTCGAGTACCTGAGCACCGTCACCCAGGCGCTCGACGTCGCGATCGAACACGGCTACAGCCGCATGCCGGTGCTCGGCCCGGGCGAGGACGACGACATCGTCGGCCTCGCCTACACCAAGGACCTGATGCGCACCGAACGCGAAGGCGGCGGCGCACGACCGGTCACCGATCTGGTGCGCCCCGTCCGGTTCGTCCCCGAACACAAGCCGCTGAACCGGCTCATGCGCGAGATGCAGGCCGAGAAGTTCCACCTCGCGATCGTCGCCGACGAGTACGGGGCGATCGCCGGCCTCATCACGCTCGAGGACTGCCTGGAGGAACTCGTCGGCGACATCGTCGACGAGTACGACGAGGAGGACGCCGAGATCGTCCACCAGGCCGACGGGAGCTACCTGGTCGACGGGCGGGTGGCGATCGACGAGCTCGACGAGGTGCTCGACACCGAGCTGCCGGACGACGATTGGGACACCCTCGGGGGTCTCGTGTTCAACACGCTCGGCCACGTGCCGACCGAAGGTGAGCACCTCGTGAGTCACGGCTGGCGGTTCACCGTGCGCGAGATGGAGGGCCGCCGGATCAAGCGGGTCGAGATCACCCGCGAGCCAGAGACCGCCGACGACGGCGAGCTGGTCGACGCCGACCGCTGATCCGGTGTCCGTCGCTCGCTAGGGTCGACGACGTGCAGATCTCGTTGGAGGGGAAGGTCGCGCTCGTCACCGGCGCGTCGAAGGGCATCGGCAAGGCGATCGCGACCACGTTCGCCACCAGCGGCGCGAAGGTGATGCTGAACTCGCGCAAGCAAGATGCGCTCGAGGCGGCGAAGGCCGAGATCGACGCCGCGTGTACCGCCGCCGGCGTCTCGACCGACGTGGAGGTGTTCGCGGCGAACGCCGGCGATCTCGACGCGGCGACAGCGTGCGTCGACGCCACCATGGCGCGCTTCGGGGCGATCGACGTGCTGGTGAACAACGCCGCCACCAACCCGTACTACGGGGCGACGCTCGGCGTCGACCCCGCCCGGTACGACAAGACGTTCCAGGTGAACCTGAAGGCGCCGCTGTTCTGGTCGCAGCGGGTGTGGGAGGCCGGGATGCGCGACCGCCCCGGGGTCATCGTGAACATCGCCTCCGTCGGCGGCATGCGCACCGAGTTCGGGCTCGGCGTCTACAACCTCACGAAGGCCGCGCTCATCCACCTCACTCGTCAGCTCGCGCACGAGCTCGGTCCCACCCGCGTCGTCGGCGTGGCGCCGGGCCTGGTGCAGACCGACTTCGCCGCGGTGCTCGTCGAGAACTTCGGCGACCGGTTGGCCGCGCAGATGCCGCTGAAGCGGCTCGGCGAGCCGCAGGACATCGCGAACCTGGTGACGTTCCTCGCGAGCGATGCGGCGAGCTGGATCACCGGCGACACCTACGTGATCGACGGCGGTGCCGGCGTGCGTGGCGGCGGCTGACGACGCCGCACCCGTCACACGTCGAAGAGCGGGTCGCGTCCGGCCACCGGCGTGTCGTCCTGGCTGGCGGCCCACCGGTTCGACGACAGCGCTCGCACGATCGTCGACGTCCGCACCGTCGGCACCAGGGTGAGCAGTGCCACGGCCATCAGCACACCGGCGCCCACGTACGGTGCCTTCAGTCCGAACCCAGCGGCCAGTTGGCCACCCGCGATCGCCCCGAGCGGGAGCGTTCCCCACGCCACCCAGCGGTACACGCCGTTCACCCGTCCGAACAGTTCGGGCGGGATGATCTGCTGGCGCAGCGACACCGTCACCACGTTCCACACGGTGGTGGCCATCGCTTCGATCGTCACGGCGACCGCCACGAACCAGGCGTGCGGATAGAGCGGCACGGCGAGCATCGTGACGATCCAGGTGGAGATCGAGCCGTAGATGCACATCGTCTGTCCGACCCGGGCGACGATGCGGTCGCCGAGCAATCCGCCGATGATCGCCCCGACGCCCATCAGGGCGAGCAGGAGGCCGTATCCGGTCTCACCCACGCCGAGCACGTCCTGGGCGAACAGGACGAACACGGCGAGCGGCATCTGGAACGCCAGGTTGGTGAGCGCGAGCGAGAGGGCGATCGATCGCAACAACGGTTGGCGCCACAGCCAGCGCATCCCGGTGCGCATCTCGCTGTACATCGACGCGCTGGGGTGGCGGTCGACCACGGACGCGTTGAACGAGCCACGGATGCCGGCGACCAGCAGGGCGGCGAGCGCGAACGTGAACGCGTCGATGCCGAACGGCAGCGCGACCGCGACGATGAACAACACCGAGCCGAGGGGTGTTCCGACGAAGGTGTTGGCGGCCAGCTCGAGCGACCACTTCCGACCGTTGGCCTTCGCGAGCAGCGGCGGTGGCACCACGGCCGGGAGCATCGCCTGCGACGCGCTGTCGAAGAACACCTCCGCCGTCCCGAGCACGAACGCGAGGACCCAGAGCATCCACACCTCGGTGTGGCCGAGCGCCACCACGATGGTGAGCGCGCCCACCACCCCGGCTCGAACGACGTCGGTCTGCACCATCACCCGCCGCCGGTCGGAGCGGTCGATGATCGCCCCGACCGGGAGCGCGAAGAGCAGCCAGGGCAACACGTTGAACGCCGCAGTGAGCGCGATCTCGATCTCGCTGCGGGTCAACCGCGCCGCCAGCAGCGGGAGCGCGGCGAGGAAGATGCCGTCTCCGAGATTCGAGATGCCGCTCGCTGCGAACAGCCGCCAGTAGTCGCGCGTCAGCCGAGGGGCTGGGTGCGTCATGGACCGGTGGCACCTGCCAGACGTTCGAACGCCCCGGGCAGATCGGGGTAGCGGCGTGTGGATGCCCCACCGTCGACCGAGAAGAACCCGGCGGACACGAAGGTCGACCCGGGCCCGACCAGGAACGCCACCATGTCGGCGATGTCGTCGGGCTGTGCGAAGCGACCGACGGTGGTGTTGTCGACGAACTCCTCGACCACGCCGGGCACCATGAAGAACGCTCCGGTCGCTGCGGTCTGCACCAGTCCCGGGGCGACGGTGTTCACCCTGATGCGGCGACGCCCGAGCTCCATCGCGGCCACCTTGGTGAACATCGCGACGCCCGCCTTCGCGGTGCAGTACGCCGCCATGCCCTCGGCCGGCTGGATGGCGTTGAGCGACGCGATGTTGACGATGCTGCCGCCGTCGTTCATCACCCGGCCGGCGTGCTTCACCGTGAGGAACACGCCGGTGAGGCACAGGTCGACGATCTCCTGCCACGCACCGAGGTCGTGGTCGACGATCATCGAGTACGCGCCCTTGCCGGCGTTGGCGACGGCGGCGTCGAGGCCGCCGCGTGCGGTCGCGAGCTCGGCGAGTGCCTGGACGCTCGCCTCGTCGGTGACGTCGCACCGTTGGGTGATCACCCGGTCGCCGTGGTCGTGCTGCAGGCGAGCGAGTCCGTCGCCGTCGATGTCGCCGGCGATGACGAGCGCGCCGTCGGCCACGAGTCGATCGGTGATCGCCCGCCCGATGCCCGCTGCGGCGCCGGTGACGAGCGCGACCCTCGGGTGCGCTCCACGCTCGGTCGTTGTGTCGGTTCCCCCAGGTGCCTGCATCGTCGATCGACCATAACAGCCGTCATCGGGTCGTCGAGGGCCCGCCGAGGTCGAGCAGCGACCCCCGCGCCACTTTGCCGAGCGGCGTGCGGGGGACCGCCGTCACGAGTCGGAGCTCTCTCGGTGCCATGTAGGTCGGGTGGCGCTCGGCGACGTGGCGGCGCACCTGCTCGAGCGACGGCGGATCGGCCGGGTGCGCCGGCACGACCCAGGCGACGACGCGCTGTCCCCACTCGGCGTCGGGCACGCCGGCGACCGCGACGTCGGCGACCGACGTGAGGTCGCGCAGCGCGGCCTCCACCACCTCGGGCCACACGTTCTCGCCGCCCGTGATGACGAGGTCGCCCCGACGACCGTCGACGAACAGTCGGCCGTCGGGCAACCACCTGCCGAGGTCACCGGTCGCGAACCAGCCGTCGGCATCGAACGGCGAGCGTCCGTCGCGATAGGCGCGCAACAGCATCGGCCCACGGACGCGGATCTCGCCGTCCGCGTCCACCTCGACCTCGACCTCGTCGAGTGGCCGGCCGTCGTACACGATGCCGCTGCCGGTCTCCGTCATGCCGTAGGTGGCCACCGTGTTGGGCGGGCGATCGGTGGGCGGTCGACTGCCCCCCAGCACGATCCGCCGGAACCGCGACGGGTCGATCCGGGCCAGGGCGGTGGCCACCAGGCTCACCAGGGTGCACCCGGTGCGAGCAGCGCGGTCGACAGCGGTCGCGTCGAACCCGTCGTGGATCGTGAGCGGTGTCCCGCCGTGCCAGGCCTTCGTGAGCACCGAGAACCCGCCGATGTGGGCGAGCGGCAAGCAGGCCAACCAGTGATCGTCGGACGTCACCTCGAGACGCGCGCCGGTGACGCGGGCCGATGCCGCCAGCGCGTCGTGGGTGAGCACGACACCCTTCGGCACGCCGGTCGAGCCGCTGGTGGCCATCACGAGCGCGTCCCCGATCTCGACGCCGCGACCGCCCTCGACCGCCCGCCGCCCGCCGCCGTCCTGCACGTGGGTGGGCGCCATCGCCGCGAGGAGCGCTCGACGTGCCGGCGCCGGCAGGCGACGATCCACCGGGAGGACTGCCTCGCCGGCGTCCCACGCTCGTCGCACGGCATCCGCGAACGCGGGCCCGGCGAGGTCGATCGCGACGAGGTCGGGCATGCCAGCAGGATACGGCGGTGCCAGACTCGACTCCTGTGAACGGATCGTCCCCCACCACTGCGCCGTCCGGCCCCCGACCGTCGCTCGCGACCTGGGTGGCCGGCGCCCGGCCACGAACCCTGCCGGCCGCAGTGGTGCCGGTGGCACTCGGCGCCGTGGTGGGCATGGGCGAGCACGGTGCCCGCTGGTGGACGGTGCCGTTCGCCCTGTTCGTCAGCCTCGCGTTGCAGGTGGGCGTGAACTACGCCAACGACTACAGCGACGGGGTGCGCGGCACCGACGAGGTGCGGGTGGGGCCGATCCGGCTGGTGGCGAGCGGCGCGGCGACGCCCGGTGCGGTGAAGCGTGCCGCGTTCGCCGCGTTCGGTGCTGCCGCCCTCGCCGGTGCCGTGCTGGCCGCCACCACGAGCTGGTGGCTGATCGCGGTCGGCGCGGCGAGCGTGCTCGCCGGCTGGTTCTACACCGGCGGATCGCACCCCTACGGCTATCTGGGGCTCGGCGAGGTGTTCGTCTTCGTGTTCTTCGGGCTGGTCGCCACGGTGGGCACCACGTTCGTGGTGCTCGAGCGGTTGCCGTCGCTCGCCTGGGTGCTCGGCTGCGTCGCCGGATGTCTGTCGTGCGCGCTGCTCGTCGTGAACAACCTCCGCGACATCCCCACCGATCGCGACGTCGGCAAGCGCACGTTGGCGGTACGCCTCGGCGATCGGCATACCCGGTGGTTCTACGTGTCGTTGCTCGCGACCGCCTTCGTCCTCGTGGCGGTGGCCGCGGTGATCGGCCCGATCGGGGCGCTCGCCGGGCTCGTCGCCGTCGCGGCGACCGTGAGCCCGGTGCGCACCGTGCTCGGCGGCGCCGTCGGCCGCGGGCTGATCCCGGTGTTGGGTGCGACGGGACGGGTGCAACTGCTCGTCGGGTTGCTCGTCACCCTGGGCGTCGCGCTCACGGCCTGATCGCTCGGCCACGGCCGCCGGTCAGAGCCGCCAGGGATCGAGCAACGCCGTCGCCCCGGTGAGGAACACCTCGAGCCGAGTGATCACCTGCGCCGGCTGCTGCAGGTGCGCGGCGTGGCCGGCGTCGTGGATCACCCCGAAGTGCCCGTCCGGCGCCGACGCCGCCATCCGCTCGGCGATCGGCACGAACTTGTGGTCGCGCTCACCGGCCATCGCCAACACCGGCATGTTCAGCTCGACGAGCCGCTCCCACAGCGGCACCTGGGTGCCCGTCCCGCACAGGCGCAGGCTCGATGCCAGCCCGGTCTCGGTGTTGCGGCGGCGGTCGGCCCGCTCGTCGTCGTCGAGGACGAGACCGTCGAACAGCGGCTGCGCGCTCCACTCGTCGAGGAAGGTGTCGACGCCCACGTCGACCAGGTGCTCGGCGAGATGCTCGTCGGCGCTGCGGCGCAGCGCTCGCTGGTCGTCGTCGATGATGCCCGGTGTGGCGCCGAGCACCGCCAGCCGGTCGACCACGTGGGGGTACATCAGCGCCAGGTGCAGGCACACCCGGCCGCCGAGGCTGTAGCCGACGTAGAACCCTTCACCGGCGGTGGCGGCCAGCAGGTCGGCGGCGCGCCGCAGATCGGCCCGCACAGCCGCGGACTCGCCGTGACCGGGGAGATCGACGATCACCGTCTCGTGCCCCCGGGCATTGAAGTGGTCGGCGATGTGTCGCCACGAGCGCGACGTCTGGGTGAAGCCGTGCACGAACACCAACCGTGGGCCGGTGCCCTTGCGCCAGGCGGCCAGCGGACCGGCGAGCGGGCGCCAGTCAGGCATCGTCGGACGGTGCGCGTTCGGTGTCGGTCCGCCACCGGTCGGCGAGACGGCGCAGCACCGTGACGAACGTGTCGCTCTCCTGCGCGCCGGGCACCATCCATCCCTGACCGCCGGGTGCATGGAAGACGTACGTCGGCACAGCGGTGATCTCGTGGTCGCGGGCGGCGCCGAGCCACTCGCGCACCTGGGCGACGCCGTCGTCGCTGTCCAGGAACGCGCGCACACGCTCGGCGTCGAGGCCCACCTCGGCGGCGCAGTCGGCCAGCACGTCGGGATCGCCGACGTCGAGGCCGTCGTGGAAGTACGCCTGCAGCAACCGCTCCTTCACGGCGTGCTGGTGCCCGGTCGACTCGGTGAGCCAGAGGAGGCGATGGGCGAGCAGGGTGTTGGCCCGCAGCGCCCGGTCCATCCGGAACTCGAGCCCTTCGCCGGCGGCGATGCCCGAGACGTGGTCGATGATCTGCGCGGCGCGTTCTGGTCCGCCGAACTTCTTCGCGTACGCCTCGCGCACCGGGCTCGACTTCCCCGGCGAGGCCGTCGGGTCGAGTTGGTAGGGCCGGTACACCATGCGGATCTCCACGTCGGCGTCCTCGGCGCACACCTGCTCGACGGCGCGTTCGAAGCGTCGCTTGCCGATGTAACACCAGGGGCAGACGACATCGGACCAGATCTCGACCTCGATCACGGTGGGCACGGGTCCAGGTTAGGCGCCGCGGACGTATCGTTCTCGACGTGCCCGCTGCCGACCGCGACCAGACGACCGCCGATGTGCAGGCCACCTGCTGCGCCACCCTGGTCGATCAGTGGGTGCGCGACGGCGTGAGCCTCGCGATGGTGGCGCCCGGGTCGCGCAGCACCCCGATGGCGCTCGCCATGGCTGCCGCCGCCGATCTGCGGGTGGAGGTCTTCCACGACGAGCGATCGGCGGCCTTCGCTGCGCTCGGGGCGGGACTCGCCACGGGGGTGCCGGCGCTGCTGCTGTGCACCAGTGGCACGGCCGCCACCCATCTGGCCGGCGCCGTGGTGGAAGCCGGGCTCGCACACGTGCCGATGCTGGTGCTCACCGCCGACCGTCCGCCCGAGCTGCGCGACGTGGGCGCACCGCAGACGATCGACCAGACACGGCTCTACGGCGACGCGGTGCGCTGGTTCCACGACCCGGGCGTGCCGACCGCCGAGACGGCCCGCACGTGGCGAGCGCTGGCCCGACAGGCCTTCGCCCGCACGCTCGGCACCCACGGTGGTCCCGTGCACCTGAACCTGCCGTTCCGCGAGCCGCTCGTCGGGACGCCGGCGGATCTGCCCGCAGCACGGCTCGGCCGCTACGTCGCCGACGCCCCGGCGGTGCGCCTCGGCACCCTGGCGATGCACCTCGATCGCGAGCGCGGCGTGATCGTGGCCGGCCGTGGTGTCGACGACCCGGCAGCCGTGGGTGAGCTGGCGGCGGCGACGGGGTGGCCGATCCTGGCGGATCCCCGTTCGGGGTGTCGCGGGCTCGATGGCGCCGTCACCGCATTCGACGCCGTGCTGCGCCACGAGGGATTCGCCGATTCACACCTGCCCGAGGTGGTGGTGCACCTCGGCGAACCGCCGGCGTCGAAGGTGCTGTCCACCTGGCTGGCGGGCAGTTCGGCGGTGCACGTGCGGGTGACCGCAACGGACCGCTGGATCGACCCGGCGCACGTGGTGACCCACCGGGTGGTCGCGCCGGTGGGTGAGGTGTGCCGCCGGCTCGCCGGCGAGCTGCGCGGGGCTGGTGCGAGCGACTGGGCGGGGCGATGGCGGCACGTGGCCGCGATCGCCGACCGCGAACTCGCCGCCGCCCTCGACTCGCCGCTCGACGCCGGGCTCGGCGAACCGCTCGTCGCTCGCGTCGTGTCGCGCCTCGACGACCACGTGGTGGTGGCGTCGTCGATGCCAGTGCGAGACCTCGAGTGGTTCGGGGCGCCCGACCAGCGAGCGACGGTGTGGGCGAACCGCGGCGCGAACGGCATCGACGGCACGATCGCGACCGCGATCGGCCTCGCGGTGGCCACCCGACGGCGCACCACGGTGCTGCTCGGCGACGTGGCCCTGCTGCACGACGCGAGTTCGCTCACCGCGCTCGCCCGCCGCGACGTGGAGCTGCGGATCGTGGTGCTGGACAACGACGGCGGCGGCATCTTCTCGTTCCTCCCGCAGGCGGGCGCGCTCGCCCCCGGCCGTTTCGAGCAGCTGTTCGGTACCCCCCACGGCACCGACCTCGTGGCGCTGGCCCAGGCGCACGGCCTGCGGGCCACCACCGCGCACGACCGGAGCGAGCTCGAGGCCCGACTCGCCGAACCGGGCACGCAGCTGGTGCGGGTGGTGAGCGATCGCGCCGCGAACGTGGCCGAACACGCGCGGCTGCACGCCACGGTCACCGATGCGCTGCGCCCCGGCTGAACCGGCGCCGGCCGCTCAGGGGCGGACGATCGCGCTGAGCATCGCCTGCAGCTTGGCCTGGGTCTCGGCCAACTCGGCATCGGGTTCGCTCGCCGCGACGATGCCGCCACCGCCCACGAGCCTCGCGCTGGTGCGGTCGGTCGAGAACTCGGCACAACGGATGGTGACCGCCCAGGTGCCGTCCCCGGCGGCGTCGACCCAGCCGACGGCGCCGCCGTAGCGGCCACGGTCGAATCCTTCCGCGGCGGCGATCACGGCGAGTGCCTCGTCTCGTGGAAAGCCGCCGAGGGCCGGGGTGGGGGAGAGTGCGCGCACGAGGTCGAGCACGTTGGGGCGCGGGTCGCTCAGCCGTCCCTCCATGGCCGTGCCGAGATGCTGGACGTTCGCGACCGTGATGATCGACGGCTCGGGCTGCCAGTCGAGGTAGCTGCACCACGGGAGCAGCGTGTCGTGGATCATGTCGATCACGACGCGGTGCTCCACCTGGTCCTTGGTGCTCGCGAGCAGTTGTTCGGCGGCGCGCCGATCGGTGTCGGGATCCCCGCTGCGTGGCGCCGTTCCCGCGAGCGGGTGCGATCGCACCACGTCGCCGCGCACGGACACGAGCAGCTCGGGCGAAGCGCCCACGAGTCCGTCGATCGAGTAGCGGTGGCTCGAGCCGAACGAGGAGCGCAGGCGGCGGAGCACGGCGTGCACGTCGATCGGTTCGTCGCTCGTCACCTCGACCTCGCGGGCGATGACCGCCTTCATCAGGGCGCCGGCCCGCACGGCGTCGCGAGCGGTGGTGACGGCAGACAGGTACCGGTCGACGGGCGTGAGCGGGCCGACGGCGAAGCGCTGGGCACGGGGTGGTGGTGCAGCGCAGGGCACCAGCGGCGGTGGCGCCTCGAGGCCGCCGTGGACCTGCGTGGCCCATCGAGTGCCATCGGCGTCCACCCCCACGAGGAGCGCCGGGATCGTGAGCAGCGCCTCGTCGTGGCGATCGGGCGCGAACGGCACGCTGCCGAGCGCGATCGGCGCTCGTCCGCCGATCCGGTCGTCGTGGTCGATCGACGCCAACACCGCGGCAGCCTCGGCGATCGGCACCCGCGCCGCGACGCCCCGGCCGGCCACGCCGACGCCGTCGCGGACGAACAGCATCCCGTCGCCGCCGGCGACGTCTTCCAAATCGAGCGGGCCGTCGAGCTCGTCGGTCAGGTGCCGGGTGACGGCGCGCATGTCAGCGGCGGGTGCCGACCATCAGCTGGGTGAGGCCACCCGAGAGCTGGCGGTGGGTGGCATCGGCGAAACCGGCCCGCTGCAGCATCGCCACCATCTCGGCCCGGTCGGGCAGGTACGCCACGCTCTTCGGCAGGTAGCGGTAGGCGGCGCCGTCGCTCAGCATCGCACCGATGCGGGGGACGATCCGGCCGAAGTAGATGTCGTTGCCGAAGCGGATCAGCGGGTTGTGCGGGATGCCGACATCGAGCAGGGAGATCCGTCCGCCGGGGCGCACCACACGGCCGAGCTCGTCGAAGAACGCTGACAGGTCGACGAGGTTGCGCAGCGCGAAGCCGCACGTCACCCCGTCGACGGCGCCGTCGGGCACGGGCAGGCGCAGGATGTCGGCCTGGATACGTGGTGCGCCGCTGCGATCGGCGGCGAGCATGCCGAAGCTCAGATCGGCCGACAGCGGGCGCAGTCCGGCGCGCCCGAGGTCGATGCACAGGTCGCCCGTGCCGCTCGCCAGGTCGAGCACGGTGCTGCCGGAGGGCAGGGCGAGCGAGCGGACGGCGATGCGGCGCCACCGCACGTCGAGCCGAAAGGTCATGATCCGGTTGACGAGGTCGTAGCGAGGCGCGATCGCGTCGAACATCTGCCGGACGGCGACCACCTTCTCCTCGCCCTGCGGCAGCGCCTCGGTGTCCCACGCTCGTCGGTTCACACCCGAGAGGCTACGGCCGTGTGCCGGTTCCGTGGAGACCGCCCGGTGTGACAGCATCGGCGCTCGGGCGACACGTGGGGTGCCGGCCCGGATCGAGGGGACGAGGGGAGTCGTGATGGCCGACGAGCTGTGGCGTCGAGGAGCGCTCGAGCTGGCGGGGATGATCGCTCGGAAGGAGGTGTCGAGCGAGGAGGTCGTGCGGGCGCACCTGGCACGCATCGACGAGGTGAACCCGAAGCTGAACGCCGTCGTGCGACGGTTCGACGACCTCGCGCTGGCCGCGGCTCGCGCCGCCGACGCCGCCGTGGCGTCGGATGCGCCGCTCGGCCCGTTGCACGGGGTGCCGATGACCGTGAAGGAGAACATCGACCTCGCCGGCACACCCACCACCAACGCACTCGTCGCGCTGGCCGAGGCCGTCGTGCCCGTGGACGCCCCGGCCGTCGAGCGGATGAAGGCGGCGGGCGCCGTCCCGATCGGACGCACCAACCTGCCCGACATGGGGCTACGGGTCACCACCGAGAGCTCGTTGCACGGCATCACCCACAACCCCTGGCATCCGGGACGCACCGCGGGCGGATCGAGCGGCGGTGAGGCATCGGCGCTCGCGTCGGGGATGAGCCCGATCGGGCTCGGCAACGACATCGGCGGTTCGCTGCGCAACCCGGCACATTGCTGCGGCATCGCGTCGATCAAGCCGTCGACCGGCGTGATCCCCTCGGCCGGGGTGTTGCCGCCCGAGGAACAGTCGATCAGCTTCCAGCTGATGGCCGTGCAGGGCGTGATGGCGCGTCGCGTGGCCGACGTGCGAGCCGGCCTGCTGGCCGTGGCCGGGCCACACGAACGCGATTGTCAGGCGCTGCCGGTGCAGCTCGCCGACCTCGACAGCTCGCGGCCGCTGCGGGTGGCGTTGATCGCGGAGCCCCCGGGTGGCGACACCGACCCCGGGATCGCCGCCGCCATCCGAGGTGCGGGTGAGGTTCTCGCCCGCGGCGGGGCCGTGGTGGAGGAGGTCGCCCCGGCCACCTACGAGCAGGCGATCGTGCTGTGGGGGCAGTTGCTCGGGACCGAGATCACGCTGATGCGGCCGATGCTCGACGCGGTGATGGGTGATGCCGCCAAGCGGTTCCTCGATCACACCCGCGAGATCATCCCGCCGGTCGACCTCACCGGCTTCGCGACGGTGTTCATGGGACGCCACGGCGTGGAACGTGACTTCCACGAGTTCCTCGGCTGTCACGACGTGATCGTGAGCCCCACGTGGGCGCTGCCGGCGTTCGAACTCGGCGCCGATGCGGCCAGTACCGACGGTGCGGCGCGCACGTTCGAGACGATGCGCCCGGTGCTGCCCGCCAACTTGCTCGGGCTGCCGGCCGCGGTGGTGCCGGTCGGCATCGCGGACGGCCTGCCCGTCGGAGCACAGGTGATCGCCCGCCGCTTCGCCGACCTGCGCTGCCTCACCGTGGCCCAGCTGCTCGAGGATGCCCTCGGCACGATCACCCCGATCGACCCGACCTGGTGACACCCAGCGCGTGTGCGGACTCCGGCCTCCGTCACGTGGCCGGAGTCCGCACACGCGTTGGTCGGCGAGCGTTCAGGCGTCGACGGCGGTCTGCTTGGCCCAGCGGTAGTCGGCCTTGCCCGACGGCGAGCGCACGATCTCGGGCACGAACACGAAGGCCTTCGGCAGCTTGTAGCGGGCGATGTGACGCTCGGCCTCGTGCAGCAGCGACGCCCGGTCGGGATCGACCCCCTCGCGCACCCGCACGATCGCGACCACCTCGTTGCCCCAGCGCTCGCTCGGACGTCCGGCCACCACGCAGTCGTACACGTCGGGGTGCGCCTTCAGCGCCGCCTCGACCTCCTCGGCGAAGATCTTCTCGCCGCCGGAGTTGATCGTCACCGAATCGCGTCCGTGGAGCTCGATGATCCCGTCGGCGCGCAGACGCGCCCGGTCGCCCGGCACCGCGTACCGCACGCCGTCGATCACCGGATAGGTGCGGGCGGTCTTGGCGGCGTCGCCGAGGTAGCCGAGCGCCAGGCGGCCGCTCTTGGCCAGCCAGCCGAGCTCGTCCTCGCCGGCGGCGAGTTCGCGATCGAGATCTTCGCCGAGCACGTGGTTGCCGGGCGAGATCGGGAACGTGCCGGTGGTGGCGCCGCCGCCGGCCGACACCTGCGACAGTTGCCCGCCGGCCTCCGACGAGCCGAGGCCGTCGACGATCATCAGCGTCGGCAGGTGCTGCAGGAATTCGTTCTTCAGGTTGGCCGACAGGGGCGCGCCACCCGACAACAGCACGGTGAGCGTCGACAGGTCGTAGTCGTGCCGGGTGAGCTCGTCGAGCAGGGGTCGGCCGAAGGCGTCGCCGACGATGAGCAGGAAGTTGAGCTGCTCGCGCTCGATCAGGCCCCACACGTCGGTGGGGTCGAGCCGCTCGGGGACCGATTGCACGTAGACGCACCCGCCGGCGTTCCACGTACGGAAGCTCATCCAGTGACCGGCACCGTGCATGAACGGCGGGGCGAGCAACGCCTTCAGCCCGCCGACGGCCTCGGCGAGCACGCCGTCGATCGTGTCGGCCTTCGAGCCGCCGAAGCACTCGACGTTGGCGTCGGCGTTGCGCCACAGCACGCCCTTCGGCATGCCGGTGGTGCCGCCGGTGTAGAGGATGTAGAGATCGTCGGGGCTCCAGACCACGTCGGGCTTGTCGGCCGACGCGGCGGCGAGCGCGTCCTCGTACCACACGGCGCCCGGCAGCAGGTCGTGACCCGACTCGTCGGGCACCTGCAGGATCACCCGCAGGTTCGCCAGATCGGGCAGCACCTCGGCGAGGGTGGGTGCGAACTGGCTGTGCACCACGATCGCCTCGGCGGCCGAGTCGGTGAGCAGGTACCGCAGCTCCTCGGCGACGTAGCGGTAGTTGACGTTGAAGGGCGCGACGCGCGCCTTGAACGAGCCGAGCATCGCCTCGAGGTACTCGTTGCCGTTGTGCAGGTAGATCGCCAGGTGCGACTGGCCGCTCTCGTGGCCCTGCAGTTGGCTGCGCTCGACCCGCACGCCGAGTCCGGCGCCGAGCAGGTGGTTGGCGAGCCGCCGGGTGCGCTCGGTGACCTGCGCCCAGGTGAACCGGCGGTCGCGGAACACCAGGCACTCCTGGTCGGGACGGGTGGCGGCGATGGCTTCGTGCACGTCGGCGACGGGGAACTCCATCCGCGCAAGCTAGGCAAGATGTGTCGGGCGTCACGAATCGGTGGGTCGATCGGCTCAACCGCTCGCTCACGGTGGTCGGCGGACGCCGTGCGTGTGCATCATCACGGCATGCTCACGTTGCTGCGGTGGCCGGCGCTGGTGTTGACCGGACTGGAGATCTCGCTCGCGCTCCGGTGGATCGTCGGACCCCGCCTCGCTGCAGCCCGGTCGCACGCCCGACGGCAGGCGGCGTCGCCGGCCGGCGTACACCCGGGAGCGTGCGCGTGATCGCGGCCGATCTGCTCGCCACCGTGTGGTGGCCGATGGTGGCCGTGACGCTCGTGCTGTGCGGGATGACGCTCGCGTCGGGCGGACGACCGAGCACCGGCGAACGGCGGGCCGCGGCGACGGCTCCTGGCGGGCGTCGTGCGACCGACCGGCTGCCGGGCGACCGGACGATGGTGGTGGTGACGGGTGATCCTGCCGCGGACACGATCCGCCGGGCGATGTCGGCCGCTCGCGGCCACGACACGGACGCAGGCGTGGCGACGCCACGCGCCCGTTGGGAGACGCGCGCCTGACGGGCCCTCACCTGCCCGGTCGACCGCCCGAACGGTCGAGTTCACAGCGGCCACGAGTAACGTCGCCGTCATGAGCACCCCTTCCGATCGTGGCGTCGTCTTCGGCATGTTCATGCCCCAGGGCTGGAAGATGGAGCTCGCGTCGATCGACGGCGCGGCGGCCAAGTGGGACAAGGCGGTCGAGATCGCGATGAAGGCCGAGGAGCTCGGCTACGACTCGATCTGGGTGTACGACCACTTCCACAACGTGCCCCGCCCGGCGCACGAGGCGGTGTTCGAGTGCTGGACCACGATGGCCGCGATCAGCCAGCGCACCAGCCGGGTGCGACTCGGGCAGATGGTGGGCTGCAACAGCTACCGCAACCCGGCGGTGCTGGCGAAGATCACCTCCACGGTCGACGTCATCAGCGGCGGGCGGCTCGACTGGGGGATCGGTGCGGGCTGGTACGAGAACGAGTACCGCGGGTACGGCTTCGAGTTCCCGAAGCCGAAGGACCGCATCGGCATGCTGCGCGAGAGCGTCGAGATCGTGCGCAGCATGTGGAGCCAGCAGGAGACCACCTACGACGGCAAGTACTACAAGCTCTCGCGGGCGAACTGCGACCCCAAGCCGTTGCAGTCGCCGCACCCGCCGATCTGGATCGGCGGTGGCGGTGAGCAGCTCACGTTGCGCGTCGTGGCCCAGTACGCCGACTACTCGAACTTCGGTGGGAGCCCCGAGGAGTGGGCGCGCAAGCGCGAGATCCTGAAGGGCCACTGCGCCGCCGTCGGTCGCGACGAGGAGACGATCGGGAAGACCTGGTCGCCCGAGGTGTTCATCCGTGAGACCGAGGCCGAGCTCGAGGCCGCCGGCACGCGCAGCCTGTGGAACGAACCGTTCGAGTCGTGGCGCGAGGGCAACCTGGTCGGCACGCCGGAGCAGGTGTGCGAGAAGATCCAGACCTACCGCGACCTCGGCTGCTCCGGGTTCGTGATGTGGAGCCCCGACTACCCGAGCACCGAGACGATGGAGCTGTTCGCGTCGAAGGTGATGCCCGAGTTCCGCTGACGTCATCCGAGTGGCACCGGTCCATCCGAGTGGCACCGGTCCGTCCGAGTGGTACCGGTACGCACGGGGGTACCGCCACCACTCGGGTGGGCGGCTGGCACTCGGGTGGGCGGCTGGCACTCGGGTGGGCGGCTGGCACTCGGGTGGGCGCACGCGGCGACGCCCGGGCGAGGTGCCCGGGCGTCGGTCGACTCGCTCGTGCGGCGGACGCCGCTGCGGATCATTCGTAACTGCGGAAGATCACCTCGGCGACGCAGCTCGGCTTGGCCGCACCCTCGCACTCGAACGTGAACCCGTAGGTGACCTGCACGCCGCCGGCGATGTCCTCGACGCTGATGAGCGTGACGCCCATGCGCAACTTGGCGCCCACCGGCACCGGCGACATGAAGCGCACCTTGTTGGCGCCGTAGTTGACGCCCATGCGGAAACCGGTCGTGATGACCACCTGGGGCATCAGCACGGGGCCGAGCGACAAGGTGAGGTAGCCGTGGGCGATCGGGCCGCCGAACGGGCTCTCGGCCTTGGCGCGCTCGGGATCGACGTGGATCCACTGGTGATCGCCGGTGGCCTCGGCGAACTGGTTGACGCGTTCCTGGGTGATCTCCATCCAGTCGCTGTAGCCGAGGTGCTCGCCGATGAGCCCCTTGAGCTCGGCGGTTCCGTTGATGATGCGTGCTGCCATACCGGAAGCTTGACAGGTCGCCGTCGCCTACGGTGAAGCCGATGGACCCGGTGCGCGCCCTCACCTATCCGCTCCGCGTCGCGAGCCGGTCGGCGCGTCTGCTACGCAGTGTGCTCATGGGGGATTTTCTGAGCGCGTACGCATTGACACAGGGGACCAAGCTGGCGGTCGTCGACGACCGTCCTGACGGCACGATCCGACAGCTCACGTTCGCGGAGCTCGAGGCCGCATCGAACCGGCTCGCCAACGTGTTGCTCGACCTGGGCGTCAGGCCGGGCGACTCGAAGGTGGTGTGGTGCGGGCAGAACTCGATCGGGCTCGTGCAGATGATCAACGCCGCCCGCAAGCTGGGTGTGACGGCGGTGCCGCTGAACTATCGGCTGAGCGACGAGGAGGCGGCATACGTCACCGACCACAGCGACGCCACGATCGTGTACGTCGACGCCGAGTTCGCGCCGATGTTCGAGCGCATCCGCGGCGAGCTGCCGAAGGTGGAGCACATCCTGGTGTTCGACGGCGAGGTGCCCGACGGCATGATCGACGTCGACGCCCGTGTGGCCGCAGCGAGCGACGGCGAACCGAAGGTGCCCGAGGGCGTCGAACCCGGCGCCACCATGATCTACACGAGCGGCACGACCGGCAAACCGAAGGGCGCGCTCCGCCGTGGCAACGCCGGCGCGGCCCAGGCCGGGGCGATGATCGGGTTCATCGGCTACACGCCCGACGACGTGTACATCCCCACCGGCCCGCTCTACCACTCGGGTCCGGGCGGGTTCATGGGCATCGCCCAGACCCTCGGCCAGACGGTGGTGCTGCAACGCAAGTTCAACGCCGAGGACTGGCTGCGCCTCGTGCAGACCTACCGGGTGACGTCGACGTTCTCGGCGCCCACGCCGATCCGCATGATCTGCAACCTCCCCGACGAGGTGAAGGCCCGCTACGACGTCAGCTCGATGAAGCGGATGATCGCGAACGCCGCGCCGTGGAGCTTCGCGCTCAAGCAGATGTACCTCGCGTACTTCCCGGGCGACTCGCTGTTCGAGGTGTACGGCAGCACCGAGCTCGGCGTCAACTGCATCCTCCGGCCCGAGGACCAGCTGCGCAAGCCCGGCTCGTGTGGGCAGCCGGCGCCGATGGTGGAGGTGAAGCTGTTCGACGACGACGGCAACGAGGTCACCGGTGTGGGGCCCGAGCACACGGGCGAGTTGTTCGTGAAGAGCCCGAGTGTGTTCGCCGACTACTACAAGCAGCACGACAAGTTCCTCGCCGACAGCAAGCACGGCTACCAGACCGTCGGCGACATCGCCTACCGCGACGACGAGGGCTACATCTACATCTGCGACCGCAAGAAGGACATGATCATCTCCGGTGGCATGAACATCTACCCGGCCGAGATCGAGGCAGCGCTCGAACACCACGCCGACGTGCTCGAGGTGGCCGTGTTCGGCACGCCGAGCGAGGAGTGGGGTGAGAGCGTGCACGCCGTGGTGGTGGTGCGCGAGGGCGCGTCGATGACCGCCGACGACGTGATGGCGTTCGCCCGCGAGCACCTCGCGCACTACAAGGTGCCCCGCTCGGTCACCTTCATCGACGAACTGCCGAAGACCGGCAGCGGCAAGGTGCTGAAGCGTGAGCTGCGTGCCCCGTTCTGGGCGGGTCGGGACAGCAAGGTCTGACCCGCTGCGGACGGGGGAGGACGAGCCCACTAGGGTCGTCCGGGCCGACGAGAAAGGTTCCACACATGTCGACCCACGCCGAAGGTGCTGACGCGCCCGCTCACACCGATGACGTCGCACGCGACGCGCTCCTCGTGTCGCTGCTCGCACGACTCGATCGCCAAGAGGCACGGATCGGCCTGCTCGAGGCCGAGTTGGCCGCGGCACGTGCGGCGGTCGTGGAGTCGGCGGAGTCGGTGTCCGGACCGTCGGGTACGAGCCGTCGCCGCCTGATCCTCGGTGCCGCCGGTGCCACCGCTGCGGCCGTCGCCGGAAGCCGGGCGCTGCCGGCCGCGGCTGACGCGAACGTCGTCGAGACGACCCAATATGGTGTGTATGCGAGCCCCGATAACGTAGCGACCCCACTGTTGCCCGCGGCCGCACGCGTCGGGGTCGCCGGGCTCGCCGACACCAGCGCGCCCACGCCGTCGGACACCACCAAAGCCGGGGTGTTCGGGGGATCCGACAAGGGCCACGGAGTCGTCGGCCGATCGTCTGCGGGGCTGGCCGGGGTCCTCGGGAGCGGGACGGGTGCGGTCATCGGGGTTCATGGGCAATCGACCACGGGTGTCGGCGTACGCGCGGAGTCCGCCAGCGGTGCTGGCGTCCAGGCGACGTCGACGGCGGGTCGTGCTGTGGTGGGCGTCAGCACGAACGATGTCGGCGGCGAGTTCTCGGGCAAGGTCGGCGCCCTGCTGCTCAGCTCGGCCGCGGTGCCGCCGCCGCAACGCGGGCACGCCGCCGTCCAGGGCGCCATCGACGTCGACACCAACGGCGACCTCTGGTACTGCGTCCAGGGTGGAAGCCCGAGTGCCTGGCGCAAGCTCGCCGGGCCGTCGACGGCCGGGTCGTTCCATCCGGTCACGCCCGGGCGCGTGTACGACTCGCGGCTCGTCGAACCCGCCGGTGCGGTGGGGCCGCTCGCATCCGGGCAGGCCCGCACGATCTCCGTGTCGGGGCGTCGCGACCTCACCACCGGGGTCGTCGATCTGGTCGACTTCGTGCCGTCGGGCGCTCGAGCGATCACCGCCAACGTCGGCGTGGTGGAGACCGTGGGGTCGGGTTTCGTCGCCATCAACCCGGGCGGCAACGCCGGGATCGCTGCCGCGAGCATCAACTGGTTCGCCACCGGCCAGATCCTGAACAACGGCCAGAACCTCACGCTCGACGCGAACCGTCAGCTCACCATCGTGTGCGGCGGCGGCGGGTCGACGCACGTGATCGTCGACGTCACCGGCTACTTCCTCTGACGGCTCGGGCGGCCGCTCACACCGACAGGCCGGCCCGCTCGCGCAGATCGGCCACCAGCGGACCGATCCCCACGAAGTGGTGCGCCAGCAGCCCCATCGCGGTCGCGGCGGCGACGTTGCTCGCCGAGTCGTCGGCGAAGAACACCTGGCGCGGCGCGACGCCGAGCACCGCACACACGTGGCGGTAGACGGCCGGATCCGGCTTGCACACGCCGATCGCCGCGGTGTTGAACACGCGGTCCACCCGACCGGCGATGCCGAGGACGTCGAGCTCGGCGGGGATGGTGTCGGTGCCGTTCGTGAGGATCGCGACGGGCAGCCCGTCGGCACGGATGCGGTCGACGAGGGACAGCATCGCCGGATCCACCGTGCCGATGTCGGCGAAGCGCTCCGCGGCCGCGGCCGGCGAACCGATTCGTTCGCCCACGCAGGCGATCCACTCGGCGCGCGTGATCCGGCCGACGCACAGTTCGCGCAGCAGGTCGTCCTCGAACGCCACCCGGGCGAGCGTGCCCCGCTCGAGGCCGTGTGCTGCCTCGACGCGCAGGGCGATCGACTCGTCGAAGTGGCGGATCACGCCGTCGAGGTCGAGCAACACCACGGCGACACCGACCTCGAACGCCATCGTCAGTACCCGAGCCGCTCCACCCGGTCGGGGCGGCGCTGCCAGTCCTTGTCGACCTTCACGTGCAGCTCGAGGTACACCCCGTCGGGCAGCTGGCGGCGCACCCGGATGCCCACCTCCTTCAGCACCGCACCCTTCTTGCCGATCACCATGCCCTTCTGGCTCTCGCGCTCGACGACGATCTCGCACCGGATGCGAGGCCACTCCCACTCGGTGACGCGCGTGGCGATCGAGTACGGCAGCTCGTCGTGGGTGACCGCCAGCAACTGCTCGCGCACCAACTCGGCCACCCACTCCTCCTCCGGGAGGTCGCGCACGGTGTCGTCCGGGAAGAACCACGGGCCGTCGGGCATGCGTGCTGCGAGGTGCTCGACGAGCGCACCGATGCCCTCGCCCGTGCGGGCGGACACCGGGAAGTAACCCTCGGCACCGAGTTCGGCGACCGCAGCGAGCTGCGCGAACACCTGGTCCTTCGAGAGGCGGTCGATCTTGTTCACCACCACCAGCGCCCGGCTCACGTCGAAACGGCTCGCCACCCAGGCGTCACCGCGGCCGTATCCGGCGGTGGCGTCGACCACGAGCATCACGACGTCGACGTCGTCCATGCTGTCGAGGGCCGTGGCGTTCACCCGCTCGCCGAGCGCGGTGACGGGCTTGTGCAGGCCGGGCGTGTCGACGAACACGAGTTGCACGTCGGGTCGGGTGAGCACGCCGCGCACCCGGGTGCGCGTGGTCTGCGGCTTGTCGCTCACGATGCTCACCTTCGTGCCGCACATGGCGTTGACGAGGGTGCTCTTGCCGACGTTGGGTCGTCCGACGACGGCGACGAACCCGCTGCGGGTGGGAGAGTCGGCGTCGGGCTGGTGCATCAGGCGACCGACGCTACCCGCCGATCGAGCTGCCCGTGACCGTGTCGGCCGGGGGTGTCGTGGTCTCGACCGTGGTCGTGGTGGTCGAGGCCGGTGCGCCGACGAGCAGCGACTGGTAGTCGTCGACGGTGACGGTCTCGGCCTGCGAACCGTCGCCCGACTGCACGCTGATCGGTTCGCCGGCCAGGGTGAACTGCACCGGGCCGATGCCGCCGAGACGTCCGATCGTCAGGACCAGCTGGGCGAAGAACAGACGCTGGTCGCGACCGACGACCACGTCGAAGATGCCCGCCGGGAGATCGATGATCGCCGTGCCCCGCTCCTTGGTGACGGTGATGTCGCGGCCTTCCCGGGTCGGGATGGTGGTGCGCAGGCCGATCCCGATGTCCGGTTGTGGGCCGGCCACGAGGGCGGCGAGCACCTGGGACGGCGACACGGGGCTCGTGATCGGGACGGACACCGAGTTGAGCTGGTTGCCGGCGACGAAGAAGATCTGCACGAGTTCGACGGGGATCTCGGTGGTGGTGGTGAGCGCGAGCGTGGTGCTCGTCGTGGCGTCCACGGTCGTCGGCGGGATCGTGGTGGTGCTCGTGGTGGTGGTCTGGTCGAGGTCGAACTGGATGTCGTCACCGCTGATCTGTTCGAACTCGCTCGACTGCGTGACACCACAGGCGGCGACGGCGACGCCGATCGTGCACGTCGCCGTGAGCGCGACGAGGCGGCGCCCGGGATCGCGTGCCATCAGGCCACCTCGTTGAACGTGACGACGAAACGCGCGCCACCGCCCGGTCGATCTTCGACCCACGCCTCACCGCCGTGTGCGTGTGCGTGCTCGGCCACCAGCGAGAGCCCGAGCCCGGTGCCCACCTTGTGGCGTGCTGCGCTGCCCCGGGCGAAGCGCTCGAAGATGCGGGCCCGCTCACCCCGGGCGACGCCCGGACCGTTGTCCTCCACGGCGAGGCTGATCCCGTTGCGGCCACGGGGTTCGATCGTCACCCGCGTCGGGCCACCGCCGTGTTGGTTGGCGTTGTCGAGCAGGTTGGCCAGGATGCGCTCGAAGCGCAGCTTGTCGAGCTGCACGGTGGTCGGTACCTTCCGGCCGATCTCGATCGGCACGTCGCCGAACCCGTATCGGTGCGCGATGCGGGTGACCAGCTCCTCGATCGACACGCCTTCTCGGTGCAGCTCGGTGCTGCCGGCGTCGATGCGGCTCAGCTCGAGCAGGTCCATCACCATCTGGTCGAACCGGCGCACCTGGCTCACCACCACGTCGAGCGCCTGCTGGGTGCGTTCGGGCAGATCGGCTCGCCGGCCGTCGAGCACCTCGACCGCCGCCGACAGCGCCGTGATCGGGGAGCGGAGCTCGTGGCTCACGTCGCTCGCGAACCGGGCCTCGCGTTCGAGGCGGGCCTGCACCGCGTCGGCCATCTCGTTGAACGACGCCGCGAGCTTGGCGAGGTCGGGATCGGTCTCGTTGGCCATCCGGGCGTCGAGGCCGCCACCGGCGATCTCGCCCGCCGCGGCGGCGACCCGGGTGAGTGGGCGCAGCAGGCGGCGGTTGGTCCACCAACCGATCCCACCGGCGATGAGCGCCGTGACGCCGGCACCCACCAGCAACGCCGTGGCGATCGCCCCGAGCGTCCGATCGGTGGTGTCGAGGGGGAACCCCTCGAAGTAGAAGCTGTCGAACTCCGCGATGTAGATGCCGCTGCCGAGGAAGGGTTCGCCGTTCGCCTCGAAGCGTTGCAGTCCGTAGTTCCCGGCGCGCACGTTGGTCGCCAGCTCGACCGGCAGGACGTCGTCGGGGAAGCGCTGGTCGGAGTAGTAGGTGCCGTCCGGGGTCTGCAGGATCGCGAAGCCGCCCGTCTCGGGGAGTTGCTGCATGAACAACTGGAGACCGGTGGGTGACGGCGCCCGCATCTCGGTGAGGATCGCGAACGCGTTCGAGAACCCCTGGCTCTGCGCCACGTTGACGCGCTGGTCGAGCAGGTAGGTGCGGGCGACGGCATACGTCACGACGGCGAGGGCCAGGCTCGCAGCGAGCGTCGCGATGCTGAAGAAGACCGTGACACGCGTCCGCAGCCGCAGGGTTCGCTTCGGACGAGAGGTCGACACGGCCACAGTGTGGCCGATCACCCCCGCTGGAAGGGCAGCAGGGGTGATCGAACGTGGCGAGGCGGTGGGGGTCGGACGTGGACCGGCGGTGCGGGCGGTGCGGGTGGTGGTGCCGCCGCCCACGTGGTCAGCGTGCGCCTCAGGCGGCGGCGCGTGTGAGCGGGAGCGCGTGCTCGACCGCCTCCACGACCGGGACGAGGGTGTCGAGATCCGCGAGCACGAGCTCGGCGCGTCGTTCGAGGTCGCCGCAGACGACGACCATCGTCTGCCCGAGCTCGATCGACTCCTGCGCAACGGCGCGAAGGCCGGCCAACGCACCCGCGCTGAACTCGGTGGCACCCGACAGATCGACGATGAGGCTGTGACCGGCCGGCACGGCCGGCAGCACCAGGCGCAGGGCGTCGACGTGATCCGGGTCGACGAGGGGACCCTCGACGGTCATCACCAGGAGCTTGCGGTTGGTGTCGGTGGACGCGATCAGGATCGGCGAGAGCATTCGGGACCTCCTGGATGACTCGAACCGGCGCCCCGATGGGTCCGGTGGTGGGGCTGTACGACGGATCGCAGGTCCGGCCGTACCGGCCACACGGGATGTTCGCCCGATGATCACCGCTGCAGGTGGGGCACCAGGGGGAGGTTGGTACCCCACCTAGGCAGCGTGAACGATGCACATGGTGCGGGAGGTTTGTGACACGACGACTCGCCTTCTGCGCGATTTGTGTAACGAACACCAGACCGAGATCCGGGTCCGCGACGGCCGTGCCGTCCCAGATGTCGGGAATCCCCGGGGTGGGCGAGGCGTCGGGTCTCGTGTCGGGCATCATCTCGGGCATGACGTCGCTACTGTTCATCGAGGACGACGATTCGATCCGCCTCGCCCTCACCCTGGCCCTCGAGGACGAGGGCTACGAGGTGCGCGAGGCGGCGGACGGGCGGACCGGTCTCGAGATGTTCGCCGCGCACGAACCCGACCTGGTGCTGCTCGACCTGCGCCTGCCCGATCTGTCGGGGTTCGAGGTGGCCCGGCAGCTGCGAGCCAACAGCATCGTGCCGATCATCATCGTCACGGCCCAGACCGACACCTACGACCTGGTGGCCGGCCTCGAGGCGGGTGCCGACGACTACGTGACCAAGCCCGTGGTGCCGAAGGAGCTGGCGGCCCGCATCCGCGCCGCCTTGCGTCGCGTGCAGCTGCACGAGACCTCGGCGGCGCCGCCCCGATCGCGCTTCGGTGACGTCGAGCTGCGACGTGAGCAGGGGGTGGCCTTGAAGGGTGGCGTCGAGTTGAGTCTCACGAAGACCGAGTTCCGCCTGCTGTGCGAGTTCGCCGATCACGCCGGGATGGTGCTCAGCCGCGACCAGTTGCTCGAGCGGGTGTGGGGGTACGAGTACCTCGGCGACAGCCGCCTGGTGGACGCCCACGTGCGCCGCCTGCGAGTGAAGATCGAGGATCACCCCGACGACCCGCGCCTGATCGTGACCGCCCGAGGCATCGGCTACCGCCTGCTCGCGTGAGATGCGTGTGCGGACTGCGGCCCCATAGTGGGGCCGCAGTCCGCACACGCGTCGGGTTCACCGGGGCGGCCAGACACGGCTGCGGAGGTACTCGCCGAGACCCTTGGCCTGGGTGTCGAAGGCGGTGCTGCTGGCGACGCCCTCGCCGAGGTAGCCGACGAGCACGATGTTGAGTGCGTGCAGGTTGGCGAGCTCGTAGCGGCGTACCTCGAGCTCGGCGGCCTCGGGGATCAACCGTCGGATCGCCTCGGCGGTGAGGTGCTCGCGCAGCCAGGCGTACCCGGCCTCGTCCCGGGCGAAGACGCCGACGTTGGCGTTGCCGCCCTTGTCGCCCGAACGGGCGGCGAACCACCGGCCGAGCGGTTCGCCCGACCGCGGACCCGCAGGTGAGGCGGTGGATGCCGTGGAAACCCCCAGGTCAGCGGCATCGCCGGTCACCTGGGGTGACGCGATCGTCTCGCGGCGGCCGTCGGCGTGCACCACCACCTGGGTCACCTCGTCGTTCGGCACGAGCGCCGGCCAGTACACCCCGTACGCCTGCGCCTCGCCGGGCGCGGACGTGGAGAAGAACCCCGGGTAGTTCGCGAGCGCGAGCTCGACCACGGCCGACGAGAACGCCCGCCCGACGAGGCGTTCGTCGGTGCTCTTCACGGTGACGTGCAGCCTGCCCGAGGCGGCCTCCTGCGGCACGGCGTCGCTCGGCGCCTCCACCAGGCGCACGTCGACCTCGTCGAAGCGATCCCTGCCGCCGAGGCGGGCGAACAGCGCCGACTCGGCCCATGCCGCCTTCTCGCGCTGGTCGAGCCCGGTGAGCACGAAGCTCATCCGGTTCTTGAACCCGCCCTCGAGGTTGATGCACACCTTCGTGGTGGGTGGTCCGGGCGTGCCGCGGGTGTCGCTGATCCGGACCCGGTCGGGGCCCTGCTGCTCGAGCCGGATGGTGTCGAAGTGGGTGGTGACGTCGGGGTTCAGGTACTGCGGCGGGCCGATCTCGTACAGCAACTGCGACGTGACGGTGCCGACGTCGACGAGCCCACCGGTGCCGGGATGCTTGGTGATCACGCACGACCCGTCCCGGTCGATCTCGGCGATCGGGAACCCCGGCGCCAGCGACCGGTCGGGGATGTCGGCGAACCACGCGTGGTTGCCGCCGGTGGTCTGCGCACCGCACTCGATCACGTGGCCCGCCACCACGGCGCCGGCGAGCGCGTCCCAGTCGTCGGTGGCCCAGTCCCACCACCAGGCGGCCGGGCCGACCACCACCGAGGCATCGGTGACGCGTGGCGCCACCACGACGTCGGCGCCGCCGGCCAGCGCGGCGGCGATGCCCCACCCGCCGAGGTAGGCGTTGGCCGACACGGGCGATCCGGTGAGCGGCGCGCCGGTGTCGAGGTGGTCGAGATGCGGCCGCAACCCGTCGATGCGGGGCAGCAGGTCGTCGCCCTCGATGTGGGCGACGCGCACGGTGATGCCGAGCCGGTCGGCGATCTGGCGCACCCGGTCGGCACAGCCGGCGGGATTGAGCCCGCCGGCATTGGTGACCACCTTGATGCCCTGGTCGATGCAGGTGCCGAGCACCTGCTCCATCTGCGTGAGGAAGGTGCTCGCGTACCCGAGGTCGGCGTTGCGGCTGCGCTGCTTGTGCAGGATGAGCATCGTCAGCTCGGCGAGCCAGTCGCCGGTGAGCACGTCGACCGGGCTGTCGGCCGTGACCGCCGGGTCGACCATCTCGCGCGCCGCCGACAGCCGATCGCCGAAGAACCCCGAGCAGTTGGCGATGCGGACCGGCCGCTGGCCCCGGCTCACGAGTCGGCCTCCGGGTCGGCCTCCGGGTCGGCCGCAGTGTCGACCTCGGTGTCGACCCGCACCAGCAGCTGGCCCGTGTCGAGTTGCTGGCCCACCTGCACCAGGATCTCGGCCACCACCCCCGCTTGCGGCGCCACCACCTGGTGCTCCATCTTCATCGCCTCCATCGCGAGCATCGGCTGACCCGGCACCACCTGGTCACCGGGCTGCACCAGGATCCGCAGCACCGAGCCGGGCATCGGCGCGACGAGCGACCCGGCCCGGCCCGCCTCGTCGGGCAGGGCGAATCGCGGCACCACGTCGAGCACCACCCGTCCGCCGAGGAGGTGCACCTGCTCGCCGAGCACCAGCGGTGGACGCAGCCGGGCGAGGTCGCGTGCCTCGCGGGCGTCGACCTGTTCGCCGTCGACCTCGATCTCGTCGATGGCACCCCAGCGGTCGAAGCGATACCGCACGACGTGCTCGCCGAGGCGGAGCTCGACGGCCTGCGACGGCAGGTTGCGCCAGCCGGCCGGCACGTCGACGAGCACCGATCTCGACGCCACCTGGCGCTCGATCACCGCGACCGCGGCGGCGGCCACCACCGAGGCCGCCGGCGGTGCCTGCTCGGCCATCGGCGTGCGGTCGAGGTAGCTGGTGTCGACGACGTCGTCGATCGCCTCGAGCACGCTCGCCAGGTGGATCAGCTGCTCGCGGTTGGTGACCGGACCGACGATCGTCGCCTCGGTGAGGGCCTGCACGATCCGCCGGGCTGCAACCCGGCGGGTCGGCCCGTGGGCGATCACCTTGGCGACCATCGAGTCGTAGTACGGGCTGACGACGGTGCCGCTGTCGATGCCGCTGTCGACGCGCACCCCCTCGATCGCCGGGAACTCGACGACGTGGAAGGTGCCCGAGCTCGGCCGGTATCCGTGCGCGGGATCCTCGGCACACAGCCGCACCTCGATCGCGTGTCCGTCGCGCCGGGCGTCGACGGCGGCGACGGGGAGCGGTTCGCCCTCGGCCACGCGCAGCTGCAGCTCGACGAGGTCGAGGCCGGTGATCATCTCGGTCACCGGGTGCTCCACCTGCAGACGGGTGTTCATCTCGAGGAAGAAGAAGTTGCCGTCGCGGTCGAGCAGGAACTCGACGGTGCCGGCGCCCACGTAGCCCACCGCCCGGGCCGCGGCGACGGCCGCATCGCCCATCCGGCGGCGGAGCTCGTCGTCCACCGCCGGTGACGGCGTCTCCTCGACGATCTTCTGGTGCCGGCGCTGCAGCGTGCAGTCTCGCTCGTACAGCGACACGGTGGTGCCGTGGGTGTCGGCGAACACCTGGATCTCGACGTGGCGGCCACCCTCGACGTAGCGCTCGACGAACACGGTGCCGTCGCCGAAGGCGCTGACCGCCTCGCGCTCGGCCGCGGCGATGGCGTCGTCGAGCTCGCCGGAGCTGCGCACCACGCGCATGCCGCGACCGCCGCCGCCGGCGGACGCCTTGACGAGCGCAGGGAGGCCGATCTCGTCGAGCGATTCGACGGTGTTGTCGGGCAACACCGGCACGCCGGCCGCCCGCATGAGCCGCTTCGCGCCGATCTTCGACCCCATCGCCGCGATGGCCGAGGCCGGCGGGCCGATCCAGGTGAGCCCGGCGCGGGCGACCTCCTCGGCGGCGTCGGGGCGCTCGCTCAGGAAGCCGTAGCCGGGATGGATCGCCTGCGCACCGGTGCGCTCGGCGGCGGCGATCAGCAGTTCGACACGCAGATAGGTGTCGGCGGGCGCGGTGCCCGGCAGGCGCACGGCGACGTCGGCCTCGCGCACGTACGGCGCGTCCTCGTCGGCATCGCTGTACACCGCGACCGTGCCGATGCCGAGGCGGCGGCAGGTGCGGATGATCCGGCGGGCGATCTCGCCACGGTTGGCGATCAGCAGCCGGTCGATCGGGGGTCGGTGAGTGCTGGTCATGGCGATCACATCCGGTAGACGCCGTAGCCGCGGGTGCCGGCCGGTGCCTCGTTGTCGATGGCGCTCAGGCACATGCCGAGCACCGTGCGGGTGTCACGCGGGTCGATGATCCCGTCGTCGTAGAGCTTGCCGCTCATGAACATCGCGAGCGACTCTCGTTCGATCTGCTCCTCGACCATGCGGCGCATCGACTCGTCGGCCTCCTCGTCGAACGGCTTCCCCATGCTGGCCGCCGACTGGCGGGCGACGATCGACATCACGCCGGCCAGCTGCTGCGGCCCCATGACCGCGGTCTTCGCATTGGGCCAGGTGAACAGGAACCGGGGCCCGAACGCACGGCCGCACATGCCGTAGTTGCCAGCGCCGTACGAGGCGGCCATGTTGATCGTGAGGTGCGGCACCCGGCTGTTGGTGACCGCGTTGATCATCTTGGCGCCGTCCTTGATGATCCCCCGGCGCTCGAAGTCCTTGCCCACCATGTAGCCGGTGGTGTTCTGCAGGAACACGAGCGGGGTGTCGACCTGGTTGGCCAGCTGGATGAACTGCGCGGCCTTCTCGGCCTCCTCGCTGAACAGCACACCGCGGTGGTTGGCGAGGACGCCGATCGGGTAGCCGTGCAGCTCGGCGAAGCCGGTGACGAGCGATGTGCCGTACAACGGTTTGAACTCGTCGAAGTCGCTGTCGTCGACGATGCGGGCGATCACCTGACGCGGATCGAACGGCACCTTCGGGTCGGCCGAGGGGATGCCGAGCAGGTGCTCCGGGTCGAGTCGCGGCGGACGGGCCGACCCGCGCGGTCCCGGTCCGCGCTTGCGATGGTTCAGCCGCCGCACCACCTGACGGCCGAGGCGGATGCCGTCGAGCTCGTCGCTCGCGAAGTAGTCGGCGAGACCGCTCACCCGTGCGTGCATCTCGGCACCGCCCAGGCTCTCGTCGTCGCTCTCCTCGCCGGTGGCCATCTTCACGAGCGGCGGCCCGCCGAGGAACACCTTCGAGCGCTCCTTGATCATCACGATGTAGTCGCTCATGCCCGGCGTGTAGGCGCCGCCGGCGGTGGAGTTGCCGAACACCACGGCCACCGTCGGCACGCCCATCGCCGACAACTCGGTGATGTCGTGGAACCCCTGGCCACCGGGGATGAAGATCTCGCTCTGGGTGGGCAGGTCGGCGCCGCCGCTCTCGACGAGGTTGACGAGCGGCAGCTTGTTCTGCCGGGCGATCTCCATCGCCCGCAGGTTCTTCTTCATCGTGTACGGGTTGCTCGCGCCACCTCGCACGGTCGGGTCGTTGGCGATGATCAGGCACTCGGTGCCCTCGATCACGCCGATGCCGGTCACCATGCCGGCGCCCACCGGGAACGAGCTGCCCCACGCGGCGAGCGGCGACAGCTCGAGGAACGGGCTGGCCGGATCGAGCATCGCCTCGATGCGCTCGCGGGCGAGCATCTTGCCGCGGGTGCGATGGCGTTCGACGTAGGCGGGCCCGCCGCCGCCGACGGCCTTCGCCAGCTCGACGTCGTGTGCGGCGAGTTGTGCGAGCATCGCGTCGCGGTTGTCGACGAAGCTCTCGGCGTTGGTGTTCACGGTGTCGGCCAGGACCGGCATGTGGTCTCCTCAGGACGGGTCGTGTCGTTGCCACGCAGGTGGCCGGCGTTCGGCGAAGGCCCGCATCCCCTCGGCGGCCTCGTCGCTGGAGAACAGCGACTCGCTCAGCTGCTGCATCGCCTGCCAGCTGCGCTCGTCGCGCAGCAGCCGCTTGGTGGCGGCCACCGCGGCGGGGGCGCCCATGAGCACCCCGTCGACCAGCGCGCGCACGGCGGCGGGCACGTCGTCGGCGACATGGGTGACGAGGCCCATGTCGAGCGCGGTCGCGGCGTCGAAGGTCTCGCCGGTGAGGAACGGCGCGGCGAGCCTGCTCCAGCCGCAACGCTGCAGGATCGGCACGCTGATGATCGCCGGGGCGACGCCGATGCGCACCTCGGTGAACGCGAACGTGGCCGTCGGTTGCACGACCACCAGGTCGCACGACGCCATCAACCCGATGCCGCCCGCGCGCACCGGTCCCTCGACCGCAGCGATGGTCGGCTGGTCGATCTCGGCCAGGCGCTGCATCGCGCGCACCATCGGCGTCGAGTCGGCCGGTCCGGTGCTGCGCTCCTTCAGATCGGCACCGGCGCAGAACGCCGGCGGCGTGTGCGTGAGCACGACCACGCGGACGTCGGGCTGCTCGGCCCGGTCGAGCGCCTGGTGCAGGCCGGCGATCAGCGCCCGCGACAGCGCGTTGCGGTTGGACGGCGAATCGAGGGTGATCGTCGCCACCCCACCGTCCACGGCACAGCGCACCACCGGTGCGTCGTGGGTCGTGTCCCCCATGGGCCGGACACTAGCCCTACGTTGTGCACCGTGGACCAGCCCGTGAACCCCGTCCCGACCTCGGTGCGCGCCGTGGTGCTGCTCGCGTCGCTCGGGCGGCCGGCGAGCGACTTCGACCGCCTCGCCGCCGATCTGGCCGCGGCCGGGTTCGAGCCGATCGCGCTCGATCCGAGCGACGTGGTCGGTGCCGTCGCGGACGAGCCCACCCTGCACGACCTGGCGGCGGCGGTGGTGGGAGAGCTCGACCGGCGCGGCCTCGACCGCGTGCACCTCGTCGGCCACGCGTTCGGCCAGCGGCTCGCCCGCTGCGTCGTCGCCGACGCCCCCGAGCGCGTCGACTCGCTCGTGATGCTGGCCGCCGGCGGGCTCGTGCACATGGAGCCGGAGATCGCTCGCTCGTTGCTCGCCTGCTTCGACCCCGATCTGCCGCCCGACGAGCACCTCGCCCACGTGCGCGCCGTGTTCTTCGCCGCGGGGAACGACGAGCGGGTGTGGACCGACGGCTGGATGCGCGACGTGGCACTCGCGCAGTCGGGGGCCGTGCAACGCACCGCGCCGGGGGAGTGGACCGGCGTCGCCGCCGACCGGGTGCTCGTGGTGCAGGGCCTGCAGGACGCGTGCGCGGTGCCGGCCAACGGCCGGCAGTACGCAGCGATGCATCCCGACCGGGTGTCGCTCGTTGAGATCGACGGCGCCGGCCACGCACTGCTGCCCGAACGACCCGACGCGGTGAGCGCCGCCGTGGTCGAGTTCCTCAGCTCGCGGTGATCTCGCGGAGGAACGCCTCGGCCTCGGCGCGGTGACGGGTGCGCGTCATCGGCGGCAGCGCACGCACGATGTCCCACCGGTAGTTGGCGGTGCCGAGCCGTGGGTCGAGCACCGCCACCACCCCGCGGTCGGTGCCGGTGCGGATGAGTCGCCCGGTCGCCTGGGCCAGCAACATCGACGCCCGCGGGATGTCGATCTCGGCGAACGCCGCCGGGCCGAGGAGCTCGCGACGAGCGCTGAGCAGCGGATCGTCGGGTCGCGGGAACGGGATCCGGTCGACGATCACCAGGCTGAGCGTGCGGCCCGGGATGTCGACCCCCTGGAAGAACCCGGCGGTCGCGAACAGGCACGTCGCCTCGTCGTCGGCGAAGGCCTTCACCAGCGCGTTCTTCGGTAGGTCGCGCTGGGTGATGATCGGCTGCACCACCTTCAGTCGCACCGCCGCGGCCGCTTCGTCCATCGCCTTCCAGCTCGTGAACAGGGCGAGCGTGCGCCCGCCGGCTGCGGTGATGAGCTCGGCGATCTCGTCGTGCACCTCGTCGGCCCGCTTCGGTGAACGCGGATCGGGCAAGTGCATCGCGCAGTACAGGAGACCGTGGTGCTCGTAGTCGAACGGGCTGCCGACGTCGACCTGGTCGACCGCGGTCGCGTCGAAGCCCACCCGGGCGGCGAGCGAGCTCGGGATGGTGGCGCTCGTGAGGATCGCGGTGCGGTTCGCCCACACACCCTCGGCCAGCACCGGGCCGACGTCGAGCGGCGCGATCTCGAGGCGGGGTGTCTGCGGCGCGCCGCTGACGAACGCGACGTAGCCCTCGTGGGCGCCGATCGCGGTGTCGATCGCCTCGATCGTGCGCGTCGCCATCTGTTGTGCGCGCAGGCGCCGCTGCTTCGCGTCCTCGACGTCGGTGTCCACCCTGCGCAGCGCGGCGAGCGCCGCATCGAGTCGCTGGCGCACGGTGACGAGCGCACCCTGCACGCTGTCGGGCAACGGGTGGGGGAGCCGGTTGCCGGTGTGCGGGCCGAGCACGTCGCGGAGGAGCTGCGCGCCCTCGGCGATGCCGCCGACGATCGCGGGGTCGTCGAGGATCCGGCGCACGGTGCCGGCCACGGTGGTGAGCCGTCCCGGGGCGAGCTGCACACCGACGGTGTCGCTCATGATGTCTTCCAGCTGGTGTGCCTCGTCGAACACCACGACGTCGTGCTCGGGCAGGATCACACCACCCGCCGCCACGTCGAGCCCGTACAGGTGGAGGTTCACCACCACCACGTCGGCGGTCTGCGCTCGGGCGCGGGCGCCCTCGGCGAAGCACGGCTGGCCGAGCGGGCACCGTGTGGCGCCCGGGCACTCGTCGCTGCCGACGGTGACCGCCCGCACCGCGGCGTCGGTCGGCGACCAGTCGAGGTCGGCGAGGTCGCCCGAGCGGGTGGTGCCGGCCCACTCGGCGAGCCGCTTGATCTCGACGCGGGTGGTGCCGGCCATCTCCTCGAGCTCGAGCTGGCCGTCGCCGGCCTGGGCCAGCTCGCGCAGGCGCTGGAGGCACACGTAGTTGCTGCGTCCCTTCAACACCGCCCACTCGAACGGCACCCCGAGATGCTGTTCGAGGAACGGGAGGTCCTTGCTCGCGAGCTGGTCCTGCAGCGCCTTGGTGGCGGTGGCGACCACCGTGCGCTTGCCGGCCACGAGCGCCGGGACGAGGTAGCCGAGGGTCTTGCCGGTGCCGGTGCCCGCGGCGCAGATGAGGTGGCGGCCGGTGTCGATCGAGCGGGCGACGGCCTCGGCCATCTGCGCCTGCCCGGGCCGGTCCTCGCTGGCCGTGAGCGCGCGGGTGACCCGCTCGAGCGCTCGCCGTGCCTGGTCCACCGACATGGCGGCCGACCGTATCCGCTGCGCGCCGGGACCGGGCGGAACCGTCACCGGTGATCGGTGCGGATCAGCGGTCGAGGATCGCGAGCGCTGCGTCGAGCTCGGCGCCGCTCAACTCGGGCCAGGGGGTGTCGGTGAAGTACGCCCGGGCGCCGGCGATCTGCCAGAGCATGAAGTTCGAGATCCGCAGCTCGCCCGAGGTGCGCACGAGCACGTCGACCGGCGGCAGCTCGGGCTGGTACAGGTGCTGCCAGATCGCGCTCTCGCTGATCGTCTCGCCGGCGAGACGCGCCTCCTCGGCGGCGTGCACCAGTTCGGCCCGGCTGCCGTAGTCGAACGCGACGGTGAACACCATGCCGGTGTTGTGGCTCGTGTCTCGGATGGCTTTGCGGATCGCCTGCTGCACGTACTTCGGGGTGCGGGCCCCCGGGCTGTCGAACGGCCGGCCCATCCATCCGATCCGGACGTTCAGGTCGTTCAGCTCGGCCACCCGTCCGAAGAGCTTCTTGTGCAGGCCGAGGATGTGGCGCACCTCGGTGCGCGGGCGCACCCAGTTCTCGGTCGAGAACCCGAACACCGTGAGCCAGCCGATGTCGCGGGTGACCGCGTGCCGCACCAACGCCGCCAGGTTCTCCTCGCCCTCGGTGTGACCGGCCGTGCGCGGCAGGCCTCGCCGAGCCGCCCATCGCCCGTTGCCGTCCATGATGCACGCCACGTGCACCGGTCGGGTGGGCCCGGACGAGGGAGTCGCAGCGGCGGGAGCGGGTCGGGTCACGATGCGAGCCACCCTACTCGTCGACCCATCGCCGGCGACGTGCACGAGTGCTCGTGACAGGTGGGGGTCGCGTGGGAGAATGCGACCATGTCGAGTCGCGCCCAGCAGGCCGCCACGAACGAGGCGCAGCGGTCGCTGCAGCACGTGATGGTGGTCGGCGGCACGGTGGCCGAGTGGGGCGATCTCGACGACGCCCAGTGGCGCGAACGGATCCAGGTACTCGGAGCGCTGTCGGCGGCCGCCGGTGCCCGGTGGCTGACGTTGCGGCCGTTCGAGCGCGGTCCCGACGCCGAGCGGTCGCGGCCGATCCACCACGACGTCGTGCCGCTCGACGGGTGCAGCGTGATCGTCGACCCGATCCCCGACGGGCGCGAGCGCCTGGTGGTCACCTTGCGCAAGCTGTCCGAGAGCGGCGAGCTGAGCGAACCCGCCGTGGCGGCCGAGTTGCTCGCCCCTGCGCTCACCGAACCCGATCTCGTGTTGCTGCTCGGCACCCCCGACCGACTGCCCACCTCGCTCGTGTGGGAGCTCGCGTATGCCGAGTTGGTGTACCTGCCGGTGGCGTGGGCCGACCTGCGCGCCGAGCACCTCACCGGTGCCCTCGACGCGTTCCGTCGCCGCCATCGCCGTTTCGGCGGCCTCGACTGAGCGGCTGCCGTGACGAACCCGCTCTATCGCGACACGGCCGTGGTCCTGCGCACGTACAAGCTCGGCGAGGCCGACCGGATCGTGGTGCTGCTCACCGAGCACCACGGCAAGGTGCGCGCCGTGGCCAAGGGTGTCCGCAAGACGATGTCGAAGTTCGGGGCGCGGCTCGAGCCGCTCAGCCACGTGCGACTGCTGATGTACCAGGGCCGCGAGCTCGACATCGTCAGTCAGGCCGAGTCGGTCGACACGCTCGCGCCGCTGGTGAGCGACCTCGACCACCTGACCAACGGTCTGGCGCTCGTGGAGGCGGTCGACCAGATGGCGCTCGACCGCGAGCCGGCGCCCCACCTGTACCGGATGCTCGTCGGCGCGCTGCGCACCGTGGCCGAGCGCTCCGGGCCGCTGGTGGTGCCGGCCTTCTACTGGAAGCTGCTGGCGTCCGAGGGCGTGCGTCCCGAGCTCGACGAGTGCGTCCGCTGCGGCGCCGAGGACCCGCTCGTCGCGTTCGACGTCGCCGAGGGTGGCGTGCTGTGCCGCTCGTGTCGCTCGGGTGCATCGCTGTCGCCCGACGCGCTCGCCGTGATGCGGATGATCCTGGGGGGCAGGTTGAACGAGGCGCTCGACCTGCCGGCGAGCCCGATCACCCACGAGGTCGCCGCCCACGCGAACCGGGCGCTCGAACACCACCTGGAACGCCGGCTCCGCACCGTCGCGATGTTCGAATCCCACTGACGCCGCTTCGTGAGCCGGATGCGCAGCCCGTGCGCATCCGGCTCACGGAAGAACTCGGTTCGTGAGCCGCATGCGCTCCTGGTGCGCATCCGGCTCACGAAGGGCGGGACGGTCAGCAGTCGTCGTACAGGTAGCCGGGGTTCTCGCCCGAGAAGATGCCGTACACCGTCACCACCGACGGGTCGGGTACGGCGGTCACGTAGGTCTCGCCGTCGAAGGTGCCGAAGAACTCGCCGTTCGACACCAGCACCAGCATCGCGCCGCCCGAGGCGCCGAAGCCCTGCGAGTAACAGCCACCCGGGTCGGCGGTCATCGCGTCGAGGTGGTCGCTCCAGCGTGCGCCGAGCGGCACGCCGGCCGTGGTGGTGAGCACGGGGTCGGCCGGCACCTCGGCCGAGTAGTAGTCGTACCCGACGAGTTGCAGATCGGCGGCGTCTCGCCCGCCGAACGAGGTGCACAACCCGTTGGCGAAGCACACCCGCCGGAGCAGCGGGAACGCGAAGATGCCGTCCTCGTCGTCGAGGTACACGCCGGTCACCTCGTCGGCGTAGGGATACTCGTGGGTCTCGTCGATGGCCGCCACGCCGAGCACGGCGGCCAGCACCGCGATCGCCGGATCGACGCCGGTGCCGAAGGCCACCGGACCGATCGCTGCCTCGCCGAGGTCGAGATCGGCGGCCACGAGCGGTGCGACCGTGGTGGGCGCTGCCGTGGTGGCCGGGGCGGTGGTGCTCGGGACGGTCGGGGCGGTGGAGTCCGGCGCCGGTGCGGCCGAGGTCGCCGGCGCGACCGCGGTGGTGGTGGGAGCGACGGTCGTGTCGATCACGGTCGACTCGGAGGCGGCGGTCTCGGTCGACGCCGTCGACTCGCCGTCGGTGGTGGACGCGTCGTCGCTCCCGCACGCGGCGAGGAGCAGTGACGCCGCAGCGAGCAGGCCGGCGACGTGATGTGGACGGACGGTGGCGGTGCGCCGGAGGTGCACGACGATCTCCCTCTCCCGGTGGATGCCCCATGCTGGCCGGGCGGAAGCCGTCCGGTGCGTCATTCCCGTCCAGAACCCGTCCAGAACCCGTCCAGAACCCGTCCAGAACCCGTCCAGAACCCGTCCAGAACCCGTCCAGAACCCGTCCCGAACCCGTCCCGAACCCGACCGGAGCACCACACCGGCGCTGGTGCCGCCGACGATGTCGGGACGAATCGGGCGTCCCGCTCGAAGGGTCGGGCCCTAGCCTGTCGACCGTGCCAGCGACCGACCTCGACCAGATCGTCAACCTCTGCAAGCGACGCGGGTTCGTGTACCCGTCGGCCGAGATCTACGGCGGTTTCCGCTCCAGCTACGACTACGGCCCGCTCGGATCGCTGATGCTGCGCAACGTGCGCGAGGCATGGATCCGTACCATGGTGCAACAGCGCGACGACGTCCTCCTGATCGACGCCGCGATCCTGGCGCCTCCCGCCGTGTTCGAAGCCAGCGGTCACCTCGCCAACTTCAGCGATCCACTCGTCGACTGCACGACGTGCAAGCAGCGCTTCCGCGAGGACCACCTGACCGATCCGGACACCTGCCCGAACTGCGGCGCCACGGGGTCGTTCACCGAGGCCCGTGCGTTCAACCTCATGTTCAAGACCTACGCCGGCCCGGTCGAGGGGTCGGGGGCCGAGGTGTACATGCGTCCCGAGACGGCGCAGGGCATGTTCGTGAACTTCCTGAACGTGCTGCAGACCAGCCGCAAGAAGCCGCCGTTCGGCATCGCCCAGGTGGGCAAGAGCTTCCGCAACGAGATCACGCCCGGCAACTTCATCTTCCGCACCCGCGAGTTCGAGCAGATGGAGTGCGAGTTCTTCGTGCCCCCGGCCGAGAGCGCCCGGTGGTACGAGTACTGGTGCCAGGCCCGCTTCCAGTGGTACGTCGACCTCGGCATCCCGGCCGACATGCTGCGCCTGCGCGCCCACGACGCCGACGAGCTCAGCCACTACTCGGCAGGCACGAGCGACGTCGAGTTCATGTACCCGTGGGGCTGGGGTGAGCTCGAGGGCATCGCCCAGCGCACGGACTACGACCTGAAGCAGCACGCCCAGCACGCCGGCCAGAAGCTCGACTTCTTCGACCAGGCCGCCAACGAGCGGTACGTGCCCTACGTGATCGAACCGGCGGCCGGTGTGAACCGGGCGATGGCGGCGTTCCTGCTCGCCGCGTACGACGAGGACGAGGTGGAGGGCGAGAAGCGCACGATCCTGCGGCTGCACCCGCGGCTCGCGCCGTACAAGGTGGCGGTGCTGCCGCTCAGCAAGAAGGACACGCTCAGCCCGCTCGCACGCCAGATCTTCACCCGCCTCGGCGATCGGTACATGGTCGACTACGACGACACCCAGTCGATCGGCAAGCGTTACCGCCGCCAGGACGAGATCGGGACGCCGCTGTGCGTCACCGTCGACTTCGACTCGCTCGAGGACGACGCGGTCACCATCCGCGAGCGCGACACCACCGCCCAGGTGCGGGTGCCGATCGCGGAGCTCGAGACCGAGATCCGCGCGCGCCTCGGCTTCTGACGCCGCGGATTCGGCGCGAAGCCGACAAACGAACGCGACCGGACGGACACGGATGCCGGGCACCCTCGGCCGGGTGCGCGAGCGGGCAGCGGGGGTCGGGTCGCGGCTGCGCGCGTCCGGTGCCGCGGTGGTGCAACTCGTCCAGGCGCTCGGCAGCTTCCTGCTGCAGGCGATCGTCGCCCGGACGCTCGGCCTCGACGGGCTGGCCGTGTTCTCCGCCCTGTTCGGCGTGATGGTCCTCGGCGCCGGCGTGGCCTCCGGCATGGTGGGCGACTCGCTCACCGTGCTCGACCGCACCGCAGCGCGGATCCGGTCGAGCCTGGTGTCGTGGGCCGCCGTCGTCGCCGTGGGCGGGGCAGCCGTGGCCGTCGTGGTGTCGGCGTCCGGCGGACGGCTCGACCTGGACGTGGACGCCGTCACCGCCGTGTGGTTCGTGATCGCGACACCGCTGTTCCTGCTCGAAGAGGTCGGTCGACGGCTGCTGATGGCGGTGATGCGCTTCTGGTCGGTGGTCGTCGTCGACCTGGTCGCCCTCGCCGCATCCGTGATCTCGCTCGCCGCGATCGGCATCGCCGGGCGGGTGACGCTCGGGTCGTTCCTCGCCGCGGTGGCGGTCGGCCAGACGGCCGCGCTGATCGCCGTGGTCGCACTGCTGCCGGCGGACGAACGCCGCCTCGGCGCGCTGCGGCGGCCGCGATCCGACGAGGTGTGGGCCTACGGCCGCTGGCGTGCCGTGCAGCAGTTCATGCGATTGGCGACGATCACAGCCCTGCGCCTGGTCGGGATCGCCGTGGCGGGGGCGACGGCGTACGGGCGGGTCGAGGCAGCTCGGCTCGTCGTGGCCCCGGCGATCCACGTGATCGGCGGCATGGCCAACTTCTTGTTCGCCGGCTACGCACGCACCCGCGACCGCCCACTCGCGGCGCAGGTGGCGGCGACCGACCGGCAGGTGGTGCGCCTCGCGTCACTCGTCGCCGGCGTCGGCGTGCTGGCCGTGCTCGGTGAACCGGTGTGGAGCTCGATCGTGGTCGGAGAAGCCGACGAGCTGTCGTCGCTCGCGCTGCTGGCCTGGACCGCCTACGCAGCGGCCAGCTCGGCGAGCACCCCGTATGGCGCGCTCGCCGCGGCGCGCGGGGTCCAGCGCACCGTCACCGGCATCCGAGTCGCCGAGTCGGTCTCGAGCATCGTCGCCGTCGCCGTGGTGGTCGGTCTCGGTGCATCCGTCGCCTCGGGACCGGCCATGATGGCCGTGGCCACCCTCGCCGCCGGTTGGGCCGTCCGCCGGCACGTGCTCGGCCTGGCGGGCGAGCCGCCCAACTGACCGTCACGCCCGGCACGGCAGCATGACGGCGAACGTGGTGCCGTGGCCGACCTCGCTCGTCACCGACACCTCGCCGCCCATCGCCTCGACGAGTTGGCTCACGATCGCCAGGCCGAGACCGCTCGAGCTCTCGCGGCGGGCGGGCTGGCGGCGGGCGACGTAGAGGCGTTCGAACACGTGGGGCAGATCCGCCGGGTCGATACCGGCACCGTCGTCGGTGACGGTGAACACGGCCCGGCCGCCGACCGTGTCGACCCGCACCACCACACCCGTGGTGGCGTACTTCATCGCGTTCTCGATGAGGTTCGCGGCCACCTGGCCGAGGCGGTCGCGGTCGGCATCCACCGTGACGGCGAGCGGCGGCGTGATCGCCTGCAGCAGCAGTCCACGGTCGGTGGCATCGGGCGCGAACCCGTCGACCGCCACCTCTGCCAGCTGGGCGAGGTCGAGCGGCTCGAGTTCGAGCGAGAAGCTCGACGCCTGCACCTTGGCGAGGTCGAGCAGGTCGGCCACCAGTCGCTCGAGTCGTCTCGACTCGGCCGAGATCACCGCGGCGGCGCGCTGCGGATCCGCCGCACCGTCGGCGATCGCCTCGGCGTACCCGCGGATCGAGGTGAGCGGGGTGCGGAGGTCGTGGCTCACGGACAACAGGAACTGCTGCTCGAGCGCTCGTGACCGTTCGAGCGTGCCGGCCATCTCGTTCACATCGCGCGACAGTTGGTCGAGTTCGTCACCACGTCCGGCCCGCACCGGCAACCGGGTGGCGAGCTCGCCGGCGGCGATGCGGGTGGCCGCCGCCGACGCAGCCTGGATCGGCCGGGAGATCCGCCGACCGACCAGCACCGCCGCGAGGAGCGCGATCGACGCCGACGCGACCGCTGCCACCACGAAGTAGCGCGCAGCGGGACCGAGCCCGACGTCGGCCCGGCGGGCGAGCACGACCGCACCGCTGCGTGCATCGCCCAGCTCGATCGGCGCTGCGGCCATCACCAACTCGCCGTCGTGCGTGCTCGTCAGCCGTCCGGTTCGGAGGCCGTCGACGTCGACCAGCTCCGGGTCGACCCCGCTCGGCAACTGGTTCGGGTCGAGGTCCGGATCGAGGGACACGACGGCGAACCCGTCGAGGTCGACGACCCGCCGCAGCAGCGTGAGTTGGCGGAGTCGCTGTTCGACGGCCTGGTCGTCGAGCGGTGCGTCGGTCTCGTCGAAGAACAGCGCCAGGTTGGCCGCGATCGTCGTGGCTTGTGCGCGCAGCTCCTGCTCGGTGTCGGTTCGCGCCCGCACGTTCGCCAACACGAGCGTGCCGAGGCCGGCGATCACGAGCGTGGCGGCCACCAGGCCCACCATCCAGACCACGAGCCGGCGTGTCATCGACGGATCGGGCCGACCTCGCTGGACACGCCGACGACCCTAGCCAACGCGTTCAGCCTCCCCGGGTGAGCACCACCCCGGTTCGAGGTGCCACGGTGCCGGCGCCCGGGCGGCTGGGCTTGGTGGGCGGCACGGTCTTCAGCACCACGCACTGCGAGGTCTGGTAGTTGCAGAAGATGACGACCCCGTTCGGGAGGACGCAGTAGTACGCCTGACCGAGCTCACCTTCGAACAGGCCGCCCTGCTGGGCGCAGTACAGCATCAGCTCCTGCCCCGACATCGTGCCGACGGGAAGCGGACGCGGACCGTCTGCAGCCTGCGCGGGCATCCCGACGGCGGCGGCTCCTGACGAACCGATGGCAACGGCGGCGGCGAGGGTGACGATCCGGCGGCGGAGGCGGAACGGACGGTGAGCGGTGGTGCGGGACATGGTGGGCTCCTGTCGGTCGGCGGCCCCCAACGGGCCGGGCACCGACCAGCGTCGTCCCCGGCCGTCCGTGGGACATCGGGGAGATCCCCCATCCGCCGTGTGGTGTCGTGCTCACCCGAGGCGGTACCCGACACCCCACACGGTGGCGAGCGGCAGGTCGTCGCCCAGCTTCTTGCGCAACTGCCGCACGTGCACGTCGACGGTGCGGTCGTCGCCGTACCAATCGGCGCCCCACACGGCGTCGATCAACTGCTGCCTGCTGAGCACGATGCCCTGGTGGCGGGCGAAGTGGGCGAGCAGGTCGAACTCCTTGGTCGCGAGTGCCACCACTCCGGCGGCACCGCGCACCTCGCGTCGGGCGAGGTCGATCGTGATCGCATCGCCGAGGTCGAGCACGGTCGCGGCGATGCCACCCGGGAGGTCACTCGCCGCACCGTTCGACCCCCGTCGCAGGATCGCCTTCACCCGCGCGACGAGCTCGCGCGGCGAGAACGGCTTCGTGACGTAGTCGTCGGCGCCGAGCTCGAGGCCGAGCACACGGTCGATCTCGCCGTCGCGAGCGGTGAGGAACAGCACGGGCAGCGCCGCCGTCGACCCGCCGGCGCGGATCTGGCGGCACACCTCGAACCCGTCGACGTCGGGCAGCCCGACATCGAGCACGACGAGCACCGGCCGGTGCAGGGCGATCAGCTCGAGCCCACGAGCCCCGGTCGCGGCCTGCAGCACCCGGAACCCGGCTTGGCGGAGATAGAGGTCGACGAGGTCGGCGATGTTCGGGTCGTCCTCGACGACGACGACGGTGCGTTCGGCATCGGCGTTCACCACGTGCGACATGGTGGCACGCTGGTACGGTGCCGCACGCTGATCCCGCGGGCGACCCGGGATCGTCCGGGCGCGCCGCCCGGCCAGCATCCGACCCCGATCTCGCCGATCGCACACGAACCGAGGACCCCCATGGCCGACATCGCCGTCATCGCCAAGCTCACCGCGCAGGAAGGCAAGCGCGACGACCTCGCCGCCGCGCTGCAGACCGCGCTCGCCACCGCGCAGGACGAACCCGGCACCCTGGCCTACATCCTGCTGCAGGACCTCGCCGACGCGAACGTGCTCTGGTTCTACGAGATGTACACCGACCAGTCGGCGCTCGACGCGCACATGGGATCCGATGCCTTCAAGGCGCTCGGCCCCGCGATCGGGCCGTTCCTCGGCGGCCGTCCCGAGCTCATCATGTGCAAGCCACTCGGCGGCAAGGGCGTCTGAGCCCGTCGTCCATCGCCGGCTCGTCCCGCATCCGATGGCCACGTATCTCGACCGCATCCTCGCTCGCCACCGCGAGGTGGCTGCCCTCGACGCCCGACCGATCGACGACCTCGTCGACCTGGCGCGAGCGATGCCGCCCACCCGCGGCTTCGCGGCCGCGCTGCGCTCGGGCGACGGCCTGCAGGTGATCAGCGAGATCAAACGGCGCTCGCCGTCGAAGGGCGACCTCAACGTCGCGCTCGACCCCGCCGACTGGGCCCGCTCCTACGAGCGTGGTGGTGCCGCCTGCCTGAGCGTGCTCACCGACGAGGACTTCTTCGGGGGTTCGGCGTCCGACCTGCAGACCGCGAGGGGCGCGTGCGCCCTGCCCGTCCTGCGCAAGGACTTCACGGTGTCGGCCCACGACGTGTGCGACGCCCGGCTGATGGGCGCCGACTGCGTGCTGCTCATCGCCGCGGCGCTCGGACGCGACGAGCTCGTCGAGTACCACCGCCTCGCGACCTCGATCGGCCTCGACGTGCTCGTCGAGATCCACGACGAACGTGAGCTCGAGGCGGCACTCGCCGCGGACGCCACGGTGATCGGCGTCAACCAGCGCGACCTGGTCACGTTCCAGGTCGACCACGAGCGTGCCCTGCGGATGGCGGCGGTGATCCCCGACCACGCGGTGAAGGTGGCCGAGAGCGGGGTGCGCGGCGCCGACGACGCAGCAGCGCTGCATGCCGCCGGCTACCACGCCGTACTCGTCGGGGAGACGCTGGTCACGAGCGGCGATCCGGCCGCCACCGTCGCACTGCTGCGCGGCGTCGCCTGAGCCCGCGCCCGAGACGTCGGACACGCCGGCGAGGAGGCGGGGGGAACGAATCCTCATGGCCGACCGGCCGGGGGGTACCCTCTGCACCGCCATGTTCGTGAAGATCTGCGGCATCACCAACGAAGACGACGCACTGTTCTGCGTCGCCATGGGCGCGGATGCCGTCGGCTTCGTCTTCGCGCCGTCGACGCGGCAGGTGGCCGCGCAGCAGGTGTACGACATCACCCGCCGTCTCCCGCCCGAGATCCTCACCGTCGGCGTGTTCCGCGACGAACACCCGGACCGGGTGATCGACACCGTGATGCGTTCGGGCGTCAAGGCCGCCCAGCTCCACGGGCACGAGACCCCGGCGATGGTGGCCGACGTCGCACAGCAGGTGCGGTCGGTGATCAAGGCCGTCGCCGCCGGGACCACCGATGCCGCCCGCGCCGATGCGTTCGGCACCGACATGGTGCTCGTCGACGCCGCCTCACCCGGGTCGGGCCAGGTGTTCGACTGGGGGCTGTTCGCCGATCTGCCGGAGGGCCCCCGGTACGTACTCGCCGGCGGCCTCGACCCCGACAACGTCGCTCTGGCGGTCAGCCGGGCCCAGCCGTGGGGCGTCGACGTGTCGAGCGGCGTCGAGCGCAGCCCCGGCCGCAAGGATCCGCTCAAGGTGAAGGCCTTCATCGAACGAGCTCGCGCCGCGGCGCCCGCCCGGTACCTCGGCCCGGACGAATTGCCCTACGACTGGGCCGACGAGTTCTGACATCCTGCGGGTCGCCCGACACCCCCCGACACCACTGACACCACTGACACCACCGACGCCCCCGTCACCCCGCCCCCCGACTCCTCCGGAGAACCCCTCATGACGCTCATGGCTGAACCCTCCGCCACCGGTCGCTTCGGCGAGTTCGGCGGCCGCTTCGTGCCCGAGACCCTGGTGCCGGCGTGCCAGGAGCTGGAAGCGGCCTTCCGGGACGCGTGGGCCGATCCGGTGTTCCGGCAGGAGTACCGCGACATCCTGCGCGACTACGCCGGCCGGCCCTCGATCCTCACCGAGTGCCACAACCTGGGGCGCCGTCTCGGCATCCGCCTCGTGATGAAGCGCGAAGACCTGAACCACACGGGCTCGCACAAGATCAACAACGTGCTCGGTCAGGCACTGCTCGCGAAGCGGATGGGCAAGACACGGCTGGTCGCCGAGACCGGTGCCGGTCAACACGGGGTGGCGAGCGCGACGGCCGCGGCACTGATGGGCCTCGAGTGCAAGGTGTACATGGGCGCCGTCGACGTGGCCCGTCAGGAGCTGAACGTGTTCCGGATGCGCCTCATGGGCAGCGAGGTCGAGGCCGTGCAGAGCGGGAGTCGCACGCTGAAGGACGCCGTGAACGAGGCGATGCGCGATTGGGTCGCCACCGTCGGCAACACCCACTACTGCCTCGGCTCGGTGATGGGCCCGCACCCGTACCCGTGGATGGTGCGCGAGTTCCACCGGGTGATCGGCGACGAGGCGCGCGAGCAGATGTCGACGTCGTTCGGCGGCGATCCGGACGTGGTGGTGGCGTGCGTCGGCGGCGGTTCGAACGCGATGGGCATCTTCAGCGGCTTCGTCGACACCGGCGCACGCCTCGTCGGGGTCGAGCCGGCCGGTGGCGCGGCCGTCGGCCGTGGTGTGCCCGGCGTGGTGCACGGCATGCGCAGCTACCTGATGCAGGACGAGTACGGCCAGGTGCAGGAGGCGCATTCGATCTCGGCCGGTCTCGACTACCCGGGTGTCGGCCCCGAGCACTCGTATCTCGCATCGATCGGCCGGGCCGAGTACCCGGCGGTCACCGACGCCGAGGTGATCGACGCCTTCCAGTTGCTGTCGCGCACGGAGGGCATCATCCCCGCCCTCGAACCGGCGCACGCGCTGGCGTGGATCGTGCGGGAGGCGCCGACGATGCAGGGCGCCACCGTGTTGATGAACCTGTCCGGCCGAGGCGACAAGGACGTCGCCCAGATGATGGAGATCCTCCGATGAGCGCTGCGCCCGGCCGGATGGAGCAGTCGTTCCGCGACCGCCGAGCGGCGGGCCGCAAGCTGCTCGTTCCCTACATCACCGGCGGTCTGCCCGGTTGGCAGGACGCGCTGCGGGCAGCGGTCGCCGCCGGTGCCGACGCGATCGAGATCGGCATCCCGTTCAGCGACCCGGTGATGGACGGTCCCGTCATCCAGGAGGCGTCACAGCGTGCGCTCGACGCGGGCGCCACCCCCGTGTCGATCCTCCACGAGGCCCGCGAACTCGACGTCGAGGTGCCGCTGGCCGTGATGCTGTACTACAACACGGTCCACCACGCCGGCCATCACCGCTTCGCCGAACAGTTGGCGAGCGCCGGCATCGTCGCCGCGATCGTGCCCGACCTGCCGCTCGAGGAGGCCGGGCCCTGGTGTGAGGCGGCCGACGCGTCCTCGATCGAGACCGTGATGCTCGCCGCGCCGACGGCACCCGACGAGCGGCTGCCCCGCGTGTGCGCCCGTGCCCGCGGCTTCGTCTACTCGGTCGGCCTGCTCGGCGTGACGGGGGAGCGATCGGCGCTGGCGTCGACGGCCACCACGCTGGCCGGCCGGCTGAAGGCGATCACCGACGTGCCGGTGCTCGTGGGCGTCGGTGTGTCGAACGCGGCGCAGGCGCGCGAGGCCGTGCAGGTCGCCGACGGGGTCGTGCAGGGCGCCTCGGTGGTGCGCCGCCTGCTGGAGGCCGGCGCCGACGCCGTGGGGGAGTACGTGGCCGAGGTGCGTGCGGCGATCGACGCCGACATTTAGCACGAAAACTCATCCGCGGTCGGGTGTGCGTCGTAGACCACCATGACTCGCTGGTCGTCCCGACCGAGCGACTCGTGAACAAGGAGCCCCCCATGAACTTCCGCACGCTCACCGCGTTCGCCATGTCCGCCTCGCTGCTCACGCTCGCCGCGTGCGGCGACGACGACGAGGACGCCACTCCCACGACCACCGCGGCGACGGCGGCGACGACCCCGGTGACCGACGAACCGGCCGCCGAGGGCGACATCGTCGCCGTGGCCGCCGCCAACCCGTCGTTCACGACCCTCGTGGCCGCGGTGCAGGCCGCCGGGCTGGTCGAGACGCTGCAGGGTGCCGGGCCGTTCACGGTGTTCGCGCCCACCGACGACGCGTTTGCCGCGCTGCCCGACGGGCTCCTCGACGCCCTCCTGCTGCCGGAGAACGTCGACGTGCTCACGCAGATCCTCACCTTCCACGTGGTGCCGAGCCAGGTGCTCGCGGCCGACGTGACTGCGGGTGAGGTGCCCACCGTGCAGGGCCAGAGCCTCACGATCACCACCGACGGCGGGGTGCAGGTGTTCGACGCGAACGTCGTGCAGACCGATGTGATGGCGACCAACGGGGTGATCCACGTGATCGACCAGGTACTCGTGCCCGAAGGTGTCGACGTCGCCTCGCTGCTCGGCTGATCCCGCCGCCCTCGCCCCCGCCCTCGATCCTCGCCCCCGCCCTCGATCCTCGGCGTCGAGCCGACGTGGCGAGCCCCAGGTGCCGAGCCGACGCCGCCGTGGTATCCGCCACGGCGGCGTCGTCGCGTGCCACCATGGGTGTCATGGGAGAGGTGGCGTGCGAGCTGTGTGAAGCGGCGCGTGTCACCGACTGGTACCACGAGGACGATCTCTGTTGGATCGCCGAGTGCGAGGCGTGCTTCGTCCCGATGGTGGTCTGGAAACGACACGACCCGAACCCCCCGGAGGAGGTTCGGGCCGAGTTGCATCAGCGTCTGTCCGGTGTCGCCGGGCCACTCCTCGCGAACGAGTTCTGGATCGACGACCGCCTTCGCAGCATCCCGGACCACTACCACGCGCATGCGCGGCGTCGACCGAGATGACGGATCACTCCGTTACTGAGGGCGCCTGACGACAGGACCCATGGTTCTCTCCTTCGGTGTCGGCGTGACGCTCGCCGCGACCTCGGGCCCGAACCGGCCCGACGTGTCCCCACCGCGGCCGCGTGGCCACGCCGAGGACCCCTCGGACCGACGCCGGACGTGCCGTCGCGTCGAACGCTGTCGGCAAGGTAGCACGCAGGGTGGTCGTCCTTGCAAGGTCCTTGAGACATTTTTCACCTTTCCGGGACCAAGGACCCCCGGATCGGGTCGGTGTCGGCACCGCACGGAGGGTGAGCAAACCTGACGATTCGCGGGCTACGGTGCGTGACATGCTCACCCAGGGTCATCCTGCGCCGCCGATCGTCTTGACGAACCAGAGCGAGGAGCGCGTCGACCTCGCCACGCTGCGTGGGAAAACGGTGTTGGTGTACTTCTACCCGAAGGCGGACACACCGGGGTGCACGCAACAGGCATGCCTGCTGCGTGACCTGCATCCCCAGCTCGGACCCGATGTGGTGATCCTCGGCGTGAGCCCCGACAAGCCGGCCGCGCTCGCTCGTTTCCGGGCCAAGTACGACCTCGGGTTCGATTTGCTGAGCGACGCCGATCACGCGGTCGCCGAGGCCTACGGCGTGTGGCAGGAGAAGAAGAACTACGGCAAGACCTACATGGGCATCGTGCGCTCGGCGTTCCTCGTGGACGCCGATGGCGCGCTGGAGCAGGTCTGGTACAAGATCAGCCCGAAGGACACGCCGGTGAAGCTGCTCGCCGCACTGGAGGCGTCGGCGTGAGCGCGCTGCCCGAGCCGGCCGATCTGCTGCCGCACCGTGCGCCGTTCCTGTTCGTCGACGAGGTGATCGAACTCGACGCCGGGCAGCGGGCTCGTGGGCGCTGGACGCTGACCGGGGACGAGTGGTTCTTCGCCGGTCACTTCCCGGGTCGACCGACGCTGCCGGGTGTGCTGATGTGCGAGGCGATCGCGCAGATCGGGGCGATCGCCGTGCTGGCCGACGATCGTTTCGCCGGCAAGTTGCCACTGTTCGGCGGCCTCGACGGTGCCCGGTTCCGCCGTCAGGTGGGTCCCGGCGACACGTTGGTGCTGGAGGTCGAGCTCGGCCGGATGTCGGCCCGGGCGGGCAAGGGCACCGGGCGCGCGCTGCTCGGCGACCAGGTGGCCTGCGAGTGCGAGCTGATGTTCGTGCTCGTCGACGCCTGACCGCCCTCGGCGCCGAGCGATCAGGCGGCGCTGCGCCAGTACGGGGCCGCGACGAGGGTGCAGCGTGGGCACGGACGTGCCTGGTGCACCAGGTGCGCCGGCGCGACGAGACCGTGCAGGTCGGCGACGTACTCGAACATCGTCGGATCGTCGCACGGCTGTCCGAGGTAGGTCTCGACCAGCTCGATCAGCCCGCCGTTGTCCGCGCACTCGAGACGGGTGTGGGCGACCTCGGGCCGGTCGACGTCGAAGAACACGTGGTGAGCCGGTGCGGCCGGACGGGCGGTGCGGGTGGTGCGGGTGGTGCGGGTGGTGCGGGTGGTGCGGGTGGTGCGGGTGCGGCGTGTCATGCGTGCATCGTGCGCGTGGGGTGTGACACGAGTTGCTCGCCGGGTCTGCGAGGCTGACGCGATGTCGACTCGGGCTCGTGTCCTCGATGCGCTGATCGCACTCGATCGGGCGGCCGACCTGGGCGCCGTCGTCGCCCGCGACGACGCGGCGGCGCTCGCCGCCGCCGACCAGCTCGACCAGATCGACGCGCTCGACGCGGGCGCGTCCGTCGCCTCATCGCACGTGCTCGCCGGACGGACGATCACCGTGAAGGACTGGATCGACGTGACGGGACTGCCCTGCGAGGGGGAGTCACCCACCCGGACCGGGCACGTGCCCGCTCGCGACGCGACAGCCGTGGCCCGGCTCCGACGTGCGGGTGCGATCGTGGTTGCCAAGACCCAGCCCGGTGCCGACCATCCACAGCACGGCCGATGCCATCACCCGCTCGATCCCGCACGGAGCCCCGGTGGCTCGTCGAGTGGTGAGGCGGCGCTGATCGGCTGCGGTGCGTCGCGGCTCGGCCTCGGGAGCGACTCGGGTGGCAGCATCCGGCTGCCCGCCGCCTGGTGCGGCGCGGTGGGGATGAAGCCGTCGGCCGGCCTGGTGCCCACGACCGGGCATCGGCCACGGGTGGGCGATCGCGTCGACGGGCGCACGGTGATCGGGCCGATCGCCGCCACGGTGTCCGACGTCGCGACCTCGTTGCGGCTGATCGCCGGACCCGACGGCATCGACGCCGGATGTGCGCCTGTTCGCATCGATGCGCCGTCCGTCGACGTGCGTGGTCTGCGTGGTCTGCGTGTCGCGATGGTGACCGGCGATGGTGGATGGGCACCGGCGGCGTCGACGCGTGACGCGGTGACCCGCGCCGTCGACCTGCTCGTGGGATTCGGCGCGACGCTGGTCGACGACGCGCTCCCGTCGCACCTCGACGAGTCCCTCGACATCACGCAGCGGTACTGGCGCCGGGCCGCGCACGATCCGGCGCTCACCGGCGTCGACGTCGATCGGCAGTTGCGCGACTGGGACCGCTTCGCCTCACGGCTCACGCGGGCCACGGCAGCCGTGGACGTCGTGATCGGGCCGGTCGTCCGCGACGTGGCGCCACTCGCCCGACCGCTGGCCGGCGAGGACTACGTGTACACGTTGCCGTGGAGCCTGACGGGTGCGCCGGCGATCAGCCTGCCCGCTGGACGCGACACGGCGACCGGCATGCCGGTCGCCGTGCAGATCGCGTCGAGCCGGTGGCGAGACGCGGTCGTGATCGGCGTCGCCGCAGCCCTCGAGTCGGCGCTCGCCGCCACCTGAGCGTCGCCGCGGACGGGGCGGCCGACCGGGTTCAGGCGTCGGGTCCGGGGCCCAGGATGATCGAGCCGTTGTGACCGCCGAAGCCGAGGCTGTTCGACATCGTCGGACCGGGTTCCCACGGCCTCGCCGAGCCGAGCACGACGTCGATGTCCATGCCCTCGTCGAGCACGGTCGTGCCCGCGGTCGGCGGGATCAGGCGGTGCTCCATCGACAGCAGCACCGCAGCTGCCTCGAGTGCGCCCGCGGCACCGAGTGCGTGTCCGGTGACCCCCTTGGTGGAGGTGATCGGCACGGCGCCGGGGCCGAACACGGTGGTGACCGCCGCAGCCTCGGCCGCGTCGTTCAGCGGGGTGCTCGTCCCGTGCGCGTTGATCTGGCGGATGTCGGCGGGGGACAGGCCGGCGTCGTCGAGTGCGGTGCGCATGCACACCACGGCACCGGCACCACCGGGCGCGGGCGCGGTGATGTGGTGGGCGTCGGCATTGCTCGCCGCACCCAGCACCTCGCCGACGATGGTGGCGCCGCGAGCGACCGCTGCCTCCCATTCCTCGAGGATCAGCACGGCCGAACCCTCACCGAGCACGAATCCGTCGCGCTCGGGCGAGAAGGGGCGGCTGTTGCCCGAGCTCGTGAGCGCGGTCATGTTGCCGAACGCGGCCAGACCGATCGTGCAACCGGCACTCTCGCTGCCACCGGTCACGCACGCGTCGACGATGCCCCACGCGATGTGTCGCGCCGCGGCACCGATGGCGTGCGTCGACGCTGCGCACGCCGTGGTGATCGTCTCGTTCGGGCCCTGCAGCCCGTACCGCATCGAGATCGCGGCGCCGGCGGCGTTCGGCATCATCATCGGGACGAGGAACGGCGACACGCGCCGTTCGCCCTTCTCGATGAGCACACCGATCTGTTCCTCGGTCGAGCGGAGACCGCCCACACCGGTGGCGAAGATCACGCCGAAGCGGCCGGGATCTGCCGTCGGGCGACCCGCCTGCTCGAACGCCTCGGCGGCCGCCGCGAGGGCGAACTGCTCGAACCGGTCGGCGCGACGGGCCTCCTTGGGATTGGCGAAGTACGGGGTCGGGTCCCAGTTGTCGACGTCGACGCTGCGACCGCTGGTGATGCCCGGGCCGTTCAGCCCCTGCCAGAACGACTGCCTGCCGATGCCACAGGGGGCCACCACCCCGTACCCGGTGATGGCGACCCGGCGGGCGCCCGGCCTCATCCCAGCTTGCCGACGACCAGGTCGAAGGCGTTGCCGACGGTCTCGACACCCTCGAGGTCTTCCTCGGGCACCTCGATGCCGAACTCCTCCTCGAGCGCCATGACGAGCTCGACCAGGTCGAGACTGTCGGCATCGAGGTCGTCGCCGAACTTCGCCTCCGGGACGACGGCCGACTCGTCGACCGACAGCACCTCGACGGCGCACTTCTTGAAGCGGGCGAACAGTTCCTGATCCACGTGGGACTCTCCTTGATGTGTCGTCCATCGGCGTGGACGAATGGCTTGTGAGGTTAGTGGCCCATCCCGAGACCGCCATCGACGGGGATGACGGCGCCGGTGATGTAGCCCGCATCGGGTCCGGCCAGGAAGGCCACCACCCCAGCGATCTCGTCCGGCGTGGCCATGCGCCCGAGGGGTACCGCGGCGGTGAGCTCGGCCAGGCGCTTCTCGCCGAGCGCCGCGGTCATGTCGGTCTCGACCGGGCCCGGGGCGACGACGTTGACGGTGATGCTGCGCGAGCCGAGCTCGCGAGCGATCGAGCGGGCGAGGCCGACGAGACCGGCCTTCGAGGCGGCGTAGTTGGCCTGGCCCGCGGAGCCGAGCAGACCGACGACCGAGGACACCAGCACGATGCGGCCGCTGCGGGCGCGCAGCATGCCCTGTGCGGCACGCTTGCAGACGCGGTAGGCGGCGGTGAGGTTGGTGTCGATCACCGAGGTGAACTGCTCCTCGCCCATCCGCAGCAGCAGGCCGTCCTTGGTGATGCCGGCGTTCGACACGAGCACCTCGACCGGTCCGAACTCGGCCTCGACCGCGGCGAACGCCGCGTCGACGCTGTCGGCGGACGTGACGTCGCACCGCACGCCGAACAACCCGTCGGGCGGCGGCGAGCTGTTGTAGGTGACCGCCACCCGGTCACCGAGCTCGGCGAACCGGCGCGCGCAGGCCAGACCGATGCCACGGGCGCCACCCGTGACCAACACGGTTCGACTCACGCACCACCCCAACGGATCACGGCGCTCGCGGCGGTCATGCCCGCCCCGAAGCCGACGAGCAGGACGAGATCACCGGGACGCACGCGGCCCTCCTCGAGCGCCTCGACGAGGGCCAGCGGGATCGACGCCGACGACGTGTTCCCGGTGCGGTGGAGCACGATCGAGGCCCGATCCATCGGGATCCCGAGGCGCTCGCACGAGGCCTGGATGATCCGGATGTTCGCCTGGTGCGGGACCACGAGCGCGATGTCGGACGCCGTCACGCCAGCAGCTTCCATCGACTTCGTCGCCGAGTCGACCATGATCCGCACGGCGCGGCGGAAGACCTCCTTGCCCTCCATCTGGATGTGGCCGCCGACCTCGCTGTACAGGAACCGTTCGGCGGCACCGTCGGCGTCGAGATGCCAGCCGAGCAGCTGGTCGCCGTGTTCGGTGGCCTCGAGGACGACGGCGCCCGATCCGTCCGCGAACAAGATGGCGGTGTTCCGATCGGTCCAGTCGGTGATACGGGCGAGGGTGTCGGTGCCGATGAGCAGCACCTTGTTCGCGCCGGTGGCGATCAGCCCGTGCGCGATGACGAGCCCGTACGTGAACCCCGAGCACGCCGCGTTGATGTCGAACGCCCCGCAGCGCAGGCCGAGTTCGGTCGCGATCCCGGGCGAGCTCGCCGGCACGGTGCGGTCGGGTGTGGTGGTGGCGAGCACCACGACGTCGATCTCGGACGGATCGAGCCCGGCCATCGCGAGCGCGGCGCGGCCGGCCTCGATCGACAGGTCGGTGGTGCTGCCGCCGACGTGGCGTTGATGGATGCCGGTGCGCTCGACGATCCAGTCGTGGTTCGTGTCGAACATCTGCTCGAGGTCCTGGTTGGTGAGCACCTTCGGGGGCAGCGCCGTGCCCCATCCGGTGATCACGGCACCGCGGACGCCGGGAGGGATCGCAGGCATGTCAGACCGTCCTCAGCCAGGCGATGGGTTGACGTGGGGTGACTCGCTCGCCGGCAACGGCGATGTAGCTCTGCAGCACGCCGGCGAACGCCGACCTGACCTCGGCGTCGCCGACGTGTCCGAGCACGGTGCCGACGTCGATGGACGTGCCGTCGGCGAGGCCCGCCACCGGCTCGAACACGCCGGCGCCCGGGCTGACGACGAGCCGCTCGACCGCGAACAGGTGCTCGCCCTCGTGACGGGTGGCGGTGCGTGCGGGGGCGGCATCGACGAAGTCGAGCAGCTTGTCGAGGTCGTCGGGTGTGGCGACCGTGATCGTGCGGGCCGCGTCGACGGTGCGCTTCGCCATGCCGGTGAGCACGCCGCCGGGACCGAGTTCGACGAAGTCGGTGACACCGAGACCGGCGAGGGTGAGGAGGCAGTGCTTCCACCGCACCGGGCTCGACAACTGGGCCGACAGCAACGACGACCAGTCGGCGCCGAGATCGTGGGCGAGGGCATCGACGTTCGACACCACCGGCACCTCGGTGTCGCGCGGGCTGGCTTCGGCGATCGCCTTGCGGAGCCGGTCGCGCGCTGGTGCCATGAACGGGGTGTGGAACGCTCCCGACACCTGCAGCGGCATCACCTTCTTCGCCCCGAGGTCCTTCGCGTGTGCGCTCGCCGCGGCGACGCCCTCGGGCGACCCCGCGATCACGACCTGACCGGGTGCGTTGAAGTTGGCGACCCACACGTCGCTGTCGGCGCGGCGGCAGGCCACCTCGACGAGGTCGTCGTCGAGGCCGAGCACCGCGGCCATCGTGCCGGGGTTGTCGTGACCGGCGTCGTGCATCGCGTCGGCCCGCTCGCACACCAGGCGGACGCCCTCGTCGAAGCCGAGCGCACCGGTGGCGGTGAGTGCCGTGTACTCGCCGAGGCTGTGGCCGGCGCAGAAGCTCGGCTCGACACCGAGACGCTCCACTGCGTCGAGCACGATCAGGCTGCTGACGAAGGTGGTGAGCTGGGCGTTGCGCGTGTCCTTCAGTTCGTCGGCGTCGGCGTCGAGCAGCAGGCGCGCGACGTCGCGGTCGGCGACGGCCGAGGCCTCGTCGACCAGCTCCCAGCTCTCGTGGTCGGCCCATGGCCGGCCCATGCCGGGGCGCTGGGAGCCCTGGCCCGGAAACGTGAAGGCAAGCATCGCGTGGCAACCCTAGACCCTGGGTCGGAGGTCCCGAACGCTACCGATGGGTAACCGAGCGGGCCGGTCGGGTCGGGGTCGCGGCCGGCCCGCTGCGCCACTCAGCCGAGTGCCGCTTCGATCGCCGACCGCAGTTCGGGTGCCTCGGGCGTCACCATCGGACCGAAGCGGGTGACCGTCCCGTCGCCGGCGATCAGGAACTTCTCGAAGTTCCAGCGGATGTCGCCGCTGTGGCCTTCGGCGTCGGCGACGGCGGTCAGCTCGGCGTAGATCGGATGGCGACCCTCACCGTTGACCTCGATCTTCTCCATCAGCGGGAAGCTCACCCCGTACGTGGTGGAGCAGAACGTCTCGATCTCCTCGGCCGTGCCCGGCTCCTGGCCGAGGAACTGGTTGCACGGGAACCCCACCACGGTCAGACCCCGGTCGCCGAGTTCTCGCTGCAATGCCTCCAGCCCGGTGTACTGCGGTGTGAGACCGCACTTCGAGGCGACGTTGACGGCCAGGATCGCCGTCGCGCCGAGCGAACCGAGCGTCGTCGGTTCGCCCCGCAGCGTGTGGATGGGCAGGTCGTGGATGCTCATGGTGCGAGTCTCCCATCGAAGGTCGATCCGATTTGGAGCCGAGTGTCATCTGCGTGGCTAGCCTGTCGCCGTCACTCGCCCGAGTGGCGGAATGGCAGACGCAGCGGACTCAAAATCCGCCGATTGAAAGATCGTGTGGGTTCGAGTCCCACCTCGGGCACCAGTGGGTCGGAACGCAGCGCTGCGCCGAGGTCGGTGAGAGCTCGGCCCGCTCCTCGGACGATCAGGTGCCCGTCCGATCAGGTGCCGGTCGCCTGGGCGACGCCCATCGCACCGTCGACCGGCAGGATCGCGCCGGAGACGAAGCGAGCCTCGTCGGACGCCAGGTACAGCACGGCGTACGCCGTGTCCCACGCCGTTCCCATGTGGCCGCCGAGCGGCACCTGTCGGTGGCGTTCGACGCGGACCTCGTCCTCGGAGCGGCCGAGCATCCGTGCGATGCCGGCGACGGCCATCGGCGTGTCGAGCAGGCCTGGCTGGACTGCGTTGCAGCGGATGCCGTGGTGCGCCTGGGACTGGGCGACGCTCGTGGTGAGGCGGTTGACCGCGGCCTTCGACACCTCGTACGCGATCTGGCCGCCCCCGGCCCGCGCGGCGAGCGACGAGATGTTCACGATCGACCCGCTCCGCTGCTCGCGCATCACCGGGAGCACGGCTTTGGTGACGTGCATCATCCCGGTGAGGTTGACCTGGAGGATGCGGTCGAACGCAGCCTCGTCGACCCGATGTGCCGGACCGTCGCCGCGGCCGCCGATGCCGACATTGTTGACCACCACGTCGAGCCGCCCGAGCAGTTGCAGCGCGTGCTCCACCCCTGCGGTCACTGCTGCCGCATTGGTGATGTCGAGATGGACGGGATGCGCCTCGCCGCCCTCGGCTCGGATTGCGTCGACCGTCTCCTCCGCGCTGGCGAGCACCCGGTCGGCGCAGATCACTCGGGCCCCTTCCCGGGCGAGCATCATCGCGATCGCTCGGCCGTTGCCGATCGTGCTGCCCGGGCTCTGACCGGCACCCGTGACAATCGTTGCCTTGCCCTGTACCCGACCTGCCATCGGCGGGACGCTACCCGGACGTCCAGACGGTCTGGTGTGCGAGACGCACACGGGACACTCCACGGCGGACATCGGCGCGTCGGTGCTCCGATGGGATCCGACTGACCCGATCGATCACGTCACCGCATGAACCGACTGTTGCTTCATGTGGTGACATGTTCGTCCACTCCAGTTCGGCATCGCCGTCAACGCCGACGAGTCGTCGGCCGGCACGTCGTCCGGGTCCTGGAGATTCACGTCTCCACCCGAGACCTCGAGCCCGGACTCGGAGGAGGGGAGCAGGAAGAGCGGGGTGCCCGACTCGGGCAGGGCATCCTCAGTGTCGTCCTCTGGCCGAGCGGCGCTGGTCGTTGGGTCGGACTAGGGGCGGGCGTTCGTGGCGGCGCGCCAGGTTGCCTCATCCACCGGCACGAGCGACTCCGCGAGTGCCATGAGCCAATCGAGGGACTCGTGACCGGAGGCGCCGACGAGGTGGCCCGTCTCGGCGCGCCACACGACGCCCACCCATCCGTCCGCTCGCGTCAAGATCCATCCGTCCCGTCCCCCGACATCGGTCCGCTCGACCCGTTCGGACGTCACGGCGCCCACGAGCAGGGAGACCGGCCACTCGACCACCTCGACGTACGCCGGGCCGTCCTCCTTCCCCCCGTCGATGCCGTTGCCCTTCGCTAGGAAGGAGTTGCCGGCGATTCCGGTCCACGCTCTGCCGGGAACTCGTTCGATCTCGACGAGACCTCGGGGCGGTTCGCCGATCTCGAGGCGGCCGTCCACGATGGCCACCGCTTCCAGCACCTCCACCGCGAGTTCTTCCTCGGCCGGTCGAACGGAGAGGCTGAGTGCTCGATCGCCGCGTCGTTGGAGGACGGCGGTGGGGCTTGTGCCTCCCCGGAAGATCGTCGCCGGACCGACCGGGGTGTCGATCTCGACTTCCTCGATGTCCGGGCCCATGTCCGTCGGCGTCTTCCACGGCCTCGACCACACCTCGACGAGGCGTACGAAGCCGTCGCCATCCGGTGCGCCGAGAACGATGCCCTCGGACTGGTCGAGGTCGGCCGTGGACTCGATCGCGACGTTGATGTCATCGGCGGAACGCACGAAGCCTGCCGACAGGTCGTAGCCCGAACCCTGTTCGGGGAGGAGGAAGAGGGGTCCGGTCGCGGTAGCGACGGGCTCGGCGGTCGGGTCGTCGGTGAGGGCGACGAAGGTGGCAGCAGCGCCGATGACCACCACGATGGCTGCGGCGGCGGCGAGCCACCGGTGGCGCTGCACGGGCAGGTGGTCGAAGCGGTCGTCGGCCCACACGACGACGGCGCCGTCACGGTCGGCGGAGAGGCGGGTGGTCAGGTTTGCCCATCCGGCATCGAGGTCGGCGGTGCGCTCGGCGCTCTCGCGGAGCGAGCGGCCGGCGGCGGACAGGCGGGTCTCGAGGTCGTTCACGACTGCTCCTCCAACACACGGGCGAGCCGGCGACGGGCTCGGAACAACGACGTCTTCACGGTGCCGGCGTGCACGCCCAGCACCTCGGCGATCTCCGCGACGGACAGCTCGTCGACGTAGCGCAGCGCGACGACCGCACGCTGCAGGTCGGGGAGATCGGCGGTCGCCCGACGGATGAGGTCGCCGGTCGCGCCAGCGTCGACGGCCGGTGCGGCGACGCCGGGCATGGTGTCGACCCGACGGTTGGCCGTGGCCTCGCGCGTGGCTCGCCGTGTGGCGTCGATGCAGAGGTTCACCAGGACCCGGCGGGCCCAGGCGGCGGGCAGGTCGAGATCGCTGACGTCCGGCCAGTTCCGGTACATCCGGACGAACGTCTCCTGCACTGCGTCACGTGCCGCGTCCCGGTCGTGCAGGTAGGCCTGCGCGATCGCGACGAGTCGCGCGTACTCGGACCGGTAGATCCGTTCGAACTCGTCGTCGGGCGGGCCTGCGTCGAGCGGTCCGCTGGTCACCGAGACCACCACATCGTGTTGCACACCGGTCCCGACGAACGAGCTGCCGGGTCGGTTGACACGGTTCCCATGATCGCGTTCGGTCAAGTTCGACGCGGCCCTCGGGTCCGGCGTGCCGGCGGCCTGCCATGCAAGCACACGATGCGAGCGACCTCCACGCGGTGGCGGCAGCGATCACCGATCAGCCGGTCGAGCACGTGATCGGACAGGATCTTGGGCGATGGTGGCGGTCGCCTACGCACTGGCCCGCCGCGAAGTCGGATCCCTCACCCTGATCGACGCGCCGATCCCCGGCACCGACACCGGGGGAGCCGATCGCCTCGAACGCGAGGATCTGGCACTTCGGATTCCACCGGAACGTCGACCTGGCGACGCAACTGGTCACGGGGAACGAGCGGCTCTACATCGCGGAGTTCGTCCGTGTGGCGGCAGCAGCCCGCAGCCGGCGACGTCGCTCAGCCGGCGACGTTGCGGCGGCGTTCGGCGATCTCCCGTTGTTGCTGGGCCTGTTCCTGGTTCGACCAGCGCACCCACAGCACGATGATCACCGACCAGATCACGGGCAGGCTGCCGACCTTCATGATCGCGCCGGCGAGCTGCTGGTCGTCGAGCGGCGACAGGCCGAGGCGAGGGGCGAGTTCGTAGGTGCTGTAGAGCGGTGCACCGGCGAAGGTGAGGAAGCCGCCGGGCACCATCGCGAACAGTTGGGCGGCGAAGAAGAGGTAGATCATCCGGCCGGGCAACGACCGCATCTGGTAGTCGGACGACGGCCCGAGCACCGGCACCCACAGCAGCCAGCCGCCGACGAGCCAGATGATGTCGAGCACGAACGAGCCCACCTGTGTGGCGCGCAACGCGTCGACCGACAGCGGCGCGTGGGTGGCGATGAGGATCACGTTGGCGAGGATCGCAGCCGGCAACGGACGGGCGAGGAAGCGCATCGGCCGTTCGGCGTGCAGCTTGGCGACCAGCTCGTCGAAGCGCCAGGCGGGCAACGACATGAGCAGCAACGGGGCTGCGACGAGGGTGTAGATCATGTACTGCATCATGTGGACCGAGGCGAGGTAGCCGGCGCCGAGCGTGCCGACCGGCCAGTCGGAGGCCACCCAGAACGCGAACAGCCCGAGCCAGAACCACCAGCGTTGGCGGGTGGTGATGACGGCGTCGCGTGGCAGCACCGCCGACACCCGTCGCAGGGCTCGGTGGCGGTCGTACCAGGCGAGCGCCATGAGCAGCCACACCCCGACGTAGGGGCGCGGGGTCCACGACCACGGTTCGAACAGCTGCGAGCACCAGAACCTCATCGGTCTCCATCCTCCCAGAACATGTCGACCTCCAGGAGATCGGCGAGTTGGACGATCTCGGCCTCGGCCACGACGGGCTCGTGGCGGGCGAACTCGAAGGTGACCTGCAGGGTCTCGCCCGGCGCGAGATCGTCGGCCAGACCTTCCAGCATCACGTGGTCGCCGCCCGGTGCGAACACCCGTCGGGCACCGGCGGCCAACGCGAGCGGGAACCCGGTTCCTGCGTCGTCGCCGGCCGTCGCCTCGCCCGTCGTGACGTCCATCTCGGCGTCGGCGCCCATCAGGCTCACGCGGCCGACGCGCTCCACCGACATCTCGACGATCTCGTCGTCGCCGCCGCGTTGGTCGATCACGAAGTAGGCGGGCGCGTCGTACCGGGCCGGCGTGGCGCCGACGTACACGCCGAGCACCACGGGGTCCGAGGCGGCTGTCGGATCGATGTCGGCGGCCTCTCCGGACCCGCAGGCCGCCGCGCCGAGGATCAACGCGACGCAGGCCGGCACCGGTGACCGGTGAGCCGACCGTCGGGAGCGCAGCGTCATCGTGCGGCATCCCCGAGCGCGTCGGCGTGCTCCTGGATGATCCGCTCCCAGTCGGACTGGCGCGTGCCGAACGGGTACCGCTGGTGCGCCACGCCGTCGTCGAACACGAACACCGAGGTCGCGTGCCCGACCAGGTAGTTGCCGTCCTCGTCGGCCGGCTCGAGCACGGCACCCGGGACGAGCAAGGCGTCTTGCAGCGCCGCCAGCTCGGCGTCGGAGGCGGCCGTGAGTCCGATGAACGACGCGTCGAAGCGGTCGAGGTAGGCGCGGATCTCGTCCGGCGCGTCGCGTGCGGGGTCGGTGGTGACGAACACCACCTGCACCGGTTGGCGCGTCTCGGCGGTCCGGGTGGCGAGCGCCCGGCTGAGGACGTCCATCGTGATCGGGCACGCGTCGGGGCAGTTCAGGTACCCGAGGTACACCAGCGTGACGTGGTCGTCGAAGAGATCCGGGAGGGCGATCGGGGCGCCGTCGGTGTCGAACAGGGTGAGCGCCGGCGCGTCGATCGGCACGGGCAGCTCGGAACCGAGTTCGTCGATCGCCGACGGGTCGTCGCGGCCGCGGAGCCAGGCGACGCCGAGCCCGATCAGCAACACGAGCACGGCGCTCACCGCGATCGACACCACCGGCGGCCGTGGCGGGGCCGCGCGGTCCACGGCATCGGCATCGGCGTCGGGCGGGGGAGCGGTCGTGGAGGCGTCGGTGGTCATGGCGTGCTCGCGAGGGCGGCGGGGTCGACGCGCGCCGCGTCGGTCACCTCGACCCCGAGGTGACGGAGATAGGCGACGACGTCGTCGAGTTCGTCGTCGGTGAGCAACGAGATCCGATACGTCGGCATCTGGATCCAGGCGCCCGGCCGGCGTTGGGCGGCGGGGTCGCGCACGGCGGTGCGCACATAGTCGTCGTCGACCTCGACGACCGTACCATCGTCGAGGGTCACCTGTCCGCCGACGAGACCGAGCCAGGTGGGCCCGATTCGGCTCGACCCGTCGTCCGAGTGGCAGCTCGTGCAGCCCTGCTCGATCGCGACCGCACGGCCACGCTCGGCCGCCGGTGGCAGGGGGGTGGTGTCGCGCTCGGCGCCACAGCCGACGAGCACGCCGACCGTGGCGAGCGTGGCGAGCGTGGCGACCGTCCTGACCGAGGTCGCTCCGGTCGGGTGCGCGTTCCGTCGACGAGCGAGCGGAGCGCGGCGACGGTGCACCACAGCGGTCTACCAAGGCGCAGCGCGAGCTGCACCGCGCGGTGACAACAGTCCTCGCGCGGCGACGTCGGTACGATGGAGCAGCGCGGGCGTCCACGTCGCGGCCCGCCGGCCACCGGGAGGCACCGTCGTGGACGTCCAGGAGCAGGTGATCCGCTTGCGGGGAGTGCGCAAGTCGTTCGGGTCGACGGTGGCCCTCGACGGACTCGACCTCGACGTGAGCCGGGGCGAGGTGCACGGATTCCTCGGGCCGAACGGAGCCGGTAAGTCGGTGACGATCCGGGTGCTGCTCGGGCTGCTGCGCCGCGACGCCGGTGAGGTCGAACTGCTGGGTGGCGACCCGTGGCGCGACGCGGTCGAGCTGCATCGGCGGCTCGCCTACGTCCCAGGCGACGTGAGCTTGTGGCCCGGCCTGTCCGGTGGCGAGGTGATCGACCTGCTCGGCTCGCTGCGCGGCGGCATCGACCGTCGTCGCCGCGACGACCTGGTCGAGCGTTTCGAGCTCGACCCACGGAAGAAGGCGGCCACGTACTCGAAGGGCAATCGGCAGAAGGTGGCGCTGGTCGCCGCGCTCGCCTCGGACGCCGAGTTGCTGCTGCTCGACGAACCGACCTCCGGACTCGACCCGCTGATGGAGTCGGTGTTCCAGGACTGCGTCCTCGAGATGAAGGCCGAGGGTCGCACGGTGCTGCTGTCGAGCCACATCCTGGCCGAGGTGGAGAAGCTGTGCGACCGGGTGACGATCATCCGTCGCGGTCGCGCCGTCGAGCAGGGCACGCTGGCCGAGCTGCGGCGCATGACGCGGTCGACCTACCGGGTGGAGACCGAGCGGCCGGTCGACGGACTCGCGTCGATCGACGGTGTGGCGGCCGTGCACGTCGAGGGCCGGACCACCGTGTTCGAAGCCGACGACGCGGCGCTCGACGCGGCGCTCGGTGCCGTGCGCGCCGCCGGTGTGCGGTCGTTGCTCGCCCAGCCGCCGACGCTCGAGGAGCTGTTCCTGCGGCACTACGGCGACGCGGCGGCGACCGAGGCGGACCGCCGGTGACCACGGTGACCACGATCGCGCCGCCCCCGGCGTCCTCGACGACCCGGGCCCGCGGCTCGTGGCACGGGACCGGTCGGTTGTTCCGCCTGGCACTCCGGCTCGACCGGACCCGGATCGTGATGTGGACGATCGGCACGGCAGCCCTGGTGGGAGTGTCGGCCACCAGCATCGACGGTCTGTACACGACCGATGCCGAACGACTCGCCTATGCGCAGATCACCCGGGACAACGCGGCGATGATCATCCAGGCCGGGCCCGGCTACGGACTCGACCGACCCACCAACGGTGCGATCCTGATGAACGAGGTGGCGGTGTGGACCTTCGTCCTGGTCGCGATCCTCGGCATCATGGCCACGGCGCGCGCCACCCGGCTCGACGAGGAGACCGCGCGAGCCGAGCTGGTCCGGTCGGCACCCGTCGGCCGCCACGCCGGCGCGGCCGCCGGGGTGCTCTCGGTGCTCGTGACCCTGCTGGTGGTGGGGATCGCCGTCGCGTTCGCCTGTGTGGGGGCGGGCTTCGGTGTCGTCGGCGCCGTCGCGTTCGGCATCTCGTTGGTGGGTGTGGGCATGGTGTTCGCGGCGATCACCGCCGTGGCCGCGCAGGTGGCCTCCACGACGCGCGGCACGCGTGGCCTGGCACTGTCCGTACTGGGCGCGGCGTTCGTCGTCCGAGCGGTCGGCGACGTGTCCGCGCCCTGGTTCAGCTGGCTGTCGCCGATCCACTGGGGACAGGCCGTCCGGGCCTACGCCGACGAACGCTGGGCCGCGCCGGTGGTGTCGGCGGCGGTCGCGCTGGGCGGGCTGGCGGTCGCACTGAGGTGGGCCGACCATCGCGACTTCGGTGCCGGGCTGCTCCCGCCGCGCCCCGCGCGCGCCACGGCGTCGCGGTGGTTGACCTCGCCGATCGCGCTCGCTGCTCGACTGCATCGCGGTCCCACGATCGGTTGGGTGGTCGGCGTCGCGGTGCTCGGCGCGTTCTACGGCGTGGTGGCCGACCAGGCCGAGGAGATGCTCGCCGACAACCCGGAACTGGCCGACTTCCTCGCCGGTCTGGGCGGCGCGTCGATCACCGACGCCTTCCTGGCGACCGGTCTGCTCGTGGTGGGCTTGCTGGCGGCAGGTTGTGGCGTGTCGGCGGCGCTTCGCATGCGAGCGGAGGAATCGGCCGGACGCGCCGATCCGTTGCTCGCTGCGCCGGTGTCGCGGACCACCTGGGCAGGGGGGCACCAGCTGGTGGTGCTGGCAGCAGTCGTGACGGTCACGGTCGCCGGCGCGTTCGCCCAGGGGCTCGGCGCAGCGGTCTCGATGGGCGACGCCCGGCAGGTGGGCCGGGTGACGGTGGCGGGTCTCGTGATGGCCCCGGCGCCGGCCGTGCTGACCGGATTCGCGTTCGCGCTCGCCGGCGCGGCCCCGCGCCGCGCGGCGCTCGCGTGGGCGGCGCTGGTGCTCGCTGCCTCGATGGGTCTGTTGGCCGAGGTGCTCGGGCTGCCGGGCTGGGCGCGCGACCTGTCGCCGTTCCAACACGTCCCGGCGATGCCGGCGGCGCCGTTCCGGCTGGCCCCGGTGCTCGGACTGATCGTCGTCGCCGCCGCGTGCTGCCTGGCCGGCCTCGCGGGCGTGCGCCGCCGTGACCTCGCCGTCGGGTGACACCCAGCGGCTAGCTTGCCCAGGTCGGGGCGCAGGGGGCGCCCGCCACGCCGAGGGGAGCGCCATGTACCCAGGAGCCCACGCCGTCGAGCACGCCGACCGAGCGGCCTTCGTGATGTCCGACACCGGCGAGGTGGTCACGTACGCCGAGTACGAGGCGCGCACCAACCAGCTGGCGCACCTGCTGCGGTCGACCGGGCTCGTCCGGCTCGACCACTACGCGATCTTCATGGAGAACAACGCGCGCTACCTCGAGACGTGCGGTGCCGGCGAACGCTCGGGGTTGTACTACACGTGCATCAACAGCCATCTGACTGCCGACGAGCTCGCGTACATCGTCGACAACAGCGAGTCGCAGGTGCTGATCACGTCGAGGGCCAGGCAGGACGTCGCGTTGGAGGCGCTCACGGCGTGCCCGCGCGTGCGGCTGTGCCTGGTGGTCGACGGCGTCGATCTGCCGGCCGCCGTCGGCGGTGCCTTGGTGCGCGAGTACACCGCGGCGGTCGGCGAGCATCCGTCGACGCCGATCACCGACGAGTACCTCGGCGGGGCGATGCTCTACTCGTCGGGCACGACGGGCCGCCCGAAGGGCATCATGCGCGCCTTGCCCGAGCAGCCGCCCAGCCAACCGCTGCCGCTGTTCGACTTCCTGCTCGCGCTCTGGCGGTATCGGGCGGACATGATCTACCTGTCTCCGGCGCCGTTGTACCACTCCGCACCACAGGCCGCGGTGGGCCTGACCATCCGGATGGGTGGCACCGTGATCGTGATGGAGCGCTTCGACCCCGCGAGGTACCTCGAGCTCGTCGAGCAGTACCACGTGACCCACAGCCAGCTCGTGCCCACGATGTTCAGCCGGATGCTCAAGCTGCCCGAGGAGGTGCGGACACGTCACGACCTGTCGTCGCTCGAGACCGTCGTGCACGCCGCCGCGCCGTGCCCGGTGCCGGTGAAGGAGCAGATGATCGAGTGGTGGGGACCGATCATCCACGAGTACTACGGCGCCACCGAGGCGATCGGGTTCACCGCGTGCGACTCGCACGAGTGGCTCGCCCATCGGGGCACGGTGGGCCGGGTGCTGATGGGCGAGCTGCACATCCTCGACGACGACGGTGCCGAGTGCCCGCTCGGCACCTCCGGCACGATCTGGTTCCGCACCCCGGCACCGCTCACGTACTTCAACGACGAGGCGAAGAGCCGCGACGCGATGTCGGCCGACGGCACGATGGCGACGGTCGGCGACGTCGGTTACGTCGACGCCGACGGGTTCTTGTACCTCACCGATCGAGCCACGTTCATGATCATCTCGGGCGGGGTGAACATCTATCCGCAGGAAACCGAGAACCTGTTGATCACGCACCCGAAGGTGGCGGACGCCGCCGTGTTCGGGGTGCCCAACGTCGACCTCGGCGAGGAGGTGAAGGCGGTGGTGCAGGCGATGCCCGACGTGGAGCCCGGTCCCGAACTCGAGCAGGAGTTGATCGCGTTCTGCCGTGCCAACCTGTCGGCACAGAAGTGCCCCCGCTCGATCGACTTCGACCCCGAGCTGCCGCGCCTGCCGACCGGGAAGCTGTACAAGCGCACGCTGCGCGACCGCTACTGGCCGGAGGGGACGTCCCGCATCGTGTGACGCCGCGGGGCGATCAGCCGTCGACGGTGAGGCCGAGCCAGGCGGCGAGTGTGTCGATCTCGGCGTGCAGACCGGCGTCGGCAGCGTCGTCGAACTCGACGTCGCGGTGCAGCCGGTTCACCCGCAGCACGCCGGCCTCGCGATCGGCCGTCAGGTCGGCCTTGCCGATCAGGCCGTCGCCGCACAGGTAGGGGAGCGCGTAGTAGCCCCACATCCGCTGGTCGACGGGCTTGTACATCTCGAGTGCGTAGTCGAAGTCGAACACCTCGTCGGCCCGCTTGCGGTCGAACACCAACCGGTCGAACGGCGAGAGCAACGCCGTTCGACCGTCGAAGGGCTCGTCGCGCACCTGCGCCAGCAGCTCGGGATCGACGCGCCACGTGCCGCGCACGCCTTCCACCGCTGCCGACTCGCCGGCATCGGCGACGTGCCCGGGCTCGACCTGGGTCTCGGCTGCCTTGGCGCGAGCGAGGCCGAGCGACCGGAGCCGCCGGCGGTTGCGTTCTCGTTCGGCCTCGTCGGCCGGTACCGCATCGACCTCGGGATAGACCCGGTCGGCCAGGTCCCACAGCCGCTGCCACCCCTGGCGGCCGCTGACGGCCACCTCGCCGCATCGTTCCATCACGTCGAGCATCTGGCCGACGTTGCGTTGATGGTTCCACCCGCTCGACTTCCAGGGGACCACGCACGAGTCGGGGATGTCCTTCGCCGGCAGCGGTCCCGAGGCGGCCAGGTGGGTGAGGATGTCGCGTCGGCACACCGCGTTGGCCGCCATCCAGTCGCGAAAGGATCTGCGCCACCCGACGAGGGTGGTGCCGTCGGCCCAGCGGCGCATGTCGGCGAGATACAGGGCGAGGTCGTCGGCGGGTCGGATCATGCTGCGCAGATCGAGCAGCTCGCGACGGGCGAGTGCGGCGTCGAGCTGGTCGGGCTGGTAGGACGGGCCGAGGCGGCTGAAGGCGACGAGGTCGGCGCTCGGTGCGACGGCATTGGTGGCGTCGAGCTGGACGAGCGTGAGCCGCCGCACCATGTCGAGCAGATCGGCGGGACGCTCGGCGGTGAGGAGCTGCGCCCGGATCATCACCCGCCGCGCCTCGTCGACGGTGAGGTGGTGGTCGGGAGCGGTGCGTGACGCCACGGGCGCCGAGCGTACGCCGCCGGTGCGACACGATCGACGTGCGCGAGGATGACGTCATCGCAGTCGGGGAGATCGCAGCGGATCGGGCGGGACGGGCAGGTGGGGTGCCGTGTCGTCGACACCGGGGACCGTTCGACGCGTGTGCGGTCGTCGCCGTGGTGTGGGCCGCGATCGTCGCCGCCGCCACGCTCCGGCTGTGGTGGGCGTTCGTGCGCACCGATCTGCGCTTCGCGTACGTGGCGTCACACACGTGGGTCGGGGAGCGCTGGTGGTATCGCGCCGTCGGGCTGTGGAGCGGCATGGAGGGGTCGCTGCTGCTGTTCGCGACGCTGCTGGCGATCGCGACGGCGGTGGCCGTGTGGCCGGGCAGCGGGAGCGGCACGCGGGCGGCCCGCTGGGCGGCGACGGCCGCGTCGGTCGGGGTCGGTGTCGTGGCGTCGACCATGGCGTGGCCGTTCGAGCGGCTCGCCGTGCCGGCCGTGCAGGGCTTCGGGATCGAGCCGATCCTGCGCCATCCCGCCATGATCGTCCACCCGCCGCTGCTCTATCTCGGCGTGGTGACGACGGTGGTGGCCTTCGTCCGCCCGACGCGGGCCCGAGGACCGCTGCTCGTGTCGTCGGCGGTGCTGGTGGCGGCGATGACGCTCGGGGGATGGTGGAGCTACGCCGAACAGGGGTGGGGCGGCTATTGGGGGTGGGATCCGGTCGAGAACACCTCGCTCGTGGTGTGGCTCGTGGTGCTCGCCGCGCTGCACAGCAGCCGGTTCGCCGCGGCGACCCGCGCGGCGATCGTGCAGGCGCCTCTGGTGGTGACGCTGTTCGCGGCAGCACTGGCACGGTCGGGACGCGGTGCCTCGGTGCACTCGTTCGCCGCGTCGACCTCGATCGGGGTGGCTCTGGCCTGCGTCGCACTCGTGCCCGCCGCCGTCGCCGGCCGGACCCTCGTGGTGGCCGTCCGGTCGGCCCGCCGCAGCCGACGTGCCGAGCCGCACGCCGTGTGGGCCGCGACCGCTGCGATGTTGGCGGGTGCGGCAGCGCTGGTGCTGGCGGTGCTCACCGCCGCGCCTGCACTCGCGCGTCGCGACGGTGCCCGGCTCGGCGGCAGCTACCACGTGCGCCCGATGGCGGCGATCGCGCTCGTCGCGGCGGTCGCCCTCGCCACGATGCTCGTTCGCTCGCGCGGCTCGGCGCCACGGTGGGCGTGGGTCTCGCACGCCGGGTTCGTGGTGCTGCTCGTCGGCGCTGCCGGGTCGTCGTTCGACCGGGCCGAACGGCGTTGGCTGGTGATCGACGAACCTGCGTCGGTGGCCGGGGTGGATGTCCGGCTGGCCGGCGTGTCGGTCGCCGAGGGTGCCACGCCGGGCAGCGTGGCCGTCACCGCGACGCTCGACGTGGCGGGGGAGACCCGCCGGCCGGCGCTGGTCACCCATCCCGAGCGCGGCGGCACCCTGCCCGAGACCGCACAGGTGTCTCGTCCGTGGCGTGACGTGCAACTGGTGGTGCTGTCGGCCGAGGACGACCGGGCCCTCGTCGAGGTGCGCGCCAAGCCGCTCGTGAGCCTGGTGTGGCTCGGGGCGGTGCTCATGACGCTCGGCGCCGCCGTGGGCCGGGCGGTCACACGGTCGCGCCGTCAGGGGTCGGTGTCGGCGTCGCCGGGCGCGTCGTTCGCCTCACCCGACTGACGCGCCCGCTTGCGGGCCAGCAACTCGTTCACCGACCCAGCTGGAGGCGCGGCACGCGGGGTCGCGGGCTGCGGGGTCGTAGGCGTCGGATCGGCGGGCGGAGAGGCGATCGGAGGCGACGGGGACGGCCGTTCGCCGGGGTCGGTGGGCAACAGCTTCGGCACGGCCTCGCGGACGCGGCGTCCGAGTCGCCGGGCGCCGCCGGTCGCATCGGCCAGCTGCACACCGCGCAGCGACAGCCGCGACACCACCACGGCGATCGGCCACACCAGCGCCGCCAGCAGCAGCAGTGCCCCGCGGAGGCGCCACGACCGCGTGCCGCTGCGCAACGTGCCGCTGTCGAACGCGGCGAGGGGTTCGATCTCGCCACGTCCGCCGGTCTGGGCCGACAGGCGAGCGAGCGCCGCGGCATCGGCGGTGGCCGGCCGGAACTCCGCCGGGTAGCTCTCGTCGGCCAGGGTCGACGACGACAGCACGGTGCGGCCGCCGGAGGTGACGGTCACGCCGACGGCGTACGACCCGCTGCGGGTGGCCGGTACCTCGCCGACGAACCGGTCGCCGGGCGCCCGTTCCAGCACGACCTCGACGCGCTGGCCGTCGGGGCCCGACACCACCGCCGTCGCCGACGACCCGTCGGGGAACGGCGCGTCGTCGGCGACCTCGATCTGCAGCACCCCGTCGCCGAGGCGCGCGTCGACCGCCCCGGTCTGGTCACCGGCAGCGAAGGTGTCCTTCACCACCGAGCTCCAGAACGCGACGTATCCGTCCCACGACGCCCACTGTCGCGACCACGCGGCGGATGCATCGCTCGTCCAACTCGACACCGTGCCGAGGCCGGCCTGCCACGTGGCGAGCAGTGGGTCACGGTCGGGGCCGATGCGCAGGGAGGTGACGGCGGTGCCCTTCGCCGTCGTGGCCACGTAGCCGAGCAACGCGGGTGCGGCGGTGAGCGGTTCGGTCACGTCGGTCGCGGCGGTGATCTCCGGCAGGAACTCGCCTTCGGTGATGAAGTCGCGGCTCGCGATCACCGCTTCCTCGGCGATCACCTGCGGTACCTGCTCGAGGTTCTCGCCGGGGTAGAAGCGGCCGTGTCCCGCGATGGCGATCTCCTCGAGCGAGGGCGCAGCACCTTCGCCCGTGGCGATCACCGAGGTGGTGATGCCCTCCTCCTCGTACAGCTCGCCGGCCTGTTCGGCCACGTCGGCGATGATCGACGGATCCGTGAAGCCGTCCGAGAACAGGATGATGTGCTTGAGCGCCGCCTTGCTCTGGCGGAGCGCCGCCGCGGCCTCGTCGAGCGAGGCACGCAGGTTGGTCGAGCCGGCCGGCACCAGCTGCCGCAGCCCGTCCTCCACCACCTCGTCGGCGGGGAGCTGCTGCAGATCGACGACCCACTTCGAACCCTGGTTCCACGCCAGGATGCCGATCTCGTCCGATGCCGACAGGGCCTCGATCGTGCGGGCCGCGGCCGCCCGCGAGATGTCGGTCTTGTTCACCCCGCCGTCGATCCGCCCCGACGGGTTCTCGCCGTCGTCGCAGTGGCAGTTGGCCATCGAGCCGCTGGTGTCGATCGAGAGCACCTCTGCCACGGTCATCCGCCGCTTCGGGTCGAGGATCTCGCTGATCACCGGGAGCAGTTCCTCGAGCGGCGAACCTCGGTAGCCGCCGACGCCGTAGCTGCGTTCGCCGCCCACCGTGACGAGACCCTTGCCGAGGTCGCGGACCACCGTGGCGAGGGTCTCGAACTGCTCGCCGGACAGCGCGCGGGCGTCGACGTCGACGAGGACGATGCCCGAGTAGGTGACGAGTTCGGCGACGTTCGGCAGGTCGCCGACGCCCACGACCTCGGTGCCGACGTTGCCGGCCTCGAGCGCGGCGGCGAGCACGTCGGCCTCGCCGGCGGTGCCTTCCACCACGAGCACGCGCGCCGGACCCTCCACCGGCACGGACACGACACCGACGTCGTTCTCCGGTCGGGCGTCGCCTGGCGTGGTGACCACCACCTGGTAGCGCAACACGTCGCCGGGCTCCACCTCGGGCACGTCGGTGAAGGCGACCTGGTTGGCGCCCACCACCAGGTCGACCACCTGCGCGGCGATGTCGTCGCCGTCCCGACGCAGCACCACCTCGGCCGGTCCGTCGACCGTGGCCTCCACGGTGGCCGACACCTCCACTGCGTCGCCCACGCGCGCCACGCTCGGTGCATCGAGCACGTCGACGGCGGCGTCCGTCCCGGAGGTGCGCTCCACGGTGTGCACGTCGACCTGCGTGCCGTTGGCGCGCAGCCGCTCCACCTCGTCGGCGGCGTCGCCGGCGGTGGCGAGCCCGTCGCTCACGACGACGATCCGGCGGCGAGCGTCCTCGACCAGCACCGCGTCGGCCAGCCGGAGCGCGGCCTCCAGATCGGTCGCGTCGGCATCGACCAGTACCTGCGCGCCGTCGAAGGCGGACGATGCCTCGAGCACCCGGTCGAGGCGTGCCTCGGCCCCGAAGCCCACCACGGCTGCGAGATCGTCGCCGTCCCTCGCCGCCATGGCGTCGCGCACCCAGGCCTCGGCGGCTCGACGCCCCGTCGAGCCCATCGACGCCGACAGGTCGACCACGAACACGGTCGCGGTGCGGTCGGCCGGACGGCGCACCACGGGTGCCACGAGCGCGATCAGCAGCACCGCCGCCACCACGAGCCGGAGCCCCGCGGCGATCCGCCACTGGCGACGTCCCACCCCGACGCGGCGCCGCGCGATCACCCACTCGAGGAGGACGACGACGAGCAAGGCGGCGATCACCCAGGCGACGACGCTGCGCTCGCCGCGAGCGGCGCTCGCGCGTGCGACCGTGGGATCGACGAAGGGCTTGGTGAGTTCGTCGGCGGTGGCGAGTGCCGACTCCGACGTCGGCGGGTTCACTGCGATCAACTGCACCGGGCCCTCGCCGGCGCGGACCGCCCAGAAGCCGGGTCGGGTGGCCCTCGGCGACGCGTCGCCGAGGGCCACCTCGCGGGTGATGCCGTCGGGCGCGGTCACGGTGAGCGCGGTCCCGTCGGGTACCGGCAGCGGCGAGCCCACCTCGATCGACGTCGGCGCCACCGAGGCACCCGCGAGCTCGGTGACGATGCGGTCGCCGAGCAGCGGGAACTCCACCTGTACCGGGAGGTTCGAGTCGGCGAGAGCGAACGACAGGTACACGTAGGGCACGGAGCGACCGGCGTCGGTCGACACCGCCCCGCGCAGCAGCAACGGCGCACCCTCGGCACCGACGAGCTCGTCGGCGAGCGGCGCCTCCACCCGCTGCGCAGCGGCGATCGCGACGCCGGTGAGATCGAGGTCGTCGAGCAACGGGTCGTCGCTGCGGAGCAGCGTCACCGCCGGCGTGTCGACGGTGCCCTCGACCCGCACCCCCGGCGCGCCCGACGGCGGCGCGATCGCGAAGAACGGCGCAGCCACGTCGGCCGGCACGTCGACGCCGTGGTACACCACGACGTCGTACCCGTCACCGTTCTCGGCTGCGTCGCCGCCCGGCACCACCGTCAGCTCCACACCGGGGATCGCGGCGAGCAGGTCGCCGGCGAACAAGGTCTCGCCCACGAGCAGCACGCGCAGGTCCGGACGGGTGGCACCCACGGCGACGGCGTGGTCGTCGGCGGCCAGCAGGTCGGTCCCCGACACGAACACCTCGACCCGGTCGCCGTTCGGGACGTCGGCGGCCACGTCGACCGCGAGCCCGGGCTTCAGCTCCACGCGCCGGACGGCAGCGGTGACGCCGTCGACGTCGAAGCGCACGTCCACCTCGGCGGTCGGGCCGCCGGTGTTCTTCACCGTCGCGCGGGCGTGCAGGCTGCTGCCCCGGGGCTCGACGTCGAACGACGTGACGGCCCGGTTGGTGTCGCCCGACCCGATCCGGCGATACGTCGTGCCCGGCGGCTGCAACCGCTGCTCGTCGCGGGTGAGGCCGCCGTCGCTCAGCAACACGAAGCCGATCTCGGCGTCGGAGGTCTCGAGGCTCTGCGCGAGCGCGAACGCATCGGCGAAGTCGGCGCTGCCCGTCGTCGTCTCGATGGTGCCGAGCGCATCGGAGAACGCCGTGCGATCGTCGCTCGCCGTGAGCGCCACCCGTGGGCGATCGGTGGCGACGACGATGCTCGCCACCCCGCCGTCGGGCAACTCGTCGCGGAGCCGTTCGGCCTCCGCCACCGCACTCGCGAGCCGATCGGGCACACCATCCGTGGCGGCCATCGAACCGCTCGCGTCGACCACGAACACCGTGTGCTCCGCCAGTGTGGCGGGCGTGAGCCGCACGGGATCGGCGACGGCCACGGCAGCGAGCACCACGGCCAGGAGTTGCAGCAGCAACAGCAGACTCCAACGGAACCGCTGCCACGGCGCGGCGGCGCTCACCGGCTGCTGGAGGTCGCGCCACAGCATCGTCGAGCTCACCGTCGCGACGGCACGCCGTGGCCGCAGCACGTGCAACAGCACCACCGGCACGACGAAGCCGAGCAGCGCGAGGCCCCACGGGTGGGCGAAGCTCACCGCAGCAGCCCCTCGTCGCGCCAGCCGCGCAGCACCACGTCGATCACGTCGTCGGTGGTGCTGACGCGTACGTAACCGACACCGCGGCGCCGGCAGCGGGCCTCCACGTCGTCGAGCCACGCTGCGACCGCGGCGCGATAGCCCGACCGGGCGTCCGGGGTCATGCTCACCACCACCCGCTCGCCGGTCTCGGCGTCGACGAGCTCGAGGTCGCCGTCGAAGCCCGGTTCCACATCGCTCGGGGCGAGCACGTGCACGACGGTGACATCGGCGCCGCGCCCGGGCAGACGCTCGATCGCCGCGGGCCAGGTGGGACTCAACAGATCCGAGATCAGCACCGTCACGCCCGGCGGACCGGTCCGGGCGAGCACCGCCGTGGCGGCCGCGGCGAGGTCGGTGCCTCCGGTGGGCCGCAACTCGCGGAGCATCGTGAACAGCGGGCCGACCGCGCCGCGGCCGGCGAAGCGGCGAGGTGGCACATCGGCCGGCCAGGCGTGCACGGTGACGACGTCACGGCGGACCAGGCCGACGAAGCCGAGCGCGGCGGCCAGCCGCGCTGCCGTACCGAGCTTGTCGTCCGTCGCCATCGACGCCGAGTGGTCCACCACCACGCGCACGTCGAGGTCGTCCTCGGCATCGAACAGCCGCACGAAGAGCTGGTCGGTGCGCGCGAACAGCGGGTAGTCGATCCGTCGGTAGTCGTCGCCAGGGTGGTAGTCGCGCACGTCGGCGAAGTCGAGCGACGTGCCGTACCGGCGGGAACGGTGCTCGCCGCTGAATCGCCCGGCGAGCTTGCGGCGGGTGCCGAGCTGCAGCCGCTCGAGCCGCGCCAGCACCTCCGGCCCCAGCAGATCGGCACCGGGTGCGTGGAGGTCGGCGTCGGTCACCTAGGGCGCTCCTCGCAGCCCGGCGGTGGGGGCCGGGATCGCGTCGAGCAGGTCGGCCACGATCCGGTCGGCGTCCACCCGGTCGGCGCCCGCCTCGTACCCGAGCACCATCCGGTGCCGCAGCGCGCCGGGCGCCGTGGCGCGGACGTCGTCGATCGAGACGTTCGGTCGCCCGTCGAGCAGGGCGCGCACCTTGCCGGCCAGCACGAGGGCCTGCGCGCCGCGCGGCGACGCACCGAAGCGCACGTAGCGGTCGACGCCGGCCGGCGCGCCGGAACGTCCGGGATGGGTGGCGAGCACGAGGTCGACGGCGTGGCGCAGCACGTGCGAGGGCACGGGCACCTGGCGGGTGAGCTCGATCATCGCCGCGAGGGTGGCCGCGTCGGCGACCGCTCGCACCTGCGGTCGTGCGTCGCCGGTGGTGCGTTCGAGCACGTCGACCAGTTCGTCGGCGGTGGGGAACGGCACCTGCACCTTCAACAGGAAGCGATCGAGTTGCGCCTCGGGCAGCGGGTAGGTGCCCTCCATCTCGAGCGGGTTCTGCGTGGCCATCACCAGGAACGGGCGGGGCAGCGCTCGAGTGGCGCCGCCGGCGGTGACCGACCGCTCCTGCATCGCCTCGAGCAGCGCCGACTGGGTCTTCGGCGTGGCGCGGTTGATCTCGTCGGCGAGCACGAACCCGGCGAACACCGGGCCGGGACGGAACCGGAACGACCGTCGACCGTGCTCGTCCTCCTCGAGCACCTGCGTGCCGACGATGTCGGCGGGCATCAGGTCGGGCGTGAACTGCACCCGCGAGAAGCTGAGGTCGACGGCGTCGCTGAGCGTCTTCAGCAGCTGGGTCTTGCCGAGTCCGGGGACGCCCTCGAGCAGTGCGTGCCCTTCGGCGAGCAGGCACGTGAGCACGGCGCGCACGACGTCGTGCTGGCCCACGATCACTCGACCGATCTCGGTCTCGATCGCCGCGGCGATCTCGGCGTACTGGTCGGGTCCGATCGAGGGCAGTGCCTCGTGGGTGTCGGTCATCGGTCCTCCGTGGCGTCGGCGCTGGCGAGCGCGTCGAAGTAGGCGAGCACCATTGCACGGACCGACGGCGGCACCGCAGTGGCGTCGAGTGCGGCGGTGGCCTCGGCGGTGTAGCCGGGCAGGGCATCGGCGAGCGGCACACGCCGACCGCCCGAACCGGTGGCGCCGTCGCCGAGACCGACCGTCTCGCTGTCGCCGCCCGTGCTGCCGCCCACGGTGCCGGTCTCGCCCGGTGTGCCGGTGGGCGTGTCGTACACCGTGGCACCCTCGGGCTGCTGCCCGGCCGGTCCGTCGGTATGGCCGGCGCCCTGGCCCTGGCCGCCGCTGCCCGGGTTCGGGGTGCCGGCGCCACCACCGCCGCTCACGTCGCCGCTCGGCGACCCACCGCCACCACCCTGTCCCGATCCCTGGCCCTGACCCTGTCCTTGTCCTTGTCCTTGTCCTTGTCCCTGGCCCTGGCCCTGGCCCTGGCCCGACCCCTGCCCGGAGCCCTCGCTGTCGCCGGATCCCTGACCGTCGTTCGCGGCATCGTCGCGTGCCTGCCCGGCACGCCGGGCCGCCTCCTCGGCGCTGCCGGCGGCCCTATCGGCGGCCTCGCCCGCCGACACGGCATCGCTCGACACGGTGTGCGCGCCGGCAGCCTCGCCGAGTGCTGCCGCTGCCGCGGGCAGATCACCGCGCCGCACGGCGTCGGCCGCCTCCTGCAGGGCGGCGGCCGTCGCCGGATCGCCCGCCTGCTGCGCGGCCGCGAGGTCGTCGAGGCGTTCGGCCAGGTCGGCGAGCTCGTCCGCGGACATCTCGTCGAGCTGGTCGGCGAGCGCGTCGAGCTGGTCGCTCGCGGCCGTGGGCCCGCCCGGCACGAGCGGCTGGGTCTCGAGCGACCGATCGAGACCCTGGGTCGCCGCCTTCTTCGAGAGCAGGTCCTCCCCGGCCAGACGTTCGAGATCGCGCTGTGCGGCGGTCGCGAGCTCCTCGGCGCGCTCGAGCGAGTCGGTCCGGGCGAGCTCGTCGGCCAACTGGCGGAGGCGTTCGGCGGCTGCCTCGGCGGCTTCGCCACGGGCCGCGAGCGCGTCGGCGTCCGCAGCGACCTGGTCGGCGAGTTGCTCCACCGCTGCCGCCTCGGCGTCGCGAGCGCGGCGTCGCTCGTCCTGGGGGTTCGCGATCAGCGCGAGCACCACCGCGGCCGATGCCAGCACGGCGGCCAGCGCGAGTCGTCGGCCCCGGGGGCGCCACGGGATCGCATCGGACGCACGGGCGCCCGCCGCCAGGTGATCGGCGCGCTCGCTGATGCGGCGAGCGAATCCCGTCGGCGCGCCGGCGAACTGCACCGCCGCGGCGAAGACGTCGCCGCTGCGCAGGCCCCGATCGGCGGCGCGCGCCGCGACCAGATCGGGGATGCGGACGACTGCGGCCGACACCACCACGACCACCGCAGCGACCACGGCGACGGTGAGTGCGGCCCACTCGAGCCAGGCGAACGGGACGAAGCGGGCCGACAGCACCAGGACGAACGCCGTGGCCGCCACCGCAGGAGCGAGCCACTGTGCGGTCTCGGCCGCCCATGCGACGCGCAGCCGGCCTCGGACGTCGTCGAGCAGCGAGGCCACACGACGGGGGAGCGTGGTGTCGCTCATCGTTCGGTCTCCGCAGGCGTGCGCAGCCGGCGGCACCCGAGGGCGAACAGCGCCACCGCGAGGGCGGCCAGCGAGCCGAACGACATCAGTGCGGCCGACGTGGTGGGCCCGGGGGAGTCGACCAGAAACCCGTCGTCGTCCACGAAGACGAATCCACCGTTCGGATCGAACCCGTCGGCCACCTCGCCGTCGCCCAGCCACCAGCCGCCGTTGGCGCGGTGGGTGTCCCGGACGAGCTGGCGCAGCGCCTGCAGCGGGCCGTCGCCGCTGTCGATGTTCTCGCCCGCGGTCGCCACGGCGGCGAACACGATCGGATTGGGCAGCAGCAGCGCCGCCGGCGGATCGCTCGGGTCGAAGCCACGGTTCGAGTCGACCACCGACGCGACACCGGCCACCACGAACGATCCGACCGCGACCACCATCGTGAACCCGTAGGCGAGCAGGGTGGCGGTCTGGACCCGCTTCGCGAACGAGGAGATGCCGACGATCATCGTGGCGAGCAGCACGCCCACCACGAGCACGGCGGCGAGTCCGGCGACGAGATCGGCGACGGTGACCCCACCGAGCCGGTAGGCGACGGCCAGCACCGGCAACGACGCCACCTCCAACAGCGTCAAGAACGCGAGCGACGCCATCACCTTGCCCCACAGGATGTGGCGGGGCTTCAACAGGGTGATCTGCAGCGGCAGGAGCGTCTGGCGTTCCCGTTCTCCGGCGACGGCACCCGCGGTGAGGCCCGGCACGAAGAACATCACGAGCACGATCATGATGGTGAGCACCCACTCGAACAGGTCGCGGCCGAGCCGGGTCTGACGCTCGAGGTCGAAGCTGAACGGGTCGTACGAGCGGGTGGCGGCGTGCGCGACCCACACGGTCAGCGTGAGCAGACCGAGGAACACCATGAGCACCACGAACGTCCAGAGGCCGCGCATGCGCTCCTTCACCTCGCGAGCGAGCACCGGATTGACGGTGAGTCTCACTGCACCACCCCCTGGGTCACCGTGAGGAAGAGCTGCTCGAGGCCGCCGCTCTCCTCGACGTACTCGACGACGTCGCGGCCCTCGTCGATCACCAACCGCCGCAACAAGTGCGCCTGATCGGCCCCGGAGTCGACGGTGAAGGTCTCGACCAGCCCGTCGGCGAAGCGCACGCGCATGGTACGGCTGCCGCCCAGCCGGTCGAGGATCTCGCGAGGTGGGCCGCTCGCCAGCAGGCGCCCGGCTTCCATGATCGCGACGTGCGAGCACACCTCTTCGAGCTCGGCGAGGATGTGCGACGAGATGATGATCGTCTTGCCCATCGCGTTGAGGCCGCGCAACAGGTCGCGCAACTCCACGCGGGCGCGGGGATCGAGACCACTCGCCGGCTCGTCGAGCACCAGCAGATCGGGGTCGTGCACCAGCGCTCGCGCCAGGCTGAGCCGTTGCTTCATGCCGCGCGACAGCGAGTTCACCATCGAGTCGCGCTTCACCGAGAGCTCGACGAGCTCGAGCAGGTCGGCGATCAGCGCCGACCAGCGGTGACGCGGCACGCGGTAGCTGGCCGCGAAGAACTCGAGGTACTCGACGACGCGCAGGTTGTCGTAGACACCGAGGGTGTCGGGCATGTACCCGAGCCGGCGGCGCAACTCGTCGCGGTCGTGGGCCGGATCGACCCCCATCACCGAGAGCTCGCCCGACGAGGGACGCAACAGGCTCGCGAGCATCGCGAACGTGGTCGACTTGCCCGCCCCGTTCGGTCCGATGAGGCCGAAGATCGATCCGGTGGGCACTGCGAGCGACATGTCGTTGACCGCGAGCAGCGTGCCGTATCGCTTCGTGAGCCCGGCCGTGCGAACGGCGAGGTCGGTGGAGGTCGTGTCGCTCACGCGCCCACCTCGCGCAATGCGGGGATCGGCAGCGAGCTCGGATCCATCGGCATCATCTGATCGAGCACCAGGCGGGCCACCACGACACCGTCGCGCACCGCTGCGCTCGGGACGGCCACGACGTCGTCGTCGCCGCTCGGCGTGCGCTTCACCCACCGGCCCCGGCTGTCGAGGAACTCGACGGCGCTAAAGCCGGTGTCGAGCTCGAGCTCGAGCGCTGCGTCGATCCCGCCGGGCAGCACGTACTGCGCGACCGGCGACTGCAGTGCGCCGGTGTTCGGGTCGAACGCCGCCTCCAACCAGTCGCGGCGCATACTGATCTGGTGCATCGTGCCGTTCGAACGGATCGGCTCGGCGGCGGTGACCAGCGTGACGTCGTCCTCGGCGCCGGTACGCCCGTCGACCGCACCGAGCTCGTCCGACCACGCTGCCACCCGAACGTGCGCGTCGGGATAGAGCAGGTCGGGTGTACGCGACGAGAACCAGCTCCACAGGCCGAGATCGACGTACGGCGTGGCCTCGCCACCGAAGCCGAGGCCCGACGCGGGATCGTTGTACACCTGGCGCAGCGGGGTGTCGAACGGGTCGGCGTCGGCCCGTACCCCGGCGAGCGTGTACGAGGCGGTGGCGCCCGGCTCGATGTCGCCGATCAGCACGGCGGTGCCGCCGCCGAACACCGCCACCGATCGCAGCGTGACCGCGGTGAGGTTCGTGACCTCGCCGCGCACCTCGTCGGCGTCGACCGCGGTCGCCTCGACGTCGAGCAGCGGAGCCGCACGCGGTCCTTCCGCCTCGACGACCGCCACCTGGCCCGCCTCGAGCCGTGCGCGCACCTCCAGCCCGCCGGCGCCGGCCGAGGCGGTCCGGGCGACGTCGCTCCCGCCGAACCACAGGTACGGGTTGCGTCCGATCGCCGTCCAGCCCGCCGGGAAGGCCACGATCCGCTCGCCGCCGGAGCGGTCGACCACCAGCTGCTGCACGGCCACCTGGCCACCGGCGTCGCTCGTCTGGACGATCGCCGACGCGGCCGGCCGCCCGCCGGTGTCCCAGCCGCGGCTCGTGACCACCACACCGGCGGACACGACGAGTGCGAGCACCGGGATCGCGACCCACGCGGCCGTCAGCCGTCGGAAGCGCCGCAGCACGAGGTAGAGCACGGGGCCGACCAGCACGACGTACCCGGCGAGCACGGCCACGATCGTGCCGAGCTCGGGCAGCTCGACCCCCGCTCGGCGCGCGAGCGAGACGCGAGGGTCGATCACCACGTCGATGCCCACGACGCCCATCGGCGAGTCGTACCCCGACAGCGGGGCGGCGACGAGCACCTCGTCCCAGTCGCCTGCGGTGAGCCGCCCGGGGGCGATGCGCACCTCGCCCAACCCGGCGCCGATGTGGCTCGCTCCGTCGGGTCGCCAGTCGGGCGGCAGGGTCGAGAGGTCGTCGGCGTCGTCGAGCACCAGCCGGCCACCGAGCGACAGCCACGACAGCAGGTGGTCGAGACCCTCGGGCGACATCGCCGCGAGGTCGTCGGTGCCGGCGAGCACCGTGTCGAGCTGCGAGAGCGCTGCCGGGCCGAGGTCGAGCACGTCGGTCGACAACGGTACCAGGTTCACCCGGCGCAGGTCGCCGAGCAGGGTGACCCGTTGCGGTGGTTCGCCGCTGCGGGTGCGCAGGATCGGCAGCAGGCCGGCGACATCGGTGCCGGCGTCGTGGGCGAAGCGCACCTGGTCCTCGTCGATGGTGTCGTCGCCGTCGAGCAGCTCGACGCTCACCGGCCCGGGGTCGCCGACCGGGATCGCGAGCAACACCTGCTCGGTCGATCCACCGGTCACCTGCACGGTGGCCTCGACGGTGACCTCGGCGCTGAGGCTGCGAGCACGCACCACGCCGTCGATCAGCCGGTCGGCGGCGATGGTGACGCGCACCACGGCCACGTCGCCCGGATCGAGTTGGCTCGACAGCTCGGCGCGCACGTCGAGCACGTCCTCGGCCCGACCGGTGCCGCCGGCGTCGTCGCCGCCGGTGTCGTCGGGGGCCGCCGACGCCGGGACGGCGAGCACCACCGTGCCGAGGGCCGCAGCGATCCCCGCCACACGCGCCCGGCGCGCGACAGGACCGCGCGACGCCCGAGCGTCGCCTCGTCGTTCGGCCGGTCGTCGACCGATCCGCACCGCTGCCCCCGTTTCCCGGACGTCCGTGGTCCGATCCGTCGTCGTTGCATACCGAGTATGTATCGCTGCTCGGTCGGCGTCAAGGACGTCGGATCGGGCCGGTGTGTCGCGAGCGTCCGCCCCCGGCCGCTCGGCGCCGAGCATGCCAGACGCGACCGGTGCGCGGGGCCGCGGCCCGGCGATCGTTCTCGGTGTGTACGGTTCCTCCGGGCCGTGGCGTCGACGCGGTCCCGGGTGGCGCACGAGGGGAGTGGGCACATGGTCGAGACGGGATCGCCCGAGGACGGGGACGAGCGCCGTGCTCGAGGCCCGCGCACGTGGGTGGTGCTGGTCATCACCGCGTCGGTGCTCGTCGCGCTGGTCGGCGCCGCGGTGGTGGTGCAGCGAATCGTGCTCGACGACGACGAGGCGACAGAGGTTGCCGCACCGTCCACCACCGTCGACGACGACATCGACGTGGAGCCGGTGTCCACCTCGCCCACGCGCCTGTTCTCCCGCACCACCGCGTCGGGGATCGAGGTGCGCGTGTACGAGAGCGACACCGAGGTGTTCTTCGGCCCGATGCCGATGGCCGACGACGTGCCCGACTGGTGCGTGCCGGAGAGCACGCTGTCGGTGACGGCGCTCTCGGCCGACGCGATCGCGCAGAACCAGCTGCCACGCACCAAGGCCCCGCCGCCCGAGCCGGCGGTGCAGGTGAACTCGGGTGGGTTCGTCGAGGAGGCCCCCGTGGTGGTGCTGCTCGGGCAGGTGGGCGACGACGTGACCCAGGTGCGGCTGTCGCACGCCGGCGGACAAGTCGACACGATGGAACCGATCGACGGGATCGTGGCGATGGCGGTCTCGGTGCCGATGCCCGCCGGCGACGACGGGCCGATGTTCGACCCGTGGGGCGGGGTGATGCAGCAGTTGCGGTTCGAGGTGCTCCACGACGACGGCGACAGCGACGTGCTCACACGCGACGACCTCTGGCAGGGCATCCCGATGTGGAGCGACCCCGAGTGCATGGGCGGCTTCGTCCCCACCACCGAGGTGCCGGAGATCCCCGAGCTCGATCTGCCCGACCCCGGACCCGAGCAGCCGGCCGATCCCGCTGCGGAACAGGCGCTGATCGAGGCGAACTTCGAGGCCCTGTTCACCGACCTCGACTCGAAGGACACGCTGTTCCGGCTGGTCGACGACCCGAGCGGCATCGACCTGATCATGGAGAACCTCATGAAGCAGTTCGGTCCGCAGATCCGCGAGATCGAGCCGGAGATCGTCGACCTCGTGTTCTTCTCGCCGATCGAGGCGAGCTTCACCTACACGAGCGGGTTCGAGCCGTACGAGGACGGATACTCCGGCCAGCTGCCCGCGTACGGGCGCGCCCGGCTGGTGGACGGCGTGTGGCTGATCACCCGGACGACCGTGTGCCAGGAGCTGATGAAGGCCGGCACCGGCTGCACGGTCTGACGGCGCCACCGGCTGCGGCTCGCAGGTCCTTCGACCGCAGGCGTCAGCGGGCCGCCGGCCTCAGCGCGCCGCCGGCCTCAGCGCGCCGCCGGCCTCAGCGCGCCGCGCAGCGCGTCGATCATCCGGCGACGCACTTCCACCATCGCGGGATCGTCGGGAACCATCATGTCGGCGGCGTGGAACATCCCGGGCACGACGTGCACCTCACAGGGCACCTCGGCTGCGGCGAGCCGGCGTGCGTAGAGCACGTCCTCGTCGTGGAACAGGTCGATGTCGCCGACACAGATGAACGCCGGCGGCAGGCCTCGCATCTTGTGACGGCGGGCGGGCACCGCGTACGGGCGGTCCTCGGGCTCGCCGGGCTCGTGCCCGAGGTATGCGGCCCAGGCGAACCGGTTCGACCGGCTCGACCACACGAGCGCATCGCCGTCGGGTGACGGCTCGCGCGTGGCGGTGCGATCGTCGAGCATCGGGTACTGCAGCAGCTGCAACGCGAGCGTGGGCCGACCCCGATCGTGCACCGCCTGCGCCACCGATGCGGCGAGACCCGCGCCGGCGGAGGCGCCACCGACCGCGAAGCGGTTCGGGTCGAGGCCCAGTTCGTCGCACCGGTCGTGCAGCCAGTCGAGCGCGACGAGGCAGTCGTCGAGTCCGGCCGGGAACGGGTGCTCGGGCGCCAGCCGGTAGTCGACGTTCAGCACGAGGACGTCGAGCTCGTCGGCCACCCTGCTGCAGAACTCGTGGTCGCCCTCGGGCACGCCCATCACGAACCCACCACCGTGGATCCACACGAGCGCGCCGGACGGCCGGACGCGCTCGGGTCGCTCGTAGAGCAGCACTCGTACCGGGTCGCCACCGGGCATCTGGGCGATCGTCTCCCGGACGGCGACGCCCGGACGGAGCGGGCCGGGTCGTGACAGGAGCCGGCGTGCCATCCGCAGCTTGCGGTCGCCGTCGACCGAGGTCTGCAGGTACAGCGCCCGGCTGCGCAACCCGGGTGCGACCCGCTCGAGCTGGCGAGTGCGTGCCGCCCATGCCGGCATCACCCGACGCACCGCGCTCGCCGTGAGGGTGCCGACCGCGCCGAGGGCCAGCAGCTTGGAGATCGTCTTCATCGCCGTCCTTTCGCCCGGCGACGGTAGCCGCCGGTGCCGTCCGCGGTGGGGTGCCGTGCCGTGCGCCGCGAGGTCCGACCGTGGTGTCGTCCAGCGGACGCCGTGGGTTCCCCCACGTCCGGGTGACGTGTGCCACGCCGGTTTCGGTGCGTGCGCCCGGCGCGATCGGGGAACACTCCTCCCATGACGTACACGCTTCCCGCCCTCCCGTACGACCCCGCCTCGCTCGAGCCGCACCTGTCCGCGACGATCCTCGAGTTGCACCACGACAAGCACCACCAGGCCTACGTCGACGGCGCCAACAAGGCGCTCGACCAGCTGGCCGAGGCCCGTGCCACGGGCGACTTCGCCTCGCTCGTCGGACTGCAGAAGACGCTCGCGTTCAACACGTCGGGTCACGTCCTGCACTCCCTCTACTGGCAGAACCTCGGTCCGGATGGCGGCGACAAGCCCGTCGGCGACCTGGCGGCGGCGATCGACGACCAGTTCGGCAGCTTCGACGCCTTCCGGAAGCAGATGACCGCGGCGACGGTGTCGGTGCAGGGTTCGGGCTGGTCGGCCCTCGTGTGGGAGCCCGTCGGCCAGCAGTTGATGGTCGAGCAGGTGGAGGTGCACCACGAGAGCGTGCTGGTCGGCAGCGATCCGTTGCTGGTGATCGACGCCTGGGAGCACGCGTACTACCTCCAGTACCAGAACCGTCGCGCCGAGTACGCCGAGGCGATCTGGAACGTCGTCAACTGGGACGACGTCGCCCGGCGCTTCGCCGCCATGCGCGGCTGACCACCGCAGCGGCGGCCGGTGCTGCCTAGCCTCGCCGCATGGACACGGACTGGGCGGAACTCTCCCGACGTGCGGCGCTCGCGTCGCACCGGCTGATCGGCTGGATCTTCTGGGATCCCGGTGCCGTGGAGCGTTACGCCGCGCTCGGCGTCCCGAACGGCGCCGGCTACTACATCGCCAGTCGCGCGGCGCCGCTCGCCGCAGCCGGGCACCAGGCCGTCACCGCCGCCTTCGGGTCGATCCATCCCGACTTCGTCCGGTTCGCCCTCGACCTGTGCATCCAGCACACGACGTTCGTCGACGCCGCACGCGTCCGTGACGAGGCGGTATCGGCGGGGCTGCGGACGTTCGTGCCCGAGATCGTCGAACCGTTGGGCGAGTTCGCGCCCGATCTGTGGGCCGTCGCCGACGCGCTGCCATCGGCAGGTCGGGTGTGCTTCGCCGCGCACCGTCAGTGGCCGCGCCCCGATCACGACGAAGCACTGTCGGCATGGCTGGCGCTCAACTGCATCCGCGAATGGCGCGGCGACGTCCACTGGGCCATCCAGGTCGCCGACGGCTTGTCGCCCACGGCCGCAGGACTCCTCGACGGCGCATGGCGTGCCTACGGTGACGACTGGTTGCCTCGGAGCCGGGGTGCGAACGACGAGATGATCGAACGTGCGATGGACGAGTTGGCGGGTCGCGGCTTCGTCGCCGCCGGGCAGTTCACGGATGCGGCGATCGCGCACCGCCAGTCGATGGAGGACCGGCTCGACACGATCACTGCGCTGCCCTGGCAACGGCTCGGCGCGTCTCGGACCGAGGCGTTCGTCGAGCTGGTGCGACCGGTGGCCGATCGTCTGCTCGCACGCGTCGACGCGACCGCCGGCCCCAACTGGATGCCGGCCGCCCGCCTCCGCCGCGCCCCCGGCGCCACCCCCGTCGCCCTCTGAGCAACGTCCTGGGTGCCGCGAATTCGTGTGAGCTGGTGCGGTGAGTGGCGGGTGGCGCCCAGGACTGGTTCTCGTGGGTTCTGGGTGCCGCGAATTCGTGTGAGCTGGTGCGGTGAGTGGCGGGTGGCGCCCAGACGGGTTCTCGTGGGTTCTGGGTGCCGCGGATTCGTGTGAGCTGGTGCGGTGAGTGGCGGGTGGCGCCCAGGACGGGTTCTCAGAGGAGGTCGGTGACCGGTTTCGGCAGCCGGCGGCGCCAGTTGGGCTCGTCGTTCGGGCCGGGCACGTTCGGTTGGTGCTCGGCGCCGGCAAGGTCGTCGGTCGTCAGCAGGCGCAGCCGCGACGAACTGGCCTTCAACGCCTCGTTCGCCGCAGCCGCGGCGCCGGCTGCCGTCCTCGCGAAGGGAGCGACGGCGAGCAGCCGCTCGTACACCTCGTCGTCGTCCGGGTCGCCCGTGATCCCCCGATTCCACACCCCGACCGCGGTCGGCAGGTCGTGGGTCGTCACGGTGGCGAGCGCGATCTCGGGCCAGCGCTCGGGCGGATCCTCCTCGAACCACAGCACCTTGGTGCCGGCGATGTGGCGCTCGGCGAGCATCTCGCGCACCGACGCCTCGACGGTCCCGAGATCTTCGCCCACCACGAACGCCCCGGCGCGCGTGGCCTCGAGGCACACGATCGCGAGCAGCTCCTCGGCCGGAAAGGTGACGTACGCGCCCTCGGTCGGCGATGAACCCGCCGGCACCCAGTACTGGCGGAACAGACCCATCACGTGATCGATCCGCAGGCCGTGCACGCCGCGCAACGCCGCGCGCACCGTCTGGACGAACGGCGCGTAGCCCGCGGCGCGCAGCTTCCACGGCACGAACGGCGGCAGGCCCCACTCCTGACCCTCGGTGTTGAACTGGTCGGGTGGCGCCCCGATGCGCATGTCGAGCGCCAGCAGGTCGCGGAAGGCGTGCGCGTCGGCGCCGTCGGGGGAGAAGCCGACGGCCAGGTCGCCGATGAGGTGCACGCCGGTGGCCGCGACCTCGGCGAGCTGGTCGCCCACGCGCTGCTGCAGCCACTCGTGGAATCGGGCCCGGCGTTGCCAGGCGGGATCGAACTCGTCCTGGTCGCACGTGCTCGGCCAGCGCTGCCATGCCGCCTGCTGCACATCGCAGTGGGCGTTCCAGCGCGACACCTCCGACGGGACGATCGACCCGTCGTCGACCGAGTCGAACTGCGCCTCGAGCACCGCCCGCTTCGCGATCCAGACGTCGTCCCGGTCGATCAGGTGATCGGGGTCGCAGCGCAGTCGAGCGGGTACCGGCGCGTCGATCGCGAGCAGCATCGGGTTCCAGGCCCGGCGGCTGCTCGGGTAGTACGGGCTCGGTTCCTGGGGCAGCGACGGCGCCGGCTGGTGCAACGGACTCACCAGCACGGCGATGCCGCCGTCGGCCGCCACCCGCTCGCACAGCACGCGGAGATCGCCGAGGTCGCCGATACCCCACGAGCGCTCGCTCCACAGTGCGTACACCTGGGCGGCGACACCCCAGCCGATCGGCAGCTCGGGGCACCGTGACGGATGCACGATCACGGTCGTCGCCGGTGAGCCGTCCTGCGGACGGAGCTGGTGGTATCCGATCGGCACCCCGGCGGGCAGGTCGTGGCGCACCCCCCAGCTCGTGCCGTCCTCCAGCACCAGTTCGCACGCGTTCCAGAGGTCGTGGTGAGTGCCGGCGACCACGAACCACAGCGGAGGGCCCGGCCGCGGGTCGCCCATCGCCGTGCGGATGCGCTCGCGCACCGCGGGGTCGATCGGGTGCCAGATGCCGTCCACGTCGTAGTAGCCGTCGGTGATACCCCACTCGTCCACGGCGCCATGGTGCCACGCCCGCGCCGCGGCGTCGCGTTCTACACTCGGTCGCCGATGGGCAACCGGATCGTCGAGCACCGCCTCCGCAAGACCGGGCGGCGCCTTCGCGACCTGCGCGTCGAGCTCGGCGTGATCGACGAGCAACTCGTCCACCTCGCCGACGACGCCGACGACGCCGAGCTGCGGGCCCTGGTGTCCGAGCAGCCACTCGGCTCCGAGCCACGCGAAGCGCGCGAGCACGCCGACGCGATGCAGCGACACCGCTCGAAGGTGCGCGACGAGATCGCGCGGCTGGAAGCGCTGCAGGACCAGCTCCTCGACCAGCTCAACGGGTCGTAGCCCCCGCTCGGGCGCGATCGCGCGCACCCACCTGCTTGAATGTCCGCGGGCCGGTAGTCGAAAGGAACGCCTGTGACCATCCGCGTGGTGATCGCCGAAGACGAAGCCATCATCCGTCTCGACCTGAAGGAGTCCCTCGAAGAGGAGGGCTACGAGGTGGTGGGCGAGGCCGGCCGGGGCGACCAGGCGATCGCGCTCGTGCGCGAGCTGCGTCCCGACCTGGCGATCCTCGACATCAAGATGCCCGGCGTCGACGGGCTCACCGCAGCGCGCACGATCGCCACCGAGCGGATCTGCGCCGTGCTCATGCTCACCGCGTTCAGCCAACGCGAGATCATCGAGGAAGCACGCGATGCGGGCGCGCTCGCGTACCTGGTGAAGCCGTTCCAGAAGAACGATCTGATCCCGGCGATGGAGGTCGCGATCGGCCGGTTCCGCGAGTTGCAGGCGCTCGACGGCGAGGTCGACGCCCTCGGCGAGCAGCTCGAGTCGCGCAAGCTGATCGATCGTGCCAAGGGGATCTTGATGGACGAACTCGGCTACAAGGAGCAGGAGGCGTTCACGTTCATCCAGCGCAGCGCGATGAGCGATCGGTGCCGGATGCGCGACATCGCCGACCGGATCATCGCCGGCACCCTCCGGCCCTGAGCGCTGGCATGAAGGTCCTGCTCCTCGACGGCAACTCGCTCACCTACCGCGCGTTCTTCGCGCTGCCGACGGACATGGCCACCGCCGGCGGACAGGTCACCAATGCGGTGTTCGGCTTCACGTCGATGCTGATCAACCTGCTGAAGGACCACCGGCCCGACGCGATCATGGTGGCGTTCGACCGGCCCGAGCCGACCTTTCGTCACGAAGCCAACCCCGAGTACAAGGCGCAGCGCGAAGCCGCCCCCGACATCCTGCGGCAGCAGATGGGACTCGTCCGCCAGGTGCTCGAGGCCCTGCGGATCCACGTGTTCGAGCTGCCCGGCTGGGAAGCCGACGACATCATCGCCACGATCGCCACGCGAGCGGAGTCCGAAGGCCACGACATCGTGATCGTCACGGGCGATCGCGACAGCTACCAGCTGGTGCACGACCCGCACGTGAAGGTCCTGTACAACCGCCGCGGCGTGAGCGACTACGCGTTCTACGACGAGGCGGGCATCGTCGAACGCACCGGCGTCACCCCTGCGCAGTACCCCGAGTACGCAGCGTTGCGCGGCGACCCGAGCGACAACCTGCCCGGCGTGCCGGGAGTGGGGGAGAAGACCGCCGCCAAGTTGATTACCACCTACGGCGGGCTCGACGGCATCTTCGCCAACGTCGACAAACAGACCCCGAAGCTCCGCCAGAACCTCGCCGAGCACGAGGCCCAGGCTCGCGCCAACCACCAGCTGATGGTGCTGCGGCGCGACGCCCCGATCGAGGTCGACCTCGGCGGTCTCACCGTCGACCCGGATCACGACGAGGTGACGCGCCTGTTCGACTTCCTCGAGTTCAAGTCGCTCCACGACCGGCTGTACGAGGCGTTGGGCGCGGCCGGCTCGGCCCCGCGGTCCTCGACGGCCGAGGTGCTGCACGCCGAGGTGCGCGAGGCGGCGTCGGCCGACGCAGCGGCGGCGGCCATCGCGGCGGCGGCGACGCTCGACCTCGCGGTGTCGTGGGTCGGCGAGCCCGGCCGCACCCCGCTCACCGGCCTCGCGTTCGTGGCCGACGCCGCCTCGGCCGACGTGTGGTGGGTGCCCGAGGCAATCGTGTCCGACCCGTCCGTGCTGGCGGCCCTGGCCGAACACCCGCGGGTTCGGGGCCATCACGTGAAGGCGTTGATGCGGTCGATGCTCGGGTCGGGATTCGCGCTCGACGGGCTCCAGCTCGACACCGCCATCGCTGCGTATCTCATCGACCCGGCCGAGACGCGCTACGCCGTCGGCGAGCTGCTCGAGAAGTACACCGACTTCCAACTGGGTGAGGCCGCCGATCCGTCCAGCAAGGGGCAGCTCGACTTCGGTGGCGGCGACGACGGGCGAGCCCGGGCCGGCGCCGAGGCGCTGGCCGTCACCCACCTCGCCGATGCGCTCGAATCAGCGCTCACCCAACAGGGCATGGTCGAGTTGTACCGCACCATCGAGAACCCGCTGGTGCAGGTGCTCGCCAAGATGGAACACGTGGGCATCGCGGTGGACATCGCCGAGCTGCAGCAGCTCAACGCCCGCCTCACCGCCGACTGCGAGCGGCTCACCGCCGAGTTGCACGCGATCGTCGGACGGCCGTTCAACATCAACTCGCCGATCCAGCTGCGCGACATCCTCTACACCGAACGCGGGCTGTCGCCGGGGAAGAAGACCAAGACCGGCTTCAGCACCGACGCGGCCACGCTCGAGAAGCTGCGAGACCAGTGGCCCGAGTTCATCGAGCCGCTCCTCACCTACCGCGAGGTCGAAAAGCTCCGCGGCACCTACGGGACGGGGCTCTTGCAGGAGGTCGCGGCCGACGGCCGGATCCACGCCACGTTCAACCAGACGGTGGCCCGCACCGGCCGCCTGTCGAGCGACCAGCCCAACTTGCACAACATCCCGGTGCGCAGCGACGAAGGCCGGTTGTTCCGGCGGGCGTTCGTCCCGGCCGGCGGACACCAGTTGCTCGTCGCCGACTACAACCAGATCGAGCTGCGCTGCATCGCCCATCTGGCCGGCGACCCCGGCCTGATCGACGCGTTCGAGAGCGGTCGCGACATCCACAACGCCACGGCGTCGCGCGTGTTCGGCGTCGAGCCCGAGCAGGTGACCGTCGACATGCGGTCGAAGGCGAAGATGGTGAGCTATGGGCTGGCGTACGGCATGGAGGCCTATGGCCTCGGCCAGCGGCTCGGCATCCCCACCGACGAAGCCGCGGTCATCCTCGACGCGTACTTCACGGCGTTCCCGAACGTGAAGGCGTACATGGAGCGCACGGTGCAGGAAGCCCGGATGCGGGGCTACACCGAGACCCTGTTCGGCCGCCGCCGCCCCATCCCCGAGCTGTCCAACTCGAACTTCCGCATCCGCCAGGCCGGCGAGCGGCAGGCGATGAACGCCGGCATCCAGGGACTCGCGGCCGACATCTTCAAGGTCGCGTTGGTGCGGATCGACGCCGCGCTCGTCGATGCGGCGGTGGCGTCCCGGCTGGTGCTCCAGGTGCACGACGAGGTGCTCGTCGAGGTGCCCGATGGCGAACAGGACCGGGTCGGCCCGCTCGTGATCGACCTGATGCGTCACGCGGCCGACCTCGACGTGCCGCTCGAGGTGAACGTCGCCTGGGGCCGCACCTGGGCCGACGCCAAGGGCTGATGACCGGCTCGCACTGGTTCGAGCCGATCGCCGACCACCTGGGCAGCGCGTACCTGCGGTATTCGTTCACCAAGGGCACCCGTCAGGAGGTCGACCACCTCGTGCACGCGCTCGATCTGCGGGCGGGCACGCGGATCCTCGACGTCGGCTGCGGGCCCGGGCGTCACGCCCATGAATTCGCCCGCCGCGAGATGATCGTGCACGGCATCGACATCTCGCAGCGGTTCGTCGATCTGGCGGCAGCGGACGCACCGGCGGGCGCGACGTTCGAGCGGGCCGACGCCCGAGCACTGTCGTTCGACGCCGAGTTCGACGTCGTGGTGTGCCTGTGCCAGGGAGCGTTCGGCATGATGACCGCGAACGGCGACGACGAGGGGGTGCTCGCGGGCATGGCACGGGCGTTGCGGCCGGGCGGCCGTCTCGCCCTGTCGGCGTTCAACGCGTACTTCGTGGTGAAGTACTTCGAGGACGCCACCTTCGACGCCGACTCGGGGGTGAACCACGAGCGAACCGAGGTGCGCGACGAGTCGGGCACCCCGGCGGCCGTCGATCTCTGGACCGGGTGCTACACCCCGCGCGAGCTGCGCCTCCTGTGTCGTCGGGCCGGTCTGCGGGTCGACACGATCACCGGCGTCGAGCCGGGTCGGTACCGCGACGATCCGCCGAGCGTCGAGACGCCCGAGTACCTGGTGCTCGCCACCCGGTGCTGATCGCGCCGGGTCTCGCAACCCCCGGATCGAGCTGGTATCCTCGGCAGGTCCAGTTTCGCTGGGCGATCTGTCTGTTCCCGTCTCCGTCCCGAAAGCACAGTTCCTTGTCCGATACCTCCACCACCTCGTCCGGCGCCATGGGCTCCTTCGACGACGAGGGCAACTACACCCCCCGCCAGATCGTCGCCGACGATCTCGGCATGTCCTTCGCCGAAGCCATCGACGGCACGATGGTCGAGGTCGAAGACGGTCAACTCGTCAACGGCACGGTGGTGAAGATCGACCGCGACGAGGTGCTGCTCGACATCGGCTACAAGAGCGAGGGTGTCATCCCGGCTCGCGAGCTGAGCATCCGCAACGACGTCAACCCGCACGAGATCGTCTCGATCGGCGAGGCGATCGAGGCCCTGGTCCTCACCAAGGAGGACAAGGAGGGCCGTCTGCTGCTGTCGAAGAAGCGGGCGCAGTACGAGCGGGCCTGGGGCACGATCGAGAAGATCAAGGAAGCCGAGGGCATGGTCGAGGGTCCGGTGATCGAGGTCGTCAAGGGCGGCCTCATCGTCGACATCGGTCTGCGTGGCTTCCTCCCGGCATCGCTGGTCGAGCTGCGCCGTGTGCGCGACCTGGCGCCCTATGTCGGCAAGACGGTGCAGGCCAAGATCATCGAGCTCGACAAGAACCGCAACAACGTGGTGCTCAGCCGTCGCGCCTTCCTCGAGGAGACGCAGAAGGAGAGCCGCGACAGCTTCCTCACCAACTTGAAGCCCGGCGAGATCCGCGAGGGCACGGTGTCGAGCGTCGTGTCGTTCGGTGCGTTCGTCGACCTCGGCGGGATGGACGGTCTCATCCACGTCAGCGAGCTGTCGTGGAAGCACGTCGACCACCCCGGTGCGGTCGTCGCCGTCGGCGATCCGGTCACGGTGCAGGTGCTCGACGTCGACTTCGACCGCGAGCGGATCAGCCTGTCGCTGAAGGCCACCCAGCAAGATCCGTGGCAGGAGTTCGCCGGCACCCACGAGGTCGGTCAGCTCGTCTACGGCCGGGTCACCAAGCTCGTGCAGTTCGGTGCCTTCGTCCAGGTGGGCGACGGGATCGAGGGCCTGGTGCACATCTCGGAGATGTCGGCACACCACATCGATTCGCCCGAGCAGGTCGTCACCCCGGGTGAGGAGCTGTGGGTGAAGATCATCGATCTCGATCTGGCCCGTCGCCGGATCAGCCTGTCGATCAAGCAGGCCGCCGAGGGTGGCGAGCTGGCCGAGGAGTACCGCCAGCACTTCGCCGTCGACGAGCAGGGCAACTGGACCGCCGGACCGGACGACGCCGAGCGCGAGGCCGCGTGGGCCGAGTACTACGAAGCGGGTGGCGAGCCGCCGGCCGAGGGCGAGTACGCCGAGGGCCAGCCCGAAGCCTGAACCTGAACCTCGACCTGAGGTCGAGGGTTGTCGAGTCGATGCCGACCGGTCCGCCGGTCGGCATCGCCGCGTCCGGGCCGCATCCGGGCCGCGTCCGGGTTGCGTCACGCGGCGCGCGGCTGGCGGTGGAGGCGCTGGCGGGCCGCGCGGCGAGCGGCCTGCCGGTCGGCGTCGTCCGCGAGCATGCGGAGGCGTGCCCAGGCTTCGTCGATGGTCGGCGCACTGGTCTGCACGGCACCGGCTCGTGCCGACACGGCTCGGTCGGCGCGTTCGGCCTCGGCCACCCAGACCGGCGTGACGGACAGCAGCGTGCCGTCCCAACCGCGCTCGTGGTTCTCGCGGTAGCTGAGGAAGGTGCGCCACCCCGATCGTTCGAGGGCACGACGGTCGGCATCGCCGAGCACGTCGCCGTGGCGGCGCGGTCGGGATCTCGTGGCGCGGCTGGTGGCGGTGCGGTTTGCGGCGGAGGGGATCATCGACATGCCGACACGATGACAGAGGGGTGTTGTGGATCGTCAGTGCCGACTAGGTGTGGCGAACATGTGCACAACCCCTCGCACTCGGTGGGCAACCCTGTGCGCAACGTGATCGAGCGGCGTCGAGGGTGCGGACCGGTGGACAACCTGCGTCGGGTGGCTCAGGCGCGCGGACTCTGCTGGTAGAGCGCCAGGCGCCAGCGGCCGTCGACCAGGCGGTACACACTCGACATCGCGCCGACGAACGGATCCGCCTCGTCGCGCCGACCGGTCCCCACGTACACCAGCGCGGTCGCCTCCGGCCCGGCGCGCACCGCCCGGGGCGCATCGATGTCGTACGCCGACCACGGTGCGGCATCGCGCAAGGCGTGCACCACGTCGTCGCGGTCCATGATCTGGCCGTTGGCCAGCACCATCACGCCGTCGTCGGTCATCAGCTCACCGTAGAAGTCGGCGGCGGTGCCGTCGCACAACGACCGCCACCCGGCGTGCTCGATCGTCAACAGCTGCCCGAGGAGGTCGGCGAGGTCGCCGAGGTCGGCGCGGTCGCCGACCGTGCCGCGGATGTCGTCCATCTCGTCCATGTCGATCGCGGTACCCGCCACGGCCGCGTATCCTCCGGCGATGAGTTCCGACCCGGATGCCTCCGCGGCAGCCTCTGCGGCTCGCGTCGAACGTCTCGCGTCGTCACCGCTGTTCCCCTTCGAGGGGGAGCACCGGCTCAAGCCCCTCGGCGAGCCGATGGCGCACGAGCTGGTCCGCGACGGCGAAGCGCCGGACCGCCCGTGCCACTCGTGCGGGCGCGACGAACGGGTGCTGTGGCACGACGAGCGCTGGAAGATCACGCCGCTCGCCCCGTCGGTGAACCCGGTCGGGTTGTTCCTCGAGACCGTCGAGCACCTCGACCTCGAGGACTTCGACGATCGGCTCGCAGCCGAGTACGGGGTGCTCACGCGACACCTCGTGACGGCGATCGACTCGCTCGACAGCGTGGGCCGCGTGCACGTCCACCGATGGGGCGACGGCAGCTCGCACTTCCACGTGTGGTTCCAGGGACGACCGGCGCGCCAGCCCGAGCTGTACGGCTGGGGCAACGTGCTGTGGGCGCAGGTGCTGCCCGCGCTCCCGGCCGAGGTCGTGACGGCGAACCACGCGCTGGTCGTCGCGGCGTTCGCCGGCGCCGTGGGCGGCACGGTCGTCAGTTGAGCTTGACGATGCCCATCTTCACGGCCATGAGCACGGCCTGTGTGCGGTCGCGGGCCTGGAGCTTGTCGTAGATGCTCGCCAGGTGGTTCTTCACCGTCTTCTGGCTGATGTACATCTTCTCGGCCACCTCGCTCGTGGCGAGTCCGTCGGCGATGTGCTGCAGCAGCTCTTCTTCGCGTGGCGACAGCAGCGACACCGGACCGCTGTCGTTCTTCGCCTCCTGCAGCATCACCTCGGCCAGGCGGGGCGAGAGGATGCGGTCGCCGTTGGCCGCGAGCTTGACCGCGAGGACGACCTCCTTCACCGTCGAGTCCTTGGTCATGTAACCGACGGCGCCGGCCTTCATCGCCCGCTCGATCACGTCGCGGTCGATGTGCATCGTGAGGATCACGACGCGCTGGCGGGCGTCGGCCTGCATGATCCGCCGGGTCGCCTCGATCCCGTCGATCTGGGGCATCGACACGTCCATCAGCACCACGCTCGGCTTGGCGTCGAGGGCGAGCTTGATCGCCTCCTCGCCGTTCGAGGCCTCGGCCACGACGGGGATGCCCTCGGTCTCCAACGAACGGCGGAGCCCCTGGCGGAGCATCGTGTGGTCGTCGACCAGCATCACGGACGGTGCCTTCACGGCTTCACCTCACCGGGCTCGAGTTCGACGGTGATCGTGGTGCCACCGCCGGGTGTCGAGTCGACGTGCAGCGACGCGCCGATCCCGTGGGTTCGTTCGCGCATGCCGACCATGCCGTACCTATCGGCACGTCGGGGTCCGTTGTTGAGTCCCACGCCGTCGTCGCTGATCCTGAGCAGCACGTGATCGGGCTGCGAGACGTAGGTGACGGTGACCTTCGAGGCCTGGGCATGACGCTCGACGTTGGTGATCGCCTCGAGCGCGATCTGCCACAGTTCGCGCTCCACCTGGCGTGGCGGGCGTTGTGGCGCGTCGACGTGGGCCTCGGTCGCGAGCTGCCGGCGGTCGTGCACGCGGGCGAGATGCTCGCGCAGCGTGGCGGGCAGATCGCGCTGGTCGCTCACGTCGGTGCGCAGGTCGTGCAGCGTCTCGCGGATGTCGTTCACCACGGTGGTGAGGTGCTCGCGCAGTTCCACGAGCACGTCGTCGACCGGTTCACCCTGTGATGCCAGCTGCTGTGCCCGGTCGACCTCGAAGCCCAAGAAGGCGAGCGACGACCCGACCTGGTCGTGCAGATCGCGGGCGATGCGCCGCCGTTCCTCGGTGACGGTGGCCGACCGGATGCGCCGGAACAGGCGGCTGTTGTCGATCGCGATGCCGAACGGCTCGGCGAGGCCGTGCACGATCTCGGTGTGCTGTTGGGTGTGGCCGCCGGCACGGTGCATCTCGACCGCGAGGAGGCCCACCATCGTGCCGCGTGCGCGCAGCGCTGCGTACAGCCCGCTCCGGGCGTCGGCCGAGAGTCCCGTTCCCGCCGGCAGCTCGCCGACCCGCACCGTGCGCGGCGCGTCGATCGCGGCTCGCACCATCGCTGGTGCGTCGGCGAGCGGGATCTGGGCCCGAGCGGTCGCGCCGCTGTTGCGGAACAGGTCGAGTCTGCCGTCGGTCTCGTCGAACAAGTAGAGCGACAGCGAGTCACTCGGCACCAGCGCGGTCACGCGCGACAGGGTCGAGTCGATCACGTCGTCGAGGTCGAGCGAGGCGGGCATGCTCTGCGCCACGCGCTGGAGCGCGAACAGCAGCGAGTTGGCCTCGGCGAGCCGGTTGACGCGCTGGAGCGCAGCCTCCTTCTGGCGAGCGGCATCGATGGCCGCGCGCTGCGACAGGCCGGTCGTGAACGCCACCACGCCGAGGAGGCCGGCCCACATCGCCGCGTCGCGCACCCCCTGTTCCCATCCCGTGTCGGGCACGTACTGCACGGTCACCACCACGAGCGACGCCGTGATGAGCTGTGCTGCGAACAGGCTGCCCACGGCGAAGCCGGCCACCATCACCGTCGGGATCATGAACAGTGCGAGCGGCGACGCCCAGGCCCCGGTGAGCATCACGAGCACGGTGTGCAACGCCTGCTCGCTCACGAGCCGCAAGCGCACCCGGTGATCGTCGCGGTGGGGGACGGGCCGCACGATCGACGCGACCGCGTAGACCGACGCGACGACGAGCGATCCCCACAGCGGCCACTCGCTCCACGCCAGGTCGTCGCGGGCCTGCACCACGGCTCCGACGATCGCCAGCACGCGGAACGGCCACATCGGGGCCGCGACGGCGAACGGGGCGGTCGACTCCATCGCGTCGGGCGAGCGGGCGTCGCGCATGCCGGCCGGTGGGACCGCCCGGCGGCCGAGACGCCGGCGTTCGACCAGCGGCCACGTCACGTCGGTGGGTTCGGGACGTCGCACCGGATCGGACGGATCGGACGGATCGGGGGCACCCACGGGGTGCAGATCGTCCGGGCCCTTCACCGGCGTGCATAGTAGTGACCGTGATCCTCGTGGGACTGACAGGTGGCATCGGCTCGGGCAAGTCGACGGTGAGCGCACTGCTGGCCGAGCGAGGCGCCGTGATCGTCGACGCCGACCAGGTGGTGCGCGACGTGCAGCAACCGGGATCGCCCGTGCTCGCGAAGATGGCCGAGCGCTTCGGCCCGCAGGTGATCGCCGCCGACGGCAGCCTCGACCGCGCCGCCGTCGCCTCGGTCGTGTTCACCGACCCCGAGGCGCTGAAGGCGCTGAACGCGATCGTGCACCCGGCGGTCGGCGCCGAGATGAATCGTCAGGTGATGGCCGAACGCGACGGCGATCGCGTGGTGGTGATGGACATCCCGTTGCTCACCGAGAACCCGCGCGACGGGCTGCAGGCCGTGATCGTCGTGGACGTCGACCCCGAGGTGCAGGTGCAGCGGCTGGTGGGTGGACGTGGGTTCGACGAAGCAGACGCTCGGGCCCGCATCGCGAAGCAGGCCACACGCGACCAGCGGCTCGCGACGGCGACCCACGTGGTCGACAACAGCGGCTCGCTCGACGACCTGGTGCCGCAGATCGACCGTCTGTGGACGGCGCTGACGGCACTCGAGCAGCTGCCCGCCGACTGGCAGATGCCGACCCCCAAACCCAAGGACGAGCCGACGAGCTGATCCCGAGCCGATCTCGCCGTCCTCTCACTCGGCGGCGCGTCCGCTCACACATGCGCCGTCGACGATGGCCTCGTCCCCCGAGGAGGCCCATCATGTTCGACACCGTCACGCCAGCACCGTTCGCCACCGACACCTTCGATCCGATGGACGGGGTGAGCCCGTGGCCGCCCCCGCCGCCCCGGTCACCGTCGGCGCCGGCACGTCGACGCCGGGGAGGCCGTCGCCTCGGGGCCGTGCTGGCGCTGGTCGCGGCCACGTCGGCCGTCGGCGGTGGCACCGCCGGCTGGCTCGCCGCCTCGCTCGCCACGCCCGCCACCAGCGAGACGGCCACCACGACCGCCGAGGCCGTCGCGACCTCGGTCAGCTCGACACGGCTGACCGACAGCGGCCTCGACGTCGCCGCAGTGGTGGCGGGCGTCGAGGCGTCGATCGTCGAGATCAACACGGTCGTTCAGTACCGGCAGGGCCCGATGCGAGTGGAAGGTGAGGGAGCCGGCACCGGCATCGTGCTCGCGGCCGACGGCCTCGTGCTCACGAACGCCCACGTCGTGACCGACGCGTCGTCGATCACGGTGCGAATGAGCGACGGCACGACGTACCTGGCCACGCTGGTGCGATCCGACAGCGCCGCCGACCTCGCGGTGCTGCAACTCGACGGCGCGAGCGGCCTCACTCCAGCGGTGTTCGGCACGTCGGTGGACCTCGCGGTCGGCGACGACGTCGTGGTGATCGGCAACGCCCTCGACCTCGGCGACACGATGAGCGTGTCGCGAGGCATCGTCTCGGCGCTCGACCGCACGATCACCACCGACGTCGGTACGCTCTCGGGCCTCGTACAGACCGACGCTGCGATCAGCTCGGGCGATTCGGGCGGTGCGCTGCTCGATGCGAGCGGTCGCGTGGTCGGCGTCAACTCGGCCGGCGCGACCGATGCCAACGGCGTGTCGGTCGAGAACATCGGGTTCGCGATCCCGATCGACACGGCGCTCGATCTGGTGGCCGAGTGGGGCATCGAAGTCGCCTGATCGAACCGGCCTTCGTGAGCCGGATGCGTCCTCCGTGCGCATCCCGCTCACGAAGGCGCGCTGTCAGAGGTCGAGGCGGGCGATCACCTCGTCGTCGTCGAACTCGCCGGTGGGCACGAAACCGAGTCGTTCGTAGAACGGCCGTGGCCCGCCGGGGGCATCGACCCACGACACCCCGAGTGCACGATGTCCCCGCGCCCGCACGTGCTCGACGAGGGCGGCGATCGCCTTCGCCCCCACACCCCGCCGCTGGTGCCGACGGTCGATCAGCAGACGCCACAGGAACGGGAACGGCTCGACGGGCGACACGTCGGCCACCATCACGAAGCCGACGATCTCCCCATCGGCCTCGATCGCCCGGTACCACGGCACCGCGGCGACACCGTCCTTCACGATCTCCGGCACGAGTGCCTGCGCCAGGCTGGCCTCCATCGGGGCGACGAACCGGCGCTGGAAGCGATGGGTCTCGAGTGCGAGCACGGCGCGCAGGTTGTCCGGCGTCACCTCCACGAGCGCCACGTGCTCGCACGACCGCGGCCGGGCACGCCACGCGGCACGATCGTCGCGGAGCAGACCGAAGCGCATGTCGTCGAGCCACTCGCCGCGGATGGGTTCGGCCTGTCGTGCCAGTCCCTCGAACGTGAAGCCCAGTTGTTCGAGCAGCCGCATCGACGCCGTGTTCTCGGGATCGAGCGTCGCCACGATGCGATGCACCGGCGTGTGCTCGAACACGGCGTCCACCATCGCCGACGCGGCCTCGCTCGCGAATCCCTTGCCCTGGTGTCGGGTCGCGAGGGTGTAGCCGAGGAACGCCACCGCGCCGCCGGGGTGTTCGTCGCCGATGCCGACGAACACGTCGCCGACGACCTCTCCCTCGTGCTCGATCATCACGTTCACCGACCTGCCGACGGCCGGACCGTCGAGGTCGGCCACGCGTCGGAAGCCCTCCACGGCGTCGTCGAGCGTGTACGGCAGCGGCCAGTCCTGGTACCGGGCGACCTCGGGATCGTTGCGATAGGCGGCGATGGTCGGGAGATCCTCCGTCGTCGCCATGCGCAACAGGAGGCGCTCGGTGTGCATCGGCAAGCTGATCACAGGGGAGATCCTGTCAGGTCGAACGTGCGTTCTGCCGCTGCTTTTCGAGCGGTAGGCTCGACCCATGACGAGCTCCGGCGCACCCGTCCTCACCGGCGAACCGTTCCAGGTGGTCTCCGAGTTCGCGCCGGCCGGCGATCAGCCGAAGGCGATCGAGTTGCTGAGTCAGGGCATCCAGCGCGGCGACCGGTTCCAGACGCTGCTCGGCATCACCGGCTCCGGCAAGAGCGCCACGATCGCCTGGACCATCCAGAACGTCCAGCGGCCCACGCTCATCCTGGCGCCGAACAAGTCGCTCGCCGCCCAGTTGGCGCAGGAGATGCGCGAGTTCTTCCCGAACAACCGGGTCGAGTACTTCGTCAGCTACTACGACTACTACCAGCCCGAGGCGTACATCGCGTCGAGCGACACCTACATCGAGAAGGACTCGTCGATCAACGACGAGATCGACCGCCTGCGCCACTCGGCCACCGCAGCACTGCTCACCCGGCGCGACACGATCGTCGTCGCCTCGGTGAGCTGCATCTACGGCATGGGCAACCCCGAGGAGTACAAGGGGCAACTGCTCGATCTCAGTGTCGGCGTCGACTACGACCAGCGCAGCATCCTGCGACGCCTGGTCGACCTGCAGTTCGACCGCAACGACATGACGCTCGGTCGTGGCAAGTTCCGTGTGCGCGGCGACACCATCGAGGTGCACCCGTCGTACGAGGAGTCGGTGCTGCGGATCGAGATGTTCGGCGACACCGTCGATCGGCTCACCGTGATCGATCCGCTCACCGGCGAGCAGCTGCGCGAGCTCAACCGCACCCAGGTCTTCCCGGCCACCCACTACGTCGCCGGCGACGAACGGATGCGCAAGGCCGTGCTCGGGATCGAGGCCGAGCTGCAGGAGCGACTCGCCTGGTTCGAGGCCAACGGCAAGCTGCTCGAGGCACAACGCCTGCGCATGCGCACCCAGTACGACCTCGAGATGATCCAGGAGGTCGGCTACTGCAACGGCATCGAGAACTACTCGATGCACATCGACGGCCGTACCTACGGCGAGCCGCCGTTCACGTTGCTCGACTACTTCCCCGACGACTACCTGCTGGTCATCGACGAGAGCCATGTCGCGGTGCCCCAGCTGCACGGCCAGTACGAGGGCGACCGCAGCCGCAAGGACCAACTGGTCGAGCACGGCTTCCGGCTCCCGAGCGCACGCGACAACCGTCCGCTGCGCTTCGACGAGATCATGGAACGTCTCAACCAGGTGGTGTTCCTGTCGGCCACGCCGGCCGCATACGAACTCCGGGTCTCCGAGCAGGTGGTCGAGCAGATCGTCCGGCCCACCGGACTCGTCGACCCCGAGGTGATCGTCAAACCCACCAAGGGCCAGATCGACGACATCATCGAGCAGGTGAACCAGCGGGTCGAGAAGGGCGACCGGATCCTCATCACCACGCTCACGAAGAAGATGGCCGAGGACCTCACCGACTACCTGCTCGAGCAAGGTCTGCGGGTGCGGTATCTGCACAGCAACGTCGACACCATCCAGCGCATCGAGCTCCTGCGGGCACTCCGTCTCGGCGAGTTCGACGTGCTGGTGGGCATCAACCTGCTGCGGGAAGGCCTCGACCTGCCCGAGGTGAGCCTCGTGTGCATCCTCGACGCCGACAAGGAGGGCTTCCTGCGCAGTGAGACCTCGCTCATCCAGACGATGGGACGTGCGGCCCGCAACGTCGACGGCCAGGTGATCATGTACGCCGACACGATCACCGATTCGATGCAGCGAGCGATCGACGAGACGCAACGACGCCGCCAGCGGCAGCTGGCCTACAACGAAGCGCACGGGATCAACCCACAGACGATCCGCAAGGCAGTGGGCGACATCCTGTCGGCGCTCGGACTGTCGAGCGACAGCGGCGCACCGGTGCCCGGCAAGGACCGTCGTCGCCAGAGCGAGCGCGACAAGGTGAAGCACGACCTGAAGACGATGCCGCAGCAGGAACTCGCCCGGCTCATCCAGACGCTCGAGGAGGAGATGCACGAGGCGGCCGCGGAACTGAAGTTCGAATACGCCGCCCGCCTGCGCGACGAGGTGAACGAGCTCCGCCGCGAGCTCCGCGACGCCGGCTGATCGGGCCGAGCCGGCTACGCTCGACGTCGGCGACACGCCTCGCCGGACTCTCTTCTCGGCACCCGCGCCGCCGAGCTCCGGAGAGCACAGGGGACCTCGAGTGCTCGGCGTGACGGAACCGTCGTGATCCTCGCGACCGTCGACGAGCGCGGGTCGTCGACGGATCGCGTCGACACACGAGGTGACGTCACATGACCACGCACGAATCGTTCAAGCGCCGAGTGCGCGAGCGGATGGAGAAGACCGGTGAGCGCTACGGCGCCGCACGCCGCGCGCTGTTGGGTGGCCTGCCCGGCACCGCATCGTCGGGTGAACACCAGGACCCCACGACGCGCCGGGTGCGGGCCGCCGAGCCGGAGGTCGACGATCTCGCGATCAAGCGGGCCACGGGGCGCGACTGGGACGAATGGTGTGACCTGATCGATGCGTGGCCGGGCAACGACCGCGGCCACACCGCCATCGCGGCACACGTCGCCGAGACCTACGGCGTCGACGGCTGGTGGGGGCAGGGGGTCACCGTCGGCTACGAGCGGATCACCGGTCGGCGGGTGGTGAACCAGATGGCGGACGGCACGTTCAGCGCCGGCAAGACCCGCACCGTGGTCGTCGACGTCGACGAGCTGCGGGCGATGATCGCCGACGACGCCGACCGGGTGGAGCTGTTCCCCGGGCTCGAGACCCGTCTGCGTTCGAAGCCCACCAGCAAGGCGTTGCGGATCGGCGTCGCGATCGACGGTGAGTCGGTCGGGTCGGCGTTGTTCTCGTTCACCCCGAAGCCGAACGGGCGGACGATGGTGAACGTGAGCCACGACGGCCTGCCCGACTCGGCCGCGGTCGAGCAGTGGAAGCGGTACTGGGCGGACTGGCTGGCAGCGATCGACCGGTCCGACGAGGCGTGAGCACCTGCCGGCGGGCGGTCAGTGCAGTCGGTCGGTGGGGCGCGGCAACCGGATCCGCCACAGCAGCACGCCGGTGAGCAGCGTGAGCAGGGCAGCGGCGAGCTCGCCGCCCGGATCGGAACCGGTGGTCGGCAGCGAGCCGCCGGCGCCGCCCGCCGGTGTACCCGGACCACCGGAGATCGTGGTCGCGGTCGGGGTACCGGTCGTGGGTCCGCCCGAGCCGACCGCGCTGGTCGGCGTGGGGGTGGGCCCCGCGGCACCGACGGCGGTGGTCGAGGTCGTGCTCTCGGAGGCGTTCGACACCGACGGCAGCGGCTGCGTCGGCACCGGCGGCGGGCCCACGGCGACGGACGTGTCGGGGCCGCTGGTGGTCGGCTCCGCCGTGGTGGTCGGCGCCGCCGTGGTGGTCGGCTCCGCCGTGGTGGTCGGGGCGGCGGTCGTCGTGGTCGCCGACGCCGGGCACACGATGGTCAGCTGCGCCCCCAGGCTGGCGAAGCCGTCGGCGCCGACGCGCACGCTCACCTGGACCGACGGGCCGAGGGTGAGCGTGGACGAGCCGGTCGTGATCCGACCCGGGTCACCTTCGACGTCGACGAGCACCACCGTGGCGCCGTTCGAGGTGATCAGCAGGTCGGTGCCGGGATGCACGCTGCCGTTGTTGTCGCCCCGGTAGCTCGCATCGCACGACCGTCCGACGAGCCCGGGATCGACGGTCACCTGATCGAGCACCACCGTCGTCCCGGGGGCACTGGAGGCCGTACGGTCGAGGGGCACCCGGACGACGACGGTGTCGTCGGCGGATGCGGCCCCGGCGGCGACGAACGCCAGCCCGATCGACGAGACGGCGATCGCCACGCTGATGCCTCGGGCCGTGGCGTGCGCCGGTGACTTCGTGGCCAAGCTGAAGGACATGGGTCCAACCTCCCTCCGATGGGTGCCGGCAGGGACCCATCCTGCGACGTGGTCGACTCCTCGCGGCCGAAAGTCTGCCAGTCGGCTGATCACGCGAGGTGGATGTCACCCGAAGATGTGACGACGACGAACGAACCGCGGCTGGCTACGACAGTGTGGTCAGCGCGTGGATCAGCACGCCGGCCAGGCCGCCGACGACGGTGCCGTTGATGCGGATGAACTGCAGGTCGCGGCCGACCTGCAGTTCGAGGCGCGCGCTGGTGCTCGCGGCGTCCCACCGTTCGACGGTGGACGAGATCATGTTCGCCACCTCGTGTCGGTAGTTCGACACCAGGTAGCCCCCGGCCGATGCGACCCATCGATCGACTTTCGACTGCAGCTCGGGGTCGCTGCGCAGCCGTTCGCCGAGCTGGGAGAGGCTGAAGGTCATCCGTCGGCGGAGCTCGCTGTCGGCGTCGACCGCGGCCGTTTCGAGCGAGCGTTTCACCTCACCCCACAGCGACCCGATCCAGGCCCGCACGTCGGGGTGCGCCAGCAACTCCTCCTTCAGCTCCTCGCCCTTGGCCACGAGTTCGGGATCGTCGCGCAGACGCTCGGCGAAGCCGGCGACGCGCTGGTCGATCGAGCGGCGGACCTCGTGGTCGTGATCGCGGCCGACGTCGTCGAGGAAGCGGTGGACGCCCGTGAAGATCTTGTCGAAGATCCGGTCGTCGATGCTCTCGGGCACCCACCACGGTGACTCTGTCTGCAGCCGCTCGCGAAAGGTGTGCCGGTTGTCGTCGAGGAAGTTGCCGAGACCGGTCATCGTGGCGTCGAGCAGGCGTTGGTGATGGCCGTTCTCCACCGCGAGATCGATCGCTCGCCCGACCAGCGGCGCGACGGGGGTGGCGCGGATGCGGCGTTCGACGAGCCCCTCGATCGATCCGCCGATCGCTCGGTCGTCCACCACTTCCAGTGCGCCGCGGATCACGTCGCCCGCGGCCGCCGAGGCGCGCAGCGCGTTCGCCGGGTGTGCGAGCCAGTCGCCGAGCCGGGCCCCGACACGCGCCCGCTCGAGCCGTTCGTTCAGCAGCTCCTCGGTGAGGAAGTTGTCCTGCACGAACTGGCCGAGCGACTGACCGATCTGGTCCTTGCGGCGCGGGATGATCGCGGTGTGGGGGATCGGCAGGCCGAGTGGGTGGCGGAACAGCGCCGTGACCGCGAACCAGTCGGCGAGCGCGCCCACCATCGCCGCTTCGGCGAACGCCTCCACGTAGCCGAGCCACCCGCCGCCGTCACCGGCAGCGCGGGCGGCGACGAAGACGAGCGCCACCGCCACGAGCAGCCCGGTCGCGACGGTCTTCATCCGCCGCAGATCGCGGCTGCGCTGTTCGTCGAGCGAGTCGGTGGTGGTCGCCACGAGCGCAGGCATGCGAGCACGCTACGGCGCTGGACGTCCGGCGCGCCGATGCCCGGCGCGAGTCAGGGTGTGGTCGGCTTCACCAGCTGCCGACCAGCGGCTCGCCCAGCACGGCGCTGAGCGAACTGCCCGGCTGGGGCACGGCGAACAGGTAGCCCTGCCCGAAGCGGCACCCGAGCTTCACCAGCCGGTCGCACTGGGCCTGGGTCTCGACGCCTTCGGCGATCACCTCGATCTCGTGCTCGGCGGCCCGTTCGATGATCCGCCGGACCTCGTCGAGCTCGCGTTCGCCGCCGGTCACCTGCTGCACGTAGCGCCGGTCGATCTTGGCGCCCGAGATCGGTACGCCGCGCAGTTGGTCGAGTGCGGCGAAGCTGTGCGGCACGTCGTCGAGCAAGAGCTTCACGCCGAGGTCGCTCAGACGTCGCAGCTGGGCGAGCGCACCGGGCGTGAGATCGTACGCGATGCGTTCGTTGAGCTCGATCGTGATCGCGTCCGACTCGATGTCGTACTGGCGCAGTCGACGCTCGACCAGCTCGGCGAGGCCGCGTTCGGGCACACCGGCGAACTCGAGGTTGAGCGCGGCGCTGAGATCGGGGATCCGGTGGCTGAAATCGGCGAGGAACTGCAGCGACGACTCGAGCATGCGATCGAACAGCGCCAGCATCGTCGCGCCGGTCGAGTAGGCGTCGAGGAACGAGTCGGGGCCGAGCACGCCGTCGGGTGTCTGCATCCGGGCGAGCGCCTCGATGGCGACCACCTCGCCGGTGGCGAGCTCGACGATCGGCTGGAAGTAGGCGATCATCCGGCCGTCGATCTCGCCCGACGGCGCCGGGACCAACTCACTCGGATCGGTCAACGTGACCGTGCTCCGGGTCTCGGCCTCCGCGATCGAGCCGAGCGCGGCAGCCACGGCCTCGCCGAGGCGCTGGTAGGTCGACACGTCTGCCGCCGCGTCGCCCGTCGCGCCGGTCGCGGCGGTGTCGCCCGCGTCGTGCACGCACAGGAAGGCGAGCGCCGTGCCGTCGTGTCCGGGTACGCCGAAGGCGGTGCCGACCGGCGTCGCGCTGATCGACCACAGGGCTCCGGTCTCCTGTCGCAGGTACTGCAACAGGAACAGACCGATGCGGCTCAGGGCCGCCTCGAGGCTCGGGCTTCCTACCATCGGGGTGACTATCGGCACGCAGAGGGCGGACCTTCAACTTTTCTGGCGAGGATTCCCGGAACTCCCGTCAGGACGGTCACGGAGCGTGGCCGTCACTCGCCGAGGAACCGACGAGCAGAACGTGTGTTCGCCTCGGGTCGGCACTAGTCTGAGCCGGGCATGCCTCCCGCGAAATCCGCCGAATCGGGGAAGCTCCAGTCCGGCACCACTGGCACGATCGTGGTGCGTGGTGCCCGCGAGCACAACCTCAAGAACATCAGTGTCGACCTGCCGCGCGACCGGCTGATCGTGTTCACGGGTCTGTCGGGCTCGGGCAAGAGCAGCCTGGCGTTCGACACCATCTACGCCGAGGGGCAGCGACGCTACGTCGAGAGCCTCAGCGCCTACGCCCGGCAGTTCCTGGGGCAGATGGACAAGCCCGACGTCGACGTCATCGAAGGGCTGTCGCCGGCCATCTCGATCGACCAGAAGTCGGCCAGCCGCAACCCGCGTTCCACCGTGGGCACGATCACCGAGGTGTACGACTACCTGCGCCTGCTGTACGCCCGGATCGGCGTGCAGCACTGCCCGAACGACGACACCCGGCTCGAGCGCCAGACCCCGCAGCAGATCGTCGATCGCATCCTCGAGCTGCCGGAGGGCACCAGGTTCCAGGTGCTGGCGCCGGTGGTCCGGGGTCGCAAGGGCGAGTACGACACGTTGCTGCAGGACCTCACCTCGCAGGGCTTCGTCCGCGCCAAGATCGACGGCGAGGTCGTCGACATCGCCGAGTTCCTGAAGCGCGACGAGAAGCTGGCCCGCTACGAGAACCACCACATCGAGATCGTGATCGACCGTCTCGTCCGCCGCGAGGGCATCGAGCGCCGGCTCACCGACAGCCTCGAGACCGCGCTCCGGCTGGCCGAGGGTGTCGCTCAGGTGGAGCTCGTCAACCGCGACGGCCAGGACGACGAGACGCTCACGTTCAGCCAGCACCTCGTGTGTCCGTCGTGCGGGCTCAGCTACGAGGAGCTCGCGCCGCGCAACTTCTCGTTCAACTCGCCCTATGGCGCGTGCGAGAGCTGCGACGGCCTCGGCACCACCTTCGAGGTCGATCCCGAGCTCGTGGTGCCCGACCCCGACCAGACCATCAACGAAGGTGCGATCGCGCCATGGCGTTCGGCGCACACCCAGTACTTCACGCGCATGCTCGAGGCCGTTGCCGACGCCTACGAGATCGATCTCGACGCCCCCTACCGCACGCTCAGCGCCAAACAGCAGAAGATCGTGATGCACGGCGTCACCGGCAACCTGCAGGTGAAGTACAAGAACCGCTACGGGCGCCAACGGCAGTACAACACGAGCTACGAGGGCGTGATCCCCTGGATCAAGCGCCGCCACGAGGGTGCCGAGAGCGACTGGTCGCGCGAGCAGTACGAGGGCTACATGCGGCTGGTGCCGTGCCCGGCGTGTGACGGCGCCCGGTTGAAGCCGGCCTCGCTCGCCGTACGGGTGAACGACAAGCACATCTCCGAGATCTGCGACATGTCGATCGGCGAGTCGTCGAAGTTCCTGGCCGGCCTCGAACTCAGCGAACGCGACCGACTCATCGCCGAGCGGGTGACGAAGGAGATCAACGCCCGCCTCGGGTTCCTGCTCGACGTCGGCCTCGACTACCTCACGCTCTCGCGGTCGGCGGGCACGCTCGCCGGCGGCGAGGCGCAACGCATCCGACTGGCGAGCCAGATCGGGTCGGGCCTGGTGGGCACGCTCTACGTGCTCGACGAGCCGTCGATCGGGTTGCACCAGCGCGACAACCGGCGGCTCATCGACACCCTCGTCCGGCTGCGCGATCTGGGCAACACCGTGCTCGTCGTCGAACACGACGAGGACACCATCCGCGAGAGCGACTGGATCGTCGACATCGGCCCCGGTGCCGGCGAGCACGGTGGCGCGGTCGTGTACAGCGGTCCGGTGAAGGGGATCCTGAAGTCGAAGGAGTCGATCACCGGCCAGTACCTCGCCGGCAAGCGCACGGTGCCGGTGCCGCAGGTGCGCCGCTCTCCGGGGGACGACTGGCTGCGGATCAAGGGCGCACGCGAGCACAACCTGCGCAACATCGACGTCGACATCCCGCTCGGCTGCCTCGTCGCCGTCACCGGCGTGTCGGGCAGCGGCAAGAGCACGCTGGTGCGCGACATCCTGCTGCCCGTGCTGATGCAGCGCATCTACAAGAGCAAGGACGCGGCCGGCAAGCACAAGAAGATCGAGGGCATCGAGCTGCTCGACAAGGTGATCGACATGGACCAGTCGCCGATCGGGCGCACCCCGCGGTCCAACCCGGCCACCTACACCGGCGTGTTCGACAACATCCGCAAGCTCTTCGCCACCACGGCCGAGGCCAAGGTGCGCGGCTACCTGCCGGGTCGGTTCAGCTTCAACGTCGCCGGTGGGCGCTGTGAGGCGTGCGCCGGCGACGGGACGATCAAGATCGAGATGCACTTCCTGCCCGACGTGTACGTGCCGTGCGAGGTGTGCAAGGGCGACCGGTACAACCGCGACACGCTCGACATCACGTTCAAGGGCCGCAACATCGCGGAGGTGCTCGACATGCCGATCGCCGAGGCGGTCGACTTCTTCGGCAACCAGCCGGCGATCGCGCGGCACATGCAGACACTGTTGGACGTCGGCCTCGGGTACGTGCGGTTGGGGCAGAGTGCGCCCACGTTGTCGGGCGGCGAGGCGCAACGCGTGAAGCTGGCGAGCGAGCTCGCGAAACGCAGCACCGGTCACACCATCTACCTGCTCGACGAGCCGACGACGGGTCTGCACTTCGAGGACGTGCGTCGCCTGCTGACCGTGTTGTCGCGTCTCGTCGACCAGGGCAACACGGTGCTGGTGATCGAGCACAACCTCGACGTCATCAAGACCGCCGACTGGATCATCGACCTCGGCCCCGAGGGCGGCAGCGGCGGCGGCATGGTGGTGGGGGAGGGCTCGCCCGAGCACATCGCCACGATCGACGCGAGCCACACCGGTCGGTTCCTGCGCCCGCTGCTCGGCATGTGACGTCGCGAGAGCAACCGCGTCGTCGACACCCGGGGTGGTATGTGACACTGTCGGCGTGACCGCTTCGCTCGACGCCGTGCCGGCGCTGTCCGACCACGAACGTGACGAACTGCAGCGGCGGACGTTGGTGACGCTGCGCCTCGCGCAGGTGCCGTCCCAGGCAGCGGTGGCGGCGATGGTGGCGGTGGTGGCGCTGCTCGTGGGCGAGATGATCGACAACCAGCGGCTCGCGGGCACCGGCAACGCGATGTTCACGCTCGGCTCGGCCCTCGTGGCGGTGCCGTTGTCGGCGTACATGCGGCGTCACGGTCGCCGTCCCGGCCTGGTGCGCGCCTGGAGCGCGGCCTCGATCGGGGCTCTCGTGGCAGGTGTGGCCGGGCAGCTCGAGTGGTTCCCGCTGTTCGTGGTCGGGATGCTGGTGTTCGGCACCGGGCAGGCGGCGGCGCTGCAGGGCCGGTTCGTGGCGGCCGATCTCGCCACCGCGTCCACCCGATCGCGAGCGATCGGCTCGGTGGTGTGGGTGGGCACGCTCGGCGCGGCCTTCGGCCCGTTGCTCACCCCGTGGGAACGCCGCCTCGCCGGCTCGCTCGGGCTGCAACCTCTCGTCGGCCCGTTCTTCTTCGCAGCCCTGCTGTTCGCGGCGTCGGCGGCGGTGACGGCCGTGCGGATGCGTCCGGATCCGCTCGTCGCCGCCGGGCTCACCGATCCGCACGCCGAGCGGGTGCGACCGCTGCGTCAGATCCGCGGCGCGGTCGCAGTGGTCGCGGCCCGTCCGCTCGCCCAGCTCGGGCTCGCCTCGATGGTGATCTCGCAGACGGCGATGGTGGCGGTGATGACGATGACCCCGCCCTACATGAAGGACCACGGCCACAGTGAGCTGAGTGCCTACGTGATCGCCCTGCACATCGTCGGCATGTACGGGTTCTCGCCGTTCGTCGGTCGGGTGGTCGAGCGGATCGGTCGGATCCCGTCGATCATGGTCGGCTCGCTCATCCTTGGCGTCGGCACGTTCATCACCGTGATGGTGGGCTACGACGCCGTGCTCGTGTTCATCGGCCTGTTCCTCCTCGGTGTCGGCTGGAGCTTCGGCCTGGTGGCCGGCAGCACCCTGCTCACCGAGAGCGTGCCTGCCGAGGCCCGGGTGGAGGTGCAGGGGTCGGGCGACCTGCTGATGAGCCTGTGCGGCGGCAGCGCGGCGTTCGCCTCGGGCTTCGTGAAGGCGTCGTTCGGCTACGGCACGCTGGCCTACGCGGCCACGGTGCTCGGCGGTGTGCTCGTCATCTACGCGATGGCCAGCCGCAAGGTCACCCCCACTGTCGCTTCGTGAGCCGAATGCGCAGCTGGTGCGCATCCGGCTCACGAACCAGACGGTTTCGTGAGCGAGATGCGCAGCCGGTGCGCATTCGGCTCACGAACCCGAGGGATTCGTGAGCGGCATGCGCAGCCGGTGCGCATTCGGCTCACGATGGCGGTTCAGCCGATGTGCTCCATCGCCAACTGCAGCCCGAGGTGCATGTAGCCCACCTCCGCGTCGTACGGCAGGTCGCCGCCGTCCCAGTAGAAGTCGTCGAGCACGATGATCGCCGAGCCGGTCGACGGGTCGAAGAACGCTTCCACGATGCCACCGCAGTGCTCGCCGTCCGCTGCCCACGTGGCGTTGAAGGTGTTCGTCAGCTGCTCGACGCCGTACTCGTCGGTGCCGAAGTCCTCGCGCCCGTCCCAGATCACGTCGGCGTACCCGGCGATCGCGACACGCTCGGCCTCGGCGAGGGCTGCCGCCACGCTGGCCTGCCCCTCGAGGCGCTGCACCTCGAACTCGCGCGTCCCGTTCGCGACCTTCACCAAGCCGAACTCGTCCTCGACGACGTCGAACCCCGGGGCGACCGTGAAGCCGATGAGGTCGTCGACGAGCACCTCGGCGTGCGCCGACCGGAGCCGGACGGGGTCGTGGTCGACGAGTTCACGGAAGGCTCCGAGCGGCGGCGCGGCAGACAATCGATCCTCGAGTGCCGTCGTCGCCGAATCGGGGAACTCGACGGTGCCGCCACCGGCGGCAGCGGTGTCGACCCAGATGTCGGCGATCACGCACAGGCCGTCACCCCGGCTCAGCACGTACACCCCGCCGTTGAGTCCGCGCCCGCGATCGACGTTGGACGGGTCGTAGGTGGTGTAGTACACGCGGTGCTGCGAGATCGGTGGATCGAGGGACCGGCGAGGCTCGGCGACCATGGGCCCGTAGGTGATCGCCTCGAACTCGGTGTCGAAGCCGTCGACGTACTCCTGCATCAGGACGAGCGGATCTTCGCCTGCAGGGCGCACGTGGCTCTCGAACGCGACCCAGCCGCTGGCGCCGTCGGCGAGGACGATCCCGTGCTCGTATCGTTCGTCGACGAACCAGCCGTCGGGCACTGGGACGCTCACCCCGTACCCGAGATCCTCCGAACCGACCGGCGTGGCGGGAATCGACGTCGCCGGAGCGCCCGTCGGCGGAACGGTCGGCGTCGGCCCGTCGGAGGTGGCCGGTGCGTCCGGCGTGGTGGACCTCGTGGTGTCGACCGATGGCGAGGTCGTCGACGGGAGTTCGGTCGGATCGGTCCCGGCGCTGCGACTGCGCTCTGTCGCGACGTCGACGTCGCCGCCACACGACGACGAGAGGACGAGTGCGCCGATCGAGAGCAGCACCCAGAATCCGCCGCGTCGCCGCCTGCTCGGCGTCGAACCCGCACGTCGTGTCATCGGAACCCGGACCATGATCCGACCTCCTCCGCTTCACCGTACGCCTGGACGCCGCCTTTGTCACCCCCCCCGACCTCGCTTCGTGAGCGGGATGCGCAGCCGGTGCGCATCCGGCTCACGAACGGGAGGGTTTCGTGAGCAGGATGCGCTGCATGTGCGCATTCGGCTCACGAACGAGAGGGTTTCGTGAGCGAGATGCGCTGCATGTGCGCATTCGGCTCACGGAGGTCGGTCAGTTGCCGCGGAGGCGTTTGCCGAGCTCGCTCAGGCGCTTGCGCTCGGCGTCGCTCAGGCCGACGGAGTTCATCTTGTCGAGCAGGCGATCCATCTCCGCCTGATCCGTGGCCGACGGCCCGCTCCAGGGGCCGGAGGTGACCACCCGGTCGAAGTCGCGCGTCTGCTTCTTGCGCTTGACCGGACGTGCCGCCGGCCGAGCGCTGCCGCTGCGGCCGCCACCCTTGCCGCCGGTGAGCTGCGGGATGAAGCCCATGCTGTCGCGCAGCTCACCGAACTGGCGCATGACGAACAGCGCGAGCGCCACGGTGAGCAACAGCTGGATGAGGTTGCCCCACCAGCGGTTGCCGAGGTACTGCAGCACGTCGAGCGCCACGAAGATCACGGCGATCAGCCACGCGGGGATGCCGAAGAAGAACGGCGCATTGGGGGCGTCGGCGGCGAAGATCACCAGCATCGCCGTGCCGAGCAGGCCGATGCCCACCGCAGCGGCGCTGTCGGCCCCGATGAGCGTGACGATCGCCGCGGGCACCACGATCAGCACGAGCACGAGCTTCAGGTAGCGGTTCTTGCCGACGAGATCCTCGACACGATGGCCGAAGAGCCAGAAGAACACGAGCGAGATGACGGCCCAGATCGACGGATCGGTCGCGACCGGCCACGTGACCAGGCGCCAGATGTCGCCCGAACGGACCGCGTCGGGGAAGAACACCAGGTTGCCCAGTGCGCTCGGGCTGATCGCATAGGCGAACATCGACAGCACGCCCAGCCCGACGAGCAGCGCAGTCGTGGTGACGTCGAACCCGCCGAGCTTGAACCACCCGTCACGGGGGCGGGGCTCCGGGAAGTTGAGCTGGAAGCGGCCGGTCACGCCTCGCACCCTACCGGCCGTAGCCTGGGGCTCGATGGTCACTCGTCCCCCCGCCGGCACCATCCCCGACACACCCGGGTCGTACCAGTTCAAGGACGTCCAGGGTCGCGTCATCTACGTCGGCAAGGCCTCCAGCCTGCGCCAGCGCCTGTCGAACTACTTCCAGGACCCGCGCAATCTGCACCCCCGGACGGCCCAGATGGTGGCCACCGCGACCAGCGTCGAGTGGATCGAGGTGCGCAACGAGGTCGAGGCGCTCATGCTCGAGTACAGCCTCATCAAGCAGCACCGGCCGCGGTTCAACGTCCGCCTGCGCGACGACAAGAGCTACCCGTTCCTGGCGGTCACCCTCGACGAGCAGTATCCCCGAGCGCTGGTGATGCGCGGCCGCAAGCGCAAGGGCACCCGCTACTTCGGCCCGTACGCGCACGCCTACGCGATCCGCGAGACGCTCGACCTGCTGCTGCGCAGCTTCCCGATCCGCACCTGCAGCCCGGGCAAGTTCCACGAGCACCAGCGGCTCGGCCGGCCGTGCCTGCTGTACCACATCGAGAAGTGCAGCGGCCCGTGCGTCGGCGAGATCGACGAGATGCCGTACCGCCAGCTCGTGCACGAGCTGTGCGAGTTCCTCGACGGCGACACCGACGACATCGTCCGCCGGCTCGAGGCCGACATGCGTGCCGCGGCCGGCGAGCTCGAGTACGAGCGGGCCGCCCGCCTGCGCGACCGCCTCGTCTCGGTGCAGCGGGCGATCGAGAAGCAACAGATGGTCGCCGAGCGCAACGAGGACCTCGACGTGATCGGCATCGCCGACGACGAGCTCGAGGCGGCGGTGCAGGTGTTCTTCGTGCGCAAGGGCCGGGTGGTGGGACGCAAGGGGTTCATCCTCGACAAGGTGGAGGAGCTCACCCCCGGCGGCCTGGTCGACCGCATCCTCGAGGAGATGTACGGCGACGAACCGCCCGCCGGTGTGCCGAAGCAGGTGTTGGTCCCGACGCTGAGCGACGACCAGGCGACGTACGAGGAGTGGTTGGGGCACCTGCGCGGCTCGAAGGTGCAGATCCGGGTGCCGCTGCGAGGCGAGAAGCGAGAGCTGCACGAAACCGTCACCCGCAATGCGCGCGAAGAGTTCGTGCGTCACCGCCTCCGCCGGGCCGGCGACCACAACGCCCGCAGCCGCGCACTCACCGAGTTGCAGGACATGCTCGAGCTTCCCGAGGCGCCGCTGCGCATCGAGTGCTACGACATGGCGCACTTCCACGGCACCGATTACGTCGGCTCGATGGTGGTGCTCGAGGACGGGTTGCCGAACAAGCGCGAGTACCGCCGCTTCAAGGTGCGCGAGGTGGACGGCAACAACGACTTCGCGGCGATGGAGGAAGTGCTCACCCGCCGCCTGAAGGCCTACCTCGACGAACGCGACCAGCCGGTCGCCGAGCGCGGGCAGAAGCCCGGCAAGTTCGCCTATCCGCCCCAGTTGCTCCTGGTCGATGGTGGCAAGGGACAGCTGAGCGTCGCCGAGCGGGTGGTGCAGTCGCTCGGACTGGCCGACGAGATCCCGATCGCCTCGCTCGCCAAGCGGTTCGAAGAGGTGTACCTGCCCGGACGCAACGAGCCGGTCGAGATCCCGCGTGGTAGCGAAGCACTGTTCATGCTGCAGCGCATCCGTGACGAGGCCCACCGCTTCGCCAACACCTTCCATCGCGAGCTGCGCGGCAAGCGGATGACGTCGAGCTCGCTCGACGGGATCGCCGGCCTCGGCGAGGCCCGCAAGAAGAAGCTCGTCCAGGCCCTCGGTGGGGTGAACGCCGTGAAGAAGGCGTCGCTCGGCACCTTGCGCGACCTGTCGTTCCTCCCCGACGCCGTGGCGGAGGCGGTGTACGTCAAGTTCCACCCCGGCGGGCCGGGCGACAGCTCAGCCGATGGCGCCGAACACCTCGTCGGCCAGGCGGGCAAAGGTGTCGAGCCGGGCGGCGGCATCGCCGCCGAGGGTGAAGTCGGGGACGATGAACTCGTCGAGCCCGAGCCCGGCATAACGGCCGAACACGTCGACGAGCTCTGACGCCGTCCCCACGATCGACCGGCCGGCCGGCACGACGCCGCGCAGGCGCTCGGCGGCGGCGTCGTCCGTGGCCAGGAACACGAGCGCCTGTGCCGAACGGTGCACCGACGCGGGGTCGCGCCCTTCTCGCTCGCAGGCCACCTCGAACTCGCGGGTCGCGTCGGCGATCACGTCCGGGTCGCCCCAGGTGTTCCACTCGTCGGCGTAACGGGCGGTGAGGCGGAGCATGCGGGTGCCTTTCGTCCCGACGAGCAGCGGCATCGGCTGTTGCACCGGCTTGGGTGAGAAGGGCAGGTCGGTGGCCACGAAGTGCGACCCGCCGGTGGTGACGCGGTGCTCGTCGCGGACGCGGGCGATGATCTCGATCGCCTCGGCGAACCGGTCGACTCGCGGGCCGGGCGGCGGCAGGTCGACGCCGATCGCCGCGTGCTCGTTCACCTGCCACCCGGCGCCCAGACCGAGCACCGCCCGGCCGCCGCTCACGTGGTCGACGGTGGTGGCCCGCTTGGCGAGCACCACCGGATGGTGGAACGTGACCGGCGAGACGAGCGATCCGAGGCGGACGTTCGAGGTGATCGATCCGAGTGCGGCGAGCACGGACCAGCATTCGAACGCATCACCGTCCGCGGGTGTGCCGTCCTCGGTGTTGGGCATCAGGTGGTCGGCGTACCAGACGCCGAGCATGCCGGCACGGTCGGCCCAGGTGGCGAGCTCCACCACCTCCGACCACGGACGTTCGAACGAGGGCCAGACGGAGAAGCGCATGCCCCGGACTGTAGACAGCGGGCCGCGCGTCGGGCGGCCCGGCGGGTCGACCCGGCACGGGCACACGCTGCGAGGCACACCCGGCCGGGGGCTGATACCGTCGACCGTTCACGACGCCGTGTCGGACGACACCGCGTGGTGAGGAGGAACGGGGGCTCGCGGACGATGGGTGTGAAGACGACGGTTCGCGAAGGGCTGCGCCAGGCGATGCATCGCACCGGGGTGCAGGCACCGCTCCGCCTGCTCCGGCGGCTGCGCGGGCAGGACACCACGCACCTCACCCTGCCCGAGCTGTCCGACCGGTTCGACTACATCTACGAACACGGCATCTGGTCGGGCGACGTCGCTCCTCCGTCGGGCCTCGGGTCGTCGCTGGCCGCCACCGAGGGGCTGCGGGCCGAGTTGCCGGCGCTGCTCGACGAGCTCGGGGTCCGCTCACTGCTCGACCTCGGGTGCGGCGACTACACGTGGATGCAGACCCTGTCGCTCGACGTGGAGTACCACGGCGTCGACGTGTCGGCACGGGTGATCGAGCAGAACCGGCGCGACCACCCCGAGGTCCGCTTCTCGGTGCTCGACGCCACCAGCGACGAGATCCCCCGTGCGGATGCGGTGTTGTGTCGCGAGGTGTTGTTCCACCTCAGCCTCGCCGACTCGCTCCGGGTGATCGACAACCTCCGGCGGTCGGGATCCACCTACCTGCTCACCACCTCCGACGACTCGAGTTCGGTGAACGCGGACATCGTCTCCGGCGATTTCCGCCCGATCAACCTCTGCCGCGCGCCGTTCGACTTCCCGGCGCCGATCGCCCGCATCGACGACGCGGCGATCTCGAAGAGTCGCCACCTCGGCGTCTGGCGCATCGACTCGCTGGGTTCCTGACGGCCGATCCCGTCTCGCCGGCGCGGCCGTAGCCTCTCGGCATGACCGAGGACCTCTGGGAGACGCATGCCGGCTGGTGGATCGACGGGTTCACCGACGGCGCCGACCCGGAGTACACCGAGCAGATCCTCCCGCTCGCCGCGCAGGAACTCGCCGGGGCCCGGCGCGTGCTCGACGTCGGCTGCGGCGACGGGCAGGTGAGCCGGCTCGCGGTCGGCCTCGGCGCCGAGACCGTCGTCGGGCTCGACCCCACCTGGAACCAGATCGCCGTCGCACACCAGCGCGGCGGGGGAGCGGCCTTCCTGCGCGCCGGTGCCGGCTCGTTGCCCTTCGCCGACGCATCGTTCGACGCGGTCGTGGCGTGCCTGGTGTTCGAGCACATCCGCGACGTCGACGACGCGATCGCCGAGGTCGCCCGGGTGCTCCAGCCCGGCGGTCGCTTCTGCTTCTTCCTGAACCATCCGCTGCTGCAGACCCCGAACAGCGGTTGGATCGACGACCAGTTCCTCGACCCGCCCGAGCAGTACTGGCGGATCGGCCCGTACCTCGTGGAGGACGAGACGGTGGAGGAGGTGGAGAAGGACGTGTTCATCCCGTTCATCCACCGGCCGCTCAGCCGCTACGTCAACGCGCTGGCCGGCAACGGGCTGTTGCTCGAACACATGCTCGAACCGTCGCCACCCGCCGGGTTCCTCGCCCGGGCCGAGGAGTACGCGGCCGCGAGCACGATCCCGCGGTTGCTGTACCTGCGCACCCGCAAGGTCCCGGGCGCCTGAACAGGTCTCGCGTACGATCGGATCCGTGACCGACGTCCTCGTCATCACCGGGCTCTCCGGAGCCGGCCGATCGCAGGCCGCCGACGTCCTCGAGGACCTCGGCTGGTTCGTGGTCGACAACCTGCCGATCGAGCTGCTCGACAAGATCGTCGAGCTCGGCAGTGGCCCGGGCTCGTTCTCGCGTCTCGGGCTGGTGGTCGGCCCCACCGCCGCCCCGGCGGAGGTGCTCCAGGCCATCGCCCGCCTCCGGATGCATCACCACGTGCGCGTGCTGTTCCTCGACGCCTCCACCGCCGAACTCGTGAAGCGCTACGGCAGCAGCCGCCGCAAGCATCCCCTCGACGACGGGGCGAGCGGCATGGCCGAGACGATCGAGCGTGAGCGCGAGCTGCTCGACCCGGTGAAGGCCGACGCCGACCTGGTGGTCGACACGACCGATCTGAACGTCCACCAGCTGAAGGCGCTGGTGCAGGAGACCTTCGGCGACGAGCACCATCGGGCCACGATGCAGGTGGCGGTCACGTCGTTCGGGTACAAGCAGGGCATCCCGCTCGACGTCGACCTCGTGATCGACGTGCGCTTCCTGCCCAACCCCCACTGGGTGGAGGACCTCCGGCCGCTCACGGGCCTCGACGCCCCGGTGCGCGACTACGTGCTCGGTCAGCCGGCCACGTCCGAGTTCCTGCAGCGCTTCGAGCACCTGCTCGAGCTGCTGCTGCCTGCATACGAGCACGAGGGCAAGAGCTACCTGTCGCTCGCCGTCGGGTGCACCGGCGGACGTCACCGGTCGGTCGCCCTCGCCGAAGAGCTCGCCGCCTGGCTGCGCACGAAGGGCCACCGACCTCGGGTCACCCACCGCGATCTGTCCAACTGATCCGCGACATCTCGATCGTGCACGAGAACGGGACCTTGTTCCCGGCGGGGAACGCCAGGTCACGTGCCCCGATTGGGTACAGTCCGATCGGTTCTCCAACGACCTCCACGACTCGTGCGCGAGTCGACAGATCCCCACCTGAAAGGACGGCCGTCATGACGGTTCGTGTAGGCATCAACGGCTTCGGGCGCATCGGGCGCAACTTCTTCCGCGCTGCCAAGCAACGCGGCGTCGACATCGACATCGTGGCCGTCAACGACCTCGGCTCGCTCGAGACGATGGCGCACCTGTTGAAGTACGACTCCGTGCTCGGCACCCTGCCGCAGACGATCAAGGCCACCAAGGGCGGCATCTCGGTCGACGGCGACGAGCTGAAGGTGCTCTCCGTCCGCGACCCGAAGGAACTGCCCTGGGGCGACCTCGGCGTCGACGTCGTGATCGAGTCGACCGGCATCTTCACCAAGCGTGACACGGCCGCCTACCACCTCGAGGGTGGGGCCCCGCTCGTCATCGTGTCGGCGCCCTGCGACGGTGCCGACGCCACCTTCGTGTACGGCGTCAACCACAAGGACTTCGACTTCAAGACCCAGAAGGTCATCTCCAACGCGAGTTGCACCACCAACTGCTTCGTGCCCGTGGTGAAGGTGCTCGACGACGCGTTCGGTGTGGAGCAGGGCCTGATGCAGACGGTGCACGCCTACACCGGCGACCAGCAGCTCGTCGACGGTCCGCACAAGGACCTGCGCCGCGCCCGCGGTGCGGCCATCAACATCGTGCCCACCAGCACCGGCGCCGCCCGCGCCACCAGCCTGGTGCTCGAGAGCATGAAGGGTCGCCTCGACGGCACCTCGCTGCGCGTGCCGGTGCCCACCGGCTCGGTCGTCGACTTCACCGCCAACCTGAAGGTGGAGGCCTCGATCGAGCAGATCAACGCAGCGTTCAAGAAGGCTGCTGCCGGCCCGCTGAAGGGCATCCTCAAGTACACCGAGGACCCGATCGTGTCGAGCGACATCCAGGGCGACCCGCACTCGAGCATCTTCGACGCCGGCCTCACGATGAGCATGGGCAAGATGGTGAAGGTGCTGTCGTGGTACGACAACGAGTGGGGTTACTCGAACCGCCTCGTCGACACCACGCTGTTCGCCGGCGCCAAGGCCGCGAAGCGCAAGAAGTGAGTGGCTGCCGTGGCTGACCGCATTCCCACGCTCGACGACCTCGGCGACGTCGCCGGCAAGCGGGTGCTCGTGCGCACCGACTTCAACGTCCCGATGGAGAACGGCGTCATCACCGACGACTTCCGCATCCGCTCGGCGTTGCCGACGATCAACTGGCTCACCGAGCGTGGGGCGACGGTCGTCACGGCCTCGCACCTCGGCCGCCCGAAGGGGCAGCCGAACCCGAAGTACTCGATGGACCCGGTGCGCGCTCGGCTCGCCGAGCTCGCACCGGGCGTCGAGCTGCTCGAGAACCTCCGCTTCGACGCGGGGGAGGAGGGCAACGACCCGTCGTTCGTCGCGCAACTGATCGACGGCATCGACGCCTACGTCGACGACGCGTTCGGTGCGTGCCACCGCGCGCACGCGTCGATCGTCGGTCCGCCGCAGACACTGCCGTCGGCGATGGGCCTGTTGCTGCAGAAGGAGGTCGAGGTGCTCCTCGGCCTGCGCAACGATCCGAAGCACCCGTTCGTCGCCGTGCTCGGCGGCTCGAAGATCTCCGACAAGCTCGGTGTGGTGGAGGCGCTGCTCAACACCGTCGACTCGCTGGTGATCGGCGGCGCGATGTGCTTCACGTTCCTCGCCGCGCAGGGCAACCCGATCGGCGCCTCGCTGTGGGAGCCCGACCAGGTCGACACGTGCAAGCGCCTGCTCGACACCGCCGGCGAGCGCGGCAAGACCATCCACCTGCCCGAGGACATCGTCGGTCTCGACGCCGACGGCAACTTCGCCACCTACGGCGTACGCCTGCCCGACGGTGCCAAGGGCTTCGACATCGGCCCAGGCTCGGCTGCTGCGTTCAGCGACATCATCATGGACGCCCGCACCGTGTTCTGGAACGGCCCGATGGGCATGTTCGAAGACGACCGCTTCGCCGCCGGCACTCGCACGGTCGCGCAGGCGATGGCCGACACCAAGGCCTTCACCGTGGTGGGTGGCGGCGACTCGGCCGCAGCGCTCGCCCAGTTCCGCCTCGACGACGAGGTCGACCACGTCTCCACCGGTGGCGGCGCCTCGCTCGAGTTGCTCGAGCTCGGCGACCTGCCCGGCCTCGACGCCCTCCGAAAGGCACCCAATGCGTAAGCCGCTCATCTCCGGCAACTGGAAGATGAACCTCAACCACTTCGAGGCGATCCAGACCGTCCAGAAGCTCGCCTACCTGGTGGGCAAGGACGACTTCGAACAGGTGGACGTCAGCATCCACCCGCCGTTCACCGACATCCGTTCGGTGCAGACGGTGATCGACGCCGACAAGCTCGAGTTCGCGCTCGGCGCCCAGCACTGCCACTTCGAGGACAAGGGTGCCTTCACCGGCGAGGTGTCGCCGGTGTTCCTGGCCAAGCTCGGCGTGCAGTACGTGATCTGCGGTCACAGCGAGCGTCGCGAGATCTTCGGCGAAACCGACGAGATCGTGAACGCAAAGGTGCTCGCGATCCTGAAGCACGGGATGACCCCGATCATGTGCTGCGGCGAGACGCTCGACGAGCGTGAGGCCGGCCAGACCGAGGCGAAGGTGCTCGGCCAGGTGCGCGCCGGACTCGCCGGCGTCACCAAGGAGCAGGTCGGAGCGATGGTGATCGCCTACGAGCCGATCTGGGCGATCGGCACGGGCAAGAACGCCACCGCCGAGGACGCCCAGACGGTGTGCGCGGCCATCCGTGGCGTCGTGGCCGAGATCGCCGGGCAGGCGGCTGCGGCCGACGTTCGCATCCAGTACGGCGGCTCGGTGAAGGCCGGCACGATCGCCGAGTTGATGGCCGGCCCCGACGTCGACGGTGCACTCGTCGGCGGCGCCAGCCTCGATCCGGACGAGTTCGCCCGGATCTGCAAGCTCGGCGCCTGACCACCCGTTCGGGTGCAGCGGTCTGGAACGTCTGCACCAGACCGACACCGTTCTGAAACGCGATGGCTACCCGTCGGTAAGGCGAGGTGCTACCGTGGTTCCGCTCACGCCGATCGGGGAGGACGGCGTGAGGGTTCGATCCCGTCGAACGCCGCAACACCTGGTGTGGCGGGCGGTTCCGGGATCGGAGCACACCTCCCTCCGAACCACCATCAGGAGGACAACCACGTGAGCACCACGAGGCGCGGCACCAAGTTCGCCGCACTGCTCGTGGGTCTCTCGTTGGTCGCGGCAGCGTGCGGCGGCGACGACGAAGAGACCACGGCAACGGATCCCGGGACCGAGGAGACCACCGCTCCGGAGGAGACCGACGCTCCGGGCACCACGGAAGCCGGCAGCACCGACACCACCGAGGGCGGCAGCACCGACACCACCGAGGCGCCCACCGAGGACGCGGCGATGACGGTGACGATCGACCTCGCTCCCGAGGCGGTGTGGGAGGACGGTTCGCCGATCTCCGTCGCCGACTTCGACTGCACCTGGCAGGCGAACCTCAACACGCCTGGCGCGATCTCGACGGTCGGCTACGACCAGATCACCAGCGTCGAGACGGGCGAGAACGACCAGCAGGTCGTCATCAGCTTCTCGACGGTCTTCGCGCCGTACAAGGGCCTGTTCGGCAGCCTCCTCAAGGCCGCTGCCGTCGAGGACTGCTCCGACATCTCGACCGACTTCGCCGACATGAACGAGACCTCGGGTCGCCCGTACAAGCTCGAGTCGTGGAGCCCCGAGCAGTCGGTGTTCGTCCCGAACGAGAACTACTGGGGCGACGACGCTCCGGTCACCGAGCGCATCGTGATGGTGCCGTTGCCCGACGCCGACACCCAGAACGCCGCGCTGCTCGCCGGTGAGGTCGACTTCATCTACCCGCAGTTCTACGGTGGCATCACCGCGGCGCTGGCAGACCCGAACGTGGCCACCCAGATCGAGTTCGGTGGCGACTACGAGGGCTTCTACTACCAGGCCGACCCGAACCGCGGTGGCCCGTTCGCCGACCCGATCTTCCGTCAGGCGTTCGCCATGTCGGTCGATCGTCAGGCCGTGTTCGAGCAGATCTACGTCCCGCTGGCCGACGGCCAGGGTTCCGTGCTCGACTGTGGCCCGATCGTCCCCGGCCCGTACTGCCCGGAGGGCGCGTTCGCCGACCAGTACGACCCCGAGGGCGCTGCTGCGCTCCTCGAGGAGAACGGCTGGGTGAAGGACGGCAGCGGCATGTGGTCGAAGGACGGCGAGGTGCCCGAGATCCGCTGGATCATCAACACCGGCAACACCCGTCGTGAGAACACCCAGGCGTTCCTCATCCCGCTGATGCAGGCCGCCGGCTTCAACGTCGTCGCCGACAACTGCGACGCCGCCTGCTATTTCCAGCAGCGTCTGCCAGCACTCGACTACGACATGGCGATGTACATCAGCACCGCCCCGCCGGACCCGGGCTACCTGACCCCCGCCTTCGCGTGCGATCAGATCCCGAGCGACGAGAACAACCAGCAGGGTCAGAACTCGACCGGATGGTGCAACGAGGAAGCCAGCGCGATGCTGAAGGAAGCCGACGTGACCGTCGACGAGGATGCTCGTGCGACGCTCATCAAGGACGCCCTCACGCTCATGGCCGGCGACTACGTCATGACCCCGCTGTTCCAGTTCCCGAAGGCCGGCTTCTGGCGGACCGACAAGGTCGGCGGCCCGGTGGACGGCGAGCTGAACAACTACACCGCCTTCGTCAACTTCCACGAGTGGGAAGACGTCGACGGTGACGGTCAGATCGTGATCGGTGCCGAGCAGTGGCCCGAGTGCCTCAACCCGGTCACCGAGTGCGCCAACAGCTCGTGGATGGTCTGGACCACCGTGTTCCCGATCCTCCCCGGCGTGTGGGCCACCACGAACGACGGCACGTACGAGATCACCAACCTGGTGACCGGCGAGCCGACGGTCGTCGTCAACTGATCCGGACCTTCCGGCCTCCGGCCGGACATGTGGTCACGACCCCCTCGGGGTCGGGGCTAGATTCCATCCACATCATCAGTGTGTGAACGACGGGGCCGGCCGGCAGGCCGGCCCCGTCTCACACCGAACCGGCGCCGACGCCGGGGGAAAGGAGTGGGGCGTGCTCCGTTTCGTGCTTCGACGCATGTTCTGGGCCATCCCGATCGTGGTGCTCGTGACGTTCCTCGTGTACGTCGCGCTCCGCATGGGCACGGATCCGCTGGCGAGTTATCTCCGCATCAACCAGCGTGCGTCGGAGAAGAAGATCCAGGAATACATCGAGACCAACGGCCTGTACGAGGGTTTCGGCGGGTACCTGCGTGGCTACTTCCAATGGCTCGGCGGGTTCGTCTCGGGCGATTGGCCGCGCAGCATCAAGGGCAGCCGCGAGGTGTGGCCCGAGTTCAAGGACGCGATGTTCAACACCTTGCGTCTCGGTCTCGTGTCGACCTTCCTCGGCATCACCATCGGCGTGTCGATCGGCATCTTCGTGGCGCTCAAGCCCGGCAGCCTGCGCGACTCGTCGGTGAACACCGCGGCGTACGTCGCCATCTCCACGCCGCCGTACGTGTCGGCGCTGCTGCTGCAACTGGTGTTCGCGGTGTATTGGACCCGCTGGTTCGACGGCAGCAAGCCATTGTTCCCCACGTCGGGTGTCTACCCACCCGGTCATCAGGGGTTCGACCTGCTCCTGATGCTCAAACACATGGTGCTGCCGGTGACGGTCGTGGTGATCCAGGTGATCGCCGTGTACGCCCGCTACATGCGCGCCACGCTGCTCGAGGTGCTCAACAGCGAGTACATGCGCACCGCGAGGGCGAAGGGCATCAGTGAGCGGCGCGTCCTGGTACGGCACGCACTGCGCAACGCGCTGATCCCGATCGTCACGGTCGCTGCGATCGACGTCGGGGCCATCCTCGGCGGTCTGATCATCACCGAGAACATCTTCTCGTACCCGGGCCTCGGGCAGTTCTTCCTCGACGCCTACGCCAACGGTGACTTCCCGCAGATGATGCCGTGGATGGCGTTCTTCACCATCACGGTGATCATGTTCACCCTGCTCGCCGACCTGTCCTACGCCTGGCTCGACCCGAGGATCCGACTTGACTGAGACCACTGCTCCCAACGTCCGGCTCGCCGCACCCGCCGCCGACGCCGTCGACGTCGAATCCGACGCCACACAAGGTCTCGCCGAGTCGATCTCGCCGGCCCGCATGGCGGTGAAGCGCTACCTGCACCACAAGGGCGCCGTGGCGTCGCTCGTCGTGCTCGTGGTGATGGCCCTGTTCGTCATCCTGGCTCCGCTCACGGCCCGCTACGGGGTGAACGAGGCCGTGTTCAAGACCAGCGTCGAGCGGCCGAACACGTTCCTGTCGCCTCGATCGGTCGCGTGGTTCGGGACCGACGACATCGGCCGCGACCTCTACAGCCGCCTCATCTACGGCTTGCGCGTGTCGCTGATGATCGGTCTCGCTGCGGCGATCATGGGCACTGTGCTCGGCGTGACGATCGGCTCGATCGCCGGCATGCGCGGCGGGCTGATCGACGACATCCTGATGCGTGTCACCGACATCTTCCTGGCCTTCCCGTTCCTTGTGACGCTGCTGGTCGCCCGGAGTTTCCTGTCCAGCGTGCCGTGGCTCGAACCCGTCATCGGCAACATCACGTCGATCCGGTTCGTGATCGCGCTGTTCGTGGTGTTCGGGTGGATGGGCGTGGCCCGCATCATGCGCGGTCAGGTGCTCGCGCTGAAAGAACGCGAGTTCGTCGAGGCGTCGCGGGCGCTCGGGGCCACCAACACCCGCATCGTGGTGAAGCACATCCTGCCCAACGCGATCGGCCCGATCCTCGTGGCACTGACGTTCGCCGTCGCCAGTGCGATCGTGGCCGAGGCGACGCTCGGCTTCTTCGGCTACGGGCCGCAACCGGGTGCCGGACAGACCTCGCTCGGCAACCTCGTCGGCCAGGCCAAGGGCGCGCTCCTGCCCGGCTATTGGTGGATGGTGGTGTTCCCGTGCGCACTGCTCGTGATCGTCACGCTGTGCGTGAACTTCATCGGTGACGGTCTCCGCGACGCCACCGATCCCAAGCTCGACACGGGAGGCAACTGATGGTCGCCGATGCCGGCCGCGAGGTCGTGCTCTCGTTGCGCGACTTCCGGGTCACCTTCAACACCCTGCTCGGTCCGGTGCAGGCCGTGCGTGGCGTCGACCTCGACGTGCACGCCGGTGAGATCGTCGGTGTGGTGGGCGAGTCCGGGTCCGGGAAGTCCGTCACGTTCCTCGGCCTGATGGGCCTGCTGCCGAAGAGTGCTGCGATCAGCGGCTCGGCCACCGTGCGCGGCACCGAGCTCGTCGGGGCCACGCGCAAGCAGATGCGCAGTGTGCGCGGCAAGCGGGTGGCGATGATCTTCCAGGATCCGCTGTCGGCGCTCAACCCCACGCACCGCATCGGCAACCAGATCGTCGAGATGATCCGCGCCCACCAGGACATGTCGAAGAGCGCGGCGATGACCCGTGCGATCGAGCTGCTCGACATGGTGGGTATCCCACAGCCCGACCAGCGGGCCCGGCAGTATCCGCACGAGTTCTCGGGTGGCATGCGCCAGCGCGTGATGATCGCGATGGCGATCGCGAACGACCCCGAGGTGCTGATCGCCGACGAGCCGACCACTGCGCTCGACGTGACCGTCCAGGCCCAGATCCTCGAGGTGCTCCAGCGCATCCAGCGCGAGCTCGGCAGCGCGATCGTGCTGATCACGCACGACCTCGGTGTGGTGGCCCGCGTGGCCGACCGGGTGCAGGTGATGTACGCCGGTCGCCCGGTCGAACGTGCCAGCGTGCACGACGTGTTCGCCCATTCGGTCCACCCGTACACGCAGGGCCTGATGGCCTCGCTGCCGAGCACGGCAGGGGAGCGGCTGTTGCCGATCCCGGGTTCGCCGCCGAACATGCTGCACCCGCCGTCAGGTTGCGCGTTCGCGCCGCGCTGTGTGCACGCGCAGCCGAAGTGCACCGATGGTGCACCGCCGGCGCTGGCATTGGTCGGCACCAACGAGACCGCGTGCGTGCGTGCACACGAGCTGGAGAGCGAGGTGATCGCCGGTGGCTGACGCGATCCTGCAGGTGGAAGGGTTGGTGAAGCACTTCGACGTGCGCGCCTCCAAGGGTTTGCGCGTCGTGCACCGCACGGTGCAGGCCGTCAGCGACGTGTCGTTCACGATCGGCTCGGGACAGACTGTCGGTGTGGTGGGCGAGTCCGGCTCGGGCAAGACCACCGTCGGGCGCTGCCTGCTCCGCCTCATCGAGCCCACCGCCGGTTCGGTGAAGTTCAAGGGCCAGGAGCTCGTGGGCCTCGAGGCGAAGCGGTTGCGCGAGCTGCGCCGCGACATGCAGATCGTGTTCCAGGACCCGTACGCGTCGCTCGATCCGCGTCGCACGGTGCAGGACGCGATCATCGAGCCGTTCGAGATCCAGAAGATCAAGGGCGACCACGTGAAGAAGGTCGCCGATCTGCTCGAGCTCGTCGGCCTGTCGCCCGACCACGCCCGCCGGTTCCCGCACGAGTTCTCCGGCGGACAGCGTCAGCGCATCGGCATCGCACGTGCACTTGCGCTCAACCCGTCGCTCATCGTGCTCGACGAGCCGGTGTCGGCGCTCGACGTGAGCATCCAGGCCGGCGTGATCAACCTGTTGCAGGACCTGCAGCAGGAACTGAAGCTGTCGTACCTCTTCATCGCCCACGACCTGTCGGTGGTGCGCCACATCAGCGAAGTGGTGGCGGTGATGTACCTCGGCAAGATCATGGAGATCGGTCCGGCCGAGGAGCTGTATCTCCAGCCGCGTCACCCGTACACCCAGGCGCTGCTGTCGGCGATCCCCGAGCCGGACCCGATCGTCGAACGCGATCGGCAGCGGATCCTGTTGCAGGGTGACGTGCCGAGCCCGATCAACCCGCCGAGCGGATGCCGGTTCCGGACCCGGTGCCCGATCGCGAAGGACATCTGTGCCGAGGAGGAGCCGGCGCTGGTGACACGCGGGAGTGGACATCCGGTGGCGTGTCATTTCGCCGAAGTGATGCCGGTGAAGGTGTCGGCGTCATCGGCGTCGTCGACGCCGACCGGCGCCGCGCTCTGAGCGACACCAGCAGATAGGATCGTTCCCCGTGCGCGACCTCATCATGTACCTGGTGTTGATCCTCAACCTGCTGTCCATGGTGGCCATGGTGGCGGGCATCTTGATGCACAGTGGTCGCGGTGGCGGTCTGTCCGACATGTTCGGTGGTGGCGGCAGCGCCGCGCTGGGCTCGTCGGCCGCCGAGCGGAACCTGAACCGGATCACCACGGTGTTCGCGCTGATCTGGTTCTTCACCGTCATCGCGCTGGGTTTCCTGTTGGTCCGCAGCTGACCGGCCGCTAGATTCAGTGCCCCACGTCGAAGTGGCGAAATAGGCAGACGCGCTAGCTTGAGGGGCTAGTGGGAGAAATCCCGTGGGGGTTCAAGTCCCCCCTTCGACACCACTGATCCCATACCGGGATCACGCAGGCCGACCTCGGCCATGTCCACCCGCAGCGGAGGAGCGCCAGCGATGGCCACCCGCAGATGGTCGGAGTGGACCTCCACTCGCTCCACCAGCTCGTGCACGAGCGTGCGCCGTTCGGTGTCGTTGGCTTCGTTCCAGATGAGGTCGAGCGGGAGCTGCTCCAGGATCTGCGCCACCTGCTCGAACTGCTCGGACAGCGCATGCTGCGACTGCGCCGCTTCAGCTGCAGCGTGTGCCTCCGCCTCGATCGACTGGATCTGGCGGGAGAGCCTCGACTCTTGCTCGCGGAAGAACTCCGCCGTGATGTTGTCCTCGTAGTACAGCTCCAGGAGCTTCTCCAGCTTCCGGCGGAGCTTGGCGGCGTCGCCGGCCCGGCTCGGCTGCGCCGAGTTCGGGCCGCCGCCGTGCCGCCCGAGCTCGGCCCGGATCGCTCGTTTCAACTCCTCGTCGGTGCCGATCAGACGGAGGCCGAGTTGCGCAGCTCGGTGCAGACCGGGAGCGGATCGACCGGGGATCTCGCAGCCCTTGCCTCGGTGCTTGCAGCGATAGATCGTCGTGCCCCTGCTGTTCCGTTCGACGCACAGAACCTTGCCGCACAGACCACAGCGCACCTTGCCCGACAAGAGGTCCTTGCTACGCCGACGGCCCGGGATGTGCGCCTTCTGTGCCGCCGCGAACTCCTCGGCCGTGACCAAGGGCTCGTGCACGCCCGGGTACCACTCGCCGCGGTGCAACACTTCGCCGAGGTACGCCCGGTTCAAGCAGACGTGCCGCACCGTCGAGTACTTCACGCCCGTCGCTCGCTCGATCTCCGAGTACGACATGCCCTGCGCTCTGAGCTTAAAGATCCGCCGGACGATCAGCGCCTGCTCGTTCTTCTGCAAGAAGCCGTTGACGAGGTCGTACCCGGTCGGAGCATGGTTCTGCCAGCGACCTGCTCTCGCCGCCTGGTCCTGCCCGAGACGGACGTTCTCCACCACGTGCTCGCGGTAGTACTGAGCGAACACGCCGTGGATGCCTGCCTGCATCCGACCTGAGGCCGTGTCAATGCGAACGGGTCCCTCGCTCACCGAGTAGATCGACACGCAGTGCTCCTCGCACAAGCGGATGAGCCGACTCTGATCGCCCGAGTCGCGGGTGAGCCGATCGAGCCGCCAGATCACGAGGTGTGCCACGGCATCGGCCTCGATCAGCTTGATCAGCTCCCGCATCGCCGGTCGCTCGAGGTTCTTGCCCGACCAGCCCTCGTCACTCAGGAATTGTATCGGCCCCAGTTCGTTCGCCTTCGCGTACTGCTTGCACCGATCCCGCTGGGCATCGGGGGAGTGCTCCACCTGATCCTCCGTCGAGACCCGCACGTAGCCGATCGTCAGCATCTCCGTCCTCCGTCGCCCGCTCCAACACGATCCGCAGCGCGATCCCCGTCAGCACGCCGGCCACCAGCGCGTAGTTGGGTCGCCGGCCCATCATGCACCCCGTTGCCGCTTCGTCGCGACCCGATCGCCGAAAGCCTGCCCGCTCACCTGCTCGTAGAGGCGCAGCTCTGGCACGAGCGCGTCGAGAGTGTCGTCGACATCATGCGTGCCCATTGGGACCGCCATGCTGCTCAGCACACCCGTGGCGAGCTTGCGATAGGTCCGGAGCTGCCCTTGCCGTTCGCCTTCACGGATGCGAGCTGCGGGAGCACACCCACCGGCCAGCGTCGCTCGTTGCACCGCCTGCCACCGAGGGTCGACCGGCCAGCGTGAACGGGTCTCGTCGGCGCTCGGCTGGCGCAACGAGAGCCAGCTCTGAGTCACGTACGCCCACAGCTCGCCGGCCCGGGAGATCGCCTCGTCGGGTGTGTCGACGCCGAACTGCTTCAACCCCTCGCGCCTCAGCTCGAACTCGATGCGAAGCACCTTCTCGTCCGGGTCGTACGCCGGCCCCCACACCTCGGGCCACCAGTCATGCCCGTTCTTCTCGGCCTCACGGCTCTTGTCGTAGATCCGGCAGTAGATCGGCGCGCCCCGTTTGCCGAAGTTCAGGCCGGCCAGCTGCTCATCGACTTCGTACAGCGCCCGGAGGTTCGAGTAGGTCACGAAGTTCGCCCGCTCGCTCGCCTTCATATCGAGCCTCTGCCAATCACTGTGCAGGTCGAGACGACTCACGTGCAGCGTCGCATCGATGCCGGCAGAGTCGAGCAGGTTGCGCAGCCAGAGCACCGCCCCTTCGGGCCCGGCCGCGTGCAGCGCCACCGCCGACGCCTGGTAGCGGATCGGCGGCAGCTTCCTGCTCGGCGTGAACCCGAGCATGCCGAGGTCGTGCTTCAGGCAATAGCGGTACTTGCCGAACGAGTGCGGCTGCACCGTCACCGGGTAGCCGCCGAGATCGGCAGGCACGGGGAGCGACGTCAGCTCCGCCAGTTGCCGAGCGCCTTCGAGGTCGTCGAGCAACGACGGGTGCAGGTTGCACTGAGCGGACAGGTAGAGCGCGTCGATACCGGACAGCAGCTCCACCGGAGGTGGGGGACTCATGAGAACTCCTCAGACGAGACGAATCAACCGAACGCATTTGCACCGTGCGTATGAGTGAGTTGTTCGGGTCTGAGTGTGAGCGAGGGCCACGTGCCTCGCATGCCCGTCCGTTGAGCCCGGGTAAGCCGACCGCTAGTTGAAGTGAGAAACGCTTGTTGGTGCGCCCGCAGAATGACACCCCTGTCATTCGCCTGTCAAGAGGTGCCTCCCGGCGGGTTCCGACTTCGCGCTTCGCGCTCGCCGGCTCAGGAGACGGATCGGCCGTCCGTGCAGTTTGCGGGTGCTGTATTACAGAGACCGCACCCGACTGGCTACCATTACCTGATGGCTGTCGAGCGGCGTGAGCAAGTGTTCGTGAGTTCCACCTACCTCGACCTTGTCGCAGAACGGCAGGAAGTCATACAGACGTTGCTCGAAGCTGACTGCATTCCGGCGGGTATGGAGTTGTTTCCTGCGAGTGATGACGATCGGTGGACGCTTATTCGTCGAGTGATCGACGATTGCGATTACTACGTCGTGGTCGTCGGTGGTCGCTACGGATCAATTGACCCCGATCGGGGCTTGAGCTACACGCAGATGGAGTTTGAGTACGCGAAACAGATCGGGCTTCCAATAATGGGCTTTCTTCATGGTAGGCCAGAGTCGATAGAGGTCTCGAAGTCAGAGCTTGACAGCGACGCTCGACGCAAGCTTGCCGACTTTCGATCCCAAGTCGAAACTCGAATGGTGAAGTACTGGACGACACCTCAGGAGCTTGCTGGTCAAGTCGCAAAAAGTCTCATCCAGACGAGGAAGACTCATCCTGCCGAAGGCTGGGTTCGTGCCAGGAATGCTCTAACGCCTGAGGTTGGCCAGGAGTTAGCTGAGCTTCGAGCCCGGGTCGTGGAGCTGACTGCAGAGCTGGAGGCTTCCCGGACAGGCGAACTCGCAGACGCGGCCGAGTTGGAACAGGGTGCTGATCTGTATCCGTTCAGTGTCGGCTTCCGGTACTGGACGAGCGACATGGTGAAGGCAGGCACCACGTATTCGACGAAGACGACAACGATCTTTCCGCGACACGATGTCTCGTGGGATCGCATATTCGCCTTTGTTGGGCCGACGATGATCGATGAGGTCTCTGAGAGCAACCTTGACGATCGGCTTGATGACTTGGCGCTTGATCTCTATGCAAGTCGTGAGGCGAAGCTGCCTCGCGATTACGGCAAGCTGGAAACTACGTGGTCGGTCGACGAGAACCTCCATGACATCAAGATTCAGTTGTTCGCACTTGGGCTCATTCAGCAGAGTGATCGGCGGCGTGCTGTTTCCGACAAAGAGGCCTACTGGACCTTGACGCAGCGCGGCCGAGAGCGCCTCATGCGCCTCAGAGCGAGGCGTCGGCCGATTCAGGAGGTTGGAGAGGTGGCGGTCGCTGCGCCGTCTCCGAAGTACGACACCGATTCCGAAGGCGGGCAGAAAACAGCGACTCGCGTCCCGAAGCAGGCGGCGAAGAAGCGATCCGGTCGGGCCGCAAAGGCAACGTAGTCGTCGTTCAGTGTGATGGCGAAGTGCAGCGCCCAGATGCGGGCTGCAGTCTGCGTGACTTGTCGCAACCCGGTTCGAAGGCGTCAGTCTCGTTCGTCAAGACGCCAGTGGCCGGTATGCGAGCTTGTTGCTCTCCCCTTCGACACCACATCGAACCCCGGGCCGTGTGGTCCGGGGTTCTGCCGTTTCTCGACCGGATCGTGGTCGTGGGACGACCCGAAGTCGGTCGAGAAACGGGGATCTGGTCGGGGTGTCGGTTCCCTCGAACGGAAAGCCCGAACAGAATGGCGGTGACGTTCAGGGCAGGCGGTGCACCACGAGCGGCATCGCGGTGCGGCCGGTGGACTCGGCGAGCAGGGCGCTGCACAGGGCGATCGTCCAACCGGTGCGCATGGTGGTGGAGCACAGCAGCACCGGTCCGCTCACGATCTCGCCGTGGGCGAGCGGCGACGGGTCGAGCACCCGCACCGCGCGTTCGAGATGCTGCACCACCGGCGCGCTCGAGGTGTCGGTCGGCGGTTCGCCACCCTGCCAGGCGAACAGTTCGACGAGGGGCAGCTTGCCCACCTGTGCCAGATGGGTGGCGAGCGCCAGGTTGGCCCGGGCCTCCACCGAGTGCGCGGGTGCGGGCACCACGGCGACCGGGCGCTCGGGCCACACGTGCTTCCACCGCCGGAGAACCTCGACCGCGCCGTCGAGCAGCTCGGGCGGCACCGTGCCGTAGCCGGTGCGCTGCAGGGCCACCAGCTCGTCGGCCCAGGCGGGATCGTCGGCGAACGCAACGGCGCGTCCCTCGGCGGTGCCGTGGATGCGGCCCTTGCGCGATACGCCCGACGGCCACAGCTTGCGCGGCTCGATCGGCAGATCGGCGCCGCGCAGGTAGCGGCGAGCGGCGAGCAACCGCTCGTCGGACGGTCGGGCACCGGGCGCCGGCACCTCGCCGGTGCACACCGAACACCGGCCGCACGGCGCCGGCGACGGATCGTCGAGCGCGGTCTGCAGGAACGCCATCAGGCAGCCCTGACCGTGCGCGTAGCGGCGCATCAGGTCGGCCTCGGCCCGACGTGTGGCCGTGAGCGCGTTCCACTTCTCGTGGTCGTGCTCGTACGGCGTGCCCGTGGCCGCCCAGGCCGACCCGTCCTTCGCCACCACACCGTCGACGGCGAGGATCTTGAGCAGTGCCTCGAGCCGGCCGCGGCGGATGCCGGTGGCCGACTCGAGGTCGACCAGCGAGCGGGGCCCGCCGCCGAGAACGCCGAGCACCCGCTCGGCGTCGCGCGGGTCGGGGATCGACGCGGTGGCGAAGTACTCCCAGATGCGTTCGTCGGACGACGAGCCGAGCAGCACCGCGTCGGCGTGGTCGAGCGCCCGGCCGGCACGGCCGACCTGCTGGTAGTAGGCGACGGGGGTGGCGGGCGACCCGACGTGGAGGCAGAAGCCGAGGTCGGGCTTGTCGTAGCCCATGCCGAGCGCGGAGGTGGCGACGACGGCCTTCACGAGGTCGTGGCGCAGGCGGTGCTCGACGTCGAGACGCGCGTCGGCATCGAGCTGGCCGGTGTACGCAGCGACCTCGTGCCCGCATTCGCGCAGGAACCCGGCGAGGCGCTCGGCCTCGGCCACGGTGAGCACGTACACGATGCCCGAGCCGGGCAGGTGGTCGAGCGCGTCGGCCACCCAGGCGTAGCGCTCGAGCGGCGACAGGCCCGGCACCACCGACAACCGCAGGCTGGTGCGGGCGAGGGTGCCGCGGTAGGTGACGGTGTCGGGGCCGAGCTGGTGGGCGACGTCGGCGGTGACACGTGCGTTGGCGGTGGCGGTGGTGGCGAGCACGGCCGCCTGCGGGGTGGCGAGGAGGGTGCGGGCGAGGCGCTGGTAGTCGGGCCGGAAGTCGAACCCCCAGTCGCTGATGCAGTGCGCCTCGTCGACCACCACCAGCCCGATGCGGGCGACGAGCTGGTCGAGGCGGGCGGCGAAGCGAGCATTGCCGAGGCGCTCGGGCGACACGAGCAGCACGTCGAGCTCGTCGGCGTCGAGCGCGCGGAAGACGTCGTCCCAGTCGTCGAGGTTGGTGCTGTTCACCGTGGCGGCGGCGAGCCCGGCGCGTTCGGCGGCCGTCACCTGGTCGCGCATCAGGGCGAGGAGCGGCGACACCACCAGCGTCGGTCCGGCACCGCGGGCGCGCAACGCGGAGGTGGCCGCCCAGTACACCGCCGACTTGCCCCAGCCGGTGGCCTGCACCACGAGCACGCGAGCAGCCGGTGCCAGCAGTGCTGCCACGGCGTCGACCTGGTCGCCCCGCGGCGACGCGCCCGGGCCGGCCAGCCCGGCGAGGACGCGCTGCAGGTGCTCGGTGGCGAGCTCGTGGTGATCAGGCACCTCGTCAGCCTGTCACGCCGGTGTGACGCGGCCGCGGGCGGCCGGGTGCGGCCCCGCTCAGCGTGGCACCCAGGTGCCCTGCACGTTGACGGTGAGGTTGATCCGGCGGGTGCTCGTGGTGGGCTCGCCGCCGATGCCGAGCCAGTAGAGCAGCATGTCCTGGTGCTCCACCCGCAGGCGGGCACAGCCCTTGCTCTGCGGCGAGGTGGGCACGTTGTTCGCACCGTGGATCGCCTGGCCGCCGTCGAAGTACAGCGGCTTGTACATGTTGCCGTTGAGCGGGTTGTCCTCGGCCACCGGGTAGCTGGTGGAGTTGTGCCAGCCGCCGTTGTCGAGCGCAGGGTTGAACCGCGTGGCGGGCTTGCGGTCCTGGTCGCGGGTCTCGAACCCGACGTCGCCGGTGGAGGTGGGGAACACGAACACCAGCTTGTCGATGCCCTCGCCGGCGAACATGATCTGGCAGGTGCGGTCGATCAGCACCCACCGCTCCGACAAGATCGACGAGGTGAACGGCACGGGCAACACGGTGGTCGCGAACAGCGCGGCCTCCTCCTCGCTGCCGGGCACCATGTCGTCGGTGCTGACCGGCAGCCCCATCGCGAGACGTGCGGCGCAGAGGCGCTGACGGGTGACCGGGCCGGAGATGCCGTCGACGAGCAGCTCGCGGATGCCGAGGCCGGCGAACAGCACGTTCAGGTGCTCCTGCTGGCGCATCACCTCCATCGACAACACCACCGCGTTGCGTTCGAGGATCGGCTCGCCGGTGATGTCGTTGACGCCGTTGTCGACGCACACGTCGAGCAGCTGATCGGGTGTGATCAGCTCGCCCTCGAGCCCGTTCTCCACCTGGATGCTGGCCCCCGACACGGTCTCGTCGTCGAAGCGGGCCGCGATCAGATCGAGGGTGTCGCCCGACACCACCCGCACCACGCACGCCGGGTCGTACACGTCGAGCGGCGGCATGGTGGTGGTCGTGGTGGGCGGAGCCGTGGTGGTGGGCGCCGCCGTGGTCGGTGCGGCCGTCGTCTCGGCGGCGAGGGTGGTGGTGGGGTTCGGCGCGGCCGCGTCGTCGTCGGGCGCCGAGGTCGTGGCCGCCGCAGCCGGCGCAGCGGGGGTCGGTGCCGCGGTGAGCGGGGCGAGTTCGGTCGGCGAGGTGTCGCGTCCTTCGACGATCGAGCTGCACGCCGTCGCCAGGATCACGAGGGCGGCGAGCCCGCTCGGCCGAGTGAGTCGTCGCCGCGGCACCACGGGTGCCAACGGTACCGGTCGCGATGCGCGCGTTCTCGTCACCTCCTGCCGTGATGGCGTCGCCCGGGCCGCCGTCGACGCGTCGCCGGAGGTACCGTCGGGTCATGTCCGACCAACGCGTCTCCGCCAGCCGCCGCATCGCGTCGCCCGCTGCCGCCATCTGGGCGATCGTCAGCGATCCCGAAGGCCATGTGCGCATCGACGGCTCGGGGATGCTCGACGCGGCGGCGGACGCGCAGGTCATCACCGAGGTGGGTCAGACCTTCGACATGCACATGGACCGCACGCCGCTCGGCGACATCCCCGGTCTCACCAAGTACAGCGTTCGCAACACGGTGACCCAGGTGGTGCCCGAGCGTCTCGTCGAGTGGACGATCGGCGGGATCGATCAGCCGCCGCTCGGTCACGTGTACGGGTGGGTGCTCGAGCCGGTCGACGACGCCACGACCGACGTCACCAACTACTGCGACTGGACGAACATCACGCCCGAGTTGCGCGAGCGACGCCCCGACTGGCCGATCGTGCCGGTGTCGATGTTGGAGGAGTCGGTCGGCGCGTTGGAGCGCCTCGTCACCGACCGCTAGTTCCGCCGATCAGCCGACGCGCTGCTTGGCCTGCTCGAAGCGGGTGCCGAGCGCATCGAGCTGTGCGGCCGTCGCCCGTTCGCCGAGCGCCGGGAGGAGGTGCTGCTCCTCGTCGGCCACGTGCTGCTCCACCAGCGCGCGCAGCACCCCGACCGCCTCGACCAGTGGCGATCCTTCCAGTTGGCGAAGTCGATCGATGGCCGCCTTCACGGCCTCGTGCGCGACCAGCGATCGCTGGACGAGGTCGGCGTCGCCCAACAGCGCGTGTGCGAGGGGGTAGAGGGTTGCGTGCTCGGCCTGGTCGTGGTCGGTGAGGGCTCCGACGATCTGCCCGATCACGTCGGGGTCGGCCGACGCAGCGAACTGCTCGAACAGGGCGTCCACACGTCGGTGGTCGGCGAGGATCAGGTCGATCCCGGTGGTCATGACATCGCCTCCTCGGGCGCTCGGGTCGGGTGGAGCGGGGCACGATCCCACACACGGTGCAGCGACATCACGGCGGCGAGCTCGGTGACGAACCGCTTGCCGGCCCGCTCGGCCACGATCACGCCTGGCGCCTCGCGGGGGATGCCCGCAGCGTCGAGCAGCTCGACCCCGTCGCCCCAGACAGCGATCGGCTTCAGGTGCCGGAAGGCGGTGCGGACCCACTCGATGGCGGCCGGGTTGTTCGCGAGGTTGCTGCCGCCTGCCACCACCAGGGCGTCGAGCTCCACCGCACTCGCGGTGTGGAACGACCGGTCGACGGTGAGTTCGTCATTCTTGCGGCGTCCGAGGATCGCGCCCTTGTGAGCGGCGACCAGGTGGGGCACCGCGGCGCCGGCGGCGAGGGTGTCGCGCACGGTGCGGATGCCGGCGAGGTCGGCCCCGTGGCCGACCAGGATCTGCACCACTCGTGCGTCCACGGGGAACGGCTGGGCGGTGATCATCGCGAGCGCGGGCGACTCGACGAGTGCGCCGGCACCGCCCTCGCCCGGCGGTGCGATCCCGAGGCCGATGCCACCGTCGGGGCGTTCGTCCACCGCCACACCGAGGCCCACCGACACCCGGCGAGCGAGGTCGGTGTCGACCGCGGCCAGGCGGGTGAGCATGCGGTCGACCACGCCGGGCACCTCCACGTGGCCGAGCTCGAAGGTGAACGCGTCGACGACGTGGTCCTGCTCGATCGGGGTGAGGCTGCGGAAGAACATCGTCGCCTGCGTGTAGGGGTCGTCGAGCGGGCGTTGGCGCACCTTCGGGCCGGTCACGGTGAGCGGATGGTGGACGTAGCCGCCCTCCTGTGCCGTGGCGAGGAACGGGCATCCGCCTCCCACCGAGTTGGGCAGGTACGGGGTGCGGCCGTGGTGCACCCCGTGCTGCATGAACCCGTCGCGGTGGTTGTCGTTCACCGGCACCGTCGGCCGGTTGATCGGGATCTGCGCGAAGTTGGGTCCGCCGAGCCGTGTGAGCTGGGTGTCGAGGTAGCTGAAGAGTCGGGCGTGCAGCAGGGGATCGTCGGTGACGTCGATACCGGGCACCACGTGGCCGACGTGGAACGCCACCTGCTCGGTCTCGGCGAAGTAGTTCGTCGGGTTGCGGTCGAGGGTCATCCGGCCGATGGGCAGCACCGGGGCCAGTTCCTCGGGCACGATCTTGGTGGCGTCGAGCAGGTCGATGCCTTCGAACATCTGGTCCTCGGTGTCGGGGAACACCTGCACGCCGAGCACCCACTCCGGGAAGTTGCCCGCACCGATCGCGTTCGCGAGGTCGCGGCGGTGGAAGTCGGGGTCGACGCCGGCGAGCATCTGCGCTTCCTCCCACAGCAGGCCGTGCACGCCGAGCACCGGCTTCCAGTGGAACTTCACGAGCACCGTCTCGCGGGCTGCGTTCACGAGGCGGAAGGTGTGGACGCCGAAGCCCTCCATCATCCGGTAACTGCGCGGGATCGCACGGTCGCTCATCGTCCACATCAGCATGTGCGGCGACTCGGGGATGAGCGACACGAAGTCCCAGAACGTGGTGTGGGCGGTCTGCGCCTGCGGGATCTCGCGGTCGGGCTCGGGCTTCGCGGCGTGGATGAGGTCGGGGAACTTGATGCCGTCGCGGATGAAGAACACCGGGATGTTGTTGCCGACGAGATCGAACACGCCCTCGTCGGTGTAGAACTTCACGGCGAAGCCACGGACGTCGCGCACGGTGTCGGCCGAGCCGCGCGAGCCGATGACGGTGGAGAACCGGGTGAACACCGGCGTGCGACGTCCGGCCTGCAGGAACCCGGCCGCGGTGAGGTCGGCAGCGGTGCCGTACGACTCGAACACGCCGTGGGCGCCGGCGCCACGAGCGTGCACCACCCGCTCGGGGATGCGCTCGTGATCGAAGTGCATGATCTTCTCGCGCAGGTGGAAGTCCTCGAGCAGCGTCGGGCCACGGCCGCCCACGGTGAGCGAGTCGTCCGTGTGATGGAGACGCACGCCCTGCGCCGTGGTGAGGTACTCGCTGTCCTGCGCGGGGAGCCGGCTCGCCCGCGGGGTGAGCACCGGGCCGGGCGGCGTGGTCGTCGCCTCCGACGTCGAGCGGTCCACGGGCTCCGAGCGTCCGGTCGTCGGCCGTGGTGAACGGGGTGCCGTGTTCTTCTTGCGTGCTGCCACGCGACCTCCTCGGGCCTGATCGGGGGCCGCCGCGGTCGCGACGTTCGTCGCGTGGATCCGGGCGGGCCCGACCGTCGTACCCGGAGGGCGGCCGGGTCAACCGTCGACGGGACCGTGGGCTCGGCGCGTCCGCGGGGTTCGTCAGCGGGTTCGCGCAGGGCCGTCGACAGCTGCTCGGTGCCGCAGCGGTCCGGTGCTGTCGCGTACCAGGAGATCGGCGGCGAGACGGATGCGCTTGGCCCGGCCTGCGCTCCCGGTGCGCGCACGGTCCATCGCGGTGCGCAGCTCGGTGGCGGCAGCGCGTCCCTTGGCGATCACGTCCTGGCGGACGGTGGTGAGCGAGGGCCGCATGCGGGCGGCGAGCGGGCTGTCGTCGTAGCCGACCACCGACAGGTCGTCCGGTACCGAGAGGCCGCGCTCGATCGCCGTCTCCACCACCCCGTACGCCATCGCGTCGGAGAAGCACAGCACCGCCGTCGGTGGCTCGGGCAGGTCGAGCAGCAGCTCGGCCGCGTGCCGGCCCGTCGCTTCGCCCGACAACTGCTCCGACACCACCACCGGATCGATCGCAGCGGCATCGAGCGCCTCGAGCCAACCGAGCATGCGCTGGCGGCCCACGTGGCCGGTGGCGCGGTCGGCCGGGCGGTCGATCAGGCCGGCGGGGACGCCGAAGTTGGACGTGACGATGCCGATGCGACGATGCCCGAGATCGACCACGTGCTGTGCCGCTGCCCGAGCGCCGGCCCGGTCGTCGATGTTGACGCTGGTGATCCCGGACACCGGTGTCTGGTCGACGTACACCAGGGGCAGATGGCGCCGGCGCAGCCAGTCGATCGCAGGTGAGTCGTCCTCGCACGAGTAGACGAGTGCGGCGTCGAGGGGCACGTCGCGAGCGGGCAGCACGTCGGGCGTGGTGACCGACGACGACAACAACGTGAGCGACAGTCCGCTGGCACCGAGTTCCTGGGCGATCGCGCCGAGGAACAGGGCGGCCACCTCGTCGGTGAAGGCGTATTCGAGCGAGTCGGTGAGCAGGATGCCCACGGCGCCCGTCGTGCCCTTGGCGAGGGCACGTGCGGCCGGGTCGGGCCCCGCGTACCCGAGATCTTCGGCTGCGGCGAGGATCCGCTCGCGCAGCTCGGCCGAGAGCTGGTCGGGCCGCGAGAACGCGTTCGACACGGTCATCCGGCTGACGCCGACGTGGTCGGCCACCGTCTGCAGCGTCACACGCCGATCGGACATCTGGTGAGTCTTGCGCGCTCGGGGCGGTGACGCCCAGCCGTCCGGGCTACGCCGTCGGGCACTCGATCCGTGCCGTGGCCGCTGCACGCCCGCCGAAGGGGAGGACGGTGTGCACGCGGCCGACGGCACGGCGGACGGCGAGCCGGGGGGAAGCTCGCCGCTCGCGCCATGGGAGGACCGGGGCGTCGGGCATCGCGCTGTAGGCGACACCGTCGCGAGGTGAGGGTGCGAACACGTGAGCGATGGTGTGGAGGGGGTCCATCGGAGGTCTCCTGGTCTGTCGTCTGTATCGGTACAGTAACCGATCGGACTGTACCGGTCAAGACGATGTGTCGCGTGCAACACCACCTCGACCCTGCCTCGTACCGGTGTTCCGGCGGTCGCGGCGGCATCGAGGTGTATGGCGACGAACTGACTCACGGCGACCACGACTCACGCCGGAGTTGCCGGTTACACCTGGAGCTTGCGCACCACCACGCTGCCGACGGAGTAGCCGGCGCCGAAGCTGCAGATGACGCCGAGGTCGCCCGCAGCCAGGTCGGCCCGGTGGCGGTGGAACGCGATCACCGAGCCGGCCGAGCTGGTGTTGGCGAACTCGTCGAGCACCACGGGTGCCTCGTCCTCGTCGGGCACCCGGCCGAGCACGCTCTTCGCGATCAGCTGGTTCATCTTCAGGTTGGCCTGGTGCAGCCAGAACCGTCGGATGGCCTGCGGGTCGAGGGCCAGCGCCTCCAGGTGATCGCGGATGTGCGTCGCCACCATCGGCGACACCTCCTTGAACACCTGCTGGCCGCGCTGACGGAAGATCAGCTCGTGGGGGTCGCGGTCGTCGCCCGTCCGGTCCTCGCTGGAGTTGAGGAACCCGAAGTCGTTGCGGATGTTGTTGGAGAACTGGGTGGCGAGCTTGGTGCCGAGCACCTGCCAGCGTTCGTCGGCGACGGCGTCGTCGGCGCGCTCCAGGACGACGGCGGTGCAGGCGTCACCGAAGATGAAGTGGAAGTCGCGGAGCTCGAAGTTGTTGTGGCCGGAGGTGATCTCGGGGTTGACCACCACGACGCAGTCGGCCGAGCCACCGCGCAGCGCGTCGACGGCCGCCTGCATCGAGAACGTGGCCGAACTGCACGCGACGTTCATGTCGTACGCCCAGCCCCGAGCGCCGAGTGCGTCCTGCAGCTCGATCGACACCGCCGGGTAGGCGCGCTGCAGGTTGGAGCATCCGACGATGATCGCGTCCACGTCGGCGGGCGTGCGACCGGCTTGGTCGAGTGCATCCATCACCGCCGGCAACGACATCTCGGCCTGGATGCCGAGTTCGTCCTCGCTGCGCCGCGGCAGCAGCGGGCGCATGCGCATCGGGTCGAGCACGCCCTCCTTCTCGATCACGTACCGCGACCGGATGCCGGAGGCCTTCACGATGAACTCCTCGTCGGGCACGGCACGTGCGGCGACCTCGCCACGCTCGATCTCGTCGGCGTGGGCGTCGTTCCAGATGCGCACCGACTCGGCGAGCGATGCCACGAGCTCGGCGTTGCTGACGGTGTGCGGTGGATGGGCGAGTCCGGTGCCGGTGACGACGACGGACGGGGCGATGGGGGCGGTGTTCATGCAACCGACGATTCTTGCCGACGAGCGACGCCCTGCCCGTGACGGACGTTCTGGTCGCGCATCCTCACGCTCAGCGTGACGAGACGCGACCAGAACCTGGGGGTGCGTCAGAGGTGGGGGTGCCGGGTGCTGGTCTCGATCAGCAGCAGGCGAGCCGGGCGGCGGCCGAGCGATCGGTGGCGGTGCGGCAGTCGGGCGTCGTAGCTCACCGAATCGCCGGGCCCGAGCCGTGTGAGTGTGCCGCCGACGTCGATCTCCACGCGGCCACGCACCACGTACGCCGCCTCGAAGCCGTCGTGGGTCCACGGGTCGACGAACTCGAACGGCAGCTCGGTGAACTCGACCACGTGGAACGGGGCGTCACCCGCCACCAGCGGTCGATAGGTGGACGGCCCGCCGGGATCGTCACCCGAGCGAACCACGGCGAGCGGGGCGGCGTGGCCCGCCGGCGCGGCGAACAACGATTGCGGCGTGGTGCCGAGCGCCTGCGCGATGCGGGCGAGCGACTCCATCGACGGCTGGGCGCGCTCGTTCTCTACCTGCGACAGGAACGGTTGCGACAGCCCCGACCGTTCGGCGAGCTGGACGAGCGTGAAGCCGGCGTCGAGTCGGCGGCGGCGGATCTCCGCAGCGAGCGTGGCGGACCGCTCGGGGCGGAGATCCGAGGCGGCTGCCGTGCCGGCGGCAGCGTCCGTGGGCGGTGTCACGACACCAGCGGCATGACCTCGGTCTGGAACCGTTCCATCTGCTCGACGGCCTTCGCGTACGGGTCGCCCGGCAGGTGCGGGTAGATCGTCAGGTACTCGACGCCGAGCTCGTCCTTGTACGCCTGCACCCCTGCAGCGACCTCCTCGGGCGAACCGACGAGGATCGTGCGCTGCTCCATCGACTGCTCGAGCGTCGGGATGAGGCCGGGCCCGACCGGCTTGCCGTCGGGGCCCATGTAGCCGCGGCTCCAGCCGTAGGGGCCGAGGAACTTCCAGAACTCGTCGTGACCCGGGCGGGCGCTCTCGATCGCGGCTTCGTGCGTGTCCTCGATGCACAGGTTGAGCACGATCATGCGCTTGTCGCCGGTGGCGAGCGCGGTGCCGTGGGTCTGTTCGTACACCTCGGCGTAGCGGTCCCAGGCGCGCTTGGTGAACACCGGGTGCTGGTTCCAGAACACGGCACCGTGATCGACGGTGGGGCAGTAGTCGACCGAGGCGGGGCTGGTGGCCGCCTGCCACGTCTCGTACGGGTACAGCGGTCGGGGCACGAGGGTGAGGCTCGTGACGGTGGTACCGCGATCGGGGATGCCCGGCATCGGGAAGGTGAAGTACTTGCCGGTGTGCGAGAACTTCTCCTGTGTGAGGGCCAGGTGGATCACCTCCATCGCCTCCTCGAACCACTCCCGGTTGCGGGCGTCGTCGGCCACCATGTCCGGGTTGTCGGTCGAACCGATCGAGATCTGGTCGTGGTTGAGGTGCAGGATCTCGCGCGGCACGGTGCCGCGTCCCACGCCGAGCATGCCGCGGCCACCCGACAGGTTGTGCAGGGTGGCGAAGTCCTCGGCCAACTTGAGCGGGTGCCACTGCGGCACCACGTTGAACATCGCACCGAGGCGCACGTTCTGGGTCTTGGCCGCGATCCAGGTGGAGATCAGCAAGCCGTTCGGGATGACCTCGTAGCCCTCGTACTGGAAGTGGTGCTCGGTGGTCCAGAAGCTGTCGTAGCCGAGCCGGTCGGCCTCGATGCCGGCATCGATGTACTTGAGCGTGGCGTCCCAGCAGGTCTGGTTGTCGTAGTAGCGGTCCATCGGTGCGGCGCCGCCGGCGCCCTGGTCCGACATCTCGACGCCGCCGAAGAAGAATGCTCCGACCTTCATGTGCTCACCCTCCCGGTGCAGCTCGACGTGGTGTGTGCGGCGACCGTACCACGAGTATTGATGGCATCAATACCACCTCGCGGGTCGTCACGCGCCGTTCACGCACGCGTCGACACCGGCGGGACCTCGGTCCCGGGCACTCGCTGCCCGCGGGGTACCGTGCCCAGGTGGACACGACCGCGGTTCGACCCTGGGAGGTGCTCGCGCAGAACCTGCCCGAACACGCCCGCAACCCGATCCACACCGATGCAGGGGCGCAGGCCGCAGGGTTTCCTCGGGCCCTCGTCGCGGGTGTCACCACCTACGCCTACCTCGTGCACCCGTTGATCGCAGGATGGGGCGAGGCGTGGCTGTCAGGCGGCATCGCCGAGGTGCGTTTCCGTCGCCCGGTGTTCGACGGCGACCGTGTGCGCTGCGTGCCCCGCCCCGACGGCGACGCCGTGGTGGTCGAGGCGGTCACCGACGAGCCCGAGCAGCCACGGGCGCTGGTGCGGGCGGCGATCGCCGATCCGGTCGCCGCCGCCCGGCGTGACGGCGAGCCCGTGCCCGACAAGCAGGTGGCACTCGTGGGGGAGTGGGGATCCGACTACGGCGAACGGGCCGGCGACGACCTGCGCCTGTGTCGCGAGCTCGGTGTGGTGCACCCGGCGGTGTGGCCGGCACTCGCCAACCACGTGGTCCACACCGAGGTCGCTCGGGGCAGCTGGATCCACGTGCGCTCGATCGTTCGACACCACGGCCCGGTGCCGTCGGGCGCGTCGGCGCTCGTACGCAGCACGGTGGTGCGCCGGATCGCGTCGGCCGCCGGTGAACGGGCCGTGCTCGACGTCGAGGTCGTCGTCGACGATCGGGTGGTCGCCACCCTCGAGCACGAGGCGATCGTCTCGCTGCCCTGATCTGCGGCGGTCGCGGATCAGCGGGCGAGCCCCTCGGCGGCGTGCCGGGTCCGCGACACGACCGATGCCACCTGATCCACGGCCGACGAGATCTGCCCGATGTTGCCGGAGATGTGCGACATCGCGCCCGACGCGTCGTCCATCGAGGCCGACATCGACCGCGTGACGGCGCTCTGCTCCTCGACGGCACTCGCCGTCGAGGCCACCGACTCCAGCACCGAGTCCATGGCTGCGCCGATACCCGTCAGCGCCTGCGCGACCTCCGAGCTGACCTGGCGCACGCCGTCGATCTCCTCGGAGATCCGCACCGTCGCCTCGGCGGCCTGCTTCGCGAGGGTCTTGACCTCGTTGGCCACCACGGCGAATCCGCGTCCTGCGTCGCCCGCACGAGCGGCTTCGATCGCCGCGTTCAGCGACAGGAGGTTGATCTGGCTGGCGATCGTCTGGATCACCCCGACGATGCCGCCGATGGACGTGGCGGCCACGAGCAGGCGCTGCGTCGCGTCGCTGCCGTTGGCCGTGTGTCCATGAGCGGCATCGGCCGACCGCCGCGACGACGACATGCTCTGTGCGATCTCGGCCACCGAGGCTGCCAGCTGGTGCGCACCAGTGGCGACCGACTCCACGTTGCTCGCCGTGTGCCCCGCCTGCAGCGCCGCCTGAGCGCTCTGCTCGGCGACCCGTTCGACGGCCAGGTCGATCTCCCGGAAGTTCTCGTCGATCAGCGCCTTCAGGTCCTGCAGCAGACGCACCTGCGGCGTCACGTCGGTCGCGAACTTCACCACCTGATACGGCCGCTGGTCGGCGTCGAGGATCGGGTTGTAGGTCGCCTCGATCCAGACCTCACGCCCGCCCTTGCCGATCCGCCGGAATCGTGAGGCGAGGAACTCGCCGCGGCGCAACGTCTGCCAGAACTCGTCGTACGCCGCCGATCGCGCCTCCTCGGGATCGACGAACATGCGATGGTGTCGACCGCGCACTTCGCCCAACTGGTAGCCGAGCGTGGTGAGGAAGTTGTCGTTCGCGTCCAACACCGTGCCGTCGAGATCGAAGGTGATCACCGCCTGCGAACGGCGGATCGCAGCGACCTGGCTCTCGAGATGCGCGAGCTCGGCGCGGTGCGCGTCGAGGAGGTTCTCGTTCGCGTTCGACACTGACATGGATCCTCCTGTCACCGCGATGGGGGAGCGGGCGACGTGATCGACCGTCCCCGAACGGGGGATCGCGTCACGCATCCACTCGTGCCGCCGCCCGACCATCGACCCTGTCGGCAGGCGGCCGTCTGCGTCACGATGATCACGAGGAGGTCGTCATGACCGGTACCACCGTTCGGCCCGCACTCGCGCTCACCACGCTGGGGGGCGTGCGAACGGTGACGGGCAGCCGGTTCCTGCTGGAGGTGGGTGATCGGCGCATCCTCGTCGACGCCGGTCTGTTCCAGGGCCTGAAGGATCTCCGGGAACGCAACTGGGCGGCGTTCCCGATCGCTCCGCGCGACCTGGACGCGGTGATCATCACCCACGCCCACCTCGATCATTGCGGCTACCTGCCCCGGCTGGTGAACGCCGGGTTCCGGGGGCCGGTGTACGTCACCTACGACACCGGCAAGCTGATGTCGGTCGTGCTGCCCGACAGCGGCCGGCTGCAGGAGGAAGAGGCCCGCTTCGCCAACCGCACCGGCTATTCGCGACACCGCCCTGCGTTGGCCCTCTACACCGAGGACGACGCGTGGACCGCGCTCGATCGTCTCGTGCCGCAGGCCTTCGGGGAGCGTTTCGAGGTGGTGGAGGGCGTGGCGGCCCGATTCGACCCCGCCGGGCACATCCTCGGCTCGGCGGTCCTTCGTCTGTGGCTCGACGCCGACCCGGGCGGTGATGCCCGACCGGTGAGCATCACCTTCTCCGGCGACCTCGGCCGCCAGCAGCATCCGGTGCTGCGACCTCCCGTGGCGATCGGCGAGACCGACTGGGTGGTCGTCGAGAGCACCTACGGCGACCGTGAGCACGCCGCCGACGACACCGTCGAGGTGCTCGCCGCCGTGATCGGACGAACCGTCGCCCGCGGTGGCAAGGTGATCATCCCCGCCTTCGCCGTCGACCGCACCGAGGTGCTGCTGTACCACCTGCGTCAGTTGGCGGAGGCCGGTCGACTGCCACCCGTGCCGGTGTACGTCGACAGCCCGATGGCGCTCGCGGCGCTCGACGTGTACCGCAACGCGATCGACGGTCACGCCGAGGACGTACGCACCGACCTCCACGGCGACGGCACGCTGTTCCGGCTGCCGAACCTCGACGAGGTGCTCGACGCGGAGGGCTCGAAGGCCGTCAGCCGGTCGGTCGGGCCGGCGATCGTGATCGCCGGGAGCGGCATGGCGACCGGTGGTCGCGTGGTGCACCACCTCGAGAAGTTCCTGCCCGATCCGGCCAACACCGTCGCGCTGGTCGGCTTCCAGGCGGCCGGCACTCGCGGGCGACAGCTCGTCGAGGGTGCCGAGTCGGTGAAGATCCACGGTCGCTACGTGCCGGTGCGCGCCGAGATCTGCGACCTCGGCGGCTTCTCGGTGCACGCCGACGGCAGCGAGCTGATCGACTGGCTCGGCACCGCCACACGGCCACCGAGCGGGGTGTTCGTGGTGCACGGCGAAGAGCGTGCGTCGCTCGCGCTGCGTCGCCGCATCGCGGAGGAGTTGGGGTGGAACGCGGTGGTCCCACGTGACGGCGAACGGCTCGATCTGCACCCCGCCGGGCGACCGGTCACCCCGGCGACGACGAGACCTCCGGTCGATCGACCGGCGGGCACGATCGTCGCCGGGTCCGACGCGGGCCGGGCGCGGCTGTTGCTCGCCGACCACGGCGTGCTGTCGAGCGTCGATCCCGACCGTGGCGTGCATGCCGTCCCGGTGTGCTATGCGCTCGTCGACGACCTGCTGGTGGTCCCCGTCGACACGGCCAAGCCCAAGCGCAGCACGGCGCTGCGACGGTCGGCCAACACCGCGGCCGACCCACGGGCGTCGCTGCTGGTGGAGCACTGGGATCGTCACGACTGGCAGCAGTTGTGGTGGGCGCGAGCCGACCTGTCCCGCGTGCCGACGGACACGGTCGACGGCGAGACGCTCGGCCGGCTGGCATCGGCGTTGCGCGACCGCTACGTGCAGTACCGCGCCGCCCGCTTCGTCGAGCTGTTGGTGTTCCGTGTGGAGCGGATCACCACCTGGTCGGGGTCGAGCTGAGGGCGCTCACCCGGCGGCGGCGCTCTCCATCGCGTCGCTGATCCCGGCGCGGGTGCGCAGCGGACGCTCGGGCAGGACGAGCGCGAGCACCGCGCCGATCAGCATCACCGCCGCGCAGATCCAGTAGACGCGGCTCACCCCGAGTGCGATCGTGTCGATCACGGCGGTGCGCTCGAGTTGCGGCAGTGCCTCGATCTGGGCGGGGGAGCGGATGAACCCGGCGGCGGCGTCGGGCTCGACCCCGATGCGCGAGGGGATCTCGCTGCGCACGGTGGCGTTGAGCACGGTGCCGAACACGGCGAGGCCGAACGAGCCGCCGAGCGACCGGAAGAACATGACGGTCGCGGTGGCCACGCCGAGGTCGCGGAAGTCGACGGCGTTCTGGGTGGCGATCGAGGTGCTCGTGAACACCGAGCCCGAGCCCATGCCCATGAAGATCATCGGCACCACGAGCCAGAGATACGGCGTGCCGCCGTCGATCTGGGCGATGCCCACGAGGCCGACGACCGACAACCAGGTGCCGATCACCGGCCAGCGCTTGTAGCCGCCCGTGTGGGCGATCAGCCGGCCGACCCCGAAGGTGGTGATCGTGACACCGACCATCATCGGCAACATCCGCAGTCCCGATTCGGTGGGCGACACGAACAGCGAGTCCTGGAAGTACAACGGCAGGAACTGGCCGGCGCCGAACGCGATCACACCGGCGCTCATGCCGAGCAGCGCGCAGGTGCGCACCACCGGGTTCGCGAACAGCCGCAACGGGATCATCGGGTCGCTCGCCCGTCGCTCCTGGGCGATGAACGCGACCAGCAGCAGCGCGGCGACGCCGAACAGGCCGAGCGTCGACCCCCGGGTCCAGCCATCGTGGCCGATCTCGAGTGCGATCATGAGGCACGCGATGCCGGCCGAGAGCAGCGCTGCGCCCAGCAGGTCGATGCGGGCCTCACGTCGCGGGAACGGCAACCGCAGCGCGCGGTGGCAGATGGCCGACACCGCGAGGCACGCAGGCACGTTGATGTAGAAGATCCACGGCCAGCTCCAGTGTTCGATGATGAAGCCGCCGACCAGCGGGCCGAGGATCGCCGCACCGGCGAACGCGATCGTGAAGTAGCCGATGTAGCGGCCACGTTCGCGGGGCGGGAGGATGTCGCCGAGGATCGAGAACGCGAGCGCCTGGATCGCGCCGCCACCGAGGCCCTGCACGGCGCGGAACGCGATGAGCTGACCCATGCTCTGCGCGAGGCCGCACAGCAGCGAGCCGACGAGGAACACCGTCATCGCGATCTGGAACACGAGCCGCCGGCCGTAGATGTCGCTCAACTTGCCGAGCAGTGGCGTGGCGATGGTGGACGTGACGATGTAGGCGGTGCCGACCCAGGCGAAGCTCTCGAACGCGTTGAACTCCCCGGCGATGGTGGGCAGCGCGGTGGAGATGATCGTCGTGTCGAGGGACGCGAGGAACACGGCCAGGATCAGCGCGCTCAGCACGGTGACGAGTTGTCGCTGGCTGAACCCCGGGACGGTCGATGCACGTGACGTGGCCGGGAACCTACGCCCCGTCGACGGCATCGCACGACCCGGACGTCATCCGAGTGCCACGAGCACACCCGGGGGTGCCCGGAACCCTCGGGTGGGCGGCTGGCACTCGGGTGGGCGGCTGGCACTCGGGTGGGCGGGGGTCAGCTGCGGATCTTCGTGTTGGTGGGGTCGTACAGGGGGCGCATCGAGGCGATCGCCGGGACGTGCACGCCGGCGACGTCGACGGTCCAGGTGCCGGTCGACAGCCAGTCCTCGGTGACCGTGGCGTCACCGGCGTCCACCATCGCCAGGCCGACCGCACCACCGAGGGTGTGGCCGTAGCTCGCGGCGCGCACGTACCCGACGGGCACACCGTCGCGGTGCACCACCTCGGCGTGGAACATCAGGGGCTCGGGATCGGTGAGCTGCACCTGCACCAATCGCCGCGTCAGCGGACCTGCGGCCTTCCGGGCGAGCACCGCCTCGCGCCCGATGAAACCACCGGGCTTGTCGAGCGCCACCGCGAACCCCAGCCCTGCCTCGAGCACGCCGTCGGTGTTGTCGATGTCGTGGCCGTAGTCGCGGTAGCCCTTCTCCATCCGCAACGACGCGAGCGCTTTCAACCCGGCGTGGCGCAGGCCGACCGGTTCGCCGGCGGCGACGATCCGCTCGTAGACGTGCACCGCCTGCTCGGTGGGCACGTACAGCTCGTAGCCGAGTTCGCCGAGATACGTGATCCGCACGCACAGCACGCGAGCGAAGCCGAGGTCGATCTCGCGGGCGGTGCGGAACGGGAAGGCCTCGTTCGACAGGTCGGCCGTGGTGATCGCCTGCAACAACTCGCGCGACCGCGGACCCTGCACGTTGATCTGCGCGAATCCGGAGGTGACGTCGGTGACGAACGCGTGGTGCGGCTCGGTGTGACGGCGCAGACGGGTGTGCACGTGACGATGCGCGGTGTCGGTGGCCACCACGAAGAAGTCGTCGTCGCCGAGCTTGGTGACGGTGAGATCGGCCTCCAGCGTGCCTGCGTCGTTCAGCCACTGGGTGTAGGTGATCTGCCCGGTCTCGCCGTTCACGGCGTTGGCCGACAACCGGTCGAGCACGGCGCCGGCCTCGCGGCCCTGCACCCGGAACTTCGACATGAACGACATGTCCATCACGATCACGCCCTCGCGGCACGCGCGGTGCTCGGCCTCCCAGCGCGACCAGAACGCCGGGCGACGCCAGGTGAGCGCACCCGGATCGGGCGTGACGCCACGGCCGGCGTACCAGTCGGCACCCTCCCAACCGCTGACGTCCTTGAAGGACGCGCCCTCGGCGGCCAGCCGGTCGTGCAGCGGTGAGCGCTTGGCCCCACGCGCGGTCTGCATCGAGCGGTTGGGGTAGTGGCACTGGTACACCATGCCGAGCGATTCGACGGTGCGGGTGCGCCGGTATTCGGGGTTGGCCTGGTAGGTGTGCAGCCGGTCGATGTGGAACCCGGTGACGTCGACGTCGGGCTGCCCGGTCATCACCCAGTTGGCCATCACACGGCCGAGCCCGCCGCCGGTGAGGATGCCGATCGAGTTGAGGCCGGCGCACACGAAGTAGCCGCGCAGCTCGGGCGACTCGCCGACGACCGGCGCGAGGTCGGGCGTGAAGCTCTCCGGGCCGCAGAAGAACGTGTGGATGCCGATCTCGCTGCTGATCGGCACCCGGCTCATCGCCCGCTCGAGGTACGGCCCCATCCGGTCCCAGTCGGGCGGCAGCGACGTGAACGACGAATCGGCGGGGATGCCCTCCACCTGCCACGGCGCGCACACCGGCTCGAACAGGCCGATCATCAGCCCACCGACCTCTTCGCGGTAGTAGCCGTAACTGCCCGGGTCCTCGATCACCGGCCACGAGCCGTCCATGCCCGCGATCTGCTCGGTGATCAGGTAGTAGTGCTCGGCCGCCTGCAGCGGCACGTTCACACCGTGGCGCTCACCCAGCTGGCGGGCCCACATCCCGGCGCAGTTGACGACGTACTCGCACTCGATCGTGCCGTGGTCGGTGACGACACCGGTGACGCGCCCGCCCGCCGACAGGACGTCGATCACGCTGACGCCCTGCACGATCGTGGCGCCCTGCTGTCGAGCACCCTTGGCCATCGACATCGTCACGTCCACCGGGTTCACGCGGCCGTCGTCGGGCACGTAGAACCCGGCGAGCACGTCGTCGGTGCGGGCGATCGGGAACATCTCGGCCACCTCGCGGGCCGAGATCTCGTGCACGTCGACGCCACAGTGGCGGTTGAATGCCGACACCCGCCGGTACTCCTCGAGCCGGTCGGCGTCGCAGGCGAGCTCGATGAACCCCACCGGCTTGAAGCCGGTGGCCAGGCCGGTCTCGGCCTCCAACCGTGCGTACAGGTCGCGGGTGTACTGCCGCATCGACGTGGAGGTCTCGCTCGTCGACCCGAACGTGACCATCAGCCCGGCGGCGTGCCAGGTGGTGCCCGAGGTGAGCTGGTCGCGTTCGACGAGCACCACGTCGCGCCAGCCCGCGTGGGCCAGGTGATAGGCGACCGAGGTGCCGATGATCCCTCCTCCCACGACGACCACGCGAGCGCGGCTGGGCAGGGTGGGTGCGGTCATGCGGTCTCCAGACGGATCGGGCGTTCCGGCGCCGCCGCCGGTCGCGGCAAGGTGCCGTGGGGCAGGTCGAGTTCGTGCTCGGTGGTGGTGAAGGTCCAGTCGATGATCGCGTGGTGCGCGAGCAGCGAGCCGTGGGCCACGTTCTGCACCGTGAGCCCGTCGATCAGCGACACCAGACGCCACGCTGCCCCGTCCGGGTCGTCGCAGCGGAAGTCGCCGTCGCCGACCCCGCGCTCGACGATGCCGGCGAGCAGCCGTTGCCAGGCCACGTTCGACCGCCGCGACGTGGCGCCGAGCGCCGGGTGGCGGGCGGATTCCGCCCATGCGTCGAGCCAGAGCTGCGACGAGCCCGTGTCGTCGGTGCGGGTGTACGCGGCGAAGAACGCGAGGAGCTGCTCGGTGGGCGTGGGCGCGGCGCCGACGGCGGCCTCCGTGGCGGCGAGGTCGTGCTGTGCCACGGTGTCGAACGCCGCAGCGAGCACCTCGTCCATCGACGTGAAGTAGTGGTGGATCAAACCGCTCGAGCAGCCGAGCTCGGCCGCCACGTCGCGCACGGTGGTGGTGCCGAGCCCCTTGCGGCGGGCCACTCGGAGCGCGGCGTCGACGATCGCCTCACGGCGCGCAGCAGGGGACATGCGGGGCACGCACCGCAGGTTACGCGCCGCCGGCTCAGCTCCCCGTGCCGCCGGCGGGCACCAGCGCGGGGGTGGCGTGGGGCGACACGGCGTCCCCCGTGCCCGACCACTCGCGACGCATCGTCCGGTACCAGGGCTCGACGTCGCCGGGTGGCATGGGGCGCGACATCACGTAGCCCTGCGCGACCTGACAACCGAGCTGGCGCAGCCGCTCCCAGGTCTGGCGGTCCTCGACACCTTCGGCCACCACCCGCAGCCGCAGGTTGCCGGCCAGGTCGAGCACGCTGCGCACGATCGCCTCCGCACTGGCGTCGGTGAGCATGTCGCGCACGAAACACTTGTCGATCTTCAGCTCCTCGACGGGCAGTTGCTGGAGGTAGCTGAGCGAGGAGTACCCGGTGCCGAAGTCGTCGACCGAGAGGCGCACCCCGAGCTCGGCCAGCCGGGCCAGCACCTCGATCGTCCGGGCCGTGTCGGTCATCACGCTGGTCTCGGTGATCTCGAGCGTCAGCTGCGACGGATCGCACTCGTGACGGTCGAGGATGTCGTGCACGAGGGCGGCGAAGTCGTCGTCGAGCAGGTTGCGCATGGCGACGTTCACCGCGACCGACCACCGATGGCCGCTGCGATGCCACTGCGCCATCTGGGCCACGGCGGCGCCGAGCACCCAGACCGTGAGGTCGGAGATGATGCCGGTGCGTTCGGCGATGGGGATGAACTCGTCGGGGAACACCTGTCCGAGCTCGGGATGACGCCAGCGCACGAGCGCCTCGAACCCGATGACGTCGTCGTCGGTGAGGCGGGCCTTCGGTTGGAACACGAGGTTCAGCTGTCCTGCGCCGATCGCGGCGCGCAGATCGGTGGCCAGTGCGAGGCGCCGGGGACTGTTGTCGTCACGGATCGGTTCGTAGAACGCGACCCCGTTGCCGTGGCCGGCCTTGGCGCCGTACATCGCGACGTCCGCGCGTTGCATGAGCGTCGGCGCGTCGATCGCGTCGTCGGGGGCCAGCGCGAGGCCCACACTCGCGCTGATGTTGACCCGCACCCCCTCGATCGTCAGCGGGTGCGACAGCGCCGCCCGCACACGCCGCGCCATCGCGTCCAGCTCGCCGCGGTCGGCCGTGTGGGTCACGAGGATGGCGAACTCGTCGCCGCCGAGCCGGGCGACGAGCGCCGCATCGGTGGCGGCGAGCGCCAGCCGCCGGGCGACCTCGACGAGCACGATGTCGCCGGCGTGGTGCCCGAGGGTGTCGTTGACCTCCTTGAACCCGTCGAGGTCCATCAGCGCCACCGCGAGCGCCCGGTCGGTGCCGTGGATCGCACCCAGCTCGTGATGCAACCGATCGGCCAGCATGACCCGGTTGGGGAGTGCGGTGAGTGCGTCGTGGAGGGCTTCGTGTTCGCGGAGTCGTGCTTCGTGGTGGAGACGGTCGATCAGGCGGCCGTTCTCGAGTGCGACGCTGGCGTGGTTGGCGAGGGTGGCGAACATGGTGCGGTCGCTCTCCTGAAAGCGGTTCACCTCGCCGAGGCGGTTGACGACGGCGACGAGGCCGACGACCTGTCCCGATTCGGTGATCGGCGCCACGATCCCGTCGAACGCGCCGAGCGCTGACGTGATCGCGGTGATCGACGCGAGCGAGTCGCTCACGGCACCCGGTGCGAGTTCGGCCCGTCGACGCCCGATGATCGAGGCGCCGGGCACCGCGGCGAACCACCGCTCCACCGCCGCGGCGAGTTCGGCGCTCACCTCGCCGGCGGCCCGCCGGTCGTCCTCGACCGCCAGGCAGAGCATCGAGTCGTCCTCGCGCAGCCAGATCTCGGCGCGTTCGGCGCGCAACAGGTCCTTGGCCTGGGCGAGCATCGCCTCCAGCACGGCGTCGGGCCGTTGGGCGCCGCTCACCAGCCGGGTGAAGTCGTACAGCAACGACAGGCTCTCGAACCGCTGCCGCAGGCTGGTGTACGAGTGGTACGACAGCACCAGGAACGCGCCGACGCCCGTCAGCAGCAGGGTGCCCACGGGGATCGTCACCCACAGGATCGCGATCACGAGCCCGAAGCTCGTGTTCACCGGTGCGGTGAACACCCCGATCGCGACGATCGACGAGGCACGGATCGGGCCGCCGTGCAGCCGGATCACGGCGTACACGACGGCGAAGCCCACCAGGTCGGCGGCCACCACACCCGCCAGCGACACCAGCCACTGCCCGGGGTGCATCGGATCGTCCACGCCACCGAGCGAGCGGCACACGAGCAGCAAGGTGGTGAGCTCGGCGAGCGACGTCGCGAGGTTGAGCCCGACCTTGCGCCACGGCTCGCGCCGCCACGCGACGTACGCGAGTTCACCCGCGAGGCGTCCGATCACCAGGTGCACCGGCGAGGTGAGGAACAGGCCGAGGACGAGGACGATCTCGCTGAAGGTGAAGCTGAACACGTCACGGCGGTACTCGACGTCGAACTCGACGGTGAGCGACACGATGGCGACGACGGCGATGATCCACCAGCCGACGTCGTGGGGGTGGGCGCCGCCGTGCAGGAGGTCGCCGAGCACGAGGCCGGCCGCCGAGATCGAGACGAGCCCGATCGTCAGCAGCGTGGTCACGAGGTGTGCCCGGTGCCGGAGCGACGGCACCGTCAGGGGCGGGGCGACGCAGAGCTCCACGTCACTCCCACACGGCGCTGGCCCAGATGACGCCCTTCCAGCGGCCGCCCTCCCACACCGTGCTCTTCCACCGGCCGCCGTCCCAGACGGTGTTCTTCCACCGGCCGCCGTCCCAGATCGCGTCCTTCCAGCGGCCCCCGTCCCATGGCGACCCGGTCCAGTCGGTGCCGGTCCAGGGGACGTCGATCCAGCCGTCGGCGCCCCAGCCGTCGCCGCTCCACACGGTGCCGTTCCACACGCCGCCGGTCCAGGCCGTGCCGGTGGCGCTGAGCACCGTCCACGCGGCCGGGTCCCACGGTGCGCCGAAGATGTCGATCTCGCCGACGAGCTCGGTCGTGCCGTCGGTGACGTGGTACGACCCGCGTGCCGCCTCGAGGCTGCCGAGCCCGGTGCCGGCGGGCACGACCGACGGCACCGGCGTCATCTTCGTCCGCCCGCCCACGTGGGCCGAACCCGCGCCGGCGTCCCAGCGATCCGGCGACACCCGGTGGCGGCGGCTGCCTCGGTCCCACCGGTAGCGCACGTGCTCCGCCGAGCCGGTGAGGTACGCCTTCACCATGTCCGGGGTGGCGGTCGGATGCCGGGAGATCACGAGGGCGACGAGACCGCTCACCACGGCCGTGGCCTGGCTGGTGCCGCTCGCCCGCTGGAAGCGGTCGCCCACCTTGCCGGTGCCGACCTGGGTGTCGATGAACCCGCCGGGCACCGCCAGCCCGATCACGGAGACCCCGGGTGCCACCACGTCGACGCCGCGGCCGGCGTTGCCGTGCTGGGCGAAGTCGGGAATCGAGTCGTCCGACGTGCGGATGGTGCCCCGGGGATCGCTCGCCCCGACGGCGATGATCGCCGGCGAGGCCGCCGGGACGGCGAGTCCGCTCGCCGCCACGCCGTCGTTGCCCGACGAGGCGACGACGACGATGCCGGCCTTCCATGCCTGCTCGGCGGCGTACACCAGCGGGTCGAGGCTCGGGTCCTGGACGGAGTCGGTGCCGAAGCTGAGGTTGAGCACCCGGATGTCGATGCCCGGGTCGTCGCGGTGCTGGACCACCCAGTCGATCGCGGCGATCACCTGCGACACGTCGACGGCGCCGTCGTGGGCACCCACCTTGACGTTGATGATGCGTGCATCCGGAGCGATGCCGACGAACTTCGTCGTGTCGGTGTAGGCGCTGCGGCCGGTGCAGGTGCGACACCGGCGCCACGATGTGCCGGGTGCGACGTCGGAGCCGGCGATGATGCTCGCCATGTGGGTGCCGTGCCCGAAGGCGTCGTTCGAGACCAGCGTCGGCTCGACCGAGTCGAACGACAGGTCGGGACCGTCGAGCACCTTGCCGGGCCGGTCGAGACCGGGCACCCGGGCCACGCCGGTGTCGATCACCGCGACATCGACGCCCTGCCCGGTGAAGCCGGCCTCCCACAGCCGGTCGGCACCGGTGATCCGGGCGATCGCGTGGAGCGAGCCGGTGTCGTCGACGCGGTAGCCGAGCGGCGAGACGGCGTCGTCGCGGCGGTCGCCGTGCGACGCCGAGTTCGGGACGACGGCGGCGTCAGGGGTGACCGACAGCACGGCAGCCGATGCCTGCAGCGTCGCCAGAGCGGCGTCCGGGATCGTTCCGGCGAACCCCTCGATGATCGGCAGCGCGGCCGCCACCGATCCGCCGAGCTCGACCACGAGCCGCTGCGCCGCCAGCACCTGCCCCGGCCGGGCTCGCACGACGACGTCGATCGGTGCCGTCGATGCGGTCGCCGGTGACGCGGTCGCGGCGGTCGCCGCGGCAGAGACCGGGAGCGCGCCGGAGAGCGCGCCGATCAGGGCGAGGAGCGCGCCGGCCCGGCGGGCGGCGGCCGTCGTCGCGCGGGGAGATTGCATGACTCGACTCCTGTCGTCGACCCCGTGGCGGGGATCTGGCACCCGACATTCAGACACCCCGTGGGGGAGGACACCAGTTCAGAGAGGGACAAGCCGCCTCCCCCGCGAATCCCCCGCTCCGTGAGCGGCACCTCACCCGGAGCGCTCGCCCATGAGCGTCGCGACGGCCACCGTGAGCAGGTGCTTCGACCGGCCGAGGACCGCTCGACGCACGTGGGCGACGACGACGTCAAGCCGGTGTCAACGTGTCACGGCCGCCGTGCGCGCGCACGGACCCGGCTCAGTGCGTGGTCGCCGCGCGCTCGGCGTGTTCGGCGGCGACACGATCGAGGTGCCACTGCTCGACCACGTCGGCCGGCATCGGGCGGGCGAGGTGATAGCCCTGGATGTACCGGCAGCCCAGCTCGCGCAGCCGATCCCACGTCTCGCGGTCTTCGACACCCTCGGCGACGACGTGCAACGACAGGTTCGCGGCGAGGTCGAGCACGCTGCGCACGATCGCCTCGGCCCCCTCGTCGCGCACCATGTCCTGCACGAAGAAGCGGTCGATCTTCAGTTCCACGACCGGCAACTGCTGGAGGTAGCTGAGCGAGGAGTAGCCGGTGCCGAAGTCGTCGACCGAGAGCCGGACACCGAGTCGGTCGAGGCGTTGGAGCACCTCCACCGTGCGAGCCGTGTCGGTCATGACGTTGGTCTCGGTGATCTCGAGTGTGAGCCGCGTCGCCTCGCACCGGGTGGTCGCGAGGGTGCGTTCGACGATCGCGACGAAGTCGTTGTCGAGCAGGTTGCGCATCGCGACGTTCACCGCGATCGTCCAGTCGTGACCGGTGTCGCGCCAGCGCACCGCCTGTTCGGTCGCGTGCCGCAGCACCCACACCGTGAGCTCGTTGATCGATCCGGTGCGCTCGGCGATGGGGATGAACTCGTCGGGGAAGACCTGCCCGAACTCCGGGTGGTGCCAGCGCACGAGCGCCTCGAAGCCCACCACGGAACCGTCGGTGGCACGGGCTTTCGGCTGGAACACCAACGCGAGCTGGTCCGCCGTGATCGCCGACCGCAGATCGGTCGCGAGGCGGAGCCGCCGGGGGCTGTGTTCGTCGCGGAGTGCGTCGTAGAACGCGACCCCGTTGCCGTGGCCGGCCTTGGCGCTGTACATCGCGACGTCGGCACGTTGCATGAGCGTGGGCGCGTCGGTGGCATCGGCGGGCGCGAGGGCGAAGCCGATGCTGCCGTTCACGTCGACCTGCACGCCGTCCACCGCGAAGGGCCGGTTGAGCTCGTCGCGGATGCGGCGGGCGAGCGACTCGAGTCGGGGGTGGGTGATGTCGTGGTCGACGAGGATGGCGAACTCGTCGCCGCCGAGCCGGGCGACGAGCGCCGTGTCCGACGCGGCGTAGGCGAGGCGTCGGGCGACCTCGACGAGTACGAGGTCGCCGGCGTGGTGCCCGAGGGTGTCGTTGACCTCCTTGAACCCGTCGAGGTCCATCAGCGCCACCGCGAGCGGCCGTCCGGTGCCGTGGACGACGTGCAGTTCGTCCCGCAGGCGGTCGGCGAACTTCACCCGGTTGGGGAGTGCGGTGAGTGCGTCGTGGAGGGCTTCGTGTTCGCGGAGTCGTGCTTCGTGGTGGAGGCGGTCGATGAGGCGGCCGTTCTCGAGTGCCACGCTGGCGTGATTGGCGAGGGCGGCGAACATGGTGCGGTCGCTCTCCTGGAAGCGGTTCACCTCGCCGAGGCGGTTGACGACGGCGACGAGGCCGACGACCTGTCCCGATTCGGTGATCGGCGCCACGATCCCGTCGCGGGCCCCGAGATGGGCGAGCACCTCCCGCGCGGGATGGCCGGTGGTCGCCTCGCCGATGATGGTGGCCTCGCGGTGCCGCCCGAACCAGGTCTGCATCGATCCGGCCGCGGCGGCGGGGAGGCGGTCCGAGCTCCGGCCGGCGTCGTCGACGCGCAACTGCAGCATCGAGTCGTCGTCCTCACGCAGCCAGATCTCGGCGCGTTCGGCGCGCAACAGGTCCTTGGCCTGGGCGAGCATCGCCTCCAGCACGGCGTCGGGCCGTTGGGCGCCGCTCACCAGCCGGGTGAAGTCGTACAGCAACGACAGGCTCTCGAACCGCTGCCGCAGGTTCGTGTACGACCGGTAGGCGAGCAACAAGAACGCGGCGACACCGAGCAGGAGGAACGTCGCCCACGGGCGGTCGACGATCAGCACCCCGATCACGAGCGCGAAGCTGGTGTTGACGGGGATCGTCAGCCCGCCGATCAGCAGGATCGACGGGAGATCGACGGGGGCGCCGTGCCACTGCACCACCTGGAACACGACCAGGTAGCCGATGAGCATGGCCGCCGCAACCGCCGTCAGGGCGCGGAGCCACTCGAGCGGGTCGCCGACCGCGTGGGCGCCGCCCATCACGCGGTACACGGCGAGGAGCATCGTCATCTCCGCCAGGAACGACGCGAGGTTGAGCACGACCTTGCGGGCCGGCTGGCGCCCGCGGACCACCAGGTAGATCAACTCGCCGGCGAGGCGACCGATCACGAGATCACGCGGGTGGGCGAGGAACAACCCGAGGACCAGTGGCACCTCGCTGAACGTGAACGCGTACACCTCGCGACGGAACTCGACGTTGAACTCCATGAACTCGGCGGCGATCGCCATGAGTGCGATCGACCACCACGCGAGCTCGGCGTGCGGCGGGGTGGCGTCGAGCAGACCGCCGGCGACCAGCGAGCCGGCGGACGCGACGATGAGCACGACCGCCAGCAGCATCGTCCGCCGACTCGCGGTGGTGATGCTCGTGGTCGTGCTCGTCGTGCTGTCCGTCGTCGCCTCCGGCGCGGGGCCGGCGGCTGGATGCGACACGCCGCCTCCCTTCTCGCCGTCAGGAACCGTGTCTGGCCGAATCATCGGCATCGTCGCCGATCGTCTCGATGTGTCATCGGCACGTCGGGCCGAGAAGTTGACCCGGCCCGTGCCTTCTCCCTCGACACGGGCCGGGCCGCCCCGACGACCGGAGCCATCGGAGCGATCTCGTGGACGGTGGGGTCAGCTCCAGCTGGCGTCCGACCAGCGAGCGCCGCTCCAGCGGGCACCCGACCAGGTGCCCCCGCTCCAGCGGGCGCCGCTCCAGCGGGCCCCGCTCCAGCGAGCGCCGTCCCAGATCATCGAGCTCCAGCGGGCGCCGCTCCAGCGGGCACCCGACCAGTCCGTGCCGGTCCACTCGGCGTGGCTCCAGCGCGCACCCGACCACCCGTCCCCGCTCCAGCGGGCGCCATTCCACACGCCCCCGTTCCAGGTGGACTGCGACGCAGTCAGCGCCGCCATTTGCTTGCGGTTCCACGTCGAGCCGAAGATGTCGATCTCGCCCTTCAGCACCTTGGCGCCGTTGGTGACGTGGAACGAACCACGGGCCAGCTCGAGCGAGCCCGTGCCGTTGCTGCGCGGCTTCTGTGCGGCCACGGCCACCGGAACGGCCGGGCCGCCCACGTAGGCCGAACCGTCGCCGGCGTACCAGCTGTTGATCTTGGCCGCGAGCGGGTTGAGCGCCGCAGGGAGCCCGGTGAGCACCAGGTCCTTCGCGTTGCCCTTCAGATAGGCCTTCACCGCATCGGGGTCGGCGTCGGGGTACTTCGAGAGCACCAGCGCCACCAGGCCCGACACGACCGCCGTCGCCTGACTCGTGCCGCTCGCCCGCTGGAACCGGGTGCCGACCTTGCCGACCGTCACCTGTTGGTCGACGAAACCGCCCGGGACACGCAGCCCGATCACCGACACGCCGGGGGCGACGAGGTCGGCGGTCCGGAGCAGGTTGCCCCTCTGGGCGAAGTCGGCGACGACGTCGTCGCCGACGTCGAGGGTGCCTCTCGGGTCGGTCGCGCCGACGGCGATCACGATCGGCGAGCGAGCCGGGTTGGCGAGATGCAGGGTGGCCACACCGTCGTTGCCGGCGGCGGCGACCACCACGATGCCGGCCTTCCAGGCCTGCTCGGCGGCGAAGATCAGCGGGTCCGTGGCGGTGTTCTGCACCGAATCGGTGCCGAAGCTCAAGTTGAGCACGCGGATGTTCAGCCCGTCGTCGTGGCGGTGCTGCACCACCCAGTCGATCGCAGCGATCACCTGCGACACGTCGGCGGCGCCGTCGTACGCGCCGACCTTCACGTTCACGATCCGGGCGTCGGGGGCCACACCGACGAACTTGGTGGTGTCGGTGTAGGCGCTCGGGCCGAGGCACGTCGTGCACGGCGCGTCGGGCGTGCCGGAGGCGACATCGGTGCCGGCGATGATGCTGGCCATGTGGGTGCCGTGGCCGAAGGCGTCGGTGTACCGCAACGTCGGCTCGGCGTTGTCGAAGGAGAGGTCGGGGCCGTCGATCACCTTGCCGGCCCGGTCCAGCCCGGGCACCTGGGCGACGCCGGTGTCGATGACGGCGACGTCGACACCCTGACCGGTGAAACCCTGGTTCCAGAGGTCCTGGGCGCCGGTGATCTGGGTGATGGCCGACAGCGACGAGGTGTCGGCCGGGTCGTAGCCGAGGACCGGGTCGAGCGCGGACGTTCGGATCGAGGCGTCCGCGGTCACGGCCGCGACGGCGGGCTCGGTCACGAGTTGGTCGATCGCATCGACGGCGATGGTGCCGGCGAACCCGCCGATGATCGGCAGGACCCGCGTCACCTGCCCGCCGAGGGCGGTGAAGGCGGCGCCGGCGGCGACGTATCGCCCGTCGACGGCGCGCACGACGACGTCGGCGGCGCCCGAAGCGGGCAGACCCGTGGGCGCTGCGACGGGTTCGACGCCGGCGGCTGCCGTGCCCCCCGACGCCAACGACGCGAGTGCGGTGGACAGCGACAGCGCCGCCGCGACGAACGCGGTGGCGGAGCGGGACCTCACCAGCGGATCCCCGACATCATCCGGTAGCCGCCGCCACCGGGCTGCTGGCCGCAGCGCCCGTCCTTGCACACGACCTGCTTCGGCGCCGGCGTCGGCTGGTTGCCCGCCTCGACCACCTGCGAGCCGGCTGCTGCCGTCGTGGACGCCAGCAGGGCGACCAGCGCCACCTTCTTCCAGAGGGACTGCTTCATCTCGGGTGTTCCTTCACGTCGTCCCGGTCCGCCGGGTGCCCATCCGGGGTGCGGTGAGCACACTCCATTGAGCCAGTGAGAACCGTTCGACGCCAGGCAAGGGTCGGGCAAACCTCGGGCGTCGGCATCGCCGCGTTCGGTGGCATTCGGCGGCGCAGCCGTTCCCGGGTGAACGCGAGCGGTGGCCGACCTCGGGCGTGTCGTCATGTGGGCACTGACCTGGTTCGATGTGGCGCGACGGTGACGCCGGCCGGCGTCCGGGACGGCCGCGTTCGTCAAGGGCGGGGCAAGTTCGTCACCCGGGCCGACCACCCACGCGCCTGCACCGGACGGGCGAGAACGGCCACGCAGTGTGATCACCGACCACGGCAGCGCGTCGTCGTCGGACGGGGTACGCTGGTCGCATGAACGTTGCGAGCGCAAGGAATCAGGCGGATCAGGCGGTCGACACGCCCGTGCTGCAGCGGTTCCCCATCGGCGTCCAGTGGCCGACCACCGATCCCTTCCTCTTCTGCGTCCACCACCTCGACCACTATCCGGCCGGCACGGCCGAGCACGGGCCCGCTGCCTCGCTCGATGGTCGTGCGATCGGTCAGGACTTCGCCGGCACCGACGGCTGGCGGATGTACCACGGCCAGCGTGTGCCCGGCTTCCCACAGCACCCGCACCGCGGCTTCGAGACTGTCACGTTCGTGCGACGCGGGCTCGTCGACCACAGCGATTCGCTGGGCGCCCGGGCCCGCTACGGCGGTGGGGACGTGCAGTGGCTCACGGCGGGCAGCGGCATCGTGCACAGCGAGATGTTCCCGCTGCTGGCCACCGACGCCGACAACCCGGTCGAGCTGTTCCAGATCTGGCTCAACCTGCCTCGCGACGACAAGTTCGCCGAGCCGCACTTCTCCATGTTGTGGGCCGACGAACTGCCCCGGTTCGAGGTCCGCGACACCGCCGGCCACCTCGCCGAGATCACGGTGATCGCCGGCGAGCTCGCCGGCCACGTCCCGCCACCGCCACCGCCGTCGTCCTACGCGTCGCGAGCCGACAGCGACGTCGCGATCTGGCACGTGCGCCTCGAACCCGGCGCGTCGTTCACCCTGCCGCCGGCCGCCGACGAGCGCACCGTCCGGGTCGCGTACGTCTTCGACGGTGCCGGGGTCGCCGCCGACGCCGACGCCGACGCGCTCACCGCCGGCACCGGCGCGGTGATGGTCGTCGACCGGCAGGTCGTGCTCTCGTCCGAGGGTGGTGCCGAGGTGCTGGTGCTGCAGGGACGCCCGATCGGTGAACCGGTCGCCCAGTACGGGCCGTTCGTGATGAACGATCGGGCCGGCATCGAGCAGGCGTTCGCCGACTACCGCCGGACGGGCTTCGGCGGTTGGCCCTGGCCGAGCGACGAGCCGGTGCACGGCGGCGATCCGGCGCGGTTCGCCGAGCGACCGGACGGCAGCGTCGAGCGTCCCCGCGGCGGTGTCACGACGGCAACACCCGCCTGACGGCTCGGTCGACGAGCGACTCGGCCTCCACGATCGCGCCCGGCCCGACGACGAACCTGCCGTGGCCGTCCTGGGTCGCGTCGGGTCGGATCCGCGGGCCGGCCCCGAAGGTCAGCACGTCGCGGCGTCGCCACGATCGCCAGCGTGCAGCGAGCCCGAGCACGCGCACCGGCGACGCGCTCGCGCCGGTGAGGACGGCGGCGTCACGTCCGATCGTCGCGCCCTCACGCGCGGCGTCGATCCACGGCTGCACGGCGGGGTCGAGTCCGACCTCGCTCGCCTCGCCGGGGAGCCCGGCGAGCATCTCGTGCCACCACGTCGGATCGTCGGCCATCGCGCCCGGCCAGTGTGGGTCGCCGACGAAGGAGGTGGCGACCGCGAGGTGCCACCAACCCCGCCGGCGCACCTCGGCGGTCCAGACGTCGTCGGGGTCCTCGCCGCGCCACCAGCCGGCGGCCGACGTCAGCGTCGCGATCGAGGCCCGGGCGAACTCCATCGGGTTCCACAGCACACCGGCGCACACGTCGCGCAACGCCGGATCGCGTCCGCCCAGCGGCCCGAGGTGCAGCGCGTCACGCATGACCGCGTCGTTGACGGGTGTGTTGTCCCACAGCAGCGGCGGACGGCCGGTGACTGCGGCCCGCCGCGCAGCGGCTGCTGCACCGATCGCGTCGTTCACCACGCGGTCGCCCGTCCACATGACGTGCACCGACGGGTCGAGGTCGCGGCACAGGGCGTCGAGGTACGGCGACGGTTCGGCGCCGCAGTAGTGCGTCGGCACGATCCACACCGGCACCTGCAGCCGGGCGAGCAGTTCGTTCGCGAGGGTCCGATGGGTGGTTGCCGCATCGAGCGCCGGCAGGTCGTCGGCGCTGACGACGACGACTCCGGCACCGGCGTCGACCGCGGGTCGCAGCTTGGTCTCGACGGCGTCGACGGACGCGTCGACACCGGGGGAGAGACCGACGGCCAGCGTCACCTCGGGCCGGCGCCGGGCGAGCTCGCCGAACCCGACGAGCTCGTCGTCGGTGAACGGCGCTGCCCAGTCGTCGCGATGGCGCGGCTCCTGCTTCGCCGCCCACACGTAGTGGGTCATGCCCCACGTACACAGCCGGTCGATCCACGCGAGGCGGTCGTCGTGGGTCCAGGGCGGACCGTAGAACCCCTCGATCACGCCGCTGATGGTCACGGGGTCGAGCTCCTCGTCACGGCGTGCACGGGCACGGGCGCCGCCAGCCCCTTCACGTACGTGGCACCCACGAACTCGATCCGCACGCCCGCCACCGCTGCGGCGCCGCCGAGGGCATCGACCACGGCGCCCGTGCACAGCACCTCGCCCGGTCCGGCGAGCCCGGTGACCCGCGACGCCAGGTTCACGTCGTGGCCGATGAGATCGTCGCCGCGTCGCTTCGGCGCACCCCAGTGCACCCCGATCCGAACCCACAGGGGGAGCTCGTCGCCGAGCGCGCTCTCGGCAAGGTGCTCCTGCACGGTCAGCGCCGTGCACAGCGCGTCGACCGGGTCGTCGAACCACAGCAGCAGTCCGTCACCGATCTCCTTCACGATGCGGCTCGCCGGTGGCAGCACCTCGCGCGTCAGCGACGTCTGGCGATCGACGAGCGCCAGGGCGGCGTCGTCGCCGTGGAGTTCGGTCAGCTCGGTGAAGCCGACGATGTCGGTGAAGGCGATCGCCCCGGCACCGGTCGTCTCCCGGCCGGCGCCGCCCGGCGCCGCGAGCCCGCGCACGCTCATGCCCACACGACCTCGATGACGCCGCTGGACGTGGCGACGTCGAGGGTGCTGCCCTCGCCCTCGGGGACCTGGTTGACGATCCGACCAGAGCGGCTGCGCAGCCGTGCGGTGGCCGCCGTCCCGACGGGCACACGGACACCGACCTTGCCGCTCATCGTCGAGACGTCGAGCCTACCCGTCGCGACCGTGCCGACGCGGACGGTGCCGCTGACCGTGCGGATGGACGCGACCTCGACCGAACCGATCTCGACCCTCGACGAGCCGGCGGCGACGTGGAGCTCGTGGGCTTCCTCGACGCGGACCGCGCCGCTCGTGGTGACCACCCGGCACGTGCCGGCGCTGACGCCGACCCGCACGCCGCCCGACGAGGTGCGCAGATCGGCGTCGACCGTCCTGTCCACCTGCACGGTGCCGCTCTGCGTGATGACACGGACGTCGGCCACGGTGCCGCGCACGTTCACCTTGCCCGAGGTGGTGCTCACCACCACGGTCGCGTGATCGGCACACACCACGCGCACGCGCCCCGATCCGGTGGCGACGTCGACGGTGCCGTCCGGTTGCACCTCGACGGTGCCGCCGTCGACGAGCAGGTCGGCGCCGGGCCGGCCGTCGACGTCGACTCGCGCCGACCGGGCCGCGATGCGGATCACCGAGGCCGTGTCCCTCCGATGCATGCGCGGATCCTAGGACGTGCCCGGCGGGTCGAGGAGCCCGAGTGCGGCACGGAGCAGCTGTTCGCCGAGGAAGTCCCGGGCGATGCGCGCCGAGCTGTCGGGCGCCCAGTGCACCCCGTCGGGACGTGCGTCCCGGTCGACGTCGAGTCCGACGGCGGCGAGCCAGGCGGGCAGATCCACGACGGCGACCGACGCACCGGGTGAGCGCGCCGCGACGAGATCCATCACCCGGTACACGACGTCGTGCCGGGCGGGATCCTCCTGCGCCTGGCCCGAGCTCCACCAGAACACGTTCGGGACGGGCTCGCGCACCCAGACGACGCGTCCGGCACCGGCGGCGAGCAGCCGGTCGGTGATCGCCTGGAAGTCGAAGAGGAGGTGATCGGCGAAGGCAGGGTCGAGCGGCGTGCGCACCGCACCGTCGCCCCACCGGCGGTCGAGCACGTCCCACGAGGTGGTCATGAGCATCACCACGTCGGGGCGCAGGCGGGCGACGTCGTCGGGCAGCGTGGTGTCGAGCCACTCGACGCAGCGTTCCGCCACCGGGGTCCAGTCCTCCACGAGGAACTCACCGTCACGCAGGAAGCCGCAGCCGGGTTCGGCCAGCACCGACACCTGGGCGAGCTCGGGCCGCTCGACCGCCCACTGCGCGAGCCCGGCACCCGTCGCCTCGGCCGTCGAGTCGCCGGCGACCACGATCCGGACGGGCCGGGCGAGCTCGGGCAGCGCAGCGGTGGTCGGTGCCGGGGGCCTCGGGGGCATCACGTCGCCCGCGGCGGTCGGTGGCGTGGCGGTCGCAGCCGGTGCCGGCGTCGCGACCGGCTCGACCGGCTCGACCGGCTCGACCGGCTCGACCGGCGCGGATGTCGCGGATGTCGCGACCGGCGCGTCGTCCGCTCCCGCGGGGGCGACCAGCGGGGCGAGGGTGCCGTCGGCGACCGGATCGATCGCCGCGGCGTCGGCGTGGTCGCCGCGCCAGTAGTCGCCGGCACCGCCGGGCACCACGAGCACGGCGGTCACCGCCACGGCAGCGGTCGCGGCGAGCGACGCCATCCCCACGGCGGGAGCGCGGAACACCCCGGTCCGGATCGGTCGCTCGATCACCACGAAGCTCGCCTGTGCGATCGCCAGGGTGACGGCCATGCGCAGCACGAACAGCGGGACCGGCTCGAGGTCGACCCGTGGCCGGTCGAGCGCCACGAACACCGGCCAGTGCACCAGGTACACGCCGTAGCTGATCCGGCCGAGCCATGCCGCCGGCGCCCACGACAGTGCCGACCGGACGGGGCCCGGTACCTGCAGGCCGGTGACGAGCAACGCGCTCACGACGCCGACGATCGGCAGCGCCCCGCCGTACGCCGGACCGCCGCTCGACGGGAACCACACGAACGCGGCCACCAGTGCGGTCAGGGCGGCCGCGGCGACGAGGTGCCAGCGCGGCGAGAGCTCGCGATCGGCGACGACGAACGCGGCGAGGCAGCCGACCAGGATCTCGGCTGCCCGGGCCGGTGTCGCCCAGTAGGCCGCATCGGGCCCCCAGACCGAGGCGATCACCGGCGCTGCGAGCGCGAACACCGCCGTGACGAACCCGACGAGCACGGTGCGCGCCCGGTGGGTGCGCCCGATGCGGCACAGCGCCACGAACGCCAACGGCCAGAGCCAGTAGAACTGCTCCTCGATCGCGAGCGACCAGTAGTGCTCGACCGGCGACGCCTGTCCCGCCGCGTCGGCGAACAGTTGCTGGTACGAGCCGTCACCCGCCAGCGACACCCAGTTGGCCACCTGGAACAGCGCGCCGAGCAGATCGCGCTCCAGGTCGGCGACGCCGGCGAACAGGTCGGTCGTGGCCGACAGCACGGCGATCACCGCGATGCACGACAGGCTCGCCGGGAGGAGCCGCTTGGCGCGGCGCACGTAGAACGCACCGACGGCGATGCGGTCGGCGCGCAGGTGCTCGGCGATCAGCAACGTGGTGATGAGGAATCCCGACAGGGTGAAGAACACCGACACCCCGAGGTAGCCGCCGGAGAAGCCGGCCACCTCGCCGTGGAACAGCAACACCGCGAGCACCGACACCGCACGCAGCCCGTCCAACGCCGGTTGGTGGGCGATCGTCGGCCGGTCCATGTCGCCGGCCATCCTACGAATCGGCGCTCGACGCGCCCGGTACCCCCGGCGCCGCCGGAGCGGTTGCTACGGTCGAACTCCGATGACTCGACTTCGACTGCTGGTGGTCGCCGTGTTCGTCGGCCTGATGGTCGGCGTGCTCGCGACCTCCGTCGGCCCGACCCCGCCGGCGACCGCTGCCAACGGGATCGAGGCGTTCGAACTCGCGACGCCGGGGCCGCTCGGCCCGATCTCGGTGATCGGCGACTCCGTGCTCGTCGGCGCGGCGATCGAACCCTCGCTGCCCGCCAACCTCGCCGCCGCGGGCTGGGGACCGATCCGTTTCCGTGCCGGGCTCGGGTACACCGCCGGCAACTTCCAACCCGCGGGCAGCCAGTTCTCGGTGGTCAACTGGATCCGCACCTGGCGGGCGCAGGGGTGGGATCCCGAGCACGTGGTGGTGAACCTCGGCAACAACGACGTCGGGTTCTGCAACGCCGATCTGGCGTGCAACGCGCGCACGATCCGCTACGTGCTCGACGAGCTGGGGCCCGACGTGCGGGTGTGGTGGAGCAAGATCACCCGGCTGTACACGTTGCAGGCAGAGGCCGACGCGTACAACGGCGCACTCGACCAGATCGCCGCCGAACGTTCGAACCTCGTGGTGTGGGACTGGCCGGCGGCGCAGGCCGCGTCGGGCATCGCCGTGTCGTGGGACGCGATCCATCTGCGCGACGCCGCGGCCTACCGGCAGCGTTCGGTGCTGATGGCCGCCGACATCACCAACCGATTCGCCGTCGCCGCCCGCACCGGTACGGACGCCGCGCTGCCGGCAGCCGCCGGGACCGCCGTGGAGTACCAGCCACTCGCGCCGTTGCGGGTGCTCGACACCCGCGACGCGCCCGGGGCGCGGCTGGCTGCGGGCGGCCAGGTGGTGATCGACCTCTCGACGCACGTGCCGGCGGGTACGACGGCCGTGGCGGTGAACCTGACGAGCGTGGCGCCGTCGACGGGCGGCTTCCTCACCGGTCATCCGTGCCGGTCGACGCTGCCGACGGTGTCGAGCGCCAACTTCGCCGCCGGCACCGACCGGGGGGCCCTCGCGGTGCTGCCCGTCGATGCACAGGGCCGGCTCTGCGTGTTCTCGTCCGCGGCGGCGGATCTGGTGGTCGACCTCCAGGGTGCGTTCGTCCCCGACGGGTCGCGCCTCGAGCCGCGCGTCCCGGTCCGCCTCGCCGACACGCGCACGTCGGGCCGGCCCGACCTCCTGCGGCTCGACGTCCCCCTCGACACGCAGCCGGACGCGACCGGGGTCGTGCTCAACCTGACGGCCACCGGATCACGACGTGCCGGCTTCGTGACGGCGTTCCCGTGCGGCGGTGCGGTGCCGACGGTGTCGAACCTGAACTTCGGCAGCGGCGAGACGGTCGCCGGCGCGGCCTACGTGCCGCTCGGCGAGGGAGGCGACGTGTGCCTGTTCTCGAACGTGTCGGCCGACGTCGACCTCGTCGCCGACCTCACCGGCGTGTTCGCCCCGAGCGGGCGTCTCGCCTTCCAGCCGGCCGAGCCGACCCGTGTGCTCGACACGCGTGACGGCACCGGGGGCTGGACACCCGTGGTGGGTGCCGGGCAGGTGATCGACGTCCGTGTCGCGCCGTCGACGGCCGCAGCGGTCACGGGGACGCTCACGATGGTGGCGCCCGCTCGGGACGGCTTCCTCACCGTCGACGAGTGCGGGGCACCGCCACCGACGTCGAACGTGAACGCACCTCGCGCCGGCGTCTTGGCGAACGCCGTGACGACCGGGCTCGCCGCCGACGGCCGCCTCTGCGTGCGTGCGTCGTCGGCCACGCAGGTGGTCTTCGACACGACCGGTTGGTGGATCCCGTGAAGCGGCTCACGATCGTGTCGATCCTCGTGGCGCTGTGGTGCGCTGCGCTCACCAGCTCGGCGACCTCCACCGCCGACGCAGCGCCCGCGTCGCGGGATCGCCGGGTGTACGTCGTGTCCGAATCGGTCGGTCTCGGTGCCCGCACGGCGTTGCCCCAGGCGTTCGGCCCCGAGTGGCAGGTCACGGTCGACGGCACCCCCGCGTTGTTCGTCGAGCAGCTGGAGTCGCAGCACGTGCGGCGACGGATGGCCACCGACCCATCGGTGTTCGGGGACGTGGCCGTCGTGGCGGGCGGCCACAACTACCCCTACTGGGACCCGGCCCGGTTCGACCGGTCGATCGACTCGATGATGGGCGCACTGCGCGAGGCCGGTGTCACTCGCGTGTTCTGGGTCACCCTGCGAGAGGTGAAGCAACAGTTCGTCAGTGCGTCGGCGTGGCGAGGTGTCCAGCCCTACTTCTGGTACTTCCCCGAGGTGAACGACCACCTCGAGGCGGCGCTGTCGCGTCATCCCGACCTCACGCTCGTCGACTGGACCTCGGCGGCCGATCGTCCGGACATCACGTACGACGCGATCCACCTCAACCAGGTGGGCGCCCGCGTGTACAGCGAGCTGATCCGCGACACCGTGCTCGGCACCCTGCAGCGCACGCCGATCGACACCACCACGGCGATCACCGTCGCCGGACGTCACGGCGTGCCGGCCGGCGCCACCGCCGTGGCCGTGAACCTCACGGTCGACCGGCCGCGCAGCGCGGGCTTCCTCACGGCCTTCGGGTGCGGCGGGCCTGCGCCGCTCGCCAGCAACGCCAACTTCGTGCGTGACCAGGTGGTGGCGGCCGCAGCGATCGTGCCCGTCGGCGCCGACGGATCGATCTGCCTGCGCAACAGCGAGTCGACGCATCTGGTGGTCGACGTCACCGGCGCGTTCCCGGTCGGCGGCGGCTTCGTGCCGGTGGGACCGGTGCGCCTCGCCGACACACGCGAACCGGCGAGCACCGGACGGCCGCCGGGTGGCACCGTCGTGCGCGTGCCGGTCGCGGCGACCAGTGGCGTGCCGGCCGGCGCCCGTGCCGTGGCGCTGTCGGTCACGGCCACCGATGCCGCTGCCGCCGGGTTCGTGAGTGTGGGTCCCTGCGACCGCCCCCTCGGGACGACCTCGAACGTGAACGTGACCGCCGGCGGCACCGCGCCCAACCTGGTGATCACCGAGACGGACGCAACAGGTGCCGTGTGCGTGGTGTCGAACATCGCGACCCACCTCCTCGTCGACCTCCTCGGTGCCTTCGGCCCGGCGTCGGACATGGGCGTGGTCGACGCCACCCGGCTGCTCGACACCCGCGAGGGCAGCGGCGCGAACCCGGGCGGCGCCGTGCTGGCGGTGCCGGTGGCCGGGCGCGCCGGGGTGCCGGCCGACGCGACCGGGGTGGCGCTCAACCTCACGGCGGCCTCGCCGGCTGCCGCCGGCTTCGTGACGGTCTGGCCCTGCGATCGCCCGCGTCCCACGGCCTCGAACCTGAACGTGACCGCGGGGACGGACCGCGCCAACCTCGTGCTCGTCGCCCCCGACGGCGACGGCGAGGTGTGCGTGTTCACGAGCGGCACGACGCACGTGGTGGTCGACGTGTTCGGGTGGTTCGGCGACGGGTTCGTCGGCACCACACCGACCCGTGTGCTCGACACCCGCCCCTAGCGGCCGCTCGCGGCCGATCGAAATCTCGGGTTCGCTGCAACGGATCCGCCGTCTCGTGCGTGGAACTGGCTATGAAGATCGCCATGGCCGGCGCGACCGGGGACGATCCGGCGCCCGGCGCCGTGTGGAGCGACGCCGAGCGCGTCTACACGCAGGCCTACCGCGACCTGCTTCGCGTCGCGTACGTGCTCACCGGTTCGGGGCCGGCGGCGGAGGACGTCGTGCACGACGTGTTCTGCCGGGTGGGGCCCCGCATCGCCGAGCTCGACAACCCCGCCGCCTACCTGCGCGTCGCGGTGGTGAACCAGTGCCGGTCGATCCACCGGCGCGTGCGCCGCGCGCCGCGGCTCGATCGGCCGGCCGACATCGTGCTCGACCCGGGCCTCACCGAGCTGCGCGACGCACTGGCCGCCCTGCCGGTGCGCCAGCGCACCGCCATCGTGTTGCGCTACCTGTGCGACCTGCCCGAAGCCGAGATCGCCGGCATCCTCGACTGTCGTCCGACCACGGTGCGCACGTTGGTGCACCGTGGTCTCGCCGATCTGCGGACGCGCATCAGCGACCCGGTCGAGCACGATCCGACCCCGAAGGACCCCCGCCATGTCTGACCGCCTCCGGCCTCACGAGACGCCCGACGACACACCGTTCGAGCACCTGCTCCGCGAGCGGATGCATCGGCTCGCCGACCACGCACCGGCCACCGTGCGCAGCCTCGACGAGGTGCAGGTGTCGCACCTCGATCGCCGCCGTTCGGCGGCTGCCTCGCGCCAGGACGGACGGCACCGTCAGACGGCCGGGATCGGCGCCACCGTCGCCGCGCTGGTCGGAGCGATCGGCTTCACCGCCGTCGCACTCAACGGCGCCGGCACGGCGGGCGCCGAGACCCCGGAGGACGCGGTGCGGTCGTTTCTCGAGGCCGCCGAGGCGGAGGACGTGCTGGGCATGATCGACGTCCTCGATCCGGCGGAGGTGCCCGCGCTGCGATCGGCCGTCGAACGAGGACGTGAGGACGCCGTGGCCGGACAGTTGGTCGGGGAGGAGTTCCGCCTCGACGGCGTGGCCGGCGTCGACATCGAGGTGGCCGATCTGGCACTCACCACCCAACCCGTGATCGACGGCGTGGTCGTGGTGCGCCCGACCGGTTCGCTGTCGTGGAGCTTCGACCCGACGGCGTTCCCCTTCGGTGACGAACTCGCCCCGCTCGTCACCGACCTCACCGCGTCGAGCGGAGCCGGCGAGATCGACGACCTGTGGTCGGACGCGATGCTCGCCACGATCGAACGCGACGGACGGTGGTACGTGAGTGCCGGTTTCACCGTCGCCGAGCTGATCCGCTCGGCGACCGATGCGGCGCCGCCCGGCGCGCCGCTCGTCCCGGCGGGCGCCGACACCCCCGAGGCCGCCGCAGACCTCTTCTGGCAGCGGATGCTCGACCTCGATCTCACCGGGGCGTTCTCGTTGGCCGCGCCGGGCGAGGGCGACGCGCTGCTCGCCTACGGTCCGCAGGTCGCCGACGCTGCCAGCGACGCCCTGGCCGACATGCGGACCAAGGGCTTCGACCTGTCGATCGAGGTGGACGAGTACGACGTCACAGGGCTCGGTGCGCGTCGCTCCGTGGCCGCCACCGGGTTCACGATCTCGGGCACGTTCGCCAGCCCCGAGACCTTCGGTGTGTACTTCGACCCGACGTTGCCGACGGTGATCAGCGCGTGGGACGGGTCGGGGCTCGTCGTGCTCGACCCCGGCGTGGCCGTGCCCGACACCGCCGACGGACTCGCGTTCGACCCCGGGACCGACATCCCGGACGTCCCCGTGAACTTCACCTTCGAGAACGAGGACGGCACCGTGCAGCCGCTGCCGGTCGCACCCGACCCCGCCGAGCCGGCCGCCGTCACGATCCGTCGCTCGGACGGTTGCGCCACGCTGTCGGGGCCCGGCGCCGGACAGGCGTTCGGGCTGAGCGTCTCGACCGATGCGAACGGCGAGGTGGAGGTGCAGGACGGTCTCGCCGACGGAGCGCCGGCCGGTTGGGAGGTGCTCGACGACGGCAGCGTGCGGACGTGTCGGGCATCGCCCGGTCTGTCGGTGTTCGGCGTGATCGCGTTGGTCGGCGCCGGCGGGCTGACCGAACTGCCGACGCTCGACGTCGTCGAGGTGGACGGTCGCTGGTACGTGTCGCCGCTCGGCTCGGCCGCACAGGTGATCGTCGACCTCGTGCGCTCGGTGCGCACGAGCGGGTCGTTGTTCGACAGCCCGCTCGGGGCGTTCACCATCGGCGCCGATCGTGTGACGACGGAGCAGATCCTGATCGGCCTGTCGATCGACGACCTGACCGAACCGTGCCGAGCGCTCGCGATCGTCACCGACGGGATCGTCTCGGGCATCGCCGATGCCGTCGATCCGGCCGTGGTGCGGGCCTGCTTCGAGGGACCGATCACGGCCGACGGCGTGATCGTGATGGACACACCCGACCCCGAGTCGGGTGTCGCGCCGGTTCCGGCCACCGTGGTCCCCTGAACCCCGCAGCGTCGGCACCTCGCCGCGCGACCGCGGCGGCGCAGTCCGGTCGGGAGTCAGCCGGCGCCGACGGTGTGGTCGTCGGCGGTGGTCGCTGCGTCACGGGCGAACAGCGGCCGCAACAGCCGGGCCAGTTCCTCGTCGTGGCCGGTGGTGCGGCGGGCGCCGGGCAGCGGTGCATCGGCGCGGGGCGGCGCGGGGCGCTGGACTCGCTCGGCAGCCGGCCACTGGATCGGCTCGAGCAGTGGCGTGTTCGGTCGAGGCGCCGATGGTGTCGGAGCGTTGGCAGCGGGTTCGGGTGCTGGTGCGGTCGCAGGCGTCGGTCCGGGCGTCGGTCCGGGCGTCGGTCCGGGCGCGACGCCGGCGGCGACCGGTTCCCGGGAGGGTGCCGGCACCGGCGCCGGAACCGCTCCGACGGGTCGCGTCGTCGAGGCGCCCGTTGCGCGCAGCGTGCGGCGCAGCGCCGGTCGCGGTGCCGGCGCGACGGCGGGCTCGGGCTCGAGTTCGGGCTCGGGCTCGGGCTCGTCGGTCGGCTCGTCGGTCGACGCCGCGTGATCGGCGACGCCGAGATCGCGCGCAGCCGGGTCGATCGTGAGCGGTCCCGGCGCGACCGCACGGGGAGCGGGGGGTTGATCGGGCGACGCGATCACGATCGGCGACGCCGCCAGACGGAGCGGCGCGGCGACCGGTTCGACGATCGGTTCGACGATCGGTTCGACGATCGGTTCGACGATCGGTTCGACGATCGGTTCGACGAGGTCGGGCGGTGCCGCGGTGTCGGGTGCCGGGATCGGCGGTGTGGGCGCTGGCGCGACCGGCACGGGCGGCGCGAACGCGGGCGGCGCGACGACCGGCGGGGCGAGGACCGGTGGGGCGAGCGTCGACGACGGGGTCACGGCGCGCACCGGTGCGGGCGCCCGCAGCGGCGCGTCGGTGGCGATGAGCACCTCGGTCGGCGCGGCGTCGACCGCGATCACCACGTCGACGGGATGCTGTGCCCGTTCGAGCTCGGCCAACTCCGACAACATCGCCGCCATCGACGTCGCGCTCAGCGGCTCCGACACGAGGAAGCCCTGGGTGTAGTCGCAGCCGATCTCGTGCAGGCTGCGCACCTGCGACTCGTCCTCGACTCCCTCGCCGATCGTCTCGAGGCCGAGGTTGTGGGCCATCGTGACGATGGTTCGCGTGAGCGCGTCGTCGGTCCCTCGACCGAGCGACTGCACGAACTGACGGTCGATCTTGATCACGTCGAGCGGCAACCGCTGCACGTAGGCGAGCGAGCTGTAGCCCGTACCGAAGTCGTCGAGCGCCACCCGCACACCGAGGTCGCGCACTGCCACCAGTTCCTCGGCCGCACCGTCGGGATCGTCGATCAACATCGACTCCGTGATCTCCAACACGAGCCGGTTCGGGGCGAGGCCGCTCTCCTCCAGTGCCGACTTCACGTGCTCGGCCATCGACGCGCCACGCAACTGGCTCGCCGACAGGTTCACCGTCACGAACAACGACGTGTCGCTCCAGCTGGCGGCGGTGATGCAGGCCTGGCGGATCGACCACCAGCCGATGGGGATGATCACCCCGGTCTGCTCGGCGATCTCGATGAAGTCGCCGGGCGACACCGAGCCGTACACGTGGTGGTTCCACCGGATCAGCGCCTCGGCGCCGACGAGCCGGCCGTCGCGGAGCCGCACGATCGGCTGGTACACCAGTGCGAACTGATCGCGTCCGAGCGCCGAGACCAGGTCTCGTCGGTACTCGTCGGTGCGCGCGATCTCACGCTCGAGCTCGGCGTCGAACACCTCGATGAATCCCTTGCCGCGGCGCTTCGCGCGGTACATCGCGAAGTCGGCGTTGCGCAGCACGGCCGACGCGTTCTCGCCCTGCTCGGGCTTCGCGATGCCCACACTGCACGACGCCGACACCGTGTGGAACTGGCTCAGCACGATCGGGTCGCGGAGGTCGGCGACGATCGAGGCCGCCATCGCCGACGCCTGTGCTGGTGTGGTGTGGGGGAGCAGCGTGGCGAACTCGTCGCCGCCGAGTCGAGCGACGAGACCGACGTCGTCGGGGATGCGGGCCGCGAGGCGATCGGCGATCGTCTTCAACAACACGTCACCGGCCTCGTGACCCATCGTGTCGTTGACGACCTTGAAGTCGTCGAGATCGATGAACATGATCACGGGGAGGTGCCCGGACGTCAGTTCGTCCTGCAGGCGCCCGAGGAACTGCGCCCGGTTCGCGAGCTTGGTGAGCTCGTCGTGATCGGCGCGATAGCTGAGCTGGCGCTGCAAGGTACGCGTCGCCGTCACGTCACGCATCGTCACCACCACACCGGCCACCGCCGGGTTGTGGATCAGGTTCACGGCGGTCAGCTCCAACAGGCGCGGCGCGCCGTCAGCACCGGCTGCGGTGGCCTCGACGGTGTAGGTCGTGTCCGGTGGCTGGTTCAAGATGCGCTGTGCCACCGCAGGCCACCGCTCGTGCGGCGGTTCGAGCTCGAGATCGAACAGCGACTTGCCCACCCAACGTTGCGAGTCGACCCCGAGGACCGAGGTGAGCGCACCGCTCGTGTACGAGATGCACTGGTTGGCATCGACGAGCACGACGATGTCGGACGAGCGTTCCACCAGCGAGGCGAGGCGATCCTTGCCGCGGCGCTCGGTGAGGTCGCGCACGCTGACCGCCAGCCCCCACAGACGGAACAGGGCGAGCATCGTGATCAGCACCGTCATCAGCCCCGCCGAGACGATCGTGGAGCGCTCCGCGTCGCCGGATGCGATCAGCGTGATCAACACCACCTGCGGGGTGAGCGAGCAGAGCGCGATCGTCGCCAGCCGGAGTCGGTCGAGCTGGACCGCCTGGTGGGCGACCACGGGCTGTTGCGTCGCCGAGCGGTCGAGCGCGGCGAGCGCGAACAGCACGAGTGAGGCCGCGGTCAGCAGGTGCACGCCGAGGCTGCCCTTCTGGCCCTCCGTCATGTACGCCCAGTAGCCGAGCACGTTGCCGACGAGCCGGGTCACGAGACCGAGCAACAGGAACGAGAACGAGCGGCTGCGGGCTTGGTAGCCGAGGCTCAACCGGGCAGCGAGCGCCACGAGCACGAGGTCGGAGGCCGGCAGCGCGAGCGAGAGCATCCGGTCGGCGTCGGCCAGGGTGCTGCGGCCGAGCGCTGGCTCGATCAGGTAGACCCACATCACCAACATCGCGGTGAGCGACACGATCGTGGCCTCGATCGCGAGATAGCGCTCGCGGATGGGCGATCGCTCCGCGATCATCGAGATCAGACCGAGTGCGATCAGGGTGCGGTCGGGCGCGCGGAGCAGCCCGGCGAGGCCGTCGAGGGTGGTTGCGTCCACGGACTGTTCGAAGAACACCAGTACGTACGACGCCGTGGTCATCACACACGAGCCGGCGATCGCGAGCCAGGCGATCCGGTCGCCGTGCTGACGCAGGCGTGAGCCCGACAGCGCGGCGAGCGTCGCGAGGAGGGCGGGGATGATCAGCCACCGCTGCGCCGTGTCGATGGGCATGCGCGTGCGCCATGCGTATGTGGCGCTCGCCACGACCGCTGCCGCGACGAGCACACCGATCCAAGCCCGCTGTCTCACCGGCCTGGTTCATCGGCTCACAGAACCGTCAGCTTGAACTCGCAGGGTGGTGACGAGCGCAAGTTCCTGACAAGGAATCGACCGATCGTGGCCGATCCGATCAGGCGAGGTCGGCCGTGAGCGGGACGAGCGTGAGCTCGGGTTCGTCGGCGAGCAGCCGCTGCAGGCGGTACTTGTTCTCGAACAGCGCCACCGTGGCGCCGTCGCCGCCCCGGCGCATGATGCGGATGCCGCCGATCAGCCGCAGTCGCTCCGCGCTCGCCGCATCGGTGGCGCGAATGGCCTGGTAGGGCGAACCGGTGAGCTCGATCGGCGCGTGGAACTCGCTCTCCAGTCGGTGCGCGAACACCTCGAACTGGAGCTGTCCGACGGCTGCCAGCACCAGCCCGGCGTCGCCCATGTCGGGGTCGCGCAGCACCTGCACGACGCCCTCTTCCTCCAGCACCTCGAGGCCGCGCTTGAACTGTTTCGAGCGGCCCGTGTCGAGCACACGAGCCCCCGTGAACAGCTCGGGGGCGAACGACGGCAGGCCGGGGAACGCCACGGGGCGGCCGTCGAACAGGGTGTCGCCGATGCGGAGGTCGGTGGCGTTGACGAAGCCGACCACGTCGCCGGGGAAGGCCTCCTCGACCGTCGAGCGTTCCGCGCCGAACACCGTGGAGGCGTACTTGGTGGCGAACGGGCGGCCCGTCCGGGCGATCGTCATCGTCATGCCGCGCTCGAAGTGACCGCTGCAGATGCGGGCGAACGCGAGCCGGTCCCGGTGCGACTTGTCCATGTTGGCCTGCACCTTGAACACGAAGGCGCTGCAGCCGGCGTCGATCGGGCGACCGACGCCGTCGACGTCCGGTCGAGGCGGGGGAGCGGGCACCAGCTCGATCACCGCGTCGAGCAGGTGGCGAACCCCGAAGTCGGTGAGCGCCGACCCGGCGAACACCGGCGTGCTGGTGCCGGCGAGGAAGCTGTCGAGGTCGACGTCGGCACCGACGGCGTCGAGCAACTCCACCCCGTCGAGGGCTCGCTTCCACGCGCTCGAACCGAGCGTGGCCGCCTGGTCGAAGGTGAGCAGCTCCTCAGGCGCCATCGTGGCGCCGCGGGCGGTGCGGGTGAACTTGGAGAACACCTGCCGCCGGCGGTCGATCACGCCGAGGAAGTCCTCGCCGTCGCCGACCGGCCAGGTGACCGGCGTCGGACGGAGGTCGATCTGCGTCTCGATCTCGTCGAGCAGCTCGAGCGGATCGCGGCTCGGTCGGTCGAACTTGTTGAGGAACGTGAGCACGGGCAGGTTGCGGGCGCGGCACACCTCGAACAGCTTCAGCGTCTGGGGCTCGATGCCCTTGGCGGCGTCGAGCACCATCACGACCGCGTCGACTGCGGCGAGCACGCGGTACGTGTCCTCGCTGAAGTCCTTGTGACCCGGGGTGTCGAGCAGGTTGCAGACGTGGCCGCGGTAGTCGAACTGCATCGCCGCGGAGGTGATCGAGATGCCGCGGGTCTGTTCGAGCTCCATCCAGTCCGACGTCGCCGAGCGCCCGCCGGCCTTGGCCTTCACCGACCCCGCCGTGACGACGGCGCCCGCGTTGAGCAGGAACTTCTCCGTGAGCGTGGTCTTGCCCGCGTCGGGGTGGCTGATGATCGCGAACGTCCGGCGTCGCGCCGCCTCACCGAGCACATCCTGGTTCGTCACGGTCGGCCAGGCTACGGCCGTCCGCGCCAACGCGTTTGCGGGCTTCGGCCCTGTGGAGGTGGCGCGAGTCCGCAAACGTGTTGATCGGACGAGGGTGTTTGCGGGTTTCGGCCCTGTGGAGGTGGCGCGAGTCCGCAAACGTGTTGATCGGACGAGGGTGTTTGCGGGTTTCGGCCCTGCGGAGGTGGCGCGAGTCCGCAAACGCGCTCGGTCAGGTGGGTGGGCCGAGGAGGTCCCAGTGGTGACCGGCGATGTCGACGAAGACGGCCACCGTGCCGTAGGGCTCGTGGCGCGGCTCCTCGAGGAACTCGACCCCGTGCTCGACCATGCGGCGGTGCTGGGCCTCGAAGTCGTCGACGTGCAGGAACAGCCCGACGCGACCGCCGAACTGGTCGCCGACGGCAGCGGCCTGACGCTCGCCGTCGGCCTGCGCGAGCAGCAGCCCGGTCTCCGCGCCGGGCGGGCGCACCACCACCCATCGCTTGGGCCGGCCGTCGTTCGTCATCGACGGCGAGTCCTCCACGAGATCGAAGCCGAGGGCGTCGACTTGCGGGACGAGCCCGGCGCCGTGTCCGACACGCCGGCAACGGTGACCCCCACCACGATTGAGACGTCGCCCGCCATCACCTCGCCGGCGGACACGACCATCGTGCCGGACGAGGTGGCCGAGACCACGCTCGTGCCCGACACCGCGGTCGACACGACCGTGCAGGTGGTCGAGCGCACGGTGCGAGTGGCCGACGTGGTGCAGGTCGTCGAGCCCCGGCGCACCGTGCTCGCCACGCCGGGCTTCGGCAGCGGCCCCGGCGACCTCGGTGTCGAGGACTGCCAGGAGTGCGACCCCGCCCGCCCGTGGTCGCCGATCGCGCTCCCGTTCGGCCCGCGAGGCACGGTGTTGATCGCCGACACGGCGAACCGGCGATGGATGCTGTTCGAGCCCGAGAACCCGGACGACGCGTCGAGTCCCTGGTCCGCCACCGAGACACTGTGGCCCGACGGCGTGATCGTGAGCTCGCAGCCCGTCGTCGACCAGGCCGGCACCGTGTATGCCGTGGTGTACGGCCCGCTGGGCTCGGGCGGCACCAACGCCTACGAGCTGTGGACGCTCGATTGGCGCGATCTCGCCACCCCGCTCAGCAGGCATCCAGCGCCCTTGATCGGCAACCTGCCGATCGTGCTGACCCCGAGACTCGTGGCCGTCGGCAGTGTTGTGGTGCCGGACCTGCTCCCGGCGATGTCGAGCGCACCGGATGTCGAGGCCACGCCGGCCGATCTCGCGACGGGCGCCCCGACTGTGCTCACGGTTCGCTGGGAGCAGTTCCGGACGACGTTCACCTATGAACCCGGCGAGCTCGTCACCGCCTACGGACCGAACGCATCGCTTCCCGACCTCACGGTGCTGGTGCAGCAGTCGACGCCCGACGGCGAGACGGTCGATCGGCTCTTCCTCGACGGCCGGGTGCTCCGTGTGCAACTGCCCCCGAGCGGGTCGGTGTTCGGTTCGGCGTTCGCGACGGAGGACGGTTTCCTCCGACTGGAGGCGTCGGCCGACGTCTCGACGTGGGAGCTCGTCCGGTACGAGCTTCCTTCGGAGTCGCTCACGCGGTCGGAGCCGGCCGACGAGCGTTCGTCGGCGGTGTTCGACGGGATCGTCGCAGCGGACCCGGAGGCGTACCTCGCCGCAGCGCGCGCTGCGCTCGGCGACGAGTTCCGTGACGACTGTGGCGAGCCGTCCGTCGAGGACCCCACCGGCTCGTGGCAGGACGTGACGGGCGGGACCTCGGACGCGATCGCCACGTTCGAGCTCCGCATCGCCTGCGACGACGCGTTCGCCGGCTACCGCTGGGTCGCCGAGATGGTCGAGGGCCCCGACGGCTGGCGCGCCACGAGCGTGACCCAACAGGCGATCTGTGCTCGCGGCGTCGCTGTCGACGACGACCGCGAGCTCTGCATCTGACCGGCGAACGCTCGTCGGCGCCGTCGACGCTCGGGTCGACCCCCTCTGTGTCCATGATCGGTGCGACAGGGGGTGTCGTCGTCACACCCCTGTGCGACGATGCGGACATGGATGTCGGCGGACTCCACCAACAGATCGGCGACCTCGCGGACGCTGATCTTGGTGTGATCGACGACTCGTTGCTGCACGAGCACGTGCTCGCGATCGGGCACCACCTCGAACGGCTCGAGATCGCGTTCGCCCGACACCTGCACGAATGGGAGCAGCGAGGCATCCACGAACGCGACGGGTCGAAGTCGGCCGCACACCGGTTGGCGCGCGAGCTGCGCTCGTCGGTCACCAGCCGCCGGCACGACATGTGGCGGGCGCGTCGACTCGACGACATGGCACGTTCGGTGCAGGCCGTGCTCGACGGTCGGCTGTCACTCGACCTGTTCGACCTCCTCGCCTCGATCAACACGCCGGCTCGCCGTTCGCTGTTCGAACGTGACGAGCAACTGTTGATCGACACCTGTGCCGAGCTCGCCTACCTCGATGCGGTCAAGGCGGTCCGGTACTGGGCCAACCGAGCCGACGACGCATCCGACGCGGAGCGCTCGTCGCAACGCACCGATGCGCCACCGCCCCCGACACCCGAGGCCGGTGCCGACCCATCGAGCTCCGAGGAGTCGAGCACCGAGGATCCGGCCGCCGACGAACCGGCCGGCGACGAGTCGGTTCCTTCGACCGATGAGGTCTCGCGCCTGTACGCGTCGCGCACGATGGACGACGTGCTCGAGTTGCGTGGCACGTTCGGCCCGATCGACGGCACGATCGTCGAGCGCGAACTCGCCCGGCTCACCGAGCTGATCCGCGAGGCCGACGAGCAGGCCGGCATCGTTCGTACGCCGGCGCAGCGCCGGGCGGCAGCACTGGTCGAGATGGCCACCCGCTCGGCGACGGCGCCGGCCGACGGCCGCCGACCGGCGCCGCTGTTCAGTGTGGTGGTCGGCTCCGACACCATGGATCACCTGTGCGAGTTGTCGAACGGGATCGTGGTCCGGCCGGGCCAGCTGGTGCCGTGGATCACGCGAGCGATGCTCGAGACGATGCTGTTCTCCGGTCCGCGCACCGTGCTCACGGTGTCGTCCCGCCGCACCTTCACCGGGGCGCTGCGACGGGCGATCCAGGTCCGTGATCGTCGGTGCCAGCACCGAGCCGAATGCGACACCTCGGCCGAGGACTGCCACATCGACCACATCGTCCCGTGGTCACGTGGCGGGCCGACCAGCCAGTTCAACGGCCGAGCGATCTGCGAGCCACAGAACGTGCTCCCGCACCTGCAGGACCAGTACGCGCCACCACTGCCGGAGCAGCAGGTCAACGAATCGATCGCGCTCGTCGAACAGCTCCGATGGCGCCTGCAACACGACCCACCACCGCCCGGCATGCACCTCGAGTTCCGCTGGGCGCCCGACGTCGCCGACGCCGCCTGATCCTGCGTGCGGCTCGATCAGGCGGTTGCGGTCGTGATCAGGGACAGGCCCGCCAGGCCGGGCAGGCGGTCGATCCGACGGTCGATCCGTTCGGCCACGGCGCGTCCGCCGTCGTCACCGAACAGGTACGAGATCAGGTGGCGCACCTCGGGCTCGGGCATCACGTCGGAACCGACGGGCGCCCACAGGCGACGCAGCGCGTACCTCGCCAGCCGACGCGCGCGGCGGTCGTCGGCCAGTCGGGTCTGGGCCTGCGAGGCGTAGAAGTCGATGTGGCGGCCCTCCTGCTTCATGATCCGTCGCAGCAGCCGGGTGAGCACCGGATGGTCGGCCCGAGCGGCGAGCCGGGCGTAGCCGGCCTGGGTGGTCCACTCGTTCACCGCGCCCCACGCCATGTGCACCGCCGTCATCGACGGACCGACGAGCGCAGACGTCACCATGTGCTTCACCGGTGCGATCGCCTCGGCCACCCGACGCCGCCGGCGCAGCGCGTGCACGCGAGGTGTTCCGGCCTCCTCGCCGTGGGCTCGCAGCACGCGAGCGATCGCCTCGCCGTGCCAGTACTCCTCGTAGGCCCACATCGTGAGGAACGTCGTGATCTCGGGATCGCGGTGCGCACGCGTGACGAGCAGGTCGCGCAGGTAGCAGACGGTGTGCAGCTCGACGTCGTGCATGTATCGCAGGCAGCGCAGCACGTCGGGCGACAGCGGCTGCTCGACGAACG
>JACJWG010000006.1 GCA_020637235.1 Acidimicrobiaceae bacterium | reverse complement strand
GATGACCAAGGGCATGAAACCGGTGCCGTTCAGCACCACTCCCGACGTGGTGGCGGCGCTGGCGGTGAAGGGTCTGCGGGCCGGGCGGCGCACCGTGTGGGCACCCGGCATCCTGCGGTTCGTCTTCAGCGCCCTTCGACACGTTCCCGGCCCGATCTGGCGCCGGCTCCCGCTCGGCTGAGCCCACGAGACCGCCCGGCCGTCGTGGGCGCTGCGGGTGACGCCGCCGTCCGCGTCACCACATGAACCGACAGTCGCTCCGTGCGGTGACACGGTCGTCCCGGTGGACCGGACCGACCGATCGCTCGGAGGGTCAGCCGGCGTGCTGCTCGGCCAGCTCGCGTTCGAGGCTGGCCCGCCGGTCGGCGCCGATGCCGATGCCGGCCGGGCTGACACCGCTCGGCTCTGCACCCGGCGGGCACTTCCGGTACAGCAGCACCAGCGCGTCCTCGTAGTTGCCCACCAGGCAGAACTGGTTCGCCACCACCTGGTTCGGGGCGTCGCTGCCGAACTCGCTCGACGCGTTCGGCTCATACCAGCCGGTCCAGAAGTTGGTGAGCAGCACCCAGTCGGCGGACGCGACGTCGTCGGCCAGGCTCGAGCCCTCGTCGTCGGCCAGACCCGGATCCATCTCGATGAAGTACGTGGCGGGCTCGAGCTCGGGGAACATGAAGTAGAACACCACGTCGCTGTAGATCGTGCGGCTGAGATCGGCCGGGCCGACGAGCAACCGCTCACCCGGGGCGGACGACCGGTCGAGCTCGTCGATCGCCGCCTGGCTGGCCCGTTGCAGGGGCTCGTTGCCGAAGTAGAACCGGCGGTCGTCGCGGCTCACCTCGTAGCCGCCGACCTTGTCGCCTGCGCCGATGCGGGTGTACAGCAGGTAGCTGCGGTACGTGTAGAAGGGCATCACGACGAGCATCGCGAGCGCGATCACGGCACCGATCGCGAGATCGCGGCGCCACGCCGGCAGGCGGGGCCGCACGATGCCGGCCAGCTCGACGAGCATCGCGGGCAGCAGGGCGAACGACACGCACGAGCCCCACGCCAGATGGGTGCTGTCCGGGCGCTGCATCGCCTGCGGCAACAACCCGAGCCCGAGCAGCCCGCCGGCCATCAGGGCCAGCCGCTGAGGTGTGTCGGCGCGTCGACGCAGCAACACGGCGGCGATCACCACGCCGAACGCGGTGGCGACCACCACCCAGAACCACAGCCACAACTGATGGTGCGCGGCCAGGTGCGGCACGCGCCACCATGGCGCGTCGGCCGGTCCTTCGACCACCGCCTGCAGGGCACCGTCGACCTTCGAGAAGCTCGGCGGACGGGGCAGTTCGCGGCCCGGGCGGAGCTCCTTCACGGGCTCGGTCACCATGCCGGTGAAGGCGTTGCCCACACCGGCGACGGCGAGGTGGAGCCACATCGGCACCAGGCCGACGATCGCGCCGGCGAACCAGAGGCCCACCGGGCGGACACCGACCCGGCGGGTGGCCCGCCACCACACGAACGTGTGGGCGACTCCCAACGCGAGCACGAGATCGGGCCGGAAGCTGAGCGCGAACCCGGCCAGCGCACCCGCCGCGACCAGGGCCAGGGTGCGATCGCGGCCGCTGGTGTGCAGGGCCCGAACGCCGAACACGACGCTCCAGATGGCCAGTGCGACCGCACCCTCCCAGGCGAGCGCCGACAGTCCGATCGGCGTGAGCACCAGCAGGGTGACGGTGATCGCCGAAATCGTCGCGATCAGGTGGCCCCACGCCCGGGTGAGCGCGTAGATGCCGAAGATGATGCCGAGGTGCTGCAGCAGACCGAAGCCACGCTGGGCCTCGAGGGTGTATCCGAACACCTGGTACCAGCCCATCAGCACGTGCAGCGAGCCGGGGCCGTACAGGTGCAGGAAGTCGACGTTGGGCACGTCGCCGTCGAGCATCCGCTTCGGGAAGACGAGCATGAAGCCCTCTTCCATCGAGCTGCCGGTGCCGCGATACAGGCCGCGCAGCGGGATCAGCACCACCGCCATGATCGCCGCGAACGACAGCCACGACGACCGGGCCGGGCGTCCACGGCGACCGACGAGCGGACCGCCGAGCACGTAGGGGAGCGGCGCGGACGAACGGGCGGGGCCGGGCCGACGTCCCGTGTCACGGATGTCGTCGATGTCGTCGGTGTCGTCGATGTCGTTGGTGTCGTTGAGGTTCGTGTCGCCGAGGTCGTCCACGTGCTCGTCCGCTGCTGGCACGGTGCGACACTAGTGACCAGGGGTAGCCTCGCACCCGCATGTCGGACGGAGCCCACCCGCACGATCGCGCCGCCGGGCGCCCACCCGAGCTCGACGAGCTCGACCGGTTGGCCGCCGAGATGATCGAGCGCGGCGTCCGCCGGATCCACACGATGGCGTGGCGCGATCTCGACGACCCCGACGCGGGCGGCAGCGAGGTGCACGCCGACGAGTTCATGCGTCGCTGGGCCGCTACCGGCCTCGAGGTCACGCACCGCACCAGCGCTGCGGTCGGCCAACCCGCCGAGGCCGTCCGCAACGGCTACCGGGTGATCCGTCGCGGCAGCCGCTACACGGTGTTCCCGCGCACGATCGTGAGCGAGGTCACCCGGCGGATGGGGCCGTACGACGCGCTGGTGGAGATCTGGAACGGGGTCCCGTGGTTCTCGCCGGTGTGGTGCCGCCGGCCCCGGATCACCTTCCTCCACCACGTCCATGGGCCGATGTGGGGCCAGATCCTGCCCGGACCGCTCGCCGGGTTCGGTCGTGCGCTCGAGGCGCGCATCGCCCCGCCGTGCTACCGGCGCACGCAGATGGTCACGCCGAGCGAGGCGACCCGCGAGGAGCTGCTCGAGCTCGGATTCCGGCCCGATCGGGTGCTCGCGGTGGACAACGGGGTGAGCGAGGCGTTCCGACCCGCCGCCGATCCTGTCGCCGCCCGTTCACCCGAGCCGCTCGTGGTGGCCGTCGCTCGCCTGGCGCCGGTGAAGCGGTTCGACGAGCTGATCCGGTCTGCGGTGGTGGCCAAGCGCGAGGTGCCGGCGCTGCGGCTCGAGATCGTCGGCGACGGCCCGGTGCGCGCCGAGCTCGAGGCGCTCGCTCGCGACCTCGGTGCAGGGGAGTGGATCACCTTCGTCGGCCAGGTGGCGCACGCCGACCTGGTGGCCCGGTACCAGCGGGCGTGGTTGGTGGCGAGCGCGTCGCTCGCCGAGGGCTGGGGGCTCACGCTCACCGAGGCCGCGGCCTGCGGCACACCGGCGGTTGCGACCGACATCCGCGGCCATCGCAGCAGCGTGATCGACGGCGTGACCGGCGTGCTGGCCCCGCTCGATCGCCTCGGCGCCACGCTCGCGCAGGTGCTGAACGACCACGACCTCCGGGCTCGGCTGGCCGATGCCGCCCTCGCACGGGCACGCACGCTCACCTGGGACGCCGCCGCGCTCGGCATCCTGCGTCCCCTGCACGCGCAGGCCACAACCACCCCTTCGTGAGCGCGATGCGCACCGGCTGCGCATCCGGCTCACGAACGAACCGTGTTCGTGAGCGCGATGCGCACCGGCTGCGCATCCGGCTCACGAAGGTCAGCGGGGGGGGTGTTGCATCGCCCACTTCACGGCGCGCAGCGCGCCCTGCTTCGCGGTGGTGCGGTGGTGCGAGGCACCGGCCTGCTCGGTGATCGCCCGGTTGGCGACGAACCAGTCGTAGCTCGCCGCGAACATCTCCTCGTTCGAGTACCTCGGCTGCCAGCCGAGCGCGTCACGCGCGTGGTCGATGTCGAACCACAGCGACTTCGAGTACATGATCCAGTGGTACGGGGCGAACGGGGCGATGCGCATCCCCGCGGCGGCCTGCATCGCGAGCGAGGTCGCGCGGGCCGGCAGCGAACGAACCTGCGAGCCCGTGCCGGCGTGGCGGCACAGCGATTCGAGCGATTCGCGCATCGTGCCGAATCGGTCGGACCCGGCGTTCACGATCATCGGACCGCTGCGCTGCGAGGCCAGCAGGCACACGTCGGCGAGGTCGTCGGCGTGCACGAACTGGTAGCGGTTCGAGCCGTCGCCGAGCACCACCACGTCGGCGCCGTCGGCGATCCAGTCGAACAGGATGCCGAAGATGCCGAGCCGCCCGTGCCCGAGGATCGTGCGCGGCCGCACGATGCTCACGTCCAACCCGCGCGACACCGCGTCGAGGCAGGCCCACTCGGCGGCGAGCTTGGCGTGGCCGTACGCCTCGACGGGCGACGGCACGGTGGACGGCAGCACCGGGTTGGCGGCCGGGATGCCGAACACCGCGCTCGACGACGTGTGCACCACCTTGCCCACGCCGAGGCGTGCGGCGTGTTCGAGCAGCAGCCGCGTGCCGTCGACGTTCACGGTGCGCAGCAGCTGGTGGTCCTTCGCGAGCGGCACCTGTGCGACGTTGTGGAACACGACGTCGATCCCGTCGAGCGCGGCGGCCACCGTGCCGGCGTCGCGGATGTCGCCCTGCACCAGCTCGACATCGGCCGGCCGGTCGTCGGCGTCGTTCACGTCGAGCACCCGGACCCGGTGGCCGGCCGTCCGGAGCCGTTGCACCAGCAACGACCCGAAGTAGCCCGACCCGCCGGTGACGAGCGAGCGGGTCACAGCTCGAGCCCCCGTTCGACGCACCAGCGGATGCTGCGGCGCATCCCCTCGTAGAGCTCGACGCGCGGTTCGTACCCGAGCTCGGTCCGCGACGCGGAGATGTCGCAGGCGATGGTCTTGTCCATCTCACCCAGCACGTGCAGCTGCTGCTGGTAGCGGCCGACGCGCTGGATCAGCGCATCGGCCGTCTCGGCGACGCGTCCGACGATCGCCGGCATCTTCGTGCCGCCACCTCGCACCTCGAAGCCCTCGTCGGCGAGGGCGCGACCGACGGTGTCGACGATCTCGACCACCGTGTACGGGCGGGCATCGGCGATCCAGTACCCCTTGCCCGTCGCTCCCGGCGTGGCCTCGGCGGCGAGGATGCCGTCGACGAGGTTGTCGACGTACACCATCGAGCGACGCTGCTGGCCGCCACCGATGATCGGGAACTTGCCGCGGCGCACCATCCGGAAGAACGTCGTCTGCCGTGGCGGCTGGAATGGACCGTAGAACCACGGCGGCCGCACCACCACGGCGTCGAGGCCTCGATCCCGCACGGCAGCGAAGACCGAGAGTTCGGCCTCCATCTTCGATCGCCCGTAGCCGTAGTACGGCCGGTACGGCTCGTCCTGGCGGAACACGTCGGTGAGGTGCGGGTTGGTGCCGAACGGGCTGTTCGACGACACGTGTACCAGCCGGCGCACCCCGTGTGCCAGCGCCGCGTCGACGACGTTGGCCGTGCCCTGGGCGTTGGTGTGGAAGAAGTCGGCCACCCGCTTCGGGTGGATCACCCCGGCGGTGTGGATCACGTCGACCGTGCCACCGTGCGCGCTCGCACCGGCGATCAGCCGCTCCACCACCGCGGCGTCGCCGACGTCGCCCACCTCGACTGCGATCGCGTCGCCCTGCGGGACCGAGGGACGGTCGTCGTCGCCGTGCACCAGTACGTGCACGCGGGTGCGCCCGTCGGCGAGCAATCGGTGCATCATCGCCCGGCCGAGCCATCCGGCGGCGCCCGTGAGCACCGTCACGTCGGGCGGATCGCGCCGCGCGGCCGTGCCGGTCGTGTCGATGGCCTCGATGGCATCGGTGGCGTCGCTCACGTGGTGCTCCTCGGGGCGGTCGAACCGGGTCGGTGGGTGTCGGCGAAGTGCCGGGCGTTGCGGATCGCGAACGCCATCACGGTGGCCTGCGGGTTCACCCCGGGCGCGGTGGGCAGCAGCGACGCGTCGTTCACGAAGATCCGTTCGGTGCCGCCGACCTGGCCGAACGAGTCGGCGCCGCAGCGCCCGCCGTGTTCGCCGAGCGGCACGGTGGAGCACAGGTGCACGGTCATCACGCCCGCCCGTGAGGCGCGGAAACGGTGTTGCATCGTCGCGAGGTCGCGGCGGTTGCGCACCACCGGTGCGCCACGGAACGACGGGTACACCTCGTTCGCCCCGGACTCGAGCATCAGAAGCGCGAGCCGGGCGAGCCCGCTGCGCAGCAGGTGCCGATCGCGCCCGGTGAGGTGGTAGGTGACGAGCGGGTCGCGCAGCCCCGGCAGTGCGACGACCCGACCTCGGCCCTCGCTCGTGATCGCCGCGTAGTAGATGCTCATCCGCCGCCACTGCTCGATCGCGGCGGCGAAGGTGCCCCACTCGTCGCTGAGCGCGAGGGCGACGAGGCCGGCGTGGCTCGCCGAGCCACCGAAGCTCAGATCGGGGGCGAACTCCTTCACCTGGTGCACCGGCACGTCGTCGGGCACGTTGATCTCGTCGTCGAACGCGGCGGTCAGCTTCACCGTCGGGTGCACCGCCAGGGTGGCACCGATGTGGCGCCGCATGCCGGAGCGCTGCAGCAGCGCCGGTGTCTGGATCGCGCCGCCACACACGAACACGTGTCGTGCCGCGATCAGCCCGGCAGGGGTACGACCGGTGCCGTCGCCGTAGGTGACGTCGGCGTTGACCACCGAGCCCATCGTGGTGAGCCGGTCGACGCGGGTGTCGACGAGCATGCGGGCGCCGGCGGCGAAGGCCCGGGGCAGGTAGGTGCGGGTCATGCTCTGCCGCCTGCCGGTGACGGCGTCGCCACCAGGGGGGTAGCGCATCCAGCGCGGGATCTCGCTGTGCCGCCACCCGAGCGCGGCAGCGCCGCGGCGCAGGATCTCGCTCGCCGGGGTGGGCGAGCCCGGCACGGTGGTGACGTGGATCGTGCGTTCCACCTCGTCGGCGATGGCACCGAGCTCGTCGAGGTCGAGGCCGTCGATGCGGAAGTCGTGGCGCCACTGCTCGACCACGTCGAGCGGTGGCCGGAAGTAGAGACCGCTGTTCACCTCGGTGCCGCCGCCGGCGCATCGCCCCTCGGTGTAGGCGATCGACGGCATCCCGAGGGCGACGGTCACCCCGCCCGAGCGGTACTGGCGGTCCATCTGCTCGAGCGAGAACGGCACCACCGCGTCCTGATCGACCCACGGCCCCTCCTCGACGACGAGCACGTCGAAGCCGGCCTCGGCGAGCTCGGCGGCGGTGGTCGCACCACCGGCCCCCGAGCCGATCACGAGCACGTCACAGCGCAGGTGGGCGTCGTGGGGGATCAGCCCCGACGGGCGCGCCGCCGAGCCGCCGGTGCCGCCGGTGCCGCCGGTGCTGGACGGGGGACGCGACGACGGGCTCACGGTGCGCTCCCGGCGCCGGACGACCCGTCGGCTCGTGTGTCGGGCCACGTCTCGAACACATAGGCGTAGCCCAGCGAGCGGAGCAGGCGGACGTACTCGCCGAGCAGGGGCAGCGTGGTGGCAGCCAGGCCACGCACGACCAGATCGCGACGCGGCAGCACGAGCGCCGCCCGTACGAGCGCCGCGATGATCGTGACACCGAGACGCATCACGCTCGGGAGGCCGTCGATGCGCCGGAACGTGAACTCGATCGCCGCCCGACGACGTTCGGGTGGCAGCGCCGGGAAGTCGAGCACGAGGAGGCGTTCGGCGAACGGGCCGACGAGCGGGGCAGACGGAACCGATCGCATGAGCAGTCCGAGATCGTAGCGCTCGGGTGCCGGCTGATCCCGGAACCGGCACGCTCCCCGGCCGACGGGCGCCGTCACGGCTACCATGACGCCCCGATGCGTGCCGTCGTCGTCGTCCCGACCTACAACGAGCGGGAGAACATCCAGCCGTTCCTCGCCGCCGTCCGTGCCGCGGTGCCCGCAGCGGACGTGCTGGTCGTCGACGACAACAGCCCCGACGGCACCGGCGCGCTCGCCGAGCAGACCGCGGCCGAGCTCGGGCAGGTGAAGGTGCTCCACCGGCCGGGCAAGCAGGGCCTCGGGAGCGCGTACCGCAACGGGTTCCAGGTGGCGCTCGACGAGGGGTACGACGTCGTCGTCTCGATGGACGTCGACTTCTCGCACGACCCGACGGCGATCCCGACGCTGCTCGCCGCCGTCGACGTGGCCGCGGGAACCGACGCCGGAACCGCTGCACGGGCCGGTGGGGGCGCCGATGCCGTCATCGGCTCGCGCTACGTGCCCGGCGGCGCCACGGCCGACTGGCCGCTGCATCGCCGTCTGCTGTCGCGCTGGGGGAACCGCTACACGGGGCTGGTGCTCGGGCTCGGTGTGCGCGACGCGACCTCGGGATTCCGGGCCTATCGAGCGTCGGCCTTGCGTGACATCGACCCGTCGTCCACCACGGCCGAGGGCTATGCCTTCCTCACCGAGCTGGTCCGGCGCCTGGTGGTGAAGGGACATCCCGTCCGCGAGGTCCCGATCGTGTTCCGCGACCGCGAGTTCGGCACGTCGAAAATGTCGTCGCGGATCATCGTCGAGTCGATGTTGCTCGTGACCCGCTGGGGGATCACCGACCTCGTGTCGCGACGCCGTCCGCGACGGCGATGACCGGCCGGCTCCGGCCTCGCCGGCGCAACGCCCGACCATCGGTGCCGCCGCGGCGTCCGGTGGTGGTGCCCGTCAACCCGACGCCCGACCTGTGGTCTCGGGTGACCGCCTGGTCGCCGGGGCGGTTGCGGCTGGTGCTGTGGTGCGTGCTCGCGGTGCCGTTCGTGGTGGCCGCGCTGCGTCTCGTCGGCCGCCACTACCACCCGGTGCTCGACCTCGCGATGACCGAATTCCGCGTCCGCGACGTGGGTACCGGCGACACCCCGCTCATCGGGTTGCCCGGCCGGATCGGCACGTTCCCCGACCAGGGCAGCCACCCTGGTCCGCTCAGCTTCTACCTCGTCGCGCCCACCTACCGGCTCGCCGGCTCCTCGGCGTGGGGGCTGCTCGCCGGCATGGTGGTGCTGAACCTCGTCGCGATCGCGGTCGTGCTGTGGCTCGCCCATCGACGCGGCGGGACGGTCGCCACGTTGGTGGCCGCGGCGGTCGTCGCCGTCGTGGTGCGCGGCTACGGCTTCGAGGTCGTCACCCAACCGTGGAACCCCTATCTGCCGCTGCTGTTCTGGCTCGCCCTGTTGCTGGCCGCCTGGGGCGTCCTCGACGGCGACCACCGGCTGGTGGTCGTCGTGGCCGCGATCGGATCGCTGTGCGCGCAGACCCACATGCCGTACCTCGGCCTCTCGCTCGGGATGGGGACGCTCTGTGTCGCCTGGCTGGTGTGGGACGCCGCCCGCCACCCGGTCGAGCGGCACCCGATCACACGATCGCTCGGCCTCGCCGGCATCGTGTCGGCGGTGCTGTGGTTGCCGCCGGTGGCCGATCAGCTCACCCACGATCCCGGCAACCTGCGGATGATCGCCGACTACTTCCGCGAGCCGCCCGACGATCCGGTCGGCACGGTGGAGGGCGTACGGCTCGTGCTGCGTCACCTCGACGTGTTCCGTCTGATCGGCGGTGCGTTCGGTGCCGACGGCCATGTCACCCGTGCCGGCTTCGACCTCACCGGCAGCGTGCTGCCCGGCGTGCTGGTGCTCGCCGTCTGGCTCGCCGCCGTGATCACGGCGTGGCGCCTCCGGCAGCGGGCGATCCTCGGGCTCCACGTCGTGATCGGCTGGTCGCTCGTGCTGGCCGCGGTCTCGATGAGCCGCATCTTCGGCAAGGTCTGGTACTACCTCACGCTGTGGGCCTGGACCACGACGGCACTCGTCGTCGTGTCGATCATCTGGACCGCGGTGGTCGTGCTGGGCCGGCGACTCCCCGCACGCCGGTCGACGGTCACCCGGGGTGCGGCTGGCGTCGTCGCCGCCGTCGGTGTGCTGTCGTGGGGAGCGCTCACCGTCGAGGCCCTCGGCGCCCGCGTCCCCGAGCAGCACCTGAGCGACACCCTCCGGGTGATCACCGGACCGACCGTCGACGCGCTCGAATCGGGCGACGGGTTGTCGGCCGGCGCCGACGGCACCTACGTCGTCACCTGGAACGACGCCCGATACTTCGGTTCGCAGGGGTACGGGCTGGTGAACGAGCTCGAGCGACGCGGCTTCGACGTCGGTGTCCCGTTCACGTGGCGGGTGCCGGTCACCCCGCAACGGGTGGTCACCGACGGCGAGGCCGACGCCGAGATCCGGCTCGCCACCGGCTTCTACGTCGATCAGGTGGCGGACGCACCAGGTGCGGAGCTCGTGGTCGAGTACGACCCGCGAGATGCCGACGACCTCGCCGAGGCACGGGCGCTGGAGTCGGAGCTCACCGACTCGCTGCGCGAGCTCGGCCTCGACGATCTCGTGCCGCTGATCGAATCGAATCTCTTCGGCGTGCAGCTCGATCCCCGGGTACCCGTCGAGCTGCAGGAGATCGTCGACCGGCTGCTCGAGCTCGGCACGCCCACGGCGGTGTTCCTCGTCCCGGTGGGGACCGACCGATGACGGCGGTGGCCGACACCACCGGCGCGGTGGAGCCGACGGCGATCGACGCCGAACGCGACGGGCGATGGGGCACGCTCGAGTGGGTGCTGCTGGCGGTCGCAGTGGCGCCGCTCGTGGTTGCCGTCGTGCGCCGGTCGGGCACGCGCTGGATCCCGATCGGCGACAACGCGCTCATCGAGTTGCGGGCGCGCGACGTGTTCAGTTTCGACCACTTCCCGTTCCTCGGCACGTGGTCGTCGGCGTCGCTCACCGCCGGGAAGGATCTCAACCATCCGGGCCCGCTGCTGTTCGACCTGCTGGCCGTGCCCGTGAAGCTGTTCGGCGGTGCGACCGGTGTGGCGCTCGGTGTGGGACTGATCAACACGGCCGCCCTCGTCGGCATCGCCGTGGTGGCACGTCGCGTCGCGGGCCGCGCCGGCTTCGCCGCCGGCCTCGCGGTCGGGGCCACCCTCGGGTTCACGCTCGGCAGCGGCATGCTCACCGACCCGTGGAACCCGCACGTGTTGGTGATGCCTGCGCTGTTCGTCCTGGTGTGCGCGTGGGCGGTGGCGAGCGGCGACCTGGCCGTGCTGCCCTGGATGCTCGCCGGCGGCAGCCTGTGCCTGCAGACCCACCTCGGCTACGCCTACCTGATCCCCGGGCTCGTCGTGGCCGCCTTGGCGGGCGCCGGCGTCGTGTACCGGCGCCGGTGGCGGATCGACCCGACGGCGCGTCCAGGCGACCTGCGACGCATGCGCACGGTGGCGTTCGCGTCGTTCGCCACCGTGCTGGTGCTGTGGGCCCAACCGCTGATCGAGCAGGTGAGTGGCGACGGCCAGGGCAACCTCGCCCGCATCGTCACCAGCACCGGCAGCGACGAGCCCACCATCGGTCCCCGGATCGCGGTGCGCATCGCCGGCTCCGTCGTCGCGGTCCCGCCCGGCTGGGACCGCACCTCGTGGATCGAAGCCGTGCCGTACACGCCGTACGACGCCGACGGCCGCACGATCACGCCCGACGGGCTCGTCGGTCTCGGACCGGCGGTGTTCGGACTCGCCGTGTTCGTCGGCGTGCTCGGCGTGCTCGCTCGATGGGGCTGGCGTCGACGCGATCGACCCGCCGTCGTCGCCGTCGCCGTCGCCGTCGTCGCCGTCGCGATCGCGGTGGTGTCGCTCGCGATCATGCCGATCGGCCCGCTCGGCCTCACCCCGCACCAGATGCGCTGGCTGTGGTCGATCGGGGCCTTCGGCACGCTCGCCGGCATCGTCGGTCTGATCCGCACCGCGCCGCTGCGACGATCGCCCGTGGTACGTGGGGCGCTCGTCGCCCTGCTGGCGCTCAGCTCCGTCGCCAACCTGTCGGCCCACGACCAACCAGCCGGACCCGACACGTTCACCGAATCGATCCCGGTGGCCCGCTCGATCAGCGACCAGGTTCGCGAGTGGCGCAGCGACCGGCCGGTCGTGCTCGACGACGACGACCTGCGGTATCTCGAGCCGTACTCGGCGGTGGTGATCGCTGCCCTGCTGCAGGCCGGCGTCGACGTACGGGTGGACGACGAGGGCCTCGTGCGCCAACTGGGCGACGGCCGGCGAGCCGAGGGCGACGAGCCGCTCGTCGTGACCCTGTACGAGGGTCGTGCCGCCCTGGAGCCGCCGCCGGCCGGCGAGCGGATCGCGTTCACCTCGCCGCTCGACGCCACCCAGATCGACCAGCTGCTCGCCGGCGAACGGGCGATGATCGACGAGATCACGGCGTTCGGGATCGTCCTCAGCGCCGAGGGGGAGCGACTCGCGGCCGACGGGGCCTTCGGTCGCACGGCCGACGAGATCGTCGCCGCGGCGTTCGACCCGGCGACGTTCGTGACCGGTGGGTTCGCAGCCGAGCTCGTCGCCGCCGGCGCGCTGCAGCTCGATCCGGCGGTGCGCCCCCTGTTCGAGTCCACGAGCGAGCTGCGGCGGCAGGTGGGCACGACCACCGTGGCCGTCGTGGTGCGCGCCGCCTGAGCGCCGGCGCCCGCGTCAGGTGCGGGTGACGACGCTGCGCCCGTGCTCCTCGGCGGGCGGCGACGCGAACACCCAGGCCCGGAGCAGCGCGAATCGCCCGACCGCCACCAGCGCCCACGCACCGATCAGGGTGAGCGACTGTGCGATCAACCCGCCGCCCGCCCACAGCGTGAGGGCGAGCAGACCCGACGACACCGCGAGGGAGGTGAGCAGCATCGACGCCGCGGCGAGGTAGTCGCGGCCGCGGTCGACGCGGCTGCGGTGTCCGAACGTGAAACGGCGATTGGCCCAGGCGTTCGCGAGCGCGGTCGCGGCGATCGCGAGCACGTTGGCCCACACCGGGTGCGTGCTGCGCTGCAGCACCAGGAACAGCACGAGCGACACGGTGGTGCTGAGCGCCCCGACGGCGGCGAACCCGACGAGCTGGCGACCGAAGTCCTCTGTGAGCGGCGCCCGCCGGAGCGATCCGAGCTCGAGCCGTCCGCCACCGCGCAGGAAGCTGCGCGCCATCCGCCACACGCCCTTCAGGTCGTCGGTGGCGGTCCGGCGCACGTCGACGCGGCTGTCCGGGTCGTCGACCCAGTCAACCGGCACCTCGTGCACGCGCAGCCCGTTGTGCTCGGCGAGCAACAGCAACTCGGTGTCGAAGAACCAGCCGTCGTCGCGCACCTCGGGCAGCAGCAGCGCACCGATGTCCGAGCGGACCGCCTTGAACCCGCACTGGGCATCGCGGAATCGCACGGCGAACACGGTCTTCAGGATCACGTTGTAGGTGCGCGAGATGATTTCGCGTCGGGGACCACGGGCCACCGAGGCGCCAGGGGCCAGGCGCGAACCGATGGCCACGTCGCTGTGCCCGGTGACCAGCGGCGCGACGAGCGGCAACAGCGCGTCGAGTCCGGTGGACAGGTCGACGTCCATGTAGGCGCACACGCGGGCCGGGCTCGCCAGCCACGCCTCGCGCAGTGCCAGACCACGCCCCTTGCGGTCGAGGTGCAGCACGTGCACGTGGTCGAGTTCGGCGGCCACCCGGTGGGCGACGTCGAGGGTGCCGTCGGTGCTGGCGTTGTCGACGATCGTGATCCGCCAGGCGAACGGGAAGTGCTCGCGCAGGTAGCCGTGCAGGGTGGCGATGCTGGCCGCGAGGACGTGTGCCTCGTTGTAGACCGGCACCGTGACGTCGAGGACCGGCGCATCGGCGGCGGGCGTCGGGTCGTGGTCGCGTGCAGGCTCCATGGCGATCGTCGCAGGGTACTCAGCGCAACACGACGAGGGCGAGGACGCTCGCGGCACCGGACGCGGCGAGCCAGGTGATCATCGTCGTCGACAGCGGTGCCTGCCATCGGCGCAGGGGTTGCTCGACCAGCTGGTGCAGCGCCACCGCGAGCACGGTGGCGACGGCGATCTTCAGCGCCACGAGCGGTACCCCGTCGACACCGGTGCGGTCGGGCGACAGCACCAGGAACACGGGCCAGTGGACGAGGTATGCCGCGTAGCTCCAGCGTCCGACCCGCACGATCGGCACCCACGAGAGCACACCGGCGACCCGCCCGTGGGCGAGCACGGCGGCGATGACCGCCGCCCACACGAACGCGAGCGCGACGTGGCCACCGCGGAGCAACCAGGGGGCCGTGCCGGCGGTGGCGAAGAGGACGGCCATCGCGGCCAGGCCGAGCGTGCCGACGAGGTCGAGCGTGCGGGCACGGGCGACGAGCGCGGCACGGCGACGGCGTACCACCACGGCGAGCAGGCACCCGACGGCCAGCTCGCCGGCTCGGACGTCGGTGCCGAACTCCAGCCGTGGCGACCAGCTGCTCGCGGTGTTCGCGAGGACCAGCGACACGGCGACCACGGCGGACGCGCCGGCGGCGACCGAGCGTTCGGGGCTGCGGCGCCTCGCCGCAGCCCAGACCCCGATCGCCAGCAGCACGTAGAACTGCTCCTCCACGGCGAGCGACCAGGTGGGGCCGAGTGGGCCGACGATCGTCTGCAGCAGTCGATCGTCGCCGCCGGCGATCACGTGCCAGTTGGTCACGCTCCACGTGGCTGCGAGCGCATCGGCGCGGCGGAGGTCGAACCACGACCACGACGGCAGCGCCGACACCACGGTGACGGCGACCACCACCGACAGCGACGCCGGGGCGAGTCGCCGGATCCGGCGGGTCCAGAAGCGCGCCATGTCGATCGACCCCCGCCCCTCGTGCTCGGTGAGCAACAACGAGGTGATCAGGAACCCGCTGAGGGTGAAGAACACGGACACGCCGAGGTTGCCGCCCCGGAACCAGCCGTCGAGGCCGGAGGTCGCCGCACCGTGGAACAGCAACACGCCGAGGATCGAGACGGCCCGCAGCCCGTCGAGACCGGGCTCGTAGGCGAGCGTGCGCTCGGTCTCGGCCACGGCGGGTACCTGGACGGACACGGGCGCCGACGCTACTCGGCGAGGCCGATCAGCCGAGTGCCACGCAGGCACCGACGGGGGTGTCGTAGCGGTCGTCCGTCGTCCAGGACCCCGTCGCCCACGCGGCGACCGGTTGCGGATCGACGTCGTCGAAGTGCGACGCGAACCGGTCGACGAGCCAGTGGGCCGTGCGCGCCGCGCCCTGCGGGCACACGTGCACGCCGTCGGGCTTGCGGTCGGGGACACCATCGCCGTCGACGTCGAGCGACATCGCGTCGCCCCACACCTCGACGGTGTCGATTACCACGACGGCGCCGTCGCCATCGGCGGCGAGGTCGCGGACGAGCTCGATCTGGCGGTCGAGCGCCGGGTCGACCAGGTCGGCACGGACGGGCGGCGGGGTGACCACCACGAGGGTGCCGCCGCGGGCGATCGCCTCGTCCCGTAACCAGGCGACGGCCGCCACCACCTGGTCGTCGGGGGTGGTGCTGTCCCAGAACGACCACTGCCACACGATGCTCCGGAACCGGGTCACGGCGAACAGTTCGGTGTAGATGCGGCGGGGGTCGAGGTCGTCGGTCGTGCCGAGCCGCATGCCGTCGCCCGACCCGTCGATCCAGCCGACCCCGGCGGCGCCGAACGCGGCTTCGAGCGCCGGCGCCAGGTCGGCAGCGACGGAGTCGCCCGCCCAGAGCACCTCGCCGAGGGTGCGCCGTGGCGACACGGTGGTCGACGTCGGCACGGTCGACGTCGGCACGGTCGACGTCGAGGTCGCGGATGGAGTGGGAACCGGGGCGACGAGGTGCGGCGGGGGGGCCGCGACCGTCGAAGTGGTCGGCGCCGTGCCGCGCGGCGGCACCGTCGATGCGGCGGTGACCGGCGGTCCGATCGACGCGGCGTCGAAGCCGGCGATGCTCCCCCGTCCCGACGGCGCGAGCACCACCACCACGACCGAGACGGCGGTCACCGCGACGGTGGCCCACGCGGCGCGCGGTCCGCGCGCCCATCCCATCCGTCGACGCACCGGCTGCTCGAGCAATCGGTACGAGATCGCCGCCAGCATCAGCGACAACCCGATCTCGCCGAGGTCGCGGACGAACGCCGGCGCACCGCTCCATCGCCGTTCGGCGAGCACGATCACGGGCCAGTGCCAGAGGTAGATCCCGTACGACCGGTGGCCGACCCACTCGAGCCCGCGGCGGACGGTGCCGCGGATGGCGTACGTCCGGCCGCCGTCGATCGGCGCCGGATCGGTGCCGGACAGGGCTGCGAGCACGGCCACGAGCAGGGCTGCGGCGAGCGAGTGCGCGGGGAGCCCACCGCGGAGCACGACGCCGAGGTGGTCGCCGGCCACCCACCAGCTCGCACCGAGCGCGACGCCGAGCCCGACGGCCAGTCGACGCAGCCGCCGACGCTCGGCGTGCGCCGTCGCGGCGAGCGAGCGTCGCACCGGACGCAGGGCCATCGCCGAACCGAGCAACAGGGCGGCGGCGCGGGTGTCGGTGCCGAGGTACACACGGCTCGGCGTGTCGGGATCGTGCAGCAGCACCAACGCGACGACCGAGGCGGCGGCGCCGGCGAGCGACACCACCCACAACCGCCGCTCGCCGTCGCCGCGTCGCAGGGCGAGCCACGCCACCACCGGCCACAGCACGTAGAACTGCTCCTCGATCGCCAGGCTCCAGAGATGGGCGAACACCGACCCGTCCGTCGCGGCCGCCCAGTAGTCACGTGACGCGACGATGTCGTGCCAGTTCGCGAGGTAGGGGAGCGCCCAGCGCGCCCCGTCGCGGGCACCCGCCTGTTCGGCAGGCGTCCCGAACCACGTGGTCCACGCGAGCACGCCGACCAGCAGCGCCATCACGGCGGGCAGCAGACGGCGGAACCGCCGGCTCCAGAACGCCCCGAGCGCGATCCGGCCGGTGTCGCGCTGCTCACGCACCAGCAGCGACGTGATGAGGAACCCCGACAGCGCGAAGAACAGATCGACACCGAGGAAGCCGCCCGAGATCCAGCCGAGGTGGTATGCCACGACGCCGATGACCGCCACGCCGCGCAGCGCGTCGAGCGCGGGCCAGTGCACGGCTGCGGTCCGGCCGGGTGACGACCGAGACGTGTCGATTGCCATCGCTCGCGGCGCCCCCTCGCGTCGTGCCTCCCGCAGCCAGCTCGGACCGACGATACTGCGTGGGACATGCAGGACGTCCAGATCGAGTCCGAGGCCGACCCTCGCGCCGACCCCGCGGGTCGCACGTTCGTCCGCGCGCTGACGGCGGTGGTGGTCCTCGCGGCGCTGTGGCGGCTCGGTGTGTTGGTGGTCGACAAGTGGCATCAGCCGCTGCTGTTGAACGACTCGATCTACTACTCGGCGCAGGCGCAACAGCTGGCCGACGGGATCTGGTTCCGCGAGATCTTCGTCGATCGTCCCGGCGCCGAACACGGGCCGCTCACGTCGATCCTGCTCGCCTCGGTGAGTTGGGTGGACGACCCGGTGCCCTGGCAACGGCTGCTGACGGTGCTGTGCGGGATCGCGACGGTGGCCCTGATCGGCCTGCTCGGGCGGCGCGTCGGCGGTGAGCGGGTGGGACTGATCGCCGCCTCGATCGCCGCGGTGTACCCCAACCTCTGGATGAACGACGGCCTGGTGATGTCGGAGAGCGTGAGCGTGCTCATGGTGGTGTCGGTGCTGCTCGCGGCGATCGGTCTGCTCGACCGACCGACGATCGCGTCGGCGGCGCTCGTCGGCCTGCTGGCGGGTCTCGCAGCGCTCGCACGGAGCGAGCTCGCGCTGCTCACCCCGGCGGTCGTGGTGCTGCTCGCGGCGGCCATGTGGCGCGCAACCGCGGCGGGCGGCCGGGCATGGCGAGTGTTCACCGTGCCCGCCGTGGTCGGTGTCGTATCGCTCGCGACGGTGGCGCCGTGGGTCGGGTTCAACCTCACCCGGTTCGAGGAGGCCGTCACCCTCACCACCAACGACGGCACGACCCTGCTCGGCAGCTACTGCGACGCGACGTTCTCGGGTCCCGAGCTCGGCGGGTGGTCGATCTTCTGCGTGACGGCCGATCCCGCCTACTCGATGGACGAGGAGCCGAGCGTCCGATCGGTGCGCCAGCGGGATCTCGCGATGCGCTACGCACGCGCCCACGTGGACGAGCTGCCCAAGGTGGTGCTGGCTCGCGTGGCACGCACGCTCGATCTCTACGGTCTCGACAGCCTCGTCGCCCAGGACGTGGGCGAGGAACGGTGGCGCTGGGCGTCGTGGGCCGGGATCGTGAGCTGGTGGGCGCTCTTCCCGCTCGCCATGACGGGCGCCGTGCTGATGTGGCGTTCGGGCCGACCGGGAGCCGCTGGCACAGCCGTGCAGCGACGCCGATGGTGGGTGCTCGTGTGTCCCGTCGTGTCGGTGTTCGTGATCACGGTGGTCTTCTACGGCGCGCACCGGATCCGCTCGTCGATGGAGCCGACGGTCGTCGTCTTCGCCGCGGTGGCACTGGCCGCCGCCGTCGAGCGCCGGGCGGATCGTCCGCAGCCGGGCGATCTCGTCCGTCCGGCGGGACCGGTGTGACCGCCGGTCCGGCCGGACGCACGCTGCCCTACCAGCCGGCGCTCGACGGGGTGCGGGCGTTCGCGGTCACCTTGGTGCTCGTCTTCCACGGCGGCTGGTCGTGGATGACCGGAGGGTACGTCGGGGTGTCGGTGTTCTTCACGTTGTCGGGCTACCTGATCACCAGCCTGCTGCTCGTCGAGCACGAACGCTCGGGCACGATCCGGCTCGGACGCTTCGTCGCCCGCCGGACGAAGCGGCTCCTGCCGGCGAGCATCGTCTGTCTCACCGCGGTCACGGTGGGTGCGGCCGCCGGCTGGTTCGAGGCGACGTCGTCGCTGCGGCGCGACGTGCTCGGTGCGGCGTTCCAGGTGGCCAACTGGGTGAAGCTCGCGGGCGACGCGAGCTACGCCGACCTCACCGACGCGACGCTCGGCCGCGTCGCGCCGCTCGAGCACTACTGGTCGCTCGCGATCGAGGAGCAGTTCTATTGGGTGTGGCCGCTGACGATGTCGGCGCTGTTCCGGCGCGCGTCGCGGCGATCCGTCGGTGCCTCGATCATCGGCCTGACGGTGGTCGCCGGGGTGGCGGCACCGGTGATCGCGGCCGTGTGGGGTGCCGACGCCGCCTACTGGTCGACGCCGGCGAGGGTAGGGGAGATCCTCGTCGGTGCCTCGACCGCGGTGTGGCTGCACCACCGACCGTCCGACCGGCTCCCGGCGTGGTCGGTGCTCGGGGCGCCGCTCGGGGCGGTGGTCGTGACCTGGGCCGCCGTCAGCTGGCCCGCCGATCGCGGTCCTGCCTACGACGGGTGGCTGCCGGTGTTCGCGCTGGCGAGCGCCGCGATGGTGGTGGGGCTGCAGCGTCCGTCGCCGTGGCGGGGGTGGTGGTCGGCGCGGCCGATCGTCTGGGTCGGCACGATCAGCTACGGCCTCTACCTGTACCACTGGCCGCTGTACGTGGTGCTCACCGAGGAGCGCGTCGGCGTGGGTGGCGTGGGATTGTTCGGCATCCGGCTCGCGGCGACGGTCGCCGTGGCGGCGGCCTCGTCGCGCTGGCTGGAGGCACCGGTCCGACGGTGGGAACCGGCGTGGCAGCGGCCCGTGGCCGCGGGCGCCGTGGCCACCGTCGCGCTCGTGGGCCTGGCGATCGTGATCGTGCCGGCCGGCGACGATTCGCCGCTCGTGGCCGATGCCGCCGACGCTGCGGCGGCCAGCATCGCACCCGTCGACGGCACGCTCGCCCCGCTCGCGACGGTGCCGCCCGGCGCCACGGCGCCACCGGCCGGCACGGCCGGCACCCCCGGCACTGCTGGCACTGCTGGCACTGCTGGCACTGCGGCGACGGTGCCGACCGATGTGGCGGTCCCGGCGGTCACCCGCCCGGTCCGGGTCGTGGTGGTGGGCGACTCGACGGCGCAGGTGACCGCATCGGGTCTGACGTCATGGGCGGCCGACCACCCCGACACCGTGCAGATCGCCGACGCGTCACAGGCCGGCTGCGGCTTCCTGCGCTCCGGCCGCGTTCCGACCGACGGCGAGATCGACTGGCAGGGTCAGTGCGACGACGCCCTCGACGTGCGGCTCCCGCCCGTGCTCCAGGCGCTGCAGCCCGACGTCGTGATGCTGATGGTCACCATGCGCGACGTCGAGGACCGCGAGTGGGACCCGGCCGAGGGTGTCCTGTCGCCGTTCGATCCGCGATTCCGTCAGCGGCTGCTCGACGACTACCTCGCCTTTGCCGAACGGCTGCGCGACGCAGGCGTGCCACGCGTGGCGTGGGTGCTGCCGCCGCATCCGATCGCTCCGTTCCAGGGCGAACAGGTGAAGATGCTCGACCCGGCGCGCTACGAGGTGCAGTTCGACGTGATCAGCGAGGTCGCCGGTCGGTTGCCCGATCTGGTCGAGGTGCTCGACGTCCGGGCGTGGCTCACCGCGGTCGGCGGGACACGCGACGGTGGCCGCCGTCCGGACGGCATCCACTGGTCGGTGGACGGCAGCCGGGAACTGGCGGCGCGCTACCTGGCGGGCTCGCTCGTCGGCGTCGCGGCGTCGTCCTGATCGGGGCCTCGATCCGTCCGGTCGTGCGCGAGGGTGCCTGCCAGCAGCAGCATCACCACGAACACGCCGGCGCGGTGCAGGTCCTCGAAGTGACCCGGCCAGCTCGCGTCGAGGAAGAAGCGCTGGTCGTACTCACGCCACGCGACGAGCGCACCGAGGAACGCGACCCCGGCCGCAGCCGCGAGCGCGGCGAGCCGTGGTCGTCGCGTCACGACGACCACGGCGGCCGGCGCGAGCGCGGCGACACCCCAGCGCGGCTCGACCGCCACCGCGGCGGCGACGACGAGCACGCCGGCGGCGTGCAACGCGGCGCGGCGGGACTCGCGCTCGACGAGATCGTTCGGTGTCGACCGGCGACCGGGCTCGGGCGGCGAGGTCGGTGATCCGGCGTCGAGCCGTCGCCGATCGGCCACGACCAGCGCGACCGAGGCGAGGACGCCCAGGACCGACAGCCCGAGCGCGATCATGAGGCTGCGTTGCGGGGTCCAGGTCATCGTCACCGTGCGGGTGGTGTCGGCGGGCGGCAGCCACCAGCCGTTGAAGCCGCCACCGATCTGCACCGGAGCGCCGATCGCCCGGCCGTCCACCGCGGCCGACCAGGCATCGTTGAACCCCTCCCCGAGCACGACGAAGCACCCGTCGGGGCAGGGATCGACGACGATCGTGCGTTCGGTGCGCGACCGTTCGACGGTCGGGGCCGCGGCGCTGGAGGGCGCCCCGGGCGTGAGCCCCGACCGAACGACCACCCGGTCGACGTCGATCCCGGTGTCGAGGCCGGTGGTGGCGACGAGTCGGTGGTCGCCGGCGGCGAGCACGCCGAGCGGCGCGCCGGACGCGGCGGACGTTCCGGCGGTGTCGCAGAGGCCGACGTCGACCGCCTCGCCGGCGGCCAGCGCGGCGAGCTGTCGGGCGTCGACGGACACCCCCACCGGGAGCCCGTCGAGGTGCAGCAGATCGGTCCGGCAGCCGGACAGGTCGGCGACGGGCGCAGGCAGCAGCTCGAGGCCGGTCAGCTCGGCGATCGCGGCGGGCAGCTGCACCGGCTCGGCCCAGCGCCGGTCGACGGTGGTGCGCGAGTCGACCGCGCTGATCTCGATGGTGAGCTCGCCTGCCGGCAACGCGGCGGGCAGGTCGACCACCGCGGCGCCGTCCGTGCCGGTGCCGACGTCGACCACCACCGGTTCGCCGCCGGCCGGGGTGAACGTGAGCTGGCGGATCGGCGAGATCGAGGTCTCGATCGGTTGCACCAGGGTGAGGGGGCCGGTGGTGGGCGCCGTGGTGGTGACCGTGATCGTCGAGCCCACGGCCTGCCCGAACGGGGTGATCCAGGCGGAGGCGAGCACCTCGTCGAACGCGGCCGCTGCGTGCGCCCCCGGTACACCCGTCAGCCGCCGGTTCGAGGTGGCAGCGGGCAGCTCGACGCCCGTGGCCGAGGTGAGTGCATCGACCAGCGGATCGGCGGCGCGGTCGTTGCGGCGCAGCGTGACCGTGACGTCGTCGATCGTCCGTGCGACGGGCAGGCGGAACGTGCGGTCGAGCGCCGGCTCGGGGTCCGATCGCCAGCGGTCGGTCGGCCGCACGCGCAGTCGGGTGAGCACGATCGCGACCGGGCGTTCGGCGTCGACGAGTGCTCCGGCCGCCACCGGTACCCGGACCGTCTCGCGGGCGACGGGTCCGATCTCGGCGAAGCCCACGGCGCTGGCGCCGGAATCCGTCCCACCGGCGAGCGGGGCGACGTCGACGATCTCGATCGTCACCGGCACGCCCGGCGCGACCTCGACGACCTGCCCGTCGAGTGTGCGTGATCGTTCGTCGAGCGCGACGTCGAATGCCGCCTCGTCCCCTGCGGTGATCCGCACGCCGGTGATCCAGCGGTTGGCCTCGGGCCGCTGTTGCTGCACGAGGCGCAGCTGCCCGTCGGTGGTCGACACCTGCAACTGTTCGCCCCGCGGATCGAAACGATCGGCCACGCGCCACGCCGTGGCGGGATCGCCGTCGACGGCCATGGCCGGTCGGTCCTCCGGCCGGTAGGCGAACGGCTCGCCGTAGCCGGTGGCACGCACCACCAGGCCACCGTCGAGCACCGCCACCGTCTGCTGCGCCGGATCGACGGCGTCGGTATCGGCGGCGGTGGTGGCGGCGGCGGGGCCGAACACGTCGAGGCGCTGATCCGCGACGTCCTCGCGGAGTGCGTCGGGTGCGGCGCCGCCGATCTCGGTGAGACCGGTGGTGTCCTGCGACCCGCGCCACTGCGTCGCCCGGTCGCGGTTCGAGTCGGTGATCACGACGAGTGCGTCGTCGGGGACCGCCTCGTCGGGCAGGCCCGCGTCGGCCCACCGTCCGAGGTCGGCGACGTACACGACGGCCTCGTCACCGTCGAGCAGCCCGGCGGCGGCTGCGTCGACGAGCCCGTCCCCGCTCCCGGCGACGACCACGATCTCGTCGAGCACCCGCACGATCGGCAGCGGATCCTCGACGTCGACGAGTTCGACGGGTGGGAGCGGGGTGCCGAGTCGCGCATCGGTGATGCCCTGCTCGTCGATCATCGGGATGTCGTTCACGTTCACCGTCGGCGTGCCGAACCCACGAGGCGTGCCGAGGCCGGGCGGACGCTCCCCGAACAGTGCCGACACCAGCTCGGGGCGAGGCGTGCGGAAGCGGTCGAACGCCAGGTCGTTGGCGACCCAGATGGTGTCGACGCCGAGCAGCCGTGCGATCGGCGCGATGGACGCCGGATCGACGGTGCCCGCCTGGAAGCGGTTGTCGAGCGCATAGAGGAGATCCATCGCGCCGGGGCTGCCGAGCGGCAGCAGGTCGCGGGTGACGAGCGGCTTGTCGGTCAGGCCCGGCAGCGGTGGATCGACGGTGTAGCCCCACCGGAACGCCCCGAACTCCGAGCCGGGCAGCTGCAGCACCCGGTACTCGGATGACCCGGCGTCGAGGACGTCGACGGCCTCCTCCCAGGCGGCGGGCACGTCCTGGTCGCGGACCAGCGCCTGATCGACGTAGCCGCCGCTCGTGGCGGCGGGCAACCCCACCACGGCGAGCAGCACCAGCCCGGCCGCGGCGACGGTGCCGAGGTCGCGACCCCGTACTCGCACCCGGGTGGCGAGGGTGACGAGGGTGGCCGCGCCGATCGCGACGGCGAACGCACTGAGGGGGAGCGCGCGAGTGCTGCTGCGCAGCGCGAGCCCGAGCGCGGACTCCTCGAGCGGCGCCATGAGCGGCGACGGGTCGTCGATCGGGTGCACGCCGACCGCGAGGACGATGCCGGCGACGAACATCCAGGCGACGAAGCGGCGTTGCGACCACCGGACGAGTGCGAGGCCGGCCAGCGCCAGTACCACGAGTGCGTAGCCGGCCAGGATGATCCAGACGCTGCCGAGGTGGTCGATCGCCGCGGTGGTCGTGAACGCGTAGGGATCGCGCACGTAGAACAACCAGTACCCGAGGCCGCGCAACGTCTCGGTGCTCACCGAGGTGAGCGACACCGCCTCGAGGGTTTCGGAGAAGGCCAGCACGTCGGCGCCGTGGCGGCCCTGCACGACCAGCATCACGATCCACCACATCGACACGAGCAGGCTGACGGTGCCGAGCTTCACGGCAGTGACGATCGCCGTCCGCCAGGTGATCGAGCGCTGCCAGGCCGCGTGTGCGAGCCACAGAACCGGCGCCGGCGCGACGAGCGCGAGTGCGGTCGCGTTCACTGCGCCGATGGTGAGCACGACGAGCCCGAACCAGCCGACGTCGCGCCACCGGCTCCGGGTGGTGGCGCGCACCGTGAGTCCGACCAGCCAGCCGAGCCCCATGTAGGGCAGCAGCATCACCGACGTCCGCGACACGTACGGCAGGACGTACGGCGAGAGCGCGTAGACCGCGCCGGCCACCGCTGCGGAACGGGCGTCGAGGCCGAGGTGTCGCGCCGCCCACCGCACGCCGAGCCCGGCCAGGAACAGCAAGGTGCCGAGCCACAACCGGTGGGCGATCCAGTCGGGCATACCCAGGGTGTCGAACGTCCAGAACCACGGGCCCGACGGCCAGAGGTAGGCGATCGTCTGATGCGGCACCCATCCGGCGAACTGACGGGTGTCCCAGGTGAACGGTGCGTCCGCGACCAGGCGACCGGGATCGAGGTACAAGAACAGCTTCGTGTCGGTCGGCATCCGTCCCGGTGCCGCGCTGAGCGCCGGCAGGTACGTGAGCGCGGCGAGCACCGCCACGGCGATCGGCGGACGACGCACCCGGCGGTGGTCGTGTGCGGAGCCGCTCATCGTCGCCGTCAGGGGATCGCGCCGAGCACGCCGTACAGACCCGTGAGCGCGACGATGCCGGCCGCGCTCATCGCGATCGTGAGTCCCCAGCCCTCCTCGTGGTGTTCGGGCCACCACGCGGCGGCGGAGATGAACAGCGGGAAGGCGGTGAACAAGAAGCGGGGTCGGGCGGTGACGGTGGCCGGCAGGATCATCAGTGCGAGTACCACCAGCGTGAACGCGACCATCGGCCAGGGCAGCGGCCGCTTCCAGAGCACCACGAGCAGCGCGATCATCGCGAGCACGGACACCGCGGTGATCGTGTCCGTCGGTGACGACAGCGGATGGGTGAACGCCTCGAGGGTGTTGCGGACGGCCGTGAGGCCGAAGCTGGTGCCCTCGTCCCACGCTTCGCGTTGCACCCGGAACCAGGCGAACTCGTCGGTGCGGCCGAGGAGGTAGAGCTGGAACGAGATGAACCCGATCGGCGCCAGCGCCGGCGCGATCAGCGACTTCCAGTCGCGGTCGTGGCGGATGGCGAGGAACGCGGCGACCACACAGGCGGCGACGAGGCCGACGCCGTTCGGTCGGGTGCCCGAACCGATCGCGGCGAGCACGCCGGCGGCGAGCCACTGCTTGCGGTGCAGCATGAGCAGGCAGGCGGCGGCGACGGTGATGAGGGTGGCCTCGCTGTAGGTGAGGCTGAGCGCGACGCTGCCGGGGAAGAACGCCATCAGCACCATGGCCCGGTAGGCGATTCGCTCACCGAACAGGTCGCGGGTGAGCAGCCCGATCAGCCAGATCGCCAGTGCGCCGAGCACGAAGTTGACGAACACCCCGGCGAAGACGTCGCCGCCGGGCAGGACGGCGTCCGCCGCGCGCACCACCATCGGGAAGGTGGGGAAGAACGCCGCTCGGGCCTCCATGTCGTCGTAGGTGACGTCGGGCGGGATGGAGGTCGGGTACCAGTCGCGGATGATCCGGTAGTACCAGGCGCCGTCCCACGAGGTGAGCACCTGCACGATGAGGCCGACGGCGTTCTTCGGGCGGGGGAGCCCGTCGCGATTGGCCTCGGCCACCTGCTGCGCCGCGACGATCGCCGCGCCGGCGATGACGCACAGGCGCGAGGCGAGGTAGGCGATCCCGGCTCGCCGCAGGTAGGACGGCCACGGCGACTGCTCGGTGTGTGTCGGCAACTCGGTCGTGGCGGTACTCATGGGCCGGCCGACGCTACCACCGGTGCATCGGCAGGATGCGTTGCCGGGGCCCGTACTTCGGAGCCGAGTTGCCGTCGAGGAGCAGCAGCCGCAACACCCGTCCGCGCTGGCCGCGGAACGGTGCGAGCAGCTCGATCATCCGTTCGTCGGTGCCGCGTGGCTCGCCCGCCAGTGCCCAGGCGACGGTGTTCTTGAAGTGGTAGTCGCCGACGGGGAGGGCGTCGGGTTCGCCGAGGCAGGTGCCGAGCACCGTGCCGATCGTCCACTCGCCGATGCCGGGCAGCAGGACCAGTCGGCTCGCCAGCTCCGCACTCGACAGCTCGGACCACGCCCACAGGTGATGTGCGTGGCGAGCGACGGTGATGAGCGGCTCGGCCCGCTTGCGCTCGACGCCGCGAGGATGGAACCACCAGCTCGGAGTGTTCGCCAGCCGTTCGGGTGCCGGCGGGAGGCGGAGCCCGAGCGGACCCGGGGCCGGCTCGCCGAGCTCGAGGCAGAGCCGGCGCCACTGACGCATCGCTTCCATCGCCGTGATCCGCTGGGCGAGGATCGTCGGCAGCAGGTCGTGGTACAGCGTGCCGCTGGCACCGAGGCGCAGGTCGGGATGGTTGCGCTGGGCCTGCGCCAGCGGACGCGGCGCGTCGGTGAACACGACGGGCCGGTCGAGTACGCCGATCAGCCCCGGCACACGCGCCGCGAGCCAGTCGCCGCCCGGCCCCCACACCCGTGTGCGCAGCGTGCCGTCGCGCCAGTCGAGGTGCAGCGATGCCGGGCCGTGCGGCGTGAGGGTCGCCCGAGCGAACTCGCCGGGCGCGAGCTGCGTGGTGGGGTCGCCGCGCCCGTTGCGGAGTGGTGCCAGGGTGGCTCGATCGGGCACCGTGACGGCGCTCGTGGTCTGCACCCCGCCGACGGTAGCCGCGCGGTGTGACGGTGGAGCGGACGCCCACTTCGGGCGCGGCGCCGGCCATCGGCCACGATGGCCGGATGGCCGTCTCCTCCGACACCGTCGTCCGCTCCGAGCCCCGCCCCGGCATCGCTCAGCTCACGCTCAACCGTCCGGACAAGCTCAACGCGATGACCGGCGAGTTGGTGCAGGCCCTCCACGAGCACCTCGACGAGATCGCCGTCGACCCCGACGTGCGTGTCGTCGTCCTCACCGGCGCGGGGCGTGGTTTCTGCGCCGGACTCGACCTCGGCGGCTACGGCACGGCACCGCACACCGAGCGCATGGGCCGCACGCAGGCGGGGTTCGCCGTGCAGAAGCACATCGCCTCGCTGATCCCGCACCTGCGGTCGCTGCCACAGCCGGTGATCGCCGCGGTGAACGGCGCGGCCGCTGGTGGCGGCTTCGCGCTGGTGCTCGGCAGCGACATCCGTCTCGCCGCCCGGGCGTCGAAGTTCAACGCGGCGTTCATCCGGATCGGTCTGTCGGCATGCGACATCGGCACCAGTTGGGTGCTGCCCCGCCTCGTCGGCGCCTCTCGCGCCCAGGAGTTGATGCTCACCGGGCGCGTGTTCGACGCCGAGGAGGCCTACCGCATCGGCCTCGTGGTCGATCTGGTCGACGACCACGCCCTGCTCGACACCGCCTACGCCAAGGCCGAACAGGTGATGCTGAACGCCCCGTTCGGCGTCGCGCTCACCAAGGAAGGTATGTGGAGCGCACTCGAGATCCCCGGCATGCAGGCCGCGATCGATCTGGAGAACCGCCAGCAGATCATGGCCAGTGCCACCACCGACCACCGCGAGGCGATGCAGGCGTTCCTCGAGCGCCGTCCGCCGAGCTACACGAACAGCTGATCGTGAGCTTCGGCTGATGCGCAGGTTCAGCGAGCGGCGAGCTCGACCGGGGTGACGGTGGGGAAGTGACAGGCCACGAAGTGGCCCTCGCCCACCGGGCGCAGCTGGGGTTCCTCGCTCCGGCAGATGTCCTGTGCTGCCGGGCATCGCGGGTTGAACCGGCAGCCGGGCGGCGGCAGCACGGGTGACGGCGGTTCGCCCTCGATCGCGGTCTTCGTGACCGCGACCTCGGGGTCGGGCACCGGGATCGAATTGAGCAGCACCGACGTGTAGTGGTGCGCCGGGCTCTCGTACAGCACGTCCGACGGCGCCACCTCGCAGATCTTGCCGAGGTACATGACGGCGACGCGGTCGCTGATGTTCTTCACGACCGCGAGGTCGTGGGCGATGAAGATCAGCGTCAGCCCGTACTCGGCCTTCAGGTCCTCGAGCAGGTTGAGCACCTGCGCCTGCACGCTCACGTCGAGGGCGCTCACCGGCTCGTCGCAGATGATGAGCGACGGGTCGAGCACGAGCGAGCGGGCGATCGAGATGCGCTGGCACTGGCCGCCGGAGAACTGGTGCGGCTGGCTCTCGCCGGCACGCACCGGGTCGATGCCGACCTCTTCCAGGATCGAGTCGACCTTCTTCGCACGCTCGTCGTCGGTGCCGCGCTTCCAGATGTTGAGCGGCTCCATCACGATCTGGCGGACCTTGCGCCGCGGGTTGAGCGACGAGATCGGGTCCTGGAAGATCATCTGCATCCGGGTGCGCGCCTCACGCATCGCGTCGCCCGTGAGCTGGGTGAGTTCGGTGCCCTCGAACTGCACCGAACCGCTCGTCGGGCGGGGGAGCTGCATGATCGCCCGGCCCGTGGTGCTCTTGCCGCAGCCCGACTCGCCGACGAGCCCGAGGGTCTCGCCCTTCAGCACGTCGAGGCTGATCCCGCTGACGGCGTTCACCTTGAGCCCGGTGCGGCCCACGGGGAACTCGACGACGAGGTCCTCGATGCGCAGCAGTACGTCGGGGGAGTCGCGCAGGTGCGCCTTGCCCGTCCCGGCCATGTCAGTTGCCTCCCGCAGCGGCGGCGAGCGCGCCCTTCGAAGCGGCGAGGCGCACCTTGATCTCGGCGTTCTCGGGGCTGCCGACCGGATACCAGCAGGCGTACAGGTGGTTGGGGTCCTCGGCGGTGGGCACCAGCGGTGGCTCCTCGGTCTGGCACTTGGGTTGGGCGTACGGGCAGCGCGGCGCGAACCGGCAGCCCTTCGGCGGGTTCACGAGATCGGGCGGGCGGCCGGCGATCGCGCTGAGCCGGGTGTGGCTGCGATCCTCGAGCTTGGGGATGCTGTTCAGCAGCGCCTCGGTGTACGGCATCTTCATGTTCGCGAAGAGCCCCTTGGTGCTGGCCTTCTCGACGAGCTTGCCGCCGTACATCACGGCGATCACGTCGGTGTGACCCGCCACCACCCCGAGGTCGTGGGTGACGAGCACCAGCGACATGTTGCGGTCGCGCCGCTGCTCGCCGAGCAGGTCGAGGATCTGCGCCTGCACCGTCACGTCGAGTGCGGTGGTGGGCTCGTCCGCGAACAGTGCGGTCGGGCCGCAGGCGAGCGCGATGGCGATCATGATCCGCTGGCGCATGCCGCCCGACATCTCGTGCGGGTACTGCTCGAGTCGGCGCTTCGGTTCGGGGATGCGCACGTCCTGCAGCAGTCGCTCGGCGGTGGCCCAGGCGTTCTGCTTGGTCATGCCGAGGTGGATCTGGAGCGGCTCGGCGATCTGGCGCCCGATCTTCATCACCGGGTTCAGCGAGGTCATCGGGTCCTGGAAGATCATCGCCATCTCCTTGCCCCACACCGACCGCATCTCCTTGCGCCCGAGGTTGCCGATCTCGCGGCCCTCGAACTTGATGCTGCCGCCACGAACGGTGCCGCGCGGGGGGAGGAGACCCATGATCGAGCGGGACAGGATCGTCTTGCCCGAGCCGGACTCGCCGACGATGCCGAGCGCCTTGCCACGGTCGAGGGTGAAGCTGACGCCGTCGACCGCACGCACGAGACCACGGGCGGTCTTGAAGTGCGTGGTGACGTCGGTGAGTTCGAGCAGCGGCCCGTCGATGTCGCGGGACGATGCCTGGATGAGGTCGCTCATACGCCAGCCTGCCGGATGTCGAAGCGACGGCTGAGCCGGTCGCCGATGATGTTGAACGAGAGCACGGTGAGGAACAGCATCAGACAGGGGAAGATCGTGGCCCACCACGACTCGTCGATCTTGTTGCGATTCTCGTCGATCAGCTTGCCCCACGTCGGGGTGCCGACCTCCACGCCGAGGCCGAGGAAGGCGAGGGCGCCCTCGGCGGCGATCAGGATCGACAGGCCGGTGAAGGCCACGGTGAGGATCGCCGGGATGAGGTTCGGCAGGATCTCGCGGAACATCACACGCCCGGGCTTGGCGCCGAGGCTGCGTGCGGCGAGCACGAACTCCCGCTCACGCAGCGACAGCGTCTGCGCTCGCACGATGCGGGCGAGCGGGGCGGTGGCGAGGATGCCCAGGGTGATGACGATCTGCCACTTGCGGCTCAGCCAGCCGAGCCACGCCTCGTCCTCGGCGTAGTCGCTGAGGCGGTTCACCAGGATGATCGCGAGCAGCAGCGCCGGGAGGGCGAGGAGGCAGTCGGTGATGATCATCACGACACGGTCGACCCACCCGCGGAAGTAGCCGGCGATGACGCCGAGCACACCGCCGACGAAGATGCCGAACACGGTGGCGAACACGCCCACCTGCAGCGAGGTGCGGGCGCCGTAGATCGTCTTCGAGAAGACGTCGTTGCTCACGCCGTCGGTGCCGAACCAGGCGGTCCAGCCAGGACCCCAGTTGTAGCGGCCGGGGCGGCCGTTGGGGCCCGGGATCTTGGCGTCCGGGTACGGGATGAACGACAGGTAGTCGGCGAAGATCGCCATGAACGTGAGCAGACCGAGGAAGCCGACGGCGAACACGAGGCCGAGACCCGGCCACTTGAACGAGCGCTTCTTCCTCGCCGGCGTCGACTGCGCCGCGGCCGGGGCGGACGGTTCCGGCGTCGTGGTGCTGGGATCGATGGTGGTGGTCATGTGGTGTGTGTCCCCGTGATCCTCAGGCCAGCGCTCGTGCGTGGCGGATGCGTGGATCGAGTACGCCGTACATCAGGTCGACGATCAGGTTCACGACCACGACGCTGGCGACGAGGATCGCCGACGCACTCTGGACCGTGAACAGGTCCTTGCTCAAGATGGCCGTCACGAGCATCGTGCCCATGCCGTCGAGGTCGAAGAAGGTCTCGGCGACGATCGCGCCGCCGACGATGCCGCCGATCTGGAGGCCGACGCTGGTGAGCAGCGAGAACAGCGAGTTGCGCAGGGCGTGCACCCAGAGCACCCGCCGGGGCGACACGCCCTTGGCGCTGGCGAGGGTGACGAAGTCGGCCTGGAGCGTCATCACCATGTCGCCGCGGAGCAGGCGGCTGAACACGGCGGCGATCGGCAGCGTCAGCACGAGCGTGGGCACGAAGAAGTTCCTGAAGTGCTCGCCGAGATCCTGCCACGGATAGACCTTGTCGCCGACCCGGGGGAACCAACCACCGATGGTGACCTGGTAGTCGGAGAGCGGACCCGGCAGACCGATCGTGTTCTCCTTGATGAGCACGAGCGTGAGGATCGGGGCCAGCACGATGGCCGGCGCCGACACGAAGGCGAACGAGGCGCCGCTGCCGAACTTGTCGAACCAGCTGTCGCGCTTGTAGGCCTGGCGAACGGCGAGGGGCACGGCGATGATCAGGCCCCAGAGGATGGCGTAGAAGCCGAGGAGCAGCGTGGTCATCATGCGCGTCTGCACGAGCTCGGAGACGGGCAGTGAGTTGGGGACGCTGAACCCCATGTCACCGGTGACCATGCCCTTCAGCCAGAAGAAGTACTGGGTGAAGTAGTTGCTGTCGAGCCGGTACTTGGCGGTGGTGGCATCGATCAGCGCCTGGTCGGCGGTGCCGCCGAGCAGCGTGCGGGCGGGATCGCCCGGTGCGTTCAGGCCCAGTCGCATCAGGATCATCACGACGAAGGTGACGATGAAGAAGACGATGGCGAACTGACCGAGTTTCTGCAGGGCGTAACGCACGCGTGTTTCCTCGTGAGCAGGTGGTGGTCGGGCGGGAGTCGGAGACCGGGGAGCGAGCAGCGCGCCGCCCCGCCGTGTCAGGTCGTGGGGGGGAACCGGCAGCGCCGGGCGGCGCACCTCGAAGGGCACGCCACCCGGCGATGTCGAAGGATGGATCAGGCCTCGGGGTCGATCCACATGGCGTGCATGTAGAACTGGCCCGAGAAGCCGGCGCCGTCACGCGCCTTCGTGCCATCAGGCAGGATCCATTCGCCCAGGCCTTGCACGGCAGGGCTGTGCGGGGTCCCCCAGATGGTCCACGAGCCGGGAAGCTGGAAGCACTGCTCCGCCATGCGTCGATTCACGTTCTCCGCATATTCGCGACGCTTGTCCGGATCCTGCTCTCCCCGAGCGAGCTCGAGGTTCTCGTCGACGACAGGGTCGCGCAGACGCCCGAAGTTCAACGACAACTCTCCCTCAGGACGAGCGCCCGACGAATGCCACCAGAAGTACTGGTTGTCCACCACGGTGCCAGCATGGTTGCGCCAGCCGTACATGAAGAACTCGGGGTCTCCGAACAGCGCCTTGGTGATGGACTGGTCTTGTGGAACCTGGATGATCTCGACATCGACACCGATCTCCGACCAGTATCCCTGCAACATCTCCGCGGTCTGCGCGTTGATCGCCGACACGGTGGTGCCGTACTTCAGACCTGTGACGGGTCCGACCTCGGCCTCGTACTCCTCGATCAGCGCCCGGGCGCCCTCGACGTCCTGAGCGGTGTCCAGCCCGTTGTCCTCGAGGTATCCCTCCTGGCCGGGCGAGAAGAGGCCGTTCGCCACCTGGAGGATGCCGTTTGCCGTGAGATCGATCATCTCTTGACGATCAATCGCCTTGAACAGCGCGCAGCGGACGCGCTGATCCTGCAGTGGGCTGGCCTTTTCGAGGTTCAGGAGAATGAAGTTCGTCTCCGTGAACGTGTCCTGCTCCTGCATCGGGAACTCGTCGGGCACCTCGCGGAACTCGCTGATGACGGCAGCGGAGGACGTGGAGAAGATGTCGATGTCTCCGGCCTCGAGCGCCTCCGCAGCGGTCTCACTGTCCTCGATGACTCGGAACTCGATGCCGTCCAGGTAAGGCAACTGTTTACCAGCCTGGTCCGTCATCCAATAGTCGGGATTGCGCTTCACGACGAGCTTGTCCCTCGGGGCGTAACTCTCGACGATGAACGGTCCGCTGCCGACTGCCATGATCGGGTCGCCCGTGCCGTCCTTGACGGCCTGCAACCACGTGGGCGATGCGATCAGCCCGAGCTGGCCGCCGAGCGTGGCGGGCAGGTTCGGCCACGGGCGCGGCTGGCTGAGGTCGCCACCCTTGCCCGTCTTGATCGTGAAGGTGTACTCACCGGTCGCCTCGATCGCGAACGTTCCGTCCGGATTGCGGCCGTAGTCGGTGATGGCATTCGAGATCAACAGGCCCGAACCGGCTTCTTGCAGGTTGTACACCACCGCTTCGGCGTTGAGGGGGGTGCCGTCGTGGAAGGTGATCCCCTCGCGCAACGTGAACTCGAACTCGGTGAAGTCGTCGTTGTTCGTCCAACTCTCGACGAGCACGCCTTTCACCTCGAGATTCTCGTCGAGCGTCACGAGCGTGTCGTAGAACGTGCGTGCGCGCTGCTGGCAGTACGAGTCGCATTGCATGGCACCAGGTGTCCACGGATTGGCGACTTCGGCCTCTCCCGAGACGCGCAGGATGCCGCCGTACTGAGGTTCCTTGGCCGGCTCGGCCGGCTCGGTGTCGTCCGTGGCCGCTGCCGTGGTCTCGGTCGTCTCGCCGCCGTCCTCGGTCGCCGTGGTGGTGCCGGGCGCGGCGTCCGTCGCGTCCGTTGCCTCCTCGGTGGTGTCCGGTTCGGTGGTGGTCTCGTCTTCCTTCTTGCTACACGCACCTGCCACCAGACCGATCGAGACGAGCGCTGCTGCGAACAGCGTCCCCGAGCGGCGGCGGGTTGAACGGTGTGGTGTCACCCTGGTCCCCCTTCGTGTGGATACATGACCGGCAATCGACGTGTTCGGCGTCCTGTTGTGACCCCCATCACATGCCGGTGCGCTCACCTTAGCCACTCGACTGGTGGTGTCAATGATCGTGATCAAGTGCTCACCCGACTCGTGGACATGTCCTGGTCCGGGCCTGGTGCTGCCCGGGTCCTGCCCTCGTCCTGCCCTCGCACTTCCCGGTCGAGCACCTCCGAGCGTCCCTCGGGTAGCGTCGGACGAGTGCCGCCGATGCGTCCCGATCACCTCGAACGACCGCATCCGCAGCGCCTCGCGTCGACCCATGTGCGATTCACGGAGGTGATGGCGCGCCACGCGGAGGCGGTGGCGGCCGGCAGCCCCACGTATCGCGACCCGCTCAGCGGCTACCAGGTGTTCACGGCCGCGTTCTTGGCCCAGCGGGGGACGTGTTGCGACACGGGATGTCGTCACTGTCCGTACCTGGGCGCCTGCGAGTGAACCTGCGCGTTAGCGTCCGGCCATGGCCGACCAGCACCGCGACCTCGACGACCTGATCGACGCACTCCGGGTGCGTCCCGACGAGGCGGTCGACCTGCGGGAGCGGCCGACCGACGCGGACTTCGGCATGGACAAGGAAGCGGCCCTGGCCCGCCTGGCCGACACCCGCACGGCGATCGATCTCCTGCAGCAGCGCCTCTACGCCGAGGGCACCCGCAGCGTGTTGCTCGTGGTGCAGGCGATGGACGCAGCGGGCAAGGACGGCACGATCCGCAACGTGCTCACCGGGCTCAACCCCGCCGGCATCCACGTCACGAGCTTCAAGGCGCCCGGCGGCCCCGAGGTGCAGCACGACTACCTCTGGCGGGTGCACCAGGCGGTCCCCCGCAGGGGTGAGATCGGGGTCTTCAACCGCAGCCACTACGAGGACGTGCTGGTGGTGCGGGTGAAGAGGTTCGTCCCCGAGACGGTCTGGCGTCGCCGGTACGAGCACATCCGCCACTTCGAGCAACTGCTCACCGACGAGGGCACGACCGTGGTCAAGGTGTTCCTCCACGTGTCGAAGGACGAGCAGGCCCGTCGCTTCCAGGAACGGCTCGACGACCCCGAGAAGCGTTGGAAGTTCCGCGCGGGCGACCTCGACGACCGCGCCCTGTGGGACGACTTCCAGGCGGCGTACACCGAGGCGATCGAGCGCACGACCACGAAGGACTGCCCGTGGTACGTGGTGCCGGCCGACTCGAACTCGCGTCGCAACATGGCCGTGGGCGAGATCCTGCGCCGCACGCTCGAGCGTCTCGACCCGCGGATCCCCGATCCGGAGGAGGGTCTGGACGGTGTGAAGGTCGTGTGAACAGCGCACGCGGCGTGGCGACGATCGCCTGGTCGGACCTTTACGAATTGTAAAGTCGCTCCCGATGTCCGTGACCGTCGCCCACACCCTCGACGAGGCGCTCGAACTCCTCGCGGCCACTCCGTCGGCCACCGTGCTGGCGGGAGGCACCGACCTGATGGTCGAGCTCAACATGGGGCATCGCCGCACGGACGCCGTCGTGTGCGTCAACCGTGTCGGCGAGCTCCGGTCGTGGCGACACGACCCCGGCACCGACACGTTGCGCATCGGTGCCGCGATCACCTACGCCGAGCTGATGGACGCACCGCTGGCCGGGTTCTCGCCGGCGCTCGCCCAGGCGGCACGCACGGTCGGCTCGCCGCAGATCCGCAACGCCGCCACGATCGGCGGCAACGTGGGTACGGCCTCACCGGCCGGTGACGGCCTCCCCGTGTTGCGGGCGCTCGACGCGGTCGTCCACCTGGCCTCCACCGCCGGCACGCGTGACGTGCCCTTCGCCGAGTTCGCCACCGGGCCGAAGCGCACCGTGGTCCAGCCGGGCGAGCTGATCACCGGCGTGACGATCCCCGTGCTCAACGGCTTCCAGGGCTACAGCAAGGTGGGGGTCCGCAACGCGATGGTGATCGCCACGGCGAGCGCCTGCCTGGCGGTCGACACCAACGGCCACACGGTGCGCCTCGCGCTCGGTTCGGTCGGCCCCGTGATCCTGCGGGCGCCCGAGGCCGAGACGATCGCTGTGCAGGCGGCCGACTTCGAGGCCGGCACCATCGACCCCGAGGCGATCCCGGCATTCGCCGCCGCGGCGGCCGCCGCCGCACGCCCGATCGACGATCACCGGTCGACCGCCGCCTACCGCCGGCGAGCGATCGAGGTGCTCTCCCGACGCCTGCTCACCCGTGCCTTCCCCGCACCGACGCCCGGAGCCTCCTCATGAGCGACACGACGGCCGCCGTGCCGACCACCGGTTCGAACCAGATGTACGTCCTGCACGTGAACGGCGTCGACCACGAGATCCGCGACGCCTGGCTGGGGGAGAGCCTCCTCTACGTGCTGCGCGAGCGCCTGGGCCTCATGGGGTCGAAGGGTGCCTGCGAACAGGGCGAGTGCGGCAGCTGCAGCGTGCTCGTCGACGACGAACTGGTCTGCGGCTGCCTCGTGCTCGCCGCAAGCGCCACCGGGCAGCGGATCGTCACGATCGAAGGCGTCGCCCCGGTGGGCGCCCCGAGCGACGTGCAGCAGGCCTTCGTCGACGCCGGCGCCGTGCAGTGCGGTTTCTGCACGCCGGGTCTGATCATGGCCACGCACGCGCTGCTCGACCGATCGCCCGAACCCACCGAGTACGAGATCCGCGAGGAACTCTCGGGCAACGTCTGCCGCTGCACCGGGTACGGCCGGATCATCGAGGCCGTCCAGCGTGTGGCCGTGGCCCGCCGCGGAGGAGCGGCGTGAGCGCGACGACGGCCACCACGACCACCACGACCACCACGACCACCACGGGTGCGCCCGTGACCGGGCGCCTCGGCGACAGCCCCGTCCGGCCCGACGGCATCGCGAAGGTGCAGGGTTCGTTCGCGTTCTCCGGCGACCTGTCCGCCGACGGGTCCCTGTGGGGCGCCACGCTCCGTTCGCCGCACCCGTACGCGCGCATCGTCTCGATCGACCTCTCGGGCGCGTGGGCGATCAACGGCGTCGAGGCCGTGGTCACCGCCGAGGACGTGCCCGGCAAGCCCACCTACGGTCTCATCGACCAGGACCAGCCGGTGTTCGCGAGCGAGTACGTGCGCTACGTGGGCGAGCCCGTCGCCGCCGTGGCCGCCAACCACCCCGAGACCTGCCGGCGTGCGCTCGCCGCCATCCGGGTCGAGTACGAGGTGCTCGAACCGCTCACCGATCCCGAGCGCGCCGCAGACGGCACCTTCCCCCCGATCCACCCGAACGGCAACGTGTTCCGCCACCAACGCATCGTGCGCGGCGACACCGAGGCCACCGGCGAGGTCGTCGTGGAGAGCGACTACGAGATCGGCATGCAGGACCAGGCGTTCCTGGGCCTCGAGGCCGCGCTCGCGATCCCCGACCCGGGCGGCGAGGGCGTCGAGTTGTACGTCGCCACCCAGTGGCTGCACGAGGACCGGGGTCAGATCGCCGCCTGCCTCGACCTGCCGGCCGAGAAGGTGCGGCTCACCCTCGGCGGCGTGGGCGGCGCCTTCGGTGCCCGCGAGGACATCAGCCTCCAGGTGCACACGTGCCTGCTCGCGCTGCGCACCGGTCGGCCCGTGCGCATCGCGTACAGCCGCGAGGAGAGCTTCCTCGGCCACGTGCACCGCCACCCGGCCCGCATCTGGATGCGCCACCACGCCACGCGTGACGGGAAGATCGTGAAGATCGAGGCCCGCATCGTGATGGACGGTGGCGCGTACGCGTCCACCTCGTCGGCAGTGTTGATCAATGCGGTCACGCACATGCAGGGTCCGTACAAGTGCGAGAACGCCGTGGTCGACGGCTGGGCCGTGCGCACCAATCACCTGCCGTGCGGCGCGATGCGCGGCTTCGGTGTGGTGCAGGCGTGCTTCGCCCACGAGGGCCAGATGGACAGACTCGCCGCGGCGTGCGGTCTCGACCCGGTGGAGATCCGCCTCCGCAACGCGATGGAGACCGGCGACCGGCTGATCACCGGGCAGGTGATCGAGAACGTCGCGCCGGTGCGCGAGTGCATCCTCGAGACCGCCGCGCTGCCGCTGCCCGACGAACCCGTCGGCGGCCACGACGGCGACCCGATGCGCCTGCCCGGCGGTGCCGGCCTCACGGCCGACCGCAGCCACATCCGGCGCGGCATCGGTTGGGGTGTGGCGATCAAGAACCTCATGTACTCGGAGGGCTTCGACGACTTCTCCACCGCCCGGGTCACCCTGCGCGACGGCGTGGCGTCGCTCAAGTTCGCCACGGCCGAGGTCGGCCAGGGCTTCGTCACGCTCGCCGGACAGATCGCCCGCAGCGTGCTCGGCGTCGACGACGTCGTGCTCGAGCCGATCGACACCACCGTCGGTTCGGCGGGCTCCACCTCTGCGTCGCGTCAGACGTGGATGAGCGGTGGCGCGGTCGACGGTGCGTGCCGGCTGGTGCGCGAACAGCTCTTCGCTCACGTGGGGGCGCAGCACGGGGTCGACCCGCTGCGGCTCGCGATCGACGGCCGCGACGTCGTCGACACCATGGGCGACCTCTGCGTCCCGGTCGCCCAGGCGACCGCGGGCCTCGTGTTCGAGGACACCTTCGAGCACCACCACCGTCCCACCGAGGAACTCGACGAGAACGGTCAGGGCAACTGCCACACCGCGTTCGCGTTCGTGGCGCACCGCGCCGTCGTCGACGTCGACCCCGAGCTCGGCCTCGTGAAGGTCGTCCAGATCGCGACCGCACAGGACGTGGGGCGGGCGCTCAACCCGCTCAGCGTCATCGGCCAGATCGAGGGCGGCATCGCACAGGGCGTCGGCCTCGCCGTGATGGAGGAGATCGTCCAGATCGACGGCCGGGTGCGCAACGCGAACTTCACCGACTACCTGCTGCCGACCTTCCTCGACATGCCCGACGTCGTGGCCACGCTGATCGAGCATCCCGACCCGATGGCGCCGCTCGGTGCGAAGGGCGTGGGCGAACCGCCGTGCATCTCGTCCACCCCGGCCGTCGTGGCCGCGATCCGCGACGCGATCGGCAAGGACCTCACCCGCACGCCGGTCCGCCCGAGCGACATCGTCTTCTGACCCGGCGATCCCGGGCGTTCGTGCCGGTCGGCCGTGGGTGACGGTCGGTCGTTCGGCCGTGGCGGGTGGCATCGTCTAGGTTGGCCAGGTACCCCGTCGTCGTCGAAAGCGAGTGAGTTGCCGTGTCGTCCGAACGCGAGATCATGTCCTGGGAGATCTTCGGAACCGCCTCCCGCGAGCTGGCCCAGCAGGTGGCCGACGACTACGAGCCGGACATGATCCTGTCGATCGCCCGTGGCGGCCTGCTGATCGGCGGTGCTCTCGGCTACGCGCTCAGCGTGAAGAACGTGTACACGATGAACGTCGAGTTCTACACCGGCGTCGACGAGCGCCTCGAGGTGCCCCGCATCCTGCCGCCGGCGCCCGACTTCGTCGATGCGAGTCACTTCAAGATCCTGATCGCCGACGACGTGGCCGACACCGGACACACGCTGCGCAGCGTGCTCGACTTCTGCGCCGGCAAGGTGGCCGAGGTGCGCACCGCGTGCCTGTACGAGAAGAGCCACTCGGTCGTGAAGTGCGACTACGTGTGGAAGAAGACCGATCTCTGGATCAACTTCCCCTGGAGCGACAAGGACCCGGTCGCGAAGCGCAGCTGGAGCGTCAAGGACGCCTGACCTCGCCTTCGTGAGCGAGATGCGCAGCCGGTGCGCATCGGGCTCACGAACCCCTCGCCTTCGTGAGCGGGATGCGCAGCCGGTGCGCATCGGGCTCACGTACGGTCAGGTCGCCGAGCGCAGTCGGGCCAGCAGACGCCGGCTCGGCACCACACCGAGCAGGCGGCCCTCGCGCCACACCGTCACGACCGGCGCCGCCGGATCGAGGCGCGACAGCACGTCGGACAGATCGTCGTCGAGATCGGCCTTGGCGACGCGCGACGTCGGCACCATCAGCTGGGTGAGTGCCACGTAGGGCCGGCGCTCCTCGGGCACCGCCTGCAGCTGCTCCTCGATGACGATGCCCTCGATCGCGCCGTCGGGACGAGTGACCGCCACCGCGCCCGCGCCACCGAGCCGCGAACGCTGCCACCACATGGTGTCGGCGTCGGTGTCCCCGGTGGCCTCCGCCACCCCGAACCAGGTGAGGTCGCGGACGAGGGTGCCCTGCAGTCGCTCCGCGATGTCGACGGCCATCATCTCGGCCTTCGCGCTCAGGGCGATGAACAGACCGGTCAGCACCAGCATCAGGCCCGGCAGCCCGTTGAAGATCATCACCATGCCGACGCCGGCCAGCGAGAAGCCGACCGCCTTGCCGGCGTTGCCCGCTTCACGTGCCGCCCGGAACCGGTCGCCGTGCGAACGCCAGCGAAGCGCGCGCAGGATGCGACCACCGTCGAGGGGTGCACCCGGCAGCAGGTTGAAGACCGCGAGCACGACGTTGATGATGCCGAGCCAGCCGAGGATCGACAGGCCGACACCGCTGAGGCCCAGCGCGGCGAGGCCGAACATCGCGCCGAGCGAGCCGATGCCGATCGCGAGGCTCGTCAGCGGCCCCGCCGCCGCGATCCAGGCGTCGCCTCCGGGCGTGGACGCCTCGCGGTCGAGGCGTGCCACCCCGCCGAGCGCCCACAGCTGGATCGACTCGGTCTGGACGCCGTAGCGGCGGGCGACCAGTGCGTGGGAGACCTCGTGCGCGGTGATCGACGCGAGGAAGCCGACGAGTGCCACGACGGCACCGATGCCGCCGTAGCTGGCCGCGAGGCCCGAGCCGAAGAGCAGCGCGACGAGCAGGACGCTCCAGTGGAGCTGGAATGGGATGCCGAACAGGCGGCCGAGCGAGAGCGAGCCTGTGGATCGAGAGCCGGAGGGGAACATGGTGATGGGGTCCTTTCGACACCGGACATGCGTCTGGTGCCTCTGGTCTCACCCACCCGGTGTCGGATGACACCTGGTTCCAGCGGCCGGAGCGGGAGCTCGTGTTGACGACCGCCGGACGGAAGGGTTACTCCCCGTCGGCGACGCCCATGATACGCCCTCAGCGGCGCCGCAGCACCTCGTGCGCCGCGTTCCGTCCGCTCGCCCCCCACACACCTGCGCCGGGGAAGGTCGCTGCACCCGTGAGGAACAGACCCTTGACCGGCGTGTGATAGCGGGTGAGCTCGGGCTGGCGGTTCAGCAGCGCCGCGAGGGGGCCGCCGGCGAAGCTGGTGGCATGGCCGGCGGGCAGGTGGAACTCGGACTCGTAGCGGTCGGGCGTCATCGCCCGCCACTCGCCGATCGAGTCGAGGAAGCCGGGCTCGGCGAGATCGGCGAGGCGTTCGAGCCAGCGTCGTGGCTCGCCGCTGCCCGGCCAACCGCCACGCAGCCGGTACGGCGTGTAGAGGCACTCGAGGCTGAGCACGTGCTGTCCGGCCGGCGCCATCGACGGGTCCACCACGGTCGGCACGTTCAGGAACATGCCCGGACGATCGAGCACCTCACCACGTCCCATCAGCTCGGCGCCGTGGTGCATGTCGGCGAGCGACGGTGCGACGATCACCGTGCCGGTGAGCGGATGCGGACCGCCGGCCGCGTCGGGGAGGTGCGCCATCGCCCGGAGACGGGGGAGCGAGGTGATGACCGCATCGATCTTCGACTCGTAGCCCTCGTGGTGCGGCGTCGCACGCCACCGCTCGACGAGTCCGTGCGCCTGCGGCGGGGGATCGCGCAGCCACCGGAGGAAGGTGTCGTGCGGATTGCAGGCCGACACGACCACGCCGGCGCGAACCTCGGTGCCGTCGTCGAGCACCACGCCCCGGACGGCCGGGCCCTCACAGGTGATCGCCTCGACGCGAGTGGCGAGCCGCACCTGGCCGCCGTGGGCGAGCAGCGCCCGCTCGAGCGCGACCGGCACCATGCCGCTGCCACCGACGGGTCGCCCCACGGTGCCGACGTGACGCATCGCGTAGGTGAGCGAACCGAGCCCGGTGCCGGGCAGCTCGGGCGAGATGCCCCACACCATCGGACCGGTCACCATCGCCGGGCCCTGCAGCGCATCGGTGCTGAAGAACTCGCGCATCACGTCGGCTGCGCTGCGCCGGCTCCATCGCAACAGCGCCGGGACCCCGGCGCCCTTGCGGGCGATCACCTTGCGCATGATCCGAGCGAACGTCGGCGGGTCGTTCGCCTGGTCGAACACCATCTGCACCGCCGGCATCGCCGCCCGGAGATATCGGCGGTAGCCGCGGACCTCCTGGGGGAACGTGGTCGCCAGCGAGTCGAGCGTGGCGTCGACGTCGTGGTGCATCGCCCACGCCGGCCCACCCGACCACGCCATGTTGGTCTGCGCGGGATCGACGTCGAGGTAGCGCAGGCCGTGGTCGCCGAGGCGGAGCTCGTCCATCACCGGCGTGGTGCGGAACGTGATGTGGTCGCAGTTGCAGATGTTGACGGTGGCGCCGGCGAAGGTGTCGCTCGACGCCGTGCCACCCACCGACGTCCGGGCCTCGACGAGCAAGGTGCGCATCCCCGCCCGAGCCAGATAGGCGGCGCAGACGAGCCCGTTGTGGCCCGCGCCGATGACGACGGCATCAACATCGTGTTCCGACACGCCGCCATTCTGCTCGGCCGAACCGGCGGGCGATACCGTGCACGACGTGACACAGGTACGCCGATTCATCGATCTCCGGGCACCAGAGGTGGCCGAACGGATCACCGAGCGCAGCATCTTCGTCCAGCCACTGGGAGCGATCGAGCAGCACGGCCCGCACCTGCCGCTGTCGACCGACTCGCTGGTTGCGACCGCGGTCGCCGAGGCGGCCATCGCCGAGGTGGGCGAGGAGGTCGACGCCTGGTTGTTGCCCACGCTCACCTACACCAAGTCGAACGAGCACGCCTGGGCGCCCGGCACGATCTGGCTCTCGGCCACCACGCTGCTCGCCGTGCTCGACGACATCGGCCGGTGCCTCGCCACCACCAGGGCGAAGCGCCTCGTGTTCCTGAACGGCCACGGCGGCAACAGCGCCCTCGCGAACGTCGCGTGTCGCGAACTGCGGCTCGCGCACGGGCTGATGACCTTCCTCGCTCATCCCGGTATGCCCGCCGACCAGGGCGGTGCGTCGCCGGCCGGCGAGCTCGGCATGGGCATCCACGGCGGGACCGACGAGACCTCGGTGGTGCTGCACCTGGCGCCCGAGCTGGTGCGGATGGACCTCGCCGAGCGGCGCGTGCCCGAGAAGCTCGCCGGCAACAAGTACGTGCGATTCGGTGGCCGGGTGAGCTTCGGCTGGCTGTCGAACGACTTCAACCCCGATGGCTACATCGGTGACCCGTTGCCGGCCGACGCCGAACTCGGCAAGCAGTTGTTCGAGGGCAACGTGCGCGCGTTCGGCGAGGCGCTGCGCGAGGTGGCCACGTTCGACTTCGGGCGCTGACGTGGACGCCGACACCGCCGACACCGCCGACACCGCCGACAGCGCCGACCCCGCGGCGCTGCGGATCGACGTCGATCGACTGCTGCGGCGACTCGACGCCCTCGGTGAGATCGGACAGGTGATCGGTCCTCGCGGCGAGCGCGGGTGCGCCCGGCTCGCGCTCACCGACGCCGACCGCGACGGTCGCGACCTCGTCGTCGGCTGGATGCGCGACCTCGGCCTCGCCGTGTCGATCGATGCGATCGGCAACGTCGTCGGCGTGCGTGCCGGCGACGACCCGGCGCTGGCACCGGTGATGGTGGGGTCGCACATCGACACCGTGCGGACGGGCGGTCGCTTCGACGGCAACCTCGGCGTGCTGGGCGGGCTCGAGGTGGTCGAGACGCTGATCACCCACGGCGTCGCCACCCGACGCCCGGTCGCCGTCGCGTTCTTCACCGACGAGGAGGGCGCACGATTCCAGCCCGACATGCTCGGCAGCCTGGTCTACGTCGGCGGGCTGGCGCTCGAGGACGCGCTCGACGTGCGTGCCGCCGACGACGGCGCCCGGCTCGGCGACGAGCTCGCACGCATCGGATATGCCGGGCCCACCCCGTGCCCGACAGCCGCAGCCCCGCACGCGTACGTCGAGCTGCACATCGAGCAGGGCCCCGTGTTGGAGGACGCCGGCGTCACGATCGGCGTGGTCACCGGGGTGCAGGGGATCTCGTGGACCGAGCTCACGATCACCGGACAGTCGGCCCACGCCGGCACCACCCCGATGCGTCTGCGCCGGGATCCCGGGTACGTGGCGGCGGAGCTCACTGCCGGCGTGCGTGCGATCGCCCGGCAGATGGGCGGATCGCAGGTGGCCACGGTGGGTCGGATGGAGTTCACGCCGAACCTCGTGAACGTCGTGCCGTCGTCGGTGACGATGACCGTCGACCTGCGCAACACCGACGAGCACCTGCTCCAGCAGGCCGAGCACCGGTTCGACACGTCGTGCCGTCGGCTGGCCGACGACGAGGGGGTCACGATCGAGCGGCGGACGCTGGCGCGGTTCGAGCCGGTGGAGTTCGACGCGCGGATGATCGACCTGGTCGAGACCACCGCGACGCGCCTCGGCCTGTCGACGATGCGGATGCCGAGCGGTGCCGGCCACGACGCCCAGATGCTGGCTCGCATCTGTCCGACGTCGATGATCTTCGTGCCGAGCGTGAACGGACTGTCGCACAACCTCGCCGAGCTCACCGAGGCGACCGACCTGCAGGCCGGCACCGACGTGCTGTTGCAGGTGGTGCTCCAGCTCGCGAACGACGGCTGAGGCGACCCACGTCGTGCCCGCCTCGTTCGACCTCGTCACGATCGACTCGCCCGACACCGAACGCCTCGCCCGGTTCTGGGGCGCGGCGCTCGGGCTGTCGGAGACCGAGCGGGAGGACGGCGACCGTTGGATCGTGCTGTCCTCGGCCGACGGCGTGCGCCGGATCGGCCTGCAACGTGGGGCACACCGGCCGGGTGGCACCCATCTCGACCTGGCGTGCGCCCCGGCGGAGTTCGACGCCGAGACGACCCGTCTGGTGTCGATCGGTGCCGTCGTGCGGGCACCCGCTCGTCACGAGCCCTACGGCTCGATCGTCAACCTGGCCGACCCCGACGGCAACGCCTTCGACCTCTGCGCCTACCGCTGACGTCTTCCGTGAGCGAGATGCGCACCGGCTGCGCATCCGGCTCACGGACCGACGTGTTCCGTGAGCGGCGTGCGCACCGGCTGCGCATCCGGCTCACGAAGCAGGGACGCGACGAGGGGGCCGGTCGCCCGGCCCCCTCGTGCAGTTCGTCCGACGATGCGTGATCGGGTCAGCGACCCGGCGCACCCTCGCAGTACTTGTTCGTATAGATCGACGTGACGTCGTCGGTGATCTCGACACCCTGGGCGTCGTACACGGCCTTCACCGTGTCGTAGATGCCCTGGGCCCGGTCGGCGTCGATCGAGCAGTAGGTGCCGTCGGCGGAGTTCGCCGCGATCTCCTTCTCCTCGACCACGGCGAGGCCGGCCTCGTTGATCTCGGGGCTGAGGCCCCAGAAGCCGTCGTGGGCGACGTTGATCTCGATCATCGCGTCGGTGATCGGCTTCGGATCGTTGAAGAAGTCGACCCAGGCCTGCGCCATCTTCGGGATCAGCAACGTGAGGCAGGCGTCGAGCTCGTCGGCGCGGCTCTTCAGCATGGTGAGCGAGGCCGGGTAGTTGTCGAAGCCCATCTCACCGACGGTGAAGAAGCTCACGTCGGCAGGAGCGCCGTCCTTCCAGGCGATCTCGTTCTCGTACTTGTACACCTCGTTCGAGGCGAAACCCTGCTGGATGACGGCGCCGGCCTCGGCGACCCACTTGGCGTCGGAGCCGTCGTAGCTGGGGTCGTCCTGGTCCTCGGTCATGATCCCGTTGGCGATCATGTAGTCGATGTAGGCCGCACCCGGGAAGTGGAGCACCTTGGCGCCGGTCTCGGCGATGTCGGCGGGCTCCTGGATGTCGTACTGCGTCGGGTCCCACATCACCATCTGCGGGTCCTTGTCGAGGGTCTTCATCACGACGACCATGTCGATCGCGGCCGAGTCCTTGATCACGTCGCCGAAGCCGATGTACGCCATGTCGGCGTCACCGTCGAGCAGCTGCGAGCTGTTGGCCTTGTCGAAACTGATCGTCTTGATGGTGATCGTCTCGAGCCCGCCCACCTTGTACTGCTCCTGCACCGGGCCGGAGTACGAGATCGTGTCCTTGTCGGCGTCGCCGCCGGGACCGATGAGCTGATAGGTGCCGCCGTGCTCGAGTTCGGGGAACCAGTCGGTCTGGATCACGAGGTTCTCGGGGCACACGTTCTCGCCACCGGCGGCGGCCGTGGTGTCCGAACCACCGTCGGCGGCGGTGGTGTCGCTCCCGCCGGCGGCCTCGGTGGTGGTGGTGTCTTCGTCGTCGTCGCCGCAGGCCGCGGCGACCACGCCCAACGACAGTGCGAGCAGCACCGCCGTCGTCTTCTGTGCTCTCATCAGGTTCTCCCCCTGGATGGTGTGGTGGATGGTGGGATTCGTCCGGGCACGCGCACGTCGGCGGCACCGGGAGGTGGACGAGGTGTCAGCGCTTGCGACCTGAGTCGTGCCAGCTGCGGATGGCCCGGTTGGTCACCCAACCGACGATCAGGAACATCACGATGCCGAACAGCGTGGCCATGATCGTGCCGGCGAACATCTCCGGACGCTGTGCCGCCTTCTGCTGGCGGGTGCGGATGTAGTAGCCGATGCCCTTGTCGCCCTGGGTGAAGAAGAAGTCGGCGACGATCGAACCGATCACGGCGCCGCCGCTCGCGATCCGCACGCCGGCCATCAACGCCGGCAGGGCGCTCGGCAGTTCGAGCTTCCACAGCCGGGTCCAGCGGTTCACGTGGTTGAGCGTGAACAGGTCGTGGTGGAGCCGGTCGGTCGACTGCAGGCCGAACAAGGTGTTGGTGATGATCGGGAAGATCGCGATGAGCACGGTCACGACGAGGCGGACCCCGAGCTCGTACCCGAACAGCTGGGTGAGCAGCGGGGTGATCGCGAGGATCGGCACGGTCTGCAGCACCACGGCGTACGGGAAGAACGCTCGCTCGAGGTGCTTGGAGAAGTTCATCAGCACCGCGAACGAGATGCCGAACACGATCGAGATCGACAAGCCCATCAGGGTCACCTGCAGGGTGGGCCACATGTACTCGAGGATCGGCTTGAGCCCGTTGGTGTCGTCCCAGAGCGGACGGAATCCCTTGTTGATGATCTCGTGTGGGTACGGCAGCGTGTTGATGCGCTGAGCGGCGATGTCGTACTTGAGCCCGCTGTAGGCGTACCAGACCCCGAGGAACACCACGAAGGTGATGACGGGCGGGAGCAGGCTGATGATCCGCTCGCCCCGCTTGCGCCGGTGGTCGTGGTGGACGACGACGACGTCGCCCTCTTCGGTGACGACCTCACCGGCTTCGGGATGCGAGACCGGTTCGGCGTGGACGGAGAGCTCGTGAGCCGTCTTCATGCGTGGGCGTCCTTGAGGTCGTTGCTGATCGTGCCGCACAGCTCGGCGAACGCAGCCTCGTAGCGGATGTCGTGCTGACGGGGGAACGCGAAGGGCACCTGGTAGTCGGCGATGATCCGTCCCGGACGGGCCGACATGACGATCACCCGGGTGGACAGGAACACGGCTTCCTGGATCGAGTGGGTGATGAACAGCCCGGCGAACTTCTCGTGCAGGAACAGCCGCAGCAACTCGTCGTTCAGACGCTCGCGGGTGATCTCGTCGAGGGCGCCGAAGGGCTCGTCGAAGAGAAAGACCTTCGGGTTGAGCACCAGTGAACGGGCGAGTGAGCACCGCATCTTCATGCCACCCGACAGCTGTTTCGGGTACTTGGTCTCGTGCCCGACCAGGTTGACGAGCTCGATCGCCTCCTTGGCCTTCGCCTGCCGGGTGGCCTTGTCCATCCCCTGGAGCTCGGCGTTCAGCTCGACGTTCTTCTGGACGGTGCGCCACGGCAGCAGCGTGGCGTCCTGGAACACGTAGCCGATGCTCGACTTGTCGATCGCGACACTGCCGGCGGTGTTGTCCTCGAGCCCGGAGGCGATGCGCAACAGGGTGCTCTTGCCGCAGCCCGAGGGACCGACCACCGTGACGAACTCGCCGGGCTGGACGTCGAAGCTCACGTTGTCGACCGCATGGGTTCCGTCGGGGAACACCATGGACACGTTCCGGAAGCTCAGCGCAGGTGACGCAGAACCGACTGCCGTCCCTGCACCGGATTGCAGGGCATCAGTGGATGTCATCATTCTCCTTGACCCTAGAGGAGCTGCCGGGGCGGGCTCGGGTCCTCCGTGTGTCGTGTGTGTTAACTCTGACCAGGACGGGTACTGGCGCCAGCGAGCGCACCAGCTGGCAGTTCACCGGCGACGAGGCGTCCCCGGCGGAGCACGATCCGCTCGGCCGGACCGAACGCGATCGCATCTCTCACCGTAGTCGCTCGTACCGCCACCAGATCACCGGCGGCCGGATCGGCGGGCGCGAGGCCCATCATGCGGCGGGGCGCGTCGCTGATCGAGGCGAGCGCCTCGTGGGGCAGCAGATGGGCCGCCATGATCATCAGTCCGGCCGTCTCGAGCGGATCGCCACGCCCGACCGGGTTGAACGGGTCCTGCAGGTTGTCGGCGCCGGCGGCGACGTTCGCACCGGCGGCGCGCAGCGCCTTCACCGCGGTCAGCCCGCGCGGCATCGCCTGCTGGTGATCGCGACCCTGCAGGAACAGGTTGGTGTGGGGGAGCGCGACCACGTGGATGCCCGCCGACGCCACCTGGTCGGCCACCCGTCGCTGCACGTCGTCGGGCTGCATCGCGAGCGAACAGCAGTGACTGGCCGTCACCGCGTGCTCGAACCCCATCTCGACCACCCGGGTGGACAGATGGTCGAGGAAGAGCTTGGCCGGGTCGAGGGTCTCGTCGGTGTGCAGGTCGATCGGCCGCCCGGCCTCGGCGGCGATCTCGAGGAACAGGTCGGTCGCCTCCACCCCGTCGTCCTCGAGGTGCGGGCACCCGCCGGCCAGATCGGCCCCCATCGCGAGCGCTTCGCGGAGCAGATCCCGGTGCACCTTGCCCACCTCGCCGCACGACGGCCAGCCGCACAGGACGACGACTTCGATGTCGACGAGATGGGCGAGTCGGTCGCGCACCGTGAGCAATGCCTCCACGTTGCGCAGCCCCTTGTCGGCCATCAGGTCGGCATGGGTGCGGATCGCGGTCGTGCCGTTGGCGAGCATGAGCAGCGCCGCCCGCTCGGCACGTTCGACGATGTCGTCGAAGGTGATGTGCGGGCTGTAGGCGACCATCGCCTCGATCGCGCCCATCAGATCGCCCGTCGGGTTGTCGACCCGCTCGGCGAGGAACGCCTTGTCGAGATGGGCATGGGGTTCGGCGAAGGCGGGCAGGACGAGCCAGCCGCGCTCGGGGGTGAGGTACCCGAGCACCGCGTCGACATCGACCTCGGTACCGATCGGGACGTCGTTCATCGGTGGCAGCCGATCAGACGAGCGGGCGGCCGGTGACCGGACGCCGCTCGACGGGCTCACCGAGTTTGGGGAAGACCTCCTCGATCATCAGGTGCATCTGGTCGATCATCTCCTCGCGACCGATGCCCGGCAGGTCGAAGAAGAAGCACACGTGCCGCAGATCGAGCAGGTCACGCCAGAACCCCAGGGCGTCGACCACGTCGTCGACCGACCCGATCACCTGCAACTTCTCGCGGTTGCTCTCCTCGACCGTGGGCCGGTGGTCGAAGGGCACCTTGGTGCCGTCGGGATTGCGGTAGCTGTTGAAACGCCCGTACGGCGACAGGAACTTCACGAACTCGTCGTGGCCGGGACGGCCGCGCTTCATGGCGTCCTCGCGGGTGCGGCCGACGTGGACGTTCAGCACCAGGCACCGATCCTCGCCGGGACCGACGGGCGACCCGATCTCCTCACGGATCTCGGCGTAGCGGTCCCACTTCTGCTTCTGGCTCTCGGCGTTGGTGAGCCAGTACACCGCCTTGTGGCCGGCGCGGGGCACGTACTCGATGGTCTCGGGTGAGGAGATCGGCTGGTACACGTCGACGTGGCGCAGCGGCTTCGGGATCATCGTCAGATCGCGCACGGTGCTCCCACGATCGGGCACGTCGTCGGGCGGGAAGACGAAGTGCTTGCCGCGGTAGCTGAACCGGTCCTCGTACCACGCGAGCTTGATCACCTCCATCGACTCCTCGAACACCTCCCGGTTGATGCGGTCGTGTTCGGCCGACATGGCGTTGTCACCGCTCGCCACGACGGTGCCGAGGGCCCATGCCTCGCGGGGCACCGTGCCGCGCCCGACGCCGAACTCCATCCGGCCGCCGGTCACGATGTCGGCGAGCGCGAAGTCCTCGGCGAGACGCAGCGGATGCCACTGCGGCACGACGTTGAACATCTGGCCGAGACGCAGGTCCTTCGTGATGCTCGCGAGGTGCTGGCCGAACAGGATGAGGTTGGGGAGCACCTCGTATCCCTCGTACTGGAAGTGGTGTTCGGTGAGCCACATCGTGTCGAAGCCGAGCTCGTCGCAGGCCTTGGCCCAGGCGACGAGGTGCTCGTAGCAGGCGACGACGGCGTCGTTGCCGTACCGGCGGCTGGTGGCCGGGATGTCCGGATCACCGGCGTCGGGCATGGGCACGGTGCAGAAGAAGTTGGTGTCGACGCGCATGGTCGGAACCTACTCGTGCGCGGTCGAGACCGCCGCGGCGACCGGGGCGCGATCCGGTGCCGACGGACGCTTTTCACATCCCGGCAACAGACCCGACCCGGGTGCGCGGATCGGCGGCGCCGCCGAGCATCTCGTCGTCGTCGACGACGATCACGTGCGCGTGCCCGACGTCGCTCGACCACGACGGTGTCGAGGTCACCCGGTGTCCGAGCTCGGCGAGCTCGCCCGCCCAGTCGCCGGGCACGTGTCCCTCGAGTTGCACCGAGGGACCGCCCTCACCGGTCCACGTGTCGAAGCCGGTGGTCGGCCCGTCGAGCACCCAACGACCGGCGTTCACCGCGACGGAGGGGCTCTGGCCGTGGCGGAGCAGCCGGGTGACGAGCTGGAGCAGGATCTGGGGTTGTGCGTCGCCGCCCATCGTGCCGAGCACGCTGCGCAACGATCCGTCGTCGCGCGTGACGAGCGCAGGGGACAGCGTGTGCGGCGGTCGCCGACCGGGGGCGAGCTCGGCCGGGTGGCCCGGGACGAGCGAGAACCCGAGGCCGCGATTGTGCAGGTTGATGCCGCTGCGCTCCTCGACGAGCCACGAGCCGAAGCCCGACGCGTTGGACTGGATCAGCGACACGCCCATCCGGTCGGCGTCGACGGTGCAGAGGTAGGTCGTGTCGCCCTGGTGCGACCGGCCCCGCAGGGCGCTCCCCCGGTGCGGATCGATCTCGCCGACTCGGTTCGCGATCGCCTCGACGAGCGAGCCGCCGTCGGCGCCGTCGTGCAACACGGCGGGGCGGTCGCGGCCGGCCGCCTTGGCCGCCTCGACGAGCAGGTGGGCCCAGCGTGCATCGTCGGGGTCGTCGGGCAGGTCGAGCTGCTCGGCGAGGGCCGCTGCGCCGAGCAGCAGGTAGCCCTGCGAGTTCGGGGGAATCGTGTGCAGCACGTGCCCGAACGCCGGTCGCGACAGCGGGGTGATCCAGTCGGCGCCGGGCGTGGTGAAGTCGTCGCCGTGGTACCAACCCGCGCCCATCGCGAGCAGGCCGTTCCCGAATTCGCCCAGGTAGAACGCATCGCGTCCTGCCTGGGCGATCGCACCGAGCGCTGCTGCGACGCCGGGTCGCCGCACGCGTGCGCCTGGCCGTCGCGCCTGCCCGACGAGCTCGTGGAGTGCGTCGCGCGCGGCGTCGTCGAGGGTGGCGAGCGACCCGACGAGCAGCGGCGAGGCGGGGAACCCGCCGGCCGCCAGGCGGATCGCCGGTGCGAGCACCTCGGCGAGCGGCAACCGGCCGAAGCGCTCGTGGAGTGCACACCAGCCGTCGACGCACCCGGGCACGGTGACCGTCCGGACGTCGTGGCGGAACGGCATCTCGCGATGTCCGTCGGCGCGGAGCGCTGCGGCGGACGCGCCGCTGCCGGCGCGCCCGCTGGCGTTGAGCGCGTGCACCCGGTCGCCGTCGTGGACGAGCGCGAACAGGTCGCCGCCCATGCCGCACAGGTGTGGCCCGGTGACCGCGATCGCCGCATTGGTCGCGATCGCCGCGTCGACGGCGTTGCCGCCGCGAGCGAGGAGCGCGAGGCCGGCCTGGGTGGCGAGGTGATCGGCCGATGCCACCATCGCTCCCGGTGCGCGCACGGACGACGACGGCGGCTGGACGGTGCGGTGCTGCGCCATGTCGACACCCTAGGTGGGCCGTACGATCGTGGCCGTGCGCCGCCTCGTTCGCCACCGCCCCTCGGCGCTCGGGGCGTACACCGTTGCCGGCGGGGCCGTCGTGATCGCGACGTTCCTTCCCTGGTTGCACTCGGGGAGCACGTCGCGTTCCAGCTACGAACTGCTCGGTCTGGTGGAGCGCCTCGACATCGCCCCCGACGGTGTCGTGTCGACGCTCATCCGATGGTGGCCCCTCGTGCCGCTGCTCGTGACGATCGCCGTGGTGCTCGGATGGTGGCAGCGGTGGGTCGCGTCGTCGGCCGTCGCGCTCGCTGCGGTGGCGTACTCGGGCGGGGTCGGCTCGTCACTCGCGTGGCAGGCGAGAGGCACACCGATCACCCTGGGTGCCGGTCCGTGGGTGTGTGCCATCGCGAGCGGGGTGTTCCTCGTGACCGCGGGCTGGATGGCGTTCAGTCACGCCAGTGCTCGCGCCGTCGCAGTACCTCGCGCAGCACCGCCGGCCGATCGGTCATGAGCCCGTCGACGCCGAGGTCGAGCAGCCGTTCCATCTCGGCGGGGTCGTCGATCGTCCACACGTGCACGTGGATGCCGAGGGCGTGTGCCCGTTCGACGAAGCGCTCGTCGGTGACGGTGAGCCGTCCCTGACGCACGGGCACCTGGGCGACGAGCCCGGGGAGCCGCTTCGGCCGACCGAGCCGTCCGAACTTCAGCAGGGCCACGTGGCGGGGCCCGAGTGCCGTACACAGTTCGGCCCCGAGTGCGGCTCGGAGCCGCGCGATGCGCACGTCGCTGAACGCGCCGACGCACACCCGGTGCAGCGCCCGGTGCCGCCGCAGCGTCGACACGAGCGCGCGCTCGGCGGCGTCGGCCTTGCAGTCGATGTTGATCCTGACGTCGTCCCAGGCGCCGAGCAGGTCGTCGAGCAGCGGGATCGGCGCGACGCCCCCCACCCGGGCTTCGCGGACCTCGTGCCACGGCAGCTGCGAGATCCGCCCCGGCCGACCGCACGTGCGCTGCAGGTCGTCGTCGTGGAACGCGACGAGCACCCCGTCGGCGGTCACCTGCACGTCGGTCTCGAGGTGGCGGAACCCGAGCGCCACCGCGTCCTCGAACGCCGGCATCGTGTTCTCCGGCGCATCGCTCGCACCTCCCCGGTGGGCGAACGGGATGGGACCGTCCCAGTCGAGGAAGGCGTGGGTGACGGGCGGCATGGGCCCCATTCTGGCGGTCGCGAACGGCCACGGAGAGCCTCGGCCGGCCGGTCGAGCCCGAGTAGCCTCGCCCTCCATGGCCGACACCATCGCAGTCCGTTCGCCCTACGACGGCAGCCTCATCGGCGAGATCCCGAGCCAGACGGCGGCCGACGTCGACCGTGCCGTCGCCACCGCCAAGGCCGCGCTCCACGCGGGCCCGATGCCGCTGTGGCAGCGCGCCGAGATCCTCGACCGCGCCGCCGCTCGGCTTACGGCTCGTCGCGACGAGTTCGCCGAGATCGTCGCGAAGGAAGCGGCGAAGCCGATCAAGACCGCCCGCGTCGAGGCCGAACGTGCCGTCGGCACGTTCCAGTTCTCCGCCGCCGAGGCCCGCAAGCTCGCCGGCGAGGTGATCCCGCTCGACGCGATCCCGGCCGGTGAGGGGAAGATCGGGTTCACCCTGCGAGTACCGATCGGGGTGGTCGGGGCGATCGCGCCGTTCAACTTCCCGCTCAACCTGGTGGCGCACAAGGTGGGGCCGGCGATCGCCGCCGGGTGCCCGGTGGTGCTCAAGCCGGCGAGCCAGACCCCGTTCAGCTCGATCCGTCTCGCCGAGATGCTCGTCGACGAATGCGGCTTGCCGGCCGAGTACCTGCAGGTCGTCACGGGCGGCGGGGCCACGGTCGGGAACGCGCTCGTCGACCACCCGGACGTCGCGCTGATCACGTTCACCGGTTCGCCCGAGGTGGGATGGGGCATCCGCGCCCGGGCGCCGCGCAAGCGGGTGGGACTCGAGCTCGGCAACAACGCACCGGTGATCATCGAGCCGGACGGCGACTGGCGGACGGCCGCGGCGAAGATCAAGGTCGCCGGCTTCAGCCATGCCGGTCAGAGCTGCATCAGCACCCAACGCATCCTGGTGCACTCGTCGATCGCCGAGGACTTCACCGCCGAACTCGTGCGGCACGTGGCCACGCTGGTGGTCGGCGATCCGCTCGACGAGGCGACCGACGTGTCGGCGCTCATCTCGACCGCGGAGCGCGACCGTGTGGAGCGCTGGATCGGTGAGGCCGCCGCCGAGGGTGCCACGGTGGCCGCGGGCGGGCAGCGCTCCGACGACGGTGTGCTGTTGCCGACGGTGATCACCGGTGCCACGCCAGAGATGAAGGTGTGTGCGCAGGAGGTGTTCGGGCCGGTGGTGGCGGTGGCCGCCTACGACGACCTCGACGACGCGATCCGTACCGCGAACCGCACCGAGTACGGGCTGCAGGCAGCGATCTTCACGAGCGACATCTCGAAGGCGCTCACGGCGGTGCGATCGCTCGACTTCGGCGGTGTGCTGGTGAACGAGGTGCCCACCTGGCGTGCCGATCAGCAGCCCTACGGCGGTCTGCGCGACAGCGGCAACACCCGGGAGGGACCAGCGTTCACGATCAAGGAGATGACCGAGATCCGCATGGTGGTGATCCATGGCTGACCAGCTCCGCTGGGGGGTGATCGGTGCACGTTCGCGCATCTACCGCACACGCATCCTGCCGCCGCTCGAGGCGAGCGGCCGCCACGTGGTGGTGGCGGAGGCGAGCCGTGACGACGACGGGTCCGACCGGCCCTACGCTCGGCTGCTCGCCGATCCCGAGGTGGAGGCGGTGTACGTGCCGCTGCCGAACGACGGCCACAAACGATGGGTCCTCGCCGCGCTCGAGGCGGGCAAGCACGTGCTGTGCGAGAAGCCGCTCACGATGTCCGGTGCCGACACCGCCGAGGTGTACGAGGCGGCCCGCTCGGCCGGCCGCGCGCTGGTCGAGGCGTACATGTGGCCACATCACCCGCGGAGCCGGGCGATGCTCGAGCTCGGCCGATCGGGACTCGGTGCCCTGAGGTTCTCGCGCGGCGTGTTCACGTTCCCGCTCGGGCGTCCGACCGACCACCGCTTCGACGAGCGAGGCGGGGGAGCGCTGTTCGACGTCGGGATCTACTGCCTCGGCCCGGCGCTGCTGCTCGCGCCACGAGAGCCGATCGCGGTGGCGGCGTCCGCCGTGCGCAACGAGCGCGGCGTCGACGTGTCGATGGCGGGCCTGCTCGACCTGGGCGAGGGCTTCAGCGCGGCCTTCGAGGTGTCGTTCGAGACGGTGTACAACCGGTCGTTCACCCTCACCGGTACGGCCGGACGGATCTCGTTCGCCGACTGGTTCGCGCCGGGTCCGGAGGAACCGAGCGAGATCGAGGTGCTCCGCCTCGACGAGTCCGTCGAGCGGTTCCCCGTCGACGGCCTCAACGCGTACGGGGCGATGCTCGACCAGTTCGCCGAGGTGGTGCGAGACGGTGCGACACCACGATGGGGCGCCGACGAGAGCATGCTGCTCGCCCGCTGGATCGACGCGCTCCACGCTGCGGCCACCTGACGTGGCCGGCGTCCGGCGCCGCGGTGGTCACACCGAGGCGAGGGCGTCGGCGGTGGGCTGCGGCGACGCCATGTCGCGTCGCGCCGTGTACATCCCGAGCGCGGCGAGCACCGGCACGAAGAGCAGCGCGTGGCGCAGGCCCACCGCGTCGGCGAGCACCCCGAGCATCAGCGGACCGACGGTGACGGCTGCGCCGGAGGCGAGCGCCGTGACGAAGCCGAGCGACACGGTGTCGGCACCGCCACGTTCGTAGAGCCGTTCGACTGCGAGTGGATACAGGGGGCCGGCGCCGAGCGCCACGACCGTGAGCCCGGCGACACGCGCCCACAGACCGGGTCCGCTCCACATGAGCAGGGTGCCGGCGGCGCAGAGGGCGAACGACAACGATCTCGTGTGCTCGCCGAAACGACGGACGAGGCGTGGCAGCTGCATCCGACCGAGGAACATGAACAGCCCCCAGATCGAACCGAGGGCAGCGGCCGCACCGCTCGACGCGCCGCCGACCTCCTTCAGGTACGCGACCGACCAGATGCCGACGGGGAACTCGACCAGGACGGCGTGCACGATGTGCAGCCAGGGCACCCGGACGTCGGCGCGCCGGAACAGGGGGAGCACGTCGACGGGTTCGCTCACCGAGACCGGGATCGACTGGCCCCGCCCGGCGACGAGCACGCCGGCGGCGAACGCGAGTGTGATGAGGGCGTAGGGCCAGCGCCAACTGCCCCCGGCGGCGATGACCGCACCGACGACCAGCGAGAAGGTGATGCCGGCCAGACCGGGGACACCGTTCACCGCGGCGAACGCTGCGCCGCGCCGCTCGCCGTGGTGGTCGGCGATGATGCCGGGCATCAACAACACCAGCATCGAGCAGGCCACGCCGGCCAGCGACGATCCGAGCAACGTCACGGGCCACACCTGGCCGGCGCACAGCAGCATCAGGCCGGCGGTGATCGTGGCGCACGCACCCCAGAACGCGCGTGGCCGCCCGAGACGGCCGACGAACCCGGAGCCGAACGCGCCGAGCACGAGCATGCCGACGCCGAACGCCGAGCCGTGCGCCGCGGCCACGATCCCCGAGATGCCGAGTTGGTCGCGCAACTCGCCGAGCACGATCCCGACGCTCAGCCCGGCCACGAGGAGGCAGAACGACAGGGCGAACGTGACCGTCAGCCGGTCCCAGATCCCGCCTCGTGCGCGCACGGCGAGGACAGTACCGGTACAGACGTCGCCCGCCCGTGGCATTCCGGCCGGAACCGACGTGACGTCCGTCCCGTCCGGGACCGGTCGGACGCAGGTGGCCGAGCCGCGGTGTCGTACCCGTGTGGCATCGTGTGCGCATGGCCGAGCACCCCGCCCGCCAGCTGTTCCGCGTCGCACCGGCCGACTACGTCACCGAACGCACCCGCCTCGTGCGAGAGGCACGGGCTGCCGGCGATCGCGAGTTGGCCAACCAGCTGCAGGCGCTGAAGAAGCCGACACTCGCGATGTGGGCGGTGCTCGCCGCACCGTCGGACGACCCGACGCTCGTCCGCGATCTGTTCGAGGCGACGGCGACGCTGGGCACCGTCCAGTTGTCCGGCGATCGCGACGACACCGTCGAGGCGTCCGAACACCGTCGGGGCATGATCCTCGTGGTCGTGAAGAGTGCCGTGCAGGCGCTGGACGCTCATGAGCCGTCCGCGGCGTCGCGCGTGAACGAGATCCGCACGATCGTCGATCGGCTCTCCCGTCACCCCGAGCTCGCGTCGGCGTGGTCGGACGGCACGCTGCGCGACCTCCCCGACGTCGACGCCTTCGGCTTCGCCGCGTTCACCGGCTTCGAGCCTCCGACGCCGCGGCCGAGCGATCGTCCCGCCCGACGCGAGCGAGCGCTGCGTTCGGTCCCCGACGCGCCGACCGACACCCGGCCGCCTCCCGACCCGGAGCGAGACCGCGCCGATCGGGCGGCCCGCGCCGCGCGTGCTGCCGAGCGCCGCGACGCGATCCGTGCTCGCGATCGTGCAGCGTCGACGCTCGCCACCGCCGAGCGGCGTCTCGCGAGCGCCGTCGAGGCGTTCCGACAGGCCGAGTCCGACCTCGCCACGGCCCAGGCGGCGCACGACCAGGCGGCCGCTCGTCACGAGGCAGCCGTCGAGCGGGTGGACGCGCTCGCCGAGGAATGATCCTCTAGCGTCGACGGCGTGGATCCGAGCTCTTCCTCGACGCGACCGCCCTACGAGCCTCGTGGTCTGCGAGACGCCCAGGCCGACTTCGCAGCACGGTTCCCCGACTTCGATCCCGACGGCACGTTCGACGCGTTGCGCAGCACCGAGTACGGACGTCTCGACGACGAGGACCAGGTGTACCTCGACTACACCGGCGGCGGCCTGTACGCCGACGGCCAGCTGCGCGCCCACTTCGACCTGTTGCGGCGACGGGTGCTCGGCAACCCGCACTCGAACAACCCGACGTCGCTCGCGATGACCGAGCTCGTCGAAGGCGCGCGACGGTCGGTGCTCGAGTTCTTCGACGCCGACGAGCACGTGTGCATCTTCACGCCCAACGCGAGCGGCGCGCTGAAGCTCGTGGGCGAGTCGTACCCGTTCGCCGCAGGCGGACGGTTCGCGCTCACCGCGGACAACCACAACTCGGTGAACGGCATCCGCGAGTTCGCCCGACGCGCCGGAGCCGAGGTGACCTATGTGCCGGTGACGGCACCCGAGTTGCGACTCGATCGCGTCGCGCTCGGAGCGACGCTCGCCATGGCCGACCCGGATGCCGACAACCTGTTCGCCTTCCCCGCCCAGTCGAACTACTCGGGTGTGCAACACCCGCTCGCGGTGATCGACGAAGCGCACGATGCCGGGTGGGACGTGCTCGTCGACGCCGCGGCGTTCGCGCCGACCAACCGGTTGGACCTGCGCGAGGTGCCGGCCGACTTCGTGACCCTGTCGTTCTACAAGATGTTCGGCTATCCCACCGGGCTCGGCTGCCTGATCGCCCGGCGGGACGCCTTGGCGCGACTGCAGCGGCCCTGGTTCGCCGGCGGCACGATCACGATCGCGTCGGTGCAGGGCGACGGCCACTACCTGCACGACGACGAGGCGGGCTTCGAGGACGGCACCGTCGACTACCTGAACATCCCCGGGGTCGAGATCGGCCTGCGGCACCTGCAGCGGCTCGGGATCGACCGGATCCACGAACGGGTGCGCTGCCTCACCGCCTGGTTGCTCGACGCGCTCGGTGGGTTGCGGCACGCGAACGGTGCGCCGGTGGTGCAGCTCTTCGGCCCGGCGGGCACCGACGCCCGTGGCGGGACGATCACGCTGCTGATGCGAGATCCCGACGGCCGGCCGATCGACGATCGTCGCGTGGAAGAGCTCGCGAACCGCGTGGGCATCTCGTTGCGCACCGGATGCTTCTGCAATCCGGGAGCCGGCGAGGTTGCCCACGGCCTCACCGAGGCCGACATGCGTGGCTGGTTCGGCCGTGATCGGCCGGTGTCGTTCCTGGAGCTGCGTTCGGAGATGCTCGCCTCGATGGACCTGCTGGTGTCGGCGGTTCGTGTGTCGGTCGGGCTCGCCACCAACGTCACCGACGTGTTCCGGCTGATGTGCTTCGTGCAGGGTTTCGTCGACCGCACCGTCGACGACATCGGCCGGGTCGAGTTCGTGAGCGACAACTGTCGCATCGTGCGCGACACGGCCTGACCGCACCATCGGGTGCGGCCAGGCCGTCGCGCGTCAGATGCTGCGGCCGGCGTTCTTCCAGTACTCGTCCTTCAGGAGGCGCTTGTAGAGCTTGCCCGTGGGGTGACGGGGGAGCTCCTCGCGGAAATCGATGCTGCGCGGGCACTTCACGTCGGCCAGCTGGCTGCGGCAGAACTGGATGAGCTCGCTCGCGAGCGACCGGGCCTCCTCGTCCGACGACGGCATCGTCACCGGCTGGACGACCGCCTTCACCTCTTCGCCGAAGTCGTCGTTGGGCACGCCGAACACGGCGACGTCGATCACCTTCGGGTGGGTCACGAGCACGTTCTCGGCCTCCTGGGGATAGATGTTCACCCCGCCGGAGATGATCATGTAGGCCTTGCGGTCGGTGAGGTAGAGGAAGTTGTCGTCGTCGAGGTAGCCGACGTCGCCGAGCGTGCTCCAGCCCTTCGGGTGGCGCGACGACGCGGTCTTCTCGGCGTCGTTGTGGTACTCGAACTCGGCGCCGCCCTCGAAGTAGATCGTGCCGCTCTCGTAGTGGGGCATCTCGTCGCCGTCGTCGCCGACGATGTGCACCGTGCAACCGATCGGCGTGCCGACGGTACCCGGGTGCGCGAGCCACATGTCGCTGTTGCAGTACACGAAGCCGTTGCCCTCGGTGCCCGCGTAGTACTCGTGGATGATGCGACCGAACCACTCGATCATCTGCTGCTTCACCGGGATCGGGCACGGGGCCGCGGCGTGGATGACGCACTGCAGCGACGACACGTCGTACGCAGCGCGCACGTCCTCGGGCAGCTTCAGCATGCGCACGAACATCGTCGGCACGACCTGGCTGTGCGTCACCTGGTGGCGCTGGACGAGTTGCAGGTACTGCTCGGCGTCGAAGTGCTCCATCGCGACCACGGTGGCACCGATCGCCTGCGCACCCATCGAGAACCGCAGCGGGGCCGCGTGGTACATCGGCGCGGGTGACAGGTAGACGCTGTCGGTGGTGAACCCGAACAGCAGCGGCAGCGTGCCCGCCACACCCGCGGGCGTCTCCTCGAGCGGGGTGCCGGCGAAGGACTTGGTGACCCCTTTCGGCTTGCCCGTCGTGCCCGAGCTGTAGAGCATGTCCATACCCGCCTGGCGACCCTCGAGCGGCGTCGGGTCGTGGGCCTCGACGGCGGCTTCGTAGCTCTCGTGGCCCTCGATCGTGCCGTCGAGCATCAGCCGCAGCTCGACACCCGGGGTGTCGGCGACGATCTCGGCGGCCTGGTCCGCCTTGTACTTCGAGGTGATGAACACCTTGGCACTGCAGTCGTTCAGGATGTAGGCGAGCTCGCCGCTCGTGAGCCGGCTCGACGCGGCGGTGTAGATGGCGCCGGCGTAGTGGCAGCCCCACAGCACCTCGAAGTAGCGGTCGTGGTTCTCCATGCACAGCGCCACGTGGTCACCGGGCTGCACACCGGCGGCGCGCAGGACGCGGCTCAGCCGGTTGGCGGCGGCGTCGAGCTCGGCGAAGGTCTGGGTGAAGCCGGAACCGCCCATGACGATCGCCGGCTTGTCGGGCGTGGTGGAGACGTGCGCGCCTGGGTACATGGCCTCGCAACGTACTCCAAGGTACGGTTCGGAGATGGATCCGGCCGCTCGCTTCGCCGATCTCGTGAACGGGCCGCCGACGGCGTTGCAGCTCGATCGCGCGTGTGCGCTGCTGGCCGCCGGGTTCACCGGCGTGGACCGGTCCGACGAGGTGCTCCGGCGGCTCGACGAACTCGCCGGCCGGGTCGACGACCGGTCGCTCGACGGGGTGCTCGACGCGATGCGCGGCCGCCTGGCCGGCAATCGCACCGACTACTACGACCCGCGCAACTCCTTCCTCGACGCCGTCCTCGAACGCGGCCTCGGCCTCCCGATCACGCTGTCGGTCGTGGCGATCGAGGTCGGGCGGCGAGTCGACGTCCCGCTGGTCGGGATCGGGCTGCCGAGCCACTTCCTGGTGCGTGACGGCGCTCAGGAGCGCTACGGCGACCCGTTCCACGACGGGGCGCGCCTCGACCGCGCCGGCGTGGTCGCGGCGTGGCACCGTCTGGTGGGGGACGGCCACGCGTTCGACGAGTTGCACCTCACCCCGGTCAGCGAACGCACCATCCTGATCCGGATGCTCAACAACCTCCGCGGGGTGTACCAGCGCACCTCGCACCCGCGTGCGCGATTTGCCCTGTCGGTGATGCGCGGCGCGTTCGTCGAGCTCGCGCACGAGCAGGCCGAGCACGCCCGCTGGGTGCAGCACCTCAACTGACGGGCCAGTGCCGAAGGTCCCCATTCGTCGGGACCTGCAGGCCTGCCATCCGTGAGACGTTTCGGCTCGAATCGTCTCAACCCGCTGGTAGGGGCCGGTGGGAACCCTGGGAGGTCCCGACATGACCGTCACGGAGCCCGCAGCCGCGAGCAGTCGCGACTACGACTCGTTGCCGAGCACTTCGCCGCTCGGTGCACCGCTCGACTGGAAGTGGTTGAAGGGTGCGAAGAGCGAATGGGGCGTGCGTCCGAAGATCGGGCCGCGTGGTCTCACGATGCTCGACATCGCCGTCGGTTCCTACGGCGACGTGCCCGAGCACCCGACCCACCGCTCGATGGCGCCCCGTGGCGCCGACGTCGACCCGGAGACGCCCGACATGGGCTACATCCTGAACAACAAGACCGACGTGTGGGCGGAGAACGTCACCGAGCTCTACGAAGAGGCCGTCGCCCGCCAGTGGAGCGCCACGCGCGACATCCCGTGGAGCGAGCTCCCCGAACTGCCCGACGACATCGAGCACGCGATGTGCCAGGTGTGCACCACGCTCACCGAGGTCGAGATGATCGCGGCCGATCTGCCCGCCAAGTGGATGTGGCGGATGAACCACGACTTCATCGAGGCGAAGATGTTCCTCTGCACCCAGATCATGGACGAGGCACGTCATGCCGAGGTGTTCCGGAAGCGGGCCCTCGCCAACGGCGGTGGTCTGCTCATGTCGCGCGGTTCGAGCGAGGGGCTGCTCCGGACGATCCTCGAGGCCAAGACCTACCACCAGGCGACGGCGCTGATGCACCTGCTCGGCGAGGGCTTCATCCTCGACATCTTCCGGATGGGCGAGCTGATCGCCCCGTCGCCGGTGGAGAAGCGGATGTTCCGGATGGCGATGCAGGACGAGGCTCGGCACGTCGCGTACGGCACGATGCACATCCGCTACGCCGTCGAACACGACCCCGACATCGCCGAGGAGATCCACGAGGCGCTCGATCACGGTGAGGTGGTGCTCACCCAGTTCGGCACCAACCAGGACTTCGGCACGGCGCTCGCCGTGTTGCTCGGTGGCGGCGTCGACCACGTGGAGAGCTCGGGCTTCGCCCTGCAGGCCGAGATGCAGCGCAAGCAGTTCACGTCGTACCTCGCCCGCTGCGAGCGGGCCGGGATCAGCCGGTTGGAGCGCACGAAGCTGCCGCTCGATCTGCTCGGCATCGACCCGGCCACCGTGCTGGCGAACTGACGGACCGAGGAGGACGACCACATGGACATCACCGACATCACGCTCTACCGGGCGATGGCGGACGAGCTGAACGCCCATCCCGAGACCTTCACCGTGCTCGGCGAGTGCGACATGGTGCTGGCGTTGGTCATGCGCGGCGACCAGGAAGCGGGGGAGACGGACTTCGCGGTCCGACTGCGCTTCGAGGGGCTGCGCTGCGAGGGGGCCGACGAGGTGGCTGCGAGCGAGGCGCCGCTCGCGGACTACTACCTCGACGGCCCGCTCGCGAAGTGGCAGGCGATGTTCGACGACATCGTCGCGAACGGTGCCGCGAGCGGGCGGCAGACGATCAACAGCCTGGCGCTGCTCGCGACCTCCGCCGACGACGTGCGGCTGCGTGGCGACGACCCGATGGGGACCGACAAGTTCAGCCGGTTCAACCAGACCTTGCAGGAATACCTCGACGGCGCGGCCCGCGTGGCCGTGTCCGCGTGAACGGAGCCACCGATGAACGCACCGACCTGTCCGAACTGTGGCGCCCCGATCACCCGGGTCGTCGACGTGCCCTACGGCTGGTGGGAATGGGACAAGGCCACCGGCTCGTACCGGATGTGCACCGCCGCCACCCGGGTCGACGTCGCCCCGTGGGTGCACGTCGACTGCATGGGTGAGCTGCGCCACTTCCACCCGCAGAACCCCGTGTCCGACACGGCCGCGACGGCGAGCTGAGGCGTCGGTCCGATGAGCTTCCAGGTGCTGCAGGATCGTTGCATCGGGTGTGGCGCGTGCGACTTCTCGTGCCCGACCAACGCACTCACGAAGACGGATTCGTTCCTCGGACTGTTCGAGATCGATCCGTTCACGTGTGACGACTGCGGGATCTGCGTCGGCAAGTGCCCGGAGTCGGCGATCGTCAGCGACCCGGCCTGGCCGGTGTGCCACGGGCACGGTTGCCCGCTCACGTCGAACCGCCTGGCCGAGGTGCAGTGCTCGATCTGGCAGCAGCGCTGCCCGACGTGCGGCACCACGATGTGGCGTTCGAACGGCAGCGAGTTCTCGTGCCCGAAGTGCGACGACGGCCGCAAGGTGAGCTGCCCGAAGACGAGGATGCTGGAACACAGCCGCTGAGGCGCGGCGGCCGGACCGGCTCAGCCGGCCGACAACACCTCCACGAGCCGAACGGCGAATTCGTCGGGCTTGCCCGTCTGGCCGAACTCGCCACCGAGGAAGCCGTCGTGGCCGCCGGGGAACACCGTGGCCTCGCCGCCGAGCGCGGCGGCGAGGGCGTGGGTGCCGCGCGCGGCGATCGACCCGTCTGTCGCACCGCCCGACTCCTCGCCGACGGCGGCGACGATGCGGGTGGGTGCCGCGCGCAGCGCGTCGAGGTCGGGGGACTGGGTCACGCCGCCGCCACGCATGTTCGCCATCAGCGGGTCGTCGCGTGACCCGTCGTCGTCGGTGGGGAAGCCGAACATCGTCGGGTCGACGGTCGGCTCGTCGCCGGTGACCTCGCCGAGGTGCATCACGAGACCGAGGAACCGCGCCATCGCGGGGCCGAACCCTTCGGCGTCGTACGCGGCCACCATCGCGTCGCACGCCGCACCGATCGCCGCAGCGTCGGGGAGCAGCGCTGCGAGTGGCGGCTCGTGCGCCACCAGCACCCGGACGTCGGTGGGGTGGGCAGCGACGAGCGCCAGGGCGTTGAGGGCACCGCCGGACGACGCGAATGCATCGACGGGTGCCAGCCCGAGGTCGGCGATCACGGCGTGCAGGTCGGCGGCGTGCTCGTCGACGGTAACCGCTGCGGTGCGATCGTCGCGCACGCTGCGCCCGGTGTTGCGGGGGTCGACGAGGACGAGCACACGGCCCGGCAGCCGGGCGGCCAGGCTCGCGAATCCCGTGCTGTCCATCGGCGAACCGAACAGCATGAGCGGTGGACACTCGGGCGTCGTGTCGGCCGGGTCGCCGATCACGGTGTACGCGATGGTGGCGCCGGGCACCTCGACGGTGCGGTCGTGGGCGGCGGTGGTCTCTGACATGACGGCTCCTCGGTGACGTGGGCGGGTCCGGCGTGCAGACCGAGCCAGCGGCCCGTTCTCATCGGTGAGCTGCCGAGTCCGATCAGGATGTGCGGCCGTCGGCGCCGTCGATCAGACTGGCGTGGTGATCGATCCCGTCCTGAAGCGCAGCCTCGGCCAGATGATCAAGGGCGTCGAGGTGGTGGGGGCTCACCACGACGGCGTCAGCCGGGCGTACACCAGCCACTGGGTGAGCCAGGTGAGTTTCGAGGAGCCGATCGTGATGGCCAGCGTGTCGCCCAAGCACGACACGTATCCGCTGATGGTGGCCAGCGGACGGTTCGCCGTGTCGATCCTCGCCGGCGACCAGGTGGATGTCGGTCAGTACTTCAGCTATCCCGGACGCAAGTTCCGCTACATCGCCGACGAATACCTGGACGAACTGCCCGACTCGCGATTGCCCGTGGTGCGCAACTGCGTGGCCTGGTTGCGCTGCGAGGTCTTCCAGCAGACGAAGATGGCCGACCACGAGCTGCTGTTCGCCCGGGTGGTGGAAGTGGGGCCGGGACGGCTGAAGGAACCACCGCTGCTGTACTCGAGCCGGCTCGGCTGGCGGATCACCGGCGACAAGGCACGCGAGCCGGGGGTCAGCATCCGTGACGCACTGCTCGAGCGGCTCGCCACGGCCGGGTTCGACTCGTCGCCCGACGACGACGGGCCGGACGAGCCGTGACGGTGCTCGCCGCCGGAGCACCGCTCGAACCGCAGCGCCACTCCGTCGGGCGATGTTCGACCGCGCTCATCGACCCGGATCGTGATCAGCGACGGCTCGGGATCGACGTCTGGTACCCGGCGATCGAGCCTGCCGACGACGATCTCGCGGCGCGCACGCGATCGTCCTACGAGCTCTTCCCCGGGGTGTCGTTCGCATCGGCCGGCGCGCTGGCCGATCCGCCCGCCCACCCCGGCTCGTACCCGCTGATCGTGTTCAGCCACGGTCGCACCGGGATGCGGTTCGCGTACTCGCTCGTGTGCGAGGCGCTCGCCGCTCGTGGGGCGGTGGTGGTGTCGAGCGACCACCCGGGCGACGCGCTCACCGACTGGCTGCTCGGTTCGCACGTCGACGACCGCACGAACGAGGTGAACCGTGTGGCCGACGCGCACCTGGTGATCCGGGCGTGCGTCCACGGCGATCCGGCGCTGCCGGTGGGAGTGCTGAACGCGATCGACCACGACCGGATCGTGCTGATGGGCCACTCGTACGGTGCCTACACCGCGTTCGCCACGGTGGCCGGCGCCCGTGGGGTGGCGCCGCACGACCGGGTGAAGGCGGTCGTCGGGTTCCAGCCGTACACCCGCACCATGAGCGATTCGCTGCTCGGGCGGATCACCCGCCCGGCGCTGCTGGTGGTGAGCGGTCGCGACCGCGTCACGCCGGCCGACAGCGACGCCGACCGCCCGTGGGCGCTGCTGCGCGGCACCCCGACGTGGCGGGTCGACCTCGCCGGCGCCGGGCACCAGGCGATCAGCGACATCGCCCTGTACGCCGAACTCGCTGCGCACGTGCCACACCTGCCGGACATCGTGCGCCAATACCTGGCTGCCTCGGCCGCCGACGCATGTGTCCCCGACGGCCGCAGCTGGCGCGAGCAGATGCAGGTGCAGGTCGCCGCCGCCTGGGCGTTCCTCGACACCGTGCTCGACCTGGACGCCGGCGGGGCGGCGGTGGTCGCCGAGCTCGACCGCCTCACGGGGGTCGGGCTGCGCCGCCGCTGAGCCGGCACGGGAGTGTGACCGGCGGCGGACGGCTCGGTTGAGCCGTCGTCGGAGGGGGCAACTACTGTGCGGACGTCCGCGTGAGGGGAACGGATGTTCCTCCCGCACGTCCGGGTTCGTACCCGGTCGGTCCAGGTTCGAGGCACACACAGGGGAGTCCACCCGTCATGACCGTCACCGAAACGCTCACCGCCGACGAACAGCGCGTCAGCGATCTCGTCGACCAACTCCTCACGGAGTTCCCCCCGAAGTCGACCGCCCCGACCGAGTTCCTCGGCGCCCAGTTCGACAAGGGCCTCGCCTGGGTGCACTTCCCCGAGGGTCACGGCGGCCTGGGACTCAACCCGAAGCTGCAGAAGCTCATCAACGAGCGGATCTACGCCGAGGGTGCACCGAACCCGATGTACCGCAATCCGATCGGCCACGGCATGACCGGCCCGACCGTGGTGGTGTGGGGCAGCGAGGAGCAGAAGCAACGCTACCTGCGCCCGCTGTTCACCGGCGAGGAGGTGTGGTGCCAGCTCTTCAGCGAGCCGGGTTCGGGTTCGGACTTCGCCGGCCTGTCGTCGAAGGGCGTGCGCGACGGCGACGAGTGGATCGTGAACGGCCAGAAGGTGTGGACCACGCTCGCCCACCTGTCGCGCTGGGGTCTGCTCGTGGTGCGCACCGACCCGGAGGCCGTCAAGCACGCCGGCCTCACGGCATTCGTGGTCGACATGCAGGCGCCTGGTGTGGAGGTGCGTCCGTTGCGCCAGATGACCGGCGAGGCCGAGTTCAACGAGGTGTACTTCACCGACGTCCGCATCCCCGCCGCCGAGATGCTCGGCAACCCGGGTGACGGGTGGCGTGTGTCGCTCACCACGCTGATGAACGAGCGCGTGTCGATCGGTGGTTCGATCCCGCAGAAGGGTTCGGGCACGATCTCGGCGCTCACCGGCGTGTGGTCGAAGCTGCCCGACGAGCGCAAGGATGCGGCGTCGCTCGACGAGGTGATGAAGCTCTGGAGCCGTGCCGAGGTGCTGCGGCTCACCAACATCCGCGCCAACCAGATGCGCAAGATGGGCGACCCGGGCCCCGAGGGCTCGATCGGCAAGATGGCGTCGGCCAACCTCAACAAGGACATCTACGCCAAGGTGATGGACCTGATGGGCGCCGACGCGATGCTGTACGGCAGCTACGAGATGGTGCGGCCGGAGACGGCGATGGGCTTCGACACCCTGCAGAAGTCGTTCCTGCGCAGCCGCGCCAACTCGATCGAGGGCGGCACCACCGAGGTGATGCTCAACATCCTGGGCGAGCGCGTCCTCGGCCTGCCCGGCGACGTCCGCGTCGACCGTGACGTCCCGTGGAGCCAGGTGCCCCGCAACTGACGGCCACCGCCGACACCTCGGCGTCCCGGTCCGCTCCGTCAGCTCCGGTCAGCTGCCGGTGTGGAGCAGGATGCCGAGGAACATCGCGCCGACCGATGCCAGTGCACCGAGCGCACCACCGGCGGCCAGCGCCAGCTTGGAGCGCCCGACCGAGTGCACGACGACGGCACCGGCGGCCACCATCGCCAGGAGCACCTTCACGAACACGGTCACCTGATACGCCGTGCTGGTGTCGGTGACATCGATCGCGATCAGGTTCCAGATGCCGGTCAGCACGAGCACGGCGAACGCCGGCCATCCCACCCTCGCGAACCCTCGCGCCACCGGCCGCGACAGCTCGGGAGCGCCGCGGCGCACGACCGGCACCACGCCGGCCAGCGCGAACTGACCGCCCACCCAGACCGCTGCGGCGAGGACGTGCAGGAACAGCCGGATCGTGGATGCGGTGGGGGAGAGCACGCGTCCACGGTATCCGTCCGTCCGCGGATCGTCGGTTGTCAAGGAGCCACCGGTGCACGTGGCATCGCCCTCCCGCCATCGTGGCCCAGGAGTGCGCACCTGTCGGGCCGAGGCCGCCCGGGCACGCCGGTGCCGGGGTCGGTCAGACCCACTGCGCTGCCGGCGGGCCGGTGCTCATCGTCACCCGACCTCGACGCCGGATCGTGAGCGACCGGTCGAGGTGCACCTCGATCTGCCACCGCTCGGCGTGGGCACGGTCGTGATGATGCCGGCACAACGGGAGGAGATTGGCGAGATCGGTCGGCCCGCCGAGTTCCCAGTACTGCACGTGATGGGCCTCGGTGAGCGACACGTGCCGCTCGCATCCGGGCACCGGGCACCGCCGGTACATCGCCCGCATCGCACGGCGCTGGTGGCGTGAGGCGACGCGCCGGGTGCGCCCGTGGTCGAGCGCCACCGGGTGTGCCAGGGAGTCGAACACGGATCGGTACGACCCCACCGGTGCGCCCTGGCGGATCACCGTGCCATGGCGATCGATCACCACCGGGACGAACCGCGCCCGCCCCGCGATCGCCCGGATCACGTCGAGCGGAACCTCGAGACCCCCGCAGTCGACGCGAGTGGATGCGTGCTCGCCCCGCTCGTACGTTCGCTGATCGATGACGATGATCATCTCGGGGTCGCCGACCGCACCACCGAGGCCGTTGATCAGGTTGGCCAGCGCGCGGGCCCGGAGCCAGTCCTGGGCGAGCAACGGGTCGGCCGGGCACGACGCCGGTCGCTCGCCGTGGAAGACCCGCTCGAGCTCGTCGGCGACACGCTGCTGCAACGACAGCGCGGTCTCCGGATCGAACCGCCCGGACAGGCACCACATCCCGCTCTGGCGATCGGTCCACGCGCGCACCCCGGCGCCGCGGCGCTGTCGATCGAGCCGGCCCTGTCCGCCGTCGTCCTCGATCCGGCGCGACTCGTGGCGGAGGCGGTCGCGGAACCGGTCGATCGTCCAGCGTTCGGCGATCGCCACGGCGACGAGGCTCGCCTCGAGGGATGCCAGCTCGGCCCGGCGGTGCTCGGGGAGGAGGCCGATCGCGGTCTGCCAGGCGTCGAGGAAATCGCCCGACAACGAGCCGGCGTCGAGCGCGCGTCGCAGCTCGGGAGACGAGGTGGCCGCTCGTGCCCGGCGGGCGCTCGCCGCACCGGCGCGGGCGGGACGTGCGGTGGCGGCGGCGTTGATGCGCTCGGGATCGATCGAGTCGTCGACATCGGCCAGCTCGGCCAGCCGGGACATCAGGGCGATCTCGCGACCCTCGAGCACACGCCGCACCAGCGCCAGGTCGGCGAGCAGCGCGGCCACGGCGTCGGCGTCACAGACGGTCGGAGTGGTCGACAGCAGGCGTGCGAGACGGTGCAGCAGATCTCGTACGTCGGACACGGCTCCTCCTCTCACCAGATCGCGGACCGAATGGTCCTGTCCCGAATGTCGGTGGACCTGTCGGTCGATCTGGCTCCGGCGGAGCACGGCTGAACCTATCGAACGCCCGTTCGATCCACAACCTCGACGTCGAGAAGTTCTGCAGCGCCGGCCGGGCCTGGCAGCCGGCGTCCGACGGGCGCGTCAGGCAGTGGCGCGGCGCAGCGCGAGCGGCAGCGACACCATGTGGGCCGCTCCGACCAGCACGATCGCCGTCACGAACACGGCCGTCGGCCCGGCCAGCGCGGACACGCCGCCGAAGGCCACGAGCAGCACGGCCACGGTGATGTCGAAACCGGCGGTCATGGTGCCGATCACGGCGCCCCGTCGTTCGTCGCCGAGTTCGTCGATCGTGGTGGTCACCAGGATCGGCCACGGCAGCGAGTGCCCGAGTGCGCAGATGACGATCCCCACGATGGCCACCGGCAGCGACGGGCTGAGCGACACCGTGAGCAACCCGAAGCCGAGCACACCGAAGGCGCCGGTGAGCCCGGCACGGGGCGGGACCCGGTCGGCCACGAAGCCGAGACCACCGCGCACCACGAGCAGGCTGACCCCGAAGGTGGTGAGCAACCAGTTGCCGTGTCCGAAGCGGCCATCGGCGAGCAGGACCGCGAAGCCCGTGATCGCCGCGTAGCCCGAGTTGGTGAGGCCGACGACCAGCGCCGGTCGAGCCGCCCGCCGCTCGAGCCAGCGCCCGTCGCCCGCACCGGACGGCGCCGACCGCGGCAGCAACGGCACCAGCGCGAGGCCGATCGCGGTGACGACCGCCACCGAGACACCGGCCGCCGGCAGCCCCGAGAACCACGGGCCGGCAGCGGCCCCGAGGCTGAGCCCCGTCCACAGCCCGGCGCTCAACCATCCGAGCGCTTGCCCGCGGCGCGCGACCGGCACCAGTTCGAGCGCGGCTGCGGCAGCGGCGGTGTACAGGAGGCCGTCCCCGAACCCCTGTACCGCCCGGGCCACCAGCAGGCCGGCCAGGTGGGGGAGTCCGAGCGCCGCTGAACCGACGGCCGTGAGCGCGATGCCCCAGGTGAGCGTGAGCCGCGCGCCCGATCGATCGATCATGCGGCCCGAGAGCAGGCGTCCGGCGATCGCCGCAGCGGGGAACACACCGGCGGCGGCGCCGACGGCCAGGTCGCCGTGGCCGAGCTCGCGCACCCGCTCGGGCAGCAGAGCGAGCGTGGCGCCGAAACCGACGAACGCGATCGACAGCACGGCGACGACGAGCCCGACTCGGCCGTCGCGACGCGCCGCCTTCGTGGTGGTCGCGACGGGGACCGACACGGTTCAGCGCGGCCGCAGCGCGTCGAGCACGTCGCTGGCCGCGCGCTCGCGGTCGTCGGCGAAGCTGAGCCGTCCGGCGTCGGCGCCGAGCATCGTCGCCGCAGCGGTGGTGATCGCCACCTGCAGGTCGCGGATGTTGCGCGGCGGCGGGAAGTACTCGTCCTCGTCGGTGACCCGCACGCGCTCGACGCCGTCGCGTGGTGCGAGCCGTCGGATCACGGCGTCGACCAGTTCCTCGGGCGCCGAGGCGCCGGCGGTGACGCCGACGGTGCCGGTGAGGTCGTCGGGCAGTTCCTCGGCCTCGTTCACGCGGTACACCCGTGGCGCCCCGGCCTGGACGGCCAGCTTCTCGAGTGCCCGGGTGTTCGACGAGTTCGCCGAGCCGATCACCACGATCGCATCGCAGCGATCGGCGATCGCCATGAGCGCCGACTGGCGGTTGGTGGTGGCGAAGCAGAGGTCGCTGCGTCCGGGCGTCCACGTGTCGGGGAACCGTCCCTTCACGGCGACGGCCACGTCGGCCCAGTCGCGGTGCGACAGCGTGGTCTGCGCGAGCAACGCCACCGGCTCGTCGAACACCGGCAGCGCGGCGACCTCGGCGACGCTCTCGACGCGGCTGATCGAGGCCGGGGCGACGGCCATCGTGCCGACGGCTTCCTCGTGCCCCTCGTGGCCGACGTAGACGATGCGATAGCCCTTGCCGGCGCGCACCTTCACCTCGTGGTGCACCTTGGTGACGAGCGGGCACACCGAGTCGACCACGTAGCTGCCCCGATGACGGGCGGCGGCGACGACCTCCGGTGCCGAGCCGTGGGCCGACAGCATGATCGGGCTGCCGGGCGGCACCTCGGCGATGTCGTCGACGAAGATGACGCCCTGTTTCTCGAAGCGCTCGACCACGATCTGGTTGTGCACGATCTCGTGGTAGCAGTACACCGGCGGCGGGAAGCTGCGCACCATCCAGGCCAACGCCTTGATCGCCATCTCCACCCCGGCGCAGAAGCCCCGAGGTTCGGCGAGCAGCACCCGATCCACGTCCACGCGGCCAGGCTATCGGTGCGTCGAGCACGGCTCGGGGCGCCGGGACGTGCCGTGCGACGTGCCCGGTAGCCTCGACGGACGTGTCAGCTCCGGTGGTCGTCAACATCTCGGCAGGCTCGGCCGCCGAGGCGGCCGGACTGTGCGCGGGCGACGAGATCGTCGCGCTCAACGGACAGGTACCCCGCGACATCATCGAGTGGCGCCTCCTCGTCGACGAGGCCGACCTCGACGTCGACTACCGCCGTGGCGGCCTCGACCTCAGCACGACGGTCAGCAAGCGCGCCGGCGAGCCCTTCGGCGCCGAGGTGTCGAGCGCGGTGTTCGACCGGGTGCGCACCTGCGACAACCACTGCGAGTTCTGCTTCATCTACCAGCTGCCGAAGGGGATGCGCCGCAGCCTGTACCTGAAGGACGACGACTACCGCCTGTCGTTCCTGTACGGCAACTTCACCACCCTCACCCGCTTCACCGAGGCCGACCTCGAACGGGTGGTGACCGAGCGCCTGTCGCCGCTGCACGTGAGCATCCACGCCACCGATCCGGACCTGCGCGCCCGCATGTTGCGCAACCCTCGTGGCGGGATGAGTCTGCGCTGGCTGCGAGCCCTGCTCGACCACGGCATCGCGGTGCGTGGTCAGATCGTGCTGTGCCCCGGGGTCAACGACGGTGCCGCGCTCGACCGCACCCTGGCCGATGTGCTCGACCGGTATCCCGAACTCGAGTCGGTGGCGGTGGTGCCCCTCGGGCTCAGCCGGTTCAACACCGAGTCGTCGATGCGGTTGCACACCCTCGACGAGGCGAACGCGGTGCTCGACGCGATCGACGACTGGCAGGACGTGTTCCTGCGGGTGCTGGGGCGGCGGATGGTGTTCGCCGCCGACGAGTACTACCTGATGACCGGACGACCGTTCCCGGCAGCCGACGCCTACGAGGGGTTCGGCATGCACGAGGACGGGATCGGTATGGCCCGCACGTTCGAGCAGGAGTTCCTCGGCCTCGCGCACACCACCACCGGTGTGCAGCGCGGCTTCTTCGCTGCGGTCGACACCCCACCGCCCAACCCTGCGGCGTACACCGGGTTGCGGGCCGGCGCCGCCACGTCACCGGTGACGTTGCGGTCGCGCCGCGACGCTCCGATCGGCGTGCTCACCGGTGAGTTCGGTGCTCAGGTGATCGGTCCGCTCGTCGCCTCGCTCGGCCATCGCGACGTGCGCGTGATCCCGGTGCGCAACGAGTTCTTCGGCGGCAACACGGCCGTCACGGGACTGATGGTGGGCGCCGACCTCAGCCGAGTCCTGGAGGCAGAACCTCCCGGTCACCGCTATCTGCTGCCCGACGTGTGCCTGTCCGAGGGACGCTTCCTCGACGGCACCACCCTCGCCGACCTGCCGCGCCCGGTGGAGGTCGTCCCGACCGACGGCGCGGCACTGCGCGCCGCACTGGAGCCCGCCGCATGAACGATCAGCCGATGTCGACCGACCCGGATCGGCTGGCGAACGTCGTCGTCGTCGGCCGCCCGAACGTGGGCAAGAGCACCCTGTTCAACCGCATCGTCGGTGAGCAGCTGGCCATCGTCGAGGACCGCCCCGGCGTCACCCGCGACCGCAAGGAACAAGAGGCCGAGTGGCTCGGTCATCGCTTCAACCTCGTCGACACGGGCGGCTGGCTCCCGGGTGGGAGCGAACTCGACGCCAAGGTGTCGCGCCAGGTGGAGACCGCCGTGCGCACCGCCGATCTGGTGCTGTTCGTGGTCGATGCGTCCGTCGGCGTCACCGACGACGACGAGCAGATCGGCACCTGGCTCCGCCGCAGCGGCGTGCCGATCCTGGTGGTGGCGAACAAGGCCGACAACGATCGACGCGAGGACGCCCGCTGGGAGTTCCTCGCGCTGGGCATCGGCGACCCGCATCCGGTGAGCGCACTGCACGGACGTCGCGCCGGCGACCTGCTCGACGAGATCATCGCCCGCATCCCCACCGTGCTCGACGACGACGGCGGACCCGCACCGGACGTCGACGGCGAGCCGCTCTGGAACCCGCAGGACGCACCGCCGCCCCGTGTGGCGATCGTCGGCCGGCCGAACGTCGGGAAGAGCACGTTGTTCAACCGCCTCGTCGGCGAGGACCGCTCGGTGGTGCACGACATGGCCGGCACCACGCGCGATGCGATCGACACCCTCGTCGACACGCCCGACGGACCGATCGTGTTCGTCGACACCGCCGGCATGCGCAAGCGCGGCAAGATCGACGACTCGGCCGAGTACTACTCGATGGTGCGTGCCCTGCGGGCGATCGACGACGCCGACATCGCGCTGCTGGTGATCGACGCCACCGAAGGCGTCACCGGTCAGGATCAGCGGCTGGCCGAGCGTGTCGACGCGAGCGGCTGCCCGATCGTGATCATGCTCAACAAGTGGGAGCTGATCGACGACGCCGAGCAGCGGCTCGAGGTGCAGGCCGAGGTGCAGCGAAAGCTGAGCTTCGTCGGCGAGGCACCCGTGTTGAAGGTGTCTGCGCTCACCGGCAAGGGCGTGCACAAGCTGCGCCCGCTGCTGCAGGAGGCGATCACCCAGTACCACCGCCGGGTACCCACCCGCGACGTCAACAAGGTGATCGCGATGGCGCAGCAGAAGCAGCCGGCCGGCCACGGCCTGAAGGTGCTGTACGCGGTGCAGGGCGCGACCGATCCGCCCACGTTCACCCTGTTCGTGAATCGCGAGCTGCCCCAGACGTACATGCGCTATCTCGAGCGCAGCATCCGCGAGGCGTTCGACTTCGGCAACACCCCGATCAAGCTCCGGGTGCGGAAGCGGACGGAGTAGCGATGCCGTACTGCGAGGACTGCGCCAAGTACTGGACGCCCTCGGCGATGAACGCCGACGGGACGTGCCCGAGCTGTGGCCGCGTGGTGGAGGCGCCGCAGCGCCAGAGCACGGTGACCGCGAAGAACCTCGACCTGAAGCAGCTCGCGGTCGGTGCCGACGGCGACGTCGACGACGTGAAGGCCCCATGGCACTTCAAGCTGTTGATGGTGTTGCTGGTCGCCTATCTCGGCTGGCGGATCGTCGACCTGTTCGTCTGACCCGTCAGACCGTCGCGGCGACGATCGACTGCCAACCCGCGAGCGCGACGATCGAGCTGCCGGGCAGGGGAGCGGGGCCCGAGCTGGTGAGCAGGGTGTCGCCGATGCCGACCTCGCCCGGGAGCGCGTGTTCGACCGGGTCGGCGCCCATGTTCACGATCACCACGACCTGGGCGCCGGCCAGTGTGCGTGTGTACGCGAGCACCCGCTCGCCGGCGGGGTCGAGGTCGCGGTAGGCGCCGTGCACGAGCACCGGGTGCGCCCGGCGGAGGGCGATCAGGCGGCGGTGGTGGTGGAACACCGACTCGGGATCGTCGAGCTGCTCGGCGGCGTTGATCTCGGCCGTGTTCGGGTTGACCGCGAGCCACGGCGTGCCCGTGGTGAAGCCCCCGTCCGGCGCCGCCGTCCACTGCATCGGCGTGCGGGCATGGTCGCGTGCGGTGTGGGCGAGGTGGTGGAGCAGCTCGTCGCCGGGCACCTTGCCGGTCTCGACCAGCGTGCGCCACAGACCCTTCACCTCGACGTCGTCGTAGTCGTCGATCGTGCGGAACGGGAAGTTGGTCATGCCGAGCTCGTCGCCCTGGTACAGGAACGGGGTGGCCCGCTGGGTGAGCATCACGGTGGCGAGGGCCTTCGCCGAGGCGACCCGCCAGGTCGGCGAATCGTCGCCGAAGTGCGACACCGCACGCGGGTTGTCGTGGTTGCACAGGAAGCTCGTCGCCCACCCGTGCTCGCCGGCTGCGTCGTCGGTGGCCTGCAGCACGGCACGGAACTGCGGCAGTGTCCACGGGACCCTGCGCCAGTGACGCCGGTCGAGGCGCACCAGGTCGAAGTGGAAGATCATCGACAGCTCCTCGCGACGGGCGTCGGTGAACAGCGGGGCCTGCTCGAACCCGACGCCGAACGCCTCGCCGACCGTCATCGCGTCGCGGCCGGCGAGCGCCTCGACGTACATCTCGTGGAGGAACTCGTGCACCCGGGGTCCGCTCGCATAGGTGTCCTGGGGCGACCGCAGCTGTTCGCGGGTGAGGTCGGGCAGGCCCGGCTGTTTCGAGATGAACGGGATGACGTCCATCCGGAAGCCGGCCACGCCCTTGTCGAGCCAGAACCGCATGATGTCGTACACCTCGGCCCGTACTGCTGGGTGCTCCCAGTTCAGGTCGGGTTGCTGGCGGGCGAAGTAGTGGAGGTAGTACTGGCCGGTCGAGTCGTCGAACGTCCAGGCCGACCCGCTGAAGAACGACGGATAGTTGTTGGGCGGTCCGCCGTCGACGCCGTCACGCCAGATGTAGAAGTCGCGGTACGGGTCGTCGGGCGACGAGCGACTCGCCACGAACCACGCGTGCTGATCGCTGGTGTGGTTGACGACGAGGTCGACGATCAGCTCGATGCCCCGCTCGGTGAGCCCGGCGAGCAGCCGGTCGAAGTCGTCCATCGTGCCGAACTCGGCCATCACCGCCCGATAGTCACGGATGTCGTAGCCGTTGTCGGCGTTGGGACTGTCGAAGTGCGGGCTCAGCCACACCACGTCGACGCCGAGGGCCGTCAGGTGGTCGAGCTTCGACGTGATGCCGTTCAGATCGCCGATGCCGTCGCCGTTCGAGTCCATGAACGACCGCGGGTAGATCTGGTAGGCGACGGCTGACTTCCACCACGGCTCGTGCGACATGGGTCGGCACGCTAGGTCAGATCGCCGGGACGGCACCTCGCGCACGATCTGCGGCGATCTGGGCGTCCATCTGGGCGAGCACACCGCCGCGCAGCGCCCGCACCGTGCCGGCGTACGCGAGCCGGCTGAGCTGGCTCATCGCCGACGCAGCGGCGACCGCGGCGTCGAGCACCTCGCCGTCGGCCACCACCTCGTCGAGGAAGCCGGCGTCCACGGCGCCGTGCCCGTCGGTCACCTCGGCCGTGGCGACCGCTCGTTGCAGGTGCCGACGGCTGAGCCGCTCGGCCGCGATCGTGATCGCCCACGCCGGCAGCACCATGCCGATCGCCACTTCGTTGAGACCGACCTTGCAGGGCGCGTCGGTGCCGATGCGCAGGTCGCAGCCGAGCAGGAGCAACGCTCCGGCGGCGAGCGCATGGCCGGTGCTGGCGGCGACGGCCGGCACCCCGCATCCGTACAACCGCCGGACGAGCTCGCCGCCGTCGCTCACGAGCGCCGATACGGCGGCGACGTCGCCACCACGCATCACACCCAGGTCGAAACCGGCACAGAACGTTCCCTCGCGACCGTGCAGCACGATGGCGGCGATCGACGGGTCGGCGTCGGCTTCGTCGATCGCTGCGCCGATCGCCGTGATCATCGCCGACGACAGCGCGTTCGCCTTGCCGTCGTCGAGGTGCACCACCAGCACCGCGTCGCGCCGTTCGAGGGTGACCAGGGCATCCGTCATCGCCGCAGACTAGGCGGCCCGGCACGTCCGTGGCGTTGTCGCTCGGAGGGCCGACAGCTACCATCTTGCAGCCGATCGGTTTCTGGCCGATACCTGCGAGTGGTCCCGGTGACGTGCCCCCCAGCACCCACCACGACGGTCATTCGCCGGTGTCCAGCGAGCGAGCGGTGGCCGACGACGGCCGAACGGGCTGTAGCGCAGCTTGGTTAGCGCACTTGTCTGGGGGACAAGGGGTCGGGAGTTCAAATCTCCCCAGCCCGACGTACACGGAGGGCCGATGACCTGCGGAGACGCAGGCGTCGGCCCTCTTCCGCATCGAGTGCTGCGACGATGTCGTGTGCGCTCCAGGTCGCCGAGCGATCAGGAGCGCACCCGACCCCCGACGAGTACGGCGAGGCCGCACGAGACCCGGCGGGTCGGGTGTCAGGGCACGACGGTGGACAGGGTGTAGGAGCCGTCGGGGTGGAGCACGATGTCGTGCACGGTCGACTCGGAACGGAGGAACCCGGCCGCCACCAGCTCGGCCTCGGTGGCGTAGCGTCCCGTCTGCGCCATGTAGGCCTCCTGCGCGCTCGACAACACGTCCTGGTCCGCCTCGACCACACTGTCGTCACCTCGGTCCGCGACCCCACGAACGGCGAAGACGGCGACGGTGGACAAGATGCCGAGGATCGAGACGACGATGAGGATCTCGATCAGGCTGAACCCCTCCGAACCGTCGGGGAGGGCGCGAGCGCCGGGACCGGCGTCGGTCGATCGGTTCCGGTGACGGCTGACCATGTGTTCAGCATCGGCACACGAGCGTCGCCGGTTGACCTGCGCGGCCCAGCGGCCCGGGCGGCTCCCCCAGGCGGGGGGTGGATGCTCGGCGATCCCGTCAAGATCTCGTCAACCGGACCACCGAGGGCGTTCGTCAAGACTTCTTGACTGACTGCGACGGCGCCGGCGGACGACATTCCTCCAGGTCGCGAGGGGTCTCGCGGCCGAGCGACTTCGGTACGGGAGAGCCGGACGTCTCGGGTGCGCACGCACGGGCGGAGGCAGATGATCGAGATCGAACACGGACGGGGAGCGGCGACGCGATCGAACGCGTCCCCGGTCGTCGACCGCGATCGCGACGACCGCGACCTCGATCGCGACCTCGATCGCGATCTCGGCGCAACGCTCACCGAGCTGCTGATCACCGTGATGCTCCTCGGACTCGTGGTCACCAGCCTCGTCTCGGCGGTGATCGTGCTCGTCCGCCAGACCGACAACACCGAGGGTCGACTGAACGTCGCGAGGGCGGAGACCAGCGTCGGGCTCTGGATGCCCGCCGATCTCGCCTCGTCGGACACGGTGGAGGTCGATCCGTCGGCGTCGCCCTGCGGCACCGCCTGCCCGCCGAATGCGGTGACCGGTGGGTCGAACGTCGTGATGCTCAGCTGGACCTCGCTCGCGTCGGGTCCGAGCGGGGTCGTGACCACGCAGATCAACGTGTCGTACCGCTACGTGCAGGTGGGGGAGGAGTTCCAACTCGTCCGGGTCGCCTGCGAATCGGCCGACGGCGGCGCCTGGTCCTGCCGGAACACCGTCGTCGTGAGCGATCTCGGCGCGCCCCCGGGCAACATCACGTGGACACCCGGCGTCACGTCACCGACCTGGGTGGCGACCATCAGCGACTCGCCGGCAACCGCCGAGTCCGACCCGGCCGAGGCACTCGCCGTGCCCAAGTTCTCGAAGCAGGTGGTCCTCACGATCGACGGTGGGGGCGACGCCGCCGGCGCCGGCGGCGGCGTCAACTCGGTCACCATCACCGCGGGCGGCGTACAGCGGGGCACCATCACCCCCGACAGCACCGCCGGCACGCCGAGCTTCGCGAACACCCGCTCGCGCTGCGGCGGCACGTACGGGGTGATCATCGACGACTCGGGTTCGATCGGCGCGCAGATGGGCACGGTCATCGCCGGCGTCCAGTCGTTCGTCGACGCGTTCGCCGGCACGCCGATGACGTTGCAGGTGGTGCGGTTCGACTCGGTCGCCACGGTGCTCGGCGAGAGCCCACGCACCCGGTACTACGACATGCTCGATCCGGCGGACGTCGCCGAGCTCCGCGCTGCCATCGGCGGGCTGGTGGCCGACGGCGGCACGAACTGGGAGGACGCCTTCCACCGGATGTTCTTCGACGAGAGCGGCTCAGTGCTGCCCACCCTGCCCGACAAGGTGCTCTTCTTCACCGACGGCCAACCCACGTGGCATCGTCGGTGGGCCACGTCGTCGCCGTCGGCGCCGATCGAGCCGCCGGCACCGCAGGTCGACCTGGTCAGCGCCGGCTGGTACGACCAGGAGTCGTTCAACCGGGCCGACCATCTGGTCGACCAGGTCCGCGGCTCGGTCGAGATCATCGGTATCGGCGTCGGCGAGTTCGCGACCGGGTGGAGCCCGTGGCAGTCGTACACGAACGGGTGGCACTACGCGTACTCGCAGGGCTATCACTACGAGACCCGCGCCGACGCGTCGTCCGACTGGTATCTGGCCGACCAGGCCGCGTACGACGCCGCGCCGGGATCCGATCGCCGGATCGTGTACGAGGCGCCCTACGACCAGTGGGAACCCGTCAGCGAGGCCGCCTACGACCTGCTGCCGTCCGCCGCTCGCAAGCGTGAGGAGGTGTACGCCGAGCCCTACGAGCACTACGACGTCACCGAGGAGTGGATCGAGAACTCGAAGGTGATCGCCCGCATCGTCGCCGGCGACGACACCGGCATCCCCGCCGAGAGTGTCAACGGCGAGTACGCCAACGCCGATTCGGCGAACCTCTACATGCTCCCCGACTGGAACCAGTTCGCCGGTGCGCTCGAGGCGGTGGCGCTCGCCGAGTGCGGCGGCACGCTCACCGTGCAGACCCAGGAGGCCGGCGAACCGTCCGACGACACCTTCGTCTATCAGCACACCGCCACGACCGACGCGGGTGGTCTGCCGTCGGGCTCCACCGGTGCGACCGTGTCGACATCGAAGGAGTTCCGCAGCGGCACGTTCGACTTCGGGATCCCGACCGGTGAGTGGATCGACGTCGAGATCCAACCGTCGGACACCGGCAACCTCACCGGGCTCGCCACCGGCGCGTGGACCTGCAAGGTCGGCCCCGACGTCCGGCCGACGACGCTCGTGCCGATCGACGGCACGAACCTCGCCGGGGTGCGCGTGCGAGTGCGTGCCAACGAAGCCGTGTCCTGCATCCATTCGATCGCCGGATCGTGACCCGATGAGTTCCCGGCTCCCGGGTGTCAAGGCGCGCCACGGCCGGGCTCAAGGTTCTCGCAAACCGTCGGCGGTCGGCGTTGCTCAAGCGATCTTGACTCAGGTCTCCGAGCGTGCCGGGTTACAACGATGCCCCCGGGCGGAGGTCGTGGGCGTCTCAAGTTCGTCAAGAGATCGTCCGATGACCCTTCCGTCACTCACATCACGGAGCGGACATTGAGGCGGCACGACCAACTGGGAGTCGAGGGAGACGACGAAACCGGCAGCGGTGCCGCGGCGCGCTCGTCGATCGCCCGACAGTGCGACACCGGCACCACGCTCACCGAACTGCTGGTCACCGTGGTCATCATGGGCATCGTCATCGTGCCCGTGATGAACGCCGTCATCGGTGCCGTGCGGGCCTCGTCGAGCAACCGTGGGCTCGCGCAGGTGGAGACGGCGCTCAACAACGCCGCCGACAAGATCAATCGAGCGCCGAAGTCGTGCGACTACAGCTCGTACGCCAAGAACGCAGCGCTGCTGCAGGGCTGGAGTGCCGACGACGCGTGGGTGTCGCACCGCCGCTTCCAGCCGGGTCCGACACCATCGGCCTCGGGCACGTGGGTGGACGGCGCGTGCCAGGGCAGTCAGCCCGACGACCTGCTGGTGCAGATGGTGGAGGTGACGGTGCGCAATCCCGAGACCGGTGCACAGCGCACGATCCAGGTGGTGAAGAGCGATGTCTGAGATCGGCTCGCCGCACGCCGCCCAGGCACCCACGTCGGAGGTTCGCACGACGCGCGACGCCGGCCTCACGCTCGTCGAGCTGATCGTCACCGTGATGCTCCTCGGGCTGGTGGTGTCGAGCCTCACCGCAGCGGTGATCGTCATGGTGCGCGAGCAGGACAACTCCGCTGGCCGCCTGAACGTGGCGCGCTCCGAGACGAGTGTCGCCACGTGGCTGCCGGGCGACCTCGCGTCGGCCGAGACCGTCGACGTGTCCGCCGGCGCGTCACCGTGTGGCACCTCCTGCCCGGCGTCGGCGGTCACCGGCGGTTCGAACGCCATCATGCTGTCGTGGACGTCGCTCGAGGCCGGGCGCACCGACGCGGTCGTCTCGCAGATCAACGTGTCGTACCGGTATGTGCAGCAGGGCGACAGCTACGACCTCGTCCGCGTGCAGTGCCTCCGGGTGGGCGGCGCCCCCTGGACGTGCGAGAACCTCGTGGTGATCCGCGACATGCTGCCCCCGCCAGGTGACGTGACCTTCGTCCCCGGCTCCACCTCGCCGAGCTGGGTGCTCCAGGTGAGCCAGCCGCCGGCCGACGATCCAGCCGACCCGCTCGACCCCCTGGCGCCGTCGAAGGTGGCGCGTCAGGTGGTCATCACCCTCGACGGCGGCGGCGACACCGATGGTGCCGGCGGCGGCCTCAACACCCTCACCCTCACCTCGGGCGGCTCCACCCGCAGCGTGATCGATGCGTCGAGCACGTCGGGCACACCGACGTTCAACCAGGCCCGCACGCGTTGCGGCGGCAACTACGGACTGGTGCTCGACGACTCGGGATCGATCGGCGGTGCGATGTCGACGGTGATCGACGGCGCCATCGCGTTCGTCGAGGCGTTCGCCGGCACGCCGGTGAAGTTGCAGGTGGTGCGCTTCGACTCGGCGGCGAGCGTCGTCGGTGAATCGCCACGCTCCCGCTACTACGACATGCTCGTCGAGCGCGACGTCGACGATCTCCGTCGGGAGCTGAAGAAGCTGAAGGCGAACGGTGCGACCAACTGGGAGGACGCGCTGCACCGCATGTTCTACACCGAGACCGGCACGGTGCAGCAGGTGCTGCCCGACACGGTGCTGTTCTTCACCGACGGCGAACCCACCTGGAGCCGTCTCGACGACACCTCGTCGAGGAGCGCACCGACGAGCACGCCGCCTCGCCAGGTCGAGCTCGCGACGTCCGGCTCGTCGTACGACCAAGAGGCCTTCAACCGGGCGAAGTACATCGTCGACCAGTTCCGCGGCACCGTCGACTTCATCGGCGTGGGCGTCGGGCCGGCGTTCGGCAACTCGAACAACTGGCTCGACTACGGACGCGGCTGGCACTACGACTACGAACGCGGCTTCCACTACGAGCGTCGCAGCGGCTCGAGCTGGAACGTCGTCGACCAGGCGACCTATGACGCGACGGCTGCGGCGAGCCGGCGGATCCGCTATTCGGCCCCGTACCAGTACTGGGAGCCGACCACGAAGGCCGTGTACGACTCGACTGCATCGGCCGGACGGCGTCGCACGACGAGCTACTCCGAGCCGTACGAGAGCTACGACATCGTCACCACCCGCACCCGCAACAGCGTGATCCTGACGCGGCTGATCACGGGCAACGACTTCGGCGAGCCCGCAGTCTCGGTGAACGGTGAGTTCGTGAACGCCGACACGGCGAACATGTACCTGCTGCCCGACTGGGACCAGTTCGCCGCGGCGCTCGAGTCGGTCGCGCTCGCCGAGTGCGGTGGCACGATCACGATCCAGACCCGACTCGGTGGCGCGGCCGTCCCCGACCCGTTCGAGTACCAGCACACCGCCACCACCGACCGGTCCGGCCTGCCGTTGCAGGCGTCGAAGGACATCGTGCGCACCACGCGCACCTACCCGAGCGGCACCTTCGACTTCGCCCTCGAGGGCGGGGAGTGGATCACGGTCGAGATCCAGCCGCTCGTGCCGGCGTCGACGCTGTACTCCGACGCGGGGTGGAGCTGTGCCGCCGGTGGGAAAGCGAAGGCGATCGAGACCTTCGCCGTGGAGGGCGGACCGTGGTCCGGGGTGCGGGTGCAGGTACGACCGAACGAAGCGGTGTCATGCGTGATGCAGGTGAACCGATGACGGCCGTCGAGCGGGACGGACGCGACGAGGGCTCCGCCCTGGTGATCGCGCTCGTGATGATCCTGCTCGCCGGGCTGATGGTGATGCCGATCCTCGACTACTCGCAGGCGGTGAGCCGCCAGACGCGCATCCTGCAGTCGAAAACGACGCGGCTCGAGGCCGTGAAAGGCGGTCTCCGCACCGCGCTCGCCGACCCGGTCGGGTTGTTCAAGACGTGCGATGCCGCCGGCCTCACCGTGCCGGTCAACCTCGCCGGACCCGGCCTCGGCACCGCGGTGTCGACCCAGTGCTGGAAGATGTCGTCATCGCTGGCCGAGGACCCGAGTTAACTACCATCCGGTACGGCCCGCACCAGTAGGTGGGAGCGGCCGTGCTGGCCGAAGCGTCGTCGGACTGTTGATGCTCGGCAGATGGGCGCCGCGCCGCCGGAGCAATGGACGTCGCTCATCAGCAGCGTGCCCAGCTACCATCGGATCTGGGTGCCTGACCTGCCCTCGCGCCACGTGAGCTGCGGTCGCTGACGGCTACTCGATGCCGGTCGGATACCCCGCCTGCACCGTGTACTCTCCTGGGTACCTACCCCGATCCGATCACGATCGACGGCGCGACGCCGGTGTACTCACGTCGGGCATCTACTACTTCCAGCACGGTCCGCTTCTCGGGCGACGCGAATCGTCGTGATCGGCGCCGGCTCTGCTGAAGGCCAAATTTGATCAAGAGGCGGCGTTCACGCCCAACGCACCTGTAATTCCTGCAATAAATATCTGGCCTTTTATGCTAATTTCAAAGCCTGGCGCCGCCGGACGAGTGGTGTCGACGACGTGATATGGGCGCCGGCGCGTAAGGTGACCTTCAACAAGCGCTACGTTTGGCGCCACGGACGTCACCTCGGCGTCGGTAAGTTGATCGTGTCGGTGAACGGCGATTTCAGTTCGGGCAACCCTGGTGGCACCGGGATCGCGGCGTGTTAAAGTGCCGTCGTCGAACGTCGCCGGCGAACCACCGTCGCCGGCCACCGCAGGGCCACACGCCCTCGACGCTCGTGACCGACGGCCCTTGGTTCCAACTCCCTGGTATGCGATCGTCGCGGTGAACCTCACCACGCCGGCGTCGGAAGGCTTGACATCCCGGGCATGCCCCAGCGGTGGGACGTGCTGGTGTCGACGTCGCCCGGTGCCACGGCCAATAAGTAGATTCGATCGGCGGCGGCGTGCTCTGCCGCCACGCCTGCAGGTGTGAGCTCCGGATCGACCTCGGTCGTCTGCGCTGGTTCGGTGGAACCCCTGCTGCCAGACCCTGGCATCAGGCGTCGACCACCACCACGGGACGCCGCGAGGACGTCGATGGCGATCGCAGGTGAAGGGAGAACGGCGTCAGCGATCAACAGTTGAGACGCAGTGACCGGCGCCCGCCAGGCAGCTGGAGCCATCGGTCGCCGGCGTGGCGCACCCCGCTACCGTGCGATCCGCGTGCGGTCGCTTGCCCCAGTAACACCCCGGCCAAGGATCGCGCTGTACTTCGGGGCTACGTTCGACACCGATCCGCTCGGCGACAACTTCAATCGCCGCCCCCACGAACGACGTGTACGCCGTCGTGGCCGACCGCGAGGCCCAACCCGTGGTACGGGCGTTCCACTGGGGGCTCGTGCCCACCTGGGCCAAGGAGATCAAGATCGGCTCCAAGATGATCAACGCCCGCGCCGAGACGGTCGCCGAGAAGCCGGCGTTCAAGGGGTTGCTGCGCTCGAAGCGGTTGATCGTGCCGATGGACGGCTTCTACGAGTGGAAGGCCGTGCCCGGCCAGAAGGTGAAACAGCCGTTCTTCATCCACCGCCGTGACGGCGAACCGCTCGCCGCGGCCGGCCTCTGGACCGTGTGGCGCGACACGGCCGAGGGTCCCGACGCCCCGTGGCTGCACAGCTGCACGATCATCACCACCAGCGCCAACGCCACGATGGCGCCCGTGCACGACCGGATGCCCGTGTTCCTGCCACCGTCGGCGTGGGCCGAGTGGCTCGACCCCGACCAGCACGACCTGGAGGCCCTGCAGCGGCTGCTCGTCCCGGCACCCGACGACCTGCTCGAGATGCACCCCGTGTCGACGGCGGTCAACAGCGTGCGCAACAAGGGCCCCGAGCTGCTCGACGCGATCGAGGTGATCGACGCCGATGCCGCAGGCGACCGGTTGGAGCTGTCAGGCGACTGATCGCCGCGCCGGGCTCAGCCCGACGCCGTGGTCTCGATCACCCAGGAGTTCACCGCGTGTCCGCCGGACTCGTTCACCTGCACGAGGGCGATCGAGCGCACCGAGGGACTGCCCGACACCGTCTCGGTCACGATCTTGAACGTCTTCTGCACCACGGGGTTCAGCAGGCCGAGCTGCAGGAACGCCGGTGGCCTGCCGTCGACGGCCAATTGCGCAGCGAGGATGCCGCCGCCGAAGCTGATCGTCTTGTTCGCCGAGCTCCCGGTGCCACCGGTCACGAGCACGGATCCCTGCGGCACGCTCACATAGCCCGGGATCTTGAGCGTCACCGTCGATGCGTTCAGAGCTGATGTTTGCTGATCAAAGGCTGGCTGTCACACCACTTTAATCTGCATGCGCCACGCAACTGGGAGTGACGGTGTCGACACCAGGTTCGAGGCGCGAAGCGGTCCACGGATCAGGGGGTGAGTAGACCGAACTGTTCAACACCGGGGTGACCGACGTTCAGTTGTGCGGCAGGTCGAGCGGGTGGCGGAGCCGTTGAAGACACCGTTGACCGATATGACGAGACGTCGCTCAAGACCCGCAAGCGGGGTCCTCCTCGGCCACGAGCTGGCGGTTCATCACGAACGACATGGCGGGAGCCGAGTGACCGTGTCGACAGACGAGCGACCGTTCGCACCGAAGACGAAGGTGGTACTGACCGCTGTTTCGTCGCGCCGAACGGGGCGTTGATCAGTGCCGGGCGACGGCGACGGCGCGTCGTTTCCACGCACCGGGCATTTGCCCGTGCCGGCGACCACCTGCATTGCCTGAGATCCGCAGCGCTTCTCGAAGTAGTAGATGCCGGAGACGAAGTAGGTGGGGGTGCTGTCGGCGATCACCACGTCGTCGGTGTACTTCCTGGGAAGGCCACACGGTACGGACTGAAAAGTCGCCCGCGGCATCATGTAGCCGCCGGCGGGCTGTAGTTCTGGAACGGTGGCAGTGCCGGCGCACCACGGCGCCTTCCGACGTCGACGAGGTGTCCGCCTGCCAGCTGTCGTGTCTGTGTTCCTGCTGCCTGGGTACGCTTCCGCCACGGGATCTATGTTCACGTCGGCGTTCACCATGCTGGTGCACCAGTCCAGCCGCTGGTGCCGTCGAGCTTCGGGCGTTCCGTTCGCCATGTAAAGCCTGGTGGGATCATCGCCTCGAGCCCACCTGCGTGGTGGCGATCGCGGCGGCGCTGTTGCCTGGGACGTCCTGCAACGCGCCCTGGTGGTGGTGGCAGTACGAGCGACGCCGAGACTGGGCGGCACCGCGAGCTCCACCGACGTCGTCCCTCCCTGAACTGACGCACGCCTGGTAGAGCAGCACTGATCGAACAGTGCGGCGCGCAGGCCGCCCTTCAGCTTCGGTGCGCTTCGGTGAAGTCGTTCAGTACTGAGTCGGTGCGCAGCACCGATATCGTAGTCCATCACCGGCAGCACCACCAAGGAGGCCATGAGGATCGCTCACGAGCGCGAGGACGAATGCGCTGCCCTCGTCGCGCTGTTCCGCCAGCAGACGAGCCGGCGTCTCACGAGCACCACCCGTTACGCACGACACGGCCTGTTGGCGTTCACCGTGGAGCTGATGCGGGCCAGTCTGGCGGTGCGTCCGTCGACGGGCACGGTCTCGAACGGATACGGCTCTTCACCACCGCTCTGTGGGTCCAGTCGCAGGCGCATTGAAACGAGGGGTTGGTGAACTGCTGCGGCGGAGCAGGACTCGGTCGTTATGCCACCGGGGAGCGAGATGTCGAACGTGCCGCTGCGGGTACGCCGCCGACGCGCTCCGTACGGCCCTCGTTGGTCGAGGTGTTCTCGTACGTGAACGGATCCTGCAAGCTCGATCCGACATACGGTGTCTGCATACCGTGCCGCCGCACTGCCCGAGCGCCACGGCCGAGAGGGCGTTGCCGAAGTCTGCGTAGTTCCGGCAACACGAAGAGGTCGTGGCGGGCCGCCGCGTTGCGTACGGGCCGCTCCTCGGGGATCGCCTCGACGAACTCCGCCCCTCGACACCGGATGTGCTGCTGACGACCAGGTTGCTGATCGCCGCGTAGTTCTTGATGTCGGCGGCACCGTTGTCAAATGAAGTAGTCGTACGGCGGTGAGTATGACCTTTAGCCGATCGCCATCCGTCGACGAGTCGTGCCGGTGGTGTTGCTCTCTCTTCGTAGGTGCATGGACTGTGGGTCCACGAGGTCGGCGTGGCGGTGGTCGTGGCCTGCCACCTGTCGCCCCTTACCCGTCAGATGACGTTGTTGGCGTCGCACACGCTCTGCGTCACGTTGGTCCACGTGCCGACCTCGTGCCAGCCGTCCGAGGACGTACTCACGTTGCTGATCGTGTACTGCGACTGCGTCACCTGACCCAGCTGCTGGCCCCGCTGGGGTAGCTGGTCCAGCCGTCGCTGTTCGTTAATGCTCGCGGCGGCGTGGTACTGCGCCTCGGTGATGGTCACCAGTTGCCGCTGCTCGAACTGATCGAGCTGGTGACCCGGGTCCGCCAGTTGTCGAGGCCTGAGTTGGTGTTGGCGAGGAAGGCCGACTGGCCGACGAACTCGATGCGCGGTTCTGCTCGTACCAGCTGCTGATCCGCCGGTCGAACTTTGAGGTCGGAGTCCACCATCTGGAAGACGAGGTTGTTGGCTCCGCTCCAGCTCTGAGCCGCCTTGCTGGAACACGACGGTGTTGCTAAAGCCTGTAGGTCAGTGTGGGTACCTGGAGCGCACCGTCCACGTCGACTCGGCGTCGACGTTGCTGTTCACGTAGACGCCGATCAGGTTGATCGCCCCGCGATCGCGCAGCACTCGCTCGGCACGGTTCCAGCCGATCTGCGAGAAGTCGTAGCCGTTCGATGCGGGCAGACCACGTCCCGGGGTGCTGGGTGGCGGGAGGTCGCTCGACGAGAAGTCGAGGCGGCTGAAGGTCGGGATGCCGTCGGTGAAGAACAAGATCGTGTTCGGCAACTGACTCTGCACCGTGCCGTCCGGGTTGCGGAGCATGCGGAAGAAGCCGTCCTCCCAGTTGGTGCCACCGTTCGACCAGATCCGCTCACCAGACCCTGGAGCGCCGCCACGTCGCTCTCGACGAGCATGTCGTAGTAGCGCCCTGATCGTCCTCGTCGGCGCCCAGCGTCGACGCCTCCGAACTGAAGGTGACCACCAGGCCGTGCCACCGGCGCTGGCGAAGGCGCGTCGATGAGCTTGCGACGCTGTTACCGTGGCCGTTGGTGGGAACCGGATCGAGCCCGAGAGCGGTCGATGACCAGGCTGAAGTTGCCGCAGCGGCTGCGTGCGGCCGTGAACGTCGGCGCGCCGCCGAGGTCCCCGGTGGAGAGGTTCGTTCTGGCGGTTGGTGCCGCCTGCACTGAGGCTGGATCTGGTTCTGCCGCCACCGGCACCCCTGCGTCGCCACCACCGTTGATCGTCACTACCACGCGCCATGTCGGAAGCGGGTGTGATTCGGATCGGACGCCGTGGTCGTGGTGGGCGCGCCGACGACATCGGGCAGGCTGCCGCCGTGACTGAGATGAGCCACGAGGGCTTGGTCGTCCTGGGAACCATTCGACGTCGGGCGGCGGCGGAATGGAGATCGCAACACGGTGATCGCCGAGCAGGTCATCTCTCCCCACGAATCCGCTGGCTGCACTCGACGTGACGAGGCGGAACTCGCCCGTCGACGCCGATCACGCGGTAGAGACGTTGCGCGCTGGCAGCATCGGTGTTCGCCCACGTCAACCTCGCCGTTCCAGCTGAGCATCACGGCGTTCGAGCCGTCGAGCGACACCGTCGGGGACATGCGGGCGTCGGCCTGCAGGGCACGGTGCCGGGTTCGGTGTCCACGTCCTCGGCCGACGCCAGATCGCGGCGCGAAAGCCCCACGTTCTGCTCGGACTGCGCCGCTGTTGGCGGGCCTCGGTGCTGTCGACTGCTGGATCACCGCCGCCGCCATGGCGAGCGACGGCCCAAAGCCCCAGCAGCATCGACGCCACTGGCACCCGGTCACCACATGCTGGCGTCCCGGATCCGGTGCGCCCTTCAGGCGTGGTACGTTCGTCAGACATCGCCTTTCACCACCACTGAGCGCGCACGTCGCCGCTCGACCGTGATCGACACCGTCACCAGCTGATCAGACGCGGCGTGCGCGCTGACTGCCGTTGATCGACATGCCCGCGCCCACACGCCGGCATCCTCGGCGCGTGCCGGACCAGGCACGTAGTGCTGGTAGGCGAGCGTCACCGTCGACGCCTGCCAGCCTTCGACCGCGGCTGCCCGGCGAAGATCGCAGTCGCAGCGTGTACCCGCCCGGTTGACGCATCGGCGGCGTTGGCGAGCACGGTCTCGATCTCGCCGCCCGCGAAAGCGGTCGACGATGCCCCACCGACGAGCGTGGCGTCCATCAGCGGCAGGACTGCGACGCCATCAGCGCGATGGTGATCACGATCTCGATACGCCAGCCACCGTCCTCGTCAGCCGCTGGTCGTCCTCGACGCACCTCGACACACGCCATTGGCCACCTGTCCTTCCACCCCTGACTCCTGGTCGGCTGTGTCATCGGCGCTGGAAACGAGTGTCTGAGAACGATCACAGTAGATGTCGTCAAGGAACGGTCAGGTGCCGGGCTGTCGGGCCGGGGGCTAGTGCCGGGCGGCTCCAGGGGCCGAGTGGCGATCAGGCAGGATCGGGCGGCGATCCGCTGCGGATCGCTTCGCCGCGGCCTCGAGCGCGCCACGACGGAGGGAAGCGCTCGCGTCGAGCTGGCTCATGTCGTGGGTCGGGACGAGGTGGATGTGCGTGTGGGGCACCTCGTACCCGGCGACGATCATCCCGATCTTCTCGCACGGGAACACCGATCGCTGGGCCTGGGCGATCTGATGGGCGACGGTGAACAGGTGGTTCACCTCGTCGGTGCGCAGATCCACCCAGTGATCGACCTCGCGCACCGGCACCACCAGACAGTGACCGGTCGCCAGCGGGTTGATGCTCATGAACACCGCACAGTGCTCGTCCCGGTACACGAAGGTGCCGGGGAGCTCACCGTTCAGGATCCGGGTGAACACCGTGGCCATCAGACGAAACCTCCAGACGCGGCGAAGACGTCGCCGTTGCAGTAGCTACTGTCCGGCCCGGCGAGGAACCGCACGAGTTCGGCCAGCTCGCCGGCGGTGGCGAGCCGACCCTTCGGGATCTGCATCACGATGCCGGCCATCAGCATCGGATCCATCGGCGCCAGCAGCGGCGTGTCCACCCACCCCGGGCACACGGCGTTCACGCGCACCCCGTAGGGGGCGACCTCCTGCCCGACGCTCTTGGTGAGCGCGATGATGCCCGCCTTCGCCGTGGCGTAGTGCAGCGCTCCGGCCATGGGCCGCAATCCGAGCACCGACGAGATGTTGACGATCGAGCCCGACCGGGCCGGCGTCATGTGACGCAGCGCGGCCCGCGTGCCGTAGAAGGTGCCGTAGAGGTGGATGCGGATCATCCGGTCCCAGTCGTCGTCGCTCAGACCGACGCACGAGTCGGGTGGCACCATCTCGTCGAGCTTGCCCTCCATCCGCTTCATCTGGTTCTCGATCGAGCGCTGCGTGCGTTCGGGGTCGGGCGGCGGCGCGATGCCAGCGTTGTTGATCATGATGTCGAGCCGGCCGTGGCGCTCGACCGCCTTGTCGATCTCGGCATCGAACGCCGCCGAGTCGCACACGTCGAACACGGCCGTGTCGCCGTCGAGCTCGATCGCCACGGCGGATGCGGCGTCGGCGCTGATGTCGTTCACGATCACCGTCGCGCCGTCGGCCGCGAGCCGGCGTGCGAACGCCGTTGAGCCCCGATCCGCCGGTGACGAACGCACCTGTCTCGACAACGCCCCTCAGTTCCCCCGCACGCGGGGGCGATGTTATCGTGGTGTCCCGGGACCTGGAGGTACTGCCTACTCGCGCGACGGCCTGTACGCTCCGGAAGCGGGGAACGGAACATCCGGTGCTGGGCGGCGGCGTGTACTGCTCCGTTCGACCAGTCTCCCTTACGGCGCCCAACGCCTTCACGCTGCTGCGGCTGCTGCATCCCTGATCTTCTGCTGGCTGCTGTTCGGACGCGATGACCAGGTCGTTGTGCCGCCTGGCCTCGGCGGCCTTGGCGACTGATTGGGTCGATGGCTGGCTCGCGCCGCTTCGATCAGGCGGAGCGAGTTCGGCAAGATCTTCGACCCCACCGCCGACCGCTTGCTGTTCATCGTCGCGACTGGCAGCATCCTGTTTGCGGCATCCCCCGGCGTTCGTGATGTGGGCGATCGTAGCGCGAAGTCGTGTCGGTCTCACCATGGCCATCGCCACGCTGGCGTTCTCGTACGGCCGCCCGGATCACCTACTGGGGAAGCCAACAGTTCCCTGCTCATGTTCGTAGCTGGGTTTGCGCTCGGCGACCCTGACGGCGGCGCATGGGGCCAGCAGGGTTTTCTGATCGCGCCGTGGATCCTGGCCGTGCCCGGTCTCGTGCTGAGCTACGTGACCGCCGCACTGTACGTGCCGAAGATCCGTTGATCGCCGCCGGCTGCCGGCCGGGCTGCAACGAGGCGAAAGCACCTCATGGAGGTACGATGAAAGCCGTCATCATGGCCGGGGGCGAGGGAACTCGTCTGCGTCCACTGACGTCGAACGCCCCGAAGCCGATGCTGCCGGTGGCGAACCGGCCGATGATGGAGCACATCATCCACCTGCTGAAAGCGCACGGGTTCGACGAGATCGTCGTCACCGTGGGCTCTGGCGAACCACATCAAGACCCACTGCGACGGCAGCGAGTTTCGGGGTGTCATCCACTACGCCGACGAGCCGGTGCCGCTCGGCACCGCCGGCAGCGTGGGCAACGCCCGCGAGTTCCTCGACGAGACGTTCCTCGTCATCTCGGGCGACGTGCTCACCGACATCGATCTCGGCAAGGTGCCTGAGTTCCACCGCGAGAAGGGTGCCGTCGCCACCATCACCGGCTCCCACCCCGGTCGAGTAGAACCCGCTCGAGTTCGGCATCGCTACCACGCGCGCGATGACGGCTCGATCGAACGGCTTCCTGAGAAGCCCACGGGGGCAGGCAGTTCAGCGACGATCAACACCGTATCTATGTGCTCGAACCTGAGATCTTCGGATCACATCCTCGAGGGGCGGCAGCGTCGACTTCGGCGAGGTAACCCTGGCGCTGCTCGCGGCCGGTAAGCCCCTGTACGGCTGCGTCACTGCCGGCTACTGGAGGACGTCGCACCCTCGAGGTGTACCTGTCGTCGCACAAGGACGCCCGACGGCAAGGTGCGTGCGTTATGCCCGGCTTCCCTCGTCAACGACGGTGTGCCTGGCGAGTGCCGAGATCAGCCCCACGCCCAGGTGCAGGGTCCAGCGTCATCGGTCCCGGTGCAAGATCGATCCGCAAGGTGGGGAGTACTCTGGTGTCATTCCAACGTGCGTCTGCTCTCACCGACGTGATGGAGCGCTCGGTGCTGCACGACAACGTGTACGTCGGCAACGGCTCTGCATGCGGCAGGCGGTGACCGGTCGGCAGCAGCATCCGCATGTCGCCGTGCATCGACGAGGGCGTCGTCGTGGGTGACGGTGTTCGTCGGCAACGAGGCGGTGTTGTCGAGCGACGGAAGATCTACCTGTTCACGACGACGGTTGCCGTCAACTCGAGAATGCGGGAGAGGCGGCGCCCACGCTGCTGGGCGCGACGGCGCGAAGGGTCTGCCAACGTCGACGTCACCCCCGAGCTCGCCAGTGCGTGGCGATGGCGTACGGCACCCGCTGCGCAAGGGCACCACCGTCGTCACGTCGCGAGATTCCAGCTGGCCACGCATGCTGAAGCGGGAAGATGATGCCGGCCTCAACGCATGGCGCCGACGTGCTCGACTCGAGGCGAGCGTGCCGGTGACACGCTTCCTCGTGCTCGCCACGCGCGTTCGGCGGGCTCACCGTCCGACTCGACCACGACGACACCGACCGGGTGATCGTCCGGTTCTTCGACACCGCCGGCACCGACATCACCGAGGACGCCCAACGCAAGATCGAGCGACTCTTCCAGCGCGAAGACGCACGCCGTGCGATGGCCGAGGAGATGGGCGACATCCAGTTCCCGCCTCGTGCGCTCGAGGAGTACACGGTGGCGCTCGAGGCGACCGTCGAACCCGCGGCGATCCGCGAGCACCGGTTCAAGCTGGTCGTCGATTACAGCTACGGCGCGGCGAGCACCGTGATGCCCACGTTGCTCGGCAAGCTCGGCGCCGACGTGCTCGCCGTCAACCCCTACGTCTCGACCGCCGGGCGGGTGACCTTCGACCACGAGCAGGCGGCGCAGCGTGTCGCCGGTCTGGTGCGGGCCGCCGGTGCTCACCTGGGTGCCGTGATCGACGCCGACGGAGAGCGGTTGCGGCTCGTCGACGACCAGGGTCGAGTCCTGTCCGACACCGAGGCGCTGCTCGCCTTCGTCGAACTGGTGAGCGACCACCTCCTCGGCGACACCATCGCCCTCCCGGTGAACACCACCCAGCGCGCACGCGACATCGCCGGTGCACACGGGGTGCACGTGGTGCCCACCAAGCTCTCCACCCCGGCGCTCATGTCTGCTGCGAACGACCCGGCGGTGGGGTTCGCCGCCGACGGCGCGGGTGGCTGCGCATCTCGCTCGATCTTCACTCGCGCTCGACGGGCAGGGCGTTGCTCAAGATGTCGACCTGTTGGCCTGTTCGCACCGCTCGCTGAGCGAGGTGATCGACGGTCTGCCGAAGGTGCACCTGGTGCACGAGACCGTCGTGACGCCCTGGGAGCAGAAGGGCATGGTGATGCGGTCGTTGATGGAGATGGGCTCGCGCGACGTCGAGCTGGTGGATGGCGTGAAGATTAACCACGCCAACGGCTGGATGCTCGCCCTACCCGACCCGAGACCTGGTGACGCATCTGCCGAGGCCACCGACCTGAGGCCAAGCAATCGCCCAGGAGTACCAAGTGACGCATCCGACAACCAGGCAGCGATGCAAAGCGACGGGCGGTCGCCGCGAGGTGCAGTCGCTCAGTGTAAGCGGGAGCCAGATCTGCGCCCGTCCAGCCCCGCCGTACCCGGACCACCCAAGTACCCAGTTGACCACGAGGATCAGCGTCGACGGCACCACGGCGGATAGATCACCGACTACGCGCAGTATTAGGTTTCTCGGCGACGTCGTTCACGTACAGCGCCCACACGGCAATGACCGTCGTGCCGCCGGCGACATGTTGAGCGAGGTGGAGAGCACGAAGTCCGTCAGACATTCACGTTTCCGTCATGGCACCGTGGTCGCGGTCATGACGCACTTCGCCGACACGCCTGGAGACGTCGCTGGGGAACAGCGACCCGTACGGCGCCGGCTGGATCTGCGAGATCGAGGTCGACGACCCCGCGCAGCTCGCGGAGCTGCTCGACGCGAACGGGTATCGTTCGCTCATCGAGGGCTGACCCGGACCCGCCGTCGGACTACAGTCGCATTCCTCATGGCGTACGTGTTCTGCAACCAGTGCGGGCATCGCAACGCCAGCGACGCCGTGTTCTGCTCGTCCTGCGGTGCCTTGCTCGACCGGCCGGCCGACCAGACGATCACCCTCGCGAAGGTCGATCCGCTGCAGGATGCACCGGGCACCGCCGACGATGCGATCGTCCAGCTCGACCAACTCCCGTCGGGTGCGGCGGCGCTGGTGGTGCGCAGCGGGCCTCAGGCCGGTGCGACGTTCGCCCTGCGCGGCACGCTCACCCGTCTCGGCCGCCATCCCGACAGCGAGATCATCCTGGACGACATCACCGTGTCGCGCCGCCACGCCGACATCAGCCGCAGCGGCGATCGGTACGTCGTGCGCGACGCGGGCTCGTTGAACGGGACGTACGTCAATCAGGAGCGCGTCGACGAGGTCGTGCTCCGTCAGGGTGACGAATTGCAGGTGGGCAAGTTCCGGCTCGTGTTCTTCGAGATCGGGACGGCGGCTCCATGACCAACGGGATCAACGAACGTCCCTACCTGTCGATCGGCGAAGTGCTCGCGCTGCTGCTCGAGGAGTTCCCCGACGTCACCATCTCGAAGATCCGGTTCCTGGAGAGCCAGGGCCTGATCGAACCCGAGCGCACGGCGTCGGGATACCGCAAGTTCTTCGACGCCGACATCGAGCGCTTGCGGATCATCCTGCGCGAGCAGAAGGAGAACTTCCTCCCGCTGCGCGTGATCCGTGACCGCCTCGACTCGGGAGCGATCGACGACTCGGGCGGTATCGCTGCGCCGGCCGGACGCCATGGCGAAGGTCGCGCCAGTGACGGACGCCCCTCCGGCGAATGTCGACGGCGCTGAGCGGCTGGCACCGGAGCGGGCTGCAGCGGCGCCGCTCGAGCGCTCACCCGCTGCGGCGCCACCCACCGGCGCGGCGCCGGCCGACAACGTGAGCCCGCTGCACCGGGGCATCCGCAACGTCCGGGTCGGCGGCAACGCGCCCGGGGCGGTCGTGCTCGACGACACGGGACCCATGGGCGGCGTGGGCGCCGACGACACCGGCGGGCTCGACGTCGACGACCCGACCGGCACGATCAGCCCGCACGCCCACCTGGTCGACACGGGGCGTCACCCGGCGGCGCGGCGCCAGGCCCCCGGTTCGATCCAGGACGGCGACGGCGACCACACGACCTCGTTGCGCCTCGTCGCCGCAGCCGGTCCGAGCGACGTGTTCGATCGAGCCGAGGTGTGTGCGGCGTCGGGTATCACCCAGACCCAGCTCCAGGACCTCGAGACCTACGGTCTCGTCACCGGTCGCGGCACCGGCAGCTCGACCACCTTCACCGAGAGCGACCTCTCGATCGTGAAGGCTGCGGCCGGCTTCCTCGAGCGCGGCATCGACGCCCGGCACCTGCGGTCGTGGCGGCAGAGCGCCGAGCGCGAGGCCGGCCTGTTCGAGCAGCGGATCCTGCCGCTGCTGCGCCAGCGTAACCCACAGGCACGCCAGGACGCCGTGGCCCTGCTCGGCGAACTCGCGGACCTCGGCGCCGAACTCCGCGCGGCCCTGGTCGTCGCGATGCTGCGCCACCACCTCGACGGCTGACCGATCACGGTCGGTCCGTCGCGCGTCCGCCGGCGAGATTTCACCGATCCGACGGGGTACGCCACGGCGCACGGGGGTATGGTCGTGGTCGTGGTCCCCATGGAGCTCGTCGGCGTGCGGGTGGAGGTTCCTGCCAACACCCCGGTGGTGATCCTGCGCGAGCAGACCGGCGCCCAGCGCCTGCTCCCCATCGTGATCGGGACGCCCGAGGCGTCGTCGATCCACGCGGCGCTCGAAGGGATCCAGTCGCCCCGGCCGCTCACCCACGACCTCCTGGTCGAGGTGCTGAAGCAGCTCGACACCTCGCTCGACCGGATCGTCGTCACCGAGATCCGCGATCACGTCTTCTACGCCGAGCTGCATCTGGTCACGAGCGGGCACCCGCACGTGGTGTCGTGCCGGCCGAGCGACGCGATCGCCGTGGCGGTCCGCACCCGGTCGCCGATCTTCGCGACCGAGGGGCTCTTGCTCCAGGCCGGTCAGCACCCGGTCGAGATCGCCGACGAGACCGACGACGAGGCGATCATCGACGAGTTCCGCGACTTCCTCGACGACCTCGACCCCGACGACTTCAAGGGCGAGTGACCGCTCCGGCATCCAGTTCGCGCGTGGCGCGCGCATGTGCTCACCCCTCGTACTTGTCGGACGCCGCTCCGGTGGGTAACCTCGGCCCCCGCAGCCGACCCACATCGACGTAACTACGCCGGTGTCACGCCCTCGTCGTCGGCTCCGGAGGATCGTCACCGTGACCGAGCGCGACCAGCATCCCGAGCACGACCAGCACCCGGGCTACAGCGGCACCAAGGCCGCGAAGATCGTCGGCATCTCATATCGCCAGCTCGACTACTGGGCGCGTACCGGGCTGGTGCGGCCGTCGCTGGCCGACGCCAAGGGCAGCGGCAGCCGGCGCGCATACAGCTATCGCGACCTGCTCGAGTTGCGGGTGATCAAGAGCCTGCTCGACGCAGGCATCAAGCTCGAGTCGGTCCGCACCGCGTTCGACTATCTGCGCGAGCACGTCGACACCGACATCGCCGCCGCGCATCTGGTGATCAGCGGCAGCGACGTGGTGTTGTGCGACGGCGATCAGCTGATCGACGTCATGCGTCGAGGCCAGGGGGTGCTCAACATCTTGCCGATCGGCGGGGTGAAGGACCACCTCGACGCCGCGCTCGCCCCCGAGCGTGCATCACCCGCATCACCGGCATCACCGGTCCCCGGTCGGATCGCCCGCTGATCGCTCCTGGGCGCCACGAGTCGCTCACCGCGCCTGGTGACGCCTCGGTCGTGGCGCCCAGGACTAGTTCTTGGCGACGAAGGGGAGTTCGACCACGCGGCCGGGGAGTGCGGTGCCACGCACGTCGATCGTGACGTCGGTGCCCACCTCGACGTCGGGTGGCAGGAACGCCAGCGCGATGCCGTGTTCTCGTACCGGCGAGAAGTTGCCGCTCGTCACCACGCCGGCCGGAACACCGTCGATCAGCACGTCGCAGTCGGCCCGTGGCGGGCGGCGGCCCTCGGTCGCGATGCCGCGCAGCAACCGGCCGACGCCACGGTCACGCTCGGCGGCGAGTGCGTCGCGTCCACGGAACTCGTCCTTGCCCCACGCGACCACCCAGCCGAGCCCGGCCTGCAACGAGGTGATCCCCGGACCGAGCTCGTGTCCGTGGAGCGGCAGCCCGGCCTCCAGCCGGAGGGTGTCACGTGCACCGAGCCCGGCCGGCACGACACCGGCGCCGAGGATCGCCTGCCAGAGGTCGTCGGCGGCGGCCGACGGCACGGCGATCTCCACGCCGCGCTCGCCGGTGTAGCCGGTGCCGGCGACCGTGCACTCGACGCCGTCCCAGCTGCAGCGGGCCACTCGGAAGCGCCCCACGGCGGCGGCCGCGGGGAACACGGTCGAGAGACGCTCGACCGCGCGGGGCCCCTGGACGGCCAGCACGGCGCGGTCGTGGGTGGTCTCGGTGCCGCCGATCGCGGCGCGAACCCGGTCCGTGTTGGAGGCGTTCGGCATCACGTCGAACACCTCGGGTTCGATCCACCACACGATGATGTCGTCGAGCACCGAGGCGTCGACCTCGTCGAGCAGGTGGGTGTACTGCGCCCGGCCGGGCGAGATCTTGCCGAGGTCGTTGGTGAGCGCCCACTGCAGCCGTTCGTCGGCGTCGGCGCCCTCGACCCGCACGGTCCCGAGGTGCGACACGTCGAACACGACGGCGTCGTGTCGGCACGCCAGGTGCTCGTCGATGGTGCCGGCTGCGTAGGACAGCGGCATCTCCCAGCCGCCGAAGGGCACCATCTTGGCACCGAGGCGACGGTGCGCCGCGTCGAGCGGGCTCCGCTCGACGAGGGGCGCCTCGCCGCTCATCGTCCCGCCTGCTTCGTGGCGGACTGCTGGGCAGCGGGCTTCTTCGCAGCCTGCTTCTTCGCGGTGGGCTTCTTCGCAGCCTGCTTCTTCGCGGTGGGCTTCTTCGCAGCCTGCTTCTTCGCGGCGGGCTTCTTCGCCGTCGCCCTCGTTCCGGTGGGCTGCGGCATCGCCGCGGCGTCGGCCGGCGCGACGACGGGCCGGGTGCCGCTGCCGCCGCGCAGGGATGCGAGCGGGCGCAGTCCGAACAGGCCGCCCGCCGACTCGGCGAGCTGCCCGAGGGGCTGGAGACGGCGAGCCAGGTCGCCCAACGAGCCGACGAAGTCGCCGAGTGTGCCGACCACGTCACCGAGCTCGGTCGGGAACGACGCCAGCTGGGGCGACGACAGCGTGTCGGCGAGGTGCGCGAGCCCGGGTGCCACCCGCTCGATCGGTGCGGTGAGTTGCTCGACGAGCTGATCCGCGGTCCTGATCGTGCGGGTGATCTGTGGCAGCAACGCCCGCACCGGGGGCTCGACGTCGTCGAGCAGCCGGTTCACCCGTGCGGTGATCGAGTTCAGCTGCTCCATCGTCTGGTTGAAGTTCTCGACGGCACCGAGGAAGTCGTTGACGCCACGTTGGAACTGCGAGATCGACTTCGAGATGCCGGCCAGCGGATTCGCGCCGCCGAACATGCCGAGGAGATCGCCGAAGCCGGGCGGCACGGAGGAGTCAGCCATGGGCGGTCACCGTAGTCGTCGCGTCGCCGGCCTGCGCGTGGGCGTAGGCCTCGAGCGGCTCGCAGCTGCAGACCAGATGACGGTCGCCGTACGCGGCGTCGATGCGCGACACCGGCGGGAAGTACTTGTCGGCATGACGCACACCGGTCGGGAACGCGCCACGGGCGGGCGAGTACGCACGTTGCCAGTCGCCGAGGAGGTCCTCCGCCGTGTGAGGCGCGTGGCGCAGGGGGCTGTCCGCGACCGCCAGCTGCCCGCTCGCGATCTCGTCGATCTCGCGTCGGATCGCCCACATCGCCTCGCAGAACCGCTCGATCTCGGCGAGCGTCTCGCTCTCGGTCGGTTCGATCATCAGCGTGCCCGCCACCGGGAAGCTCATCGTGGGTGCGTGGAACCCGTGATCCATCAGCCGTTTGGCGACGTCGTCGACCGTGACACCGGTGGCTTTCGTGATCGGCCGGAGATCGACGATGCACTCGTGCGCCACCCGTCCCTGCGCGTTGGTGTACAGCACGGGGAAGGCGTCATCGAGCCGGGCGGCGATGTAGTTGGCGCTCAGGATCGCGGCCGCCGTGGCGTCGCGCAGGCCGTCGGCGCCCATGAGCGACACGTACACCCACGAGATCGGCAGGATCGAGGCGCTCCCGAACGGCGCCGACGCCACCGGACCCACCGCACCGGGTGCACGATCGGCGAGCGGGTGCCCGGGCAGGAACGGGGCGAGATGCGCCCGGGCAGCCACCGGTCCGACGCCGGGGCCGCCACCGCCGTGCGGGATGCAGAACGTCTTGTGCAGGTTGAGGTGACTCACGTCGGCACCGAATCGGCCCGGCCGTGCGAGCCCGACGAGCGCGTTGAGGTTTGCTCCATCGACGTACACCTGACCTCCGGCGTCGTGGACGATCTCGCAGATGTCGCGGATCGCTGCTTCGAACACGCCGTGCGTCGACGGATAGGTGACCATGATCGCGGCGAGCGACTCGCGATGCTGATCGGCCTTGACGCGCAGATCGTCGACGTCGACGTTGCCCCGGTCGTCGCACGCCACGACCACCACCTGCATGCCGGCCATCACCGCACTGGCGGCGTTGGTGCCGTGTGCGCTCGACGGGATGAGGCACACCGTGCGCTGGTGATCGCCGTTGCTGCGGTGATACGCGCGGATGGCGAGCAGCCCGGCGAACTCGCCCTGGCTGCCGGCGTTGGGTTGCAGGCTGACGGCGTCGTAGCCGGTGATCTCGATGAGCATCCGTTCGAGCTGACCGATCATCGCCCGGTAGCCGACGGTCTCGTCATCGGGTGCGAACGGGTGCAGGTTCGCGAACTCGGGCCAGGTGATCGGCAGCATCTCCACGGTGGCGTTGAGCTTCATCGTGCACGATCCGAGCGGGATCATCGTCCGGTCGAGGGCGAGGTCACGGTCGGCCAGGCGACGCAGGTACCGCAGCATCTCGTGTTCACTGTGGTAGCGCTCGAAGGCGTCATGTCGCAGCACGTCGTCGCTCCGGCGGCGGGGGAGCGCGTCCATGGTGCCGCTGATCGCGTCGAGATCGAGTCCGTGCACCGGCACGTCGAGCGCGGCCAGCACGTCGTGCACCGTCTGCAGATCGGACGTCTCGTCGACGGCGATGCCGACGACGGTGTCGCTCACCGGACGGAGGTCGTACCCGAGTTCGCGCGCCCGCTCGTGTACGAGACGGGCGTCGGGCACCTCGATCTGCACGGTGTCGAACCAGCTGTCGTGCAGCACGCGCAGCCCGCCCGTCTGCGCGGCACGAGCGATGATCGACGCGATCCGGTGGGTGCGCTCGGCGATGCGCCGCAGACCGTCGGGACCGTGCCACGACGCGTACAGACCGGCGATGTTCGCGAGCAGCACCTGCGCGGTGCAGATGTTCGACGTGGCCTTCTCGCGGCGGATGTGCTGCTCCCGTGTCTGGAGCGCGAGGCGCAACGCCGGCCGACCGGCGGTGTCGGTGCTGACGCCCACGATGCGCCCCGGCAGCGCCCGCGCCGCAGCGTCGCCTGCGGCGATGAACGCGGCGTGCGGACCGCCGAAGCCCATCGGCACACCGAAGCGCTGCGCCGAACCGATCGCGATGTCGGCGCCCATCGACGCCGGGGTGGCCATGAGCACACACGCCAGCAGATCGGTCGCCACGACGGCGAGTGCACCTTGCCCGTGCACCCGGGCGATCGCGTCGGTCCAGTCGGGCACGCTGCCGCTGGAGGTGGGCAGGCTGAACAACGCGCCGAAACACCCACCGTCCACCTCGTCGACGTCGCCGACGACCAACTCGATGCCGATCGGTTCGGCCCGGGTGGCGAGCACCGCGATCGTCTGCGGGTGTGTGTCGTGGTGCACGACGAACCGATCGCTCGCCTGCTTCGACAGCCGGCGGGCCATCGTCATCGCCTCCGCGGCCGCCGTGCCCTCGTCGAGCAACGACGCGTTCGCGAGCGGGAACCCGGTGAGCTCGGCCACCATGGTCTGGAAGTTGAGCAGCGCCTCGAGGCGTCCTTGGCTGATCTCGGGTTGGTAGGGCGTGTACGCCGTGTACCAGGCCGGGTTCTCGAGCACGTTGCGCTGGATCACCGGCGGTGTACGCGTGCCCGAGTACCCCATGCCGATCAGGCTGGTGCGCGGCGCGTTGAGCGACGCGAGGTGACGCAGCTCGCCGAGCACGTCGTGCGTGGCGCGCGGTCCGGGCAACGGCAGCGTGCGGTCGGCGATCGGTCCCGGCACCGTCTCGGCGAGCAGGACGTCGAGGCTCTCGGCGCCGACCACGCCGAGCATCAGCTGCTGGTCGGCAGCGGTGGGGCCGATGTGACGGCCGACGAAGTCGTGGGTGTCGAACCAGGCGTCGTCGACGAGGTCGGCGAACGGGGAGTGGGCGCGGGCGTCGGTCATGTGGGGCCTCCGGCGATGGTGTCGGTCGGTTCCCCCGCTGTCATCGATGCCTGAGAGCTTCGGGGTCACGACCCCTTTCCCCGTCGGCGACCCGGACGGGGCGCAGCCCCACCGGATGCTTTCCAGCGGCGCCTCCTCGGTCGGTCCGTTGGCCTGAGAGATTCCGGGGAGGTTGCTCCTTCGGCGCCCCGACGCTGGCTGCGTGGTGGCTCTCCCGGCCGAGGGTGTCGGCGCGCGGCCAGAGTATCCGTTCGAACGCCGCTCAGTCGGCGACCGCGGCGGGAGCTGCCACCGCAGGGTCGGGCGGGATGAACGCCCCGTCGGACAGCTCGAGCAGCCGGTACTCCAGCTCGACGTCGCCGTCCTGGTGCAGTTGCCAGCTCCACACCGTGCCGGATGCGTCCACCGTGACCACGAGTTCGTGGTCGAACGGCTCGAGGTCACCCACCTCCAGCTCGTCGTCGGTCGCACTGGTGACGCCGACCCGTGCCGCCCAGTCCCGGAACGCCGGACGGTCCTGTTCGAGGAAGCGAGCGAGGTCGACCACGAGGACGTACTCGGTCAGCGTGCCGTCAGCGCCGGCCTGCGGCGTCGGTAGGTCGGTGCGCGACGTGATCGCCGCATGCTCGCGCAGGGGACCGCTCACGAGGTCGTCGAACCCGAGGAGTTGCGTCATCGGCTCGAACACCTCGTACAGATCGAGGTCGGACAACCCGTTCGTCGAGAGTCGGCCGCTCATGCGGTCGAAGTCCCACGTGCCCTCGGGCGTCATCAAGACCGTCGAGCCGTCCAGCTCGCCGGTGCCCGACTCGAGCTCGACCACGATCGCCGCCGAGCCGGGTGCCCGCTGGGCACGCATCCGGAACGGTGACCCGTCGAGGCCCACCGACTCGCTCCGGAACGTCCAGTAGCTCGTCGGCGCGGGCAGCGCGGTGTCGAACGTCGGGATCGCCCGGGCGGCCGCGCGGGCGTCGATCCATGCCCGGATGCCGAAGCCGGCGGCAACGAGCAGGGCGAGCACGAACACGCGGACGAGCCAGACACGCGCCCGCGACGGACGGCGGACGCGAATGCCTGCCGGACGGGCTGCGGCGACGAGGTCGTGAGCGGTGGCCGCCCCGGGTCGACCGGCGAGGGGCCCGGCGTCCGGCCCGGCGTCCGGTGCCGCCGGGCGCAGTGGCACCGGACCGGTGCTGCGGGACGTGGGCGCGCGGCGAGCCGCAGGGTGGGAGCGGCCGCGGCGGCGAGGTGGTGTGGCGGCGCCGCGCGACCCGACGGCGGGGACGGCGGCGCGCCGCGTCCCGGTGGCGGCAGCGGTGCAGGTCCTGCGACGGCGGTCGCGAGGCTCGTCGCGTCCGCTGGTCCGATGTCCGCCGAGCCCTCGTCCATGCCGTGGCATCGGCAGGCGTCGTGTCGACCTTGAGGGTCAGCCGGCGAGCGGCCCGTCGAGACGGCGGCGCACGGCGTCGCGGATCTGCTCGTCGAAGCTGCGGATGTGGGCCTCGGTGAGTGCGGCCGCGTCCTCGGTGCGGCCGGACTCGAGCGCGGCGAGGATCTGCGCGTGTTCGTCGACGGCGTCCACCATGTCGTCCACGTCGGCGAGGTACATGTGCCACACCCGGTCGCTCTGGGCGTACAGCATGTCGAGGGTGTCGGTGAGGAAGCGGTTGTCCGCTGCCTCCCACACGATCTCGTGGCACGACCGGTCGAGCTCGATGAGCTCGGCACCGGAGCGACCGGGTGCGTGCGCCGAGTCGAGCACCTCGTGCATGCGAGCCCAGTGATCGGCGGTTCCCCGCACGCTCGCGAGCCGGGCGGCGTACGGCTCGATCACCGCACGCGTCTCGTACAACGTGGTGAGCTCGGTCACGTCGATGCTCGAGACGAACATGCCGCGACGCGGGAGCACCACCACCAACTGGTCGCGGACGAGCCGCTGCACCGCCTCGCGGATCGGCGTCCGCCCGAGACCCAGCTGCGACTGCAGCTCGTCTTCGCGGATGACCGCGCCGGGCGCGAGGTCGAGTCGGACGATCATCCGGCGGATCTCGCCGTAGGCGCGCTCGCTGAGGCTCGTTGGTGTCGTGATATGGTGAAGATATATCAAGCGTTCGGCAGCCGCAACGCGCGCTGCCGCCACCCCGGGGAGACCATCGAGCCATGAGTGAACAGACCGTCCCCAGCCGCGCCACGGTCGTGGTGATCGGCGCCGGCATCGTCGGCAACTGCCTGGTCGGCCATCTGAGCCGACTCGGCTGGACCGACATGGTGCTGCTCGACAAGGGCCCGTTGCCCAACCCCGGTGGCTCCACCGGGCACGCGTCGAACTTCATCTTCCCGACCGACCACAACAAGGAGATGGCGTTCCTGACGGTCGAGAGCCAGAACCAGTACATCGCCCACGGGCTGAACAACACCTGCGGCGGCATCGAGGTGGCTCGCGAGCCGCAGCGCATGGAGGAGTTCCAGCGCCGGATGACCTCGGCCACGGCGTGGGGCATCGACGCCCGTCTCGTCACGCCGGCCGAGATCAAGGAGATGGTGCCGTTCATCAACGACGAGATCCTGCTCGGCGGCTACTACACCCCGAGCGTGTCGGTGGTCGACTCGCTCGCGACCGGCACGTTGATGCGCGAGGGCGCCGTGGCGGCGGGGCACCTGAGCGTGTTCGCCAACACCGAGGTCCTCGACCTCGAGACCACCGACGTGCCCGGCGGCCTCCCGAAGATCACCGCCGTCGTCACCGACAAGGGCCGCATCGAGGCCGAGCACGTCGTCGTCGCCTGTGGCGTCTGGAGCCCGCGCATCGCGGCGATGGCCGGCGCCACGATCCCGCTCACGCCGGCCGTCCACCAGATGGCCGACGTCGGCCCGATCGACGTGCTGGTGGAGAGCAACCAGGAACTCGCCTACCCGATCGTCCGCGACATGGACACGTTCTGCTACGAGCGCCAGTCGGCCGGCTCGATGGAGGTGGGGAGCTACGCCCACCGGCCGATCCTCATGCGTCCGGACGACATCCCGAGCAACGAGGCGTCCGCGCTCACGCCGACCGAACTGCCGCTCACGTACGACGACTTCGAGCCGCAGATGGAGCAGGCGATCGAACTGATGGAGATGCTCGGCGACGCCGAGATCAAGTACGCCATCAACGGCCTGCTCAGCCTCACCCCGGACGCGAACCCGGTGCTCGGCGAGACCGTCGAGGTGCGCAACCTGTGGAGTGCCGCGGCGGTGTGGATCAAGGAGGGCCCCGGCATCGCTCAGCTCGTCGCCGAGTGGATGACCTACGGCTACCCGCACATGTGCGATCCGCACGGCAGCGACATCAGCCGCTTCTACCCGCACGAGAAGACCGAGTGGCACATCAACGCCCGGTGCAACGAGCACTTCAACAAGACCTACGGCATCGTCCACCCGCGCGAGCAGTGGGCCAGCCAGCGCGGCATCCGTCGCAGCCCGTTCTACGCCCGTGAGGAAGCGCTCGGTGCGGTGTTCTTCGACGCCCGCGGCTGGGAGCGCCCGCAGTGGTACGAGAGCAACGCCGAGCTGATGGAGAAGTACCCGGAGGCGTGCGAGCCGCGCACGCACGAGTGGGACGCTCGCTGGTGGAGCCCGATCACCAACGCCGAGCACCTGCAGATGCGCGCCAGCGTCGGCATGGTCGACCTCACGGCGTTCAACGAGTTCGACTTCGAGGGCCCGGGAGCGCTCGGGTTCCTGCAGTACATGTGCGTCAACAACGTCGACGTCGCGGTGGGTCGCAGCGTGTACACCCCGCTGCTCACCCCGCACGGCGGCTTCCGTGGCGACCTGACCATCCAGCGTCTCGGCGACGACCACTTCCGTGTGATCACCGGCGCGTTCGACGGCGGACGCGACAACTACTGGTTCCGCAAGCACCTGCCCACCGACGGCAGCGTCACGTTCACGGATCGTTCACAGGGCATCTGCACGGTGGGTGTGTGGGGGCCGAACGCCGCGGCCACCATGGCCAAGATCGTCACCGACCACACGACGGCACCGTACGACTTGAGCCAGGAGGGCTTCCCCTACGGCGCGGTGCGCGACGTGATCATCGACGGCGTGCCCTGCACGATGTTCCGCATCAGCTACGTCGGCGAGAACGGCTGGGAGATCTACACCCGCATGGAGCACGGCCTGAAGCTGTGGGACGCGATCTGGGAGGCCGGCCAGGAGTTCGAGATCTGCCCGGTGGGCATCGGCGTGTACGCCGTCACCGGACGCATCGAGAAGGGCTACCGCCTGATGGGCGCCGAGCTCGAGAGCGAGTACGACCCGGTCGAGGCCGGTCTCGCCCGCCCGAAGGTGAAGTCGGCCGACTTCCTCGGCAAGGAGGCCTACCTGAAGGCCCGCGAGGAGGGCCCGGCGGCGATCATGTGCACGCTGTCGATGGACAGCCAGCGTTGCGCCGACGGGTACGACCGGTTCCCGACCGGGGGCAACGAGCCGATCCTCACGCTGACGGGCGAGCGGATCCTCGACGCGAAGGGTCGCGTCTCGCGGGTCACCACCGCCGGCGCCGGCCCGTCGGTGGGCAAGTACCTGCTGATGGCGTACCTGCCGCCGGAGCACGCCGTCGAAGGCACCAAGCTCCAGGTGATGTACATGAACGAGCGGTACCCGGTCACCGTCGAGCGCGCCGGTGCCACGCCGCTGTTCGATCCAGCCGACGCACGGATGAAGAGCTGACATGCGCGTGCTCGTCTGCGTGAAGCGGGTGCCGGCGCCCGGCGCCAAGATCAACATCACCGCCGACGGCCAAGCGGTCGACACGGCGTACCTCGCGTTCACCACCAGCCCGCACGAGGAGTGTGCCGTCGAGGCCGCGGTCCAACTGGTCGAGGCGCACGGCGGCGAGTCGACGGTGCTCACCCTCGGTCCGGCAGCCGCCGAGGAACAGCTGCGATACGCGGCCAGCGTCGGTGTGACCGGCTGTGTGCTGCTCCCGATCGACGTCGCCGATTGGGATCCGCAGCGCACCGCGGCGGCGCTCACCGAGGCGATCCGCACCATCGAGGCCACCGACGGCACGTTCGATCTGGTGTTGTTCGGCAACGAGAGCGCCGACTCGGGCAACTTCCAGATCGGTGTGCGCGTCGCTCATGCCCTCGGTCGGCCGATGGTGAACGGGGTGAAAGGCATCGAGATCGACGGCGACTCGGTGCGCGCCCGGCGCGAGGCCGAGGCGGGCGTCGAGGTGTACGTGTTGCCGATGCCCGCGGTGCTCGGGGTGAAGGAGGGCATCAACCTCCCTCGCTATCCGACGATGAAGGGTCGGCTGAACGCGAAGAAGGTCGCGGTCCGTCAGTTGACGGCGAGCGGCGAGCCGGGAGGCCAGCAGATGGTGACGCTGCTGCAGGCGGCCGAGCAGGTGAGCGAGACGGTGATCCTCGGTCGCGGTGCGGACGCAGCATCCGCGGTCGTCGATCTGATGGAAGAACTGGGGTTGTCGAAGTGAGCGTGCTCGTCGTCGTCGAACACGACCGGGGCACGATCGCCCCGGCGACGCTGGAAGCGTGCGTGGCTGCACGCGCACTCGGCGAGCCCGTGCACGCCCTCACGATCGGGGTCGCCGCCGACGGGCTCGTCGACGTGCTCGCCGAGCACGGGGTGTCCCTCGTGGTCCGGGCACACCACGATCTCCTCGCCGACTACGGGCCGGAAGCGTGGGGCGAAACGGTGGCGCACGAGGTCCGCCGATCGTCACCGAGCGCCGTCGTCGCGACCGGCACCGATCGAGGCAACGAGGTGATGGCACAGGCAGCCGCCCGCCTCGACCTGCCGTTCGTGGCCAACTGCACCGAGATCACGCCCGGCGAGCCATGGTCGATCCAGCGGGTCCGCTGGGGTGGTTCGCTGCTCGAACGGTGCACCCTCACTGCGCCGGTGAAGCTCGTCACCGTCGCCCACCACACGCACGAGGCCTCGCCCGCTCCGGCATCGGTGACCACCGAGACGATCTCGCCCGAGCTCGACGCATCGCTCGCCCGCACCGTGGTGGCCGAGCGTGTCGAACGCGCAGCCGGGGTCACGCTCGCCACCGCACCGCTCGTGGTGGGTGGCGGACGCGGCGTCGGGTCGGCCGACGGCTTCGGCCCCCTCGAGGAACTCGCCGCCGAGCTCGGCGGCGTGGTCGGGTGCTCGCGTGCCGTCACCAACAACGGGTGGCGCAACCACACGGATCAGGTCGGTCAGACCGGCACCCGCATCGCGCCCGATCTGTACATCGCGTGCGGCATCTCGGGCGCCATCCAACACTGGGTCGGTGCGATGGCATCGAAGAAGATCCTCGCGATCAACACCGACGCCGAGGCCAACATGGTCACGAAGGCCGACTACGCGGTGATCGGCGACCTGCACCAGGTGGTGCCCGCGATCACCGCCGAGATCCGACGCCGACGCACCGGCTGAACGCGCGACGCGCCCGACGACGACCACGTCGGGCGACGCCACCTGCGCCGTAGCGTGGAGCGACGTGACCGCCGGCGGCCCCGACACCCACGACACCCATCACGTCGATGCCGGACCGGCGCTGCGTCGCGACCTCGCGCTCGCGACCTGGGGGCTGTTCGTCGGTCTCGCACTTTTGCTGCTCGCCGGAGGCCTGTTCGGCACGCTGCTCGGTGTGCGCGCCGAGACCGAGGGGCTGGCGACGGGCATCACCGGTCTCATCGCGGCGGCCTACTACCTGGGTTTCGTGGTCGGCTCTCGGCTCACCCTGTCGTCACTCGGGCGCGTCGGTCACATCCGCGTGTACGCCGCGCTCGCGGCGCTGCTCACCGCGGCGATGCTCGGCGTCGGCCTCACCGGACACTGGGCGCCGTGGGCGCTGCTGCGGTTGGTGACCGGTCTGTGTTTCGCCGGCCAGTACGTCGTCGCGGAGAGCTGGCTGAACGACCTCGCGACCAACGCCAACCGCGGTCGTCTCCTCGCCATCTACAACGTCGTCACCATCGCCGCGTTCGCCGTCGGCCAGGCGGTCGTGTTCGCGTTCGACGCCGTCCTCGTGACCGGCTTCGCCGTCTGCGCGATCGCCGCGTCGCTCGCCGTGGTGCCGGTGACGTTGTCGGAGGAAGCGGTGGCACCGAAGGTGGAGGAGGCCGAGCACATCTCGCTGCGCGAGTTGTCCGAGGTCGTGCCGACCGGTGTGGGTTCGTGCTTCCTCGTCGGGATCGCGCACGGCGCCGTCGGTGGCCTCCCGGCCGTGTACGCCACACGTGTCGGGCTGCCGGCCGGCTGGGTGGGGTTGTTCGCCGCCGCGCCGAGCGTCGGCGGCGTGATCCTGCAATGGCCGATCAGTGCGGCCAGCGACGACCTCGATCGGCGCGCGGTCGGACTCGCCGCCGCCGTCGGCGCGGTGGTGACGGCGCTCGTGCTGGTACTCACCCCCGACACCCATTGGATGGTGCTCGTCTGGTTCGGTGTGCTCGGTGGTCTGAGCTACCCGCTGTACTCGATCGCCGGCGCCTACACGAACGACTGGATCGAACCGGAACACCTGAACGCAGCGGCGTCGCAGCTCGTGAAGCTCTACGGGATCGGCGCGGTGCTCGGCCCGTTCGCCGCCGCCGGCCTGATGATCGGCCTCGGTCCGGTGGGGTTCTTCTGGGCGTTGGGCATCCTGCACGGCATGGTGGCGGTGTTCTTCGCGTACCGCATGTGGTCGTGGCGGGCGCCGCTCGCCAAACGTCCGTGGAGCGAGGTGTCGCTGCCGGCCCGCACCTTCTACGTCCCGGCGACGATCGTCGCGATCGGCCGTCGCCGTCGCCGTCGCCGCCGGTCGGCGCCCTGACCACCCGCCCGCCGCGACGCGGCGCCGGGCGGCGTCGGTACATTCGTCCTCGGTGGACTCCTCGGCTCAGGTGATCGTCGCCCAGATCAGCGACCCGCACGTCGTCGAGCACGGTGAGCTGCTCTTCGATCGCATCCCGACCAACGCGCACCTCGAGGCAGCCGTCCGGTGCCTGGCGTCGCTCGATCCGCGACCAGATCTCGTGGTCGTGACCGGCGACCTGGTCAACGAGGGCCGCCCCGCGCAGTACCGCGAGCTCCGACGGCTGCTCGAGCCACTCGCGATGCCGGTGCGGCTCATGTGTGGCAACCACGACGACCCGGTGGGGCTTCGTGAGGTGTTCGCCGACCACGGCTACCTCGGGTCCGAGGGACCGATCGACTACGTCGTCGACGACGTCGTCCCGCTCCGCATCGTCGCGCTCGACACCCACGTCCCCGGCGAACCCGGCGGTCATCTCACCGCGACGCAGCTCGCCTGGCTCGACGCCCGTCTCGGCGAGGCAGCCGACCGGCCGTGCCTCGTCGCGCTGCACCACCCGCCGTTCGCGACCGGGATCGCCCACATGGACGAGATGGGGCTGACCGAGGCAGCGACCGAGGGGCTGCGCGACGTGGTGAGCCGGCATCCCCAGGTGGAGCGGGTCATCTGCGGCCACCTCCACCGCACCATCGCCCGGCGATTCGCCGGGACCGTGGCCACCACGGTGCCGAGCACGGCACACGCGGTGGCGCTCGACCTGCGTCCGGAGCTCACCGAAGGGGCATCGAACGCCGAGCCACCGGCGATCACGCTGCACCTGTGGCGGGCCGGCATCGGGCTCGTCACCCACACCCGCACCATCGGCGACTTCCCCGGGCACCTGTTCGGTCCCCCCGAGCACTGACGTCCGGGCCGAGCCGGCCGAGCCGGCCGAGCCCGGCCGAGCCCGGCCGAGCCCGGCCGAGCCCGGTGGATCGGTCCGATCAGCCGAGTCGGGCGAGCTGTGTGCGCTGCCACGCGGCGGTGGCCTCGACGTTGTTGAAGGTGAAGAGGTGGAGTCCCTCGATGCCCAACTCGCGGGCAGCCTTGCTCATCGGTCCCACGATCTTCGTCGGGTCGTACCCGGTCGGGGAGAACAGCTTGAAGATCGTGCCCGAGTTCTTCTTCACGAACCGCATCGACGACCCGATGCCCAGCCGGGCGCCCATCGTGAGCAACTTCGCCCGGTCGATCACGCCCGGCACGCCGAGGTGGAGCGGCAGCGCGAACCCGGCAGCCCGCTCGGCGATCGCCCAGCGTCGCCACTGCGCCACGTCGAAGCACATCTGCGTGCTCGCGAACCCCGCGATGCCGGCCTCCGCGAGCAGCGCCTGCTTCATGTGCAGCGCCTCGTGCACCACCGTGGGATCGATGAGCGCGTGCCCGTCGGGATATGCCGTCACGCCGATGCGGGCGAGGCCGTGGTCGGCGTCGAGGAAGTCGCGCAGGAACGCCACCACACCGTCGTAGGCGCCGACCGGTTCGGGAGCGTCGCCGGCCACGAGGAAGACCTCGGTCAGGCCGTGCGAGCGGCAGTACTCGGCGAGGCGCCGCACGTGCGCACGATCCTCGGTGAGCCGGGCCGAGAAGTGGGGGACGGCCACGTGCCCCGCGTCGAGCACCTTCGACGTCAGCTCGAGCGTGGCGCCGAGCCCCTTGGCCGGCGAGCAGGTGATCGACACCGAACACCCGGGCGGCAGATGCGCGATCTGCGCATCGACGTTCTTCAGCGGGATGAGCTCGTAGCGTGCGCCGGCCACGAGGTGTCGCTGGACCGCGCCGTTGGTGGTGGGGAGTGGTGACGTCGACATGTCAGGCGAACTCGTCCGGGAGCTCGGCCTTGCGCCGGGCGACGAAGTCCTGCAGCTCGGCGTCGATCGCGTCGTCGAGCGGCGGCGGCTCGTACTCCGCGAGCCGTCGCTTCCAGATCGTGTTGGCGCGCTGGGCGGCGTCGAGGCCACCTTCCTCCGACCACTGCTCGAAGCTCGAGTTGTCGCTGGTGTCGCTGCGGTAGAACGCGGTCTCGAAGTTGGCGAGCGTGTGGGCGGTGCCGAGGAAGTGGTTGCCGGGCGGGTTGCCACGGATCGCGTCGAGGGCGAGGCCGTTGGGCGAGGTGTCGAGTCCGCGCACGAACGTGGCCGCCATCCCGAGCTGGTCGCAGTCGAGGACGAACTTCTCGTACCCGATCGCGAGCCCACCTTCCAGCCATCCGGCGGCGTGCAGGACGAAGTTGACGCCGCCGAGCACGGTCGGCTGGAGCGTGTTGGCGCTCTCGTACGCCGCCTGGGCATCGGGCAGCTTCGACGAGGTGAGCGACCCGCCGCTGCGGAACGGCACGCCGAGCCGCCGCGCCAGGGCCGCCACCGTGTAGAGCACGAGCGCGGGCTCGGGCGTGCCGAACGTGGGCGCCCCCGTCTGCATGCTCATCGAACTCGCGAACGAACCGAACACCACCGGGGCACCACGACGGCACAGCTGCACGAACGCCATCCCGGCGAGCGCCTCGGCGAGGGTCTGTGCGGCCACCCCGGCGCTCGTGGCGGGCGCCATCGCACCAGCGAGGATGAACGGGGTGATGATCGTCGCCTGGTTGTTCTCGGCGTAGCACTGGGCGGCAGCGAGCATGGTGCCGTCCCAGACGAGCGGGGACGACGCGTTGATGAGCGAGGTCATCACGGTGCGGTCCTGCAGGTCACCGCCGAACGCGATGCGAGCCATGTCGACGCTGTCCTGGGCTCGCGAGCCGGCGGTGACCGAGCCCATGAACCCCTTGTCGCTGTACTTGATGTGGCTGTACACCATGTCGAGGTGTCGCTTGCTGACGGGCACGTCGACCGGTTCGCACACGGTGCCACCCGAGTGGTGCAGCCACGGGCTCTGGTACGCGAGCTTCACGAAGTTCTGGAAGTCGTGCAGGGTGGCGTAGCGACGTCCACCATCGAGGTCGTGCACGAACGGTGATCCGTAGTTGGGGGCGAACACCGTGTGCGGACCGCCGATCTCGACGGCGTGCCGTGGGTTGCGGGCGTGCTGGGTGTACTGCGCCGGCGCGTGCTGCGACACGAGCTCGCGGCACATGCCGCGCGGGAACCGGACCCGGGTGCCGGCGACGTGGGCGCCGGCGGACGCGAACATCGGCAGCGCCTCCGGGTAGTCGCGGATCTCGATGCCGACCTCCTCGAGGATGGCGTCCGCCGCGTCCTCGATGAGCGCCAGTCCCTCGTCGCTCACCACCTCGAACGGCCGCAGCGTGCGCGTGAGGAACGGGACGCGCTCGATCACCTGCGACGCCCGCATCGCCGCACGCCCGGCGCGGCCGCCGGATCGTCGTCCGCCGCCACCCGCCGGCGGCGTCGTCGCCTCGTCGGACCCGTTCGTGATGTCGCTCATGTGTGCTCCCCTCGGGCTCGACGTCGGCGACCACTGCGTCCGGCGTCGGCGGGTGTGGACGTGCGCTCGGGCAACACGACCACGCGTGACAACTCGGGTGACGGCGCCGTGGCGTGGGGGAACGCCATGGCCGCCACGAACTCGGCCTGGAAGTCGGGCTCGGTGGCCGTCTCGATCTTCTCGACACCGCGCACCGCCCGCTCCATCTCGCGACGCGCCGCCATCGACAGCAGGGCGCGAACGGCACCCGCACCGGCGGCGTTGCCGACGCTGCGGACACGGTCGACGGGGCAGTCGGGCACGAGCCCGAGCACCAGCGCGTACACGGGATCGATGTGCGAACCGAACGCGCCGGCGAGCCGGATGTCCGCGACGGCAGCGACTCCTGCGTGCCGGAAGAGCAACTCGATGCCGGCCCGCAGCGCGGCCTTCGCGAGCTGGATCGCGCGGACGTCGTTCTGGGTGATGCCGAGTTGCACGCCGTCCTGGTCGTGCACCACGTACCGGAAGGTACGGCCGTCGGGCCGAACCCGCGGCGATCGATCGGCGAGCGCTCCCTGTACCACGCCGTCGGCGTCGATGATGCCGGCGAGGAACATCTCGCCGACCACCTCGATGATGCCGGATCCGCAGATGCCCGAGATGCCGAGATCGGCCGTGGCGTCGGCGAACCCCGGCTCGTCGCTCCAGAGGTCGCAGCCGATCACCTTGAAACGGGGTTCGAGCGTGGCCGGGTCGATCCGCACCCGTTCGATCGCTCCGGCGGTGGCCCGCTGCCCGCAGCTCAGCTGCGCGCCCTCGAACGCCGGACCGGTGGGGCTCGACGCAGCGAACTGGCGGTGCTCGTCGCCGACGACGATCTCGGCATTGGTGCCGACGTCGACCAGCAGCTGTGTCGTCGCCGATCGGTGCGGCCCTTCCGACAGGATCACCGCCGCGGTGTCGGCACCGACGTGACCGGCGATGCACGGAGCGAGGTAGACCTGGGCGTGGGGGAGGCCGAGTTCGAACTCGGTCGCGGGCGCCACGAGCGCGTCGGCGGTGGCGAGGGTGAACGGTGCCTGTCCGAGCGGCGTCGGGTCGATGCCGGCCACCACGTGGTGCATGATCGGGTTGCCGACGAGCACCACCTCGAGCACGAGGTCGGTGGTGACCCCTGCGTCGTCGCAGAGTTGGACGACGAGTTCCTGCAACGCTCGTCGGACGGCGGTGGTGAGCTCACGATCGCCACCGGGGTTCATCATCACGTACGACACCCGGCTCATCAGGTCTTCCCCGAAGCGGATCTGCGGGTTCATCCGCCCGGCCGACGACAGCACCTCGCCCGATGCCAGGTCGCAGAGGTGGCCGGCGATGGTGGTGCTGCCGATGTCGACGGCGACACCGACCACTCGCTCGACGAAGCCCGGCCACACCGCCACCACCTCGCCCGGCGCCCCGTCGCCACGGCGGCGGACCGCGACCGTGGCCGAACGGTCCTGCCCGGCGAACGCTCGGTGCACGTCGCGCAACACGGTGGTCGTGAGCCGATCGGCAGCGACATGGGGACGGTCGGCGAGCTCGGCCAGGACCAGATCGCTCATCGAGGCGGCGTCGCCGAGAACCGACGGCGGCAGCTCGAGATAGGCGACGTGCACGGCCGGGTCGAGCACGACGTCGGTGAGGTCGAGGCTCTTGCGCACGACCGGACGGTGCACCTGGCTCTCGGCCGGCACGTCCACCACGACGTCGCCGACCACGAGAGCGGAGCATCCGAGGCGCCGGTCCGGTTTCAGACCCTTGCGATCCGCGTACGCCTGTTCGGTGTCGGTGAACGGCGACAGCGAGGCATCGTCGACCTCGATCGCCCACTTCGCGTAGCTCCCGGGGTGCAGCTCCACCTGGCATCGACCACAGATGCCCCGACCACCGCAGACCGAATCGAGGTCGACGCCGCAGCGGCGTGCCGCATCGAGCACGCTGGTCCCCGCCGGGACGTCGCCGTCGAGGCCGGACGGGGTGAAGACGACTCTGGCCATGGGTGTCGGTCCGCGTTCGGGTCAGATCTCGGGTCGGCCCCGGTCAGCTCGCCGGCGACGCGTCCGCCGCGCCGGTGACGCTCGCGGATGCTCCGTCGGGCCGGGCGCGGCGACGGCCGCCACGCTCGCGCCCCTCGCGTGCCCCGCCGGCCGCGTTGGGGTCGCGGTTGTCGCGGATCCAGGCCATGCAGTCCTTGTCGTTGCCGGCGAGGACGTCGGCCGCCATGATCGCCTGGCGCACCTCGGGGTGGAGCGGGTTCATGATCGCCGAGGTCATCCCGTTCGCGATCGCCATCGTGAGGAACGTTCCGGTGATCGCGTTGCGGTTCGGCAGGCCGAAGCTCACGTTCGACGCGCCGCACGTGGTGTTCACCTTCAGCTCACCCACCAGCCGACGGAGCAGCTTGAACACCTGCTGGCCGGCGGTGCCCATCGCGCCGATCGGCATCACGAGCGGGTCGACGACGATGTCGCTCGCGGGGATGCCGTGGTCCGCCGCTCGGTTGACGATCTTGCGGGCGACCTCGAAGCGGACGTCGGGGTCTTCGCTGATCCCGGTCTCGTCGTTCGAGATCGCCACGACGGCGGCGCCGTACTTCGCGACCAGTGGCAGCACGCGTTCCATCTGCTCGTCCTCGCCGGTGACCGAGTTGACGAGCGGCTTGCCCCGGTAGACGGCGAGGCCGGCTTCGAGCGCCTCGATGATCGACGAGTCGATCGACAGGGGCACGTCGGTCACACCTTGCACCAACTGGACGGCCCGAGCGAGGAGTGCGGGCTCGTCGGCCAGCGGGATGCCGGCGTTGACGTCGAGCATGTGGGCACCCGCCGCCACCTGCGCGATCGCGTCGGCCTCGACCCGGCTGAAGTCGCCCTGCTTCATCTCCTCTGCGAGCAGCTTTCGACCCGTCGGGTTGATGCGCTCACCGATCATGACGAACGGCCGGTCGAAACCGATGACGACCTCGCGGGTCGCCGAACTGATCACGGTGTGGGTCATGAGGCGGGTCCTTCCGGATCGTGGGTCTCGGGTGACGCAGGGTCCCAGCCGCCGTTCGCGACCAGTTGATGCAGGCGCTCGTTGGTGAACTCGCGCTCGATGGTGGCGGCGATCTGCTCGACGGTCTCGACGAGCTCGCCGGCGAGCGGGTGCTCGGTGCGTCGCCACTCGCCGATGTAGTCCTGTGCGGTCTTCTTGCCGGCCACCATCGCGGCACGATCGATCGCCTTCTGGAACCGGTGGGGCAGCATCACCTGGTGGCGTTCGTCGCCGTGCTTGCCGTTGATCTGCGCCGGGATGTCGCGCCACATGATGACGACCACCTCGCTCGAACTGCGCCCGCGCCGACCGGTGCGTTCACGCGTCATCGGGCCGCGCTCCGGCGGGTGCGGACGTCGACGACCACGGCGTCGGCGAACCGATCGAGGCCGACGTGGTGGTGTTCGAACGCGAGGCCGAGTCGCTCGGCGCCGGCCCGCCCGGCCTCGATCACCGCCGGATCGAGCGACTGGGTGAACAGCACGACACGCGAGTAGTTGCCGAAGTAAGCGTCGCGCAGCTCGGGATGGCGGTCGAGCCCGAGGGCCCCCCACACCAGGGCGTCGAAGTGCTTGGCCAGGAAGTCGGTGAGGTAGAAGGTGCCGGGATCGGCGTCGTGCAGCTCGGTGAACGACTCGGTGCCGGCGAAGAACTCGTAGCAGTGCGACCCGGGGAGTCGCACGGCGTCGGGCAGCTCGTCGACGAACGCATCGAGCAGGCCGCCGGTGCCGCAGTCGCCGTAGCCGAACACGATGCGGCGCGGTGGGGAAGCGGCGGTGTGCTCGGCCACCATCTGGCGCAGGGACGGCACGATGCGTTCGGGCCGGTTGTGCAGGTTGGCCGGCAGGTAGGCGACATCCAGCTCGTCGAGCAGCGAGTTCGCTGCGAGCACGGCGCGCAGCTCGCTCACGAGCGCGCCGCAGGCGAGCACGAGGGGTCGGGTCACGTCGGGTCCCGCAGCGATCAGACCGACGGCCCGGGCGGTTCGGGCGAACCGCGGCGGGCGCTGACGAGCTGCTTGGCGGTCTCGGCGGCCACGGCCGCGTCACGGCAATACGCGTCGGCGCCGATCGCCTGGCCGAACTCCTCGTTGAGCGGCGCGCCGCCGACCAGGACCACGTACTTCTCGCGGAGGCCACGCTCCTGGAGCGTGTCGATGACCACCTTCATGTAGGGCATGGTGGTGGTGAGCAGCGCGGACATCCCGAGGATGTCGGGCTGGTGCTCCTCGAGTGCCGCCAGGAACGAATCGGCGTCGGTGTTGATCCCGAGGTCGATCACCTCGAAGCCGGCACCCTCGAGCATCATCGCCACCAGGTTCTTGCCGATGTCGTGGATGTCGCCCTTCACCGTGCCGATCACCACCTTGCCGATCGGCTCGGCTCCCGTCTCGGCGAGCAACGGGCGGAGGATCTCCATCCCGGCCTTCATCGCATTGGCCGACAACAACACCTCGGGCACGAACAGGATGCCGTCACGGAAGTCGATGCCGACGATCCGCATCCCCTCGACCAGCGCGTCGTTGAGCACCTTGTCGGGCGCCCAGCCACGGTCGAGCAGGATCATCGTGCCCTCGGCGATCTCGGCTGCCAGACCGTCGTACAGGTCTTCGTGCATCTGGGTGACGAGCTCGTCGTCGGGCAGTGCGGCAAGGTCGAGATCGTCGTCGCTCATGGCGAGCCCCCGGGAGTGTGATGGTGTTTCACGATGCGGAATCAGTCCGCGATGCGGAACACTACCACGCGTGTGCCACTCATCGCGCGGTGATCGCGTCGAGATGTGCGGCGTGGTCGGGCCGTTCGAGCAGGGCCCGGCACCGCTCGAAGCGAGTGGTCGCGTACGCCCAGAAGTCGTCGGCCGGGTTGTCGTTGACGTGCTGGATCACACCCCACAGGGTCCACAACAGGTCGCACATCGCCCGGTAGGCGACCATCCGGCCGACCTCGTGTGCGGGCGGCTCACCCCCGAAGTACGCACGCAGCAGTGCATCATCCTGTTCGGGCGTGAAACCGCCCTCCACCGACAGGTCGCCGAGATCCCACATCGGGTCGTTGTTGCCGGCGTACTCGTAGTCGATCACGTACATGCGGTCGCCCGTGTCGAGGAAGTTCTCGCACAAGGGATCGCAGTGCGACGGCACGAGCGGGCGTGCCGACGACTCGAGCGCCCGCCTCGTGGCGTCGGCCCGGATCTGCAGGTCGTCGTAGCCGTCGGGCAGGATGGCGCCCTTGGTCGCGAGCAGGGCCTTGTACTCGTCGATCATGTCGAACAGCCGGAAGTCGGTCGCGAACGGCGTGGCGGTGGTGTGGAGCCGCCGGAACGCCCGACCCGCCCGGGCGACGGCGTCGAGATCGCGGAAGCGCTCGGCGTCCATCGTGACCGCGCCGTCGACGTGGGCGGTCACCATCACGCCGTCCGCAGCGTCGAAGAACACCACCTCGGCGTTCACCCCCGCCGCCGCTGCCGAGCGTGCGGCCACCGCCTCGGCCCGGCGGTCGATGTACTCGCTCGTGCCGGCACCGGGGATGCGCAACACGTACGTCCGTCCGCCGTGCGTGAGCCGATGGTTCACGTTGGTGAGCCCGCCGAGACGGGTGGTGGGCGTGTCGGCGGGGAAGCCGGCCCGCACGAGTGCGTCGGTGAGCTCGCTCATGGATCGTGAGAGTCTGTCAGCCGCGGACGGGGCGTCGGGTCAGCGCGACGTGAACCGGTCGTAGTCCGGCGGCACGGGCAGGTCGAAGCGCCCGCACAGCAGACGGACGTCGTGCCAGTCGTCGTCGTCCACGTCGTAGCCGGTGTGATATCGGACGAGCGTGGCGGGGGAGATGCTCGCGACCTCGCGTCCGCCGATCGTGCCGCGGCCGTCGAAGCCGCCGCGCTCGTAGCCGAGACCGTCGCCACCGTGACGGGCGACGCCGTCGTCGTCGATCGACACCACGGTCGGGTCGAAGGCGTGCAGGTCGACCATGCGGCCGACGCGGTCGGCGACGACGCGGTTGTGGCGTCCGTCGTCGCGCACGATGCGGAAGCCGTGCTGGTCGAGTGCGTCGAGGGCCGGCTCGAACGACGCGCGTTCGACGGCGAGATCGAGGTCTGCATGGGTGCGGGTCTGCTGGCGCAGGAGGGCGTCGACGGCCCAGCCGCCGTCGACCCAGGCGCGGAGTCCGGCGCGCGCGAGCACATCGAGGACGACGAGCACGTCGTCGGCGGTGCAGGCCGGTGCGAGTCCGCGGAGCATCGCGAGCCACGGGTGGTCGCCACGCAGCTGGGCTGCGAGCAGGGCGAGCCCACCGCCGTCGAGGAGCGGGGCGACCTGCTCGACGTCGACGGTGTCCTTGCCACGAACGTCCTTGCTCTTGAACAGCAGCTGCAGCTCGGGTGCGAGGAAGCGGACACCGTCGCGCTCGAGCACCGCTTCGGACCACGGTCGGGTGATCGCCGGATCGCGGCGGTACACCCAGCGCCCGTCGTCGCCCTCGCCGACGATGACGTCGAGCTGCCACGGACCACCGGGACGGCGGCACCACACGTTGTTCTGGTGGGTCGCCGCGTCGAGCGGCCCTCCGTCCCAGGGCGACAGGACCCCCGCCGCTGCGACGACGGGCTCCCAACCCCGGCGGCGCAGGTGGTCGAGCACCGCCGGCGCATCGATCCGGCGGATGCCGATGTCGATGTCGTCGTGGGCTCGCCACGTCCGACCGGTGAACAGCTCGAGCGCGTGACCGCCGGCGAACCACCAGGGTGCAGCGCACCCGTCGAGCGCTGCGAACACCTCGTGGCGGGTCGTCGGCGCCCACGGGCCGTACCGGTTGCTCGCCATCGGTGTGCTCAGGCGCTCGCCGGTCTGCTCCACACCGACACGTGGGATGCGCTGTCGGCGGTGAAGGGCGAGCGGGACCAGTCGGCCCATCGACCGTGGAGCTGGAGACCGGCGAGGCGGGCCATGAGGTCGTACTCCGCAGGGAAGGCCCAGCGGTGATGCGACGTCGCGAACGGACGAGCGGGCATCGCGTGGTGCGACACGAGACGCTGCGTGAGGACGTCGTACTCGTCGACGCCGATGTGGTGGTCGCCGACGTGGAACGGCACGAACCGTTCGCCGGGTGGCAGCCGTCGGAGCTGCGGCACGAACACCTCGATCACGAAGTGACCGCCGGGGACGAGGTGAGCGGCCGCGTTGGCGAAGCAGGCCACCTGCTCGTCCTGGGTGAGCAGATTCGAGATCGTGTTGTACACGAGGTAGACGAGCCCGAACTCGCCCGGAACCCGTGTGGTGGCCATGTCGCCGACCACGAGCTCGATCCGCTCGGCGCCGGGCTTGGCGCGCAGGCGCGCGGCCATCGCCTCGGACAGCTCGATGGCGGCGACGTCGACACCGGTGGCGGCGAGCGGCAGCGTCACCCGGCCGGTGCCGGCGGCGAACTCGAGCGCCCGGCGCCCGCCGGCCAGATGGGCGAGGAAGTCGACCGTCGGACCGAGCACGGAGGGCGAGAACATCTCGGCGTCATCGGCGTCGTAGCTGGCTGCCGTCGCCTCCCCCCAGGGGTCTCGGTCTCCCATCGCCCCATCGTCGCGCCCCGACCGCGGCCCGCCCGCGCGAATTCCGAAGCTTCGTGAGCCGAATGCGCTGCCGGTGCGCATCGCGCTCACGGACCAGGCCCCTCCGTGAGCCGGATGCGCTGCCGGTGCGCATCCGGCTCACGAAGGACGGGACAGGAAACCGGTGACGGCGGCGACGGTGCCGGGGAAGTCCTCCCAGTACACCATGTGTCCGCAGTCGAGACGGACGAGCGTCAACTGGTCGCCGAGCTGTGCACGGAGATCGCCTTCGATCTCGGGCGTGACGAACGGGGCGCGGGCGGCGGCCACCACGAGGGTCGGCGGCGCGACGGGCAGACGGGGGACCGGGCTGCACAGTTCGCCCCATCCCGCGATGATCGCCGGCGGGTGGACGCGATAGCGCCACCGGCCGTCGTCGCCCCGCACCAGGTGCTCGTCGAGGTCCTCCTGCACCGCGTCGCGGATCGCGTCGTTGCCCATCAGCCGGGCCTGCATCGCCTCCTCGGGCGACGCGAAGCCGGGGAACGCGATCGCCGCGAGCGCGTTGGCCGTGCCGTTCTCGGCGGACGTGTGCAGGGCGGGGTCGAGCAGCACGAGGCGCTGCACTCGCTCGGGCGCCCGCGCCAGCAGCGCCATGGCGATCGCACCGCCGTAGCTGTGGCCGAGTACGTCGACCGAGGCGAGGCCGTGCGCGTCCATCGTGTCGAGCAGGTCGGTGACGTGCTGGGCGATGCTCCACGGGCCGTCGCCGGTGGAGCGACCGTGGCCACGGAGGTCGACGGCCACCGTGTGGCGATCGGGCCACCCCTCCTCGCCGCTTCGCCGGAACCGGCGGCCATGGCCGGTGATGCCGTGAACGGCGAGCAACGGCTCGCCCGAGGGGTCGCCGAAGTGGTGGACGTGGAGCTCGGTCATCGCCGCCGAGTCTCGCGTGCGTCGCCTCGGTCGGTGTGGTTCCGCCGATCGGCGTCAGCTGCGGAGGCGGCGACCGTCGGGGTCGTGGAGTGGGCGGTCGTGGCGGACCGCGGGGATCGGCTCGCCGTACACCTCGATCACGAAGTCGGTGCGGTCGCCGAGTTCGATCGGCAGGTAGCCATACGCGATCGGCTTGCCGACGCTGTGCCCGAAGTTGGCGCTCGTGGTGAAGCCCACCACCGTGTCATCGGCGATGATCGCCTCGCCGCTCACCGGGTACGCCATCTGTTCGAGCGTGAAGGTGCAGAGCGTGCGGGTGATGCCGGCCTCGCGCTGTGCGACGAGGGCGTCGCGTCCGCAGAAGTCGCCCTTGTCGAGGTTCACCCGCCAACCGAGACCTGCTTCCCACGGCGTGGTGTCGGGCGTGATGTCGGTGCTCCAGTACAGGTAGCCCTTCTCCATCCGCATCGTGTCGATGGTGCGGTAGCCGGCGTCGACGATGCCGTGCGGTTCGCCGGCCGCACGCAGCAACTCGTACACGTGGGCGGCGTACTCGGTGGGGATGTGGAGCTCCCAGCCGAGCTCGCCCGTGTAGCCGATGCGCAGCGCCAGCACGGGCGCCGATCCGATCGTGATCTCACGTGCTCGGGTGTAGCGGAACGACGCGTTGCTGACGTCGTCCTCGCACACGGCCTGCAGGACGTCGCGGCTCGTCGGGCCGCACAGGTTGATCACGGCGCGAGCGCTGGTGAGGTCGCGGATCACGACCGAACCGTCGTCCGGCGAGTTCGCCCGGATCCAGCCCATGTCGTGCGCGCCGAACGCGGCGCCGGTGACCACATACCAGCTGTCCGGCGCGGTGCGGATCATGGTGAGGTCGCACTCGATGCCGCCGCGCTCGTTGCACAGCTGCGTGTAGGTGATGGTGCCGACGCTCGTGTCCATGTCGGCGACGCTGAGCCACTGCACCGCGGCGAGCGCTCCCGGTCCGGTGATCTCGAACTTGGCGAAGCTCGTCTGGTCGATCAGACCCGCGCCCTCGCGGATCGCGTGGTGCGCGGCGCCGACGTGTTCGAACCAGTTCGGCCTGCCGAACGACGGACGATCGACCGGCTCCACTCCCTCCGGCGCGAACCAGTTCGGCCGCTCCCATCCGCCGCGCGAGCCGAACACGGCGTGGCGCGCGGCGAGTGCGTCGTGCAGCGGGCTGCGGCGGATGCCGCGGGCGGTCGCCTTCTCCGAGCCGGGCGCCGAGAGCTTGTAGTGGTGCGCGTACATCTCCACCATCCGGTCGCGCATGAAGTGGCGGGTGGTGTGGTGGAATGCGAAGCGGCGCACGTCGAGCGGCCACAGGTCGAGCGACGGCCGGCCCTCGAGCATCCACTCGGCCATCATCTTCCCGGCGCCGCCGCCGGCGGCGATGCCGTACAGGAAGCCGGTCGCCAGGTATAAGTTGTCGAGCTCGGGAGCGCGACCCATCACGAAGTCGGCGTCGGCGGTGTAGGGGATCGGGCCGTTCACGAGGGTGCGGATGCCCGCCTGCTCGAGCACCGGCGTGCGCTTCTGGGCGAGTTCGGCGAGCTGCGCGAAGCGATCGAAGTTCGGGTCGAACAGCTTGCGCTGGAACGGCTCGGGGATCTTCTCGTCGACACCGAACGCGATCGTGTCGGGCTCGTAGCCACCGACGAGCAGGCCGGGTCCGTCGGGCTTGTAGTACACGAGGTGGTCGGGGTCGCGCATCGTCGGCATCTTCCCGAGCTCGACCGGCGTGTAGCCCTCGATCGGACCGCTCAACAGGTACTGGTGCTCGACCGCGACGGCGGGCACACGGGCACCCACGAGCTTGCCGACCTCCATGCCCCACATGCCGGCGGCGTTCACCACCATCTCGCACTCGATCGCCGACTCGGTGCCATCGGTGCCGATCGTGTGCACGCGAGTGCAGCGGCGGCCGTCGACGTCGATCGTCACGACCTTGGTCTGCTCGCAGATCGTGGCGCCGCGCATGCGCGCGCCGCGAGCGATGGCCTGGGTCACGCTCGACGGGTCGATGTACCCGTCGGTGGGCAGGAACGCAGCGGCGAGCACGTCGGTGGTGCTCATCAGCGGGAAGAGCTCCTGCGCTCGTTGCGGCGAGATCACCTCCATCGGCAGGCCGAAGCTCTTGGCCATCGTGGTGAGCCGTTTCAGCTCCATCACACGCTCGGGCGAGCACGCGAGGCGCAGCGAACCGGTCTCGTGCCAGTCGACGGCCTGGCCGGTCTCGGCCTCGAGCCCGCGGTACATCTCGACCGACTGCTCCAACATGCGTGTGGTGTTGCGCGACGAGCGCAGCTGACCGACCAGGCCGGCCGCGTGCCAGGTGGCGCCGTCGGTGAGCTGGTGCTGTTCGAGCAGCGCCACGTCGGACTCGCCCATCTTCGTCAGCCAGTAGGCGACGGAGCAGCCGAGGATGCCGCCGCCGATGATCACGATGCGAGCGCGTTCGGGGACCGGGTTGCTCATGGTTCAGGCCTTCACTCGGGCGTTGGTGGGGTCGTACAGGGGCTTGAGGCTCACCTCGGCGGGCACGCGTTCGGTGGCGACCTCGAGTTCGTAGGCGCCGCTCGTGACCCACTGGCCGAACTCGCCGACCGGGGCGAGTTGCTGCGGACGGCGCACGTAGCCGAGACCGATCGAGCGATCGACCGTGTAGCCGAAGCCGGCGCTGCTCAACCAGCCGACGCGCTCGCCGTCGCGGAAGATCGTCTCGCGACCGAGCAGCACGATCGACGGGTCGACGGTGAACGTGGCGAGCAACTTGCCGATGCCACGCTCGCGCTGGGCGACGATCGCGTCTCGGCCGAGGAAGTCGATGTCGGTCTTGGTCTTCACGGCCCAACCGAGACCGGCCTCGAGCGGCGTGTGGTCGGGGCCGATGTCGCTGCCCCAGGCCCGGTAGCCCTTCTCCAGACGGGTGCTCTCGATCGCCCGGTAGCCGGCGTTCACCAGTCCGTGTGCCGCGCCGGCAGCCATCAGCGTGTCGTACACGAGCACCGCGTACTCGACGGGCAGGTGCAGCTCCCATCCGAGCTCGCCCATGTACGTCACTCGCAGCGCACGCAACGGGCAGCCGGCGATACCGACGGTCTGCATCGTGCCGAACGGGAACGCCTCGTTCGACATGTCGGTCGACGTGACGGCCCGCAGGATCGTGCGTGCGTTCGGGCCCATCAGCGTGAGCACCGACCACGCCGAGGTGACGTCGAACACCTGCGCGTTGGCACCGGCCGGCATCGACCGGCGGATCCAGTCGAAGTCGTGCGTGGCGAAGCCGGTGCCGGTGACGACGTAGAACTCGTCGGTCGCCACACGTGCGACGGTGAGGTCGCACTGGATGCCGCCGCGTTCGTCGAGCATCTGCGTGTAGGTGAGCGAGCCCACGGGCTTGTGCACGTCGTTGGCGCAGATCCAGTCGAGCGACGCGAGCGCATCGGGACCCTTCAACGCGAACTTGGCGAAGCTCGTCTGGTCGATGAGGACGGCTGCTTCGCGGCACGTGCGGTGCTCGCGGCCGACGGCCGCGAACCAGTTCTGGCGGTCGTACGTGTACTCGTCCGCGGCGCTCTCACCGAGCGAGCCGTCGGCGAACCAGTTGGGGCGTTCCCAGCCGAGCTTCTCGCCGAAGCACGCGCCCTGCGCCAGCAGCTTCGGGTACAGCGGCGAGGTGCGGGCGGGGCGGCCGCTGCGGTGCTCCTCGAACGGCCAGGCCATCGTGTAGTGCTTGCTGTACGCCTCGAGGGTGCGGGTGCGCACCCAATCGGTGTCGTGGTGCGGGCGCCCGAACCGGCGGATGTCCACCACCCACAGGTCGTACGGCGGCGCTCCGGCGTGCACCCACTCGGCCAGCGCCATGCCGGCGCCACCGCCGGCCGCGATGCCGAACGCGTTGAAGCCGGCTCCGACGAAGAGGTTCGCGAGCTCGGGCGCCTCGCCGAGGATGAAGTTGCCGTCGGGGGTGAAGCTCTCCGGCCCGTTGATCAGCTGGCGGATGCCGGTGTTCGCGAGTTCGGGCACGCGGCCGATGGCGAGCTCCATCGTGGGGGCGAAGTGGTCCCAGTCGCTGTCGAGCAACTGGAACTGGAACGGGCGCGGGATGTCCGTCGTGGCCCACGGGATCGGGTTCGGCTCGTAGCCGCCCATCACCAAGCCGCCGACCTCCTCCTTGTAGTACGTGAGGCGGTCGGGATCGCGCAGCGTGGGCAGGTTGCGGGGCACCTCGGGGGAGAACGGCTCGGTGATCACGTACTGGTGCTCCACCGGCACGAGCGGCACGTTCACCCCGACGGTCGATGCAAGTGCACGGGTCCACTGACCGCCGCAGAGCACCACCTTCTCGCACGCGATGCGTCCCTTGTCGGTGACGACCGCCTTGATCACGCCGTCGACCACCTCGATCCGCTCGACCTCGGTCTCCTCGGCGATCGTGACGCCCTGCATGCGGGCGCCTCTGGCGAGCGCCATCGTGATGTCGCTCGGGTTGGCCTGACCGTCGGTCGGCAGGAACGCGGCACCCACCACGTCGTGCACCTCCATCAGCGGCCACAGGTCCTGTGCCTCCCTCGGCGACAGCAGGTGCATCTCGAGTCCGAAGCTCGTGGCGGTGGTGGCCTGGCGTTTCACCTCGATCCAGCGCTCCTGGTTGCAGGCGAGGCGCAGTCCACCGTTCATCTTCCAGCCGGTGGCCTGGCCGGTCTCGGCCTCGAGCGTCCGGTACAGCTCGACCGAGCTGCCGAGGAGCTGGGTGATGTTGGCGCTCGTGCGCAGTTGGCCCACCAGGCCGGCTGCGTGGAACGTGCTGCCGGAGGTGAGCATGTGCTGCTCCACCAACACGGTGTCGGTGTGGCCGAGCTTGCCGAGGTGGTAGGCGGTGGAGCATCCGACGATGCCGCCGCCGATGACGACGATGCGGGCCTGGTCGGGCAGTTCTGCCATGTGGTGATGCCTCCTGATCCGGCGTGACCGTAGCCGTCACCACCGACAGCGGCGCGAGAGCCCGAGCAACCCGCCCTTCGTGAGCCGAATGCGCAGCAGGTGCGCATCGCGCTCACGAACCGGCCGGCTCCGTGAGCCGAATGCGCAGCCGGTGCGCATCGCGCTCACGAAGTTCAGGCGACGATCGTCTGCCGGCGGCGCTGGTACAGCTCGACCAACTCGTCGATCACTCGGGCGAGATCGTGGTCGACCTCGTCGTCGGTGACGCGCTCCACCGCCCAGTCGATCCGACGGAGGGCTCGGTCGCGCTGTTTGTCCCGCTGGGCGTCGAGCCGTCCGCCGTGCCAGGTGACGTGATCGATCTCGATCGCCCACCGTAGATCGGGGATCGCGATGTCGGGGTGCACCGTGATGCCGTCGGGCAGGCGGATCGGGTGTTGCCGCACCAGACCGGCCACGCCCCGACGTCGCAGGGCGTCGAACACGAGCACCTCGGCGTGCGAGTCGGCCGGCTTCAGCCAGTCGGGCCGGCACTGGACCACCCGAGCGAACCGCTTCGAGCCCGGTCGGAGCGGGTGGCACATCCGATGCCCCACGGCATGGAGGTCGGCCATCGTGCACCAGTCGCGATCGAGGATCTGCTCGATCACCGACTCGAGCGCACGATCGTCGAGCACGGCCCCCAGATCGAACGCGAGGCGTGCCGGGCTGACGAGTCGGATGCCGTCGGGTCGGGTGACGACGTGTTCGGGATCGAGGATGTTGCACCGACGCAGCAGGATCGGCGGCGCGCCGAGGGTGTTGCTGTAGTGGGGCACGCGCACCTCGATCGTCGGTGCGGCGCCCATCTGGCGGAGCCCGACGAGCCGGCCAGCGGCACGGCCGGTGACGACGGCGCGGGCGTCGGCCAGGCTGACGGCGAGGCACCAGCCCTCGAGGCTCTCGGGCGAGGAGGCGAGTCGGTAGACGCCGACGAACACGGGAACGAGGAGCTCGTCCTCGACGAGGCGGCGGCGCTGAGCGACACTGACGCCGAGGTCGCGGAGCTCGGCATCGGAGACGATGCCGTACCGGTCGCGCACGTGCAGCGCGAGCAGGCGGGTGATGGCGGACATGGTGGTCCCTCCGGAACGCAGAGCGGTCGGGGGACGCTGCGCGCAACCTATCCGACCGCCTGAGCGATCCCACACGTCTCGCCGCTTCGTGAGCGCGATGCGCAGCCGGTGCGCATCCGGCTCACGGTCCGGACTCGTTCGTGAGCGCGATGCGCAGCCGGTGCGCATCCGGCTCACGAATGGGCCTGCGGGGGAGGGGCGATGCGAGGTCTATGCTCCCGGCGCATGGGGAGCCCGGGGGAGGGTGGCGCAGTCGAGCCGATGATCTCGGTGCGCGGGCTGTGGAAGGTGTACGGGCACCGCGCCGAACGCATCGTCGGGTCGCCCGAGGCCGATCTCCCCCGGCGTGAACTCGAGGCCCGCACCGGGTGCGTGGTCGCGATGCGCGACATCGACCTCGACGTCGCGCCCGGCGAGGTGTTCGTCGTGATGGGCCTGTCGGGCAGCGGGAAGAGCACGCTCGTGCGCTGTCTCACCCGGCTCATCGAACCGACCGCCGGGACGGTCACGATCGGCGGCGTCGACGTCACCGCAGCAACGGATGCGCAGTTGCTCGACATCCGCCGCCACCGCGTGTCGATGGTGTTCCAGCACTTCGGCCTGCTCCCGCACCGCACGCTCGTCGACAACGTCGCGTTCGGACTCGAACTGCAGGGGGCGGACAAACGCACACGCCGCGCGACGGCGGCGTCCACGCTCGAACTCGTCGGCCTGCACGGCATGGGTGCCTCGAAGCCGCACCAGCTCTCGGGCGGCCAGCAGCAACGTGTGGGGCTGGCCCGGGCACTCGCCACGGATCCCGACATCCTGCTGTTCGACGAGCCGTTCTCCGCGCTCGATCCGCTCATCCGCCGCGAGATGCAGGACGAGGTGATCCGGCTACGCCGTGACGTGCGCACGACGATGGTGTTCATCACCCACGACCTCGGCGAGGCGCTCCGGCTCGGCGACCGGATCGCGATCATGCGCGACGGACGTTTCGTCCAGGTGGGCACGCCTGCCGAGGTGGTGCTCGAACCGGCCGACGACTATGTGCGCAACTTCGTGCGCGATGTGCCGCGATCACACGTGGTGCCGGTGGCGGCGATCATGGACCCCCTCGGCGAGGGCCCGTACGCCGGCGACGTCGCCGCCGAGACGAAGGTGCGCGACATCGTGGCCCGCGTCGCCGTCAGCGAGCACCCGTTGCGGGTGGTCGACGCCGACGGCGCGGCGGTCGGCTGCGTCGACCGGATCGCCGTGCTGTCCGTCATCGCCAACGAGGATCTCTGACGCATGGCCGTCGCCACCGCGTCCACCGCCACGGCGACGGCCCCCACCTTCGGCGCTGCGGCGTCGCGCCGTTGGACGACCCCGACCCTGGTGTTCGTCGCCCTCGTGGCCATCGCCGTGGCGGTGGATCCCGACGTGCCCGACTGGCTCGACGTCGGCCTGCAGACCTGGGTGCGCGACCGGTACATGTGGACGGTGCAGAACAGCAACACCAGCTGGCTGTTCACGGGCGTCTTCAACCCGCTGTCCGATGCGATCGCCTGGTGCGTCGAGTCGGTGCAATGGGTGCTGCGCGGGTTGCGCTACCCCGGAGTACTGGCGCTCACGGGCGCGATCGGCTGGATGACCGGCGGGGTGCGAGCGGCGGTGTCGGGCGTCCTCGCCGTGCTCGGAGTCGCCGTCCTCGGCGTCTGGGATCCGGCGATGGTGACGCTGTCGATCATGCTCACCGCCGTCGCGATCGCGTTGCTGATCGGAGTGCCGCTCGGCATCTGGACCGCACGCTCCGATCGCGCCGAGCGTGTCGTGCGCACCTTCCTCGACACGGCCCAGGTGATGCCGGCGTTCGTGTATCTCATCCCCGTCACGATCTTCTTCGGCATCCGCTATCCACCGGCGGTGGTCGCCACCGTCGTCTACGCGGTGCCGCCAGCGGTGCGACTCACCAGCCTCGGTCTGCGCCAGGTGCCCACGGTGATGAACGAGGTGGGCGAGTCGTTCGGGTGCACCTCGTGGCAGCAGCTCGTCAAGGTGCAGCTGCCGATGGCTCGACGCACCCTGCTGCTCGGGCTGAACCAGGTGATCATGATGGCGTTCGCGATCGTCGTGATCGCCTCGCTCCTCGGCGCCGACGACCTCGGCAACCTGGTGCTGAAGGGCCTGCAGAAGAACGACGTCGGGGCTGCGTTCGTGCCCGGACTGGCGATCGTGCTGCTCGCCGTGGCGCTCGACAGGATCACGACGGGGGAGCGGTCGGCGAGCTCGCGCCCACCGCTCGTTCGCCTGCCGTCGGTCGCCTGGCGCACCGGTGCGCTGATCGGGCTCGGCACCGTGGTGGTGGCGACACTCGTGGCGAAGGTGACCGACCACACGGCGCTGCCGGGCGCGCTCACCGTCGACATCAGTGGGTCGATCAACGACGCCGTCGGTTGGGTGCAGGACAACATCCGCAAGGACGTCCCGATCATCGGCGGCACCGAGTCGATCAACGACGTGCTCGTGGCCGACGTGCTCGAACCGCTGCGCGAGTTCCTGGTGTGGCTGCCCTGGCTGTTGATCGTGGTGACGACGGCGATCGTGGCATACCTGAGCAAGGGCTGGCGCCTCGCCGCCGGCTGCGCGCTCTGTCTCGCGGCGATCGGCACGATGGGCGACATCCCCGGCGGCGAGGGCGGCCGCACACAGCTGTGGGACCTCGCCATGGACACCCTCAGCCAGGTGCTGGTGGCGATCGTCGTGTCGGTCGCGATCGCCCTGCCGCTCGGCATCTGGGCCGGGCGGGCCGATCGCGTGCAGCGGGTGTTGCGACCCTTCCTCGACACCGCGCAGGTGATGCCGCAGTTCGTGTACCTGATCCCGGTGCTGTTCCTCTTCGGTGCCGGTCGCGGTGCCGGCGTGGTGGCCTCGGTCATCTACGCCGTCCCACCGTGCATCCGCCTGACGAGCCTCGGGCTGCGCGAAGTACCCATCGCACCTCGGGAGGCAGCGATCAGCTTCGGCGCCACGCGACGTCAGGAACTCGTGAAGGTGCAGCTGCCGCTCGCGTTCCGGGCGATCATGCTCGGCATCAATCAGACGATCCTGATGGTGCTCGCCACCGTGATCATCGCGGCGCTCGTCGGCGCGGGCGCACTCGGGCTCGTCGCCTACGAAGGATTCGCGAAACCGATCCAGAAGATCGGCCAGAGCGCAGCAGCAGGCCTGAGTATCGTCGGCCTCGCGATCGTGCTCGACCGGATCACACAGGCATGGGGCACCGGCCCCGACCGATCTCGGCGCGAGTGAGCGCCGCAGCACCCGCCACGGCGGGACCACCAGGGGAGGAACCATCACGATGAGGAACCACCGACGCAGCGTGCAACTACTCGCGGCAGGTCTGGCGCTCGCCGGCCTGCTCGGCGCGTGTGGCAGCGACGACGGCGACGACGCCGACGACGGCGGCGGGAGCGCCACGACGACCGCTGATGCGGGCGGCGACGCGCCCGCCACGGGCGAGGGCATCGTCCTCGCGGTGAACCCCTGGACCGGATCCGCCGTCAACGCCAACGTCGCGAAGGTGGTGCTCGAGAGCCTCGGCACCCCGGTCGAGCTGCTCGACATCGACGAGAACGCCACGTGGGTCGGCCTCGACGACGGCAGTATCGACGCCGTGCTCGAGGTGTGGCCGTCGGGCCATGCGGCCGACTACGAGACGTACATCGCCGGCAAGAAGTCGGTCGTCGATCTCGGCCTGCTCGGCCCGTCGGCCAAGATCGGCTGGTACGTCCCGACGTTCGTCGTCGACGAACACCCCGAGCTCGCCACCTGGGAGGGCTTCCAGGACCCCGAGCTCGCCGCACTCTTCGCGACGGCCGAGTCGGGCGAGCTCGGCCAGTTCCTGATGGGCGATCCGACCTACGTCACCTTCGACGAGCAGATCATCGCCAACCTCGACCTGCCGCTCAAGTACGTGGTCGCCGGCTCGGAGGCAGCCTTGCTCACCGAGATCGACAAGGCGATCGCCGATCAGACGCCGCTGCTGTTGCAGTTCTGGCAGCCGCACTGGAAGCAACTGGAGGCCGACCTCACCGAGGTGACCTTGCCCGAGGTGACCGACGAGTGCCTCGCGTCGGCTGCCGCCGGCGACGGTCTCTACGCGTGTGACTACTCGGTGGACGAGCTGTACAAGGCCGCGAGCGCCGGGCTCGAGGCCAAGAACGCCACCGCCTTCGCCGTGCTGTCGAAGCTGCAACTCACCACCGAGCAGCAGAGCGAGATCGCCGGCTTCGTCGACCGTGACGGCATGTCGCCGCTCGACGCGGCCACACAGTGGGTGAACGCGAACCCCGACGTGGTGGCGGCCTGGACGTCCTGAGCGCATCCGGACCGACCGCCGGCGACGATCCGACCGACGGACGCAGCCGGCCAGCTCGGGTCGGCTACATCGGCCTCGGTCACCTCGGCGGTCATCTCGCCGCAGGCCTCGTGCGCGCCGGGCACCAGCTCACGGTGCACGATCTCGACCCCGCTCGCGGCGACGCCCTCGTCGCGAGCGGGGCTCGCCGAGCGTCGTCGATCGCCGAGGTGGCCGGCGAGAGCGAGGTGGTGTTCACGTGCCTGCCCTCGCCGGCAGCGGTGGACGCCGTGATCGCCGGACCCGACGGGTTGCTCGCCCACGCGGTGGCGGGGACCACCTGGATCGACAACAGCACCAACGACCGCGACGAGACACTGCGCCTGGCAGCGCTCGCCGCGGCTCACGGCGTGCGCGTGCTCGAGGCGCCGGTCACCGGCGGCGTCCACAAGGCGGCCGCCGGCGAGATCACGGTGCTCGTCGGCGGCGACGCCGCACTGGTCGACGAGCATCGACACCTGCTCGACGCGATCGGATCGCCGGTGCTGCACATGGGCGATCTCGGCTCCGCCGCGGTGATCAAGGTGATCACCAACATGCTCGCCTTCGTGCACCTCGTGGCGGCCGGCGAGGCACTGATGCTCGCGAAGCGAGGAGGGCTCGATCTCGCGATGGCGTTCGAGGCCATCCGCCACAGCTCGGGGAACAGCTTCGTGCACGAGACCGAGAGCCAGCTGATCCTGAACGGCAGCTACGACATCGCGTTCACGATGGACCTGGCGTGCAAGGATCTCGGGTTCGCCACCGACTTCGGGCGTCGATTCGGTGTGCCGCTCGACCTCGCGGCGGCCACCGAGCAGACCTTCGTCCGCGCCCGCCAGCAGTACGGTGGCGATGCCTGGAGCACGCAGGTCGTGAAGCTGCTCGAAGATGCCCTCGGCACCGACCTCCGGGCACCGGGCTTCCCGCCCCGCCTCGCATGACGCACGAGGCACGCGCCGCAACGGCCTCGCCGACCGAGATCACCAACCGGTCGATGCTGCGCGCGAAGGACACCATCGACCGACGTTGGTCCGAGCCACTCGACATCGAGGCGCTCGCGTCGATGTCGGCGATGTCGCCGGCTCACTTCATCCGCACGTTCCGAGCCACGTTCGGCGAGACACCGCACCGGTATCTGCAACGTCGCCGGATCGAGCGAGCGATGTACCTGTTGCGCGCCTCCGACGCGCCGATCCTCGACATCTGTCTGCAGGTGGGCTTCGGCAGCCTCGGCACGTTCGGCCGCACCTTCCGCGCCGTCGTCGGTGAGACGCCGACGGCGCACCGCTCACGCGGACCGTTGCCGGCGGTGCCGAACTGCTTCGTGATGACCTGGACGCGACCGAGCAGTTTCGGAGAAGCGGCTGCGCAGCGCACTCCGTAGCGTCAGGAGCATGTTCAACGCCATCAGCCGCTCCCAGATCTACGTCACCGACCAGGACGAAGCGCTCCGCTTCTACGTCGGCACCATCGGCCTCGAGGTCGCGGCCGACGTCGACCTCGGCTTCATGCGATGGCTCACGGTGCGTGTCCCCGGCGACGAGGTGCGCGAGATCCTGCTCGAGGTTCCCGGCCCGCCGCGCATGGACGATGCCACGGCGCAGCAGGTGCGCGATCTCCTGAGCAAGGGCATGACCGGCGGGTACCTGTTCCTCACCACCGACGACGCGCATGCCACCGCGGGCGCGTTGCGGGCCAAGGGCGTCGACTTCACCGACGAGCCGACCGAGCGACCGTACGGCATCGACTTCGGCATCCGCGACCCGTTCGGCAACGCGATCCGCATCGGTCAGATGTTCTGACCCCGGCGGGGTTCAGGCCCGTTGATGGCGGTGGAAGGCGACGGGCTCGGGCGGCAGCGGTGTGTTGCCGAGGATCAGGTCGGCCGCCTTCTCCGCCATCATCATCACCGGCGCGTAGATGTTGCCGTTGGTGACGTAGCGCATCGCCGACGCGTCGCACACGCGAACGCCGTCGACGCCCCACACCTTCATCGTGAGCGGGTCGACCACGCTCGAGTCGTCGGCGGCGCCCATGCGGCACGTGCAGCTCGGGTGCAGGGCCGTCTCGCCGTCCCTGCGGACCCACTCGAGGATCTCCTCGTCGGACTCGACCGATGGTCCCGGCGACGTCTCGCCGCCGTCGAACGGCGCCATCGCCTGCTGTCCGAGGATCGTGCGCGCCAACCGGATCGCCTCCACCCACTCGCGTCGATCCTCCGGGGTCGACAGGTAGTTGAAGCGGAGCGCCGGCTTCACGGTGGGGTCGGTCGACGTGATCGTGACGGACCCCTCGCTGTTGGAGTACATCGGTCCGATGTGCACCTGGTAACCGTGGCCGCCGGCGGGAGCCGAACCGTCGTACCGCACGGCGATCGGCAGGAAGTGGAACATCAGGTTGGGGTAGGCGACGTCGTCGTTGCTGCGGGCGAAGCCACCGGACTCGAAGTGGTTGCTCGCGCCAGGACCCCTGCGCCGGAACAGCCAGTCGGCCCCGATGAACGGACGACGCCACATCTGCAGCGAGGGCTGCAGCGAGACGGGCTGTGTGCACGCGTGCTGGACGTACACCTCGAGGTGGTCCTGCAGGTGCTGGCCCACCGCCGGGAGGTCGTGGACGACGGGGATGCCGAGCGAACCGAGCAGCGCAGCATCACCGACGCCACTCAGTTGCAGCACCTGCGGCGTGTTGAAGGCGCCACCGCTCAACACCACCTCGCCCGCGCGCACGGTGTGGATGGTGCGCCTGCCCGCGACGTCGCGGGTGGAGTACTCCACGCCGGTCGCCCGGGTGCCGTCGAACAGCACCCGGTGCACCATCGCCCGGGTGCGGATGGTGAGGTTGGAGCGCTGACGGATCGGCCACAGGTACGCCTTCGACGCCGACAGCCGGCGGCCGCGGCGCACGTTGCGGTCGAAGCGCGCGAACCCCTCCTGCCGGTAGCCGTTGACGTCGTCGGTACGGGGGAAGCCGGCCTGCTCGGTGGCGGCGAGGAACGCGTCGATCAGCGGGTTCTGTGACGGACCACGCTCGAGCTCGAGCGGACCGTTGCCCCCGCGGAACTCGTCGGCACCGGCGAGGCAGGTCTCCATCTTCTTGAAGTACGGCAGGCAGTGGGCGTAGTCCCAGGTGCCCATGCCGGGGTCGGCGGCCCAGCGTTCGTAGTCGAGCGGGTTGCCGCGCTGGAAGATCATCCCGTTGATCGAACTCGAGCCGCCGAGCACCTTCCCGCGAGCGTGATAGATGCGACGACCGTTCATGTGCGGCTCGGGCTCGCTCTCGTACTTCCAGTCGTAGAAGCGGCTGCCGATCGGGAACATCAGTGCCGCCGGCATGTGGATGAACACGTCCCAGCGGTGATCGGGTCGTCCGGCCTCGAGCACGAGCACCCGGTTGCCGGGATCTGCGCTCAGGCGGTTGGCCAGCGCCGAGCCGGCCGACCCTCCTCCGACGATCACGTAGTCGTAGCGGTCGGTCATCAGCACCTCGGTTCGGACGAGTTCTCGTCGGTCGGTCGGTCGGGGGAGCGGGGCGGGGGCACGGGCGGCACGCGTCAGTCGAGCCGCACCCGTGCGGCGGCGTCGGCCACCAAGGCACCGAGCGCGGCCGGGTTGCGCTCGTCACACAGCCGGTACGACGGGCCGTAGACGTGGAGCGCGCCGATCACACGTCCGTCGACGGTGCGCAACGGCGCGGCGATGGAGCTCAACCCGTCGGCGAACTCGTCGATCGAGTAGGCGAAGCCGTCGCGCCGCACCTGCTCGAGTCGAGCGCGCAACACGGCGACGTCGACGATCGTGGCAGCGGTGAACGCCTCGAGCTCGCGGGCCAGGTACGCGTCCCGGTCGGCCCGAGGCATCTCGGCGAGCACCACCTGACCGGACGGGACGGCGTGCAGCGGGATGCGCGTCCCGGTCCAGTCGCGCACCTGCAGCTCGGTGTCGGCGTTGATCTGGTCGAGGTACAGCATCGAGTCGCCATCGGGGACCGACAGCCCTGCCGCCTCACCGGTCGCAGCCGACAGCCGCAGCAGCTGCGGCCGCACCATGCCGACGAGGGTGCGTCCCGGGCGCGCCGCCGCCGCGAACTCGGCCATCGCTGCGCCGATGCGGTACCCGCCGCCGGTCTCGAGCTGCTCGACCGCCCCGAGTTCCTCGAGAGTGGACAGCAACCGTGACACGGTGCTCTTCGGCAGGCCCACCCGCTCGGCGATGTCGGTCACGCCGGACGGGCCGGGCAGGAGCGCCCGGAGCACCGAGAACGCCCGGTCGATCGACTGCACCGTGGTCATCGGGACACCCTGTCGATCGTGCCGCCGGGCGTCGCTGCGAACATGGCGTTCCATCATACGGCACTCGTTCCGAGTGGTGGAACGAGACCGGCGCGACCCGGAGGCGACGCCCGCCGGGCACCGCCGTCAGACGACGTACCCGCTGACGTCGACCACGAGATCGAGCGCTCGCTGGGTGTAGAGGCAGATCCGTCCTCCGTCACCGAGCTTCACCATGGCGAGGTTCGCCGCCACCTGCCCCGCCTCGAGGTTCAGGGTGGAGGCCGTCGGCCGCGGCGAGCCGCAGGGCCACACCGTGACGAACCCATCGGCGCCCGGTTCGACACCGGTGACGTTGACGGCCACTGCGGTGGCCGTCGGTGGCACGGCACCGGTCCCGGCGCCGGTGATCTGCACCTCGATCACGTCGCCCGCGCCCGGTCCGGCACCGTCGTGGCCGATGGGGCCCGAAGCGGCCCGGGTGTCGAGTATGCGCTCCGGCTGCACCGGGCGGAAGGTGGCGGCGTCGGTGGTGTAGCCCACGACGTCGACCAGCAGATCGGCGCCCGACTGGGTGAACAGACACAACGAGCCGTCGGCGGCGAGCTTCACGACGGCGAGGTTGGGGCGGGTCTCGCCGGCGGCGAGGTTGAGCGTGGAGGCCGTGGGGCGCGGCGCGTCGCATGGCCACGCGGTCACGAAGCCGGCCGCCGACGCAGCCACACCGGTGACGTTCGCGAGCACCGATCGTGCCGCAGCCGGCACCGAGCCCGCACCCGCCCCCACCACCTGCACCCGAACCGAGGCCCCGACACCGGGACGTTCGCCCGACGCGCCGACGAGGCTTTCCGGCCGGGTGTCGAGCAGGCGATCCGGCTGCACCGCGACGAACGACGAACCACGATTCACGTAGCCGGAGACGTCGACGACGAGATGCGTGCCGGACTGGGTGAACAGGCACACCGTGCCGGCCGCCGACAGCTTGCTCACGACCGCATTGGGTGTCGTGATGCCCCGGCGCAAGTTGAGCGACGACGTGTTCGGGCGTGGTTGATCGCACGGCCAGACGGTGACGAAGCCGTCGTCGGTGGGGTCGACGCCGGTGACGTTCAGTGCCACCGCGCCCGCGACGGGCGGCACCTGACCGGCGCCCACGCCGGTGATCTGGAGGGCGATCGTGTCGCCGGCGACCGGCTTGGCGCCGGCGAACCCGACGAGGCTCTCGGGCCGCGTGTCGAGCAGTCGCTCGGGGCTCACCCCGACGAACACGCCGTCACCGGCCGGTGGCACCGTCGCGGGACGCACCACCTCGACCACGAGATCGCCACCGGCGCTCGTGGTGACGACGCGGATGCTGGTGCCGGTCGTGGGGTCGACGTAGGTGTCGGACTTGCCGGGGCGGGCATCGAACGTTGCTGCGTACAACAACCCGCACGTCTGGATCCGATCGGAGTCGTCGTCGACGACACCGGGTGGTCGTTGCACCTGCACCGGCCCGCGACCGGTGAGCGCCGCCGCATCGACCCGGTACACCAACATCCCCCGATCACACGTGCCGGCGAGACGTTGGTCGACCCCGACCGCCTGACGGTTCTCGGCCACGATCGCCGTCGTCGGCCCGGTCTTCACCACGATCGCCTTCGTGCCCGCGGCCGACGAGCCGACCGGCGACAGCGTGTACGTGCGCTTCGTGCCGGGGGTGGTGCACACCAGTTGCGCGGCGTCGATCCACCCGAGGTGGGCCTCCTGCCATGCCATCGGGTTCGCCCCGTTCGCGACCCAGCCCATCGGGTCCCACGAGCCGACGAACCGATGGATCTCCGGGTACCCGGCGTCGAACGCGTACAGATCGGGCAGGCCGAGCCGGTGCAGCGTCTCGTGCACCAGGATCATCGAGCCGTAGCCGGGCAGCCCGAATCGGAGGTCGTTGCCGAGCGTCACCCCACCGAGGATCTCGCGGTTCGACGTCGTCCGCAGCGCGTTGCCCACCACGCCGTGGAACGCCGCCGAACCGGTCATCGACGGGTTCACGGACGTCACCACGTACACGAGCGCGACGTTGGCCGGCACCAGGTTGCCGGCCGTGGTGATGGCGTCCTGCAGCAGGCGCTGGTGCTCGGCGAAGGTGAGCCCGTCTGCGAAGCCGTACTGGTCTGACCGCTTCGGCATCCGCAGCCACGACGTGGTCGTCGCGATCGTCACGTCGAACCGTCCGCCGGACGCGGTGGTGAACCACGACCGCGCCGGAGGGACGTACGTGTCGTAGAGCACCGAGGGCGACTCGGCCGCACCGGCCGCCGTGGCGCCCGGTGCGTCGCTGAAGTCGGCGAAGAGCATCACCGCCGGCAACGTGCCGGTGCCGGGGCTGAACGGCGCCGAGGCACCCGAGCCGGTGAGTGAGAACGTGGACGTGCCGGCGAGCGCACAACCGCTCGGGACGGCGGCGCGCGCGACCGACGGCTCGAGCCGGGGCCCCACCGTCCATGCGACGAGCGCGGCGATCGTGACGATCACTGCGGCGATCGCGTGCGATCGGGAGGTGCAACGATCACGTCCGCCGTGTTGCACGAGCGACATTGTGTCACCCGGATCCGTTCCCGTCCCGATCGACCGTGGCCGTGGCGATCAGTCGGTGAAGGCGCCCTGCATGCGCGCTGCGTCGAGGGTGTTCTCGAGCAGGCTCGCGATGGTCATCGGCCCGGTGCCACGGGGCATCGGTGTGATCGCCCCGGCCACCTCTTGCACGGCGTCGAAGTCGACGTCGCCGACGATGCCGGCCTCGCTGCGCGACACCCCGACGTCCACGACGGCAGCACCCGGCTTCACGTGTGCGGCGGTGATCATCCTCGCTTGACCGGCGCAGGCGACGATGATGTCGGCCTGGCGGCAGACCTCGATCATGTCGGTGGCGCTGGTGCGCGAGTGGGCCAGCGTGACCGTGGCGTCGACACCCTTGCGGGCGAGCAGCAGCACCTGCGGCAGTCCGGTGAGCGTGGAGCGCCCGATCACGGTGGCGCGAGCGCCTGCGGTGGGTACGCCGTAGCGCTCGAGCAGCCGCATCACACCCCGCGGGGTGCACCCGACATGGCCGGGCAGGCCGCGCACGAGGCGACCCATCGAACGCTCGGTGAGCCCGTCGACGTCTTTGTCGGGCGGGATGAGCGCGAGCACCGGTTCGGGATCGAGGCCCGACGGCAACGGCAGCTGGCACAGGATGCCGTGCACGTCGGGATCGGCTGCCAGCGCGGCGACGGCGTCCTCCACCTGCGACTGCGAGGCGTCGGCACCGAACTCGACGTGGCGACTGATCATGCCCGCGTCGCCGGCGAGCTTGCGCTTGCTCGCGACATAGCTGTGGCTCGGGCGGTCGTCGCCGACGAGCACCGTGGCGAGGCACACCGGCGGCGAGCCGGCGGCCTCGATGCGGGCCCGGAGGCCGGCGATGATCTCGCCGCGGAGTCGGATGCCGTCCATCAACACCGCGCCGCCGGGTGTGCGCTCGTACTCACCGACGGGTCGGATCGCCGGTGCGTCGCTCACGACAGACCCACGATCTCGCCGTGTGCGTCGAGGTCGATGATCGAGGCAGCGGGTGCGGATCCGAGACCGGGCATGGTCGTCATGTCACCACAGATCGGGTAGACGAAACCGGCACCCACGCTGGCACGCACCTCGCGCACGTTCATCGTGTGCCCGGTCGGTGCACCCTTCAGTTTCGGATCGGCGCTGATCGACAGGTGCGTCTTGGCGATGCACACGGGCAGCGAGCCGAAGCCGTTGCGCTCGTAACGGGCCAGCTGTGTGTCGGCAGCGGGGGAGTACGTCACCGCTGCGGCGCCGTAGATCTTGGTGGCGACCGACTCGATCTTCTGCTTCAACGACATGTCCTGTTCGTAGCAGTAGCGGAACTCGGTCGGCTCGTCGCACGCCGCGACGACGGCTTCGGCGAGCTCGGTCGCGCCCTTGCCACCGTCGGAGAAATGGGTGCACACCGCCACGCGAGCGCCGACCGATTCGGCGATCTCGCGGATCGCCTGGTGCTCACTCGCGAAGTCGCCAGGGAAGGCGTTGATGGCCACCACGGGCGACACGCCGTGCACCTTCACGTTCTCGATCTGCTTGATCAGGTTGGCCGCCCCGGCGCGCACGTCGTCGGGGTTCTCGGCGAGCAGGTCCGCGGGCAACGGCTTGCCCGCGACGATCTTGAACTTGCCGCTGTGCGCCTTCAGCGCCCTGACGGTCGCGACGAGCACGGCCGCGTCGGGCGTCATCCCCGACGCCCGGCACTTGATGTTGAAGAACCGCTCGGCGCCCATGTCGGCGCCGAAGCCCGCCTCGGTGATGAGGTAGTCGCCTCCGCGGATGCCGATCAGGTCGCCGACGATCGAGCTGTTGCCGTGGGCGATGTTGCCGAACGGGCCGGCGTGCACGATGACCGGCGTGTGCTCGAGCGTCTGGAGCAGGTTGGGCTTCAGCGCCTCGCGCATGATCACCGCCATCGAGCCGGCGGCGTCGAGTTGTTCGGCGGTGACGGGCTCGCCGTTGCCGTCGTAGCCGACCACGATCCGGCCGAGTCGTGCGCGCAGATCGGTGAGCGAGGTGCTGAGCGCCAGGATCGCCATCACCTCGGACGCTGCGGTGATGTCGAAGCCGGTCTGGCGCGGCACGCCGTCCATCTTCGAGCCGAGACCGACGACGATGTTGCGCAGCGCACGGTCGTTCACGTCGAGCACGCGCCGCCAGGTGATGTCGTGCAGCGACAGACCGAGCGCGTTGCCTTGGTGCAGGTGGTTGTCGACCATCGCTGCGAGCAGGTTGTGCGCCGCGGTGACGGCGTGGAAGTCGCCGGTGAGATGCAGGTTCAGCAATTCCATCGGGATCACCTGGCTGTAGCCACCGCCGGCGGCGCCACCCTTGATCCCGAACGTCGGGCCCATGCTGGGCTGGCGCAGGCTGATCACGGCGCGCTTGCCGAGGTGCTTCATCGCCTGGCCGAGGCCGACGGTGGTGGTGGTCTTGCCCTCGCCGAGCGGCGTGGGTGTGATCGCGGTGACGACCACGTACTTGGCCGCCGGTCGGTCGCTCAGCTCGTCGATCGCCTCGAGGCGGATCTTGGCGAGCTCGTCGCCGTGCTGCTCGAGCAGGTGCGGGCCGATGCCCATCTGCGCAGCGATGTCGGTGAGCGGCGCGAGCGTGGCGGCGCGGGCGATGTCGAGATCGGACGGAACGGACACGGTGACCCCCCTGGGCATCCGGCGGACGCTGACCCGTCGAACGACGGGCGCCGCGACTGTAGTCGACGGTTCCGCTTCGTGAAACCGATCCACGATGTGGAACAGCCCGCCGTACAGGTCTGGAGGTCACAGGTCCTTGCAGAGGCGGAGGGCGTCGTAGATCGCGGCGTGGATGTTGCGGCCGGCCACGGCGTCGCCGATGCGGAACAGGCGGAACCGGCCGTCGGCGTTGCGGACCACCGTCTGCGGCCGGCCGTCGATCAGCGCCTCGTGATCCACCTCGCCCCCGTTCGACGAGTGGGGCACCAGGGCGTGGTACAGCTCGTCGTTGGCGAGCACACCGTGATCGACCACGACGGCGTCCACCGTGCGCGCCGATCGGTGCGCGGTGTGGTCGCTCCCGAGCTCGACCGCGAGCCGACCATCGACCCGGCGGATCGAGCGCACCCGCTGGTTCAGCGTGATGCGGGTGTCGGTCTCGTTGAAGGCCCGGGCGTAGGGCACGAGGTTGAGGCCACCGACGTCGATGCCGACGGTGCGTTCGGGCGTGACGATCTCGAGCCGGACGCCCGAGCGGGCCAGCACCTCGGCGGTGGTCATCGCCGAGTGCGAACCGTCGTCGTCGTACAGCACCACGTCGCCCGTCGGCCGGGCGTCGCCGCCGACCACGTCCCATGCCTCGATCACCAGGTCGTCACCGGCTTCGAGTTCGGGGTGCTGGGGGAGTCCGCCGGTGGCGACGATCACCACGTCCGGCTCGATCGCCCGGATCGAGTCGGCGTCGGCGTAGGTGTCGTAGTGCACGGTGACGCCGAGCCGGTCGAGCTCGGCCACCCGCCACTCGACGATGCCGAGCAGGTCCTTGCGGCGCGGATTGCGTGCGGCGAGACGCACCTGCCCACCGGCCCACGGCATCGCCTCGAACACCACGACGGTGTGCCCGCGCTCGGCGCACACGCGAGCAGCCTCCAGACCGCCCGGTCCGGCGCCGATCACCGCCACCCGGCGCGGCACGACGGCGGGTGCGATCTCGTGTGGCATCGTGAGCTCGCGGCCCGTCGCGGCGTTGTGGATGCACAGCGCCTCGCCGGCCATGTAGATGCGGTCGAGGCAGTACGTGGCGCCGACGCATGGTCGGATCGTGTGCTCGACACCGAGCTCGATCTTGCGCACCAGGTGCGGGTCGGCCATGTGGGCGCGGGTCATGCCGACCATGTCCACCTTGCCCTCGCGCACCGCATGCCGCGCCGTCGCGACGTCGTCGATCTTGGCGGCGTGGAACACCACCAGACCGGTCTCGGCGCGCACGATGCCGGCGAAGTCGAGGTGCGGCGCCGATGCCATGCCGTGGATCGGGATCACCTCGCTCAGCACCGCGTCGTTCACGATGTTGCCGCGGATGACGTTCACGACGTCGACGAGGCCCTCCGACGCGATGCGACGCAGGATGGTGAGGCCGGTCTCGGTGTCGATCCCGTTCGGCAACTGCTCGTCGATGGCCATGCGGATCGACACCACGAAGTCGGGGCCCACGCGTTCGCGCACGGCGCGCAACACGCGCATCGGGAACCGCAGCCGGTTCTCGAACGAGCCGCCGTACAGGTCGGTGCGGTGGTTGGTGGCCGGCGACCAGAACTGGTCGAACAGGTGCCCGTACGCCTCGATCTCGACGCCGTCCATGCCCCCCGCCTGCATCCGCTCGGCCGCGTCGGCGTAGTGCCCGACGATGCGATCGATGTCCCACTCCTCGGCGGCCTTCGGGTGCGAGCGGTGCGCCGGCTCGCGCATCGGCGACGGAGCCACCACCGGCAACCAGTCGTCCTGACCCCACCCCGTGCGGCGACCGAGGTGACTGATCTGGATCATCGCCGCGGCACCGTGCTCGTGGATCTCGTCGGTCATCCGCCGCAGCCACGGCACGATCTCGTCGCGGTATGCGAACAGGTTGCCGAACGCCGGCGGGCTGTCGGGCGACACGACGGCGGTGCCGGCGGTCATGGTGAGCGCGATGCCGCCCTTGGCCTTTTCCACGTGGTAGGCCCGGTAGCGGTCCTTCGGCATCCCGTCCTCGGAGTAGGCGGGTTCGTGGGCGGTGCTCATGATCCGGTTGCGGAGCACGAGGTGCTTCAGCCGGAACGGTTGCAGCAGCGGATCGTTGGTCATCGAGCAGCCCTCAGCTCCTCAGTACCACTGGTCGGTCATCTCGGCCTTGCGTCGGTCGACGTAGTCGCGCAGTGCCTCGTCGACGGCGTCGTCGATCGGCGGGGCCTCGTACGACGCCAGCACGTCCTGGTACATCTGAGCCGCCCGATGCTCGGTGTCGCGCTCACCGGCGTCTCGCCACTGCTCGAAGCTGGTGTTGTCGCTGAGCGCGGGGTCGTAGAACGCGGTCTCGTAGTGGCGCAGCGTGTGCTGCGAACCGAAGAAGTGCTTGCCCGGCCCCACCTCGGCGAAGCCATCGAGTGCGAACTGGTCGTCGCTCAGGTCGATGCCGCGCAGGTACGTGTGGGCCGCGCCGCACAGATCGAGGTCCATCATGAACTTCTCGTAGCCCATCGCCAGCCCGCCCTCGAGCCAGCCGGCCGAGTGCAGGATGAAGTTCGCACCGCACAGCAGCGCCGCCATCATCGACACCGCCGACTCCTGCATCGCCTGGCCGTCGGGCACCTTCGACGACGTGAACGCGCCGGAACACCGAAGCGGGAGACCCACCCGACGGGCGAGCTGGCCGACGATCAGCGAGCCGAGCGCCGGCTCGGGGGTGCCGAAGGTGGGGCTGCCGCTGCGCAACGCCATCGACGACAGGAAGTTGCCGTAGATGACCGGTGAGCCGGGTCGCACGAGCTGACCGAGCGCCACCCCCACCATCGTCTCGGCGTGCGCCTGGGCGACCGCACCGGCGGTGGTGACGGGTCCCATCGCGCCGCCGAGGATGAACGGCACCACGACCGGCGCCTGGTTCGCCCGGGCGTAGGTCTTCAGCGCGCCGGTCATCGTGGCGTCCCACACGAGCGGCGAGTTGACGTTCACGTTGCCGAGCACGACGCAGTCGCGGTCGACGACGTCGGCGCCGAACGCGATGCGAGCGAGCTCGATCGAGTCCTCGGCGCGAGACGGCGCGGTGACCGATCCCATGAACGCCTTGTCGCTGTAGCGCAGGTGGCTGTACACCATGTCGAGGTGCCGCTTGTTCACCGGCACGTCGGTCGGTTCGCACACCGTGCCGCCGGAGTGGTGCAGCCACGGTGTCGCGTACGCGAGCTTCACGAAGTTCTGGAAGTCGTCGAGCGTCGCGTACCGGCGGCCACCCGCCAGGTCGCGCACGAACGGGGAGCCGTACGTGGGTGCGAGCACCACGTGGTCGCCACCGATGCGCACCGACCGTTCGGGGTTGCGGGCGAGCTGGGTGAACTCGCGCGGTGCCGTGGCGCACAGCGCGCGCACGTGGCCCGGATCGAAGCGAACGGTGACGCCGTCGACACTCGCACCTGCGTCGCGGAACAGGCGCAACGCCTCGGGGTCGTCGTGGAACTCGATGCCGACGCCGGCCAGCAACTCGTCGGCCTTGGCCTCCACGAGCGCGAGCCCCTCCTCGCCGAGCAGCTCGTAGGTGGGGATCTCACGGCGGATGAACGCCGGTGCCTGCGGTCGGGCAGCCGCCGAGGTCCGCGCCGCGAGTCGGGCGGCTCGACCGCCGTGGCGACCCCGCGGCGGCGTGGGTTCGACGGCGGTCATCGTGGTTCGTCCGAGACGACGCTGTCAGCGACGGCGTCGACTTCGGTGGCGTCGGCTGCGGCGGCGGTCCGGGCCTGCAGCACCCGCAGCTCGTCGGGCGGGATGTGGCAGCGGATCACGTGGCCGAGCGACACCTCCACCATCGGCGGTTCCTCCCGGTCGCAGGTGCCCTCGATGAATCGGGGGCAGCGCGGGTGGAACACGCAGCCGCTCGGCGGGTTGGCCGGGCTCGGGATCTCGCCGTCGAGACGGATGCGGGTGCTCGGTTCGCCGTCGACGCTCGGCACCGCCGACAGCAACGCCTCGGTGTACGGGTGGTGCGGACCGGCGAAGACGTCGTCGGTCGCACCGATCTCCATGATCCGGCCGAGGTACATCACGGCGATGCGATCGGCGAGGTACCGCACCACCCCGAGGTCGTGGCTGATGAACACGTAGCTGGTGCGCTGTTCGGCCTGCAGCTCGGCGAGCAGGTTGAGGATCGCCGCCTGCACCGACACGTCGAGCGCGCTGGTGGGTTCGTCACACACCACGATGCGCGGATCGCCGGCGAAGGCACGGGCGATCGCGACGCGTTGCTTCAGGCCGCCCGACAACTGGCTCGGCTTGAGGTCGAGGTGACGCGGCGACAACCGCAGGTGATCGGCGAGCACCGCCACCCGGTCGTCGGCGGCCTGCTGGTTCAACCCGGTGAGCTTCTGCACCGAGCGGCGCAGGATCTTGCGAACCGTCCACGCCGAATTGAGCGCCGAGTCCGGGTTCTGGAACACGATCTGCATCGCACGCTTGTCGTCGCTCGACCGCTTCGAGATCTTGGTCGCCAGCTGCCGCTGGTCGAGCGTCAACTCGCCACCGGCGTCGGGCGCGTGGATGCCGAGGATCGCCTTGGCGAGCGTCGACTTCCCCGATCCCGATTCGCCGACGAGGCCGAGCGTCTCGCCGTCGGCGAGCGACAGGTCGACGCCGACGAGCGCGGGGACGTCGTGGCCGCTCTGGCGGAACGTCTTCGACACGCCGGCGATCTGCAGCACCGTCTCGCCCTCGCTCGCCACCACCGCTCCCGCCTCGGGCTCGCGGATCTCGGGAATCCGGTCGATGTGGTGACACCGGCTCGAGCGGCCGTCGCCGAGGTCGACGACGGGCGGCGGCACGGTGCGGCACTCGTGCGTGGCGAGCTCGCAGCGATCGACGAACACGCAGCCCGGCAGGTCGGCGCCGATCTGGGGCAGCGCCCCCGGGATCGTGGCGAGCGATCGTTCGGTCTTGCGCAGGCCTCGGCGCGGCAAGGCCCGCAGGAGACCGACGGTGTAGGGATGCTGGGGACGATCGAAGATCTGGCTCGCATCGCCCTCCTCCACCACGGTGCCGGCGTACATGACGCCCACCCGGTCGCACATCGAGCGGATCACACCGAGGTTGTGCGCGATCAGCAGGATGGCCGAATCGGTGTCGGTGCGCAGCGCCCGCACGAGATCGAGCACCTCGGCCTCCACCGTGGCGTCGAGGCCGGTGGTGGGTTCGTCGAGCACCAACAGCCGCGGGTTGCACGCGAGCGCCATCGCGATCACCACCCGCTGCAGCATGCCGCCCGACAGCTGGTGCGGATAGCGGCCCAACACCCGCGCCGGGTCGGCGATGCGCACCCGCTGCAGCGCGTGCAGGGCGCTCGTCTGGGCCTCGGTCTTCGACTGGCCGAGGATGCGGAACGCCTCCACCACCTGCGGCCCCACCTTGATCGTCGGGTTCAGCGCGCTGCCCGGGTCCTGGTACACCATCGACGCCTTCGACGCCCGGAACTCGCGCAGCTCCGCATCGGACATCGAGGTGATGTCGCTGCCGTCGACGAGCACTCGACCACCGGTGATCCGTCCGTTGCGCGGCAGATAGCGCAGCGCCGAGTACGCCGTGGTCGACTTGCCGCAGCCGCTCTCGCCCACGAGGCCGTACGCCTCGCCGGGCGCCACGTGGAACGACACACCGCGCAGCACCTGGCGCGGGATGCCGCGCACGACGTAGGCGACCTCGAGGTCTTCCACGGCGAGCGCCGGTGGTACCTCGGTCGCCACGGTGGAGCGGCGGGGCTCGTCGGGGGAGTGGGTGTCGGTCATCGGTCGTTCACCGCCTGGATCGAGTCGGCGATCAGATTGACGGCGATCACCAGGCTGGCGATCGCGAGCGCCGGGAACAGTGTGGGCCACCAGATGCCGCCGTTCATCAGGCTGTAGTGGTCGGAGATGATGAGTCCCCAGTCGGGTGAGGGCGGCTGCACCCCGACACCCAGGAACGACAAGGTGGCGACGGTGAAGATCGCGTAGCCGATGCGCACGGTGAGCTCCACCACGATCGGGCCGACGATGTTCGGCAGGATCTCCCGGGTCATGATGAACAGGTTGGTCTCGCCGCGCAGCCGGGCCGACGTCACGTAGTCGAGGTCGCGTTCGGCCATGACGGCGGCGCGCACGGTGCGGGCCACGATCGGGGTGAACAGCACCGCGACCACGATCACCACCACGGGTTCGCTCGCGCCGAGGGTGAGGATCTTGAGCGTCCAGCGGAGGAAGCCGTTCTCGGGTTCGCTCGAGCCGAACGTCACCAGGGCGAGCAGGCCGACGAGCACCACGGGCAGGGCGAGGAACGCCTCGACGATCCGGCTGAGCACGTCGTCGACCAGCCCCCGGTAGTAGCCCATGACGAGTCCGAGCAGGGTGCCGGTGACCACGCTGATGACCGCCGAGATCGGGGCGATCACGAGCACGTCGCGCGAGCCCGCCATCACGCGCGACAGTACGTCGCGGCCGATCTGGTCGGTGCCGAACCAGTGCTCGCCCCCCGGTCGGGCGAGCGGCGTCGACAGGTCGTCGAAGGGGTCGAACGGGGTGATCCGGTCGTACAGCACCGCGCAGACCACCCAGAACAGCGAGATCCCCGCGCCGATGAGGAAGCCCGGGCGGCGGCGGAGCAGCTGCCAGCGTTCGCGACGCGCCTGCTTGCGCTCGACGGCGGCCTGTTGCAGCACGGTCATCTGCATCGTCACCGGTCCGGACCGCGACAGGTCGACCACCTGGTCGCTCCCCGGTGTCGACACGAGTTCTTCGTCCATCACGACCCCAGTTCGAGACGGGCCCGGGGGTTCAACCAGGCGATGACGATGTCGGCGAGCAGGGTGCTCAGCATGTAGACGATGCCGATGATCACGACCGACGCCTGCAGCAACGGCAGGTCCTTGGCCTTCGCGGCGATCAGCACCGTCTGGCCGAGGCCGTTGTAGTTGAAGACCTTCTCGACGCCGATGATCCCGCCGAACAGGTAGCCCACCTGCACCGAGATCACGGAGATGGTGGGGCCCATCGCGTTGCGGAGCACGTGCGTGCGCATCACCTGGCTCTGGCTCAGCCCCTTCATCACCGCCGTGCGGGTGTAGTCGGCCTCGAGCGCACGGATGGTGCTCGCCCGCATCATGCGCGCGATGTAGCCGAAGTACACCACCGACATCGAGAGCGCCGGCAGGAACAGAAAGCGCAGCTGCGACACGACGGATGTGCCGGGTGGGAAGCTCGCGAGCACCGGGAACCATCCGAACGCGACACCGAACACGACGGCCAGGATCGAGCCGGTGACGAACTCGGGGATCGACGACGACGCCAGGCCGGCGAGCACGATGGTGCGATCGCTCAGCCGGTCGCGCTTGCGAGCGGCGAACATGCCGGCGGCGACGGCGATCGGCACGGTCATCACCAGTGCGTAGAACGCCAGCTTGGCCGAACGCCACAGCGGGCCGCTGAGGATGCCCCACACGGGTCGCTTGCTCTGGTACGAGTCGCCGTAGTCGAAGGTGACGAGCGCCTTCATCTGGCGGCCGTACTGGGCCAGCATCGGGTCGTCGGTGCCGAGTTCGGCATTCAACGCGTCGACGGTCTCCTGCGGAGCGAAGGGCCCGAGGATCGTGCGGCCGACGTCGTTCGGCAACACGTTGGCGACGAGGAACACGATCGTCGCCAGCAGCCACAGCGTGACGAGCGCCAGCACCAGCCGGCGGAGGATGTACGGAAGCACCTGGTCGGACCCCCCAGGTCGGACGCCGAGATGTCGGCAGCGTAGTGCGGGTACGACGAGGGGCGGGCCGCCGTGGCAGCCCGCCCCACGTCAGGAACGTCGTCGGGGATCAGACGGCCGAGGCCTGGTCGAGGAAGACCTGGCCGAGGGCACTCACGCGCACGCCGGTGAACGCCTTGGTGTGACCCGAGATGTAGTTGTACCAGTAGGGCAGGCACACCGGGACGTCCTCGTTGAGGATCGTCTGGATCTTCGTGCAGGCCGCCTTCTGGGCGTCGACGCCGATCGCCGCCTGGAACTCGGTGAAGGCCGCCATGAAGTCGTCCGACGCGTACTGCGACGAGTTCCAGATGCCGTTGGTGGAGAGCGCGGCGTTCAGGTACACGTCGGGCGTGGAGCGGTGGCCGTAGTCGACGATGCCGAACTCGGCCGCCCCCGAGCACGGCGGCTCGGCCGGCTCGGCCGGGCACCACTGGGCGCCGTAGAACGTGTCGAGGCTCTCGAGCGCGATCTCGACGTTGATGCCGGCCTCCTTCAGCTGCACCTGCAACAGCTCGGCGAGCTGCGGGATCTCCTGCAGGTCGCCGGCGTGCAGCACGACGTCGAGGGTCTCGCCGCCGAGCAGTTCCTTCGCGGCCTCGACGTCGCGCGTGCGCTGCGGCACCGACGAGTCGAAGTACGGGTAGATCGGCGCGATCACGTGGTCGTTGCCCACCTCGGCCTGTCCGCGGAACAGGGTCTCCACGAGGGCGTCGCGGTCGACCGCGAGTGCGACCGCCTGGCGGACCGCCTTGTCGGCGAACGCGCCCTCGTCGACGCGCATCCAGATCTGGCGGTGGGTGGCGGCGCGGAAGCCGAGCACGTTGAAGTTCGGGTCGTTGAACAGCGCGTCGCCACCGATCACCTGGAACTGGGTGATGACGTCGACCGCCCCACCCTGCACCGCTGTGACCTGCGTGCCGAGATCGGTGAAGAACTGGAACTCCACGGCGTCGAGCTTCGGCGGGGTGCCGTCGTAGGTGTCGCTTTTCACGAAGCGGGCGCCGGTGTTGGGGTCGTAGCTCTCGAGCTTCCACGGCCCCGTACCGTCGGGCTTCGCGTCGAGAGTGGTGCCCGAGGTCCAGTCGGCCTTCGTGATGACGGCCTGGGCGTTGAACACCGAGACGAGGTACGGGAAGTTGCCGTTCGGCGCGGCGAGCGTGAACACCGCGGTGAGCGGATCGGTGGTGTCGACCGCCCCGGTCTCGATGACGCCCTTCAACGCCGAGTTGCCGGCCTCGACGAGGCGATCCATGGTGGCGGCGACGTCGGCGCTGGTGAAGTCGCCACCGCTCTGCCACGTGACGCCGGGACGGAGCTTGAACGTCCACACCGAGCCGTCCTCGTTGGGCGACCATTCCGTGGCCAGGCCGGGGGCGATGTCGTCGTCGCCGAGGGTGGTGAGGAACTCGAAGCTCTGCACCAGCATGCCGTACGAGCCGAGGTCCTGCATCGCCACCGGATCGAGCGCGCCGGCCGGCTTCTGCGTGGCGACGCGGATGGTGCCGCCCTCGCTGCCGCCGCCCGCCGCCGTGGTGTCGGTACCGGCGTCGGTGCCGCTGGAGCCACCATCGTCGTCGGCGTCTTCGTCGTCGCCACCGCAGGCGGCGAGGAAGCCGCCGATGGTCGGTACGGCGAGACCGGCGATCGCAGCGCGGCGAGCGAAGTCACGACGCGTCAGCGGGGTCGCCAACTGTGTCTCGATGAGACCAGTCGAGGTCTCGGTCCCCACGTCTTCCATGGTGTTCCCCCTAGGAATGAACGCGCGCCATGGATGGCGTCGCGGTGGCGCAACTTAGTGAGCGACGCACGGCGAATCAACAGATGGCGGTTCGAAACCAGAACGATCGCACCAGGAATACACATCGACGCAACGATCCCGCACCTGCTCGCGGACGAATTGCGACGGAGATTTCCCCGCTCCGGCGACGAATGCCGGCGACGAATGCCGACGGCGACGCGACACAGGAGGGAATATGGTCGACCACATGGTGGAGCGGTTGCGATCGCGCCAGGAATGGCGCTTCTTCACGGCCCTGCACCGGGCCGCGCCGGCCAGGAACCTCGCCTGGTGGGTGCTCGTGGTCACACGGGGCATCGTGCCGGCGGTCGTGTCGGTGGGCTTCGGCTGGCTGGTGGCATCCATCGAGGACGGTGACCCCCTCGCCGGACCGCTCGCGCTGACGGGCACGATGTTCACCCTGTCGATGGTGTTGCATCCGCTGCACCAACTGGTGAGCGCGGGGCTCGGCGACCGGATGGCGAACCACCTGTACGACCGGCTGTTGGTGGCCTCCCTGGAGCCGGACGGCCTCGGTCATCTCGAACGGCCCGAGCTGACCGCCGACCTCACGATGGCGCGCGACTTCGACCTCGGCATGATGGGTCCGCCGCTGTCGGTGTCGATGGACTTCCTGGCCAACGGCCTCGTCCAGGTGGTGGTCGGGATCGCCGCCTCGACACTGCTGTTCGGCTTCGCCTGGTGGGCCCCTTTCGTGATGCTCGGCGCCTGGGGCTCGACGCATTGGCTGCTCCGCGAGAGCGCGGTGTGGCGCGACCGCAACACCGACGAGGTGCGGCGGGCGCAACGCCACGCCGACTACGCCTACCGACTGGCGGTCGATGCCGCGCCGGCGAAGGAGCTGCGTCTGTTCGGACTCGCCGGATGGGTGATCGAGCGCTTCGTCGGCGCACGCACCACCTTGTACGACCTGCAGTTCCAGGCCACGCGGCTCCGTGAGAAGTCGGTGCTCGGCGCACTCGCCATCGTGTCGACGGCGAACGTCGCCGTGTTCTGGCTCATCGCCCAGCAGGCGGTCGACGGCGACCGCTCGACCGGTGCCGTGGTGGTGTTCGTGCAAGCGGCGATCGGCGTGTCGGCACTCGCCTTCGGCGGGCTCAGCTGGGCACTCGACGGTGCGGCGTCGCCCGTGATGGCGCTCGAGCGGCTCGAAGCCGCGGTCGGTCCGGCCGGCGCGCTCGCACCGGGGCGTGGCCTCGACCGTGAGCCCGGTGCGGTCGAGCTCCGGTTCCGCGACGTCGCCTTCGCGTACGACGAGGGTCGGCGGGTGCTCGACGGCATCGATCTGCACGTGCCAGCGGGATCCTCGATCGCGATCGTGGGGGTGAACGGCGCCGGCAAGACCACCCTCGCGAAGCTGTTGTGCCGCCTGTACGACCCGGTGTCGGGCACGATCGAGGTCGACGGCGTGCCGCTGACCGACCTCGATCCCCGACGATGGCGCCGTCACGTGACGGCGGTGTTCCAGGACTTCGTCCGCTTCGAGTTGTCGTTGCGCGACAACGTCGCGCCCGACGGTGCCGACGACACCGTGATCCGCGAGGCACTCGCGGAGGCGGGTGCGAGCCATCTCGCCGGGGGCGATCTCGACACGGTGTTGTCGAAGGGCTATCCGGACGGCACCGACCTGTCGGGCGGCCAGTGGCAGCGCATCGCCCTCGCACGAGCGCTGTGCGCGGTGAAGACCGGCGCCGGTCTGCTGCTGCTCGACGAGCCCACGGCACAGCTCGACGTGCGGGGCGAGGCCGAGATCTTCGACCGCGTGTTGTCGGCGGCCCGCGACGCCACCGTGGTGCTGATCTCGCACCGGTTCTCCACCGTGCGGCTCGCCGACCGCATCTGCGTCGTCGAGCACGGTCGTGTGGTCGAGCTCGGCACGCACGACGAACTGATGGCGACGGGCGGGAGGTACCGGTCGATGTTCGACCTGCAGGCATCCCGGTTCGCGGACGGCGACTCGGCATCGCCCGAGTACGACGAGGACGGTCGGGAGGTGGTCCGTGAGCACCTCTGATCCGCACGCAGCGCCGCCGGGTGACGACCTGCCGGGCGCGATGACGTCGCTGTGGCGCACGTTCCGGCTCGGCGCCCGAGCCGAACCCCGCCTGCTCGGGCTGTCGCTCGGCCTGGCGTTGCTGATGATGCTGCCCGACGCGCTGCTGGCCCTGTGGCTCGGCCTGCTCGTGAGCGGCGTCGTCGACGGCCGCGACGGTCGGGTGGGTGTGGCGGCGATCGGGTTGGCGGTCAGCGCCACGGCGACGTGGTACCTGAGCGTGCTGTCGCAGCGAGTGCAACGACGCTTCCGCGACCGCATCGCGATCGCGCTGGAGTCGCACGTCGCGTCGTTGCAGGCGTCGGTCGCCACCATCGAGCACCACGAGCGTCCCGAGCACCTCGACCGGCTGGCGATGCTGCGCGACCAGGTGTTCGCGCTCGACCACATGTTCATGTCGCTGTTCAGCACGTTGGGATGGCTGTTCCGGTTGGTGATCACCGGCGTGCTGCTCGCGTCGGTGCACCCGGCCCTGGCGCTGCTGCTGCTGTGCGCCGTCCCGGCGTTCGTCACCTCCACCTGGCGACCGGCCGTCGAGCGACGCGTCGAGGAATCAGTCGTGTCGAACTCGCGGCTCGCGCGTCACCTGTTCGTGGTGGGCACGAGTGCGCCGCCGGGCAAGGAGGTGCGCGTCACCGGCACGGAGCACCGGATCCGCGCCGAGCGGCAGGCGGCGTGGGAGCGCTGGTATCGCCCGGTGGCGGCCGCACGCGCCACGACCGCGCTGTGGCATGCGGCGGTGTGGGCGTTGTTCGGCGCCGGCTACGTGGCCGCCGTCGTGGTCGTGGCCTCGGTGTGGAACCGCGGCGTGGGCCAGGTGGTGCTGGTGGTGGCGGCGGGCATCCGGCTGTCGTCGTACATCGGCGCCGCCGCGGAGGAGATCGGGTTCCTCCGCGGGTTCTGGCTCGATGCGTCGCGCCGGCTCGTGTGGCTCGAGGACTACGCCGCGGAACGCGCCCGCTCGGGCGGCGCGGTGCCCCCGGAGGTGCTGGTCGACGGGATCCGCCTCGACCGCGTGTCGTTCGCGTATCCGGGCACCGATCGGCTGGTGCTCGACGACGTCGACCTGCACCTGCCCGCCGGCGCGGTGGTGGCCGTGGTGGGCGAGAACGGCGCGGGCAAGTCGACGCTGGTGAAGCTGCTCGCTCGCATGTACGCACCCACGACCGGGCGGATCACCGTCGACGGTGTCGATCTGGCCGAGGTCGACACGGCGGCGTGGCGCGATCGTCTCGCCGGCGCGTTCCAGGACTTCTTCCGCTTCGAGTTCGTCGCTCAGCAAACGGTCGGCCTCGGGCACCTGCCCCGTGTCGACGAACGACCGGCGGCCGAAGCGGCGATCGATCGGGCCGGTGCCGACGACGTGGTCGACCGCCTGGCTCGTGGTCTCGACACCCAGCTCGGTGTCACGTGGGACGAGGGCGCCGAGGTGAGCTTCGGCCAGTGGCAGAAGCTCGCGCTGGCACGTGGCTTCATGCGCGACGACCCGCTGCTGCTGGTGCTCGACGAACCCACGGCGGCGCTGGACGCCGAGACCGAGCACGCGCTGTTCGAACGGTTCGCCGACGCCGCTCGTCGCGACGAGGGCACCGGCCGAGTGACCGTGCTGGTGTCGCACCGGTTCTCCACCGTGCGGATGGCCGACCTGATCGTGGTGCTCGACGGGAACCGTGTGGCCGAGGTGGGCACCCACGACGAGCTGATGGCCCGCGACGGCCAGTACGCCTCGCTGTTCCGCATCCAGGCCGCCGCCTACCGAGCCTGACGCCGACCCCGCCGATCCGAGTGCCAGCCGTCCACCCGAGTGCCAGCCGGCCACCCGAGTGCCAACCGGCCACCCGAGTGCCAACCGGCCACCCGAGTGCCAGCCGGCCACCCGGGGTGACCGCTGGCACTCGGATCGGGTGAGTCGGTGGCGTGACGCTACGGTCGCGCGCCATGCACGTCGTCGACGCCGTCCACGCCCGCTCGTCCATCCGCGCCTTCCTCGACACCCCGGTCGACGACCAGGTGCTGCGCGAGCTGCTCGCCGATGCGGCGCGCGCCCCGAGCGGCGGCAACGTGCAGCCGTGGCGCGTGTACGTCGTGAACGGCGAGGCGATGACACGCTTGCGCGACTTCCTGCCGACGCAACCGCCGATCGAGCCGACCGAGTACGACATCTACCCCAAGGCCCTCACCGAGCCGTATCGCACCAATCGCTTCACCGTCGGCGAGCAGATGTACGCGCTGCTCGGCATCCCGCGCGAGGACAAGGCGGCCCGCCTCACCCAGTTCGCCCGCAACGGCGACTTCTTCGGTGCTCCGGCCGCGCTGTTCTGTTTCGTCGACCGTCAGATGGGCCCGCCGCAGTGGAGCGACCTCGGAATGTTCCTGCAGACGTTCATGCTGCTCGCCACCGAGCGAGGGCTCAGCACCTGCGCGCAGGAGTACTGGTCGGTGCGCCACGGTGCGATCCGGTCCTTCGTCGGCGCGCCGGACGACGAGATGCTGTTCTGCGGCATGGCGATCGGACGTGCCGACCCCGACGCGCCGGTGAACGCGTTGCGCAGCGAGCGGATGCCCCTCGACGCCTGGGCCCGCTTCGTCTGAAGCGTTCGCCGACTGCGGTCACGCACGCATGCGGAGGCCCTGCGGATCCAACACGGGTTCGTGGCGGATCGCGGCAGGGCGGCGGCGACCGATGATCTCGATCTCGAAGCCGGACCCGGCCGACACGAGCGACGTCGGGATGTAGCCGAGGGCCAACGACACGCCGCTGTAGTGCGCGTAACCGCCGGAGGTGATCCAGCCGACCACCTCGCCGTCGTGCCACACGGGCTCGTCACCGATCACGTCGGCCGGCGCGTCGGGATCGACGTCGACCTCGAACATCACCAGCTTGCGCTGCGGGCCGCCTGCGGCGATCTCGGCCTCGACGGCCTCGCGGCCGATGAAGTCGTGGTCGAACTTGAGCACGCGGTCCATGCCCGCCTCCAGCGGCGTGTAGATCGGCCGGTACTCGCGGAACCAGGTCCCGAAGCTCTTCTCGAGGCGCATCGTGATCAGCGCCCGGAAACCGAACAGGCGCATGTCGAACTCCTGGCCGGCCTCCCAGATGAGGTCGAACAGGTACCGCTGGTACTCCGGTGCGCACCAGATCTCGTAGCCGAGGTCGCCGGTGTACGTCATCCGGCTCAGCCACACCGGCGCCATGCCGAGGTCGACCTGCCGGAACGCCATGAACGGGAAGTCCTCGGTGGCGAGCGAGGTGTCGGTGAGCTGCTGGAGCACGTCGCGCGACCGAGGGCCGGCGACCGTGAGGCCCACCATGGCCAGCGAGAGCACCTCGAACCGGATCGGCGAACCGGCCGGCAGGTGATCGAGGAACCAGCGCGGGTGGTGCACCTCGGCGGCCTGCGAACCGAAGAGGAAGAACTCGTCGTCGCCGGTGCGACTGACCGAGAACTCGCCGACGATCTTGCCCTGCGGATTGAGCATCGCCGTGAGGTTGGTGCGTCCGATCTTCGGGAGGCCGTTGGTGAACAGGCCCTGCAACCAGGCGGCCGCCCCCTCACCGGAGACCTGGTACTTCGCGAAGTTCGAGGCCTCGCTGAAGCCGACACGCTCGCGCACGGCCTTCGACTCCTCGGCCACGCAGTCCCATGCGTTCGAGCGATAGAAGGTGACGTCCTCGACCGGCTCCAGACCGGGCTGCTGGAACCACAACGGGTGCTCGAGGCCGAAGCCCGCGCCCCACACCGCGTTGTGCGCGGTGAGGCGGTCGTAGATGGGCGTGGTGTGCAGCGGACGCGCCGCGGGCAGCTCCTCGTTGGGGAACGTGATGCGGAACCGGCGCGAGTAGTTCTCGCGCACCTTGGCGTTGGTGTAGCCGAGGGTGGCGTAGTCGCCGTAACGCGCGACGTCCATCGCCCAGATGTCGGCGCCCGGGTCGCCGTGCACCATCCACTGCGCGAGCGACAGGCCCACGCCGCCGCCTTGCGACAATCCGGCCATCACGGCACAGGCGCTCCACATGCCGCGCATGCCCTTGATCGGGCCGACGAGCGGGTTGCCGTCGGGACTGAACGTGAACGGCCCGTTGACGAACTTCTGGATGCCGGCGCGGCCGACCGCGGGGAAGTGCTCGAAGGCGCGCTCGAGCTCGGGCGAGATGCGGTCGAGGTCGTGGGGGAGGAGCTGGAACACGAAGTCCCACGGCGTCTGCTTGGCCGACCAGACGCGGTTGTCCTGCTCGTAGGTGCCGAGCAGGATCGACTGTCCCTCCTGGCGGGCGTAGATCTCACCTGCGAAGTCGATCATGTGCGGCAGCTCGCGCCCGCGCTGTTGGTTGTACTCGATCACCTCGGGCATCGGCTCGGTCATCAGGTAGTGGTGCTCCATCGCCAGCACCGGCAGCTCGAGCCCGCACATGCGACCGACCTCACGCGCCCACAGGCCACCGGCGTTGACCACGTGCTCGGCATGGATGATGCCCTTGTCGTCACCCGTCGACGGGTCGTAGGTGTGCACGTCCCACGTGCCGTCCTGGCGTTGCGTGAGACCGTTCACCCACGTGTTCTGGTACACCTCGGCGCCACGGTTGCGGGCGCAGATCGTGTACGCGTGGGTGACGCCGTACGGGTCGACCGAGCCTTCGTCCTCGTCGTAGAGGGCGCCGACGAAGAACTTCTCCTCGAGCAGCGGGTTGAGCTCCTTCGCCTCCTTCATCGAGACGATCTCCATGTGCATGCCGAGGTATCGGCCTCGTGCCTGGGCCATGCGCAGCCAGTCGAGGCGCTCGGGCGTGTCGGCGAGCTGCAGACCACCGGGCAGGTGGATGCCGCAGTTCTGACCGCTCTCGGCCTCGATCTCGCGGTACAGGTTCACCGTGTACTGCTGCAGGCGAGCGACGTTGGGGTCGCCGTTGAGGGTGTGCATGCCACCCGCTGCGTGCCACGTGCTGCCCGCGGTGAGCTGTGCCTTCTCCACCAGGACGACGTCGGTCCATCCCTCCTTCGTGAGGTGGTACAGCACGCTGGCGCCGACGACACCGCCGCCGATGACGACCACCTGCGCGGATGACTTCATCTTCTTCCCCTTGTCCTCAGATCAGAAATCGGTGGCGACGCCGCCTTCGGCGACGCGTCGGTCGACGAAGGCACGGAGTTCGGCCTGCACATCGGGATCCATCACCGGCGGTTCGTACGCGGCGAGGAAACGATCGACGAGCGAGTGTGCCTTCTGGTCGGCCGTCGGGCTGCCGTCTTCGGCCCAGGTCTCGTGGTTGCGCCAGTCCGACAGCAGCGGCCGGTAGAACGCATCGCGGTAGCGGGCCTGGGTGTGCGTCGTGCCGAAGAAGTGGCCCCCGGGGCCCACCTCGGCGATGGTGTCGATCGGGATCGCGTCGGCGTCGACGGGCACGGGCTCGAGCATCTTGGCCACCATCTGCAGGAGATCGGCGTCCATCAGCATCTTGTCGAGGCTCGCGTGCAGGCCGCCTTCCATCCAACCGGCGCCGTGCATGAGGAAGTTGGCGCCACCCATCACCGCACCCCACAACGAGAACACGCTCTCGTACGCCGCTTGTGCATCGAGCGCGTTGGCCGCGCACACGTTGCTGCTGCGGTACGGCACGCCGTAGCGGCGGCACAACTGACCACTGATCATCGCGGTGCGCACGTACTCGGGCGTGCCGAACGCCGGCGCGCCCGACTGCATGTCGACGTTGCTCGTGAACCCGCCGTACATCACCGGCGCACCCGGGTTCACGGTCTGGACGAACGCGATCCCTGCGAGGGCCTCGGCGTTCTGCTGCGCCAGCGCGCCGCCGAGCGTGATCGGCGCCATGGCGCCCGCCAGCGTGAACGGGGTGACGACGACCGGCTGGTTGTGCTGTGCGAACTCGATCATGCCCTGTGCCATGGGCACGTCAAGGCGCAGCGGCGAGTTGGTGTTCACCACGGTCATGATCGACGGCTCGCGGTCGAGCTGTGCCATGTCGATGCCGCGGGCGATGCGGACCATCTCGAGGCAGTCGACATTGCGCTGGCGACCGAGGCTGTAGCAGTGGATGCCCTTGTCGGTGAGCGTGAGGATGTCGTAGCTCGCCTCGAGGTGGCGGATCGACGCGTGGATGTCGACCGGTTCGACGGGATAGCCGCCGATGTAGTGCACCGAGTCGAGCATCTGTGCCAGTCGGAGCAGATCCCGGAAGCCGGCACGGTCGCCGGTCCGTCGGACGCCGTCGCGGTCGACGTAGTGCGGCGCGCTGGCGACGGTGGCGAAGGTCATCCACCGGCCGCCGATGCGCACGTCGCGCGCGGGGTTCCAGCTGTGCAGCGTGAACTCGCTCGGAGCCGTCGCGACCGACCGCTCGACCAGCTCGCGCGGGAAGCGCACGCGCATCGTCGACTCGTCGACGTCCGCGCCGGCGGCGGCCATGATGCTGCGCGACTCCGGGCAGAGGAACTCCATGCCGATGCGCTCGAGGATCGTGAGCGACGCATCGTGGATCGACTCGATCTCGTCGGCCGACACCACCTCGGTGTGGTTGAGGCGCATCACCGGCTGGCGGAAGGGCAGCTGTTCCGGTAATTGGGTCGCGCCACCTCGTCCGCGGTCACGGCCGCGACGCCGACGCGCCGGCGCGCCGGCGAGATCGTGATCGTGATGGGCGTCGGTCACGTCGGCGGACACTACACCTGCGCGCGAGCATTCCTTGTACGGTCGTCACGCGAATCGGACGAGTCCCCGGTGGGGACGACGACGGTGCCGGCGAGGCCCGCGACCACGGCGTCGGCGTCGTGCAGCGCACCGATGTGGGCACGCCGTCGCGTCCGCTCGACGAAGCGACACGCCGCCTCCACCTTGGGTCCCATCGAGCCGTCGACGAAGGAGCGTCGCCGGAGCTCGGCCACGGTGGCCTGCTCGATCGGCCGGGCCCGAGGCGTCCCCCATCCGTCGTACACCGCGTCGACATCGGTGAGCAGCACGAGCCCCGAGGCGTCGAGCGCCGCGGCGAGCACGGCGGATGCGAGGTCCTTGTCGATCACGGCCTCCACACCGCGGAGACCGCCCGAACCGTCGGCGGTGACCGGTACGCCGCCGCCACCACCGCACACGACGAGCACCCCGGCGGCGATGAGGGTGCGGATCGCATGGAGTTCGACGATCGTGCGTGGCTCCGGTGACGACACGACCCGCCGCCAGCGTGGTCCGTCACGAGCGATCGTCCAGCCACGGTGCAGTGCGAGGTCGGTGGCGGTCGTCTCGTCGTAGAACGGCCCGACGGGCTTGGTGGGGACGCCGAACGCCGGGTCGTCCGCGGCCACCACCACCCGGGTCACCAACGCCGCCACCTCCCGACCGGGCAGCACGTTCGCGAGCTCCTGGGTGAGCAGATACCCGATCATCCCCTCCGTCTCGGCGTCGAGCACGTCGAGTGGCACCACCCCGTTGACGCCCTCGCCGGCGGCCACGGCCTCGGCCCCGAGCGCGAGCACGCCCACCTGCGGACCGTTGCCGTGGGTGAGCACCAACGCGTGCGAACGGGCGACCGGCTCCAGCGCGGCGGCCGCCCGGCGGGCGTGCGCGAGTTGCGTCGCCCAGTCGAACGGCTCGCCGCGGCGTGCGAGGGCGTTGCCGCCGACGGCGACGACCAGCGGCGACCCGGGCGGCGACCCGGGCGTCGGCTCGGGCGTCGGCTCGGGCGTCGGCTCGGGCGTCGGCTCGGGAAGGGATGTCGGCGGTGTCGTCACGGTCGCCACGCCCGGACATGCGGCGCGAGCACCTCGGCCAGATCGGGGCGCGACACCTCGCGCAGCGAGTACGACGCATGCCGGACCGGTCGGTCGAGCGCGATCACCCGGGTGAGGTCGATCGGCGTACCGGTCACCACCACATCGCAGGGCACCGCGGCGATCGTGGCTGCGAGATCGGACAGCTGGTCCTCCCCGTAGCCCATCGCCGGCAGCACCGGGCCGATGTGCGGGTACCGCTCGAAGGTGTCGGCGATCGACCCTCTCGCGTACGGCCTCGGGTCGACGAGTTCGGCTGCGCCGGCGGCGCGGGCGGCCACGGTTCCGGCGCCGAAGGGCATGCCGCCGTGCGTGATCGTCGGTCCGTCCTCGACGACGAGCACCCGGCCGCCGGCGATCGACGGTCCGTCGGCCAGCACCACCGGTGACGCCGCCTGCACCACCACGGCCGTGGGTGCGAGGCGTCGCACGTTGTCGAGGAGCACGCCGATGTCGGACGGCGCTGCGGCGTCGATCTTGTTCACCACGACGACGTCGGCGAGGCGCAGGTTCACCTCGCCGGGATGCCAGCCGCGCTCGTGGCCCGGACGCAGCGCATCGAGCACGGTCACCATCACGTCCGGACGCACGAACGGCAGGTCGTTGTTGCCACCGTCCCACACGATCACGTCGGCCTCGGCCGCGGCGGCTCGCAGGATCGCCTCGTAGTCGACACCGGCGAACATCACCATGCCCTCGCTCACGGGCAGCTCGTACTCCTCGCGCTCCTCGATCGTCGGGTGGCTCGCCGCGATGTCGTCGAGGGTGGCGAAGCGCTGCACCCGCATCGCCTCCAGGTCGCCGTAGGGCATGGGGTGCCGTACCAACGCCACCCGCAGTCCTGCGTCGAGCAGGATCCGACCGATCCGGCGGGTGGTCTGCGACTTGCCGGCGCCGGTGCGCGACGCGCACACCGCCACGACGGGCTTCGACGACCGCAGCATCGTGCGATCGGGGCCGAGGAGCCGGAAGTCGGCGCCGGCGGCGAGCACCTCGGCGGCGAGGTGCATCACGTCGGCGTACGAGAGGTCGCTGTACGAGAGCACCACTTCGTCGACGTGGTGTTCGCGGATCAGCGGGGTCAGTTCGGCCTGTGGCCGGATCGGGATGCCCTCCGGGTACGCCGGCCCCGCGATCGACGACGGCAGTCGACGATCGTCGATGCCCGGGATCTGCGCGGCGGTGAAGGCGACGACCTGCACGCCGGGATCGTCGCGGAGCACCACGGCGAAGTCGTGGAAGTCACGACCGCCGGCCCCGAGCACGATCACGCGTCGCATGGTCCGACTGTCGCGCCGATCGGCCGTCGCCGGTCGGGCCGTTGGGCCCGATGTCCGAGCCCGGACGGCCCCGCGTCAGCTGAGGAAGCCGGCGTAGAAGTAGAGCGTCCGGTGTCCGTCGGCGCCGACCTCGAGCGCGGTCAGGTACAGGGTCTCGATCGAGATCGAGGCCGGGACCACGACCTCGCCGACGACGTCGTCGTAGGCGCCGAGCACCTGCATCAGGATCGCCGGACCTGCACTGCCGCGAAATTCGAGGGCCCCTGCCGACGAGCACGGCACGCTGAATCCGCCCCGGCCGTCGGCGAAGATCGACTGGTAGTCGTCGTACGGCGTGCCGGCCGCCACCAACGGCGCGACCTCCGCGGCGTAGGCCGCCTCGTACTCGGCCTGGAGCGTGGCGAGCGCGGAACCCGTGGCCGCCTGGTGGTCGGTCTCGTAGGTGCCGTCGGCCGAACATCCGAAGCCCCCGACGACGACGTCCACCGCGTCGTCGAGCGGCATCGCGATCACTCGTGCCGTCTCGCCGACCCCGACCTCGTCGGGCGCGTACGGCTCCTCGCAGAACACGCCCGGCGTGCTGCACTCGACGAAGGGTGCGAGTTCGAACTCGATCGTCGCCGGATCGAACACGCCGTCGGCCGGCTGGGTGCGGAACGCCTTGTACACACCGGGGGCGAGGGGCAGCGCGGCGTCGGCGGGGATCTCCGGCGACGGCTCGCCGATGTAGTTCGACGCACAGCACGGCAGGTAGGCGAGACCGGGCATCGCCCCGACCGGCGACCATCCGACCGGTGGGGCCGTCGTCGTGCTCGGCGCGACCGAGGTGGTGGTCGCCTCCGCAGTGGTGGCCGGCGTCTCGGTCGTCGCCACCACGGTCGCCTCGACGATCGTCGTCTCGACGACGGTGCTGTCGGTCGCCGCTGTCGGCTCCTCCGATGTGGTGACCGCTGCCGACGAACCCGCGGACGGGGCGTCGTCGTCACCGCAGGAGGCGATCACCACCGATCCGACGGCGAGCGCAGCGACGAGGACACGGAGGACGCGTGTGTTCACCTCGGCAGTGTCGCACGTCCCACGCGCTCCGACCCGGTCACCGACCGGCGAGGCGGCTCAGCCGATCGGCATGGGCGGCCACCTCCTCGCGGGCGTGGACGAGCGTGTCGCCGCACAGCCGGAACGACGGACCGACGACGCTGACGGCACCCACCACCTCGCCGTGCACACCGCGTACCGGCGCCGAGACGGCCGTGATGCCGTTCTCGACGGCGTCCTCCCGAACGGCGACCCCGTCGGCGTCGACGTCGCCGGCGAGCGCCCGTCCGACGGCGGTGCCACGCCGGGGCACGGTGTGCCCGAGCCAGCTCACGTGACGCACCGTGTGGGTGCCCGACTCCATCGCCACGTACACCGCCGTGCGATCGTCACGGGCCTCGGCCAGATAGGCGGACTCCCCGAGTGCCGTGGCGAGCGACGCGAGCACCGGCTCGGCCAACCTCGCGAGGGTGGCCACGGCGGCGAGGGTGCGCGCGATCCGCATGAGCTCGGGACCGGGCACCCACGCACCGTCGTCGCGTCGTGCCGCGAATCCGGCCGCCTCGAGCGCGCGCAGTTGACGGAGGGCCGTGCTGGCGCTCAACCCGACCGCTCGGGCGAGATCGGCGAGCGATCGCCCGAGCGGGTGGTCGGCCACTTCGCGCACGAGGCTGAGCCCCCGATCGGTGGCGCGCGGGGCGTCGGTCGCCGGGGCGGTGACCGGGCGTCTCGTTGCTTGCGGCATGTTCCGCAGTATGGCAGCATCTTGCGTCTGATGGAATCCTCGTCCGCCACCGCCCGCCTGGTCGAACTTCACGGTCGCGGCCTCACGATCGACGACGTCGTCGCGGTCGCCCGCCATCACGCGCCGGTGCGCCTCGGTGACGACGCCCGATCGGCGATGGCCCGGTCGGCGGCGCTCGTCGACGGGTTCGTCGCCGGCGACCGCCCCGTGTACGGCGTGACCACCGGCTTCGGGTCGCTGGCGAACACGATCATCCCGGCCGAGCGCACCGCCGAGCTGCAGGTGGCGCTGGTCCGTTCCCACGCGACCGGCATGGGTGATCTCGTCGAGCCCGAGGTGGTGCGGGCACTGCTCCTGTTACGGGCCCGCAGCCTGGCGATGGCGTACTCGGGCGCTCGGCCCGAGCTCGTCGACCTGCAACTCGCGCTCCTCGACCACGACCTCACGCCGGTCGTGCGCGAACACGGCTCGCTCGGCGCGAGCGGCGATCTCGCCCCGCTCAGCCACTGTGCGCTTGCGCTCATCGGTGAGGGCGAGGTGTGGGGGCCCGACGACCTGATCGTGCCCACCGGGGTCGCGCTGGCCCGCGCCGGCCTCGAGCCCGTCACGCTCCGCGCCAAGGAGGGGCTGGCGCTCATCAACGGCACGGACGGCATCGTCGGCATGCTCTGCCTCGCCATCCACGACCTGCAGACGCTCACACGCCTCGCCGACGTCACCGCGGCCATGACCGTCGAGGGGTTGCTCGGCACCGATCGGGCCTTCGCTGCCGACCTGCAGGCACTCCGTCCGCAGGTCGGCCAAGCGGCCAGCGCCCGCAACCTCACCCGGCTCCTCCACGGGTCACCGATCGTCGCGAGCCATCGGGTGGGTGACGGCCGCGTGCAGGACGCGTATTCGCTGCGCTGCACGCCGCAGGTCCACGGAGCGACGCTCGACACCGTGGCCCACGCTCGCTCGATCGCCGAGCGCGAACTCGACGCCGCGATCGACAACCCGATGATCCTGCCCGACGGGCGGGTGGAGAGCTGCGGCAACTTCCACGGTGCGCCGGTGGCGTTCGTCTGCGACTTCCTCTCGATCGCCGTGAGCGAACTCGCAGCCATCAGCGAGCGACGCACCGATCGCACGCTCGACGTCGCACGCTCCCACGGCCTCCCACCGTTCCTCTCCGCCGACGCCGGCGTGAACAGCGGGTTGATGATCGCCCACTACACCCAGGCAGCGATGGCGATGGAGGCACAGCGTCTCGCCGTGCCCGCATGCACCCAGTCGTTGCCCACCAGCGCGATGCAGGAGGACCACGTGTCGAACGGATGGGCCGCGGCCCGCAAGCTCCGTCGCAGTGTCGACACACTGCGACGCGTGCTGGCCGTCGAGTTCGTGTGCGCGGCGGCAGCGATCGACCTCCGCGCCCCGCTCGCGCCTGCGGCGGGCACCGGCGCGGCGGTCGACGTGCTCCGTCGGCACGTCGCAGGTCCCGGGCCGGATCGATGGCTGTCACCCGATCTGCGCATCGCCGAGACGAAGCTCGCCGACGGGTCGGTGCTCGCCGCCGTCGAATCCGCCATCGGTCCACTGGAGGTCCTGTAGATGTCCGGTCCCCGTCCCGTCCGCGCCGCGCGCGGCACCGACCTCACCTGCCTCGGCTGGCCGCAGGAAGCCGCCTACCGAATGTTGCACAACAACCTCGATCCCGAGGTGGCCGAGCGTCCCGACGAGCTCGTCGTGTACGGCGGCACGGGGCGGGCCGCGCGCAGCTGGGACGCCTTCGACGCCATGGCGCGCACGCTCACCACGCTGCGCGCCGACGAGACCATGCTCGTCCAGAGCGGGAAGCCCGTCGGTGTGTTCCGCACCCACGAATGGGCGCCGCGCGTGCTGCTCGCCAACTCGAACCTGGTGCCGCAGTGGGGCAACTGGGACGAGTTCCGGCGTCTCGAGGCGATGGGCCTCACGATGTACGGGCAGATGACCGCCGGGTCGTGGATCTACATCGGCACGCAGGGGATCCTGCAGGGCACCTACGAGTGCTTCGCCGAGATCGGCCGCACGAAGTTCGGCGGCACGCTCGCCGGCACGATCACCCTCACCGCCGGGCTCGGCGGGATGGGTGGCGCGCAACCGCTGGCCGTCACGATGGCCGGCGGGGTGGCGCTGTGCATCGAGGTCGACGCCTGGCGTGCCGAGCGGCGTGTCGAGCACCGCTATCTCGACGTGATCGCCGACTCGGTCGACGACGCCATCGCCCGGTGCATCGAAGCCCGCGACGCGAAGCGCGCGTTGTCGGTCGGCCTCGTCGGCAACGCCGCGCTGCTCGTGCCGCAGCTGCTCGCGATGGACTTCCCGGCAGACGTCGTCACCGACCAGACCAGTGCGCACGACCCGCTCAGCTACGTGCCGGCCGACCTCACGCCCGAGGCCACGGCCGAGATGGCGAGGACGAACCCGCAGGAGCTGATCCGGCGGTCGCGTGAGTCGATGGCAGCGCACTGCCGCGCCATGGTCGGCTACCTCGACAAGGGCGCCGAGGTGTTCGACTACGGCAACAGCCTGCGCGCCGAGGCCCAGCTGGGCGGATTCGAGCGCGCCTTCGACTATCCGGGCTTCCTGCCGGCCTACATCCGCCCGTTGTTCTGCGAGGGCAAGGGCCCGTTCCGCTGGGTGGCCCTGTCGGGCGATCCGGCGGACATCGCCGCCACCGACCGCGCCGTGTTGGAGGAGTTCCCCGACGACGAGCATCTGCGCACGTGGATCGGGATGGCAGGGGAGCGGGTGGCGTTCCAGGGACTGCCCGCCCGCATCTGCTGGCTCGGCTACGGCGAGCGCCACCGTCTCGGCCTCCGCTTCAACGACATGGTTCGCCGCGGCGAGCTGAAGGCGCCGATCGTGATCGGTCGCGATCATCTCGACTCGGGCTCGGTGGCGTCGCCGTACCGAGAGACCGAGTCGATGCAGGACGGCAGCGACGCGATCGCCGACTGGCCGCTGCTGAACGCACTGGTGAACACCTCGAGCGGGGCCACCTGGGTGAGCATCCACCACGGTGGCGGTGTCGGCATCGGTCGCAGCATCCACGCCGGCATGGTGTGCCTCGCCGACGGCACCGACCTCGCCGCCGAGAAGCTGTCGCGCGTCCTGGTGAGCGATCCGGGCATGGGCGTGATCCGTCACGTCGATGCCGGCTACGACCGGGCGATCGGCGTGGCTCGCGAACGCAGCGTGCGCGTGCCCATGATGGAGGGATGACCGAGGTGTCGTCGACGACCGGGTTCCAGATCGAGGGCGACTTCTGGCGCGACGGCGCCGTGTGCGTGCGTGGTGCGTTCTCGCCCGCACAGGTCGACCTCGCCCGCCGCGCGATCGACGCGAACCTGGCCGACCTGTCGCCGCTCGCGAAGCGTGCGAGCGGCAGCGACGACGGTGCGTTCGTCGAGGACTTCTGCTCGTGGCAGCGCATCCCCGAGCTGCACGACTTCGTCCTCACCTCGCCCGCGGCAGCCATCGCCGCGCAGCTGCTCGGCGACACCCACGAGGTGCGCTTCTACCACGACCACGTGCTCACGAAGGAGCCCGGCACACGCCAACGCACGCCGTGGCACCAGGACCAGCCGTACTACAACGTCGAAGGTCGCCAGAACCTCAGTGCCTGGATCCCGGTCGACCCGGTGCCGCGTGCATCGGTGCTCGAGTTCGTGCGCGGCTCGCACCTCGGCCCCTGGTACATGCCGCGTACGTTCCTCGACGGGCAGGCCAAGTGGTTCCCCGAGGGCTCGCTCGTCGAGCTGCCGCCGATCGAGGGCAACCCCGAGTTCGAGATCATCGGCTGGGCGCTCGAACCGGGCGACGCCGTGTACTTCCACGGCCTCACCCTGCACGCTGCCGGACCGGTACCGGGTCCGCACCGCCGCCGGGTGGTGTCGTTGCGGTTCCTCGGCGACGACATGCGCCACGTCGTGCGGCCGTGGACCACCTCGCCGCCGTTCCCCGGCCTCGCCGACGAATTGCCCGACGGCGCGCCGCTCGACCATCCGTCGTTCCCGGTGCTCTGGCGGTCGACATGACCGTTCGTGAGATCGTCACCGTCGGCCATCCCGTGCTACGTGAGCGCGCTCGCGACGTCACGATCGACGAGCTCGCCACGCCCGACGTGCAACGACTGATCGACGATCTGGTCGACACGATGCGCGCCGCCAACGGTGCCGGCATCGCCGCCAACCAGATCGGCGTGCCGCTGCGCATCACCACCATCGAGGTGAACGACAACCCGCGCTACCCCTACAAACCACGGATCCCGCTCACCGTGGTGGTGAACCCGGTGATCGAACCGCTCGACGACGAGCTGGTCGAGATCAACGAGGGGTGCCTGTCCGTGCCGAACCTGCGCGGCAACGTGATGCGCCACGTGAACGTGCGGGTGCGGTACCTCGACCGCGACGGCGCCGAACACGACGAGATCCGGCGTGGTCTCACGGCCGGCACCTTCCAACACGAGTGCGATCACCTCGACGGGATGCTCTTCCTCGACCGGGTCACCGACCCGACCACGTTCACCACCTGGGAGCAGTTCGAACGGTTCCACCGGGCGGCGTTCGTCGAGCGGATCTCCGAGTTCGTCCGGCGCGTCGGGAGCTGATCGGCGTGCCCGCACGGTCGACGTACCACTGCGACCTCGCGTGGCTCGGCGGCGATCACGCCGTCGCAGAGGTGACGATCGAGATCGACGACGACCGCATCGTCGCCGTGACACCCGGGTCGGCGGCACCCCCGGAGGCGATCCGCTTGCGAGGACTCACCCTGCCCGGCCTCGCGAACGCCCACAGCCATGCGTTCCACCGGGCGCTGCGCGGCCGCACACACGGCGGTGTCGGCTCGTTCTGGACGTGGCGCGACCAGATGTACGGGCTCGCCGGGCGTCTCGACCCCGACTCGTACCACCGCCTGGCTCGCGCCACGTTCGCCGAGATGGCCATGGCCGGCGTCACCTGCGTGGGCGAGTTCCACTATCTGCACCACCAACCCGACGGCACGCCCTATCGCGACCCGAACGTCGTGGGTCAGGCGCTCGTCGCCGCGGCCGCGGACGCAGGTGTGCGGATCACCCTGCTCGACACCTGCTATCTGCGAGGCGGCATCGATCAGGCCCCCGAGCCGGTGCAGCGTCGGTTCAGCGACGTCGTCGTCGACCGGTGGGTCGAACGCGCCGACGCGATGGTCGGCTGGCGGTCGCCGCACGTACGCATCGGGGCGGCCGTGCACTCGGTGCGAGCGGTCGACCCCGACTCGATCGCGGAGGTGGCCGGGTGGGCGAGCCTTCGTGGAGTGCCGTTGCACGCCCACGTGAGCGAGCAGCCGGCGGAGAACCACGCATGCGTCGAGGCCTACGCGCTCACGCCCACCGAGTTGCTGTCCGAGCGCGGCGCACTCGACGCACACTTCACGGCCGTCCATGCGACACACCTCACCGAACACGACGTTCGGTTGTTGCAGACGCACCGATCGTCCGTGTGCATGTGCCCCACCACCGAGCGCGATCTCGCCGACGGCATCGGGCCGACGGCGGCGCTGGCCGATGCCGAGGTGCCACTCGCCCTCGGCACGGATTCGCACGCCGTGATCGACCTGTTCGAGGAGGCCCGGGCGATCGAGCTCGACGAACGGCTCGCGAGCCTCGTCCGCGGCACCCACACCGTGGATTCGTTGTTGGCGGCGGCCACTGCGGACGGCCACCGCAGCCTCGGCTGGGCCGACGCCGGCCGCATCACGGTCGGCCATGTGGCCGATCTCGTGACGGTACGTCTCGATTCGGTTCGTACCGCAGGCACGTCACCCGCCCACGCACTCGCCACCGTGGTGTTCGCCGCCACGGCCGCCGACGTCGACCACGTGATCGTGGGCGGTCGACCGGTCGTGCGCGACGGCGCCCATCTGTACGTCGACGTCGCTGCCGAACTGGCGGCAGCGATCACCGCCGTGTGGCGGGAGGCGACGTGAGCGATCACGGGGCGCCGTTCGGGCACACGCCCGACGAATCGCCGACCACGGTCGTCGACCGGATCGGTCTGCTCGTCACCAACGACCCGGCCATCGGCGACGGACCGCTCGGGATCGTGCGTGATGCGGCGCTCGTGCTGCAGGGCGAGCGCGTGGTGGCCGTCGAACGAGCCGGTGCCGCGGGCGACCGGCGGGTCGACGTCGAGGGTCGATGCGTCCTGCCGGGGTTCGTCGACAGTCACACCCATCTGGTGTTCGCCGGTGATCGCAGCGACGAGTTCGTGGCTCGGATGGCCGGCGCTCCGTACGCCGCCGGCGGCATCCGCACCACGGTCGACGCCACGCGTGCCGCGACCGACGAGGAGCTGCGTGCGCTCACCGCGCATCGGCAGCACGAGGCGTGGCGCGCAGGCATCACCACGCTCGAGATCAAGTCGGGCTACGGCCTCGACGTCCACCACGAGCGCCGCTGCCTGCGCGTGGCCGAGGAGCTCTCGGCACAGACCACGTTCCTCGGCGCACACGTCGTACCGCCCGAGTTCGACGGTCGCACCGACGACTACGTCGAGCTCGTGTGCGGCGAGATGTTGGATGCAGCGTCGCCGCACGCGCGATGGATCGACGCCTTCTGCGAAGTCGGCGCGTTCGACGCCGACCAGTGCCGCGCCGTGCTCGCCGCAGGCGCGGCCCGCGGGCTCGGAGGTCGGCTGCACGCCAACCAGCTGGGCCACGGCCCCGGGGTGCAACTCGGCGTCGAGATGGGATGCGCCTCGGTCGACCACTGCACGTACCTGTCCGACGACGACATCGACGCGCTGGCGTCGAGCACCACCGTCGCCACGTTCCTGCCGGCTGCGGACTTCTCGACTCGACAGCCGTACCCCGACGCTCGCCGCGCACTCGACGCCGGCGTCCGTGCGGCGTTGGCGACGAACTGCAACCCGGGCAGCAGCTACACCACTTCGATGTCGTTCTGCATCGCACTGGCCGTGCGCGACCTGCGGATGACGATCGAGGAGGCCGTCGCGGCGGCCACTGTCGGGGGAGCGGCAGCGCTGCGCGCCCCTCACGTCGGCACGCTCCGACCGGGCAGCAACGCCGATCTCGTCGTGCTCGACGCGCCCTCGTACACCCATCTCGTGTACCGGCCGGGCGTGCCGCTCGTGCACCGCACGTGGCAGGGCGGACGAGTGGTCGGGGCCTGACGCCGGCCCACCCCGGTAGGGTGCCCGACCGTGGCCAGGACCCCCGATCTCGAGCGGCGCCAAGAACTGCTCGATCGGATCGTGACGTACCTCGCCGAGCACGGCCTGGCCCAGGCGACCCTGCGTCCGATGGCGGCGGCGCTCGACGTGAGCATCAACCGGCTCGTACACCACTTCGGCTCGAAGGACGAGCTCGTCACCACGGCCCTCGCCAGAGCGATCGAGCGCCAGCTCGAGGTGGAAGCGGCGTGGATGCGACGTCACCCACAGATGGACCTCGTGGAGTTCTACCGACGGTGGTGGCGGTGGATCAACGCCGCACCGGCCAACCTGGCGCTGGTCCGGCTCAACTACGAAGCCGCCGCGCTGAGCCCGGCGGTCACCGGGCTCGCCGGCGAGGTTCGCGCCGATCAGATCGGTGTGTGGCGACACGACGTCGAACGGCGGCTGCTCGCCGAGGGCGTGGCGGCCGAGCGGGTGGAGCTGGAGGCGAGCCTGGTGAAGGCGGCGTTCTCCGGGCTCGTCATGGACCTGCTCGCCACCGGCGACCGGCGACGACTCACCCGGGCGTGCGAGGCCTGGCTGCAGCGCCTCGCCGAGCAGATCGCCACCGCGGCCCGCTGACGTCGGATACGCTCGTCCTGTTCCACGAAGGGGAACAATTCCACGATGTGGAACCGTTCGAGACGTGTGGGAGGGGGTGATCCATGAACGACCACAGCCACGAACAGCGCACCGAGCGCGACGAGCGCCGGTACCGCCACCAGCCGATGCCGCGGCTCACCCGACCGCTCGTCCGCGACGGCGGCGTCCTGCGCCCCGCCAGCTGGGACGAAGCGCTCACCCGTGCCGCCGACGGTTTCGCCGCGGCACGCGACCGCCGCGGCCCGAACGCCGTCGGGGTGTTCTCGTGCTCGAAGTCGACCAACGAGATGAACTTCGTCGCCCAGAAGTTCGCTCGCGTCGCGATCGGCACGAACAACATCGACTCGTGCAACCGCACTTGACACGCTCCCTCGGTGGTCGGTCTGGCCACCGTCTTCGGAGCCGGGGGTGGCACGTCGAGCTACGCCGAGATCGAGGAGGCCGACGTGGTCGTCCTCTGGGGATCGAACGCGCGCAACGCCCACCCGATCTTCTTCCAGCACGTCCTGAAGGCCGTGCGTCGCGGCGCGCGCCTGTACGTCGTCGATCCGCGCCGCTCGGAGACCGCGCAGTGGGCCGACCTGTGGCTCGGCAACCACGTCGGGACCGACATCGCGCTGTCGCACACGATCGCGCGCGAGATCATCCATGCCGGACTCGCCAACACCGACTTCATCGGCCGGGCCACGACGGGCTTCGACGAGTATCTCGCGACGGTGGAGGAGTGGACGCTCGAGCGCGGCGAGGCCGTCACGGGCGTCCCCGCCGACGCGATCCGCGAGCTGGCGCACGCGTATGCGACCGCCGACCGCGCCCAGTTGTGCTGGACGCTCGGCATCACCGAGCACCACAACGGTGTCGACAACGTGCTCGCCCTGATCAACCTCGCCCTGCTCTGCGGTCACGTGGGGCGCCACGGCGCCGGGCTCAACCCGTTGCGCGGCCAGAACAACGTGCAGGGCGGCGGCGACATGGGCGCGATCCCGAACCGACTCGCCGGGTTCCAGGACATCCTCGACCCCGACGTGCGCGAGCGATTCGGCTCGGCCTGGGGGGTCACCATCCAGGACCGCTACGGCTGGCACCTCACGCAGATGTTCGAGGCGATGGAGCGGGGTGACCTGCGCGCGGTGTACGTGATCGGCGAGAACCCGGCGCAGAGCGAGGCCGACAAGGAACACACCGTCGAGCTGCTGCGCGGCCTCGACCATCTGGTCGTGCAGGACATCTTCCTCACGCGCACCGCCGAACTCGCCGACGTCGTGCTGCCCGGCAGCGCCTCGTGGTGCGAGAGCGAGGGCACGGTCACCAACAGCGAACGCCGGGTGCAACGCACTCGCAAGGCGCTCGATCCGCCCGACGGTGCCCGCGACGACATCCAGATCATCCTCGACGTGTGTCGCCGCCTCGGCCACGACTGGCAGTACGGCGACACACCACGCGACGTCGCCGAGGCGGTCTGGGACGAGGTGCGTTCGCTGTCGCCGATGCACGCCGGCATGAGCTACGCCCGGCTCGAGGAGCTGAACGGCATCCAGTGGCCGTGCCCGCACGACGACCGGCTGGAACCCTCGTACCTGCACGGCCGGCTGTGGGCCGACGACCCGGCCGAGCGAGGCCGGCTCGCCCCGTTCAGCCCCGTGGTCGACGACCCGCCCGTCGAGGGTCTGTCCGAGGCGTTCCCGCTCCGACTGACCACCGGCCGGCGACTCGACTCGTACAACACCGGGGTGCAGTCGGGTGGCTTCAGCAACCCCTTGCGTCACGGCGAGTCGATCGACGTGTCGCCCGAGGACGCCGCCCGACTGGGCGTGGTCGACGACGAGTGGGTTCGGGTGACGTCACCCCGAGGTGCACTCACCGCACCCGTGCGGATCGATCCGGTGTTGCGCCCCGGACTCGTGTTCATGACGTTCCACTTCCCCGAACAGGTCGACACCAACGTGCTCACCATCGACGCCACCGATCCGAAGTCGGGCACCGCCGAGTTCAAGGCCGCCGCCGTGCGCATCGAGAAACTCGACGTCTGATGGACCTGAAGCTCAGCTCGCACACACCGACCGACGCCGAGGTCGACGCGATCGAGTCGGTGCTCGGTCCGACCCGCTCGTCGTGGCACGGCGGCGATCGGACCGACGCGGAGCAGCATGGCGATCACCACGTGGCCCGCGGCGGACACGATCTGCGCACCCAGCGGCACCGACTCCTGCCCGTGCTGCACGCCGTGAACGACCGGGTCGGCTGGATCAGCAGGGGAGCGATCAACCACATCGCCGCCCGCCTCGACGTCGCCCCGGCCGATATTCACGGCGTCGCCACGTTCTACGGCCTGTTCTCGGTGACCGAACGCCCCACCCGCCAGGTGCACGTGTGCATCGACCTGGCCTGCCGGATCGCGGGTGCCGACGTGCCCGACGGGGCACACCCGTCTCCGTGCCTCGGGCTGTGCGAACGGGCGCCGGCCGTGTTCGTCACCGACGCCGGCGAGCGGCCGTCGCAGGGTGTGCTCGCCCCGGCCACGCCCGTGCAGGTTCGTGACCTGGTGGCCGGCGGTCGACTCCCCGATGAACCCGCACCGCAGGCAGCCACCCCGCAGGTGCACCACGACCGGTCGTCGCTCGTGCTGCTGCGTCGCGTGGGCGTCGGTGATCCGACGAGCATCCACGCCTACCGCAGCCACGACGGCTACCTCGCGCTGCGACGAGCGATCGAGATGGGACCCGAGGCCGTGGTCCGAGAAGTCGTCGAGTCGAACATCATGGGACGTGGTGGCGCAGCGTTCCCGGCGGGGCGCAAGTGGCACACGGTCGCCCACCACCCGGTACGTCCCCACTACCTCGTCTGCAACGCCGACGAGAGCGAACCGGGCACGTTCAAGGATCGGGCGATCCTGGAGGGCGATCCGTTCTCGCTCATCGAGGCGATGACGATCGCGGCGTTCGCCACCGGTTGCGAGCAGGGGTACGTGTACCTGCGCGGCGAGTACCCGCGGGCGAAGCAGACGCTGCGTCGAGCCATCGAGGTCGCCACCGAGCACGGGCTGCTCGGCGACGACGTGATGGGGGCCGGCTTCTCGTTCCACCTCGACGTGTTCATCGGCGCCGGTGCCTACATCTGCGGCGAGGAGACGGCGATCTTCAACTCGATCGAGGGTTTCCGCGGCGAGCCGCGCAACAAGCCGCCGTTCCCGGTGGACGCCGGGTTGTTCGGCAAGCCGACGCTCATCAACAACGTCGAGACCCTCGCCAACGTGCTGCCGATCGTCCTGCACGGCGGCGAGGCGTTCGCGGCAACGGGGACGTCCGGTTCCACCGGCACCAAGCTCTTCTGCGTGTCCGGCTCGGTGACCACGCCGGGCGTGTACGAGTTGCCGTTCGGCGCGACGCTGCGCCAGGTGATCGACACCGCCGGCGGCGTCGCCGACGGCCACCGGCTCCGCGCCGTCCTGCTGGGCGGTGCCGCCGGTTCGTTCGCCACGCCGGACGACCTCGACGTCCCGCTCACCTTCGAAGATCTCCGAGCCGCCGGGCTCACGCTCGGATCGGGCGTCGTGATGGTGCTCGACGAGCACGTCGACCTCGTGGAGTTCGTGCACCGCATCGCAGCGTTCTTCCGCGACGAGAGCTGTGGTCAGTGCGTGCCGTGTCGCGTGGGCACGGTGCGGCAGGAGGAGGTGCTGCAACGCCTCGAGCACCGCGGGCCGGCCTTCGACGACGATCGGCAGCTGCTCGCCGACATCGGCCGCGTGCTGCGCGACTCGTCGATCTGCGGGTTCGGGCACTCGGCCCACGGTGCGATCGAGAGCGCGATCGCGAAGCTGGGGGTGTTCTCATGACCACGATCGATCCCGCTGCCGCCGTCCGGCCCGGCACACCGGTCGCGCCCCCGAAGCATCTGGTCGAGCTGACCGTCGACGGCGAGACCGTACGGGTCGCCGAGGGCACCACCGTCCTGCAGGCGTGCCGTAGTGCCGGCCACGACGACATCCCGACGCTGTGCTACGGCGACACGCTCACGCCGAAGAACGCGTGCCGGGTCTGCATGGTCGAGGTGGAGGGCTCGCGCACGTTGGTGCCGTCGTGCTCGCGCACCGTGGACGCGGGCATGGTGGTGCGCACCGACACCGAGCGGGTGCGCCACAGCCGGCGGATGGTGCTCGAGTTCCTCGGCTCGTCGACCGATCTGTCCGTCGCCGCGAACGTCGGGCGGTGGAACGAGGAGTACGGCGTCGACACCGAGCGCTACGGCAGCGAGCGTGCGACCAAGGCGCAACCGGTCGTGCGTGACAACGAGCTCTACGTGCGCGACTACGAGAAGTGCATCCTCTGCTACAAGTGCGTCGACGCGTGCGGCTCGCAGTGGCAGAACACCTTCGCGATCGCCGTCGCCGGCCGCGGCTTCGACGCACGGATCGCCGCCGAGTACGACGCCGAACTCCCCGACAGCGCCTGCGTGTACTGCGGCAACTGCATCGCCGTGTGCCCCACCGGGGCGTTGATGTTCACCACCGAACACGACATGCGCGCGGCGGGCAACTGGGACGAGTCACGTCAGACGCAGACCGACACGATCTGTCCCTATTGCGGGGTGGGATGCCAGCTCACGTTGCACGTGCAGGACGCGTCGATCGTGAAGGTCACCAGCCCGAGCGATCACTCGGTCACCCACGGCAACCTCTGCATCAAGGGCCGGTTCGGCTTCCAGCACGTACAGAACCGCGACTGACCCGGCTCACAGCGCGCTGCCGCGGAAGGCGGAGCGCTTCTGGAAGAAGTCGCCGACCTGGTTGAGCGAGAGCACGGTGATCGTGAGCGAGAGCGACGGGAACAGCACCTGCCAGACGTTCTCCTTGATGTCGCGGCGGGCCTGGTTGATCATGTTGCCCCACGTCGACGTGGGGAGCTGCACGCTGAGGCCCAGGAACGACAGTGCACCCTCCACGACGATCACGCTCGCCGCGGCCACCATCGCATACGCGAGCAGCGTCGGCAGCACGTTGGGGATGATCTCGCGCCGCAGGATCCGTGTCGGCTTGGTGCCGATGGCTCGTGCCGCCGTGACGAACTCGCGGTTGCTCACCGCGAGGCTGTTGGCACGCGCGACGCGGGTGTAGATCGGGATCGACAGCACACCGATCACGAAGCTGATGATGAACAGGTCGCGCACCTCGAAGATCGAGACGAGCGCGAGCAGCAGGATGAGCGCCGGGAAAGCGAGCACCACGTCGACCACGGCCATCACGATGGTCTCGGTCTTCTTGCGCACGAACCCGACGAGCGAGCCGAGGAGGCCGCCGATCACGACGCCACAGAGCACCGAGACGACCACGACGATGACACTCACCCACGAGCCGTGCACGATACGGGAGAAGGTGTCGCGCGCCAGTGCGTCGGTGCCGAGCCAGTGGCTGGCGGAGGGCGCCGAGAGCGGTTCGACGGTGCCGAACTCGCCGGTGGCGGGGTTGAAGTTGTTGAGCTGCAGGTTCGGGTCCTGCAGGGGGAGCGCGCCGTCGAACACCGTGACGTCGAGCTTGGAGTAGATGGCCCCGACGACGACGAGCGTGAGCCAGATCGATGCCATCTTCACCACGATCGGCATCGAGCGGAAGATCTTCCAGAGCGGCTGCCGCTTGGGCTTGTGGCCCTGCGGCACCGGCCTGGCGGCGTCGCCGATCGCGTGGCGGGACGGGTCGCCGGTCGACGAGTCGGACGGCGCACTCGGGGCGGTGTCGGTCGATGCCATCGTTCAGCTCCTCCGGATGCGCGGATCGAGCGCGCTGTAGAGCAGGTCGACCACGGTGTTGATCACCACGTACGCCGTGGCGATGAACACGGTGATGCCCTGGATCACCAGGATGTCGCGAGAGTTGATCGCGTTGATCAGCCGGAAGCCCAGGCCGGGCACGGCGAACATCGTCTCGATGATGACGGTGCCGCCGAGCAGGGCCCCGAAGTTGATGCCGACGATCGTCATCAGGCTGAGCGAGCTCGGACGCAGCGCGTGCCGGAACAGGATGTACTTGTCGGGCAGGCCCTTCGACCGGGCGGTCAGCACGTAGTTCTCCTGCAGCGTGGCGATCATGTCCGATCGGACGAGACGGGAGAAGACGGCCAGTTGCGACAGGGCCAGTGCCGAGGCGGGCAGCACCGAGGTCTTCAGATTGGCGACGAGGCCCTGATCGGTGAGTCGGTTCCAACCGGTGGCGGGGAGCCATTGCAGCTGCACCGCCATGAGCCAGATCAAGAAGATGCCGAAGATGAAGTTGGGCACCGACAACGCCACCTGCACGCCGGCCGAGGTGACGGTGTCGGGCCACTTGCCTTGCTTGTACGCACCGAGGATGCCGAGCGGCACGGCGATCAGCAGTGCCATGCCGATCGACATCATCGCGAGCTGCAAGGTGATCGGGAGCCGGTCGGCGATGGTGTCGGCGACCGTCTGGCCGGTGATGTACGACTTGCCGAGGTCGCCTCGGACGAAGTCGCCGAGCCAGCTGAAGTAGCGCACGAAGAACGGGTCGTCGAGGTTGAGTTCGGCGCGGATCTGGGCGACCAGTTCCTCCGTGCGGTTGGCGTCGGGTGGGAGGAGCGTGTCGACCGGATCCCCGGGGAGGAGCTCGAGCATCGAGAAGGTCAGGAAGGTCACGGCGAGCAGCGTCGCGACCAGACGGAGCAGCCGTGTGGCGATGACCCTGGCCATCTAGATCGAGCCTCTCGTACGGGGATCCGGTCGACGTGCCATCACTGCTCGATCCACACCTCGGTGAACGTCACGAAGGCGTTCGGGAAGCCGTTGCCGAGCGTGCCGTCGGGCAGCAGCCACCCGTTGATGCCCTGGATCGACGGGTCGACCGCCACCATCGTGGCCGTGTAGCCCGAGTACCAGAAGATGCTGTCCTCGGCGAAGTTCAGCATGATCTCCTTGTAGAGCTCCGTGCGCTCCTCGACGTCGTCGGTCTGCAGCGCCTGCTGGGCGAGCTGGAACGACTCCTCGTTGAAGAAGTTCGGGAAGTTCGACACCGACTCCTCCGGCGGTGCGACCACGGGATCGATCGCGAGCGACGGATCCTGGTTCGAGCTCCACCGCCAGCAGTGCGCCCGGTGGGCGTCGTTGACGGCGTTGGAGATGTGGGTCGCCTGGTCGAACTGGGTGAGCGTCACGTTCACGAGACCCGAGCCGGTCCAGACCTGCTCGATCACCTGCATCGCAGCGATCAGGGTCGGGTCGGGCGGGCACGAGAGCTCGACGTCGATCAGCTCACCGGGCGCCTTGCCGTCGGAACGAGCGGGATCGTCGATGTAGGCCTGGATCGACTCGACCCCGGCCTCGAAGTCGAACGTCGGCCACGCGTCGGCCGCCTCCTGCGTCCAGTAGGGGCTGTCGGGCGAGAACCACTGGGTGGCCGGCAGCGAGATGCCGGTACCACCGAGGGCATCGATGACGGCCTCCTGGTTGTTCATCAGGTTGAGGCCACGACGCACGCGCACGTCGTCGAACGGCGGCACCGCGGTGTTGTACATGCCGCCGCCGGTGTTGTTGCCCTGGAACTCGTAGAGCTGGATCCCATCGGCGCCACGTGCGTCGCGGATGGTGCCCTGACGCAGCGAGTGCATCATGTTCACGGTGCCCGACAGCAGGGAGTCGAGGCGGGTGCCCTCGTCGGGGATCGGACGGAACGTGATCGAGTCGAGGTACGGCAACTGGTTGCCGTCCGGATCGCTCATCCAGTAGTTCTCGTTGCGCACCACCACCGTCTCGTTGTCGATGTCGCGCTTGTCCATGACGAACGGTCCGGTGCCGATCGGGTTCATCGTGAACCCGTCCGGGTCGGCTGCGGCCGCCTTCGGCTCGAACACGCGGCCGAGCACGCCGGCCAGCGATGCCGGGAACGCCGAGTTCGGCGTCGAGAGCGTGTAGGTGATCTCCATGTCGCCGGTCGCCTCGAGCGAGGCGAGCTTGGCGGCGTTGATCGCTGCTGCGCCCGACGTACCGCTCTGCTGCACCGGGTACATGTCGACGATCGTCTGGGCGTTGAACGGCTCGCCGTTGTGGAACGTCACGCCGTCGCGCAGCGTCATCGTCCAGACGGTGAAGTCGTCGTTCGACGTGATGTCGGTCGCGAGCCAGGGGCCGTACGAACCGTCGGCACGCTCGCGCATCAGCTGCTCCATCATCGACAGCTGGATGTTCAGGCACGGCTCGCCGCAGGCGTCCTCCCACGGCCGCATGCCCACCGCCTCGGCCTCGAGACCGAAGATGACGTCGCCCCCGTAGGTACGTTCGCCCTCCTCGCGCACGATGCTGGTGTCGGTGTCCTCGACGGTGGCCGGCGTGGTGACGTCACCACCATCGTCCCCTCCATCGTCACCGCCGTCGCCGGTGTCGTCTGTGGCGTCGCCGGTGGTGGCTTCGACACTCGTGTCGTCGGATGCCGTGTCGCCGTCGTCGTCGCCGCCGCACGCAGCGACGACCATCGACAGCAGCAGCGGAATCGCGAGCGCCCGCTTGACTCCCCGTCTGTGCATGGATACCCCCATGGTTGTGTTCGCTGCCCCCGCAGCCGGCGTCACCCCCAGCGACGCCGCCTTCGTTCTAGCACATATGACTCCCGTCACAGACCGCGGACGGCACTCAGTCCCGCCGCGATCTCGCCGGCGACCCGCGTCCGCCTGTCAACCTGCTGTCAACTGGTTGTCATCTGGTTGCCTGCCCGACCTCGACCGGGGTGATGAGCGGATGGTGACATGCGACGAAGTGGTCGTCGCCGACGCGTCGCATCAGCGGCTCGTCGGTCGCACACACGTCGGTCACCCGCGGGCAACGCGTGCGGAACCTGCAGCCCGACGGCGGAGCGAGCGGCGAGGGCAGCTCGCCCTCCACGACCTCGATCGACGACACGTCGATCGAGGGATCGGGTTCGGGCACCGAGCCGAGCAGCAGGCTCGTGTACGGATGCGCCGGGCGCGCATAGAGCTCGTCGGACTCGGAGATCTCGCACATCTTCCCGAGGTACATCACGGCCACCCGGTCGCTGATGTTCTTCACGACGGCGAGATCGTGGGCGATGAACACGAGCGTCAGCTGCGAGTCGCGCTTCAGGTCCTCGAGCAGGTTGAGGATCTGCGCCTGGATCGACACGTCGAGTGCCGACACCGGCTCGTCGCAGATGATCAGCTCGGGATCGAGCACGAGCGCCCGCGCGATCGAGATGCGCTGGCACTGGCCTCCGGAGAACTCGTGCGGACGCTTGAACCTCGCGAGGTCGGGGTCGATGCCGACACGCTCGAGCGTCTGGGCGACGATGCGCCACTGCTCGTCGCGGTCCTTCGGACCCCACACGCCGAGCGGTTCGGCGACGACGTCACCGATGTAGCGCCGCGGGTTCAGTGACGAGATCGGATCCTGGAAGATCATCTGCATGTCGGTTCGCCGACTCCGGACGACCGACGCATCCGCCTTCGTGAGGTCCTCGCCGTGGAGCACGACCGAACCGCTCGTCGGTGGCGGGAGTTGGAGAATGGCACGTCCCGTGGTCGACTTGCCGCACCCCGACTCGCCGACGAGACCGAGCGTCTCACCCTTCGCGATGTCGAAGCTGATGCCACTGACGGCGTGGACGACACGCCCACCCTTCGCGGGGAACTCGACGACGAGGTCCTCCACCCGCAGGAGCACCTCGTCGAGCGGTCGGAGGTGCGCGGTTCCCGATCCGGCCATCAGGCGACCTCCTCCGTGGCGAGCAGCTGTCCGGCAGCTGCGAGGGTCTGCGGCAGGCCGGCCGCGAGGTTCGACTCGTAGGCCGCCCGGTTCTCCGGCGTCCCGATCGGATAGAAGCACCGGAACGAGTGCCCGGGCGTCTCGGGATCGGTGAGCGGTGGTTCCTCGTTCCGGCACCGTTCCTGTGCGTAGGGACAACGCGGCGCGAACTTGCAGCCGGGCGGTGGTGAGAGCAGGTCGGGCGGGCGTCCGTGGATCGCGTTGAGGCGGGTGTGCTTGGCCTCGCTGGTCTTCGGGATCGACCGCAACAGGCCTTCGGTGTACGGATGCCGCATCTCGGCGAACAGCGTGGTCGTGGGGGCTCGCTCGACGACGCGCCCGGCGTACATCACGACGATCTCGTCGGTGCGGCCGGCCACGACACCGAGGTCGTGGGTGACCAGCACCATGCCCATCGCCCGGTCGCGCTGCTGTTCGGCCAACAGGTTCAGGATCTGGTGCTGCACGGTGACGTCGAGCGCCGTGGTCGGTTCGTCGGCGAACAACAGCCGCGGCCCGCACGCAAGAGCCATCGCGATGCACACGCGCTGGCGCATCCCGCCGGACATCTGATGCGGGTAGGCGTCGAGACGCGCCTCGGGTTCGGGGATCCGGACGGAGGTGAGCAGCGCGATCGCGATCTTCTCGGCCTCCGACTTGCCGAGGCCGAGGTGGTATCGCACGTGCTCGGTGAGCTGCCGGCCCACTTTCACCACCGGGTTCAGTGAGGTCATCGGGTCTTGGAAGACCATCGCCATCTCGGGGCCGAACAACGACCGCAAGTGCTTCGACGGCCGACCGACGAGTTCCTCGCCGGCGTAGCGCACCGAGCCCGAGATCGTGACGTTCGACGCCGTGTTGAGCCCCATGATCGTGCGCGACAGCACGGTCTTGCCCGACCCGGACTCACCGACGACACCGAGGGTCTTGCCGCGGTGCAAGGTGAGCGACACGCCGTCCACGGCACGGACCGAACCGTGTCCGAGCGTGAACGTGGTGTGCAGATCCTCGACCTCCAGCAAGGGATCGTCGGTCTCGCGTGTTCCGATCCGTGTGTTCACCGCTACCCCCAGTCGTCGCGGTGAGCGACGTTCGCATGTTGTGACGGGCGACACCATAGGCGAGCCGTCACCGGCTCGCTGACACCGGGCGTCAGCGGGCGGCACGCTCCTGCTCGTAGTTCGCGATCGCGGTGAGCTGTGCGTTGAGGGTGGCGTCGACCCAACGGCTGCCCGCTCCGATCACGGCGTCGTAGCTGGCCTGCACGGGCGCGAGTTGACCGGTGAAGTGCGGCATCACCCGCTCGGCGAAGAGCTCGTAACTGCGCATGGTGGCGCCGAAGTCTGCGAGATCGGCGCCGAGGAAGAGGTAGCACCCGAATCCACCGGTCTTGTCGACCAGCCGTTCGAGCTGCTCGATCGCCATCTCGGGCGTGCCGATCACCATCCGTCCGCTCTCGTTCGCGTAGTCCACGAAGTCGCTGTAGTCCGTGGGCGGCGGGGGTGCACTGGGGTCGCCCGTCGGGATGATGTGGCTCAGGTACTCGAACACCCACTGCAGTCCGTACTCGCAGTTCTTCTTCGCTTGCTCGACGGTCTCGGCGATGTGCATCGGCCCCATGAGGCGCCACTTGTCGCGCGGTGCGTCGTGACCGTGCAGCGCTGCCTCCTCCTGCCAGACGCCGTAGTTGTAGTCGAGCACCTGGAACGCAGCTGGTTCGGTGGCCGCGATCGACAGCATGCCCGTGCCGTAGCGACCGGCGAGCTTCGAGCCCGACGGCGAGATCGACGACGCCACCGCGATGTCGAAGTTGCTGTACGGCCGGATCTGCAGCACGGCCTCCTCGCAGGTGAACCAGTCGGTGCGGGCGGTCACCGTCTCACCGGCGAAGAGACGCATCATCACGTCGAAGGCCTGCTCCATCCGCGGCCGTTGCGACATCGGATCGATGCCGAGCATGGCCGCGTCGCTCGTCAGCTGGCCCGGGCCGGCACCGAACATCATCCGACCACGCGTGAGGTGGTCGAGCATCACGATCCGGTCGGCGAGCACGAACGGGTGGTGGTAGGGGAGCGAGTTGACCCCGGTCCCGAGCTTGATCCGCTTCGTGCGCTCCGCCGCTGCGGCGATGAACACCTCGGGACTCGCGATCAACTCGCTGCCGGCCGAGTGGTGCTCGCCGATCCACGCTTCGTCGTAGCCGAGGTCGTCGAGGTGTTCGACGAGACGGAGGTCGCGTTGGAGCGCGAGGGTGGGGTTCACCCCGGTCTTGTGCATCGGCGGCATGAACAGGCCGAAGCGGAGCGGGCTGGGGTGCGGCTGCAGGTGCGGCATCGCGTCATCGTGGCACAGGTCCCGCCGAGCCCGACGAGCCGGTCACGCCCGATCCGGACCCGGGCCCCGGCGGACCGGACGCGACGTTCCGGGCGTTTCGTGCGTCGGAACGATTCGATCGCCCGATGCGATCGAACCGACGAGGGAGCGCCGGACTGCGATGTCGACCGACCATCACCGGGACCATCACCGGGACCAGCACCCGGACCAGCACCCGGACCAGCGCGGCGAGGGCGACCGGGATCGCCCCGGCACGGCAACGCCCGATCCGAGTGGGATGGACGAGGTGTTGCAGCCGATCGCCGGGGTGGGGCTGGAGCTGTATGCGGCGATCGTGCGATCGATCGCGGTCTTCGAGCACGACCTGTCGATGCTCACGTCGATGGCGGCACTGCACGGCGTGGACCACGACACCTGGGAGCGGGCACGCCGAGGGTGGAGCGCACGGCTCGCCGAGCACCCGGCGGTCGACCACCTGTTCCGCGTCCTGATCGATCCGGGGCGCTGACGGCGCCCGGCAGTAGCCTCGCCCGGTGCCCGACCGTGCGCCGTTCCTGCTCGATCCCGACGTCACGTTCCTGAACCACGGCAGCTTCGGTGCCACGCCGCGTCCGGTCTTCGAGGCGTATCAGGCGCTGCAGCTCGAGATGGAACGTCAACCGGTGCGCTGGTTGCAGCGCGAAGCCGACGGCAGACTCGCGGTCGCCCGCGCCCGGCTCGCCGGCTTCGTCGGGTGCCACGCCGACGACCTCGTGTACGTGCCCAATCCCACCACCGGCATCAACATGGTGGTGAAGAGCCTGCGGCTCGCGCCCGGCGACGAGATCCTCACGACGGATCACGAGTACGGCGCGATGGACCGGACCTGGCGATGGATGTGCCGACGGTCGGGCGCGAACTACGTGCGGGCGCACATCCCCTTCGGCGTGTCGGTCGACGAGTTCGTCGAACGGGTGTGGCGCGCCCGAACCGCCCGTACCCGGGTGCTGTTCCTCAGCCACATGACGAGCGCGACCGCGATGCGCTTCCCTGTCGAGGAGCTCGTCCGGCGGGGGAGGGAAGCGGGGCTGCTCACCATCGTCGACGGTGCCCACATTCCCGCGCATGTCCCGCTCGACCTGGGGGCGCTCGGCTGCGACGTCTACACGGGCGCCAACCACAAGTGGATGTGCGCGCCCAAGGGTTCGGCTTTCCTGTACGCCCGGCGCGACCTCCAACCCGAACTCGAACCGCTCGTCGTGAGCTGGGGCTGGGAGAGCGACCACCCGAGCGGTTCCGAGTTCGTCGATCGCCACGAGTGGCAGGGCACCCGAGATCTCGCTGCGTTCCTCGCCACGCCTGCAGCGATCGACTGGATCGAGGGGCAGGACTGGGCTGGCGTGCAACGGCGGTGTCACGCCCTGCTCGCCGAGACGTGCACGCGCATCGACGATCTCACCGGCCTCGACCCGGTGTACGCCGATGACGGCTTCGACTGGTTCGCACAATTGGCGGTGGTGCGACTGCCCGCCGGCATCGACCCGATCGTGGTGAAGCAGCGGTTGTACGACGAGCATCGCATCGAGGTGCCGGTGCATCGCTTCGGTGACGACGTCCTGCTCCGGATCTCGGTCGCGCCGTACACGGTGGGCGACGACGTCGACGCCCTCGTCGACGCGCTGCGCTCGTTGTACGGCCGCTGATCGACCACCATGGCACTCGTCCTCGCCGTCGTGTCGGCGGTGTTGCTCGGCGCATCCGACTTCTTCGCCGCTCGCGCGGCCAGGTACACGCCCTCCATCACCGTGACGCGTTCCGCGGTGGCCGTGTCGACGGTGCTGTCGCCGCTGTTGTTGTTGGTGGTCGACTGGCGTTGGATCGGGCGCGACGTGGTGATCGCCGTGCTGTCGGGCCTGAGCATGACCACCGGGTTGTTGTTGCTGTACCGCGGCTACTCGGTTGCGCGGATGGGCGTCGTCGCCCCGATGTCGTCGGTGCTGTTGGCCGCCGTTCCCGTGGTGACCGATCTCGTCCGCGGCGACACACCCGGCGCGCTCGGGAGCGCCGGTATGGCGATCGGGCTGCTGGCCCTCGTGCTGACCGGCTACACGCCGAGCGGCACCGGCAGTGTGCGGCTCGGTGCGATCCTCGGCGTGTCGTCGGGCGTCGCCTTCGGTGTCGCGTTCACGTTGATGGGCGAGGTCGACGAGGCGAGCGGACTGCTCCCGGTGGTGCTGCAACGCCTGGCGGGGATCGCGATGCTGACGGTGGTGGGCCTGATCGGTTCCGCGCCGTTCTTCGCCGGCGAGCGCCGGTCGCAGCGCAACGTCGCCGCAGCGGGAGCCTTGGCCGTGGTGGCGATCGCTGCGCTGCAGTCGGCGTTCCAGCAGGGCGCCAGCGGGCCGGTGGCGGTGGCGGCTTCGCAGTTCGCGACGATGGCCGTGATCTTGTCGGTGATGTTCAACCGCGAACGGATGCGATGGTGGCAGGGGGTCGGCGTCGCGGCCACGGCGGTGGGTGTGGCGCTGATGGCCGCCGGCGGATGACCGGGTCTGCGAGGATCAGCCGATGAGTGTGGTGACGGTCGCCGAGATCAACGAGTTCCTCGAGCGCGACTTCCCCGGCAACGGCAACCGCTGCGACGGGGTCGGCGACGGGTGGGCGGTGGCGTTGCTGCGCACCGATGCGGTGAACCTGCGCCCGGGCGGGATCATCAGCGGGCCCACCGTGTTCGGGGCGTGCGACGCAGCGTTGTACTACGCATGTTTCACGCGGATCGGGATCGAGCCGATGACGCTGACGAGCGAGCTGTCGATCCGATTCCTGCGGCCGGCACGCGGGAGCGAACTGCGCGCCCGCGCCGACCTGCACCAGGTGGGTCGACGGTCGATCATCGGTTCGATCGTGGCCTGGACCGACGACCGGGCGACACCGGTCGCGGTGGCGCAGGGCACGTACGTGCGCCCGTCATCGATGATCCCCCGGTCGGGGTAGCGGCAAAGCTCCCTCGCCAGCGGAGTGGACGTTCGTGACCGAGGCGGCGCAACCCGACCCATCACGAGCCGGTAGGGTCGCCGGTCATGACGGACCGTACGAAGCCTTCGATCACCATCCCCGATGGCGAGCCGCCCGCGGACCTGCTGATGGAGGACGAGATCGTCGGTGACGGCGACGAGGCCACGATCGGCAAGCGTGTGATCGTCCACTATGCGGGTGTGGCGTGGAGCTCCGGCGAGGAGTTCGACGCGAGCTGGAACCGGGGGAGCACGTTCGACTTCCGTCTCGGCGCCCGTGAGGTGATCGAGGGTTGGGATCGCGGCGTCGCCGGCATGAAGGTCGGTGGCCGTCGTCGCCTGACGATCCCGCCGGCGATGGGGTACGGCAGCCGGGGAGCGGGTGGGGTCATCAAGGGCGGCGAGACCCTCGTGTTCGTCGTCGACCTCGTCGCCGTGCGCTGAGATCCTGATCTCGAGCGTGGCGGAGGCGCCCCCCGTCGGTCAGGCGATGCAGAGCGCGTGCACGGTGATCGTGACATTGCCTGCCGCACCGTACGACACGATCGTGCCGCGCCACCCGCTGGTACCGACGGGGTAGGTGTTCGCGACCTGGTAACGCTGGTTGGTGTTCGCGGACACACCGCCGCTGATCACGCGAGGTGCCTCGGGCGGACAGGTGGCGAGCGCCGTGAGCACCTCGTTGGTGTTGAACGACGTGTCCGTGGCGGTCGCCGTGGCGAACACGATGTCGGTGAACCCGGCCGGGCCTGGCGGGCCTGCGGGACCGGTGTCACCCTGGTCGCCCTTCGGACCCGCGGGACCGACCGGTCCTGCGGGACCTGCGGGACCTGCGGGGCCGACCTCGCCGGCGGGACCAGTCGGACCGACCGGACCAGCAGGACCGGCATCGCCCTGATCACCCTTGTCACCCTTCGGACCAACCGGACCGGCAGGACCCACCGGACCCACCTCGCCAGCAGGACCAGCAGGACCGGCAGGACCGGCATCGCCCTGATCACCCTTGTCACCCTTCGGACCAACCGGACCGGCAGGACCAACAGGACCAACCTCGCCAGCAGGCCCAGCAGGACCGGCAGGACCGGCATCGCCCTGATCACCCTTGTCACCCTTCGGACCAACCGGACCGGCAGGACCTACAGGACCGGCAGGACCGACCTCACCAGCAGGACCAGCAGGACCGACCTCACCAGCAGGACCAGCAGGACCGGCCTCGCCGGCAGGACCGGCAGGACCAACAGGACCGACGTCGCCCTGATCACCCTTGTCACCCTTCGGACCAACCGGACCGGCAGGACCTACAGGACCGGCAGGCCCGGCAGGACCCACCTCACCCGCTGGACCAGCAGGACCGACCTCGCCAGCAGGACCAGCAGGACCGGCAGGACCGGCAGGACCGGCAGGACCGGCAGGCCCGGCAGGACCCACCTCGCCAGCGAGACCCGCAGGCCCGACCTCGCCCTGATCACCCTTGTCACCCTTCGGACCAACCGGACCCACCTCGCCAGCAGGACCGGCCTCGCCCGCAGGACCAGCAGGACCAGCAGGCCCGGCAGGACCCACCTCGCCAGCAGGACCAGCAGGACCGGCGTCGCCCTGATCGCCCTTGTCACCCTTCGGACCAACCGGTCCCGACGGGCCAACCTCACCAGCAGGACCAGCAGGACCGGCAGGCCCCGCCGGACCGGTGGCACCCGCAGGACCGACCTCGCCAGCAGGACCAGCAGGACCCTCCGGACCCGCCTCGCCGACTGGCCCCGCAGGACCGACGTCGCCCTGATCGCCCTTGTCACCCTTCGGACCGGCCTCGCCCGCAGGACCCGCAGGTCCCGCCGGACCCGCAGGACCCGACGGACCGGTGGCACCCGCAGGACCCGCAGGACCCGCAGGGCCGGTCGACTCGATCAGACCTTGTTCCGTCCCTCCGGACGAGGCGGGCACGTAGTAGCCGACGACGTCGGCGATGATGTCGACGTCACCGGCGAGATTGAAGACGCGGAATGCCCCGTCGGCCGACAGTTGAACGTCCACTTTGTTCGGCGTCGGGGGAGCGCCGGCCACCCAGTTCAGGCTCGACGCGAGCGGCCGCGGGGCGTCGGCTGGCCAGACCGTGAGGAAGCTGGTGGCCGTCCCTCCGACGGCGGTGACGTTCATCGCCACGGCGGTCGCCGAACTCGGGATCGAGCAATTGCCGTTGTTGCCGTGCACGAGCAGTCGGAGTTCGCCTCCGGGGCCGACGGGAACGGCGACCTGACCGACGTTGTCGGGTGCGGGACGCGTGTCGGCGAGACGACACGGAGGGACCGACACGAGGAGGGACGGGCGTCCGCCGTCTTGCCCGAAGACGCTCACGGCGCCACCGGTCACCAGGGTCGCCGCAGCTGCAGCTACAGCGGCCACAGCCATGGATCGCCTCATGTCCGCCTCCTCTGTCCGCCTCGACGGGATCCGACGCATGAGAGATCGGTCGCCGGCGCCGCCGACGACACACCTCCAATCACGGGGTTCTCACCTGCTCCGGGGCACGTGACGTCGAAAAGCCCCTGGTAGCGAGCTTGCACCCGCACCGGCAGGGAGGCTCACGTCTCAAGCCGGTCAGGGTGGCCGCCGATGGTGCATCGCCGGCCGCGGTCACCCTCGGTGGCCACCGAGACAGGAAGTTGCAGACATCGTGATCGAGATCGAACATCGCAACCGAGGAAGCCGGGTCCTGCCGATCGTCGCCGTCGCCCTCGGCGCGGCCGGCACCGTGGTCGGCGGCTCGAACGGTCTGGCCGCGCGCGCCGACGCACGCGCCGCCGCCGGGCGGGCCGACCAGATCGAGATCGTCGAGGTCAGGAGCGATCTGCGTCGCACACACGTCGCCGAGACCAACGCCCTGCTGCTCGGCATGTACGGCGAAGCCACCGAGCAGCAGATCGAACGCGCTCGCGATGCCCGCATCGCGTCGCGAGCCACCGCTCGCGATCGCGCAGAGGACCTGTCGTCGGGAACGGGGGAGGCCGCCACCGAAGCACGGTTCCTGCTCGACCTGCTCGACGCCGATGGCCTGGACGGCGAGCGCGAGGTCGACCCGGTGCGATTGCTCGAGTCCGGCCACGACGCCGTCCACGACGGACGAGCGCCGGTCGAGCAGTACGACACCGACGTCGTGGCGCTCTACGACCTGATCGGGCCCGACATCGCCGGCGCGCTCGTCGTGAACGACGCGCTGGACGCGATGTACGTGATCACGCAGCCGGAGGTGCCCGAGATCTTCGCCGAGTACGTGGCCGACGCCGAGTCCTACCTCCGCTCCGATGGCGGATACCTCGGCCCCGATCCTGCGTCGCCGCTGACCGCGAGCTACGTCTATCGCCCGTCGGCTGCGATGCCGCACCCGGCGCTCGCCGAGATCGACGAGGGGATCGCCTCGAGTCGGCTCTGGGACTACGACCAGTGGATCCGGTCGTGGCAGATCGGGACGCCCGATACGGCGGCGCCGCTCAGCCTGGCCGATCTCGTCGCGCAGGCCGGCCTCGTGGACGGCAACACGCGAGGCATCGTCGATGCGACGCTCGAGGACGCTCGTCGCTCGTCGCGTGACGCCGCCGACTCGGCAGGGATCCGGAGCACGGGTTGGCTCGTGCTCGGCACGACGAGCGCGCTGGCGGCGGTCACCGCGACCGTGGCGCTCGTCCGTCGGCGACGCATTGCGACTCGGCGGGCGGCACGAGCCGTCGACACCGACGAACTGACCGGGCTGGGCAACCGACGACTGCTCGAACAGCGAGTCGGTCCGACGCTTCGCAACCCGGACCTCGGCTGGCACCTCGTCGCGGCGATCCGGATGGACCACGTCGCATTGGTGAACGACACATGGGGTCGCTCGATGGGGGACCGGGTGCTCGTCGAGGTCGCTCGCCGCCTGCGCGCCATCGTCGACGATCTCCAGGCGAGCGACGACGTCTTCTCGGGCACGGTGGTCCGCCTCGGCAGCGAGTTCGTGATGACGCTGCACTCGACCGCGCCGATGGAACTCGAGACGGTTGCGGAGATGCTCGAGCAGATCCGCATCACCACGATCCCGGTGGACGCAGATCCGGACGCCGATCCGGACGGTCAGGCAGCATCGGGTGACGACGTCGCCCTGAACTTCGATCTGGGCATCGCCACGGCGAGCGGACCGTGCGACCTGGACGACATGGTGCGCGACGCCGAGCTGTCCGCCTGGTCGGAACGACAGGCGCATCGCCACGACCCTGCACTCGTCACCGACACCCAGCGGTGACACCCGAGCGAGGAGGAGCGACCACGGAGGGCCTCCCTCCCGTGATTGACATAACGAAGATTATGGGCGTTGTGTCGACGGTTCTGGGCGCCACCCAAGCGCGTCGACCGGTACCTGCCCGCAGTGTGGATCTGATCTGCCCAGCTCACGAGCCACGTACTGCAGTCCACAATGCCGCAAGGCTGCCTACGGTGAACGTCGAACCGACGCCGCACCCAAGGGCAAGCGTCGCGAGAAACGCGACGCCAAGGACCTCAAACGTCGCGAAGAACGCGACGCTCGACTGATCCGAGACATCGTCTGGGCCCTCGGCGAACACGCGCAGTCCGGCGGCTCGGCCTGGGGGTCGTCGTCCGTCGTGAAGCGCGTCGCCGTCGAGTACGACATCGACGTCACGATGCTGCGCCTACCACGTCCATCGAGGGCGACACGCGAGGACCAAGGCTGGGAGTCCCGCTACTCCGACGACTGGATGTGAGGCCCCGACTAACGTCATGACGTTATTCGTCGGCTCGGCTGGTGTTGCACCCGTTGCACGACGCCGCCAAGTTGTACGGCAAGTTGTTCGCACGGCTGCCCTCGCGGTGGTCGACGACGAGGACGTCGGGGCCCTTCGAGCGTCCACGTGCCCAGTTGACGTGGTGACCGCAGTGAACGCACCGGTGAGGTCCGTAGCCGATCTCGGCGTACAGCGCCATGCGATGTTCGTACACGCGTCCGTCGGCCCCAGCGAGGATGTGTCCTGGGCGTCGATGGATCCGGTAGCCGTTCGCATCGACGGAGCCGCTCCCCCGCTGTCGCCTCACGACGCCTCCGGCAACCGGTAGCGCTGGAGGTCGTCGTCCTGCCACACCTTCTCGAACGCGTTGACGAAGACGTCGCGGTCGCCGTTCGTGTGCATGCCCTTCGCTGCGTCGCCGAGGCGTCGGACGGTCTCGCGCACGAGCGGATGCAGGTCGGTCCGCGGCTGCCCTCCGGACTGGATGATCCGGCACCACGTTGTCCACTGCGACCACGCCTCCGTCGGCTCGATGCGCGGCCTCGGGTCGCGGGCGTCGATGACTCGCTTGCGGATCTGGATCGGCCGCGGCATCCAGTCCTCGGTGATGATGATCTCGGCGAGCGCCGCACGGCAGGCCTTCTCGTCGAGGTCGCCGAGGATCCGTCTCCAGACCGCAACCATGTCGGCCATCATGGAGGCGTCGACGCGCTGGTTGTAGTTGGCCAAGGCGGAGCGGAGCAGGCTCTCGGTCCAGTGGTTCGTGGTCATGGGTCAGGCTGCCTCGTCGTTGATCCTGTAGAGCGTGCACGTGGGGTCGTCCAGTTCGGTCTCGGCCACGGTCACGGCCGACCACCTGCGGTTGCCGTGCTGGACCACGAGGCCGCAGGTCTGCATCCGGTGCAGGTCCGTCGACACCAGCGTCCGCGACAGACCCGTCAACTCGACGATGCGCCCGACGCTCATCGCCTGAGCGCTCACCCCAGGGAGGTACTCGCTCGGCATCGCCGTCCAGATCCGCCAGAAGTACGGCCGACACCGCCAACGCTCCTCGACCGGCGACTGCCATGGGTGGCGCACCGACACGGCTCCTGGGGCTGGATGGAGTCGCCGCACGCCGATGCGGAGGTCGTAGCGGCTCACCTCGGAGGTGATCTCACCGGTCGCCTTGTTGATCGTCCGGCTCCCAACCCGAGGGCGTTCGATGACGCTCGCCCACCGGGGCCGGAGGTGTTGCACCGACCGCTCCGTCGTGCCGACCTCGACGGCCAGCTCGGCGTCGCTGTAGTCCAACAGGGTCCTCCCCGCCGACTTCGCCCGGTACGCCATTGCGCACAGCACCATGTATGCCCGGGCACCGGAAGCGCCACGGAAGTCGTCGGACTCGCTGGCAATTGCCAGCAATGCGTCCAACTCATTGACGAGTTGATCTTTCGTTTCCACGAAGTGAAGTGTACCGCATTCGAAATTGGCCTAGCGGAGGTACACCATGACCTCGTCCCGAGACCTCGTCCCGGGCAACCATCACAAGAACTCTTTACACCCCGCTACCTGGGGCGATAACCGCGTCCCACCCACCGGGGCTACGAAGTAGCCCGGGGGGACGCAGTCGAGCCCGTAGCCAGGCGTCGAGGGACTCAATGAGGACAACCACTAGACGACGGATCCACCCCCTCCGAATGTCGTGAGAACCCCTTGAGTTTTGTTCGCCAGATGGGAGCATTCATATGGTTTAGGTCCCAGCTGGTGAACAATTGTCAAGCTGTAGTCCTCAAGGTCGGATCGCTCCGCTCACCGCCCAGGACGTGGTGGACTCCGTCCACGGGGTCACCGGCCTCCTGAGCGCACCTCGGAACCCGAGTCGCCAACGTTCCGGCGTGTACGGACGTGGTGGAAATGAAGGAGAGCAGCCCAACAACACCTCCACGTCCCTGACCACTCGGGAAGCCATAGGAGTCTCCTACCTCGCACCCGTTGGGCTCGACGACGTCCTCTTCTCGTCCTCTTGTAGGGATGAAAGAGGAGAAGAGGTCCATCGACGACTTCTTCCACCTCTTTGCGAAGGTCGTCTGCCTGGAGAACACACCCCAGTGGTACACTTGTCTTCGACGAGAGACATCGTCGGTTCCACCGCCAAGGCCCGCTGCCCGAGTCACTCCGGTTGGCGGGCCTTGTGCGTTGTAGGGCACAGTAGGAATCTCGCCATAGTTCCTATAGACCGCAAGTGCGACGCGCGACAATAGAGTCATGGCCACGAAGAGGACCACGACCACGAGGAACTCGGTCAAGCGGATCGTGCCCCCGCACCCGTGCCTCAGCTGCGGAGCGATCACCACGAGGCCCCAGCGCTGCGAGCCCTGCTACAAGGCCCAGCAGCGGGCCCGCAATGCCCGACGTGGTGACCGGTACGGCAAGGAGTACGTCGCCCGCCGAGCCGAGATCGAGAAGGTCGTCGAGGTCTACGGCTTTCGATGCTGGAGGTGCTTGCGCTACGAGGCGCCCGGCACGTTCACCCGAGACGACTGGCACACCGACCACGCGCCCTGGGGCGAGCTGCGCCCGACACACCGCAAGTGCAACACCTCCGCATCCCGCGGCGGCAAGGGCGAGCAGTGGACGCCTCCGAGCGACCGCACCAACGACCGCATCCGATGAAACCCAAGGACCCTCACATGAACCTCGAAGTCACCGTCGCCCAGCTCGAAGCCACCGTCACCGAGCTGCATGGCTACCTCGGCGACGTCGACGAGATCCATGACCGCGAGTGCCAGCTCCTCGAAGGCGAGATCGAGCGCCTCACCCGACGCCTCCGCTGGACGATGGTCGCCTACGTGGCCACCGTCGTGGCGGGCGTGGCCGCCTCCACGTTCATCGGCTGACCATGTGCCCAGCCTGCGAAGCACCCACAGAGGCCAACACCCTGTGCGCCCTATGTGACGCCCTTCAAGCGACCCAATGCCGTGTGTGTGGTGCAGCCGCCCACCGACACGACCTGTGCAACGACTGCCAGCAGCTGCCGAACGAGTGCTTCATGTGCGGCATGGAGGACGTCGAGAAGCGTCTGTGCAACAACTGCCAGCGCACCCTCCAAGCCATCCACCCACTGTGGCGCGTGCACGCATGATCGACCACGACGACCCCGACCTCATCGTCGGCACCGTCAGCGCCATCCCCCACGGACAGCCGACCCCCGACGGCTGGACACCGATGGACGGCACCGTCATCACCGACCCCGACCCCGCCCTCGTCCACTGGTGCCGCGACTGGGAGCCCTGGAACCTGCCCGACGGCAGCATCCGCATCCCCAACCTCGTCGACCCCCAACGGCGATGGATCATGCGCACCACACCAGCCAACGAGAACCACACCGACTTTCCAGACGGACCCCAACCACAGCACCCAGTCCCTCCTTCGTTCTCTCTCCCTGACCTCTTGACGCAGGACTCATGACCGTCACGCCTGGCGACCGGATCGACTTCATCCAGCGTCGCATCATCAATCCGCGCACGAAGCAGCCGATCGAGCTGGAACCGTTCCAGACCACGTTCATCGAGAACCTGTACGCCGAGGGCGTCCAGGAGGGCGGCTTCTCGCTGCCGCGCAAGAACGGCAAGACCGGTCTCCTCGGAGCGTTGGCGTTGTCGGAGCTGGCACTCAACGACGACGCCGACGTCGTCCTGGGCGCCACGAAGGTGAAGCAGGCGAACCGGCCGTCCGGCGTCTTCGGCGTCATGAAGGCCTACATGCGGCTCAATCAGGGCTTCTTCGGCGACTGGCGGATCTCTCGCAACAACAACGAGCCGATCATCGTGAACACCGACACCGGTTGCCAGGCCGAGATCGTCTCAATGTCCGACGTCGACGCCGCCCAGGGCCTCAACCCCTCGCTGGCGATCATGGACGAGTACGGCACCTCCTTCTGGACTCCGGAGCGCTGGGGCGCTGTCGCGATGTCGATGGGCGGTCGTGGGCCTGACGCTCGCGTCGTGGGGATCTCGACGCCCGCATCGCAGCTCTCAGCGATGTACGAGATGCGCACGAAGGTGCTGAACGGCACGGCCTCGAAGGCGCTCTACTGGCAGGAGCATTCGGCTCCGCTCGACTGGCCGATCTACGACCTCGCCACGTGGGAACGCGCCAATCCGGCCCTCTACCGGTTCCTCAGTCTGGAGTCGCTGGACAAGGACCGCTCGCTGCCCGAGCACCTCTTCCGCCTGTTCCGCCTCGGTCAGTGGATCGACACGTCCGCGAATGATGGTTGGCTCGGCGTGGAGGGCGCTGGACACTGGGACGCCACCGCCCGCGAAGTTGAGCTGGACCCGTTGGAGGACACCTGGATCGGAGTCGACAAGTCGGCCTACGACGACATGAGCGCGGTTGTCGCTGTGCAGCGATACGGCGATGGCTGGATCTCGAAGGCGTGGATCTTCGAGCCCGCTCCGACGATCGACCATGCAGCGGTGCGCGAGCGGATCCTCCAGCTCCATCGGGACCTCCACGTCGTCGCGGTCGGCTACGACAACCGGTACTTCGTCGAGGGCGCCCAGATGCTCTCCGACGCTGGCGTGCCGATGATCGACATCCCGCAGGCTCCAGCGCGGCTCGTGCCTGTCTACGGCCTCCTGCACAAGGCGATCGTCGAGCGTCGCTTCTGGCACGACGACGACGCCCGATACCGGAGTCACGTCCTGTCGGCCGTACCGGTGATCCAGCCGACCGGCGGCTTCACGCTGTCGAAGAACCGGTCGAGGGCGAAGATCGACGCCGCAGTCGCCACAGGGATCGCTTTCGCTGCGCAAATGTCACACACCCCACGTCGTACCACGTTCGCCGACGGCAGCCTCTTCAAGTAGCCATAGTAGGAATTAGGGTCCGTTTCGTCGTGCTACTATGTAGCTAGGTCCTGCATGTTCCATCAGCTCTACTTCACCGCGGCGCAGCCGTACACGTCGTCCGCTGCGGTCGTGAACTCGTCGACGGCTCTCGCCCTGCCAGCGCTCGACCGCGGCTTGTCGCTCATCGCCAACTCGCTCACCCGAATGGCCCCGATGCAGCTGTGGGACGACGGCGAGAAGGTCGGCACGACGCCGTTCCTCCAGCGCCCCAGCCCACTGTGGACGTCGAGCGAGTTCTGGTCGTCGGCCACGAAGACGCTCGTGTTGTTCGGCAACTGGGTCGCGCTCAAACAGCGCGACGGAGGCGAGATCGTCGGCCTCATCCCGGCACCCATCGAACAGGTTGCGATGATCCCCGGCTCGGGCGCCTCGTTCGTCTACGAGATCAGCGGCAAGCGCTACAGCCCGGAACAGGTCGTCCACGTCCGATGGGACATGCTCGCTGGCAGCCTGCGCGGCGTCGGCGTCCTGGAGAAGCACCGTCGAGCGCTCGGCCTGGCGATGGACGTCGATCAGTACTCGGCCACGTCGTACCGCGGTGGCAACGTGCCGTCCGCGATCGTGAAGGTCGACCCCGACCTCGACGACTCCGTGATCCAGCGAACCAAGGAGGCGTGGGACGAAGCGAACGCCGACGGCAAGCGCACCCTTCGGGTCGTCCCGCGTGACTCGGAGTTCGTGCCGCTCGTGGGCTTCTCGCCGCAGGACATGGAGACCCTGGCCGCTCGCGTGATGAGCGTCGTCGAGATCGCTCACATGTTGAGCCTCGACCCGTCGGACTTGGGCGTGGTGCCGCCGACCGGTGGTTCCGACACCTACAAGAACATGCAGGAGCGCTACGTCCAGCGGGCCTACGAGTCGGTCTTCCCGGTCGCCCAGCGCTTCGAGGAGGCGTTCAGCGATCTCCTCCCCGGTCAGCTGGAGTGCAGGTTCCAACGGGAGAAGCTCATCGGCCTCGACGAGCAAGGCCAAGCCTCGGTCGACGCCCAGCTCATCAGCGCAGGCATCAAGACCGTCGACGAGGTGCGCGCCGAACGTGGCCTGCCGCCCCGGCCGAAACCCGAGATCGCACCGGCACCCGAGGCCGCCACTCCCCCGCAGGACCCCACGTCATGACCATCACCAATCCCGCCAAGTTCTGGCTCTTGTTCCTCATCACCGTGGGCCTGTTCACGTTGATCCTGACCGGCGACACCACGCTCAACGACGTCGACCAGTACTTGACATTGATTCTCGGCTACGGCGTCGGCAACGGCATCAACGCCCTCCGCGGCACGCAGCCATCCCCCCTGTTCGCCCGCAAGGCGACAGACCAGGACACCTTCGGAGGTCGGTCGTGAAGTCCGACGACCTGTTCACTCGGTCCGCTGAGGTCACCGCAGATGGCCGCACCGTCATCGGTCGTGCCGTCTCGTTCGACCACGAGTACCCCGTGTTCTCGCACGCGTGGGGCCGCTTCGTCGAGTCCTACGACCAGCGGGCCTTCGATCGGAGCCTGTCGCACAAGGACACGCGTCCGCTCCTGATCGGCCACTCCAAGGGCGATCTGCCCGTCGGTCTCGCCCGCTTCTTCAAGGAAGCCGACGCCCTCATGTTCGAGGCTCGTCTCGGGTCGAGCGAGCGCGCCGACGAGGTCCTGGAGCTGGTCGCGATGGGCGCCCTCACCGACGTCTCGGTCGGCTTCCGCGGCATCGAGCCACGCGGCCTCACCCGTGGTCGGATCCACCGCACCCAAGTCGCGCTACAGGAGCTGTCCTTCGTCGGCGTCGGAGCCCTCGAAGATGCGAAGGTTCTGGCTCTTCGGAGTCAAGAGGACATGAGCGAATTGCAGGCCATGGAGGACGAGCGTCGACGCCTCAGAATCCGCCTCCTGGACCTGTGATACACTTCTAATCGAAACAAGCAACTGCGACCCCGGAACCTCGGGCCGTTCTTTGGAACCACGTCACCACGTCGCAATGGAGACACCAGGAGTCCAACGAACATGAGCAAGTTGCACGAGCAGCGGGCCCGCCTCGCCGCCGAACTCAAGGCCCTCGCCGCCACCGACTGGGACGACCAGACCCGCGCCGAGATCGACGAGCGCCAGGCCGCCATCGAGCGTCTCGACGCCGACATCGAGCGCGCCGCAGCGATCGAGCGCAGCGCGACCGAGATCCTCTTCGCCGCTGGCGCCCTCGGCAAGGCCACCCAGATGGTCGCCTCGAACGAGCTGACCTTCGGTGAGTTCACCCGTGCCCTCGCCCTCGGCGAACACGACGTGATCCGCGCGGTCACCGAGACCGGCACCGCCGAACTCCCGGGCGCCCTGCCCGAGCACCTGTGGGGTCCGATGCGGACCTTCGTCGGTGCTCGCACGCCGATCTGGGAATCGTTCTTCGAGATGCCGACCCCGGAGTCGGGTCTCACGATCACTCGCACCTACGACCCGACGAACAACGCCGCTTCGTTCCGTGCGACCGAGTTCAGCGACTGGACGTCGGCAGCGCTGTCCGTCGAGCGCAAGGTCACCGAGGAGCTGCAGGCAGTCGGCCACGTCCGTCGCCTCAGCTACGCCGCGATCCAGCGCAGCCAGATGGACGTCATGGCGCTCGCCCAGATCGACCTCCAGCGTGGCCTCGTCCGCCGCAAGGAGTTGTTCGCAGCCAGCCGCCTCGTGGCCGCAGCGACGACCTCACAGACCCTGTCGCTGACCGCCACTCCGGCGCAGATCGAAGTGGCGCTCCTCAAGGCCGCCACCACGATCGAGGACAGCTTCAACGCCCAGGCGGACCGCGTCTACATGGCATCGGACCGGCTGGAGTACCTCAAGGGCCTCGCCGACACGACCGGACGGCCGATCTACCCCTCGATCGGCGTGACCAACGCGAACGCTTCGACCGCTGGCATCTTCGGTGGCATCGACCTCGGGGCCGACGTCAAGGTCGTGGTGTCGAGCAAGTTCCCGACCGGCTTCTTCGCCGTCGCCGCGAGCGACGCCTTGGAGAAGTACAACGCACCGCTCGCCCAGCTCTCGACGACCAACGCCGTCAACGCCTCGGTCGACGTGTCGCTCAGCGAGTTCATCACGACCATCATGTGGAGCGAGGGCATCGTCTCGCTGGAGCCCTGAGCCAGTGATCACCGCTGCCGACCTCGCAGCGTGGCTCAACGTGAGCCACCTCAACTTCGAGTTGACGTACTCGGAGGAAGAGACCGCGCTCATGGAGCAGGTCTGCGAGGCGGCAACCCGGTGGATCGAGGCACGCGTCGACGCCCAGTTCCTCCTCCACGAAGACATCAGCTTCGCCCGCCTGCTCTACGCCTCGCGGCTGTGGAACCGGCGCAACATGCCCGACGCAGCGATCATCGGCGACGGCTTCGTCTCGGGTGTCCGCAAGGACGGCGACGTGGAAGCGCTCATCGCCCCGTACCGCAAGGTCCGGTTCGCATGATCGACCTCTTCGAGGACGTGCAGATCGAGGGCTACCACTTCTACGACGTCGAGCCGTCCGTGATCGTCTCCCCAGCGATCGTCATCCGGGACTTCTCGATCGAGTACGGCGACACCGGTGGTGGCGCATACGTCGTCGAGTTCACCGCCACGGTCGCCATCGCGAAGCCAGAGGACGCCCGCACCCGACGAGCGATCCGCGAAGCGATCGACCCGACCAACGTGCCCGCAGCCTTCGAGGCCTACGGCTTCACCCCTGTCCGCGCTCTTCGCCCTCGTGCGGAGGTCGTTGGCGGCATCGACTGCCTCACCGTCGACATCACCTTCAACACCATCGAGGCCTGAGGAGGGCCGAACCAATGGCCGCAAACGCAATCAAGATCAAGAATAACGTGTCGATCGGCACCACGTCGACGCCGACGCTGAACGTGTCGAAGGTCGTCACCGAGATGGCTGTCCGCGTCAACCGCGGCACGCTCACCTCGGAAGCGACCGGTGGCTCGGAGCCGTGGACCGTCACGACCGAACTCGGTGGCGAAGTCCAGATCACCTACTACACGTCGCCGACCGCCGCTTCGGGTGCGTCCGCGATGGCGCAGATGGTCTGGGACGCCGTCGTGAACGGCACCAACCTGTACGTCTCGGGCACCGCCGATCCCGGCCCCGTGTCGGCGCTCAACCCGAAGATCACCGTCGAGGTCTGCCCGACCGAGGTCATGCTCTTCGGCCGGACCAACAGCTTCGGCCAGGCCACGGCCACGTGGCCGATGGCGGACCCGTCGGCGATCGTTCGCGCCACGAGCTGACCATGAACAGCCTCGACGATCTGTCGGCTCGGCTCGACAGCATCGCGAGGGATCTGTCCGGACCAGGCCTTCGCGACATCGCCACCGAAGTGGGCGTGCAAGCGAAGCGCGACATCGAGGACAACGTGCGCGCCGACGTGGGCTCCGATCGGAAGTTCTCCGGTTGGCCCCGTCGGACGCTCAACTCGGGCTTCGAGCTGGAGGGCGACTCCACGATCGTCCTTCGTCCACGTCCGATCCAGCCTTGGCGTGTCGCCAACGACGGACGACGTTCGGGCCCCATCCCACGACGCAAGAACGCTGTCGTGACCGTCCGCACGCCCTACGGCCCGAAGACCGTCAAGGGCACGAATCCGATCTACAACGGCCGGACCCGTCCCATGCACACGTGGGATGACTCGGTCGACGACATCGTCGCACGCACACCTGAGCGCGTGCTGGACGCCTTCCACGAACGGACCAAGGCATGGCTCGCGAAGAGCTGAGACTCGACCTCGACATCGCCACGAAGAAGGCGCAGGCCAACCTGCAGGCCGCCGCGCGCGAAACGAAGCGGCTCGGCAAGGACTTCGAGGACACGCGCACCGCAGGCGAGAAGTTCGCGTCGGCGATGGAGAACGCCGTCGAGTCGATGCGCACCGAGGTCACCGGTGCCACGAACGCCGTGGAACGCATGACCGCAGCCCTCGGCCCGGAGGCGGTCGCTGCAGCCGAGAAGGCTGGCGGCTCCGTCGAAGGCCTGGTCGCCGATCTCCGTCGTCTCGGCTTCACCTACGACGAGGTCGCGGCCGAAGCGGACTCGTTCGCCGCCACGATCCGCAACACCCAAGGCGAACTCGGGCGTCTCGACTCCTCGGGTGCCCGTGTCGTGTCGAGCCTCGACAACGTGAACCGCTCGGGCGAGCAGACCCGTTCGGTGTTCGCCAACCTCGTCGGCAACTCGGTCCAGGATCTCGGCGCCCTCGGAGGTGTCGCTGGCACCGCAGGCGTCGCCATGGGTCAGCTGGCGGAGTACGCCGTCGACGGCAACATCTCGCTGTCCAGCCTCGGCAAGTTCGTCGGCCCGATGGCGCTCGTCGGCGCGGGCCTGTTCGCTGTCAGCCAGAACGCGAAGGCGTCCGCCGAGCACATCGCAGCGATGGAACAGGCGATGGAGAACCTGTCGACGGTCGCCGACGACATGGTCGCTCAGACCACGTTCGACTTGATCTTCAACTCGCTCCTCGAAGGCGGTCCCATGGCCGCCATCGACCAACTCGCCAACAACAACCTCCCCGGCCTCAAGCGGGCCTACGACCTCCTCACCGAGTCCGGTCAGGTCTCGGGCGACATGCAGCGCTACATGGCTGAGGCGATCTACGAAGCCGAACGAGCGGCACGCCAGGCGGAGGAGACCACGCGGCGCTACGGCCAGTCGTGGACGGAGTCGAGCCAGCTCGGCATCGACGCAGCCGAGGCAGTCGACCGCGCGCTCCAACAGAACCGCGCCAACGCCGAGAAGCTGTCGCGCGACGAACAGGACTTCCAAGAGGAGGCCCACCGTCGTCGAATGGCGTCGATCACGGAATGGCTCGACGTCCTCGACAAGGTCCCCGCCGAACAGCAGACCGAGATCCGGGCTGCGCTGAACCGTGGCGACTACAACGCCGTTGAAGGCCTCCTGAACCAGTTGATCCGTGATCGGGTCGCGGCGATCTACGTCTCGCTCAACCAGGGCCGCACCGCTGGCCGCGGCTCGGCGCAAGGCACCGGCGACAAGAACACCACCACGTGGGGAGGCTCGTTCGGCACGCCCACCTACAGCGGAGGTGGAGGCGGAGGCGGATCGTCCTCGGGCGGAGGCGGAGGCGGATCGGCGTCCGACCCGATGGCCGAATGGGACAGCGCTGTCGCCAACCTGTTCGAGATCGGCGGCTACTCCGAAGAGGACTACCGCGCCTACCTCCAGATGCGGCTCGCCATGTACGAGAAGCACCAGGACGAGTACGTCCGGTTCTTCAACGAGATCAAGGCCCTCGACGACGCGAAGGCCCGCGCCCTCCAGGATCAGGTCGACGCCGAGAAGAAGGCCGCCGACGAGAAGATCAAGATCCTCGAAGACGAGCAACGCGAACGCGAGCGCATCGCCAACGAACAAGCGGCACTCCTGGAGCGCCAGAAGAACCGCGAGTTCGCCTTCTGGCTCGAAGAGCAAGGCCTCAAGGCGTCCGACATGATCCGCCGCGGTGAGGTCACCGACGCCTTCTACGACAACCTCAAGGCCCGCGGCTGGACCGAACGCGAAGACGACGGCATCGACGCCATCTGGCGCCCGTCGACCAGCGACACCTCCACGTCGTCCACGTCCACGACGGTCGTCAACAACTACTTCCCGCCCGGCGTCGCACCATCCCAGGTCGCTGCCGCCACGGTCGACTTCCGACGTCGAGGTGGCCGATGAGCAACTACACCGACCTCATCGACACGCCCGTCACCTCCACGATGGGCATGCCCTCGGGCTACAGCGACTACCGGTTCATCGTCCAGGCCGCCTTCGTGTCCGACTCGCTTCCGATCGGGTCGTCGCCTGGCAGCTTCATCATCGGCACATCACCGATCGGTGGTGTCCGCTGGCGCGACGTCACCGCCGACTGGGCTGGCGTCCAGTTCACACGTGGAGGCACCCCAGGGAGCCCGCCGATCGCAGGCGAAGCAACGATCCGGCTCCGCAACCACGACCGCAAGTACAGCCCGTTCGTCTCGCCATTCCATGCGCCCGCGACTCTCGTCCGCTTCGGGCTCGGCAACGACTCCGAATGGTGGCCGATGTTCACCGGCCTCGTTCAGTCCTGGAACGAAACCCCACGCGCTCGTGGGCGTGCGAACTTCGTCGAGATCCGATGCTGGGAGACGTCGTTCCTCCTGGCGAACAACGACGACCCTGAGCTGGCGTCACCGGTCGGAGCAGGCGAGTCGATCGTCGACCGCTTCGACCGGATCCTCAACGCCGCTGACTGGCAATTCGACGCCACCTACACCGTCACGACACCGACCTCGGGCTTCGCGCTGCAGGGCACCACGATCGACACCGACCTCATGAGCGAGCTGCGCAAGGTCACCGACTCCATCGACTACGTGGTCCGCTCCGGCAAGGACGGCAACCTCGACATCACCGACCGGGCCGTCCAATGGCTGCACGAGGACTACCGGGCCCTCGGCACCGACGTACCTGTGGTCCTCGACTCGCTCGTCACACAGAACGACGACGTCCGCCTCCTCGCCGACTTCTCCGCAGGTCGAGCGTTCGGGGTCCCCACGACCTACACGAACTCCGGCATCGCCTCGCGGTACCAACGCCGTTCGGCCTCGAAGACCGACATGGTCACCATCGACCCCGGTGGCGACGCCGACATGATCCATCTCGCCGCACGCGTCCTCGGACGTGGAGACGTCACGTACCGCCCGGAATCGGTGCGCCTCGAAGCCCAGTCCGCAGCGACTTGGGAGTTCCTCAAGCGCGCCGACATCGGCGACATGGTCCACATCGACGACCCCACGTCGAACGTCCGGTTCGCCGACTACTCGATCGCGCGCATGTCGCACCAGATCACCCCACGAGCCAACCGCGGGATCGTCTGGTCCTGCGCTGTCGAGTTCGACGTCGAGGTCGACTCGATGTGGGCCGTCACCGACGGACCGGCGATCTGGGACGAGACCCGCTGGGACAAGAGCTACTGGAGCTGAGGAGCCCATGACCATCACCAACCCAACATCGGGTGCGTTCATCACCAAGGCCTGGGGCGACTCCGTCGCGGACGCACTCAACTCGATCATCCCGGGCGGCGTCATCCCTGGCGTCGTCGCCCGAGAGAACATCGGTCAGACGATCACGAGCGGCTCGAACAACAACGTCCAGTGGACCGGAGCCGAAGACTTCGACACTCACGGCTTCCACGACACGAGCACCAATCCGAGCCGCTTCACGATCCCTGCGGGCCTCGGTGGGCTCTACATGGTCAGCTTCAACGTCTACTGCGCGCCTGCCACCGAGGTCGTCGCAGCGTGGGTCATCAAGAACGGCGGAGCAACTCGGTACGCCCTTGGCCAGTCGAAGAATGACACCACGAACGGCGTGACCGTACAGGGAGCGATCCCGATGAAGCTCGTGCCCGGCGACTACATCGAGGTGCAGGCGTTCCAGAACTCCGGCTCGAACAAGAACATCAACGTCGGCGACGCCCTCGGCTTCTTCGCCATGTACCGCGTCGGCCCCGCCTGATCGGAGATCACCATGCCTCTTCTCGAACTCGGCCTCATCGACGGCGACTACTGGTCCGAAGACTCGATCAACACCATGGAAGCCGCGGTCAACGCCTCGGCGCCCGCTGGCGTCATCTATCCCTACGTCGGGTCGAGCGCGCCGACAGGCTGGCTCCTGCTCAACGGTGCGACCGTCTCCGGCGCACAGACCCTCTATCCCGACCTGTGGGCCGTCGCCCCCGCGTCGTGGAAGTCCGGCTCCAGTCTCGTCCTGCCGAACATGGCCAACCGGTTCCCGATCGGAGCTGGCACGACCTCGCTCGGCTCGACCGGTGGCGCGAACACGAAGACGATCGCGGAAGCCAACCTGCCCGCCCACTCGCACACCTACAGCGGCACCACGTCGACGAACGGCTCCCACGCCCATGGTGGTGTCACCGGCGACGACTCCCCCGACCACACACACCACTCGGTCAACGGCCAGGCGTTCGTGACCGCCTCGGGTCCGATCCTCCTCGACGCCCACGACGGCGGCACCTCCGCCATCTACGCCGAGACCTCGGGCTCGTACGCGACGACCGGTGCGACCGCACGTCACGCCCACGGCATCGGTGCCGACGGCAGCCACTCGCACACCTTCTCGGGCACCACGTCCTCGGTCGGTTCCGGCACCGCGCTCGACATCACCCCAGCGCACCTCGCGCTGAGCTTCATCATCAAGGCCCACTGACCATGAGCGAACACGCCCTCACCATCCACCAAGGCGAGACCTTCACGCGGACGCTCACGTTCGCCGATGGAGGCCTCACCGGTGCCAGCGCCCAGCTGCAGGTCCGACGCTTCTACAACTCGTCGACCGCGGTCGTGGACATCGACACCGACGACGGCATCGAGATCACCAGCGACACCACGATGACGCTCACCATCGACGCCGACACGACGGCCGCCATGACCGGACCAGGCGTCTACGACCTCGTCATCACGTACGTGGACGGAACGAAGGAGATCGCCCTCCACGGCCCTGTCCGTCTCGTCCCACAGGTGACCCGATGAGCGACATCACCGTCTCTTCGACGCGCCGCGAGATCACCGTCTCGAACGAGCGCCGCACCATCCCCGGCGAGATCGGCGTCCCGGGTCCGCAAGGCCTCCAAGGCTCGAAGGGCGACACCGGCGCGCAAGGACCCCAGGGCGACACCGGCCCGCAAGGCGAACAGGGCATCCAGGGACCCCAGGGCATCCAAGGCATCCAAGGCCCGCAGGGCGAGCAGGGCCCGCAAGGCGACCAAGGCCCCCAGGGCGACCCTGGCGCCGATGGTGCCGTGGGCGTCGCTGGCGGAGGCGAGACCGTCCAGTACTCGTACGCCCTCGCCACGACCGACGTGAAGCCCGGATCCGGCGTCCTACGCCTCAACAACGCCGACTACAGCCTCGTCACTGAGATCTTCATCGACACCACGAGCGCGTCTGGGGTTGACATCACGCCGTGGCTCGACTCGCTCGACGACTCCACGTCCACGATCAAGGGACACCTCCGCCTGACACGCACCACGTCGACGACGACCAACTGGATCATGTACGCCGTCACCGGCGTCGTCACCGCGACCGGTTACCGCAAGATCCAGGTCACCTACGTCGCCCATCACGGCTCGCTCGTGAACACCGGCGCGGGCACCATCGTCACCTTCTCGCGCACCGGCGACCAGGGCGTCCAGGGCGACCCTGGCTCCGACGCTGCAGTGATCGACATCGGAACACCGGCGCTCGTCGAGTACTGCATCCCCGGAAACTCCATTGGCACGTGGTCGACGCGCGCCATCACCGCCAACCGACAGCAGTACGAGCCGTTCATGGTCGAAGAGGATGACCTCGTCGTCGACGCCCTTACCTACGAGGTCACGGTCGCTGGGACGGCCGACGCCGTGCTCCGTCTCGGCATCTACGAAGCGGACAACGCCTGGCAGCCGACCAACCTCGTCGTCGACGCAGGCCTCTGGCCGCTCAACACCGTCGGTTCGGTCAACGCCACGTTCACCGCGACGCCGCTCCCCCGGGGCCGGTACGTCAAGGTCTGGGCCTCCAACGAGTCGTCGATCACGCTGCGCTTCGTCAACGGCCAGATGACCTTCGGCGCGATCCGCTGGTCCGGCACTGCCTGGCAGACCCCGTACATGTACTACAGGAACGGCGTCGGCACCGGCGCCCTCGCCGATCCAGGCCACCCCTACGCAGGCGTCGCCTCGACGTCGTCGGGTCTGTCGCACTACACGTGGTTGCGAGTCGCCTCGTGAGTCTCCCGATCCTCTCCGGCACGCTGCCCTCGGGTGGCCTGCGCAACGGCCAGCTCGGGCCCTGCCAGCTCACCACGATGTACGCCCCCGGCGTCGGCCACGTCTCGATCCATCCCGCAGCCAAGAGGGCCTTCGAGGCGCTCTTCGTGACCGCCCTCGGGTCGACAGGCCAGACGCTCTCCGTCGTGTCCGCAGGCGACGCCTACCGGTCGCTGCAGGCCCAAGAGGACCTGTTCCGCAGCCGCTACGCCATCAACGGCCCGCTCGGTGGCTGCAAACACTGGGACTCGAACGGCGACGGCTCCGTCGAGAAGTGGTGCAAGAAGCGCGTCAACGGCGGCACCCCAGCAACGGCAGCCGTGCCAGGCACCTCCAACCACGGCCTCGGCATCGCGCTCGACATCGGCATCTGGAACGGCTCGAAGGTCGTCGGCATCACCTCGAACAAGCTCTTGTGGGCGTGGCTGTCCGCACCGAACATGGTCGACGGTGCCTGGCGGATCGGCACCGGATCGAACGTGGAGTCCTTCGGGCTCTCATGGGAGCTGCAGTCCGAGCCCTGGCACATCCGTCTCGTCACCGGCGACGAGCCGACCCGACGGGTCCTCGACACCGAAGCCTGGATCGCCGCCGCCGCCTGATCTACTCCGGATCCTTGGTCACCGACTCGCTTCGAGGTGGCTGATGATGAGATCCAGGATGATGACCTGGCGCGCTGTGATCTCGCGTACAGCGTTCACGATTCTGTCCACCTCCTCGAACTTCTCCTTCACGCTGAGGTCACCCGATGCGGCTGGAGCATCTGGCAGGGCGTTGATGTAGCCCTTCATCTCGGCGTGGAGTTGGCGGGCGGCAGCGAGTTCCGACATGTGGCGAACCTACCTTTGGGTCGTCGCTGTCGCTAGCTAGCGTCCTGGTCGTGTCAAGAAGACCTCCCGAAGATTATGGGCGTTGTGTCGACGGTTCTGGGTGCCACCCAAGCGCGTCGACCAGCGACAACGGGCGACCGCCGGCACCCTGGTCACCCGTCGCGACGGCTCCGGGCGCCGACGTCGGGCGCGGCATGCGTCGAGGCACACGGACACCCGAGACGTCGGGCGACTCCTGGGCGCCATGGCTGACGCCCGACCAGCCCGGCAATCCGACCGCGGCGCCCAGGAACACCGCGCGACATCTTCTGGGCGCCACCCGGTGCCGGCGATCAGCCCCGGTGAGTGGAGGCCGGCACCCAGGAGGTCGGCGATCCCCGCCCCCGCTACCCATCCCTTGATTTCGTCATGACGGAATCAGCCGGCTGCGGCGAGCTTGCGGTCGGCGAGCGGCGATGCGGCGTCGAGCAACCACCGCAACGCGTCGCGCAGCTCGGCCTTGGTCATGTCGTGATCGAGGTCGCGTCGCGTGTCGGCGACCGCACACTCGAGCACGTACAGGTCGTCGTGCAACGCATCGAGCTCGGTGCGCGCCATCACGAGCTCGCCGTCGCTCAGCGCCAGCTCGCGCGCCCGCTGGCGCGACACCCAGTCCCACTGGCGGCATCGCTGCGAGCAGAACTCACGGGGTCGTCCGCGACCGGTGCGCTCCGGCAGCGGGAATCGACACCAACGGCATCGGCGCTCCGCCGGAGCTTCACTCCCCTCACACTCGGACGCAACCACGTTTTCCGTCATGACGAAAACCGTACCGGATGCTGCTCTCCCGATGACGAGACCGCTGATTGCGTCGCCACTACCGTCGTCGGCATGTCGTCCCGCCTGCTCGACCTACCGGCCCGCGCGCAGGTCGCGCCGAATCGGTGACGCTCGCCTTCGACATCCACGTGCGCCCCGGGGCGAAGCGCACCGCGGTCGGCGGCGCCCACGACGGGGCGCTCGCCGTGGCCGTCACCGCTCCCCCGGCGGACGGCAAGGCCAACGAAGCCGTGTGCGTCGCCGTGGCCGCGGCATTCGGCGTACGAGCGTCGGCGGTCGAGATCGTGCGTGGGCACACGTCGCGACGCAAGCACGTGCGGGTGAAGCTCGACGAGACGCATGCACAGGCCCGCCTCGCCGAGTTGCTCACCGGTTGACGTCGCCCCCCACCCCGTCGTCACCCTGGTGCCCACACCTCGAGTCGGCAGCTCGAGCGAATTCGGCCGCGGTCTCCGGGCCCCGTGCGTAGGGTGCGCAAGATGGAGCTCGATCTGCCCGCCGGGTACACGTCGCGACCGTTCGTGGGCGCCGACGACTTCGTCGGCATGGCCCACGCCTTGGCCGCTGCGCGCCGAGCCGCAGGCGACAGCGAGCTCCCGACCCCGGAGATGATCGCCGTCAACTACGCCGGCTTCGCCCCCGCCGACTGCGTGCCCACGCGCGACGTCGCCTTGGTGGTGCACACCGACGGCCAGATCGTCGGCTACGGCCGTACCGCACGCGAGGTGCACGACAACGGCGACGTCAACTGGCTCTGCTTTCCCATCGTGCATCCCGATCACGTGGACGAAGCCCTCTACGTCGCGATGATACGTTCGATGGAACGCCATCTCCCGACCGTCACGCTCGATGGCGATCGACCCGGGTGGTTCCTCACGTTCACACCGCACCCAGGACCCGGGCGCGCTGCCGAGGGGCGGTCGGCGTGGCTCGAAGCGCTCGGGTACGAGGCGTTCCAGTTCGGCGCCACCCTGGTACGGCCACACCTCGACGACGTCCCCGACCTCGCGCTGCCCGACGGGGTCGAGATCCGTCCGGTGACCGACGACCAGCTGCGCGAGATCTGGGAGGTGCACCAAGAGGCATTCCGCGGCCAGTGGGACTTCCACGAACCGACCGAAGCGGAGTACCGACGCTTCCTCGACGACCCGTTGCTCGACACCACACTGTGGAAGATCGCCTGGGACGATCTCGGCGTGGTGGGTCAGGTGAAGTCGTTCATCAACGCAGAGGAGAACACGGCCGAAGGGCGCCGCCGCGGGTACACCGAGTACATCTCCACCCGCGCCGACTGGCGCAACCGCGGGATCGCCGCAGCCCTGCTGTGCGCGAGCCTGCGCGAACTTCGCGACCGCGGCATGACCGAGGCCGCGCTCGGCGCCGATGTGAACAACCCGAGCGCGTTCTTGCTGTACCAGCGGCTCGGGTTCGAGGTCACCGCCTTCGAGGCCGTGTATCACCGACGGATCGAGTGAGCGAGCTCAGCTCTCGAGGTCGAAGCGGGTCTTCAGGCCCTCGGCCATCTGCAGCAACCGCTCACCGGGCTGCGGCGGGAGCATCACGCGCCGCACGCCCATCGCCTGCAACTGCTCGACTCGGGTGCACAGCTCGTCGAAGTCGCGACCACCACCGCCCGCGGTGAGTTCCACGTCGGCCGGGTCACGCCCGATCGCCGCACACTCGGCGCGCATCGCGTCGAACGCCGTCTGCAGCTCGTCGAGACTGCCGCTGCCGGGGAAGAACCCGTCGCCCAGTCGAGCCGCACGCTGCGCCGCGCGGGTGGTGTGCCCGCCGATCACGATCGGGATCGAGCCGTTCGCCGGCACGGGCCGACTGATGCAGCGGTCGAAGTTGGCGTAGGTGTTGTGCACACTCGCCTTGTCGCCCTTCCACAGCGCGCGCAGCGCCTCGACGTAGTCGTCGTGCCGACGACCACGATCGGCGAAGGGCACACCCAACGCGTCGAACTCCTCCTGCAACCAGCCGACGCCGGTGCCGAGGATCACCCGACCAACGGTGAGCACGTCGAGCGTCGCGAGTTCCTTGGCCACCACCAGCGGGTTGCGCTGCGGGAGGATGAGGATGCCGGTACCGAGCTTGATCCGTTCGGTCACCGCGCCGGCGAAGGTGAGCCAGATGAGCGGGTCGGGCAGGTCGAACTCCTCCATCCCACCGGCCATCTTGCCGCTCTTGTCGTAGGGGTACTTCGACTCGTACCCGCTCGGGACGACGACGTGCTCGACGGTCCACAACGATTCGAAGCCAGCGGCCTCGGCATTCGTGGCGAGCTCGCGAGCTCCTGCGGGCGTCGAGCCCATTCCGGTGTTGACGAACATGAGGCCGAACTTCATGCGGGCACTGTAGGTGCCCAACCCCTCGCCATCGTGAGCGAAGTGCGCACCGGCAGCGCATCCGGCTCACGAACCCGGTTGTCTCGTGAGCGAAGTGCGCACCGGCAGCGCATCCGGCTCACGAAGCAACGCCCTCAGCGGTCGGTGAGCGCGTGTTGCCAGACGGCTTCGAGCCGGTCGAGACGTTCGGTCGCCACCGCTCGCAACTGATCGGCCACGCCGGTGACGAGCACGTTGAACACGGCCAGCGTGCCGATGTGACTGTCGAACGGTCCTGCGCCGGCGGCCGCGACCACGAACGCGCGCTGCGCGTGTGCGGCCAGCGGCGACAGCAGGCTGTCGGTCACCGTCACGGCCCACACCCCGGCGCGCGCCGCATCGACGGCGGCGCCCACGAGCCACCGTTCGTACCGGCGGAAGTCGAGCGTGACCAACACGTCGGTCGGGCGCAGCAACGCGATCTGGCGCCGCACCGCGATCTCGTTGCCGTCGAGCACGAACACGTCGTCGCGGAGCGCGCCGAGGTCGACCACGAACTGCTGTGCGACGCCGCGACTGTTGTCGCCGGCCAACACGAACACGCGAGCGGCCGCATCGGCCAGATGAGCCACTGCGTCGGCGAGTGCCGCAGGGTCGATCGAGCCGAGCGAGGTCTGCACGTTGGCCTGCTCGAGCTGCAGATGACGCCCGACGAGATCGGTGCCGACCGGCTCTCGGATGCGTTGCGCGGCGGGCCGCAGCTGGTTGGCCAGGTCGTGCTGCACCGACGACTGGAGTTCGGTGAAGCCGTCGAAGCCGAGCTTGGTGGCCAGCCGGACGACCGTCGCCGCCCCCGCACCGGCGGCCGCTGCGAGTTCGGCGACGGTCCCGAACGCCACCAGCTGCGGCTGTTCGAGCACGACCTCCGCCACCCGTCGTTCGGCCTTGGTGAGCGATCCACCGAGACGCCCGATGCGATCTGCGGACTCCACGGCCGAGCAGTGTAGATCCCCCGATCGGTCCGATCGGAGTGTTCCAGACTTGACTACACTTTGGAACATGCGTTCCGTTTCCGAGACCCTCCCCCGTTCGCACGCATGCCCACCCGTGGTGGTGCACGACGGCTCGTCGGTGGCCGCCACCCCGCAGGTCGAGTCCGGGAGCGAGGCGTTCGTGACCGCCGCCGGGCACGCGGCGCGGTTGTTGCCCGCCACGATCCACGACGCCCTCGTCGACTTCGTCGACCAGCCCGATCGCAGTGGTGCGCTGTTGCTGAAGGGGATGCCTGTCGGCCGACTACCTCTCACCCCCGCCACCCCCACCACGCCGACGACGAAGGACGCGACGAGCGAGTTCTCGTTGCTCACCGTCGCCCGTCGACTCGGCCAGCCGGTGGGCTACGAACCCGAGCACGGTGGCGACATCGTGCAGAACCTGGTGCCCGTCCAGGGCACCGAACACCGTCAGGTGAGCACCTCGTCGAAGGTGGAGCTGATGTTCCACACCGAGGCGGCGTTCCACCCCCACCGGCCCCGCTACCTGCTGCTCATCTGCCTGCGCGGCGACCCGTCGGCGATCACGACGCTCTCGTCGATCCACGAGGTGCTGCCACTGCTGTCGGACACGACCCGAGAGGCGTTGTTCGAGCCGCGGTTCCGCACCGCGGTCGACGAGAGCTACCTGCACGGCCGCCGCAACGTGCTCGGCGCCGCGATGCCGGTGCTCAGCGGCGACCGTGAGCTGCCGACGATGGTGTTCGACGCCGACCTGATGGTCGGCACCGACGCCGCCGCCGACGACGCGCTGCGCGAACTCGCCAGCGCCGTCGAGGCGCTGCAGACGGGTGTGGCGCTCGAGGCCGGCGACCTGCTCGTCGTCGACAACGCCGTCGCCGTGCACGGTCGCACGCCCTACAGCCCACGCTTCGACGGCACCGACCGCTGGCTGCAGCGGGCGTTCGTGGTGAGCGATCTGCGCCCCAGCGCCGCCGAGCGCCAAGGTCGCGTGATCACCACCGTCTTCGGCGCCTGAGCGTCAGCGCGTCTGGTCGCTTTCGCGTCACCTCCACACGCTCGTGAACGAACGCACTCGGGGTGGTGCAGGTCAACGCACGCGAAGCACGTCCGGACGCCAGACCGAGTCGTTCGCCCAGAGCTCCCCACCGTCGGTCACCCACGCCACGACGCTGTCCGAGTACCAGGCACTGATCGCGGTGTTCCGGCTGTCGGGAACGGGGACCGGCTCGAGTGAGCGCTGGTCGAACGCCAGCAGACGGTCGCCGCCGTCGTCGAGCACGAAGTACGAGTCGCGGCTCCAGCCGGCGAGCGACAGGCCGCTCGGCTCGGTCCACGGCACGTCTGACACCTCGGCGGAGCGCTGCATGTCGCCGCCGGCCACCGGGAAGGTCCACAGTTCGGTGCCGGTGGGCGTGGCGAGCAACACCACCACCTGCTCCGATTCCGGTCCTGGCACGACGGCGAGGTCGTCGATGCGCGAGTCGAGCGGGAACTCGTGCAACGTGGCGCCGACCTCGCCCTGCACGTCGCCGACCACGACCACCGGGTTCAGATCGGTGCTCTGCGCCGAGCCGAGCGTGCCCCAGACCAGGTCGCCGGCCGAGGTGAAGGCAGGCAGGTGCCCGAAGCCGACGAAGGTCTGCGCCCCGGTGGCGACGTCGATGGCGACGAGATTCCCGGGCACCGGCTCGCAACAGTCGCGCACCACCACGGTCGATCCGTCCGGTGAGAGGGACATCCCATCGACGAGCACCCGTTCGCCCTCGGTCGGGGCGGGATCGTCCGGGTCGGTCCCATCGAACAACGTGCGGCTGCCGCTGCCGTCGACGAGGACGACGTCCCCGAACCCATCCACCGCGACCAGCCGCAGACCCGCTGACTGGGGAGTTCCGCACGACGGAGTGACACCGGGATGGCTCACCTCGACGCACACGTTCCGCCGGAAGAGCTCGACGATCGCCATGTCGTCGGTGCCGGGCACGTCGGCGGTGAATGCTCGGGACGACGCCGGCGACAGCGTGGATCCGATCGGTGCGATCGCGACGATCAGCCCGAGGTCGGCACCGACCTCCTGTATCGACGAATCGACTTCGTCCGCCAGCAGACACATCTCCAGCTCGAACTCCGCGGCGCGCACGCACACGCCATCGGACGTGACGTCGATCGCCGCCGAGCGCCAGAACGCCAGACCCTCCGCCCAGTGGTTCGCATATCCGATCGCGTCGGCGACGGTGACCCCCGGACCGATCGAGTACTGCCGCTCGCAGGCGCCGTCGTCGACCGCGACGATGATCTCGCCCACCGCGCCGTCGCCGACCGGCACGACGGCGATCCGTACGTCGCCCGAGACGGCCAGCTGATCACCGGTCGTCCAGGCGAACGGATCGTCGAAGGTGGTGGCGCGCACCTGGCGCACCTGCGGCGATCCGTCGCCCCAGCGGTACACCGTCTCGCCGCCGCGCTCTTCCACACGGCCGTCGCCGGGCGAGGAACCGTCGAGCAGCCAGAGCGGCGCCGACGGCGCATCGAAGCAGGAATCCGGCACCGACGGAGGCGGCGTCGGGCTGATCGTGCCGTCGGCGATCGTCTCGGCCGGTGCGCTCGACGCGGTGGTCGTCGCGGTGGTCGTCGCGGTGGTCGCCGCAGTGGTCGTCGCCACGGACCCCGTCGTCACCGCCGTCTCGACGGCCGGCGTAACCCGGTCGCGATCGCGGCCGGGCATCTCGATCACCACGACCGCGAGGGCTGCCAGCACGGACGCACCAGCAGCCGTCGCAGCGATGCGCCGACGACGCCGGAGCGAGCGCGCACGGTCGCGCACCTTCGCCGGGGTGTCCTGACCAGGCGCCGGCGGCTCGGGATCGTGCAGGTCGTCGAACACGGTCAGTCCTCCCATGCCCCTGCGGGACCGAGGTCGGCCCGCAGTCGGTCGAGCCCCCGCGACGTGGCGCTCTTGATCGTGCCGATGCTGCATCCGGGCGCGCTGGCCGCCTCGGCCTCGGGCAAGTCGGCCAGGTAGCGCAACGTGACCGCCTCACGCTGCCGCTTCGGCAGTGCCCGGAGCGCATCGACGAGATCGCGCCGCCGGTCGGCGATCGCTTCGCCCGACCCGATCTCGGTCGGGCGAAGCGGCTGGCGCCGGTCGCGGCGCGCCCGATCGAGCGCGAGGTTGGTCGACACCCGAGCGCACCAGGCGGGCGCGTGGCCACTCATGGTCCGCCACCGCACGAGCGCCCGGGCCAGCGCCTCCTGCGCGCAATCCTGGGCAGCGGCCCGGCTGCCGAGCACCGCGAACGAGGCTCGGTACGCCACCTGGTACAGCTCCTCGAAGCGGTCGACGAACGACACGTCCACGTCGTCGAAACGTCCCGGCACCCCGAAAGGTTGCCTCACCACACGGCCGTGGCTCCAGATGGTGCGTCGCCGCGCACGCCCCGATTCGTGTGGTTCCACTGCCGTCGCGCCGGCGGAACGACACGAACCACGGTCATTCGTGTGGTTCCGCTGACGTTGCGCCGGCGGAACCACACCGACGGGCCGGACCGACAGGTGGGATTCGGATCAGGAGGGCGGCGCAGCGAGATCGGGGATCAGCACGCCGTCGACCACCACCGGGGCACCGTCGAGGGCGACGGTGCAGTGCCGCATCGGCAGGTCGAAGTGGCCGGCGGTGAACCGACCGGCGGTCTCGTTCGCGCCGGTCGAGTACACGACGTTGCCGGCGAACGCGCGCAGCTCGGTGCCCCACGTCTCGCGCTTGTCGTACAGCTCGAGCGCGTCCCATCGTGCGCCAGGGTTCATGCCCCACCCCACGTGACTGGTCGCGTAGCTCGCCCGATCTCCGAACGCCGACAGGTACGACCGGAACAGCTCGGCGTCGAGCCCGTCACCCTCGATACGGACGATGTGGTCGTCCACGACCGTCAGGGCGACACTCGACCTCAGGTAGAGGTTGAAGGTGAGGTTCACGTCACCCGGTGCCAGCACCACGTGCCCGCTCACCGACCCGGCGGCCGGGAACACCAGCACCAAACCCCCTGGCCAGTGGGCGATCGAGCCAGGTCCGGAGGTGACGCCGGTCGAGCCGGCGGTGAAGCCACCCTCGAGTCGCACTCGAAGGTCGGTGCCAGCGGCGCTCGTGATGTGCATCTGCTCGGCGGCGCGCAGCCTGGCCAGCCCGAGTTCCACCCGGCGAGGCAGGTCCGGATCCCAGCCGAGGCGGTCGAAGGTGTCGGGGTGCTCGTTGGAGATCATCAGCACTCGGGCCCCGCCACCCAGGATCTCGCCGAGTTCGGGTGCGTGCAACAGCCCCTCCACCGTGCAGTCGATCACCAGTCCCGACGTCCGCAGCGCAGCCACGACGGCCGGGTTGTGGGCGATCGCCTGCGAGGCGCCGGTGGAGCGGATCGGCACCTGGTGCTGCGACGGCGGAGTGGGCACGACGACGTCGCTCACCCGCCCGCCGAGCGACTGCGCCGCCAACCGGGCGGTTTCCACCAGGACCGGCCGGCTCTGGGTCTCGGACAGGATCGTCACGACCTCCCCGTCGGCCAACCCGCAGCGGACGAACTGGTCGCGGAAGGCCTGGATGTAGCGCCATTCGGTGGTCATCGGTGGCTCCTCTCGAGCTGTCGGCGGATCGCCAGATTGACGGCGTCGGGTGCCTCGACATTGAGCAGGTGCCCGGCGCCGGCGACCACCTCGAGCGTCGACCCGGGAACCAGGTCGACGATCGCCTGCGAGTAGGCCACCGGCGTCTCGTCGTCGAGATCGCCCACCAGGCACACCGTGTGCGCCCGCACCGATGGCAGGATCGGCCGGCTGTCGTGGGTGACCAGACAGTCGATCGAGCGCCGCAACGCCGCTCCGGTGATGCGCGCCATCGCCTCGCGCTGACCCTGCATCGCCTCGTTCGTGATCGACGGCCCGGCGAGCGCCATGAGCACACGGTCGGCGAAGTCGATCGGCTCCTGCCCGGCGTCGAGCGGTGCCAGCCGGGCGGCTCGCCACTCGTCGGGCCGCGTGCCGTCGAGACCGAACTTCGGACTCGTGGCGAGCAGCGTGAGGCTGGCGACCCGGTCGGGATGGGCAGCTGCCGCGTACTGCGCGATCATCCCGCCCATCGAGATGCCGACGAGGTGCACCTCGTCGGCGCCCACCTCGTCGGCGAAAACGGCGACGGCATCGGCCAGCGCGGCGAAGGTGGTCGGCCCGTCGAGGGGCGGCGAGGCGCCGTACCCGGGCAGGTCCCAGGCGGCGACCGACGCGACGGCACCGAGGCCGGAGAGCTGCGGCGCCCACGAGACCCGGCTCCCACCGAGACCGTGGAGCAGCAACACCACCGCAGAGCTGCCGCCTCGAGGGCGAGCTTCCCGCCAGGCGATCCGACGCCCCTGGACGTCGGCGACAGCGATCGCAGCGTCGGCTCCGGCGTGCTCGGGTGTGACCGGCGGCATGCGTGCCGATGGTACACCGCCCCGCACTGTTGTCAACGATGTTGACCACAGCATTGACAGCCCGGCTCGCTCGACCCGAGTCCTCGCGGAACGGGTCACCCGAGTGCCACAGGATCACCCGGGGTGCCCTGTCACACTCGGGTGGACGCCTAACACTCGGGTGGACGCCTGACACTCCGGTGGACGCCTGGCACTCGGGTGGACGGCGCTGCGGTGTCAACGCTGTTGCCAACACTGTTGACAACGCCGGTGTCGACGCGGATGATCTCCCGATGACCGCTGTCGACGCCGACCTCATCCGTCTCGAACCCGGCACCCGCGAGTTCCGCCGTGCCCTGGTCGACCTCGTGCGCGAGATGGCCCCGGCGATGCGCGAGCGCGCCGTCGTCTACGACCGGCAGGCCAGCTTCCCGTTCGAGAACTTCGCCGACTTCCGCGCCAACGGCCTCCTCGCGGTCTGTGTCCCCCGCCGCTTCGGCGGCCTCGGCGCCACCTATGCCGACTACATCCGCGTGAGCGAGGAGATCGGCCGCTCGTGCGGCGCCACCGGCCTCACCTTCAACATGCACAACGCGACGATGCTGTGGACGGGGCAGGTCGCCGATCTGCTCGACCTCTCCCCCGCCGAACGCGACCGCCACGAACAGATCCGTGCCGAGATGTACCGCGGCGTCGTCGAGGACGGGATGATCCACAGCCAGCCCTTCAGCGAGGGCCTCGCGCCCGGCGCCACCACTGGCGTCGCCACGAAGGCCGTGCCCGTCGACGGCGGCTGGCTCGTCACCGGCCGCAAGATCTTCGCGTCGCTGTCGGGCGCCGCCGACTTCTACAACGTCACCTGCCAGGTGCCCGGCGAGGACGTGATCCGCCTGCTCGGGGTGCCGACGAAGGCCGACGGCGTGGAGATCGTCGACGACTGGGACCCGCTCGGCATGCGCGGCACCGTCTCGCGCACCCTGCTCATGCGCGAGGTGTTCGTGCCCCACGCGAACGAGTGGATGCCCGCCGGCACCTACAACCAGGCCGCGCTGCGCTACCCGTGGCTGTTCCTGTCGCTGACGCCCAGCTACCTCGGCCTCACCGGGGGCATCCTCGACACCACGGCGGCCTACCTGCGCGGCGAGCTGCCCGGCCAGGTGACCGGCCCACGCCGCGACCATGCGATCAAGCAGGTCGGGTGGGCACAGATGCAGCTGAAGCACCAGCAGAGCCAGGCGCTGCTGTACCGGGCGATCGACGAGGCGACGATCGACCCGACCGAGGACGAGTTGGTGACCGGCTGGGCGGCGGCCGTGACCGTGATGGAGCACGCCGCCGAGGTGGCGTCGCTCGCGATCAAGGTCTGTGGCGGACAGAGCATGCAGAAGACGATGCCGCTCGAGCGGATGTACCGCGACGCACGACTCGGCTCGACGATGCTGCCCTGGAGCGCCGAGGTGTGCACCGAACGCCTCGGCCGCGCCCGCCTCTACGACCAGGACGACCCCGGCGAGGGCGGATCGTGAGCCGCGCCGCCCTCACCCGCGACACGATCGTCGACACCACCATCCGACTGATCGAGGAACAGGGTTCCGACGGGTTCACCATGCGCAGCCTCGGCCAGGCCCTCGGCAGCGACCCGACGGCGGTGTACCGCCACTTCCGCGACAAGGCCGAACTCCTGCGCGCGGTCAGCGAGCGGCTGCTCGGCTCGGTCACCGCCGTGCTGCCGAGCGACACCGACGGCTGGCGATCCGTGGTCGTCGAGGTCTGTCGACGCCTCCGGTCGGCGCTGCTCAACCAACCACAGCTCGCGACGGCCCTCCAGTTCGGTCCACCGCTGCAGCCCACGGAGTTCGCGATCACCGAGGCGCTCCTCGCCCAGTTCCACACGGCCGGCTTCGACGACGGTGCGGCCGCGATGGCCTACCACAGCGTGATCGAGCTCACCGTCGGATCGGCGGCGATCGACGCTGCGCTGCACTCGCTCACCAACCGCGAGCGTTCGCAGCAGTACTTCCGCTGGCGATCGGTGTACGCGACGCTCGACCCGACCGAGTACCCGCACACCGTGGCCGCCTCGTCGCACCTGTATCGCGGCACCGCCGACGAGCGCTTCGTCCACGCACTCGAACGGCTGCTCGACGGGATCGAGACGGCACGCCGGTCGGTCGGCGGCAGCGAGCAGCGCAGATCGAGTCCCTGACCGCGATACTGGGCGCATGAGCCCGGTCGAGATGCCGCCCGCCCCTGCCTGTTCGTTCGCCAGCGACAACGCCGCCGGCGCACACCCGGCGGTGCTCGACGCCCTGGTCCGCGCCAACGACGGACACGCCCTCGCCTACGGCGACGACCGGTGGACGGCGGAGGCGGTCGGCCGCTTCCGCGATCTGTTCGGCGCGACCGCCACGCCGCTGCTCGCCTGGAACGGCACCGGTGCCAACGTGCTCGCGCTCGCCACCATGATCCGACCGGCCGACATGGTGGTGTGCAGCCGCTGGGCGCACATCGCGGTCGACGAGACCGGCGCACCCGAACGCGTCCTCGGCAGCAAGTTGCACACGCTGCCGAGCGCCGACGGCAAGCTGCAGCCCGAACAGATCGACGAGCTCGCACACCTCGTCGGCGACGTGCACCACGCCCAACCCGGCGTCGTGTCGATCACCCAGAGCACCGAGCTCGGCGCGGTGTACACCGCCGACGAGGTGGCTGCCATCTGCGACGCCGCGCACCGGCTCGGCATGAAGGTGCACCTCGACGGAGCGCGGATCGCGAACGCGACCGCTGCGCTCGGCGGCACGATCGAGGCCCTGCGCAGCTTCACCGTCGACGCGGGTGTGGACGCGATCTCCTTCGGCGGCACCAAGGCCGGCATGGCCTTCGGCGAAGCCGTCATCCTGCTCGACCCTTTGCTCGCCGCGCGTGCACCGTTCATCCGGAAGCAGGTCACCCAGCTGCCCTCGAAGATGCGCTTCGTGGCCGCCCAGTTCGTCGCCCTGCTCGACGACGACCTGTGGATCCGGTCGGCCGCGCACGCGAACCGGCTCGCCGCGGTGCTGTACGACGCGACGAGGGACATCCCGAAGATCGGCTACGACTCGGCGCCGCAGGTGAACAGCGTGTTCCCCGTGCTCCCTGCCGAGCTGATCGAGCCGCTGCAACAGTGGTGCTTCTTCTGGCCGTGGGACCAGAGTCGCGGACAGGTGCGTTGGATGACGGCGTGGGACACCACCGACGACGATGTCGCCCGGTTCGCAGCGGGCGTCCGGGCGTTGTGCACGGCGTGATTCGAGCACGCCGTTTCTTTGCCGAGTACAATTGACTCGGCAATCAATTCTTCGTAAGCTCGCCCACGGCGACGGTCGAGGGGGTCGGTCCCCGAGGGGACGACCGGGACCATCGCAACGAGCGCATCAGCGACTTCGCTTTGGACAAGGGGGTTCCATGGCCGCGGTAGAAACGCTGTTCCACCGGGAGCAGACCGATGATCGGTGGATGACGACGGCAGCGTGCAAGGGGTTGACGCACCTGTTCTTCCCACCGCCGGCCGAACGGCCGCAAGCACGCGAGCGGCGTGAGGCGATGGCCAAGGCGGTGTGCGCCTCGTGCACGGTGAACAGCACCTGTCGCGAGTTCGCCCGCACGAACCACGAGTACGGGTTCTGGGGCGGCGAGAGCGAGGACGAGCGCCACGAGGCCGGCTTCCGACTCATCGCGCCGATCGGCGTGCGCGCCCGCGACGCGGTCTGATCCAGCCGGTCGCGCCGCGGCCGTGACGGCCGGCGCCGACACCGATCGGTACGATCCTCGGCATGGTCGAGGGCGCCGATCACCGACACGCGGTCCATCTGGCGTGGGAGCAGTACGGCGACCCGCGCCGCATCACCTCGCTCGACGAGGTGAGCGCCAACGTCTCCACCAACCGTGTGTACCGGGTGCACCTCTCCGACGACAGCACGCTCGTGTCGAAGGTGTCGTCCTACGGCTCGTACTTCTTGTTCGTCGAGGATCACGACCGGTTGCAGCGCTGCGCCTCGCTGCTCGACACCACCCGCTTCGCCGGCATGCTCGCCGATGTGTGGACCACCCGACTCGACCACCTCGCGCCGGGTGAGCGACCGCACATCTTCACCTGGTACGACAAGACGATCTGGGCCGTCTTCTACGACGACGTGCCACGCGCCGAATCGCTGCCACGCATCCTGTCTGAGGGGCTGATCCGCAACCTCGGGCGCGAGATGGCCGAGTTCCACCTCGCGTGCACCGACATCGCGCCACGCATCCCCGGCGGCTCGAAGACCATCAAGAGCGATGCGATCCACCTGCTCGATCTGCTCGAGAGCCCGTTCGCCCCGCGCAACTTCGGGCTCCCGCCGGAGGCGATCGGTCTGCTCTGGCGGCACACCCACGGCTTCCTCGAACGGCTGATCGAGCTCGGCTACGACGAGTGGCCGAAGATCCCGGTGCTGATCGACTGGAACCTCGGCAACTTCTCGGTGAAGCGCATCGACGGCGGGTTCCGTCTGTTCAGCCGGTGGGACTACGACTGGTTCCGCATCGAGCCGCGCATGCTCGACTTCTACTTCCTCTCGCGCGTGTCGAGCAGCACCGGTGACCGCACCCGATTCACCTATGGCGCACACACGCTGCTCGAGCCGTCGTTCCTCGCCTTCCTCGACGCCTACACGGACGTGTTCCCGATGTCGGCCGACGAGTTGATGTTCCTGCCCGAGGTGTACCGGTTCTTCATCCTCAACTACGTCGTGCGCGAGGGTGCACGCTTCTTCCGCAGCGACCTCTGCGCCCAGTTCCGCCGCGATGCCGTGCGCAGCTACCTCCCGGGCTTCGAACGCACCGACTTCTCTCCCCTGCTCGCGGTCGCCCGCTGACGCCTCGGTCACCGCGAGGGTGACACGATGCAGCGATGGAGCACACCCAGATCACCGTGGAGCGGTGCGGGGACGACGACGAGATCGTCCTCATCACGCTGAACCGCCCGGAGAAGCTCAACGCCTGGACGCCGACCATGGCCGACGAGCAGGCACACGCCATCGCGGCGGCCAACGTCGACCCGGACATCGGCGCGATCGTGATGACCGGAGCCGGTCGTGGGTTCTGCGCCGGCGCCGACATGGAGGCAACGTTCAAGAGCCGGATCGACGGTGTCGATCCCGGCCGCGACACCGCCGGCGGCATGGGCGGCATGCCGCGGGGCCTCGACTGGGTGGCGTTGCTGCGGGCGAGCAAGCCGATCGTGTGTGCCGTGAACGGTGCTGCCGTCGGCATCGGCGTCACGATGTGCCTCCCCGCCGATCAGATCGTCGCGTCGACGAACGCCAAGTTCGGCATGGGCTTCATCAAGATGGGACTCGTACCCGAGCTCGCGAGCACCCGCCTGCTCACACAACGCGTGGGGATCGGCCGGGCGAGCGATCTGATGCTCTCCGGCCGCCTCGTCCCGGCCGCCGACGCCCATCGGATCGGCCTCGTCGACGACCTCGTCGAGCCCGACGCGCTGGTGGCCACGGCGATCGCGACGGCGGCGTCGTATGCGGCCAACCCGGATCTGCAACTGCGGATGACCAAGCAACTCCTCACCGACAACGCCGTCGAGGCCGACCTCGGCGTCGTGCAGCAGCGGGAGATGGAGATGCTCTCGCGGTGCTGGACGTCGGCCGAACATGCCGAGGCGGTGAACGCGTTCTTGGAGAAGCGGACGCCGTCGTTCCGCCCCTCGCGCTGACACGGCCTGCGGCACCGCCGGGCGACGCGGGCAGCGGTCAGGGCTGCAGGCTGATCGCCGCCCACCCGTCGAGCACGCGGGTCGACCGCACCTGCAAGGGCGTGAGGGCGCGCAGCACGTGGTCGTGGTCGTCGGCCAGGATGCCGCTCACGACGAGGGTGCCGCCCGGAGCCAGCACCCGCCGCAGGTGCGGCGCGAGCTCGACGAGGGCGGGTGCCAGGATGTTGGCGAGCACGAGATCGTAGGAGCCGGTCACCGACGAGAGCGGTGTGGTGCTCGCGTCGATGCGTCCGACGACCCCGTTGCGCCGTGCGTTGTCCACCGTGGCGACGGCGGCCGCCGGTGAGATGTCGACCGCGACCGCCGACGTGGCCCCGAGCCGGAGCGCGGCGATCGCGAGCACACCCGATCCGCAGCCGACATCGAGCACCGACTGCACGCCGCCCGCGCCGATCACCGCGGACACGGCCTGGAGCGACAGCACCGTCGTCGGATGATCGCCCATCCCGAACGTGGCGCCCGGCTCGATCTCGATCACCTCGACGTGCGGGGCGAACGTCGCGTCCACCCACGCAGGGCACACGACGAGATCGTCGGCGATCCACGTCGGCGTGGCGAACTCGCGCCACGTGTCGACCACGCGGTCGTCCACCTCGACGAACCGATGAGGCCAGGAAACGGGCAGCGCGGCGAGGGCGACGGCGATCGCCTCGACATCGTCGCCGAGCGACGTCCAGAGCTCGATGCGGCCGTCGTGTCCCGCACGCTCCTCGACGGCCACGACCCCGAGTGACCAGAGCGCATCGGCGGCGATCTCCACGTCGACCGGATCCACCTCCACGACGAGCGCGATCACGCCCGTCAGCCGATCCTGCGCAGCTCGCGCGCATAGCGAGCGGTGCGTGCGACATAGCTGGCGACGCCACGGTCGATGTCGGCGGCACGCGCTCGGTCGAGCTTGATCGTGGCGGGCACACCGGCGGCGATCGCACCTGACGGCACCTCGGTGTCGTTCAGCACCACGGCGTTGGCCGCCACGATCGCACCGGTGCGCACCACCACACGGTGCAGCACGATCGAGCCGTTGCCGATCAGGCACCGCGACTCGATCGTGCATCCCTCGAGATGGACGATGTGTCCGACGACGCACTCGTCGCCGACCACCGTCGGCCATTCGGGCGTCGTGTGCAACACGCAGTTGTCCTGGATCGACGTGCGGGCGCCGATCTCGATGTGGCCCTCGTCGCCGCGCAGCACGGCGCCCGGCCAGATCGAGCTCTGCGGGCCGACGCGGACGTCGCCGATGACGACTGCGTCGGGATGGACGAACGCGTCGGGATGGATGGTGGGTTCGAGGTCGGCAAGGGCGTAGATGGGCACACGTCGAACGTAGCGAGCGGTCCACTGCCGAGGCCGCACCGTCGATCGCAGCGGCGAGGGTGCACCGGAGGGGCGGCGGCGGATACGGTGGTGGCCCTATGTCCCGACGGATCGACATCGAACTCACCAGCGCGCGCCCGGACGGCACGTGGACGTGGCGCAAGGCCGGCGCTCGCGAACCGAAGGGTGTGCTCGACGGCTCGTTGCTGCCCGCTGGCGCTGCGGCCGGGCAGGTGTTGCGCGCCGAGGCCGAGATGGAGATCGACGGGATGACGATCGTGTCGGTGACCGACCCGAAGGGCAAGACCGCACGTACCGGCCTGCTCGAGCTGATCCCGACCACGACCACCTTCGAGCCGGTGACCCAACAACTCGCGAAGCGCGACCGCAACGACCGCCGCGATCGTGGCGATCGTGGAGATCGGGGGCCGCGCCGAGACCGCGGCGACCGCGGCGACCGTGGCGATCGAGGTCCGCGCGGCGATCGTCCCGGCGGCGACCGCGGTCCACGTGGCGACCGTCCGCCGCGCGACGGCGACGGCGGTGAGCGTCGTGGACCGCGCCCCGAGCGACGCCAGCGTCCCCACTTCACCCCGCCTCCCGAGCTGCCCCAGCGACCGAAGGCCAAGCGCCTGAAGCCGGGCCGGACGCACCGCAACTCGGTGCTCGCCGAGCTGCCCGAGGCACAGCGGCCGGTCGCGGAGCGCGCCCTGCAGGGTGGCATTCCGGCCGTGCGCCAGGCGGTCCAGGAGCAGAACGCTCGCCTGAAGGCCGAGGGCAAGGACGAGGTGCCGGCGGCTGGTCTGCTGTCGATGGCCGAGCAATTGTTGCCGAAGCTGCGCGTCGCCGAGTGGCTCGACCGCGCCGACGCGGCGAAGGCCGACCTCGACGACCTCGACCTGCGCGACC
>JACJWG010000005.1 GCA_020637235.1 Acidimicrobiaceae bacterium | reverse complement strand
CCCTCCACCTCCGCACACACGCGGGTGTCGCCGGAGATCACCACCACACCCTCGGGCGTCGTGACGCGATAGGCCACGGCCTCGGGCACCGGCTCGTGGTGCACGGCGACGGCATCCACCAACACGGCACCGTCGGCGGAGGTCCACACCCGGGTGGGCTCGACGGGAGCGGCGAACGTGGTGAGCGTCACTCGCGGCTCGTCGGCGCCGGTGTGCTCGCGGCGCAGGTCGATGTCGACGTCGTAGGGCTCGAGCATCCGCTCGACGAAACGCGCCGCCACCCCAGCGACCGCCACGATCGGCAGCGGGCCGGTGCGGTGCAGTTGCTGCTCCACCCACCGCGTCATGGCGACATCGGCCAGATCCACCAGATGGTCGCTGTGCACGTGGGTCAGCAGCACCGCCGACACCGCGAACGGACGGACGCCGGCTTCGGTGAGGCGCAGGACGGCGCCGCGCCCGGCGTCGAACAGCAGCGCCACGTCGCCGCGCCGGACGAGCGTGGCCGCCCCGGCCCGACCCGGTGCAGGGTGCGGCACGCCGGTGCCGAGGAGCGTGACGGTGGTGCGCGGTGCGGCGTCGGTCATGGCGAATCCCCCTACTGTTCGACCGATCAGACTCTTGCGCATTTCCTGATCGTTTGATAAGTCTTGCACATGGCCGCTCGTCGCTCGTCATCCCGAGACGAACACTCGTCGACCACGCACGCCGATCCTGCCCGCGACCGCATCCTGGCTGCAGCGCTCGACCTCTTCAGCGAGCGTTCGTTCGACGGTGCCACCACACGCGCCATCGCCGAGCGGGCCGGCGTCACCCAGCCACTCCTCAACTACCACTTCAGCTCGAAAGACGAGCTCTGGCGAGCGGCTGTCGACGGGCTCTTCGAGGCCCTCGGCGAGAGCTTGCGCGGCCGCCAGGAGGGACTGCGCGGCGTGGACGAGCCGACCACGGCGCGGTTGATGATCCGCGAGTTCATCTGGTTCTCCGCCCGGAACCCCCAGCTGCACCGGATCATCACCCAGGAGTGCAAGTTCGACGGGCCACGCATGGACCATCTCGTCGAGCACCACATCAGGCCGCTCTACGAACGCACGGTGTCGCTGCTCCGCTCGCTGAGCGAACGTGGCGTCATCGCACGCATCCCCGCGGAACACCTGTACTACGTCATCACCGGCGCCGGTCCCAGCATGTTCGTGCTCGGACCCGAGTGCCGCCGCCTGACGGGCCTCGAACCCACCGACGACGCCGTCATCGAGGCACACGTCGAAGCCGTCTGCACGCTGATCTTCGGATCGTGATCGTCGCGCGGAGATCGCGCTGCGACACCAACTCAGAGGGGGAACCACAGATGAAGCACCGGATCGAGGTCGCCTATCTCGGGATCGAGGTGCCCGACCCGCACTCGCTCTCGCCGTTCTTCGGCGACGTGATCGGCCTCGTCGCGGGCGAGCCCACGGCCGACGGCGCGCTCACGTGGCGCAACGACGGCAAGGCGCAACGCCTGGTGGTGACCGCAGGCCCGGCGAACGACGCAGCCTTCGTCGGCTTCGAGACGATCGACGACGCAGCGTTCGACGAGACGGTCGCTCGCCTGCGCGCGATCGGCGTCGAGGTCGCCGACGGCGACCCTGCTCGCGACGCCACGCGGCGGGTGCGACGGTTGGCGACGGCGATGGCCCCGTGGGGTGTGCCGGTCGAGGTGGTCACCGGGCTCGCCGAGGCCACGACACCGTTCACGTCCGCAGCCATGCCGAGCGGCTTCCTCACCGAGGGCATGGGATTCGGCCACGTCGTCTTCGCCACCACCGCGTTCGACGAGTCGTGCGCCTTCCTGATCGACGGCCTCGGGCTCGCGATGTCGGACTGGCTCGAGATGGAGCTCGCACCCGGGCTCGCCCTGGAGGTGCGCTTCTTCCACTGCAACGGCCGCCACCACAGCGTGGCGCTGGCCCGCGCGCCGTTCGAGCTGCCCCAGAAGCTGCATCACCTGATGGTGGAGGTGAACGACCGCGACGATGTGGGCGCAGCGTTCGACCGTGCATTCGCCACCGACCTGCCGATCCCGAACGGCCTCGGCACGCACGACAACGACGGGATGTTCAGCTTCTACGTGTCGAGCCCCGCCGGGTTCGCCGTCGAGGTGGGCCACGGCGGCCGCGTCGTGGGCGACGACTGGGACGACGTCCGCCAATACGACCGGATCTCGAAGTGGGGCCACCAGCCCCTGCGCCAGGGGTGAACACCGTGTCGACCGACGCCTCCCCGCCGAACGAGGACCGCCACGACGTCGCCATCGTCGGCTGCGGCCCGACCGGGCTCGTCGCCGCGGTGCTGCTCGCCCAGCGCGGTCACCGGGTCGTGGTGCTCGAACGCTTCGCCGACCCGTACCCGCTGCCGCGGGCGGTTCACTTCGACCACGAGGTCGGTCGCATCCTGCAGGCGTGCGGGGTGGGAGCGGAGGTGCGCGAGATCATCGAGCCCGCCGACGTGTACGAGTGGCGCAACGGCGAGGGCGTCCCGCTGTTGCGGTTCGGCACCGCCGGCGACGCCCCCTCGGGCTGGCCGAGCGCGTCGATGTTCACCCAGCCCGCGCTCGAGGCGATCCTCGAGCGACGGGCACGTTCGCTCGGCACCATCGACGTCAGGCGAGGCGTCGAGATCACCGGAGTTCACGACGTCGGCGGCGTCGGCGGCGTCGGCGGCGTCGGCGGCGTCGGCGGCTCGGTGTCGCTCGTCGCCGCCGACGGCAGCGAGGTGTCCGCCTCCTACGTCATCGGCGCCGATGGCGCCAACAGCACGGTTCGCGCCGCGCTCGGCGTCGACATGATCGACCTCGGCTACTTCTACGACTGGTTCATCGTCGACGTCATCCTCGACCGACCGCGCGTGTACGACCCGATCAACCTGCAGATCTGCGATCCGGTGCGGCCCACCACGGCGGTGTCGGGCGGGCCGGGTCGTCGCCGCTGGGAGTTCATGCGGCTCCCCGACGAGGACCCGGAGGAGTTCGCCAACGGCGCGCGTGCGTGGGAGCTGCTCGAGTCCTGGGACGTGCGCCCCGACAACGCCCGGCTCGAGCGCCATGCGGCCTACACGTTCCAGGCCCGCTACGCCGAGACCTGGCGCCGGGGCCGGGTCTTCCTGGCCGGCGATGCCGCACACCAGACGCCACCGTTCGCCGGGCAGGGCATGTGCGCCGGCATCCGCGACGCGGCCAACCTCGCGTGGAAGCTCGACCTCGTGCTGCGCGGTGCGGCTGCCGACTCGCTGCTCGACACCTACGGCAGCGAGCGGTTGCCGCACGTGCGCCAGGCGATCGAGTTCGCGATCGAGCTCGGCAAGGTGATCTGCGTGCCCGACCCGGCCGAGGCCGCCGCACGCGACGCGGCGATGTCGGCCGCAGTGACCGCGGATCCGATACCGACGCCAGGTCTGCCCGGGCTGGTGGGTGGCTGCACCGATCCCGATGCACCGCTCGCCGGACACCTCTTCGTGCAGGGCGCCGTCGACGGCCGGCCGTTCGACGACGTCCACGGCGCAGGATGGCGTCTCGTGACCATCGACGATCCGGTTTCGATCGACCCGGTGCTCGGCGAGTGGTTCGCCGCGATCGGCGGCAGCGTCGTGGGCGTGGACGCCGCTGATCCCACCTTCGGCCGCTGGTTCGACGAGCACCCGGTTCGCGGGGCGTTGCAGCGCCCCGATTTCCACCTCTTCGGCACCGCCGCCGACGCCACCGCTGCATCAGCGCTGCTGACCAACCTGCGCGCCCGGCTGATCGGCTGACCCGTCGCCACGCTGGACGTCGGCCGGCGAGGGATTCCGGTGACGGGTACGAGTGGTTGCACCGCCGCTCGCGGCTCTGGCGGGTGGCACACACCAGGCATCGGGCGCGGGTCGAGCCGCTGGAATCAGGCGTCTGGTGCGCTCCTGCTCGCTCAGCGACCTGGAGCGCACCCGACGTCCACCGACAGCAGTGAGCAACAGCAGCTTCGCGCTGCGCGTCGCCGCCTCCGCCGCTCGTCGTCGCCCCGGCTCCGGTTCGGCAGCGGCCCCCTTTCCAACCGTGCGTGCGGTGCTCCCGCACACAGGCTTGCCGACATCGTTCATCAGGTCGCATGCGCCATTGCCCTGCGGACCGCCAGTGAGGCGGTGGATGCCGAATCGTCGGAGCCATCGGTGGTGGAACCGGGCGACCCAGTTCCGGCCACGGAGCCCGTGCTTCGCGGACGCGAACAACGCGATCCGTTCGGCCGGAGGTCGGCGAACGTCCACGAACGTCGCACCAGCTCAGAGCCGATTTCGGCGCTTCGGCCGAACCGGCCGGTGAGCACGTCGCACGGACGGGCCTCCGCCATCCGACGCGTCACCCCCGCTCAGCCGGTTCACACCCTCCGGCCAGGTGCCAGAGGAGAGCTACCGTGAGAGCCAAGTGGTCCACGGCGCCCTTCTCATGCGCCCAGTCGCCCGGAGAGATCCGCTGATCTGTGCGCCCACCGCCCTTGCAGACAGCGCACATACCGGGCATTACGAGCGGGTCGAGCGCTGGTTGGGGATGTTCATTGCGCGTCAACATCTGTTGACGTTTCGGTGTGGTGTCGGTAGCGTCGGCTCGTGGACATCGAACCGTCGGCGCGCAAGCACGGCGTTGCGGACGACGACATGATCCACGCCTTCCGGAACCACTGGAAGGCATACGAGACAGACGATCCCGACGTGACGATGTTCATCGGTCCGGCCGGCAGCGGGGATCCGCTCGAGGTCGGCGTGGTGATCGATGGCGACGGGGTTGCGATCATTCATGCGATGCGGGCACGGCCGAAGTTCTCGAAGGGGTGGTGGATGCGATGAGTCCGACACGAGCACAACGCGCTGCTGCGCTCGAAGCATGGGCAGACGACGTCGACGGTGATGACCTGGTCGAGATCGACACCGATGAACTCAAGGCGATCGCTCAGTACGCCGCCCGACGTGACCGTCTGGAAACGGCGCTCGCCGACGCTGTTCGCGTGGCACGGAGCAACGGCAGGTCCTGGAGCGAGATCGGCACCATGCTCGGCGTGTCCAAGCAAGCCGCCCAGCGCAAGTACTCCAAGCTCGCCAGCTGACGATCCGATCTGCCGATACGAGGCAGTACGCCTGTCTTCAGATCGTGTCGTAGTGACTGAAGAACGAGAGGCCCACGAACTCATCGATGTCAGTCACGGCCCAGGGCAGTGACACGCCAGTGAGGTGAGAAGCACGAATCTGCTCGACGATCATCTCGACGTGATCGCCAAGCCGACCGAGATCGATGGTCGTCGGCGGCAAGTCGGGCAGTTTCGCCGTCAGGACATTTGTTCGATCGCCAAGCGTGACCAATGTGCTCTGGCCCACCGTGAGGTTGAAGGTGTGTCGGCGTCGACGACGAGTCGCGTCCTTCAGGCCCTTGGCGTCGTTGACCAAGCCGTAACTGTGGACAAATGCGTTTCGCAGTCCATAGATTGCGCCGGCTTCATCGGCGCTCAGCCCAGCCATGTCGGACGTGAGTAGCCCCTCGAACCCGCCGTAGTCGAACACCGTACAAATCTGGTCGAGCAGCATCAGATAGCCCGAGGCTCCAAGCCAACACCGGGTCTGATCGAGGTCAACAACGTTGCCTCGGCCGTCGCGGCCTGAAACCCCTCGAACGTCCCCGAGTGCGGCATCGAGGGACGACCGCACGTGGCGCACGAACACCCGGCCGTTGATCATCTCTCGCACGTAGCCGGGAGCGAAGAGGTACAGCGTTCGGGCATCGGCAATCGAGAGCTTGGCGCGATCGTGCACAAGAGTGCCTGCGATGACGTCGAGGCGTTCGCGGGTCGGCTGGACACTCACCGGCGCGCCTCGGTCTCGGGCGTTTCTTCGACGAACGCCACAGCGCCGCCGCCGACTACCCCCAAGCGCACCTCCGCGATGTTGTTGGCCCACACCGGAAAGGCGACACGTTCGTCGGCAATCAACTTGACGACGAGAACCCGAGCCACGAGTCGAGCATGCCACGATGAGGCCGATCCGATCTGCCGCACTGCTCGGCCTGGTGCCGTGGGCGACGCGCGCTCCGGGCATTGGGGCGGGTGGCGAGGGTTGCCTTTCGCCAGAGCCGATAGCAGAATGCAAGCATGCCGAACGTGTTGGTGCGAGATCTCCCGGACGATGTCCATGCGAACCTTCAGCGACGAGCCGAGGCAGAGGGTAAGTCGCTGCAGCAGTATCTGGCGACCGAACTGACCAGGCTCGCCAGCACCCCGACGCTCAACGACGTGCTCGACCGAATCGGCCGCCGGCGAGGCGGCAAGGTCGGATTCGACACCGCAGTGCGGGATCTCGACGACGAACGCGGACGGATGTGATCGTCGTCGACGCCTCGATCATGGCCAACCTCGTCGGAGACGACGGCCAGGCCGGGAGAACAGCCAGGACACGCGTCGCCGGGGAAACCCACCTCGCCGCCCCCGATCTCATCGACGTCGAAACCGTCGCCGTGCTCCGCATGCGGTGGCGAGCAGGCGACCTCACAGCACGACGATTCAAAGCAGCAGTCGACGACCTCCTGGCCCTCCCCCTCGATCGCTTCCCGACAGGCCCGCTGATGATCCGTGCCTATGAACTGCGCTCCAGTGTGACTCCCTACGACGCGGCGTACGTCGCGCTCGCCGAGTCTCTCGGCTACCCGCTTCTCACCGCTGACGGCAGGCTCTCGCGGGCGCCAGGCGTTCGTTGCCACGTCGAACTCCTCAGTACCTGATCCGAGCCGAGCCGCCGATCCGGTCGGGTGGTTGCGAGTCCGTAGCACGCTGTGCTACGGACTGGTCATGATTCGGACGATCACGCAACGAGAGCTGCGCAACGACAGTGGCGAGATCATGCGTTCCCTCGATCAGGGCGAGTCGTTCATCGTGACGCGCAACGGCACGCCGGTCGGCGAACTGACTCCGCTGCGACGTCATCGCTTCGTGTCCACCGACACGGTCGTGGCCATGTTCCGCCATGCGCCTGCCGTGGACGCCCGCCGCTTCCGCGACGATCTCGACGCCGTCGTCGACCAGGACCCGTCTCCGCGTGGCTGACCAGCGACGAGCACAGGGGTTGCTCGACACCTCGGTCATCATCGACCTCGAGCGGCTCGACCCGAGTCTGCTCCCCATCGAGTCCGCGGTCAGCGCGATCACCATGGCCGAACTCGCTGCCGGACCACACGCGACGCAAGACACCGAAGAACGAGCCCGACGCCAGGATCGACTCCAGCGAGCCGAGGCAGTGTTCGATCCGCTGCCGTTCGATGCAGAGGCCTCCCGCGCATACGGCCGCGTGTACGCAGCGGTCACCGCTGCAGGCCGCGAGGCTCGCGGTGCGTGAGCCGTCGACCTGCTCATTGCCGCGGTGGCGTGCTCGAAGGAACTCCCGCTCTACACCCGCAACCCGGACGACTTCCAGGCCCTCGAAGGTCTCGTCGAAATCTTCGCCGTGTGACAGCACCGGCCCGAGCCGAGCTGCCGGTCGGAGCGTTGCTGGCTCGGCAGTCAGAGAGCGAGGTGGAGACGAAGTGCTTCGTCGAGATCCGTCTGCAGTTCTGCGTTGAGCATGCCGATTCGTCGACCGAGGCGTTCAATGGCGATCGAGCGCACTTGCTCCGCTTGCGCCTTCGAGTCAGCCGTCAGGCCTGTGACGCTCGCAGGCAGGAAGACCTGAAACGGGTAGACGCGATCGGTACTCGACGTGACTGGCACGACGGTGATGACGCCTCGCCCGAGGCGCTGCGCTGCGTTGTTGGCGCCGTCGTTGCTGACGATGATCGCTGGACGCTGCTTGTCGGCCTCTGCACCTCGGACGGGTTCGAGGTCGACGAGCCGGATCTCACCTCGCCGCATCAGGCCTGTCCGTCCGCTGCCGTGGACTCCCAGAGAGCACTGTCGTCGGCCGCCTCCCACTCTGCCCACGCGTCTTCGTAGGCGGCGCCCAACTCCGAGGCACGCAGCAGTCGGACTGCTTTGTGGAGCACGGCCGATCTCGAGGCGAAGCCCCCTCGCTCGGCGTACGTGTCGAGGAACTCCACGTCCTCGTCTGGCAGGCTGACACTGACCTTCATACCAGGATGCTACCTATGGTACTACTAGTGGGGCAACCCGGCATCTCGCCTCGAGCTGCCGTACCGCTCGAGGTACCGGCCGGACGGTGGGAGCGCAGAACGACGGCCATGACCACCGGGCGGAGCTCTCGCTCGCCGAGAGCCGGCTGGAGACCCAGCGACGGTGACAGGCTGGCCGTGTGAAGCCGATCGCGCTCATCGGCCCTGCGGGCACCGGCAAGTCGACCGTGGGTGAGATCCTGGCCGGCCTCCTCGATCGAGACATCGTCGACATCGACGCCGTCGGCCACCGCTACGACGACACGGTCGGTCAGCCCGTGAGCGACTTCGTCGAACGAATCGAGGTCGACGGCTTCCGAAACGCCCCATCGCTGGTGGCAGCCGGCGCGGCTCGCAGCGCTCGCAGCGCTCACGGACTTCCCGACGGCGGTGATCGCACTGGGTGCCGGGCACAGCCACTTCGAGGACGAGGAACGATTCGACGAGGCGGCGCGTGTGCTCGGCGCCGCGTTCGTGGTCTTCCTCCTGCCTTCACCCGACCCGGCCGAGTCACGTCGCGTCTTGCGCGAACGATGCGAACGGGACAAGGGCACCGACTGGATTCGGGACGGCCACGACTACCTCGAGGAATGGATCGGCTCCCGGCAGAACCTCTCGCTGGCCGACCTGGTGGTGTTCGGGGACGGGCGATCTCCGAGCGACATCGCACGCCAGATCGCCTCGGCCGTGCCCCTCGATCCCGCCTGACGAAGCGGCGGCCAGCTCCCGCCACGGGATCTCGGGATGCGCAGCCTTGAGCTCGTCGGACACGTGCGACGCGGCTTCGCCCAGCACCTCGATCCAACGCTGAGCGGCCGCCTGCGCCACGGGAACGTGTTCCAGGGCGTGCAGGTCGGACGCGTGGGTCAGCGGCAGCTCGCACATCTCGCTCATGTCGAGCAGGCGGTCGCGACCGCCACCGCTCGGCCAGACCTCCGTGTGGTTCCGCCGCCGCTCCACCGGCGCAACCCCACGAAGCCTGACCCTTGGTGTGGTTCCCCCGCCGATACGTCGGTCCAAGCACACGGACCCCTCTCGGCAGCTCAGCGAACCGGCCGGTGAGCACGTGGCGGAGGTGGACGGGAATCGAACCCGCCGGACGAGGATCGCTCGTCCCAGCCGCTTTGAAGGCGGTGGAGCCCACCAGGCGCCCAGACACCTCCCCGCTCACGTGCGCGGTCACCCTAGCGGTGGCTCGGTACGAGCAAGCCGTTGTGACCTGCCGTCGGCAGCGGTAGCTTCCCGGCCGCTTCCCCCTCCCGTGCCGATCGCACTCGGAGGCTCTCCATGTACACGCTCTGTTGGTCCGCCAAGGGCGGATCCGGCGCGACGCTCGTCGCCGCGTCCCTCGCGATGGTCTCGGCCCGCTCGGGGCCCACCGTGCTCGTCGACCTCGGCGGCGACCTGCCGGCCCTGCTCGGTGTCGACCTGCCCGACGGGCCCGGCGTCGGCGACTGGCTCGCCTCGCCGCACGCCACCCCTGAGTCGCTCGCGCGCCTGGCCGTCGAGGTGGCACCCGACCTGCAACTCGTGCCGGCCGGGCGGCTCGACGACGGCCGCCCGATCGAGGCGGTGCACGCCGAACGGCTCGGCCACGCCTGCAGCGCCGGCCCGGTCGAGGTCGTGGTCGATGCCGGTCCCCACGCGCGTCACCACGTCCTGCACGCCTGCGCTCGGCAGTCGCTCCTCGTCACCCGCCCCGAGTACCTCGCGCTCCGACGCGCCGTCCGCCTGCCCGGCAACGCCACCGGCGTGGTGGTCGTACGCGAGCCCGTGCACCAGTACCGGACCGCCGACATCGCATCGATCGTGGGCGCCCCGATCCTCGCCGACGTGCACTGGGACCCGGCGATGGCCCGACTGGCCGACCAGGGCCTGCTCGGCAGGCGCTTCCCCACCGCCTGGATGCGGGCGATCGAACGGGTTCGTGCGAGCGCGCCGACGTCGGCTCCGGCGGTGCCCACGTGACGCGGTCGGTGTTCGGCCTCGGCGATCTCGATCGTTGGGTCTACGCCGACGACGTCGACGAGGTGCTGGTGAACGCGGGTCGCGAGGTGTGGATCGAGCGCGCCGACCGCCCCGGCGTCGAATACGTGGGGCGCCTCGACGCCGGCGTCGTCGACGTCGTGATCGAACGCGTCCTGGCACCGCTCGGGCGTCGCCTCGACCGGGCCTCGCCCATCGTCGACGCGCGTCTCCCCGACGGCACACGCGTGTGCGCAGTGCTGCCGCCGGTGGCGGCCGACGGGCCGTGCCTCGCCTTCCGACGCTTCCGACGGCTGCCATTGGATCTCGACGACTTCGGCGAGGGCCATCTGGTCGAACTGCTCCGCGAGGTGGTGGCGGCGCGCTGCAACACGCTGGTGAGCGGCGCCACCAGCTCCGGCAAGACGTCGTTGCTCAATGCGCTGGCCGGCTGCATTCCCGTGCACGAACGGATCGTGACGTTGGAGGACACCGCCGAACTGCACCTCTCGTCGCCACACGTGCTGCGCCTCGAGACCCGTCCGGCGAGCGAGGGCGCCGCGGCGATCGAGTTGTCGAGATTGGTCCGCACCGCACTCCGGCTGCGTCCGGACCGACTCGTGATCGGCGAGATCCGCGGCGACGAGTCCGTCGACCTGCTCCAGGCGCTCAACACCGGTCACGACGGTTCGCTCTCCACCGTGCACGCGAACGGCGCCCTCGACGCGCTGCACCGGCTCGCGTCGCTGGTGGTGCGCAGCTCGCCCGGCTGGCCGCTCGACGACGTGACGGCGCAGGTGATGCGCTCGATCGACATCGTGGTGCACCTCGAGCGCGACGAGCGCGGGCGACGCATCCGCGAGGTCGTCGAGGTGGGATCGGCCGGCGAGCACCGGGTGCTGGCCGACGCCCTCCAGCGCCGGCTGCCCCTGCGGCGAGGCCGCCGGTGACCGGGGTGGCGCTCGGACCGCTCGGCCTCGACCTCGTGGTGGTCGCCTCGGTCGCCGTCGTCGTGTTCACCTCGCTCGGCGGATGGGCGCGGCCGCCGCGGCCGCTGGCGTCACCTGGCGCGAGCGCCGACGCTCGGCGGCCCCGACGCCGCCGCCGTTCTGCCGACGTGGCGCAGCTGCTCGACCGGCTGCAGCGCGAGGTCAGATCCGGCGCCGGCGTGCGGGCGGCGCTGGTGTCGACCCTGGCGGAGTCGCCGGGTCGCCTCGTCGAGGTGGCGAACGCGCTCGCGCACGACCGCCCGCTGGTCGATGCCCTCGCCGAGCACCGATCCGGCGATGTGGAGGACGACCTCGTCGTCCACGCGCTCCGACTGGGCACCGCTCACACCAGCGCCCTCGCCGAGGTGCTCGAACGCACGAGCGTCGTCGTACGCGAACGCCGCGCCTGGCGCGCCGAGCGCCTCGCCCAAGCGGCACAGGCACGCGCCAGCGCTCGGGTGCTCACGCTGTTGCCGCTCGCGTTCGCCGGCTGGAGCGTGCTGAGCAGCCCGTCGGTGCGGGCGGCGTACACCACGTCGGGCGTCGTCGTCGTGCTGTCGCTGATCGGCGTGATCCTGAACGCGATCGGCTGGTGGTGGATGCGCCGGGTGATCGGAGCCGATCGTTGACCGCGGTCCTGGCGTCCGTCGTCGCGGCGTCGGCGGTGCTGCTCGTGGTGTGGCCGACGTCGGCGGCCCGCCCCGTGGCCGCCGCGGGGCGGGCGTCCACCACGTCACGATCGACGCATGTCTCGGGTCGATCGCGGCACGGCCTCGGTTCGCGCCGGCGTCGTGACGCCCTGCTCGATCGGGCGATGCCCGACCTGCTCGACCTGCTGGTGGTGGGATTGACGGCCGGCCTCCCCGTGCACCTCGCACTCGAGATGAGCCGCTCGACGGCGCCACGGGTCGTGCTGCCCGCATTGGACGCGACGCTGCAGCGCCTGGAGCGCGGCGAGCGGCGTGCCGACGCTCTCGACGCCCTGGTGGACCACCTCGGCACACGGGCGCTCGCCCTGGTCGGTGCCGTGACCGCCGCATGGCGCGACGGTCTGCCGCTCGCTCCGACGATCGACCGGCTCGCCGACGACGCACGAGCCCACCGGCGACGACTCGCCGAGGCCGAGGCCCGCCGCATCCCGGTGCGACTGTCGGTGCCGCTGGTGTGCTGCACCCTGCCGTCGTTCGTCTGTCTCTCGATCGGCCCGCTCGTCATCGGGGCCCTCTCGTCGCTGCGCACCGTCTGAGCGTCGCGACCACCGTCACCACGTCACCCCGGAGGTGTCCGATGCCGTTCCTCCTTCGTCCCTACGTCCATGCCGTCACCATCTGGCACGAGCTCACCACCGAGCACTCGGCGACGGCCTCCTCGTCGACCGTGGTCGCCGACGACGGTGACCCCGATCGCGACCGCGGGCAGGCCACCACCGAGTACGCCCTCGTCATGCTCGGCGCGGCTGCCGTGGCCCTGCTCGTCGTCACCTGGGCCACCGCCGGCGGCGGCGCCGGGCGCATCGGTCGGCTGTTCGACCGGGTGATCGATGCGGTGCTCGGCCGGATCTGACCACCGACGCGACGGGCTCGACCGCGGCCAGGCCGTGGTCGAGCTCGCGTTGTCGTTGCCGGTGGTGTTCGTCCTGCTCCTCGGCATCGTGCAGGTGGCGGTGGTGGTGCGCGACGAGCTGGTGGTGCAGCACGCCGCTCGCGAGGGCGCGCGTGCTGCTTCGGTGAGCGCCACCCCGGCCGTCGCCGCCTCGACCGCCGTGGCCCGAGCGCTGCAGCACACCGGGCTCGGTGTCGTGAGCGTGCGGACGTCGGCCACGGGGGTCGACATCCGCGTCACGGTGAGCGCGCACACCCCCACCGACGTGCCGCTCATCGGCGCATTCGTGGGCGACGTCGAGCACACCGCCACGGTGGTGATGGCCCTCGAGCCCCCATGATCCCGGCGCGGTATCGTCGGCCCGATGGATCTGCACTGCCGGCCGCTGCAGGTCGGCGACATGCCGGCACTGGTGCTGGAGGGCGAACTCGACCTGTCGTCGATCCCGGTCCTGCACCATGCGCTGCTCCGCCTGATCGCCGACGAGGCGGGCCGCACCGTCGCCGTCGACCTCGACGGGCTGCACGCGCTCGACGACGCCGGACTCGGCGTGCTGCTGGGCGCTGCCGGTCGTGCGCGCGAGCGCGGTGGCGACCTGGTGCTCGTGTGCACCGACCTCCGGATGCTCGAACGTTTCGAGCGCTCCGGTCTCGCACGCGCGCTCGAGGTACGCGACCGTTTGGGGTGATGCCCCTCCCGCTGCCCACCGTCTGGGTTCTCGGCGATCAGCTCGATCCGCGCCAGTCGGCCCTCGCCGACGCCACACCCGACACCCACCGCCTCCTGGTCGTCGAGAGCGGCGCGAAACTCGCCCAGCACCACTGGCACGTGCAGCGTGCGCACCTGGTGATCACCTCGATGCGACGCTTCGTCGCCGAACGGCGCGCCGAGGGCTGGGACGTCGACCACCGGGTGGCGCCGTCGCTCGCCGATGGCCTGGCCGCGCACCGGGCCGAGTTCGCACCGCCGGCGGTGAGCGCCATGGAGCCCGCCAGCCGAGACGGGCTCGAGCTCCTGCGACGCCTCGAGGTCCGGCTCGTCCGCTCGAACCAGTTCCTCTGCCACCCCGACGAGTTCGCCGCCTGGGCTGGCGGACGCAGGCAGCTGAAGATGGAGGACTTCTACCGCTGGCAGCGACGCCGGCTCGGCTACCTGATGGACGGCGACGAACCCGTGACGGGCCGATGGAACTACGACGCCGACAACCGCGAGCGCCCGCCGAAGGACGGCCGCAACCGCTGGCCGGTGCCGCTCACGACGCCGCGCGACGACCTCGACGCCCAGGTGCTCGCCGACCTGCCCGACACGGTGTGGGGCGCGCCGCCCGACGGCACGTGGGCAACGACGCGTGCGGAGGCACGACGCCGCCTCGACCACTTCGTCGAGCACCTGCTGCCCCGCTTCGGCCCGCACGAGGACGCGATGCTCACCGCCAGCTGGCATCTGGCCCATGCGATGCTCGCTCAGTACCTGAACCTCGGGCTGCTGCACCCGAGCGAGGTGGCCGATGCCGCAGAGGACGCCTACCGAGCCGGTGCGGTCCCGATCGCCAGCGCCGAGGGGTTCATCCGTCAGGTGATCGGCTGGCGCGAGTACGTGTGGGGCACGTACTGGCTGTGGGGCCGCGAGTACGGGGCGTCGAACGTGCTCGGCGCCCGCCGGCAGGTGCCACCGGTGTTCGTCGGCCGCGCCGGCACCGAGATGCGGTGCCTCGGCACCACCCTGCGCACCCTGCACGACCATGGCTGGGTGCACCACATCCAGCGGCTGATGGTGCTCGGCAACCTGGCTCTGCTGGCAGGTGTGGATCCGGCGGCCATGACGCAGTGGATGTGGGCGGGATTCGTCGACGGTGCCGAGTGGGTGATGGTGCCGAACGTGGTGGGCATGGCGCTGCACGCCGACGGCGGACGGATGGCCACCAAGCCCTACGCCGCAGGCGGCGCCTACATCGACAGGATGAGCGACTACTGCCGGGGCTGCCGCTTCGACCGCACGAAGCGGGTGGGCCCCGACGCATGTCCCTACACCACGCTCTACTGGGACTTCCTCGCCCGACATGCCGAACGTTTCGGCCGCAACCCGCGCATGGCGCAGCAGGTACGAGCAGCCGGGCGGCTGCCGGATCTGCCGGCGGTGCGTGAGCGAGCGGTCGAGGTGCTCCGCCGGCTCGACGCGGGCGAACTCTGACTCGAGCCGATTCAGCGGGCGCCGACCAGCGGCACGACCTCGCGGACGAACCGCGCGATCTGGGCGTCCTGCGCGGACGGATCGTCGGCCCGCGGCACGACGACGACGCTCGTCGCCCCCGACGCCACCAACGCGTCGACCGCACGTGCGCAGTCGGCCGGCGTGCCGGCGACGGCGTAGCGGTCGACCCGCTCGCCGGCCACCACGGCCTCGTCGATCCCCAGCTTCGCGAGCCGCTCGTCCCGATCGCCGGGTGCGAACTCCTCCACCGACGACGCCACCATCGAGCGTGCGACCTCGGGGTCGTCGTCGATCGCGAACAGCACGTACACCACGCAGGCCGCAGGCCGACCGAAGCGCGCCAGTGCTGCGCCCACGTAGGGAGCGCTCGAGCCCTCCGGCAACAGCAGGCCCTCGGCGACCCGTCCCGCCAGGTCGATGCCCTTCGGCCCGGTGACGCCGACGACGATCGGCGGGCGCTGCGCCGGCGGGAACACGAGCCGCACGTCGTCGAGCGCGACATGACGTCCCGAGACCGTGATCGACTCGCCGTCGAGCAGACGTCGCACGGCGTCGATCGTCTCCTCGAGCGCGGCGAGCTGCGATGTGGGCAGCGCGCCGATCTGACGCATCCACGCCGCGACGCCGTGACCGAAGCCGGCGACGAAGCGGCCGGGGAACATCCGAGCGATCCCGCTCAGCTCCATCGCCGTGATCGCCGCGTTGCGGGCGACCGCGGGCACGATGCCCATGCCGACGTGTACCCGCTCGGTGGCGCCGAGCGCGGCCGACACCGCGGTCAGACCGCCGGCCCAGAAGCAGTCCTCGACGATCCAGATCTCGTCGAGCCCGAGCGCCTCGGCCTCGCGCGCGAATCCCGTCAACTGCTCGGGCGGGCGCTCGCGGCGGAACATCGCCCCGTACCGGACTGCTGCTCGATCATCGCTCATGCCCGGAGACTACGAGCGAGGTCATCGCGGCCGGGATCGCCGCACGCCCCGCCGGTCCTGCGCCTTCTCCCAGGCCCACTGCTCGTCCTCGAGCGCGGCCTCCTCGGCGACGAGACGTTTCATCGCCTCGAGCCGTCGCGGATCGAGCGCACCGGCGGCGATGGCCGCCTGCACCGCGCAGCCCGGCTCGTCCTCGTGCTTGCAGTCACGGAACCGGCAGTGCTCCGACAGGTCGAACACGTCGACGAACGCACGCTCGATGCCGTGGCCGCTGCTCCAGAGGCTGACCGCCCGCACGCCGGGCGTGTCGATCAGCCACCCGTGGCGGTCCCCCGGCAAACGGACCAGCTCGCAGGCCGTGGTGGTGTGGCGGCCGCGCTGGTCCTGCTCGCGCACCGCACTCGTGCGCAACACGTCGTTCCCGACGAGCGCGTTGATCAGCGTGCTCTTGCCCACGCCACTCGCGCCGAGGAGCGCCATGGTGCGACCGGTCGGCACGAGGTCGCGAAGGGCGTCGACCCCCTCGCCGCTGGTGCCGCTGGCGCGCAGCACCGGCACGCCCGGCGCGACCGCTTCGAGCGACGCCACCGTGGCGTCGGCGTCGTCGACGAGATCGCCCTTGGTGACCACGACGATCGGCGTGGCACCGCTGTCGAACGCGAGCACCAGCTCGCGCTCGAGCCGGCGCTGGTTGGGCAGCGCGGTCAACGCGTGCACGAGCACCACCGTGTCGACGTTGGCGGCGATCGTCTGGGCGACCGCACGGTTCCCCTCGAACGAGGCGCGCCGTGTGAAGGCACTGAAGCGGGGCACCACCTCGTCGACTCGTTCGCCGTCGTCGCTCACGAGCACCCAGTCGCCGACGGCGACGTCGGCGCCGATGTTGCGCGCCCGGTGGGCATCGGCACCGGCGTCGAAGACGATCGAGCTCCAGCCGCGGTCGAGGCGCGACACCCGGCCCGGACGGCGCGGGTCGCCGAGGTCGTGCCACGAGGTCTCGAGCGTCGCATTCCACCCGAGACGTTCGTCAGGTCGCCCGTGCGACGGTTCCAGCGGCTCCACGATGCATCGAACGGTAGTGTTTCCCTGCTCGGAACGGTCTCCCCCGGACCGTCCACGGCACCCCCCGCCCATCTCGGACAGGAAGCGATCCCCCACATGCTCGCTCGTCTCGGACGTTGGTGCTTCGCGCACCGCCGCGTCACACTCGCCGCCTGGTTGCTCGCGCTCGTCGGCACGGCCGTCATCACCGCCACCGTCGGCTCCGCCTACTCGAGCCGGTTCGAGATCCCCGCCTCCGAGAGCGCCTCCGGCTTCGACCTGCTCACCGACGAGTTCCCCGGGCAGAGCGCCGGGCGGCAAGGTGGCACGATCGTGTTCCGCGCCGAGCAGGGCATCGCCGATCCCGACGTCGAAGCGGCGATGACCGCACTGCTCGACGAGGTCGCGACCTTCGACGGCGTGAGCGTGGTCAGCCCGTACGACCCCGCTGCGCTCGGACAGATCGACCCGAGCGGCACGATCGCCTACGCGCAGGTGAACCTCTCCGACGAGCTCGACCAGATGCAGATGGCCGAGGTCGGCGCCGACATCGCCGATCGGCTCCCCACGGTCGATGGACTCACCGTCGAGATCGGCGGCCAGGCGCTGTCCGAGTTCGAGCCACCGAAATCCGAGCTGATCGGCCTCGGCTTCGCCGTCATCGTTCTGATCCTCGCGTTCGGCTCGGTGCTCGCGATGGGTCTCCCGATCGGGGTCGCCCTGTTCGGCGTGGGCGTCGGCACCGCGATCGTCGGCCTGATGAGCCACCTGGTCACCGTCCCCGACTTCGCGACGACGCTCGGCGCGATGATCGGCCTCGCGGTCGGCATCGACTACGCGCTGTTCATCGTCACCCGGTACCGCGAGAACCTGCACGCCGGGCAGAGCTTCGAGGAGGCCACGTTCACCGCGATGGACACCGCCGGGCGCGCCGTGGTGTTCGCCGGCATCACCGTGGTGGTGTCGTTGCTCGGCATGTTGTTGATGGGCCTCGCGTTCGTGTCGGGGCTGGGCATCGGCGCGGCGAGCACCGTCGCCGTCACGATGCTCGCGTCGATCACGCTGCTGCCGGCACTGCTCGGTTTCGCCCAGCATCGGGTGGAGGTGACGCGCTGGCGCGGCATCGCCGCCGCCGGCTTCCTCGCGATCGCGCTGTTCGGCGCCGGTCTGGCCATCGACCCGCTGCTCGTCGGCATCCCGCTCGCCGTCGTCACGTTGCTCGCCGGCCTGGTGCTGAAGCCGCTGCAGCGCGAGCTGCCCCAGCGTCGTCGCAAGCCCTCGAGCGAGACGCTCGCGTACCGGTGGAGCCGAGTCGTGCAGCACCACCCGTGGCTCTCCCTCGGTGCGGGCCTCGTGGTGCTCGGCGTTCTCGCGGCGCCCGTGCTGTCGTTGCGGATGGGCTTCGCCGACGAGGGCAACGCCAGCCCCGACACCACCACGCGCCGTGCATACGACCTGCTCGCCACCGGCTTCGGCCCCGGCTTCAACGGCCCGTTCGTGGTGGTCGTCGACCTGGCCACACCAGCCGATGCCGCGGCCCTACCGGCCCTCGGCGAGGCGATGGCCGCCGACCCCGGCGTGCGCTTCGTGTCGCCGGCGTTCCCCAACGACCCGGCGGCGCCGACGGCGGCGATCATCCAGGTGGTCCCGACGAGCTCGCCGCAGGACCAGGAGACGGTCGACACCGTGAACCGGCTCCGCGACGCCGTCATCCCCGCAGCAGTCGGCGGGACCGGGCTCACCGCGTATCTCACCGGTTCGACCGCGGCCTCGATCGACTTCACGACCTACCTGTCGGCCCGCCTGCCGATCTTCATCGGCGTCGTGCTGCTGCTGTCGTTCGTGCTGCTGATGATGGTGTTCCGTTCGCTGCTGGTGCCGCTGAAGGCCGTGGTGATGAACGTGATCTCGATCGGCGCGGCCTACGGCGTCGTCGTCGCGATCTTCCAGTGGGGATGGCTGAGCCAGATCTTCGGTGTCGAGCCGGCGCCCGTGGAACCGTTCGCCCCGATGATGATGTTCGCGATCGTGTTCGGCCTGTCGATGGACTACGAGGTCTTCCTCCTCTCGCGGGTGAAGGAGGAGTTCGACCGCACCGGCGACGCCCGCTCCTCGGTCGCCGACGGCCTCGCCGCCACGGCGCAGGTGATCACCGCTGCGGCAGCGATCATGATCGTGGTGTTCGGTGCCTTCCTCCTCGAGGACCAGCGCGTCATCAAGCTCTTCGGTGTCGGCCTGGCCGCCGCGGTGTTCCTGGACGCCACCCTCGTGCGCATGCTGCTCGTGCCGGCCACGATGGAACTGCTCGGCGAGCGCAACTGGTGGCTGCCCGGCTGGCTCGACCGGATCCTGCCGAGCCTCAACGTGGAGGGACCTGCTCACCCGGCGTCCCACACCGACGGGCACGACGGTCCGCACGACGAGCACGGCGAACGCCAGCCCGAGCTCGTCTGACACCGAGCGGGCCGGTTCGCCCGCTGTTCACCTCACCGACACCGGCACGCCACTCGTCGGACAAGTGCCCCCACCCTCGACTGCTACCGTCGGCCGCGTTCCAGCAACCGTGAACGGGAACATGACAGGGAGGAAACCCCGAATGAAGAGGAACACGAGGAAGGTGTTCGCCGTCCTCGCAGCGACCGGCATCGTGCTGGCCGCCTGCGGTGACGACGAGGAGGAGAGCACCGCGACCGACGCGCCCGCGGCGACCGACGCTCCGGCAGCCACCGACGCGCCCGGTGCCACCGATGCCCCGGCCGCGACCGACGCCCCCGAGGGCGACGACCCGCTCGCGGCGCTCTACCAGGAGTGCCTCGACAACGGCGCCCAGGTGAACCTGATCGCACTGCCCCCCGAGTGGGCGAACTACGCGGGCATCCTCGCCGCCTTCGGCGAGAAGTACCCGGGCGTCGAGTACCCGGTGGCCGACCCCGACGCCTCGTCCGCCGACGAGATGGAGGCCGTCGAGACGCTCGCCGGCCAGGACAACATGCCCGACAACGTCGACGTGAGCCCGGCGATCGCACAGGAGATGGTCGACAAGGGCCTGTTCGAGCCCTACGTGAGCATCTACGACGCCGAGATCCCCGACGGTCTGAAGGACGCGGACGACAACTGGCGTGCCGCCTACTACGGCATCATGGCGATCACCACCAACACGACGATCGTCGAGGTGGCACCGATGACGTTCGCCGATCTCACCAAGCCCGAGTACAAGGGCCTGGTCAACCTGAACGGTGACCCACGTGAGTCGGGTGCCGCCTTCGCCGCCGTGGTCGCGGCCGCCATCGCCAACGGTGGCTCCGCCGACGACATCTTGCCCGGCATCCAGTACTTCGCCGACCTCAAGGCGTCGGGCAACCTCGGTGGCACCGACGTCACCAAGGAGACGGTGCTGTCGGGCGAGACCCCGATCGCGCTCGACTGGAGCTACAACGTGCCGGGTCTTCGGGCCGACCTCGAGGCCGCCGGCCTCACCGTCGAGACCCACTTCCCGAGCGACGGCATCTACGGCGGCTTCTACGGTCAGGGTGTCGTGAAGGACAGCCCGCACAACGCCTGCTCGAAGCTGTGGACCGAGCACATCCTGAGCGACGAGGGCGCTCTCGGCTACCTCGAGGGTGGTGCCGTGCCGGCCCGCATCGTGGCGATCACCGAGAAGGGTCTCGTCACCGAGGAGTCGAAGGCCAACCTGCCGCCCGACGAACTGCTCGACCAGGTGGAGTTCATGAGCCCGGCCCAGATCGCCGCCGCCAAGGAAGTCCTCGCCGAGCAGTGGGGTCCGATGGTCGCCGACGGCTGACCGTCGACCACACGTCCGACATGACCGGTCTCGTCATCGACCGAGACGACCTCGTGGTCGGGGGACGCACCGCTGCCGGTGCGTCCCCCGCCGCGCGTCGCAGCTGGGCATGGCTCGGCCTCGTGCCGTTCTTCGCCTTCCTCGTCCTGTTCCTGATCGTCCCGGCGATCAGCGTGTTCTCCAACGCGTTGCGCACCGAGGACGGCTTCTCGCTGTCGGCGATGGGCGAGGCGTTCTCCGGCCAGAACCGCAGTGCGTTCTGGTTCTCCATCCGCTTCTCCGCGCTCGCCGCGTTCGTCGGTGTCCTCTTCGGCACGCTCCTCGCGTACGCGGCGGCCACGGCCACGCGCCCTCGCTGGCTGCGCTCCCTCGTCACGTCGTTCAGCGGGGTCGCGGCCAACATGGGCGGCCTGCCGCTCGCCTTCGCGTTCCTCACGCTCCTCGGACGCCAGGGACTGCTCACCAAGATCCTGAACGAGGCGTTCGGTTTCGATCTCTACGGCGGCGACTTCACGCTCGGATCCGTCCGCGGCCTCGTCGTCGTCTACTCGTACTTCAACATCCCGCTCATGGTGCTGATCACGCTGCCGGCGATCGACGGGCTCAAGCCGTCGTGGCGCGAAGCCTGCGCCAACCTCGGCGGCACCCCGTTCACCTACTGGCGCCGGGTGGGCATTCCCGTGTTGCTGCCGTCGCTCATGGGCGGCTTCCTCCTGCTGTTCGCCAACTCGTTCAGCGCCTACGCCACTGCGGCGGTGCTCACCGACAACTCGAAGATCGTCTCGCGCCGCATCGGCTTCTTCCTCGGCGGCGACGTGTCGATCGGCGAGGACGCAGTCGGCTACGCACTCGCGGCCTGGATGATCATCATCACCGCGATCTGCATGGTGCTCTACTGGCTGGCCCGCAAGCGGGCGGAGAGGTGGCAGGGATGATCCCCGTCGTCGAGCCCGAGCTGGGTGGGCCGCCGACGGCGCCCACCGGGTACGTCCCGGCCGTCGCCGGTCGCCCACGTCGCCGCTTCGGACGGCTGGCACCCAACCTGGTGCTGCTCGCCAGCGCACTGTTCTTCACGTTCCCGCTCCTGAGCCTCGCCCGCTTCGCGCTGCAGAACGTGCCGACGGTGCTGCTCGGCTGGGACACCCTGTTCGACAAGTGGTCGATCAGCGGCATCACGGCCGTGTTCGACGAGCCGCAGTTCTGGGAGTCGCTGCGCCTCAGCCTGAAGCTGGCCCTCGGGACGGTGTTCATCACCTTGTTCCTGCTCTTGCCGACGGCGATCTGGGTGCACCTGCGAGTGCCCAAGGCACGGGCGTTCGTCGAGTTCGTCACCGTGTTGCCGTACATGGTGCCGGCCATCGCGCTGGTCGCCGGCATCGTCGTCATCAAGCCGCACGCCCGCTGGTTCCTGAACTCCGACCTGTCGCTCATCCCGTTCTACGTGGTGCTCGCCCTGCCCTTCACCTACCGGTCGTTCGACGCCGGGCTGAAGGCGATCGATCTGCGCACGCTGGTCGACGCGTCGCGCAGCCTGGGCGCCGGATGGGGCGCGACGGTGTTCCGTGTGCTCGTGCCCAACATGCGCTCGTCGATCATCTACGCATCGTTCCTCACGGCCGCGGTCGTGATGGGTGAGTACACCCTCGCCGACACCTTGCTCATCGAGTCGCTGCCGCCGTTCCAGCAGAAGTTCGTCGGTCGTGAACCGCAGGCCGGATACGGCCTCAACCTGCTCGCCCTGGTCGCCACCACACTGTTGTTCGCGATGGTGACGCTCCTCACCCGCAAGCGCGATCCCAAGCGCAAGACCTTCGCCCACATGGCGGCGAAGACCACCCTTCGCACGGAGAAGGCCGCATGACCACCCTCACCTACGTGTCCGTCCGCAAGACCTTCGGGCCCACCGTCGCGCTCGAGGGTCTCGACCTCGACGTGAAGCAGGGCGAGCTGATCTCGCTGCTCGGCCCATCGGGCTGCGGCAAGACCACTGCGCTGCGGATCGCCGCGGGCTTCGAATTCGCGACGTCGGGCGCGGTGCTCGTCGACAACGCCGACATCACTCGCACCCCAGCGCACAAGCGCAACATGGGGATGGTGTTCCAGAGCTACTCGCTGTTCCCCAACCTCACCGTGGCGAACAACATCGACTTCGGTCTGCGCACCCGCAAGATCACCGCCGTCGAGCGGCACAGGCGCGTGGCCGAGATGCTCGAACTCGTCGAGCTCACGCATCTCGCCGATCGTTACCCGCACCAGATCTCGGGCGGTCAGGCACAGCGCGTCGCGCTGGCCCGAGCGCTCGCGCCGCGCCCATCGGTGCTGCTGCTCGACGAACCCCTCTCGGCGCTCGACGCGAAGGTGCGCACCACGCTGCGCGACGAGATCCGCCGCATCCAGACCGAGCTCGGCATCACCACCTTGTTCGTCACCCACGACCAGGAGGAGGCGCTCGCCATCTCGGACCGCATCGGCGTGATGTCGAACGGTCGTCTCGAACAGCTCGGCGATCCGCGTGAGGTGTACCGCCACCCGTCGAGCGCGTTCGTGGCCCGCTTCGTCGGCTCGATGAACCAGCTGCCGGCCGTGGTGAACGGCAACCACGCCGTCACGGTCGGACCGCATCCGGTGGTGGTGCCACACACCACGATGGCCGACGGCACCCAGGTGCGGCTGCTGGTGCGCCCCGAAGACCTGCATCTCACCGACGAGGGCCTCGACGGCAGCGTCACGAGCTGCACGTTCCAGGGATCGAGCACCGTGCTCGGGGTGCGCCTCGACGTGGTCGACGTGCTGGTGGCGGTGCACGTCGCCGGGGTGGCAGATCTCAACCCGGGCGAGCGCGTGTGCGTGGGCATCGACGGGGCCCGCGCGGTGCTCGAATCGACCGACACCACACCCGACACCGCGTCCGGTACCGCGTCCGACGCGGTCCCCGCGACCTCACCTGCCTGACGTCGGGCGGCGACCGCGGACCATCTGCTCGGGCAGGGCGGCTTGACAACCACCGCCGGCATGCCGTAGCGATACCACCCAATGGCCAAGCCCCTCGTCATCGTCGAGTCGCCTGCGAAGGCGAAGACCATCTCCAAGTTCCTGGGGGCGACCTTCGACGTCCGTGCCTCCGTCGGCCACGTGGCCGACCTGCCGAGCAAGGGCCTCAACATCGACGTCGAGAACGGCTTCACGCCCACGTACGAGCTCACCGAGCGCGGCAAGCAGGTGGTGAAGGACCTGCGAGCGGCGCTGAAGGACGCCTCCGAGCTGTACCTCGCGACCGACGAGGACCGCGAGGGGGAGGCGATCAGCTGGCACCTGCTCGAGTACCTGAAGCCCAAGGTGCCCGTGAAGCGCATGGTGTTCCACGAGATCACCAAGTCGGCGATCGACCAGGCGGTCAACAACCCGCGCGGGATCGACTACGGCCTCGTCGACGCGGCCGAGACCCGCCGCCTGCTCGATCGCCTCTACGGCTACGAGGTGTCGCCGGTGCTGTGGCGGCGCGTCAACCGCGGCCTCTCGGCAGGTCGGGTGCAGAGCCCGTCGGTGCGCCTGATCGTCGAGCGCGAGCGCGAGCGGATCGCGTTTGTGACCGCCGATTACTGGGATGTCGACCTGCTGACCGCCACGTCGCCGGCGTTCACGGCCACGCTCGTCGCGCTCGACGGCACCAAGGTGGCGACGGGCAAGGACTTCACCAGCGACGGCCAACCGAAGCGCAGCGTCGTGGTGGTCGACGAGCCCCGGGCGCGCAGCCTGGCCGACGCCCTCGCGTCAGCGCCGTTCACCGTGCGATCGGTGGAGGAGAAGCCGTACCGGAGCACGCCGCGTGCGCCGTTCATGACCTCCACCCTCCAGCAGGAGGGCGGCCGCAAGCTCCGCCTCAGCGCCAGCCAGGTGATGCGGCTCGCGCAGGGTCTGTACGAGCGCGGCTACATCACGTACATGCGCACCGACAACGTGGTGTTGAGCGACGAGGCGCTCGCGGCGGTGCGCAGCGAGGTCGGACGTACCTACGGCAACCAGTTCCTGTCGCAAGCGCCGCGGCAGTACTCGACGAAGATCAAGAACGCGCAGGAAGCGCACGAGGCAATCCGGCCCACCACCCCGCTTCGATCGCCGGATGCCCTGTCGAACGAGCTCAACGGCCAGGAGTTGATGCTCTATCGCATGATCTGGCAACGAACGCTGGCGTCGCAGATGGCCGACGCCACCGGGACCACGGTCAGCGTGCGTCTCGGCGCCGTGGCGACCGTGCCGGGCGCGAGCACCGGCACCGACGCCGAGTTCGCCGCGAGTGGCACCACGATCACGTTCCCCGGCTACCGGCAGGTGTACGTCGAGTCCGCCGACGACGACGGCGACGACGAGCGCGAAGCGCTCCTGCCGCCGCTGGTGGTCGGCGCGCCGGTCGACGTGGCGTCGCTCACGCCGAACGGTCACACCACCAGCCCACCGGCGCGCTACACCGAGGCCTCGCTCGTCAAGCGCCTCGAAGAACTCGGCATCGGCCGACCCTCCACGTGGGCATCGATCATCCAGACCGTGCAGGACCGCGGCTACGTGTGGAAGAAGGGCCAGGCGCTCGTTCCCACGTGGACCGCGTTCGCCGTCGTCGGGTTGATGGAGAAGCACTTCGACGACCTCGTCGACTATGCGTTCACGGCCCGGGTGGAAGAGGATCTCGACTCCATCGCCCGCGCCGAGCGCGGCAAGGTCGACTGGCTCGAGGACTTCTACTTCGGCGACGAGGCCGAGCAACTGCCCGGCCTGAAGCGGCTCGTGGCCGAGAACCTCGACGAGATCGACGCTGCGGAGATCAACACGTTCCCGATCGGTCTCGATCCCGACGGCGCCGAGATCGTGGTGAAGCCCGGCAAGTACGGCCCGTACGTGAAACGGGGCGAGGACACCGCGAGCGTGCCCGACGACCTCACGCCCGACGAGCTCACCGTGGCCAAGGCGCTCGAACTGCTCGCCCTGCCGAAGAGCGACGAGCCGATCGGCGAGCTCGACGGCCTGCCGGTGTTCGCGAAGAACGGTCGCTACGGCCCCTACGTGCAGTGGGGCACCGCCGATCAGCCGCCGCCCGGCCTCGAGAAGCCGAAGATGGCGAGCCTGTTCAAGACGATGACCCTCGAGCGCGTCACCGTCGACGACGCCCGCGACCTGTTGCAGCTGCCCCGTACCGTGGGGGTCGATCCGGCCGACGGCGTCGCGATCGTGGCCAACAACGGTCGCTACGGCCCGTACGTGCAGAAGGACAAGGACTTCCGCAACATCGCGTCGGAGGAGCAGCTCCTCACGATCACCCTCGACGAGGCGCTCGAGATCTTCCGCCAGCCGAAGGTGTTCCGGCGCGGCGGCGCCAACATGGCCGCCAAGGGACCGCTGCGCGAGTTCGGCACCGACCCGGTGAGCAGTCGACCCGTGGTGGCCAAGGACGGCAAGTTCGGCGTGTACGTCACCGACGGCGAGACGAACGCGTCGCTCAGCAAGGGCGACCGGCTCGAGACGATGTTGCCCGAGCGAGCCTTCGAACTGCTCGCGATCCGCCGCGAGCAGATCATCGAGCGCGGTGGACCGGCAGCGAAGAAGGCTGCCGCGACCAAGAAGGCCGCCGCGAAGAAGGCGGCTCCGGCGAAGAAGGCCGGTGCCACGAAGTCGGCCGCGAAGAAGGCGCCCGCCAAGAAGGCCGGCGGTACGACTCGCCGCCCGGGCTGACCGGAACCGGCCCGCACGCGCACCACCGCTCGCGCTCAGCCGCCCGCGATCACGCCCACCACCCCGGCGAGCACCAGCGCGCTCGCCAGGTACTCGCGCCGGCCGTGCCGTTCGCCGAGCCACCAGTGGGCGACGGCGAAGGTGATGAGCAGCTCCACCTGTCCGAAGGTGCGCACGCGGGCGGCGTTCTCCAGGGTGAACGCGAGCGCCCAGCACGCCGAGCCGCACACACTGAGCACCCCGACCACCGAACTCGACCGCCAGTGCACGAACGCGAGTCGGAGCTGTCTGCGCTCGCGTACGGCCAGGTATCCGCCGTGCATCACGATCTGCATGGTGTTCATCACCGCCAGGGTGAGCAGTGCCCGCGCGACGACGTGACCGTCGCCGTCCTGACCGTCCAGCAGCGACTGCGACGCGGCGCGGATGCCGACCGAGGCGAGCGCGAACGCCCCGCCCGCGCCGAGGCCGTAGAGCACGGCACGATCCCGCACGTGCCACACCCGGCGCCCGCCGGCCAGCACCACCACACCGGCGAAGCACACGAGCGTGGCGAGCCACCCGAGCACGCCAAGGGGTTCGCCGAGGAACACCAGGGAGAACACCGCCACCTGCACCACCTCGGTCTTGGTGTAGACGGTTCCGATCGCATAGTCGCGGACGTCGAACGCGTGGATCATCAGGATCGTGCCGACGATCTGCGCGAGCCCGCCACCGGCGATGATCGGCCAGAACCTCGCGGGTGGCTCGGGCAGCCCGCCGTCGATCGCGGCCGTGAGCGCCACTGCGACGATCGCGATCGGCGCGCCGTACACGTACCGGACGAAACCGGCGCCGCTCACCGACAACAGCGCGCGCAGCCGCTGCTGCATGGCCGTCCGCGCCGTCTGGAACCCGGCGGCGGCGATCGTGACCGGAATCCAGAGCACGGCACTCTCCCTCTCGTGACCCACGACTTCTCATCATGTGGGATCGTCGTCTCATGTGAGCCTACACCAGTCGCCGCTAGCGTCGCCGAGGTGAATCCGGGCCCCTGCTACCTCGCCTTCGAAGGTGCCGAGGGCTGCGGCAAGAGCACGCACGCCGCACGCCTCGCCGACGAGCTCGGCGCGTTGCTCACCCGCGAAACGGGCGGTACTCGCATCGGTGCGCGGATCCGGGCCATCCTGCACGACACGGAGGTCACCGACCTGGCCGACCGGGCCGAGGCACTGCTCACCGCCGCCGACCGGGCCCAACACCTCGACGAGCTGGTGTCGCCGGCGCTCGCCGCGGGTCGCCACGTGGTGAGCGACCGCACCGTCTACTCGACACTCGCCTACCAGGGGTATGGGCGCGGGCTCGACGTCGACGAGCTCCGTCGCATCAACGGGTGGGCGATCGGTCATCGCTGGCCCGACCTCGTCGTGCTGCTCGACGTGTCGCCCGACGTCCAGGCGTCGCGCATGCACGGCCGCGAGCTCGACCGGTTCGAGCGCGAGAGCGACGAGTTCCACCGGCGTGTCCGCGCCGGCTTCGCCGCGATGGCCGCCGCCGACCCCGACCACTGGGTGGTGATCGACGCCGACGGCGACCTCGACACCGTGTACCGCTCGATCCGGTCGGCCGTCCGTGAACGGACGGGACTGTGACGACGAGCCTGTGGGATGCCGTCGTCGGCCAGGAGCGGGCCGTCGCGCGCCTGCGTGCCTGTGTCACCGACCCGGTGCACGCCTACCTGTTCGTCGGGCCGCCCGGCTCGACGAAGGACCAGGCGGCGCGGGCCTTCGCCGCTGCGCTGCTCGTCGGCGGCGACCGCCCCGACGAGCGTGCTGCCCGCCTCGCCCTCGCCGGCGAGCACCCCGACGTGCGCGAGGTGCGACGTGTGGGGGCGGCGATCGCGAAGGAGCAGATCGAGGACATCATCCGCACCGCGTCGCTCGCTCCGGTGGAGGGGCGGCGCAAGGTGATGATCCTCGAGGAGTTCCACCTCCTCACCGCCGAGGGCGCAGCGCGTCTGCTGAAGACGCTCGAGGAGCCGCCGGCCAGCACCGTGTTCGTGGTGCTGGCCGACCAGGTGGACGCCGAGCTGGTGACGATCGCGTCGCGCTGCGTGCGCATCGAGTTCCAGCCGATCGCCGAGGCCGACATCACCGCAGCACTCGTCGGCGAGGGGCACGAGCCGGCCGGCGCCGCAGCTGCCGCGGCCGCCGCTGCGGGCAACCTCGACCGCGCCCGCGTGCTCGTGAGCGACCCGGGACTCGCCGCGCGCCGAGCGGCCTTCGCCGCCGTGCCGACGAGACTCGACGGCAGCGGCCTGATGGTGGTGACGCTGGTCGAGGAGATCACCAAGCTGGCAGATCAGGCCGCCGCGTCGCTCGCCCCCGTCCACGAGCGCGAGGTGGCCGATCTCGAGGCCCGGGTGGCAGCGGCGGGCGAGCGCGGCAGCGGGCGCAAGTCGCTCGAGGACCGCCACAAGCGCGAGGTACGCCGCTACCGCACCGACGAGCTCCGCAGCGGCCTCGCCGTGATGGCGGCCACGTACCGCGACGCCCTCGTCGCGGGGCGGGCGAGCCGCCCCGATGCCGCCACCCACGCGGTCCGGCGGATCCATGACGCCCTCGAGGCACTCGAGCGCAATCCCAACGAGCCGCTGCTGTTGCAGCACCTGCTGCTCGAGCTGCCGTCGCTCTGATTCTCGGGCGGGCGCCTCGCACGATGGCCGTCACACCGGCGCGGTAGGTTCGATCCGTGCCAGCACTCAGCCGCGACGACGTCGACACCTTCCTCGCCGAACCCGGCCACCTCGCCCGCATCGGGACCGTCGACGACGACGGCATGCCGCGGGTGCTGCCGCTGTGGTTCATCGTCCACGACGGGGCGATCTGCTTCACGCCTCGCCAGCCGGCCGTCATCTGGCGCAACCTGGTCCGCGATCCACGGGTCGGCATCAGCATCGACGAGGCCGACGCGCCCTACCGGAAGGTGGTGGTGCAGGGCGTGGTCGAGGTGCTCCACCAACCCGGCGACGACGCCGCCTGGCAGCCCCTCTACCGCCTCATCGCGAAGCGCTACACCCGCGACGACTGGGCCGACGGGTACGTCGACGGCACGTCCGACCAGCCACGCGCGCTGTGCGCGGTCCGACTCGACGCCCCGACCACTCGCCTGCGCACGTGGCGCATGCCGGTGTCCGGCGAAGACCCCAAGGGGATCTGGCATCCCCGCTACTACGTCTAGGCCTCCCATGGCACCCGTCGCGGACGTCCCGCACGTCGAGGTCCGGTGGACCGCGCCCGGCCGTGCGTTGGCCAGCGCCGTCGGGCAGGCGATCCGCGACCTGCAGTTCGACGATCCGCTGCGACTCGTCCGCGTGATCGCGCCCGACGGAGCGACAGTCGACGGGCTCCGCCGGGCGCTGCCGCTGAACGGTGGGTCGTGCGGCGCCGAGATCGGCGGCACGTTGCGGCTGGCGAACGAGATCGCGTCACACGAGCTCGGTCGCCGTCGCGTGGCACCCGATGTGGCGGTGCTCGCCGTGGTGCAGCAACTGCTCGGCGACCCGCGCACCCGACCCGCACCGTTCGCCACGTGTGCCGACCATCCGGCCACCCACGACGCCATCGTCCGGACGTACGCCTCCCTCGTCGGCGCCTTCACCCTCGACGACGATCCGGTCGCAGCACTCCACTCGCTCGCCGCCGGCCGCGACAGCGCCACCGCCGTGGTGCGTCTGGTGGCGCAGGTGCGCGATCGGCTGCTGCGTCAGGGGCTCGTCGACACCGCCGAGATCGTGCGCATCGCCACACGCCGCCTGCGCGATCTGTCGGTCGCCGGCGACGAGGTCGGCGCCGCTCCGGTGGTGCTCGTCGTCACCCAGCAGTTCAATCCGTCGCACGTCGCGATGCTCCAGGCACTGATCGCCCGGTCGCCGCGGTCGTGCGTGGTGGCCACCACCTCGCCGGCCCCCGAACTCGGTGTCGCGCCGCACGTCGCCCGCCTCGTGCAGCGGGACGTGGTGGCGGTGCAGCACCAGTCGCACGAGCGGGACGTGGTGGTGGTGTCGTGCCCCGACCACGACGAAGAGGTCCGCGAGGTCACGCGGCGCATCGTCGGCCTGCTCGAACGCGGTGTGGTGGCCGACCGGATCGCCGTGTTCTACCCGCCGGCCGGCCCGCACCGAGCCGCGATCGCCGCCTCGCTCGCGGCCGCCGGCGTGGCGGCGCGAGGGCAGGTGGCACCGCAGCTGAAGGGCTCGGTCGCCGGACAGGTGCTGCGACTCCTGCTCGCGCTCGTGCGCGACGGGCTCGACCGGCACACCCTGGTCGAGCTCGCCCGGCTCGCACCGACCGGCCGCGACGTCGAGGTCGACGAACACGGCGCCGAGCAGGTGCGCACCTTCGCTCGGCCGGCCGACCGCTGGAACCGACTCGCGCAGCGCCACGGGGTGGTGGGCGAACGCGACTGGGCCGCGTTCGACGCGCGCCTTCCCGACGACGACCACCGCGACCACCGGGCCCACCGCGCCCTCACCGGGTTCGTGCGACGGCAACGCCATCACCGCGACACGATCCGCGCGGCCGCCGACTGGCCCGAGGTCGCCCGTGCCCTGGAGGCGTGGTTTGTCACGCACTGCGGCACGGTCGAGTGGCGACTCGAGCACTGGGTCGGGTATCCCGCGTGGCAACGCGAAGCCGCCGAACAGCTCGAGGGCGTGTTCGCCGTGCTGGCCGAGATCGAGCAGTTCGGGCTGCCACTGCGCACCTCCGTGCTCGTCCGTCTCGTCGAGGCCTTCCTCGACACCGACGTCGTCACCTCCGAGAGCAAGGGTGCCGGTGTGTTCGTCGACCAGATCGTGGGTGCCACCGGTGCGGTGTTCGACCATGCATTCGTCGTGGGTGCCAACGACCACCTCCTCCCCGGTCGCGTCAGCGACGACCTGGTGCTCACTCGCCACCACGGTGCAGAGCCGCTCGGCGTGCTCACCGGGCCCGCCAACCGCCCACGCCGCGACGAGCGCGGACTGCACGCCGCGCTCGAGGGCGCCACGGAGTCGGTCACCCTCACCTGGTCGCGCTGGGACGTCCGCTCGGGCGGCGATCTGTACCCGTCGCCGCTGATCGCCCACGCCACACTCCGGCGCGAACACGTCGCCTCGCACGCTGCCCGGATGCTCGACATCGACGCGCCGTGGCTCGACACCGACGAGTGGTTCACCCGCCACCCGGACCGCTCGACACCGCGCCTCGCGCGCCGCCGGCGGGCGATCACGTCCCGGCTGCAACCACACCCGGGTGAGTACGACGGTCAGGTGGGCCCGCTCGGCGCGACGCATCCGTTCGCCCGGCTCGGCCACGGCGGCGAACCCGTCGAGGTGGGCATCACGTCGTTCGAGCAATGGGTGACGTGCGGGTTGGAGTACTTCGTCACACGCGTGCTCGACGCCCGTGTCGACGACACCGACCCCTCGGAGATCACCGACATCGAAGCTCGCGAGAAGGGCACGCTCGTGCACGAGGTGTTCGAGCGCCTGATCGTCGAGTGGATCGACGCCCATCCCGGCTCGACCGGTCCGTGGATCGACGGGCCCGACGACGTCGAGCGCACGATGGCTCGCCTCGAGGAGATCCTCGACGAGCTCGCCGCACCGTTGCTGACGGCTCACCACCTCGGTCATCCCGAGATGTGGCGCGCCCGACGGGCGCAGGTGTTGCGAGCCATGCGACGCGGCATCGAGTACGAGCTCGACGACCGCGTCACTCCCATCGGCGCCGAGTTCTCGTTCGGGCGCCGCAGCGACGGCCGGCGGCCACCGGCGACGTGGACCTCACCCGACGGTCGTCACCGCGTCGCCTTCAACGGTTCGATCGATCGGGTCGACCGGCAGGCCGATGGCTCGTTGCGGGTGATGGACCTCAAGTCGGGACGCGCCGAGCCGTTCGCCAAGATCGATCCGTTGCACCCACTCGGCCCCGACCGCGACAAGTTGCAGCTGGCGTTCTACGGCTGGGCCGTCGAGCAGCTCACCGGCGAGCCGGTCACACGGTCGGCCTATCGCTTCGTCGGCCGGCCGGAGGCCGCAGCCGACGTGGTGCTCGGCCTCACCCCCGACGTGCACGAGCAACTGCACGCACGACTGCACGAGATCGCCGACGCGATCGACGCCGGACGCTTCGAGCCGGGCGAGGTGGGTACCTGGGGCTGCGACGTGTGCGCCCCCGACGGCCTCGGGACCTACGAGATCAACCAGCGACGCATCGAGTGGAGCGGCGAGGCCGAGGTGGTCGACGGCCTCGCCGACCGACCGACCGACAGCGCCTCGGACGACTCATGACTGCCACCCAGCTCGACCTGTTCGCCACCCCCGAGCTCGCCGACCAGCCGGCCCGCGACGACGCGATCCACCGCATCGACGCGTCGTTCGTGATGGCGGCCGGCGCCGGAGCCGGCAAGACCGAGACGCTCATCCGACGTCTCGAGCAGGTGCTCGCCCGTGGCGGCGACCCGTCGCGCATCGTGGCGATCACGTTCACCGAACGGGCCGCACGCGATCTGGTGAACAAGCTGCGCTCGAAACTCCCCGCCGCGCTCGTCCCGGCCGTCGAGCAGATGACCGTCGGCACGATCCACGCCTTCTGCCTCGGTATCCTGCGCCGCCACCCGCTCGAGGCGGGGCTCCCACCCGTGTTCGCCACTCGGGACGAACTCCTCGCCGGTACCGACGAACGCGACCGGGCGCTGCGCATCCGCCGCCGCATGTTCGACGCCGTCGCCACTCGCGACGATCCCGCCGACCGGGAGGCGATCGACGTGGTGGTGGCCGAGAACGGCATCGGTCATCTCGACGCGCTCGTGCGGCTCGTCGACCAGCAGTGGGACCGATTCGACGAGGTCGCGTTCGACGCGCCGCCGCCGTGGCGCGACGCATGTGTGCCTGCGCTGGCGCGGGTGCGCGAACTGGCGGCCGACCGCGACGTGCCGCTCAAGCTGCGGATCGCGTTCCAGGATCTGATGCCGCGACTCGAGGCATGTGTCTCGGCACCCACGATGGTGGAGGCGCTCGCGGCCGTGCCGGCCACCAGCTTCGGCAATCTCGGCGGCGCCGACGGCAAGGCGTCGCGCGACGAGGTGAAGGATCGCGTGAAGGGCGTCACCGCCGTGGTGCGCGACACGGCGGTGCGTCAGATCCTGCACCTCGCGGTGCCGCTGGTGCTCGACGAGGCTCACGCCCGCTATCGCAGCGGCAGCCTGTCGTTCGACGACATCCTGGTGCTCACCCGTCGCCTGCTCGCGCGGCACCCGCACATCCGACGGCGGCTTCGCCAGGAGATCGACCATCTGTGTGTCGACGAGTTCCAGGACACCGACGTCGTGCAGTACGACATCGTGCAGGCACTCACTTCACCCCCCGGCCCGGACGATCCCGCCGGCACCCACACGCCCGTGTTGTTCGCCGTCGGCGACCCCAAGCAGTCGATCTACGGCTTCCGCGACGCGGACGTCGCGCTGTTCGCACGGCTGCAGCAGCTGCCCCACCTCACTTCACGTGAGCTCACCACCAACTTCCGGTCGCGGCCAGCCGTGCTGCGATGGGTGAACGCGCTGTTCCGCAGTTGGTTCGACGCCGATGCCGGGCACGGCCAGGTGCCGTTCGGGCCGCTCGATCACCACGTGCCCGACGCACCCGCCACCGTCACCGTGGTGGGCGGCGTGATCGACGCACCTGCCGAACTCGCCGGACGAGCGCAGGCCCGAGATCTCGCGCGCATGATCACGGCGGCGCACGGAACGTGGATCGTGCGCCACACCGGCGGTGAGCGCCCTGCTCGGTTCACCGACATCGCCGTGCTGGTGCGCACGCGCGCCGACCTCACCCACCTCGAGCCGGCGTTGCGCCGTGCCGGCATCCCGTACGTGGTGGAGGGCGGTGCGCTGCTGTACGACACCCGTGAGGTGCGCGACCTGCTGCGCGTGCTCGCCGCGGTGAACGACACGGCCTCCCCGATCAAGGTGGTCACGGCGCTGCGCACGTCGGTGCTCGCGATCAGCGACGTCGAGCTCGTCGCGCACCGCAACGCCGGCGGCACCTGGTACCTCCGCGACGGCGACGAGCGGCCGGGCCACCCGGCGGTGCTGCAGGCGATCACGGCGTTGCGGGGCTGGGCCGATGCCCGTCACCGCACCCCGCTCCCGGAACTGCTCGACGAGGTGGCACGTCGATCGGCCACCCGGGCTGCGTCGCTGGTGGACGGCGCGGCCACCACGAGCTGGCGGCGGCTGCGGCTCGTGCTCGACGAGGCACGCTGGTGGTACGAACAGACCGGTGGATCGCTCGGCGAGTACCTCGCCTGGGTGGCGCTGCGCGTCGAGAACGACGACCGCAGCAACGTGACCACCGACGAGACCGACGAGGACGCGGTGCACGTGCTCACCGTGCACGCCGCGAAGGGACTCGAATTCCCGGTCGTGATGGTGGCCGGGCTCGGACGGCAGCGGCCGAGCGGCGACCACGTGCGAGCCACCTTCGAGGTCGATGCCGACGGGCAGCCGCGCGCCGAGGTGAAGTTCGGTCGGATGTCGACGAGCGGCTTCACCAGCGCGTACGACAGCGTGCTCGATCGCCTCGAGGCAGCGCGGCTCGCCTACGTGGCCTGCACCCGGGCGATGGATCACCTCGTGGTGTGCCTGCACCACGGCAAGCGGGCCACACGCACCACCGCAGCCGAGCTCGTCGGTCACCTGCCGCCGACCGACGAGGTGCCCGACCTGCCGCCGGCCCCGGCCGTCCCGTCGCCGGAGGTGGTGGCGCTCGACACCAGAGTCGACCGGCCGCCGTCACGCGCCACCGAGTGGCGGGTGCGCTCGAGCTGGTCGGCGACGCAGCTGCGTCACCGCGACGACGAGGCGCCGGTCGCCGTCCCTCCGGCACCCGCCGCGCCGGTGGCCACGTCGACCGACGTCCCTGGCCCGCTCGCGACCGAGGACGCCGCGACCGACGACACCGCGACCGAGGACGCCCCTGCCGACAGTCCGCACAGCAAGCCGCCACGACCGTTCGGCGCACTGCCCGACCAGATCGGCCGGTACGGCACGCGGGTCGGCCGTGCCGTGCACGGTGTCGTGCAGGTGCTACCCCTCGACGGGTCAGCTCCCCTCGACGGTCCGTCCGTCGAGTCACTCGTCGTCGCGCAGTGCCGGGCCGAGGAGGTGCCCGAGCGGTTCGTGCCGTACGTGGCGCAGCTGGTGCGATCGATCGCCACCGGCGAGGCGTTCGCCCGCATGCGTGCCGCCGCCACCGTCGGGACCGTGCGACGCGAGATGTACGTCGGAGGTGAGGTCGACGGCGAGGGCGTGTACGGCATCGTCGACGCCATCTGGATGGAGGACGGCCGGTTCGTCGTGGTCGACTTCAAGACCGACCACGTGCTCGAATCCCCCGCCGTGCTCGCCGAGCGCTACCGCCCGCAACTCGCGGCCTACGCCGGTGCGCTGCGGGCCGCGACGGGACGTGAGGTGGCCGAGACGCTGCTGTGCGTCGCCCGGCCCGATGGCGAGCCGGCGCTCACCGTGCCCATTGCCGTGTGATCCTCGGGCCGGGCTCGTTAGACTCCCGCATCGCGCCCAGATAGCTCAGTCGGCAGAGCATTTCACTCGTAATGAAAAGGTCGAGGGTTCGATTCCCTCTCTGGGCTCCAGTGTGATGTCGCGTATCCTCGGCGGATCGCCACGACCGACGACCACGCCGAGCGCCTCCCGCTCGACCTCCACTCCCGTGACTTCCTCGAGGACCCCGCACCGACGCTCGCGTGGTTGCGTGAGCACGACCCGGTGCACCGCAGCACGTACGGCTACTGGCTGCTCACCCGTTACGACGACGTCGCCGCAGCGCTGCGCGACGCGCGACTGTCGAGCCACTGGGGTCGCAAGCACGCCGGAACGCCGGCCGCGGACGACCCCTTCGTGCGTGCGCAGCAGGTGGTGTTCCGGTCGTTCAACATGCAGGACCCGCCCACGCACACTCGTCTGCGCGCTCTGGTGCAGCAGGCCTTCACACGAGCTGCGGTCGACGAGCAGCGCGATCGTGTGCACCGTCTCGTCGACGAGCTGCTCGACGTCGGTGCCGCACGGCCCGACCGCCGCCTCGACCTCGTCAGCGAGCTGGCGTTCCCGCTGACGATCACCGTCGCGTCGGAGATGATCGGCATCCCGACCGACGAGCAGCTGCGTTTCCGAGCCTCGTTCGAGGCGACCGAGCGATTGGGTGATCCCACGGCGACGCCCGAGCAGCGACAGGCGGGCCGGGACGCGATGGTGTGGCAACTCGCGACGATCGCCGAGGTGGTCGAGGCCCGGCGGCGATCCCCTCGCGCCGATCTCGTCACGGCGCTGGTGCAGGCCGAGGCCGACGGAGAGACGCTCACCACGGACGAGATCCTCGCCGCGCTGCTCACGATCTACACCGCCGCCGGCACCACCACCGAGCGCATGATCTCCAGCGGCATGCTGTTGCTCCTGCAACATCCCGAGCAGTGGCAGTTGGTGTGTTCCGGCCCAGCGGCGACGCTGCCCGGCGCGATCACCGAGATCCTCCGGTACCACCACCCCAACCAGCAGACCACCACCAACCGGCTCGCCCTCGAGGACGTCACCATCGGCGGCGTCACCATCCCCGCCGGATCGACGGTGCGGGTGGCGCTCGGCGCCGCGAACCGCGATCCGGCGCGCTGGTCCGATCCCGAGCGCTTCGACATCACGCGGCGCGAGGTCGTGTCGGTCGCGTTCGGACAGGGCCTCCACTACTGCATCGGCGCACCACTCGCCCGCATGCAGGCGACGATCGCGATCCAGCGACTCGCCGAACGGTTCCCCGACCTCCGGCTCGCCGATGGCGAGGTGCGCCACGATCCGCGTCGCATGGACCGCTACGAGCGCGTGCTCGTCCAGCTGTCCCCCTGACACGATCCGGATCGGTCGACATCGGGACCAAGGTCACCTTGCGCGCCGGCGACATACCTCGGAGTATGGTCGCCGACGTGGGCGCCGTGGGGGCGCTTCGATCCGAGGAGGTCCGCCCGTGAGCGCCGACGCCATGACCGTGCACCAGGCACAGCACATCCTGTACACCGCCGAGGGGTACGTCGACGAGGAGCTGTGGCACCGCGCGGCCGCGCTGCTGCGCCGGGAGGCGCCGATCTCGTGGGTCGAGGGGCCGGGGATCACGCCGTTCTGGGCGCTCACCAAGCACCAGGACATCCTCGAGGTCGAGCTGCACAACAACGAGTTCCTGAGCGAGCCCCGCTGCATCATGGGCACCGCCGAGTCCGACGCCAAGCTGAAGACCGACGGCCACCTGGTGAAGTCGCTCGTGCAGATGGACGACCCGGAGCACCGCCTGCACCGCAACGTCACCTCGGAGTGGTTCCTGCCGAAGAACCTCGCGAAGCTCGACGGCCGGATGGACGAGCTCGCCGACCAGGCGCTGCAGAAGCTGCGCGACTTCGGCGGCGAGTGCGACTTCGCCGCCGACATCGCGATGCAGTACCCCCTGCAGGTGATCCTCGCGATCCTCGGTCTGCCCGAGAGCGACTACGGCACGATGCTGCGCCTGACCCAGGAGATGTTCGCCCCCGACGACAGCGACTTCAAGCGTGACGAGGACGCGATGGCCGGTCTGATGCAGACCCTGTTCGACCTGTACACCTACTTCACGAACCTCACCGCCGAGCGTCGGGCGAACCCGACCGAGGACCTCGCATCGGTGATCGCGAACGCGCAGATCGAGGGCAACCCGATGGGCGACATGGAGACCATCGGCTACTACATCATCGCAGCGACGGCCGGCCACGACACCACGTCGAACGCCATGGCCGGCGGCATGAAGGCCCTGATCGATCATCCGGACCAGCTCGCCCGGCTGCAGGCCGACCCGTCGCTGATGGGCACCGCCGTCGACGAGATCATCCGCTGGACCTCACCGGTGAAGCAGTTCATGCGTACCGCCGCCGTCGACTACGACCTCGGCGGGCAGACGATCAAGGCGGGCGAGGACGTGTACCTGGCTTACTGGTCGGCCAACCGCGACGAGGACGTGTTCGCCGACCCGTTCACCTTCGACGTCGGCCGCACACCGAACAAGCACCTCGCGTTCGGGTTCGGCGTGCACTACTGCCTCGGGGCGATGCTCGCCCGCATGGAGCTCAAGGCGCTGTTCGGCAAGATCCTGCCGCACCTCGCGTCGGTCGAGTACGCCGGCGAGTCGGCACTCACCAAGTCGGGCTTCGTGAGCGGCGTGAAGCGTCTGCCGATCCGCTACACGATGCGCTGACCTCGCCGGGCCGCCGACCCGCTGGACGGCGTCGCCGGGTTCCGGACGGTCCGACACGTCGAGCGACGTGTCATGACCGAGACGAGGATCCCCATCTGCGTGGTGTGCGGCGGCGACCTCACGCGCCACGGCAGCTGCCGCACCTGCGCAGCAGCGGCGTCCCGCCCGACCCGCGGTCCGGCAACACCCCGCCGGACCATGCCGGCGACCTCGGCGCGGCTCGCCCTGATCGCCGGATCGCTGTTCGGATTCGGCACGCTCGCATCGTTCGCCGACGCCTCCAACGGCATCGTCGAACGTGTGGCCCGCTGGGACGTGCCCGCCGCCGATGACACGGTGACAGCCGTGACGGCAGACGGTTCGCCGTCGGAGGGGCCACGCGCCACCTCGTCTGCCGGACCGATGCCGGATCCGACGGGACCATCGGTCAGCGACGGCAACGCACCCGCCGCCGACTCAGCGGGACCGGCCGCGGCTGCCGACGCATCGAGCGAGGACGGATCGCCTGTCGCGATCGTCGACGCCACGACGGCATCGGTCGCTCCGGACACGGCCGCGCCACGCCGCGACTCGAGCGCGAATGAGCGCGACGACCGCTCCAGCGACGACCCGTCGACATCGGGCGCTGCACCCGAGCCGTCGGACCAGGCCCCGGCGAGCGATGCGGCCCCGGCCGAGACGACCCCCGATCTCGCCAGCGCGGGCCCGACGCCGATCCCGTCACCGACGACCACGGCCGCCCCGACGACGGTGGCGCCGTCGACCACCCGGCCGCCGACCACGACGACCCTCGCGGCCCCGACGACCACGACCACGCCAGCCACCACCACACCACCCACCACCACGCCACCCACCACCACGTCGTCGCCGACCCCCAGCACCACGGAAGCGCCGGCGACCACCGCGCCGCCGCCCGCCACCACCGAGCCTCCGGCGACGACGGATCCTCCGGCGCCCGATCCGACCGACCCCTGACGGCAGCCGTGGTGTAACCCGGCGAACACGGTGTCGTCGGGATCGTCGTGCCACGACCGTCCCGAGAACTCCTCGCGGTGCAGGAGGCGCTACCGGCGTACGAAGTCCTCGACGAGATCGGTCGTGGCGCGTTCGGCGTGGTGTACGCGGGGCGGCACCGCCAGCTCGGTCGATCGGTCGCGATCAAGCAGCTGCCTCGCGCCTTCGCTGCGGATCCGGCGGTCCGCGAGCGTTTCGTCGACGAGGCGCGCCTCGTCGCCTCGCTCGACCACCCACACATCGTGCCGGTCTACGACTTCGTCGACCGGGACGACGGGCTGTGCCTGCTCATCATGGAGCGCTGCGCGAGCCCGTTGAGCGACCGTTTCCTGAGCGACGGGCTGGCGACCGACGAGGCCTGTGCGGCGGTCCTCGCGTGCTGCGCCGCGCTGTCCGCCGCCCACGAACGCAACATCCTCCATCGCGACATCAAGCCGGAGAACTTGCTCTTCGACGCCCGCGGTGTGGTGAAGCTCGCCGACTTCGGCGTGGCACGGACGATCGGCGCCGAGGGTTCGCGACGAACGGCGACCGGCATGGTGATCGGCACCCCCGCATACATGAGCCCGGAGCAGGTCCGTGGGGAACCCCTCACCGGCGCCTCCGACGTGTACAGCACCGGCGTGATGGCCTACGAGTTGCTGACAGGCGGTCTTCCCTTCCCCGACTGCACCACGCCCACCGCGCTGCTCGCCCACCACCTCGTGACGGAGCCGACCCCGCTGATCGCGTCACGACCCGAACTCCCGGCGGCCATCGGAGCGGTGGTCGACCGCTCGCTCGCGAAGCGCGTCGGCGACCGGCACGCGAGCGCCGACGACTTCGCGCTCGACCTCGTGCGTGCGGGGGTGAAGTCATTCGGGACGGGATGGCTGCGGCGGCGGCGATTCGTCCTGCACTGGCCGGAGGTGGTGGCCGCCTCCGAGACGGCCGACGTCTCGGCGGTCCGCACCGGCACGATCATCGTGAAGGCGGATCGAGCGCTCCACCGCCCCGGCGGTGTCGGCGACGGTGCGGTGCTGGCACCCCCCACCGCGCCGCCACCGTCCACCGCGCCGCCACCGTCCACCGCACCGCCACCGTCCACCGTACCCCCGCCCGCACCCCTCCTCGCCGCGGCATCGAGCCGACCGCTCGACCTGCCACCGCCCGTCGTGCCGGCAGGCGCCGCGCCCCCCACCGCTGCGACGGTCCCGGACGCACCTGCCGGCCGGCCGCACCGAGAACGTGCGATCGGGTGGATCGCCGCAGCGTTCGCCGTCGCGGTCGTGGCCGCGGTCGCGGTGCTCGTGGTCGGCCGCGGCGAGCCCGACTCCGGGAGCGCCGACGACGTCGACGACGACACGGCGACGATCCCGGCGGACGCGCCGACCGACACCTCGGCATCGGTGCCGATCGACGCGGCGATCGGCACCCGGCCGGCCGACCTCGACATGACGGTCGTCGATTCACCGTGGACGCCGACCCCGTGCCCCGACGACCAGCCGATGGTGGCCTGCATCTACGCCGGGGTGAGCGTCGACGAAGCCACGGGCGAACTCTCCGCACCGTTCTTCACCGAGGGATTCGTGCCGGAACTCGAACCCGCAGGCGATCATCTCCACTTCTACCTCGACACCGCCGTCGCCGGCGACGAGCGTCGTGCCGGCACCGAGGTCGCGGGCGGGAGCTGGAAGCCGTGGGACGCCCCGATGCCGTTCACCAGCTTCGGCGGCGAGAACGGGCGCAGTGGCTTCACCCTGGCCGACGTCGAAGCGGCCGGCGCACGACACCTGTGCGTGCTGGTGGCCGACGCCGACCAACGCGCCATCCCCGGCTCGGGCAACTGCGCCCCCGTGGCCCAGCTGTTCGATCCCACCGTGCTGCGCACACAGTTGGACCGGCTCACCGGCACGTACGCGGGGCGGTGCGGTCTCGGCGCGACACTCGTCCTCCCGGAGGGCTGGCGATGGGTCGACCTCCAGCGAACCCCCGTCGAGGAGGCAGCCCGATCGCTCCGGCCGGCCGCTGCCGAGGAGATGGCGGCCACGTTGACGGGTCTCGTCGCGCTCGGCGGCGTGATCTGGGCCGACGGGCCCGTCGCCGGCGATCAGATCGTGAGCCTCACCGTGATCCGGTTCGAGTCGGACACGACGCTGACCTCGACGCCGGACGAGGTCGCGGCAGCGCTCGCTGCTCGCGGTGTCCCCGCCGGCGGTACCGGCCGCGTGGTCGGCGCCCGAACGGTCCTCACCGAGATGACCGATGACGCGACCGGACGCAGCATCGCGTACGCGATCCCCGACCACGGGTACACGATCTACCTCGTCGTCAACACACCCGTCGACGACACCTGGATCGCGACCGGCGACGCGATCGCCGCCACGGTGCTCGGCTGCTGACGGGGCGCGACGGCCTCATCGGTGCATCGCACGACGAACGGACGTGGCCGACACCATCCGGCTCAGCCGACCGGCGATCTCGGGGTCGGCGTGCTCGACGACGTTGGCGGCACGCGCCCACAACGCAGCCTTCACCTGGAACGGACGCAGCTCCGGGTGCTTGCCACGCACGAGCGCGGCCAGACCGGCCAGGTGCGGCGCGGCGTAGCTGTTCCCGGTCGCGACACTCGTCCCGTGGCCGGTCCACAGGACCGGTACGTCGATGCCGCGAGCGAGGAACTCGGTCGGCGGTGACGGATTGACGTGATACCGGCGGGGATCGCTGCCGAGGTTGCACGCCACGCTGAACACCGAGGCGAACAGAGAGGGGTAGCTGACGGATTGCACGTTGTTCGCGGCGGTGACGACGATCGTGTTGCCGAAGTACGCACGATCGCACAGCTCGTGGAACACCAGGGCGTCGTCGCGACGTCGGCTGCCGAGCGACAGGTTCACCACGTCGTAGCCCTCCTCGATCGCCCACTCCAGACCGGCGATGAACGCTGCCGCCTTGCCCGTGAGCCCCGGGCCCAGCACCTTCACGCTCGTGATCCGGGCCATCGGGGCGATCGAGTGGATGATCCCCGCGCACGCCGTCCCATGGCCGTAGCTGTCGCCGTGCACGCCGTCGACGCGGACCACGGTGCCGTCGAGGTCGACGCTGAAGGCGACGCCTCGTTCCGGGTCGACACAGCCCTCGAGGGCCGGATGGTCGGCGTCGATGCCGCTGTCGATCACGGCGACCGACACGCCGGTGCCGTCGGCCCCGCCGAAGACCCAGTCGTCGCTGAGGTCGTCGAGACCGATCCGCTTCGGCAGGCGCACCATCATCGAGTCGCGACTCCACGCCGGTCGCACCGGATCGGAGGTCACGACACGGTCGCCACGAATCGAGCGAGATCGGCGTACCTCGCCGGATCACGCACGGCCAGTGTCGACAGTCGCTCGACCAGCTGCGCCGGGGTGGGCGGCATCGCGCGCGCGACGCCGAGCTCGTCGATCGCCGCGCCCGCGATCTCGCCGAGCATCACCACCATCTCGACGTCGTCGAAGCCGAAGGCGCCACCGGCCGGATCGACGAGCTCGATCACGCCGACGACGTCGCCGGCGACACACGGCGCCGCGAGGACCGCACGGGGCGTGCCGACCGCGCCCCCGGCACCGTCGTTGTCGACGTCGACGTCGCGCAACTGCACCGCTGCCGGCTGGCCGGAACCCACCACGAAGCCGGCCACGCCACGCACCGCTCGACGGGTGCCGAGTGGTGGCGCCTCGGCTCCTGGCGCGTACGCAGCGACGACGTCCAGCGACGACGAGTCGGCCCGAAGGATCCAACCGCACCGCGCACCGGTCGACTCGACCGCGGCGCGGATCACCGCTGCGAGCGTCGCACTGACCCGCAACGGTGCAGACGGTGCAGGCGGTGCCGACGATGCCGACGGCGGGGGCGCCAGTGGTGGTGGCGGGGGTGGCGGCGAATCGGACTGACCCATCGGACTCCTCTCGGACCTTCCTCTCGTGCTCGAGCGTCGTCAGTTCGGCGCCGACGGCGGGGCGAAGACCGCCATCGTCCGCCGGGGGTCGACGCCCGCTGCCGACGGGCGGGCCAGCGTCATCCGACCGACACGCGTCCCGCGAGGCGACGCGCCCGGCCGAGGGGCGGGATCGAGTCGGGCAGCGACCTCGGGGTGGTGCGCGGCGAACCGACCGAGTGCGGCTCCCGACAGGTGAGCGAACGTCGCGTCCTCGACGGCCACGGCGACGGCGAGCGGCGGAGCGCCGAGCGTGGCCAGCACGCCGAAGGCGTCGCCCGGTTCGAGCCGGCCGACAGCCGCACCACCGAGTGACGCCAGCACCTCGGCCGCGCCGTCGGTCAGGATCATCACGCCGTCGCCCTCGTCGACGGTGCGTCCGACCGGCACGCGGAAGGTGGGCAACGACGAGACCAGCTCCCGCAGCGCATCGTCGTCGACCCCGGACAGGAACGGGATCCGGCGCGCAGCCTCGACCAGGTCGACCGGTTCGACCTCGGGCTCCGGCAGTGGCACACCCGTCTGCTCCGCCCACAGCCGCGCGTACGGTCCGCGACGAGCGAGAAGCTCGTCGTGGCGCCCCTGCTCGGCCACGCGACCGTCGACCATCACGACGATGAGGTCGTAGTCGGTGATCGACGCGAGACGGTGGGTGACCGCCACCACCGTGCGGCCGGCCGCGATCCGACGAATGGTGTCGTTGATCTGACGCTCCGTCGCGGGATCGAGCGCCGAGGTCGCCTCGTCGAGGAGCAGCAGTCGCGGGTCGCGCAGCAACGCCCGGGCGATGGCCACGCGCTGGCGTTGACCTCCCGAGAGGTTGCTGCCGCCTTCGCCCACCAGCGAGTCCCACCCGCGCGGCAACGTCGACACGAAGCCGTCCACCTCGGCCGCACGTGCGGCCGCGTCGATCTCGGCATCGGTGGCGCCGATCCGCCCGAGGGCGATGTTCTCGCGGATGGTGGCATCGAAGAGGAACGAGTCCTGGAAGACGACGCCGAGTTGGTCTCGCCACGAGCGGATCGATCCGTTCCGCACGTCGACGCCGTCGACGAGGACCGTGCCCTCGTCGGGATCGTGGAGCCGCATCAGCACGCGGAGCACGGTGCTCTTGCCCGAACCCGACGGCCCGACGACCGCGACCCGCCGACCCACGGGAAACGACAGGTCGACATCGTCCAGCACCCGCCGTGTGCCGTCGTAGGAGAGTCCGACACCGGCGAGGCGGACGTCGCGCTGCAGCGGTGGGAGCGGCGCCGCCGCGTCCGCCGCCGCTGCGCCTCCCTCGATCGGGGCGTCGACCACCTCGTTGATCCGGACCAACGATCCCATCGACGCCTGTACCTCCTGGCTGAGCGACACCAGGATCGTCACCGGCGACAGCACCTCGCCCATGATCGACAGGAACGCCACCAGTCCGCCCGTCGTGAAGTGCCCCTCCAGGATGAGCCACGCGCCGAGGCCGAGCACCGCCAGGCGGAGCAGGGTGACGATCAGGTTGACGGACAGGCCGAACATGCCGCTCCACATCGACATCCGACGTGTCGAGCGGAACAACCGCTCGCTCTGCTGCCCGAACCGGCGGCGCTCGCGCTCGGCCAGCCCGAAGAGCTTCACGACCGGGATCGCCCGGTAGTTCTCGGCTGCCACCGAGAGCAGCCCGCTCGACTGCTCCTGCACGGCGATCGACCGCAGCCGCGCGCCGTCGGACATGCGCCGGTACACGACGCCGACGAGCGGCGCTGCGAGCAGGACGACGAGACCCAACCAGAGGTTGATCGACAGCATGATGATCGCGGTCGTCACCAGCGAGACGAGCTGGAACACACCCTGCCCGATCGCCTGCGACATCCCGCTCTGCACCGCGCCGACGTCGTTGAACAACCGTGACAGGACATCACCCTGTGGATGCTCGGCGAACCAGCTCGCCGGCATGTCCTGCACCTTCCCGAAGATCGTCTGACGGATGTCGCGAGTCACCGCGTTCGACACCCAGGCGGTCTGGTAGGCCTGACGCACTCCGGCGACGAGCGACACCACGAACGACAACCCGAGCACGGCGAGGAGGGTGAGCACCTGCGAGAACTCGCCGCTCGGCAGGGCCGTGTCGAACAGCCGGCGGGTCACGAACGGGAACGACGCGACGAAGGCGAGGCTGAGCAGCATGTACCCGAGGATCTCGAGTTGCCGGAGCCGGTACGGCCGGAGGTAGCGCAGGGACATCCGCAGGAACTCGCCGGTCCGCACGTCCGGTTGACCCGACATCACCGTTCGCCGCCACAGCTGCTCGAGCTGCCCCATCGACGGTCCGTACACGTCTCGTACCGTCTCGTCGACGCGTCCCGCGGGCGCTGCGAGGAGTCTGATGAACGAGTCCTCGCCTTCGCGGGCGATCAGGAACCGGACGAACGACACCGCCATCGCGGCACGAAGGTCGCCGTCGGCGGCGTCGAGCGGTGGCAACGGTCGACCCGCCAACTCGGCGTCGGTCGAGTCCGTGCCCGATCGATGGATGCCGTAACCCTCGATCAGGAGCTGCAGTTCGCCCGCTGCCGGGTAGGCGGCCCCGAACATCAGCGCCAGCACGCGATGTGGCGGTTCGGGTGACGACTCCGGCGACACCACGACCCACGCCTCGGATCCGCCCGGAGCGATCACCGCACCGGACGAGACCAGGTCGCCGCCGTCGAGGAACGGATCGACGAGATGCAGGGTCGGAACGGTGCCCCACGACTCCGATCCGAAGCCGGCGAGTGCGGTGCGGGCTCGACGGGCGGCACCCGCGTACTCGCGAGCGATCCGTTCACCGTGCGTCCGACGTTCGAACTGCACCTCGACCGCGTCATTGCGGACACGTCCCAGGTCGTCACCGACGACAGGTCTCGCGCCGGCCGGGGCACCGGGCCCGACCGGTGGTGGGAGAGGGTGTGCCGCCACCGCCGGCGCCGCGATCACCCGGACGACGCTGTTGCCGAACCGCAGCTCGTCACCTGGTGCGAGCGGCACGTCGACGCCCACACGTTCGCCGCCGCGGTACGTGCCGTTGGCGCTGCCCAGATCGGTGACGGTGAGCACCGGCCCGGAGCCGTCGAGCGAGAGGTGCTCGGCGGAGACGGTGGCGTCGGGGACGAGGATCTCGCCGCGTTCGCGACCGACGGTGAGTCGTGACGCGACCTCCAACCGCCGCGTGCCCTCGCTCGTGATCAGTTCGACGATGTGGGAACCGACCGGGTTCATCGCGTGCTGCTCGTCAGGACACGCGGGCCAGCGGGGCCGACGCCGTGGCGCCGCGCCGGGTGGGACGCATCGTCACGGGCTGCCCGGCGAGCGGGCCCGCCGGCTCGAGATCGAACCGTGGCAGGGGGGCGACCTCGCCGGCGGCGAAGCCGAGCCGGCGCCGCGTCACCTCGTCGACCCGGCGCTGGTGGTTCGTGCGGAACGATCCGCACTTGGCCTCTCGGTCGTCGCTGTGGAAGTCGTGGTGTGCGCAGCCGCCCATGCAGACCGGCAGGGCCATGCACGACGAGCACTGCGCATCGTCGAGCGGGTGGTAGGCGAGCCACCGGTCGAGCTCCTGGTTGGTGGTCCGGTAGTCGAACACCGTCCCGATGGATCGGGCCGGATCGCCGATGTCGTCCCAGCACTTCCACATCTCACCGTCGGCACCGACCACGATCTCGCGCGATCGCACCGCCGTGCACGGCGAGCCGCTCGGCTGCGGCAGTCCGGGGTACCCGAAACCCGCCGCCTCGGCCACGGCTTGGAACGCGAGCTCGTAGTGGGAGAACTGCGACGCCGTGAGACACGACTTCGTGTAGCTCGCGAGCGGGCTGGCATCGTTGCTCACTGCGTCGGTGATGCGCCCGAGCGCCACGCCGACGCGTCCCGCGAGTCCCTCCTCGGCGAGCCGATCGACGAGTTCTGCCACACGGTGCGCGTTGGCGGTGTCGACGTTGATCCGGATCTGGACGTCGATGAGATCGGCGGCTTCGGCGACGTTGCGGAGGATCCGCTCGAACGTGGGGCCGCCTCCGGCGTGTGGGCGCTTGACGTCGTGGATGTCAGGCGGTCCGTCGATCGTCACCTGAGCCGAACGGACGCGATGTGCCGCGAGCCGCTCGGCCATCGCTCCGTCGAGGTACCACCCGTTGGTGATGATCGACGAGGTGTACGTGCGCTCGTGCTCGTCGCACAGGTCGATGAACCGCGCCGCGAGATCGAACAGTTGTCTCGCTCCGAGCAGCGGCTCGCCACCCATCCAGGTCACGTCGAGCCGCCTGATGCCCGGCATCGAGTCGCGCAGCACACCGACCAGCGCGTCGGCGACCTCGGGCTTGAGCAGCGAGGGATGCTTGTCCTCGAAGCAGTACGGGCAGTCGAAGTTGCAGCCCAGGCTCGTCACGATCGTGTAGCCGAGGGAGTCGCTGCGCCAGCGGCTGTCGTCGTAGCGGCGGCGGAGCGTTGCGAGCTCGTCGGCTTCGTCGTGGACGATCGCACCCATCCGGACGAGGTGCTCGAGGAGCGCTTCGACCCCGTCGCCCTCCGAACGTCCGGACACGAAGGCATCGACGAGGTCGCGTTCGCGACGGGTCATGGTCTGCAGGGCCCCGCTGACGCCGCAGTACACCCCGACCTCGTGCCCGCCGGCCGATGACGCGCCCTGATCGGACCAGATGTTGAAGCGTGAGTACTTCATCCGGAATAGAACCCGATGCAGCTGCTGTCACCGAACTTGAACCAGCCGCACGTCTGGCTCCGACCGTCGAAGCTGTACCCCCAGCAGCCGTCGCGGAAGAGCTGCTTCGAGTCCGGCGCGAGGCGGGTCGCCCCGACGGTGAGGCCACCGAAGTCGAAGCCGGCCACCTCGTCGTCGGATCCCGACGCGACACGGGAGAGCTCGTCGAGCGCAGCCCGCAGGCGGGGGGACGGGGTGAAGTCGTCGGTCGTGGCGATCGTGATCCGGATGCCGTCGTTCATGTCGTTCCTCGTTTCGTGCTCGTTCGTGGGTTCCGGCGCGACCCGGGATCGGGCCGTGCCGGCCGGCGTCACTTGGTGACGTTGTAGATGCCGCATCCCTTCGGGTCGCCGCCGGAGTCGTCGTCGGTCCGGCTGAACCAGGCGCAGGTGCCCGAGATGAATCCCCAGCAGCTCTTCGCAGCACTCACGTACGGTCCCGGCATGGCCGACAGGCCGAGATCACCGATCGCGAGTGCGTATCCCTGGACCTCGGCTTCGTCGGTGGCATGAGCGTGCATCGCCTCGGCCAGGCCTGCGAGGGCGTCTCGCAGCCTGGACGGCAACTCGATCCCATCCGTCAACTCCACACGGACGACACATCCGTCCACCGCTGCTCGAAGTTCTCCCATGGTCGTCGTCTCCTCACTTCGTGGAGCACCGCCGGGTCGGGCGGTGCGTCGTGTCCGTCAGCCGGCCTTGTTGACCGCGTAGATGCCGCAACCGCCCGGCCGCTGGCCCGAGTCGTCGCGGGTGTACCAAGCGCACGATCCGTTGTAGTAACCCCAACAGCTCGACACGCCCATCACCTCGGGACCCTTGGCGGCCCGCAGGCCGAGATCGCCGATGCCGAGCGAGAACCCTTCGACCTCGCTCTCGGCGCGGGCCCGTTCCGTCATCGTCTCGTGCATCGCCTCGGCGACCTCGATCAGTGCTGCCCGGAGGTCGTCGCCGAGCTGCGGCTGCTCCGGCAGCTCCACGCGGACGTCGCACCCCTCGATGGCGGCTCGCAGTTCGGCCATGTCGCCTCCTCTCGGACAGGTCCGGCGAACCCGGACGGCGGACGAGACGGCAGCGGGCGACCGCGGTTACACGATGTCGGACGTCAGGTGAGGCCGAGCACCGGGGGGAGCCAGGACTCGAGCGTCTCCCACAGGACGTCACCGCTCTTCGCGAGGAGGTGGCCGTCGCCGGGCAATGCCACGAGCTCCCCGGTGCCGGCGATCATCCGCACCATCTCGCTGGCCTCGATCGGCAGGATCTCGTCGCGAGTGCCGTGGAACAGCAGCAGCGGTCGTGGCGCCAACCCGCCGGCCACCTCGCAGCCCGCCGATTGCGTCGCGAACGTCACGACGCCGGCCACCATCGCATCGAGACCCACCCCCACTCGCACGGCGACGGCACCGCCGAAGCTGTGGCCCATCAGCACCACACGCTCCGCGCCGGCGCCGCCGACGGCCAGCTGCACGGCAGCGGCCACGTCGACGCAGCACGCGTCGAGGTCGTTCGGTCGGCGGTAGCTCACCCGCAGCACCGGCACCCCACGCGCCGCCCAGGCGACGCCCAACTGGTGGTACAGACCCTCCGCGGGTCCGAGCAGGCCACCCATCGCTCCGCCGCACAACACGATCGCCGCCGGCGGTGCTCCGTCGCCGTCGGGTTCGTGCCACAGCAGGGTGAGCAGGCCACGCATCGTGAACATCTCGACGTGGCGCAGGTTCGGCGTGAGCATCACGTCCTGGCTCGCCAGCACCCCGAGGGCCTCCAGCGGCGTCTGCGGCAACGAGCCGCCGGGGTCGTCGGTCGCTGGGTCCCCGTCGGTGCCGGACATGTCGGTACCTTATGGGCGCATGTCGCCGCCGTCCGAGCCCGTCGACCTCGGCGACCCTGCGCAACTCGACCTCGCGGTGCGCATCGGGCTGGCCTGGATCCAGATCCGGCGCGGCGCGGGCATGAGCGCCTTGCGCGATCAGCTGTTCGGCACGGGCGCGGATGCGCTCGAGCAGGGTCAGATGGACACCCTCGACCTGCTGGCCGGCCGGCCGTGCTGGCGGATGAGCGAGCTCGCCGAGGCCTTACGCGTCGACCCGTCGACGGCCACCCGCGCCGTGCAGCGCCTGGTGCGAGACGGTCTGGCCAGCCGGCGGGCGTCGGACGACGACGGACGTGTGGTGAACATCGCGATCACGCCGGCCGGCCTCGCCCGGCACGCCGAGGTGGCCGAGCGTCGGGGACGTGTGCTGGCACATCTCCTCGGGTGGTACCGCCCGGACGAGCGTGCCCTCCTCGCCGACATGCTCGAACGGTTCGTCGCGGCGATCGACGACTTCGTCACTCGCACGTCGGCCGACGGCGAACCTCCCGCCGGCTCCGACGGTCCGTTGCGTTAGGGTCGGGTCATGGCCGATCGGAGCGAGTTCGCGGCGGAGGCGATGCAGTACGCCCCGCAGCTCTACAGCGCCGCCCTCCGCATGACCCGCAACGCCGCCGACGCCGAGGACCTGGTGCAGGAGACGTTCCTCAAGGGCTACCGCAGCTTCGCCGGATTCCAGGAGGGCACCAACCTGCGTGCCTGGCTGTTCCGCATCCTCACCAACACCTACATCAACGCGTACCGGGCCAAGCAGCGCCGCCCGCACGAGACCGACCTCGACGACGTCGAGGACCTGTACATGTACAAACGGATCGGAGCGCTCCAGGCCTCCTCGCGTAGCGCCGAGGACCAGATGTTCGACCTGTTCACCGACGACGAGGTGAAGCAGTCGCTCGAGGAGCTGCCCGAGAACTTCCGGCTGCCCGTGTTGCTCGCCGACGTCGAGGGCTTCGCCTACAAGGAGATCGCCGAGATGCTCGACATCCCGATCGGCACCGTGATGTCGCGGCTGCACCGGGGAAGAAAGGCGATGCAGAAGCGGTTGTTCGACTACGCGCAGGCCCGTGGCCTGACCGGCGACACCCCGCCGGTCACCAACTCCACGACCTCCTCCACCCATGGCTGACTGCAACGAGACCCTCCGCGAACTGGACGCGTTCCTCGACAGCGAGCTCTCCGACGAGAGCCGGGTCGCGATCCGCGCCCACCTCGACGGCTGCCCCGACTGCCTGCAGGCGTTCGACTTCCACGCCGAGCTGAAGATCGTGGTGGCGCAGAAGTGCCGGAACGACGACATGCCGGCCGGACTCCTCGCCCGCCTGGAGGCGTGCTTCGGCCCGGCGGAGGAGGCGCTCGACGATCCGTGGGCTGCGACCGACGAACTCGACGCCGGTCCCGACGGCGCCTGATCGGCGTGCCCGCCGGCGCACGGATGGCTGGTTCCGGCCGCCAGCTGGCTACCATGCGTCCTCATGCTTGCCGCGAACATCTGGCACTGGTGGATCGGCGTGATCCTCGCCCTCGCATCCGCCCTCGGCGTGGTGGCGGTGATCGGCGGCTACCTGAAGCAGGTCACCTCGCAGCGCTACCCGGGTCGCCGCGCCCGTCGCGACGACTGATCTGCCGATCGACCACGGTGCTGCCGTCGGCGTCCGTCCGGGCGTGATCGCCGACCTCACCCCGGCTCGCGGACACCTCGCTCGCTGCGCCTTTCCACGCCAGGGCTCCGATGTCGTCTGCGCCGTCTCCGGCGGAGCCGACTCGGTGGCACTGCTCGTCCTCGCCGTCGCGGCCGGCTGTCGCGTCGAAGCGGTCCACGTCGACCACGGGCTGCGTCCCGGCTCCGCCGACGAGTTCCAGATCGTGCGCGCTGCCGCCGATGCGCTCGGCGTGCCGGCACGCTCGGTGCGCGTCGATCTCGCGGACGGACCCAACCTCGAAGCCCGGGCGCGCGACGCCCGACGTGCCGTGCTGCCCGACGGCGCGCTCACCGGCCACACCGCCGACGACCAGGCCGAGACCGTGCTCCTGCAGCTGCTGCGCGGGGCGGGGCTCGACGGCCTCGCCGGCATGCGGCCCGACCCGTGTCGACCGATCCTCGCCCTCCGGCGTCGCGACACTCGCGACCTGTGCGCAGCGCTCGGGCTCGAGGTCGTGGACGATCCGTCGAACCGCGACCCGCGCTTTCGACGCAACCGTGTGCGTCACGAGCTGCTCCCGCTGCTCGACGACGTCGCCGAGCGCGACCTCGTGCCGGTGCTCGTGCGGCAGGCCGCGTTGCTCCGCGACGAGGGCGACCTGCTCGACGAACTGGCGGCGGTGCTCGATCCGACCGACGCCCGAGCGCTCACGGCGGCGCCGGTCGCGCTGGCACGACGGGCCGTCCGACGCTGGCTCGCCGACGCACACCCACCCGACGCCGACACCGTCGCCCGCGTGCTCGAGGTCGCCGCCGGGCGCGCCCGGGCGTGCGACGTCGGTGGCGGCCGACGCGTCGCACGTACCGGCCAGCGACTGCGCCTCGAACACCCGAGCGGCGGATCGTCTCCGACCGGCTGAAACGATCCCTGCTGGTGTCGTATAGATTTTCCGCCGATGTCCGCCGCCCGATCCCTCGTGAACTGCAGATCCTGATGCCACCTCGTCTCCGTGGGAAGTGGGCCCTCGGCATCACCCCTCGCAACTTCACCTGGATCATGAAGGACAAGCTCGCCATCTGCGAGCGTCCCGGCGGCTACGGCGACAACCACCGTCGCGTCCGTCGCCAGGAGGAGATCATCTGGCTGCGCGAGAACGGGTTCGGCTGCCTGATCAGCATCATCCCGGCGCCGCACAACCTCCACAACTACGACGAGCTCTCGTTGCCCTACCGGCACCGGCCCTTCACCGGCATCGACGACCTGGGCATGTGGCTGAGGTCGTTCTACACCGAGCTGCACGGCCTGCTCGAGGGCGGCGCCAAGGTGATCGTGCACAACGAGAACGTCGACGACCGCCTCGTCGGCATCATGGGCGGCTACATCCGATGGGCCGGCCTCGTGGAGGATCCGTCGCAGGCGATCACCGTGATCGAGCGAATCGCCGGCCGCCAGCTCGACCCGTTCGGCCGCGAGATCATCCTCATGGTGCACGAGCTGCGATGAGCACCCCGGCGAACTGGTATCCCGACCCGACGGGCCGCAACGAGCACCGCTACTGGGACGGCAACGCCTGGACCGACCACGTCAGCAACCGCGGGGTCACCGGCACCGATCCGGTGCACGCCGGGCCGCAACAGCCACTGCAGGCGCACCCGCAGCAGAGCCGGCTCGACCGGGTGGACGGGGCGCTCAGCGTGGGCAACGAGGGCGACGCCGCACTGATCGCGCGTCAGGTGTCGGGCGACGGGACGGCGCGCAGCGCCAACGTCGGCCCGGTGGCGTTCGCCGGCAGCGGATCGATCTTCGACGAGCCGATTCTGGTGGTGAACCAGAAGGCGAAGATCATCGAGCTCAACAACCAGTACGGCGTGTTCGACGCCAACGGCCGCCAGCTCGCCGCGGTGAACCAGGTGGGCCAGAGCACGGCGAAGAAGGTGCTCCGTCTGGTGTCGAGCCTCGACCAGTTCATGACCCACCAGTTGCAGATCACCGACGCCGCGGGGAACGTGTTGCTGCAGCTCACCCGTCCGGCGAAGGTGTTCAAGAGCACCGTCGTCGTCAGCGACGGCCAGGGCGCCGAGATCGGCCGGATCGTGCAGGACAACGTGTTCGGCAAGATCCACTTCACCCTCGAAGCCGGCGGTCACACGTATGGCGCGATCCGCGCCGAGAACTGGCGCGCGTGGAACTTCCGCATCGAGGACCACACCGGCACCGAGGTCGCCCGGATCACGAAGACGTTCGAGGGTGTGGCGAAGACGTTGTTCACGACCGCCGACAACTATGTCGTGCAGATCCACGCCCGGCTGCCCCAACCGCTCAATGCGCTCGTGGTGGCGTCGGCGCTGTCGGTCGACACCGCACTCAAGCAGGACAGCCGCGGCTTCGGCTGATCACGATCCGGCGCGCAGCGGCGCCAGCGTCGACGGGGTCGGCGGCAGGGTGCCGCTCGGCTGCGCCGGCGGATCCGCCACCTTGCACGCGTCGATCGCCCGCACCAGCGGCGTGGGGTTCACCGCCACACCGCCCTTCGGGTGGACCTCGAAGTGCAGGTGCGGGCCCGCCGCGTTGCCGGTCTGACCGACATAGCCGATGATCTGGCCGGCGACCACGCGGCTGCCCACCTTCAGGTCGGGCGCGAAGGCCGACAGGTGGGCGTAGAAGTAGTAGCTGCCGTCGTCGGCCGTGAGCCACCACGCGTTGCCCGACAGCGACCCGGCCCGGTCGAGCGTCTGCTTGCTGAGCTTGCCGTTCGCGACGGCGTACACGTACTGGCCGGCCTTGGCCATCACGTCGACACCCTCGTGGCGCCGGCCGCCACCGCGGGGCGCCTGCCACGAGTCGATGTACCAGCACGGGCCCTGCACCGGGAACGCCACGAGGGGGTGCGCGGCCGCTGCCGGCGCAGGCGGGGGCGGTGCCGTCGTGGCGGGGGTGGCGGGGGTGGCGGGCGTGGCCGGCGAGCCGTTCGCGCCGTTCGCGCCGCTCGCGCCGTTCGACGGGTTCGTCAGCGCAGCAGCACCCGACGGCAGGCACAGCGACCGGCCGGGGAACAGCGGCGTCGACGTGGTCGCGCCGTTCGCGGCCGTGAGCGCCGCCATCGTCACCGAGGTCTTCTTGGCGATCAGGTACCACGAGTCGCCGCGCACCACGGCGTACGAGCCCGAGCACGCGGGGTCGGCCGCAGCTGCGGGCGTCGTCGTCGGGGTCACCACCGGTGCCGTCGTGGGCGTCGTGGGCGTCGTGGGCGGGGCCGCACCCTCGGGCAGGCACAGCGACATGCCGGGGTGCAGCGCGGTCGACGTGGTCGCCCGGTTGGCCGTCAGCAGTGCGGTCATCGACACCGACGAGCGTTTCGCGATGGCGAACCACGAGTCGCCCCGAGCCACGAGGTACGTGGCGGCACACGCGGCGCCGGCCGGTGACGTCGGGCTGGCGGTCGGGCCGGCCGTCGTCGGCGTGGTGGCGACGGAGGTGCTCGGTGCGTCGACCGCCGGCACGCTCGCGCCGACGGGCAGGCACAGCGACATCCCCGGGAACAACGGGGTGGAGGTGCTCGCCTCGTTGGCCCGCACCAGGGAGTTCATCGAGATCTTCGCCTTCGACGCGACCCGGAACCACGAGTCGCCGCGAGCGACCGTGTACGAACTCGCGCACGTCGGGCCGCCCGCCACCGAGGCGTCCACCGACGTCGGCGGCACCGCGGCCGGCACGGTGACGGCCAGTGCCGCCGACACGGCCAGGGCACGCCGGTACATCCGGCGACGGGCCGCGTCGGCCGGCCGCAGCATCTGTCGGGCCCGCTCGATCATGACACCCGAGTCATCGGCGGCCCGCCGCTGCCGCTTGAGGTGACCGTGTCAGACTCCCCCCATGACGTCGGTCAACGTGACGGGCCGTGCCCGACAACTGGTGCCACCCGATCGGGCGGTGGTCGACCTCGGGCTCAGCGTCGTCGCCGCCGACGCCGCCTCCGCGCTCGATCAGGTGAGCGCACGTTCGACGGCGCTGCACGACCATCTCACCGGGCTCGGCATCGAACCCGACGACTGGGTGACCGACGGCATCACCGTCGCCGAGGAGTGGGAGTACCGCCGCGACCAACACACGCTCGTCGGGCACCGTGCCACGACCGGCGTGGTGGTCACCGTGGCCGACACGTCGCTGCTGTCGTCGCTCGTGCGGGTCGCTGTCGGCGACGCAGGTGCCCAGGTGCGCCAGCTGCGCTGGGAGGTGCTCCCCGACCACCCCGTGCGCCGCGAGCTCCTCGGTCGCGCCGCACTCGACGCACGCGATCGTGCCACGGCCTATGTCACGGCGCTCGGGCTGCGCCTCGGTGCGGTCGAGCTGATCAGCGAGTCCCCGATCGACGCGACGCCGAGCCCGGCAGCCGTCGCGGCGCCGAAGATGCGAGCGGCGATGGCCGACCACGGCGCCGAACTCGCCGTCAGTGGCGGCCAGATCGAGCTCGCCGCCGAGGTGCACGTGCGGTTCGCGATCCTCCCGTCGGGGGGATGACGGAGTAGCGTGACGCGCGTGAACGGGCAACGGCTGCTCGTGAGCGGGATGGGCGGGGAGCTCGGCTCCCTCGTCGCTTCACTGCTCGAGCGCGAACCGTGGGTGGGGGCACTCTGCGGCATCGACGTCGATCCACCGCGCCGCCGGTTGCGACGCGCCGAGTTCCACCGCATCGAACCCGCCGATCGTGAACGCATCGTCGACGTGGTCACCAGATTCGATCCACACGTGCTCATCCACCTCGCGGTCTGGGAACCCGACGCCCGTGCCGGCACCGCACACGCCCGTCGGTTCACCGCCGATGCGACGACCGCCTTCCTCGGTGCGGCGGCGGAGTGCCCCTCGCTCGAGAGCATCGTCGTGCGCAGCGGCATCGAGTTGTACGGGCGGCACCGTCACGCACTCACCCGACCCGACGAGACCGTCGCACCCCACCCCACCAGCGAGTACGGCCGGATGGTCGAACGGATCGAGTCCGTCGCCGCCGCCGTGGCGGCTCGTATCGGGGTGGCCGTCGGGTCGCTGCGCCTCGCACCCGTGCTCGGGCCCCACGTGCCGAGTCCTCTCGGTCGGCTGTTGCGGCAGCCGGTGGTTCCCTTCAGCGTGCTGGCCGACCCGCCGTTCGCCGTGGTGGAGGACGCCGACGCTGCTCGCGCGTTCGTGCGTGCCGCCGAGTTGCGTCTCGATCGCCCGCTCAACGTCGTGGCCCCGGGGGCGATCACCGGCCTCCAGGCCGTGCTCCGCGGCCGCCGGGTGCCACTGCCCCTGGCCGGACCCGAGTGGTGGATCACGCGCCAGCTCTCGCACCTCGGCGGGGCCCCGATCCCCGAGCACGTGATGGAGGTGCTGCACCGCGGCCGCCTCGCCGACGGCACCCAGGCCCACGACGTGCTCGGCTTCCAGCCGGCCCGTTCGACGCCGGAGGTGATCGACCGTTTGTTCGCCTGGGAGAGCGTGGTGCGGATCACCAAGGACCAACCGCCGTCGTCGGTGGAGGTCGTGGCGTGAGCAGCACCAGGTCCCGTCGGGCCATCGGAACGATCGGAACGATCGGAGGACCTTCGTGGCGCAACTGATCGAACTGCCCCGGCGCGCCGTCGAGACCACGGCCGCCGCGGTCACCACGCCCTTCCGACCCCTGCTGCCCGACCACTCGGTCGACGAATGGGGCCGCGACGACCACCTGGTCCGTCTGCTCTGGCCGATGGCGCGGCTGCGTTGGAACGTCGGCATCGGCGGCCTCGCGCACCTCCCCGCCCGCACGGGCGCACTCCTCGTCACGAACGAGCGCCGCTGGTCGTACAGCCCGCTCTACGTGGCATGGGCGCTGTCGCACGCCACCGACCGACCGGTTCGCTTCGTCGGTCGTCCCGACCACGCACCCTTCGGTGCCGCGCTGCGTCGTGTGGGGGCGCTGCTCGACGACCCGACGGAGGTGCACGGCGCCCTCCGCCACGGCGAGCTCGTCGTGGCCGCGGCGGCCACCACCAACCACCCTCGCCACGCCGGCACGGTCGACCACGAGATCGTGGGCGCGGCCGTCACCGCCAGGGTGGCGGTCATCCCGGTCGCATCGATGAGCAGCGCGTTCGGACGCGCTGCCCGGGTGGAGGTCGGGCCGCCCGTGCGCCCACGTCGGACGCGCCGGGGCCCGCTCGCCGAGATCGAGATCGCCGAGGCGACCCGGCGTCACCTGCAACGAATCCTCGACGAGCTCGGCGGCATGCAGACCGGCATGCCGGTCGTCGACTGGCTCGGGGAGGGCTAGTGCCGTACGCACGATCGAGCGACGGGATCCGCCTGCACTACGAAGTCCTCGGGCGCCACGGCGCGCCGGCGGTCCTGATGATCCAGGGCCTCGGGGCCGACAAGCACGGCTGGGACATGCAGCGCTTCGTGCTCGCGGCGCGCTATCGCGTGATCGCACTCGACAACCGCGGTGCCGGTCGCAGCGACAAGCCGTTCGGGCACTACAGCCTCGAGCAGATGGCCGCCGACGCGATCGCCGTGCTCGACCACGTCGGCGTCGACCGTGTGCACGTCGTCGGCGCGTCGATGGGCGGTGCGATCTCGCAGATCGTGGCACTGCAGTACCCCGATCGCGTCCGCTCGCTGACGCTCGCGTGCACCGCGTGTCGCAACCACGACTGGCGGCGCGAGCTGTTGTCCGGCTGGGCGAGCACCGCTGCCGAACGCGGCATGGGCGCCCTCGCCAGCGAGGCTGCCAGGTGGGTGATCGGCCCTCGTTCGTTCCGCCGGCTGCTGCCGGCGTTCGGCTGGCTCGGTCCACTGGCCATGGGACGCCCCACGCACGCGTTCGTGGCCCAGGTACGAGCGATCCTCGCCACCGACGAGGCCATGGCCGACCGGCTCGGCGAGATCACCGTGCCGGCACTCGTCGTGGTGGGCAACCAGGACATCCTCACCCCGCGCGGCGACAGCGAGGAGCTCGCCGAGCGCCTCCCCGACGCCGAGCTGGTGGTCATCTCCGGCGCCGCACATGGGTTCATGGTCGAGCACGCCACCACGTTCAACCGAGTGTTGCTCGACTTCCTGCAGCGCGTCAGCCGTGACGCCGACGACAACGCGTCGACGGCTCCCCTCGCCTCCACCGCATGAGGGTCGCCGTCGTCGGGGCCGGGCTGGCCGGGTTGATGGCCGCTCACGCGTTGGTCGGCAAGGGTCACGAGGTCGTGCTCTTCGACAAGGGCCGATCGCCCGGCGGGCGGCTCGCCACCCGCAGGATCGGCGATGCCCGGCTCGACCACGGCGCGCAGTTCTTCACCGTGCGCACCGACGAGTTCGCCGAGCACGTCCGACGGTGGCAGGACGACGGCGTCGTCTTCGAGTGGTGCACGGGCTTCTCGCAGCTCCCCGACGGCCATCCGCGATACGCGGTGCACGGCGGCATGAACGCCCTCGCGAAGCACCTCGCTCGGGGCCTCGACGTGCGATGCGACTCGCTCGTGTTCTCGCTGCACCGAGGCTCACCCGACTCGTGGGACGTGAAGCTCGACGACGGCAGCGTGCACGGCGCCGACGGTCTCATCGTCACGTGCCCGCTGCCCCAGGCGTACTCCTTGCTCGTATCGGCCGACGTCGGGATGCCCGACGCGCTGTGGCGCACCGACTACGACCGCACCCTCGCGTTGCTCGCCGTGCTCGACCGGCCGAGCGCCGTGCCTGCGCCGGGCGGCGTGCAGACCGACGCACGCTTCACCTTCGTCGGCGATCAGCAGCAGAAGGGGATCAGCCGCGTGCCGGCGATCAGCCTGCTGGCCGAACCGGGCTGGAGCGACGAGCACTGGGACGACGACCCCACGGTCGCGCACGATCTGCTGCTCCAGATGGCGCGACCGCACCTCGGCGACGCCGTGGTGATCGAGAGTCAGCTGAAGCGCTGGCGGTTCGCGACCCCGAGGCGCATCTGGCCCGAGCGGCACTGGAGTCCCGACGGCGACCCGACCCTCGCCGTGGCCGGCGATGCATTCGCTGGACCGCGTGTGGAAGGGGCGGCGCTCAGCGGGCTCTCGGCTGCCGACGCGCTGGCGGGCGTCGCCGGGTGAGCGGCGGCCACGCGCACACGGGTGGCGCAACAGCGCGACCGTCGGCGCCGACCGAGCGCATCCTCACGTTCGCCGCGATCGTGTGCGGTGCGCTGACGCTGCTCGGACTCGTGGTGTTGTGGCCGTCCGACGACCGGCCGCGTACCGACCCGGCGATGCTCGACGCCGACCCCGTCGCTGCTCGCGTGCAGGGCGTCAAGTTGCTGCCCTGCTCGTACGATCCGCTGCTCGAGTGCTCGGTGGCCACGATCAGCGTGGTCGAGGGCATCACGTCCGGCGAAGTGTTCACGTTCGAGACGCCGGCAGGCGGAAGTGGCAAGCAGCTCGCTGCGGGCGACGACGTGCAGGTGATCGCCACACCCACTCTCGACGGTTCGGTGGCCTATTCGTTCTACGAGTACGAGCGCGCCACGCCGATGCTCTGGCTCGCGCTGCTGTTCGTGACGGCGATCCTGGTGCTGGGACGGTGGCGGGGCCTGGGTGCGCTCGCGGGCCTGGCCGCCAGCCTGATCGTGATCGTCGTGTTCCTGCTGCCGTCGCTGCTCGACGGCAACGCGGCCGTGCCGGTGGCACTCGTCGCGGCATCGGTGATCGCGTACGTCGCGCTCTACCTGGCTCACGGGTTCGGTCCGCTCACCACCGTCGCGCTCCTGTCGACGTTCGCCGCCCTCGTCGTCACCGGTGTGCTGTCGTGGATCTTCGTCCGGCTCACCAACTTCACCGGATACACCGACGACGCGACCGCGTTCCTCGACGCGCTGTCGGTGCCGATCGACCCGCGTGGCATCTTGCTCGCCGGCATCGTGATCGGATCGCTCGGCGTGCTCGACGACGTCACCGTCACCCAGGTGTCGGCGGTCGCCGAGCTGCGGGCGAGCCGGCCCCACGCCTCCACCCCCGAGCTGTTCCGCAGCGGGTTGCGCATCGGGCGCGACCACATCTCCTCGACGGTGAACACCCTGTTCCTCGCATACGCCGGCGCGTCGCTGCCGCTGCTGCTGCTGTTCAGCGAGGCTCGTCAGGGTCTCGGCTCGATCGTCACCCGCGAGCTGGTGGCCGTCGAGGTGGTGCGCTCGCTCGTGGGGTCGATCGGCCTCGTCTCGGCCGTGCCGATCTCGACGTGGTTGGCTGCACAGGTGCTCCCCGCCGAACCCCACGACGACCCTCGCGATCGCCACGAACACGAACCCGGTCACGACGCTGCGGGGCCAGCGTGATCGAGCTCACGGACGACCTGCGCGAGCGGATGGTGCGTCACCTCGCCGCTCACGACCGTCGCGAGGTCGGCGACGACGACCGCAAGCGGGCCGCCGTCGCGATCGTCGTCGTCGACAGCGACCCGTCCGACGACGACGACCCCTTCGACGTCGGTGTCGACGATCTGAGCATGGTGCCCGGCGACACCACCGGGCTCGACGGTCGGATGGTGGGTGTCAGCGGCGGCGCCGCGTTCTTGCTGTGTCGCCGGGCGTCACGTCTCAACCGCCACGGCGGCCAGTGGGCGCTGCCCGGCGGCCGGCTCGACGCTGGCGAGACCGCGGTCGACGCGGCGTTGCGCGAGCTCGACGAGGAGCTCGGGGTGCGGCTCGACGAGTCGGCGGTGCTCGGCCTGCTCGACGACTACCCCACACGATCGGGATACGTGATGACACCGGTGGTGGTGTGGGGTGGCGCCGGGCTCGACCTCGTCCCCAATCCCGACGAGGTGGCGTACGCCTACCGGATCGGGTTGCACGAGCTGTGCCGTGCCGACTCGCCGAGGTTCGTGACGATCCCCGAGAGCCCCCGGCCGGTGGTGCAGGTGCCGCTCGGCCGGGACCTGATCCACGCGCCCACGGGGGCGGTGCTCGTGCAGTTCCGGTGGGTGGCGATCGACGGGCGCGTGCACGAGCGGGTCGACGATTTCGAGCAACCCGTCTTCGCGTGGCGCTGACGGCCCTTCGTGAGCGAGATGCGCACCAGCTGCGCATTGCGCTCACGAAGCAGACAGGTCCGTGAGCGAGATGCGCACCAGCTGCGCATCCGGCTCACGAAGCGGAGGGTGGTGACGGGCACTCCGTCCGGACGTACACCGCCAGGCGGTCGTTGGCCTCGGTGATCCGGGTGTCGTCGACGTCGGCGAGCGACTCGGCGTACTGCGGGTCGGTGGCGAGCGCGACCAGGTCGTAGTCGACTCGCTCGAGCGCTGCGATCACCTGCTGGGTCGTCTCCCCCACCAGTCGGACATCGGTCGCGACGGCCTCGGGGGCCGAGTCGATCAGCTCGTCGATCGTGGTGTCGACCTGCCGGAACACGTCGCGCAGATCCTCGGCCGGCACCACCTCGGTCGCTGCGAACAACTCGTCGCCCGCCGCCTGCAGTGCCTCGAAGCGCGCCATCGCCGCACAGAAGTCGGTCGCGTCGCCCGCATCGCCACCGTCACCACCGTCACCACCGGTGCACGCCCCGGCGACCGCGACGACAGCCAGGGCGAGCACAGCACCCGTCGCTCGGATCGCTCGGCCTGCATGGCCTGCATGGCCTGACCGGCGGGCACCGATGGCCCGACCCGTGCTCACGTCGACGACCCCGCACCCCGGAGACGCAGGAAGGACGCGACGTCCTCGTGGCCCGCGTGCACGGCAGCGTCGAGCACCGTGTGGTCCTCCCACAGCACCTCGTGCAGATCGGCACCCGCATCCACCAGCACCGCCACCACCTCGAGCCGACCGGCGCGGGCCGCGTGCCAGCACGCGCCGGTGATCTCGTCGGGCGAGACCGTGCCCTCGGCCAACTCGTGGCGCACCCGGTCGACGAGACCCAGCGGCGCGGCATGCCAGAACGTGACCTGGGCGCCGGCCTCGAACAGCCGGCGAGCCGCCCGCCACTGGGCGAACACCACGGCGTCGTCGAGCGCCGACCCACCGGTGAGCACGGCGCCGTCGGCCTCGATGTCGGCACCGGCGGCCAGCAAGGCGTCGATCGCCTCGACGTCGTCGCTGCTCGCCGCCCAGTGCAGTGGCGTCTCGACGTGCGGGCCGGCGAACCGGGCCCCGACGTCGGCGCCGGAGGCGACGAGACGTGCGATCGTGGCGCCCACGTTCGGCCAGTGTCCAGGCCAGTCGGTGGCGACGTGCAGTGCGGTACGCGACATGCGCTCGTCGCCGAACCGGGCCGTCGACACTTCGGGGTGCCGGGCGATCAGCCCGTCGAGCGCCGAGAGATCGCCGGCCTGGATCGCCGTCGTGAGCGCCACGGCGCGAGGGTCGTCGGCCGGGATCATCAGTGACGACCCGTATGGCCGAATCCGCCGCCCCGATCCTCACCGTCGAGCGCCTCCACGACCTGCCAGACCACCTGCCCCACCTGCTGCACCACGAGCTGCGCGATGCGCTCGCCGCGCTGGACGTGGTAGTCGCGGTGGGCGTCGGTGTTGAGCAACACCACCTTGATCTCGCCGCGGTACGCGGCGTCGATGAGGCCGGGCGCGTTCACGACGCCGATGCCGTGCTTCAGCGCGAGGCCGCTGCGGGGCACGACGAAGCCGGCCCATCCCGACGGGATCGCGATCGAGATACCGGTCGGGACCAGTGCTCGTCCGCCGCCTGCTTCGACGACGACGTCCGCTCGTGCGCGCAGGTCGAGCCCGGCGTCGCCGGCGTGGGAGTACGTCGGGAGGGGCAGGTCGGGGTCGAGCTGGACGATCGGCACGAACAACATCGCTGGAACGACTCTACGCTGCTCGCGATGTCGACCCGCCAGCACCCGCCGAGCGTCGACACCCTGGCGCGCTCGCTGGCGAGCAGCGGCCTGCCGCACACGATCTGCGTCGACATCGCTCGCGCGGCGATCGCGGCCGACGACGTGTCCGGCGCCGCCGCCCGGGCCGAGGCGTTCCGCCGCACGCTGCTCACCCCGGTGGTCAACGCGACCGGCGTGCTGCTGCACACCAACCTCGGCCGCGCCCCCGTCGGCCACCACCAGGAACCACAGCCGGTCAACGTCGAGTTCGACCTGGCGACCGGTGAGCGCGGCTCGCGCCAACGTGCCGTCGGCCAACTGTTCGCCCGCCTGTGCGGCGCCGAGTCGGCGATGATCGTCAACAACAACGCTGCGGCCGTGTTGCTGGTGGTGGGGGCGCTCGCGAGCGGGCGATCGGTCGCCGTGAGCCGAGGCGAGAGCGTCGAGATCGGAGGCAGCTTCCGCGTTCCCGAGGTGATGGAGCAGTCCGGCGCACGCCTCCGTGACGTCGGCACCACGAACCGTACCCGGCTCGCCGACTACCGCCGCGCCGTGGCCGACGGCGACGTCGCGCTCGTGTTGAAGGTGCACCCGAGCAACTACCGGGTCAAAGGCTTCGTCGAGGACACCTCCGTGGCCGAGCTCGCCACCCTCGGCGTCCCGGTCGTGGCCGACATCGGGAGTGGGCTGATCGACGCGGGGTGCCCGTGGTTGTCGGGTCCCCCTCCGGCCTGGCTCGCCGACGAACCCGCCGCGGTGCAGACCCTCGCCGCCGGCGCCGACCTCGTCACGTTCAGCGCCGACAAGTTGTTCGGCGGTCCGCAGGCGGGCGTCATCGCAGGTCGATCGGATCTGGTGGCGGCGTGCCAACGTCATCCACTCGCACGGGCGCTGCGTCCGGGCGGTCTCACCCTGGCCGCGTTGCAACACACGGCGCTCGCGTACCTCCATCGGCGTGTCGTCGACGAGGTGCCGTTCTGGCGGATGGTGGCCACGCCGCTCGCCGACCTCCAACGCCGCGCCGCCGCGATCGCCGAGCGCGTCCCTGCGGCACGTCCGGTCTCCCTGGAGGCACTCCCCGGCGCCGGTTCGGCGCCGGGTTCCACGATGCCGTCGTTCGGGCTCGAACTCGCCGGCGACCATCTGCAGGCGTTGCGCGCCCACGACCCGCCCGTCGTCGCTCGCGGCCGCGACGGCAGCACCCTGGTCGATCTGCGCACGGTCGAACCCGCCGACGACGATCACGTCGCCGCCGCGTTGCTCGCGGCACTCGCAGCAGCGCCCGGCGGCGCTCGCAATGGGCAGGTGGCGTCCTGAGCGCCGAGACGGAGGGCACGACGGCCACGTCGCCGCCCGTGGCACGAGTGGTCGCGACCGCCGGGCACGTGGACCACGGCAAGTCGTCACTCGTGCTGGCGCTCACCGGCACCGATCCCGACCGTTTCGCCGAGGAGAAGCGCCGCGGGCTCACGATCGATCTCGGGTTCGCCCACACGGTGCTGGCCGCACCCGAGGGCGGATCGGTCGAGGTGAGCTTCGTCGACGTCCCCGGGCACGTGCGGTTCGTGCGCAACATGCTGGCCGGCGTCGGCGGTGTGGACGCCTGCCTGTTCGTCGTCGCCGCCACCGAGGGGTGGAAGCCGCAGAGCGAAGAGCACCTGCGGATCCTGGAACTGCTCGGCCATCGTCGCGGTCTGGTGGTGCTCACCAAACGCGATCTCGTCGACGACGAGTGGCTGGAACTGCAGACGCTCGACGTGATCGACCACTTGACCGGCACGTTCCTCGCCGACGCGCCGATCGTGCCGGTGTGCGCCACCACCGGCGACGGACTCGACGAGCTCCGCACGTCGCTCGCCGACCTGCTCGTCGACACACCTGCGTCCGCCGATCGTCGTCGGCCCCGTCTGTGGGTGGACCGGAGCTTCGCTGCCAAGGGCAGCGGTACCGTGGTCACCGGCACACTGACCGGTGGTCCGCTCGCCGTCGACCAACGCATCGACCTGGTGCCCGGGGGGCGCTCGGCGAGGATCCGGTCCCTGCAGCGGCACGGACGCTCGGCCGACGTCGTGGGACCCGGTAACCGTGTGGCGGTCAACCTCGTCGGGGTCGAGCACGACCAGGTGCAGCGCGGGGACGCCCTCGTGACGCTCGCACAGTGGCGCCCGTCGCCGCGCGTGGACGCGACGCTCGTGGTGCTCGACACCCTCGACCACGAGGTGTCACGTCGCGGCGCGTACGTGGTGCACGTCGGTTCGGGCGAGTGGCCGGCCAAGGTGCGGATCCTCGGACCCGACGTCCTCGTCCCCGGTGAGCGGGGTCACGTGCGCCTGCACCTCCCGACCGCACTCCCGCTGATGCGCGGCGACCGGTACGTGCTGCGCGAGTCGGGCCGCGGCGAGACCGTCGGCGGGGGCGAGGTGCTCGACGTCGCGCCGGTGCGACCTGCGTCGCGCGCCGTTCCCGACGGCACGATCGAGTCCCTGGTCGCGGAGCGCGGCTGGGTGCTCGTCGACGACCTCGAGGCCTGGACCGGCGAGGTCGTCACCCCGACGCTCGACCATTGGGTGGTCGCCGGCTCCGCGCTGGCGGCTGCCACCGCGTCGCTGCGTGAGCGCATCGCCGCGGCCGACACGTTGGGGCTCGATCTCGCCGCGCTGGACGCGCGCGAACGGGCGCTGCTCGCCACCTTCGACGACATCCGGGTCGACGGTGGCCGCATCCTGCCTGCGGACGCGGTCGACGCCGTCGCGAGCCATCCGGTCGTCGAACAGCTGCGTGCCGGCGGTGCCGCGCCCCCCGAGCCCAGCGGTGTGGATCGCAGCACGGTGCGCGAACTGGTCCGCCGGGGCGTGCTCGTCGAACGCGACGGGATCGTGTTCCACGTCGACGCGATCCACCTGGCCGCCGACGCGGCAGCACGCCTGCTCGCCGTCGAGCCGGAGGGCATCACGATGGCGCAGCTGCGCGATGCCCTCGGCGTCACCCGCAAGTACGCACTCCCGCTCGCGAACGAACTGGACGCGCGCGGCATCACCCGTCGACGTGGTGATCTGCGGATCGGTGGCCCGCGCCTGCCCGGCGCTCCGGCGTCCGGCGGCTGAGCGAGGGCACCCGCCGCAGCCCGCGGCGGCGCTCGGTCGGCGCGTCGCGCTCGAGGTCGCGGGCCGCCTTCGCGACGCGGACGTCGTTGGTGATCACCTCGCCGAACTGGTCGGGGTCGGCGAGCAGCCAGCTGTGGGTGCCGTCGACCACGGTGCCGTCGACGCCGCTCGCGACGCACATCGCCTCGAACGACTCGCGGGGAATCACCCCGTCGCGGCTGGCCCAGATGATCGAGATCGGCACCCCTCGGTCGCGCATCGCCTCGAGCTCGGCGCGCAGGTCGGCCCGACGAGCCAGGTTCGCCACCTTCACCAGCGCGCGAGGATGGCGGAGCAGGTTGGGCACCAGGTCCTCGGCGATCACCGGCAACACCCGGGTGGCCTGGCGCAACGGCCACACATCGGCCGGGAAGTGCAGCCCCCAGTCCCAGAGCGGCCGTTCGGTGATCGAGCGCAGTCCGGTCCCCGAGCGCCACGACGACCCGCCCACGGAGTTCACGAGCACCAACGAACGGACGCGGTCAGGGTTGTCGTGGGCGAATCGGGTGGCCACGCCGCCCCCGAAGGAGTGCCCCACCACGACGGCCGGTTCGTCGACGTCGAGCGAGTCGAGCAGGTCGGCGACCCAGCTCGCGTAGCCGCTGAGCGAGAACGACGTCGACGGCAGCTCCGCAGTGGGCCCGAAGCCGGGCATCGACGGCGCCACCACACGCACCCCCTCGGCGGCCAACCGCTCGACGACGTCGCGATAGGTGTGCTGGCCGAGTGCCCACCCGTGCAGCAACACGACGGGCAACCCGCGACCGGCGACGCTGTAGGCGGCCGGACGCCCCTGGACCCAGGTGCGCCTATCGACCGCGTGGACGGACGGTGACGGGCTCATCGGACCGCCCGCGATCGAGCAGTTCGCGACGCTCGGTCTCGTTGAGACCTCCCCACACCCCGTGGGGCTCGCGGAACTCGAGTGCGTAGGCGAGACAGGCGTCGGTGACGGTGCAGTGGCGACAGATCGCCTTCGCCTTCCGTTCCCGGGCGACGCGGAGATCCTTGCGTTCGAACTGTGCCGGCGGGAAGAACAGCGGAGCATGGTCGCCGCGGCAGGCCGCGGCACGCTGCCACGCCATGGCGTCGTGCCCGTCGCCCGGGCTGTTCAGTTCGTCGCGTCGCAACGCCACGAGCACCCCTTTCGGGGTGAACCCTAGGTGCGCTCGCCGCCCCCGCACAATGGGCGGAGCGATGGCGAATCACGACGCACGAGTCCGGGATCATGTCTCGTCGACGGTCGTGGCGGCGCGGCGCTCACGGTAGTCGCGAGCGCCACCGGCCTCCGGCTCGACCTCGAGCGTGATGCCGTCGATCGCGACGACGCGAACGGGTTCGCCCTGGCGCAGCGGCGTGGCGCGATTGGTGCGCGCCCGCCAACGGCCGCTGCCGACGTCGACCACACCGTCGGGCGCCACGTCGCTGACCGCGGTGCCGAGCTCCCCGATCAGCCACTCGCGCCCGATCGTCGGTGTCGCGAAGCGGGTGCGCGTCATCGACGGCATGCCCACCACGAACGCGAGGGCGGCGCCGCCGATGCCGACGATCATCGTGAGCCAGCCGACGCTCATCCCGGTGCCGGGCAACGGTTCGTACAGCACGAGGCTGCCGGCCGTGACGAGCACGATGCCCACCCCGGTCCAGAACCGTGGAATGCCCACCTGCACGTCGACCGCGAACGCAGCGAACGCCAGCACCAACAGCGTGACGGCCCACCAGCGTGCCGGCAACTCGGCGAGCCCGACGCAACCGAGGAACGCGCACCCTGCGCCCACGACACCGGCAACCCCCACACCGGCGGTGTAGAACTCGAACACGAGCAAGCCGAGGCCGATCAGCAGCAACAGATACGCCACCGGCGGGCTGGCGACCGTGTGCATCAGCTGGTCCAGCAGGCCGAGCTTGCTGAAGCGAACGAGCGTCGCCTGCAGTTCGGCGCCGCCTTCGTCGTCCACGCCCTCGGTCACCGTGTCGAGCACCACCCCGTCCACCGCAACGCCGTCCATCGCCGCCACCATGCTGCGGATGGTGGGGACCCCCACGTCCGGTGTGTCCAGCTTGAGCGCGCCGAGGGCGCGGGCGTCCTGGAACGACAGGGTGCCGCTGCGAAGCCGGTCGGTGGCCGCACCGAAGTCGACCGTGCGGCCGCCCTCGAGGTCGACCAGCCGTCCGGTGTGGCCGATGCGGCTGCCGCTCACCATGGCCGTCACGTCGGCCACCCCCATCAGCTGTGCCGGCAGGCCGTAGAGGCGAGCGCTGCTGGCCGGCCCCACCCAGATGCCGATCGGCACAGGTGCGTCGGCGACTCGCTGGATGAGCGCGGTCATGTCGGCGGGGCTGGCGATCGTGCCACCCGAGTTGACCTGCAGGATCAGCGCCTGCGATCCGTCGGCGGCCGCATCGTCGATCGCATCGTCGATCGCCTCGATCACCACGCGGTCGAACAGCCCGGTCACCTGCAGCACGTCGACGGGCGCCAGATCAGGCGCCGTTTGGCTGGTCCCGGTGACGGCAGCGCCGTCGTCGGAACCGTCGCTCCCGCCCGTCGTGGCGGTCGCCGCACCCGCCAGGAGACCGGCGGCCACGAGCGGGCCGCCCAGGAGGGCGATGACTAGTCTGCGCACGAGTGCCTCCGAAGCGGCTGGATCCACGGGAGTTCCTGACCACCACCCGGCTGGTCGTCGTGGCCGGCAAGGGCGGGGTCGGGAAGACCACGGTAACGGCAGTTCTGGCGCGCGCTGCATTCGACGCCGGGCTGCGGGTGCTCGCGGTCGATCTCGACGGCAAGACGCAGCTCGCCGATCTGGTGGGCGACCTGCCGCACCTGTCGCTCACCGCACCCGACGCCCTCGCCGAGTATCTCGAGACGCACGGGATGAAGCGGGTCGCGAAGCGGCTCGCCACCAGCGGCATCATCGACGTGGTGTCGACGGCGGCGCCGGGGATCGACGACATCGTGGTGCTCGGCAAACTGAAGCAGCTCGAACGCAGCGGCGAGCACGATCTGGTGGTCGTCGACGGGCCGGCCGCCGGGCATGCGATCACCTTCCTGCTGGCGGCACGTGGCTTGCTCGACACCGTGCGTGGCGGACCCATCCGGACCCAGGCACTGGACGTGCTCGAGATGCTCGGCGACCCGGCGCGCTGCCAGGTGGTGCTCGTCACCTTGCCGGAGACCACGCCGGTGAACGAGCTCGTCGAGACCGCCTACGCCCTGGAGGAGCGGGTGGGGGTGCAACTCGGCCCGCTCGTCGTGAACGGGGTCGACGATGGCGGCGACCTCGCGATCGAGCAGACCACCGACCCGGCCCTGGCCGCAGCGGCCGAGTTCCGCAACGCACGCCGACAGCTGCACCGGCGCGAGGTCGAACGGCTGACGGATCTGTTGGCGCTGCCCCAGTGGCACCTGCCCCAGGTGGTCACGGCCGGACTGACCGCCGACGACGTCGCCCGCCTCGCGACGGGCCTGATCACGTGAGCGGCCTCGCCGTCGCCTTGGACGGCGCCGAGGTGGTGGTGTGCTGCGGCAGTGGTGGCGTCGGCAAGACCACGACGGCCGCGGTGCTCGGCATCGAACTCGCGCGCACCGGCCGGCGCGTGGTGGTGGTGACGATCGACCCCGCCAAGCGGCTCGCCGACGCGCTCGGTCTGCCCGACGGACTCGGGAACGAACCGGTTCGCCTCGACGTCGATCCGGGTCCGGCGGGCACCGGCCAGCTGTGGGCGATGATGCTCGACACCGCGGCCACCTTCGACGGGTTGGTCCGGGCCAACGCGCCGAGCGCCGAACAGGCCGAGCGGATCCTGACGAACCGCTTCTACCACAACATCGCCGGTGCACTGAGTGGCACTCAGGAGTACATGGCGGCCGAGCGCCTGCACGCGCTGCACGACGACGGACGCTTCGACGTGGTGGTGGTCGACACCCCACCCACGCGCAACGCCCTCGATTTCCTCGAGGCCCCCGGCACGCTCGCCCGCTTCCTCGACCATCCGCTGTTCAAGCTGCTGATGATGCCCACCCGTCGCGGGCTGAAGGTGTTGAACGTGGCTGCCCAACCCGTGCTGCGCACGATCGGCAAGGTGGTCGGGGGCGACGTGCTCGCCGATGCGATCGCCTTCTTCCAGGCGTTCGACGGGATGGAGACCGGGTTCCGCGACCGTGCCGACGACGTGATGACCCTGCTGCGCTCCGACGCCACGCGCTATGTCCTGGTGGCGGCGCCGCGTCGCGACACCATCGACGAGGCGCGATATTTCGCCGGCCGGCTCCGCGACGCCGGCCTCGCGGTGTCGGCGCTCGTCGTGAACCGTTCCACGCCGACCTTCGGCACACCGCGCGCGGCTCGGCCGTCGGCGCGCGCTCGAGGCGCGACCCGACTCGTCGCACTGTGGGACAACCACGACGAACTCGTCGCGACGGCCGCCGCCGAACACGAGCAGCTCACCACCCTGGCCGACGACGTGGCCCCCGCACCCGTGTGCTGGGTGCCCATGTTGCACGGCGACGTCCACGACCTGGATGGCCTCGACGAGATCCGCCACCTGCTCTTCGAGCCCGGAGACGACACGGCCGGCGGGCTCTTCGGCCGCGAGCACCCCACCGGGTAACCTGCCGAGCGTGCACATCCTGGTCGCCACCGACGCCGACTTCGTCCTCGACGAGGTCACCGCAGCCCTCGCCGACCCCGACACGTCGTTCACGGTCTGCCGCAACGGCCGCGACGTCGCCGGAGTGGTCGCCGCTCGCACCCCCGACCTCGCCGTTCTGGATCTCCAGATCGGATCGATGGGCGGCATGGCCGTCACCATGGGCCTCCGGCTCGACGAGAGCGCCGGAGTGTTGCCCCACGTCCCCGTCCTCATGCTGCTCGACCGCCGCGCCGACCTGCACCTCGCGAAGCGCAGCGCTGCCGACGGCTGGCTCGTGAAGCCGCTGGACGCGTTGTCACTGCAGTTCGCGGTGGATGCGATCCTCCATCCGGCCGCAGCCGCCGCCGAGGCGGTCGCCGAGACGGAGGCGGACGATTCGGCGGAGGAAGACGTGGTCGAGGCCGGATAACATGCGCCGTCGCATCCCGCAGGGGTGCACAGCTACGGGGTGTAGCGCAGCTTGGTTAGCGCGCCACGTTCGGGACGTGGAGGCCGGAGGTTCAAATCCTCTCACCCCGACCACGAAGCCCCTGGTCACAGGCTTGCGAGAGCCGCCGGGCCAGGGGCTCGTGTCGTTTTCGAGCATCGGTGGGAGCCATCGTGGACGTTCTGGGTGCCACGCTCCGACCAACCACCCGGTCACCCGAGATCGCTGGCACCCACGACATCCGGCCCCCCGTTCCTGGGCGCCGATCCGAACTCACCGACGCAGGTGGGGCGGCCGCCCCGGCACCCAGCAGGCTGCGACGACACGACGTGTCCGGCTTCGATCCACCGATGGGAATTCTCACCGGATTCACATCTGGACGACATGGAGGCCGGGCGCACGGCTCGTATGTTGGCGCGCGTGTCCTCCCCTCGTTCCCGCCTCGTCGAACTCACGCGCCGTGACGCCATCCGACGCGCACTGCTCGTGTCCGGTTCGCTGGCCGTCGCCCCGTCGCTGATCGCTGCATGCGGCGGCACGTCCGACGAAGCCGCCCTCGGCGGTGCCGACAGCTCGAACGGCACGGCACCGACCGTCGCACCGACCGGCAGCCAACCGACGAACACCGAACCGACGAGTGCCGAAGCGGGCACCGCCGAACCTGCGGCCACGGCGGCGACCACGGCGACGGCGAGCGCCGAGGTGCCCGGCGGTGGCTCGCTGACGGTGGACTTCACGTTCGCACCCTCGGGCGACGGCCGGATCCGCAACCCCTACGTCGCGGTGTGGATCGAGGACACCGACGGCGGACTCGTCGACACGTTGGCCGTGTGGTACCAGGAACGTGAACGGAAGTACCTGCGCGAGCTCACCCGCTGGATGTCGGTCGACGGGTCGGACGAATCGCTCGCCACCGTGTCGAGCGCCACGAAGGTGGCCGGCACGTACTCGCTGTCGTGGGATCTCACGGATGCGGCCGGGGTCGCGGTGCCGGCCGGCGACTACGTGGTGTGCGTCGAGGCCGCACGCGAGCACGGGCCGTACGACCTCGTCATCGGGCCGGTCACGGTCGGTACGGATGCCGCCACCGTCGACCTCGGCGCCGACAACGAACTGACCGGCGTGCGCGTCACGTACGCGGTCTGACCCGTGAGCACGATCGACGCCGGCTCGTCGGAGACCGACATGTCCCCGCTCGCGCCATCGGAGCCGTCGGCCCCCGTCGCGTCCTCCCGTCGGACGAGCGTGCGGACACAGCGGTGGATGCGGTGGCTGCACGTGTACACCAGCATGATCAGCCTGCTGCTCGTGCTCTTCTTCGGGATCACCGGGCTCACGCTCAATCACCCCGACTGGACCTTCGGGGACGACGTCGACACCACGACGGTGACCGGCTCGCTGCCCGCCGGCCTGCTCCCGGCCGGCGACGAGACCGTCGATTTCCTGTCGGTGTCGGAGTACGTGCGGGCCACCTACGGCGTGGGCGGATCGGTCGCCGACCACGGACTCACCGGCACGACGGGCACGATCGCCTACAAGGCGGCGGGGTACGCCGCCGATCTCCGGTTCGACACGGCGACCGGCGAGCTGTCACTCGTGGTCGAGCAGCAGGGCTTCGTCGGCGTGATGAACGATCTGCACAAGGGCCGCGACACGACGGCCACCTGGCGGTGGGTGATCGACGTCGCCGCCGTGTTCCTCGTCGTCGTCGCCGTCAGCGGGCTCGTCGTGCAACTGGTGTACCGGAAGCGGCGCCGCAGCGCGCTCACGCTGGCCGGCGCGTTCGCCGTGGTGGGCGTGGTGCTGCTCGTCATCGGTCGCGGCTGACCCTCGCCGCGAGCCACCGGTCGTCGGCGACGACCGTCCCGTCGGCGAGCACCAGACAGCACGCCACGTGCTCGGCGGCCTCGAGACCGCGCACCCACGCCATCGACTCGTCGGGGTCGAGCACGCCCACCACCGTCGCGATGGCATCCGCGGTCGCCGCGTCCGGCGCGATCACGCTCGCCGATGCGACGTGCTCGATCGGACGTGCGCTCCGCGGGTCGATCACGTGCCCGAACCAACGGGTCCCGACACGCACACCACGTCGCGACCGCCCGCTCGTCGCCAGTGCCGCAGCGCAGAGCCGCACCCGATCGAGAGGCGGCGCGTTGTCGTGCGCTCGCAGCGGGTCCTCGACGTCCACCACCACCGCTCCCTCACCGGCGTGGACGAGATCGCCACCGGCGTTCACCACCAGCCGGCTGGCACCCGCGCGACGACCCACCTCGACCGCGCGATCGACGATCCAGCCCTTGGCGATCGCGTGCAGGTCGACGACCGACGTGTCCCCGGTACGCCGGATCGCCCCGCCCGTCACCAGGTACGGCACGCTCGGCGCCGCGAGCACGGCCAGCTCGTCGTCGGACGGCTCGATCCCCTCCACGCCGGCGCGACGCCAGCGTGCGGTGGCGGCGCCCGTGGCGGGGTGGAACGCACCGGCGCTGCGCACCAGCCAGTCGGCCGCCAGACCGAGCAGGTCCACGAGCTCCGGTCCGGGATCGTCGATGAGTCCGCTGCGCCACCGGGCGAACGCACTGTCGGGCCGGTAGGCGCTGCAGCACTCCTCGAGCCGGTCGAACTCGGCGAGCACGGCGTCCTCGATCGACCGTGCCCGCACGGGGGCATCGGCATCATCCGGATCACCGGGAGGCGTGACGCGCACCTCGAGCGAGGTGCCGAGCACGGGGTGGTGCCGACTCACGTGCTCCACGAAGCCTCCACGCCGCGGCACGGTACCCGCTGGGAGCCGCGCCCGGAACGGGTACGCTGCGCGGCCGTGGATCTGGCGACGCTGCAGGAGGTGATCGAAGGGACGTACGGCGACCGCGATCGAGCCCGCGGCGTGCCCTCGACGGTCGCCTGGCTCGCCGAAGAACTCGGCGAGCTCGCACAGGCGGTGCGCAAGGGCACCGTCGAGCAGCAGCGACACGAGTTCGCCGACGTCCTCGCGTGGGTGGCATCGCTCGCGAACCAGCTCGACATCGACCTGAGCGACGCCATCTCGCGATACGCGCACGGATGCCCCCGGTGCGACGCGATGCCGTGTGGGTGCCCGTGACCGCGATGGACCACGAGCTCCGCGACGATTCGACGCCGAGCGGCGTCGGACGACCACGTCCCGTATCGCCTGCCACGCACCCGGCCGGTGGCACCGCTCACCGCGCCGCCACCACCGCGACCGCGGACGCCACCGTCGCGCCCTCCGACACGGTGGTGACCCCGACGATCGACGAGATCATCCGGGAGCACTCGGGTGCCATGTACCGAGTGGCCGTCTCGGTGGTGCGCGACCACTCGCTGGCCGAGGACGTCGTGCAGGAATCCGTGGTGAAGGCCTGGCAGGCACTCGACACCTTCCGCGGCGACGCGAGCATCCGCACCTGGTTGCTGCGCATCACCCACAACACCGCGATCTCGGCGCTGCGCAAGCGCCGCGACGACGTCACCGCCCCGGACGACCTGCCGGAACGGCCGGTCCACACCTCGGTCGAGGAGTCGGCGCTGTTGCAGGCCGACCGCGACGAGATCTGGCAGGCGCTGCGTCAGCTCGACCCCGTGTCCCGGGCGATCGTGGTGCTGCGCGAGGTGGACCGGATGGCGTACGAGCAGATCGCCGACGTGCTCGACCTGCCCGTCGCCACGGTGCGCACCAGGTTGTTCCGAGCTCGGCAACAGCTGGTACGCACGTCGTCGGCACGCGAAGCCTTCGCTCGCGGTGCCGGTGAAGGGGGTGTGGCATGACGGTGCACAGCGATGCCACCCTGCTCCACTGGCTGGCCGCGAAGCCGGAGAAACTCGAGCGCCACCTCGACCAGCACCCCGAGGACATCGAGCGTCTCGAGCGCCTGACCGCCCTCGACGACGCACAGGTCGCGGCGATGGAGCACACGGTGTCCGCGCCCGACGACATCGCCGAGCGTGTGATCTCACGCATGCAGCTCGACCCACAGTTGAAGGAGGCCGGCTCGGTGTTCGCCGACATGTTCACGCTCGGCTTCCGCACCCTCAAGGTGGTGTTCGGGAACACCGACGACGCAACCGACGCAACGGAGACGGACGGATGAAAGAGGTAGTGATCGGGCTCGGACTCGCCGTGGGAGGCCTGATCCTCGGGTCGATCCTGGCGCCCCTGACGCGGCGGTGGTTGTCGGCGCGGCCGCAGGAAGCCGTCCGCGAATCCGCCAGGAGTGCGGGCAGCTTCGTGTTCGGGCTGTGCATCGCCGTCGGCCTCGTCGGCGCCCTCGGCGTGGCGAGCCCCGACAGCTTGAAGCCGCTGCCCGGCGACATCGCGAAGTTCGTGCCTCGAGCCGTGGTGGCCGGGCTGCTCGTCATCACCGGGCGGATCGTCGCCGGCGTGGTGGTCACCGCGGTCGGTCGGGCGATGCTGCGCGCCACCGGACGCCAGTCGAAGGGTGCGTTGCGCACGGTGGAGGTGACGATCATCGCACTCGTCGCCCTGGTGGCGGCCGGCCAGCTCGGGATCGACACGACGATCCTCAACATCCTGGTGGCCGCCATCGCGTTCGGCGGCGCGCTCGCACTCGCGCTGCTGATCGGCACGGGTGGCCGCGAGGTGTCCGGCGAGATCGCCGCCGGTCGAGCGATCGCTCGCTACGTCGCCGTCGGCGACTCGGTGGCCGTCGGCGAGCTCCGCGGCAGGATCAGCGCGCTGCAGCCGACCGTCGTGGTGCTCGACACGGCGCAGGGTTCGGTGGCGGTGCGCAACAGCGTGCTGCACGCCGGGCCGATCACCATCGAGCGCACGTCCTGACCGGTACGCCCGGCTCATTTCGAGCCATCGCTCGAATCGAGAGCGGCGCTGAGCAGGGACGACGGCCGTTCTGAAGAAATTTCAGGAGAGGACGCGACACTTTTCCCCCGGCGTGCGTCAGAATCCCTGCGTCGATGCTTTCCGCCCGAAGGCATCGGCCAGAGGCGTGGGGTCCGGGCCCTCTCCCAATCGCCCGGACCCCGCGCTTCGTTCGTGGGGTGCTCACGCGTCTCGCCGACACGCCGAGGCGCGACCCGCGTCAGACGAACAGTTCGGCGATCTGGACCGCGTTGAGGGCCGCACCCTTGCGGAGGTTGTCGTTGCTGATGAACAGCACCAACCCCGTGCCGCCATCGACCGAGGTGTCCTGGCGGATGCGGCCGACGTAGCTGGGATCGGCGCCGGCGGCCTCGAGTGGCGTCGGGACGTCGCTCAGCACCACACCCGGCGCCGCGCCGAGCACCTGGGTCGCACGCTCGACGCTGATCGGTCGCTCGAACTCGGCGTTGATGCTGAGCGAGTGACCGGTGAACACCGGCACACGCACGCACGTGCCGCTGACGCGCAGATCGGGGAGACCGAGGATCTTGCGACTCTCGAACCGGAGCTTCTGCTCCTCGTCGGTCTCGAGCGAACCGTCGTCGACGTACTTGCCGGCGTACGGCAGCACGTTGAACGCGATCGGCTTGGCGAACTTCGTCGGGGCCGGGAACGTGACGGCGGCGCCGTCGTGAGTGAGCTCGCGGGCCCGATCGACCACCTCGCGCGCCTGCTTGTCGAGTTCGTCGACGCCGGCCAGACCGCCGCCGCTGACCGCCTGGTACGTGCTGGCCACCACGCGTACGAGGCCCGCCTCGTCGTGCAACGGCTTCAGCACGGGCATGGCCGCCATGGTGGTGCAGTTGGGATTCGCGATGATGCCCTTGCGAGCGTTGGCGATCTCGCTGCCGTTCACCTCGCTCACGATCAGCGGCACGTCGGGATCCATCCGCCATGCCGACGAGTTGTCGATCACGGTGACCCCTGCCCCGGCGAAACGCGGCGCCAGCTCTCGCGAGCTGGTGGCACCCGCGGAGAACAGCGCGATGTCGAGGCCGGTCGGATCCGCGGTTGCCGCGTCCTCCACCACGACCTCGCCACCCTGCCAGGGCAGCGTGCTGCCGGCCGAGCGCGCCGAGGCGAAGAAACGGATCTCGTCGACGGGGAAGCCCCGCTCGACGAGGATCTGGCGCATCACTGCACCGACCTGACCTGTTGCACCGACGACACCGATCTTCATGCCGGAGACGCTACCGAACAGGGGTCGTGACCAGGCCGGAAATACCGCTCCAGGACGACCCGGCCACCGGATGACGGCCGCTCAGCGCACGGTGCCGATGAGCCACCAGTGGCTGGGGTGCACGCCTTCGAACGTGCCCTCGGTGGCGTCCGCGGCGCCGAAGGCGGGCCGTCGCGGCGATCGAACGAGCCGCACGTCGGTGAGCCGGTCGCCCACCGCGGCGAGCACCTGCTTCGGTGCGAGGCGGTTGGCCTGCCATCCGAGACGGGCCGTCACTCGCCAGCGAGCGAGCGCCGCACCGATACCGGGCAACCGGAACGACGCACGCACGGCCTTGCCGATCGGCCACAGCAGGGCATCGCCACCGGTCCAGGTGCGGTAGTTGAGCGCCACCCGTCCGCCAGGACGGGTGATCCGGACGGCCTCCCGGGTGAGCGCCAGGGCGTCGTCGGGATGGCAGTGCTGCAACGTGATGTAACTGAACACGAGATCGGCCGAGCCATCCGCCACCAACAGGGTGCGGCCGTCGTCGACGTGGCAGGTCTGCAGCCGCTCGGGTCGTCCGAACTGTGCCACCGTCTCCCGGCACCGCTCGAGGAACGCGCCGTCGAGATCGCACGCCACCACCCGGGCGAACATCCGACTGAAACTCGCCGTCATCCGGCCGATGCCCGAGCCGATCTCGACCAGCGTCTGTCGGTCGATGCCATCGTCGAGACCGAACGCCTGGAGGTACGCGAGCGTCTCGTGGTCGCCGGTCTCGACGAACGCCGCCAGGTCGAGCGTCGGCCCGGTGCGGTTGTTGAACACCCAGCCCGTCGCGCGGACGACGTCGTCGGCCGAGTGCTGCTGCTCGGAGGCAGTGCCGGCCGCGGTCCAGGGAACGTGCTGCTTGCGGCGGCTCATGGTGCCGATCAGTGTGGCACGCCCTACTTGCGCTCGGGAAGCGGGGCCGCGTACGCCTCGCCGGAGTCGAGGCCGAACGCCGTGTGGAGCCCGCGAGCCGCCTTTTCCAGATCGGCCGACGAGGTGACCACGCTGATGCGGATCGTCGACGTCGAGATCATCGCGATGTTGACATCGAGATCGGCCAGGGTGCGGAACATCTTCGCCGCGATGCCCGGGCTCGACTTCATGCCGGCGCCGACCAGGCTGATCTTCGCGATGGCGTTGTCGTGCTCGACGTCACGCGCGCCGATCTCGTCGGCCACGCGTCGCACGATCGACTCGGCGGTCGCCATGTCGGCCTTCGGCATCGTGAAGCTGATGTCGGTGGTGCCGTCGTGGCTGGTGTTCTGCACGATCATGTCGACATTGACGTTGGCGGCGGCGAGCGGCTCGAACAGCAGCGCGGAGATGCCGGGTCGGTCGGGTACGGCGACGACGGTGACCTTGCTCTCCGACAGATCGGTGACGACGCCCGAGATGATCGGCTCTTCCATGTTGGACTCCTGCTCGTCGGTGACCCACGTGCCCTGCTCCCAGGTGAAGCTCGAGCGGACGTGGAGCGGAACGTTGTGGTTGCGGGCGAACTCGACGCTGCGCAATGCGAGCACCTTGCTGCCGGCACCGGCCATCTCGAGCATCTCGTCGAAGCTGATCCGGTGCAGCTTGCGGGCCTGCGGAACGATGCGAGGGTCGGCCGTGAACACGCCGGTGACGTCGGTGTAGATCTCGCACGCGTCGGCGTCGAGTGCCTTCGCGAGCGCCGACGCGGTGAGGTCGCTGGCGCCACGCCCGAGGGTGGTGATCTCCTTGTCGAGGCTGACGCCCTGGAAGCCGGCGACCACGGCCACCTTGCCGGCGGCCAGTGCCTCGCGCACGCGGTCGCCCTTCACCTCGACGATCTTCGCCTTGCGGTGCACGTTGTCGGTGATGATGCCCACCTGGCTGCCGGTGAAGCTGACGGCGTCGACGCCGAGCGCGTGCAACGCCATCGTGGTGAGCGCCGCCGTCACCCGCTCGCCGGTGGTGAGCAGCATGTCCATCTCGCGTCCGGGCTGGACCTTCGACACCGAATCGGCCAGTGCGATCAGGTTGTCGGTGGCCTTGCCCATCGCCGAGACGACGACGACGACGTCGTTGCCGCGACTCTTGGTGAGGGCGACGTTCTCGGCGATGGCCCGGATGCGATCGGGATCGGCCACGGACGTGCCGCCGTACTTCTGGACGATGAGTGCCACGGGACGGAGATGCTACCGATCGCGGCGCCCGCGACCCCGGCGGTTAGCGTCGATCGACGTGCTGGCGCGCCTCCTCGACGACCGTGACGTGCCCGAGGTGCACCGCAACCTCGTGCCGCTCACGTTCGCCCGCGTCACCGGCAACGCCTGCTACCGGTACACCTACCCGTTCGTCGCGCTGATCGCGAGCGGCCTCGACGTGACGCTCGGCCGGATGGGGGTGGCGCTCGCCTTCGCCGAACTGGCCGGCCTCCTCTCCCCGCTCACCGGACGACTGGCGGATCGGCTCGGCCAGCGCACCGCGATGTCGGCCGGGCTGGCGGCCGTGGCGCTCGGGGCGTCGCTCGCGGCGTCGGCACAGCACCTTGTGTGGCTGGCGGTGTCGCTGGTGGTGCTGGCGCAGAGCAAGGTGCTGTTCGATCTGGGTCTCACGAGCTGGATCGCCGAACAGGTGCCCTACGAGCGGCGCGGCCGGATCGTCGGCCTCACCGAGACGTCGTGGGCGGGCGGGCTGCTGATCGGTGTGAGCACGATGGGGCTGGTGACGGCGGCCACCAGCTGGCGGGTCGGCTACCTCACCGGTGCCGGCGCGGCGCTGGTGATGGCCACGGTCGCGTACCGGCGGGTGACGCCGCTGCCCGCACGGCACGAGCGGCCCGAGCGGGCCGTCACCGGGAAGATCCCACGCTGGGGTCTCGCCGCCGTGGTGTCGGTGTCGTGCCTGATGGGCGCGAGCCAGGCGTTGTTCGTCACCTTCGGCAGCTGGCTCGAGGACACCTTCGGACTCGGCGCCGTCGGGCTCGCGGCGATCACCGTCGCCCTCGGAGTGGGCGAGCTGGCGGCCTCGCTGACCTCGGCCCGCAACACCGACCACTGGGGCAAGGAGCTGAGCACGGCCGTTGGCGCCGCGCTGATGGTGCCCACGGGACTGGTGCTCGCGCTGTGGCACGACCAGATGGCGGTCGGCATCGTGCTGCTCGTCATCGCGATCCTCGGGTTCGAGTTCGGCATCGTCAGCTCGCTCGCGATCGGGTCGCGACTCGTGCCGGGCTCACCCGCCCGTGGCGTCGGAGCGATGATCGCCGCCGGCACGTCGGGCCGGGCGATCGTCTCGGTGCCCGCCACCGCTCTGTACGAACGATCGGGCTTCGGGTGGCCGGCGGCGATGAGCGCACTGCTCGCGTGCGGCACAATCGCCGGCATGCTCGCCGTCCGCCGGCACCTCTCGCACAGCTGACCCTCACCCCGGCGACCACCGAGGTCGGGGCCGCGGACGATCAGCCGCTCCACGAACTCCCGCAGCACCGGGCCCTTGCCGAGCGTGCTGTGGGGAGGAAGACTGTCGTCGGCTCGCGTGGCGGTCACGAGGGCCGTTTCGGGGAGCGCCCGAGAAACGGAGCACGTCATGGCGGTGACGCGTGCACAGCGATCGTTCGACGCGGACGTGAGGTCATGAGCGCGCCGGCGGTGCCACCGATCTCGGTCGCGATGTCGACGCACAACCGGGTCGACAGCCTCCGACGGGTGCTTCCCCCGCTGCTCGACGATCCGGGCACGCTCGAGGTGGTGGTCGTCTCGAACGGCTCGACCGACGGCACCGCCGAACTCCTGCTCGACATGGCACGCCGGGAGCCGCGGCTGCGACCGATCGTGCTGGAGCGCGATCTGGGCCGGATCGGAGGGCGTCGCACGGCCGTCGAGGCGTGCCGTTCGGACGTCGTGCTGATCGTGGACGACGACGTGCTCGCCGGAGCGGGGATGGTGAGCGGTCACGCCCGACACCACGCCGCCCACGACGGACCGCTCGTGGTGGTCGGGTACATGCCCACGCCGTTCCCCGTCGGCCGCCGCGCCGGCTCGTTCTCGACCCTGCTGTACGCGCGGGGCTATGAGCGGCACGCGGCCATGTGGGAGCGCGACCCCGACCGGATCCTGGTGAACATCTGGGCCGGCAACGTGTCGTATCCCCGGGCGACGTTCCTCGACATCGACGCCGGTCGGTTCTGGCCGGAGAACTCGTACCACGACGACAAGTTCTACGGCATCGAGCTCTACCGGCGCGGCGTCCCTGCGACGTTCGACCGGTCGCTGGCGGCCGTCCACCTCCACCGACGCAGCCTCGAGGCGTCGCTCGCCGACTGGCGTCTGCAGGGACGCGACTGGATCGTCCTCCACCGTTCGGCGAGCGACATCCTCGGTCAGGCCGACCTCGGGCAGTTCACGGAGTCGTTGCCCGGTCCGCTGGCTGCGCTCGTGCGCGCCTCGGACGACCCCGATGCCTACCGGCGGATTCGAGCCGGGCTGGTGGCGCTGGTCAGGACGGGAACCCGCACCAGGTGCTTCCCGCTCGAGATGCGCGCCGGACAGATGCTGCGGCGCGTGGAGATCCGCCATGCTGCGCGTGCCGAACTGCACCGGCACTCGAACGACATCGAAGGACCGATCGTCTCGGTGGCGTGACGCTGCGCGTCTGTCCGGCAGCCGAACCGGGCAGGATGTGCGGATGGACTTCCGGTCCCTCTACGCCCACGGTCTCGCTCGGGTCGCCGCGGTGACGACCCGCACCACCCTCGCCGACCCCCGGGCCAACGCCGCCGCCGTGCTCGACCAGGTGCGCGAGTGCGCGGCCGACGGGGTGGCGGTGGCCGTGTTCCCCGAGCTCACGCTCACCGGCTACTCCATCGAGGACCTCCTGCTGCAGGACGCCGTGCTCGGCGCCGTCGAAGCGGCCGTCGGCGACGTCGTCCTCGGCACGGCCGACCTGCTCCCGTTGGTCGTGTTCGGAGCGCCGCTGCGCCACGGCAACCGGCTGTACAACACCGCCGTCGTCGCCCATCGGGGGCGACTGCTCGGGGTGGTGCCGAAGAGCTACCTGCCCACCTACCGGGAGTTCTACGAGCGTCGCCAGATGGCGCCGGGCGACGACCTGCGCGGTGCGACCATCCGCCTGGCCGGCGCCGACGTGCCGTTCGGACCCGACCTGTTGTTCACCGCCGACGACGTCCCTGCGCTCGTGGTGCACGTCGAGATCTGCGAGGACATGTGGGTGCCGATCCCGCCCAGCGCCGAAGCAGCGCTCGCCGGCGCGACCGTCCTCGTGAACCTCTCGGGCTCACCGATCACCGTCGGGCGGGCCGAGGACCGCCGTCTGCTCGTGAAGTCCACCTCGTCGCGCTGCCTCGCCGCCTACGTGTACGCCGCTGCGGGCGAGGGCGAGTCGACCACCGATCTGTCGTGGGACGGGCAGACGATGATCTACGAGAACGGCGTGCTGCTCGCAGAGACGGATCGCTTCCCCGACGGCCCGAGGCGCAGCGTCGCCGATGTGGATCTCGACCTGTTGCGCGCCGAGCGGATGCGCATGGGCACCTTCGACGACAACCGTCGCACCCACGCCGCACGCACGGGTCGATTCCGTTCGGTGCCGTTCGTGCTCGACCCGCCCGCCGGCGACCTCGGCCTGCGTCGCGAGGTCGAGCGCTTCCCGTTCGTACCCGCCGACGACGCCCGCCTCGAGCTCGACTGCTACGAGGCGTACAACATCCAGGTGTCCGGGCTCGAGCAGCGCCTCCGGGCGATCGGTCACCCGAAGATCGTGATCGGCGTGTCGGGCGGACTCGATTCCACCCACGCGCTCATCGTCGCCGCGAAGGCGATGGACCGACTCGGCCGACCGCGCACCGACATCCTCGGCTTCACGATGCCCGGCTTCGCCACGAGCGACCACACCAAGGGCAACGCCCACGAGTTGATGCGCGCGCTCGGCGTGACGGCATCCGAGCTCGACATCACGGCCACGGCTCGGTTGATGCTCGACGAGATCGACCATCCCTTCGCCGACGGCGAGCCCGTCTACGACGTCACGTTCGAGAACGTGCAGGCGGGCCTGCGGACCGACTACCTGTTCCGCATCGCCAACCAGCGCGGCGGCATCGTGCTCGGCACCGGCGACCTGTCCGAACTCGCCCTCGGCTGGTGCACGTACGGGGTCGGCGACCAGATGAGCCACTACAACGTCAACGGCGGCGTGCCGAAGACGCTGATCCAGCACCTCATCCGCTGGGTGATCTCGACGCACCAGTTCGCCGACGAGGTGGACGTGACGTTGCAGGCGATCCTCGACACCGAGATCACCCCGGAGCTCGTGCCGGCCGGGGCCGACGGGTCGGTGCAGTCCACCGAGGGCACCATCGGGCCCTACGCGCTGCACGACTTCACCCTGTTCCACGTGCTCCGCTACGGCTTCGCGCCGTCGAAGATCGCGTTCCTCGCCTGGCACGCGTGGCGCGACACCGATGCCGGCGACTGGCCGCACGCCTTCCCCGACGCGAAGAAGGTCGCCTACGACCTCGCCACCATCCGGCGGTGGCTCGAGGTGTTCCTGCGCCGATACTTCGCGTTCAGCCAGTTCAAACGATCGGCGATGCCGAACGGCCCCAAGGTGTCCGCGGGCGGCTCGCTGTCGCCTCGTGGTGACTGGCGGGCTCCGAGCGACACCGCCGCCACCACCTGGCTCGCCGAACTCGACGCACGTGTCCCCGTCTCGCTGCCGGAGGAGTCGCCCCGCCGGCGGAGCACCGGGCGTGTCAGCCCGGCGTCCCCTCGAACCACCCGCTCACGTCGACCACCAGGTGGGTCGCCGTCATCGAGAAGTAGCGCACCGTCCCGTCGGCGGCGAGCGGAGTGAGTGCTGCGGCTGCGCGCAACTGATCGGGGCCGCTCGCGTTGGCGGTGCTCGCCAACGGCAGCGGCCCGTCCGGGTACGAGGTGACGAAACCGGCGCCGGCGTTGTCGACGATCGTCACGTTCTGCGCCACGCCGATCGCGCCTGGCGGCACCTGCCCCGGGTCGAGCAGCCGTGTGTCGGTCGCGTCCGGACGGGCGAACCCCAGGGGCGTTCGCGTGTCCACCTCGCGGGACGGACTCGAGAACGAGCGGAACCGCCCGACGGTCGACGCCGGCGCCGAGGCGTCGGTCATGTAGCCGGTGACGTCGACCACCACGTCGTCGATCGCGAACAGGTGCACGTCGATCGAACCGTCGGCGCCGAGCGGCACCACGACGAGGTTCGGGCGGATGTCGCCGCGACCGCCGGTGTTCAGGTTCGACGTCGGCGGTCGGGACGCGCCGCCGGGCGCGACCGCCAACCAGCCCCCGCCGCTGGTGGGCGACGACACCGCCGTCACCGTCAGCACCACGGCGCCGATGCCCGAGCCCGGCGTGCCCCGACGTCCGGCCACGGGCGCGTTCACCACCGGCAATCCCTCGGCGACGCGCTCGGTGTAGCTGTTGTCGATGCCACTCGGATCGCGCGTGTCGATCAGGCGCGTGGGCGTCAGCGGCACGAACCGTCCGGCCGCCACCGCGCCGGGCACCTCGTCGAACCGGCCGAGCAGATCGATCACCACGTGGGCCGGGGTGTTGGTGAGCACCTGGATCCGGCCCTGTCCGTCCACCGGCACGATCGCCGCGTTCGCCACCACCTCGCCGGCGAGCGCGTTGAGGTTCGACGTCGCAGGTCGGCTGCCGCCGGCCGCCCACGCCACGAGGAACCCGTCCGCGGCCGGCTCGACGTAGGCGATGTTCACCAGGACGGCGCGGGTGGTGGCATCGACGCCGGTCGCGACGAGGCGCGTCGTGTTCCCGGCCAGCGGCGTCCCGCCGTCGGCGGGACGGCGGGAATCGAACACCCGCTGCGCGACTTCCAGCGGTGCGTACGCCAGCGGACCCGACGGCGAGGGTGACGGTTGGCGGGGATACACGATCCGACGCACCTCGTTCGAACCGGTGAGCACCACGTAGAGCGCCGTTCCGCCCGGTTCGGTGACGACGTCCATGTCGCTCACGCCGTCGGCGACGTGGAACGGGGTGGCGTAGTCGACCGCGCCACTGCTCGACCGCAGCCAGATCCGGCCACTGCCGCCGTCGCCGAACAGGTAGGCCCCGTCGTACGCCGCGGGCCAACGACCGGCCGGCACGAACGTGCCACCGGTGATGTACGTGCCGAGGTTCCGGCCGTAGTCGGTGATCGGATCGATCAGGCCGCCGGTCGGGCCGGGACAGGGCGGGCTCTGACCCTGGGGGCACGCACCCTCGCGCATCGGCCAGCCGTAGTTGCCTCCCGCCACGAGCTCGTCGACCTCCTCGCGAGTTCCCTGACCGACGTCGTTGACGAAGGCCCGCACGCCAGCGGCGTCGGGGTCGAACGCGAACCGCCACGGGTTGCGGAACCCGGAGGCGAAGATCTCCTGACACGTCGTGGCCGGCGTGGCCGCGGTGTTGCCCCGGGTGCGACAACTCGCCGTCCCCGGACCGCTGTACGGGTTGCCCGGCGCCGGGCCGCCGGTCGCCGGATCGACACGCAGGATCTTGCCGTTCAGGAGCGACAGGTCCTGCGCCGCGTCGTTGGCACCGGCCGACCCGGAGTCGCCGCGAGGGTCGCGACCGGCGTCACCCACGGCGACGTACAACATCGCGTCCTTGCCGATCTCCAGGTCGCCGCCGTTGTGGTTGCCGGCCACCGAACTGATGCCATCGACGAGCACCACCTCGCTCGCCGGATCGATCCGGTCGCCGCTGAGGGCGAACCGGCTCACCCGATTGACGCACCCGCCGGGCGCCGAGGGTTCGCGCCGCGTCGCGTAGAGGTACACGTGACCGGTGGTGGACAGATCGGGGCCGGCGGCCACGCCGAGCAGGCCACGTTCGCTCTCGGTGCACACGCCGGCCAGCGTGAGCGCGGGTTCGGGCAGCAGCTCGCCGTCACGCACGAGGTGCACCGTGCCCGCCTTGCCGAGCACGGCCACGAGACCCGGAGCGAGCTCGCGCACGGCGACGGGTGCCGGCACCTCACCGACGACGCTCTCGACGAAGCCGACGGGTGCGGCGGACACGACCGGCGCGCTCGGACCGATGCCCAGCGGCGCGCCGACCACGGGTGCGGCGAGCGCCGCAGCGACGAGCGAGCGGACGACGAGCGAGCGGACGACGAGCGAGCGAGAGCGACGAGCCACGTGTTCCTCCGAGATCGGACCCCGCAACGACCGGAGTCGGTGGTGCCGCCGCCCGCGCCGACCCTACTCAGGGCGAGTCGGACGTCGTCGTCGGGGTGATCGACCGCGTCGATCAGCTGTCGCACCCGGCGTCGCCCGGCAACACGATGGCGACGGCGAGCTGATAGGTCGCTCCGTCCTGGCGGAAGTAGGTGGTCTGCGTCGCGTCGGCGAACGTGTCGCCGACCTGCGTCGCCGTCACCGTGGCGCAGGAGGATGCCGTGGCGAGATCGAGCCCGGCCGCTGCCGGCCAGTCGACGAACGTCGGCTCGACCTCCAACCCGCCGAGCGTCGACTCGTCGACCGGCGTGGCCCGCAGGCGGTAGGCCTCAGGTTCGACGATGGTCTCCTCGCCGAGCGCAGCGGCGCCCACGGTGTCCTCGAGCGCGACCAGCGCCTGCACGAACCGGGCGAGCTGCCGCCGAGGCTCGGTGAGCTCGGACTCGGGGTCGTCGTCGGCTGCGGCGATGCCGAGTGCGTAGGCGCGGTGTTCGTACGAGCCGTCCGCTGCCTGCAGTCGCACCACGGTGTCCGGGGCGTCGGCGATGTTCAGCTCGGCGCTGTAGTCGGGCGGTGGCGCGAGGAGGCCGTGCTCGTCGGCGAGCGCGAGCAGCGTCTGCACACCCTCGTCGGTGATGGTGCGCACCGTGAACGGCTGCACGAGCGGCCCCGGGTAGATCGCCGTCGTGGCGGCGGGCCGGTACACCCGGCCGTCGCCCGACACCACCAGGTTCGGGAGCTGGGTGAAGGCCACCTCGACGGGGACGAAGCCGCCCTCGTATGCGTATCGGACGACGGCGGTGGTGGCATCGGTCGGGTACGTGATCGCCGCGCCCGGCGTGCTCGTGGCCGTCGGGTCCGTGGCGGTCGGGTCCGTGGCGGTCGGCCCGGTCGTGGGGTCGGTGGCCGCCGGTTCGGTGTCGGGGTCGCCACATGCGGCGACGGCGGCCGCGAGGAGCGGGGTGACGACGAGTCCGGTGAGGAGGCGGCGGCGGCTGACGGCACCGGTGCGCGACGGGTTTCGACGGGGGGTGTTCACGGTCATGTGTGTTCGACGATCGGCCATGGGACTGCGGTTCCCGGGCCGGAGCTCGCGCGACCGGCGAACGCTCGAGGAGGATCAGTCGTGGCGAGCGCCGATCACCTGTCGAGCGAGCAGGTCGGCGAACGCGCCGAACAGCGCGTCCACGTCCCCGACGACGTTCCGGAACTGGCCGTTCAGGATGAACGTGATCGCCCCGAACATCGCCGTCCACGACTGCAGGCCGGTGAGCAGGAGTTGGTCGCTCACCGTCGAATCGGTGAGCGCTCGAACGGTGGCGAGGTCGGGCTGCACGGTGGGCGGCACGATCGGCGCGACCGCCGGCGTCGCACCCTGGCGCCCTGCTTCGTCGAGGATGTGCTGGAGCACCGTCGTCACACGGATCGCCGCGGCGACGGTGTCGATCGGTGCGGCGTACCCGGGCACCGGGGTGCCGAACAACAGCAGGTACTGGCTCGGCGAGGTGCGCGCCCACCGGTAGATCGCGGTGGCGACGGTCACGAAACGGCCCACGGTGTCGGCCGGGTCGCACCCCGCATCGGCGTCCTCGGCCGTCCGGCCGAGCTCGTCGTAGGCGTCGATGATCAGCGCGGTCAACAGCTCGTCGCGCGAGGCGAAGTACCGGTACACGGCCGAACTCACCATGCCGAGTTCGCGCGCGATGGCCCGAAGGTTGAGGTCGTTCGGACCCTGGGCCTCCATCTGGGCGCGGGCGAGCCGCTTGATCTCGGCCGTCAGCTCGGCGCGGACACGTGCACGGAGTCCGGACATGGGCGCCAGTGTAGCGAACGTCACTCCGAAACGAGAGCAGTGCTCTTGCGGCGCCGCCACACGAGACGTACTGTGAGCACTGCTCTCTCATCAGAGCGTCGGTCCACATCCACTGGAGGAACTCGTCATGGCTCACCATCTCGTCGTCGGTGCCGGTCCCGTCGGCAGCACCACCGCTCGCCTCTTCGCCGAGCGCGGCGACACCGTCACCGTCGTCACGCGCCGGGGCACCGGGCCGTCGCACCCGTCGATCCGGCTCGAGCGTGGCGACGCCGCCGACGCCGAGGGACTCGCCCGACTTGCTGCCGGCGCGTCGTCGATCGTGAACGCGGTGAACCCGCCGTATCACCGGTGGGCGACCGACTGGCCTCCCCTGCACCACGGGTTCACGACCGCCGCCGAGCGCAGCGGTGCCGTGCTCGTGATGATGGACAACCTGTACGCCTTCGGGCCGGACGCCCCGATGCCGATGCGGCCGGACGACCCGATGCGGGCGACCGGCACGAAGGGCGCGATGCGCGCCACGATGGCCCGCGATCTGCTCGAGGGCCACGCCGCGGGACGCTTCCGCGCCACCCTCGCCCGAGCGTCGGACTTCTTCGGTCCCGAGGTGCTCGGTTCGATGCTCGGCGAGCGGGTGATGCCGCGGGTGCTGGCGGGCCGCAAGGTCTCGCTGCTCGGCGCCCTCGACCGGCCCCACGACATGAGCTACCTGCCCGACGTCGCCCGCACCCTCGTCACCCTCGCCACCGACGAACGTGCCTGGGGAACCGCGTGGCACGTCGTCAACCCCGACACGCTCACCCAGCGCGACGCCGTCGCGGCACTCGCTCGTGCCGCCGGGACGTCGGTGCGTGTGTCGAGCCTGCCGTGGGCGATCGTGAACGCAGCCGGGGTGTTCGTGCCGATGATGCGGGAGTTGCGCGAGACCCGGTACCAGTTCGACCGCCCGTTCGTCGTCGATGCCACCGCCACTCGCGACATCCTGGGTCTGACCGCCACCCCGTGGCCCGAGGCCGCCGCCGCCACCGTCGCCTGGTGGCGCGATCGCACGCCGCCGGTGTGACGGGCGACCACCCGTGACCTGCCCGCTTCACACAGCGTTCACAGTCGGGCAACGGACGAGCAACGCGCCGCTGGAAGCATGCCGCCGCCCCTAGTGCTCGACCACCCAAAGGAAGTCCCGTGGCCTACCAAGCTGAATACATCTGGATCGACGGCACGTCGCCCACGCCGCTGCTCCGCTCGAAGACCAAGATCCTCGCCGACGGCAAGACGCCGCCGGTCTGGGGCTTCGACGGTTCGTCGACCGAGCAGGCCACCGGCGAGTCGAGCGACTGCATGCTGAAGCCCGTCTTCACCTGTCCCGACCCGATCCGCGGCGGCAGCAACGTGATCGTGCTCTGCGAGGTGTACAACGCGGTCGACGGCAAGGCACACCCGACCAATACGCGTGCGGCGGCCGAGAAGTCGGCGAAGAAGTACGCCAAGCACGAGATGATCTTCGGGATCGAGCAGGAGTACACGTTCCTCAAGCCGGACGGCACTCCGCTCGGCTTCCCCGCCGGTGGTTTCCCCGGACCGCAGGGCCCGTACTACTGCGGCGTCGGCACCGGTCGCGTGATCGGCCGCGAGATCATCGAGGAGCACACGCAGGCGTGCATCGACGCCGGCCTCATGATCGAGGGCACCAACGCCGAGGTGATGCCCGGTCAGTGGGAGTTCCAGATCGGCGCCGCCGACGCACTCACCGTCAGCGACCACATGTACGTGGCACGCTGGCTGCTCCACCGCATCGCCGAGGACTACGACGTCGTCGTGTCGTTCGCGGCGAAGCCGATGAAGGGCGACTGGAACGGTGCCGGCGCGCACACCAATTTCTCGACGAAGGCGATGCGTGAGAGCTACGACGCGATCGAGAAGGCCTGCCAGGCGATCGGCAAGCGCGTCGACCTCCACATCAAGGGCTACGGCCACGACATCGAGAGCCGCCTCACCGGCGCTCACGAGACCGCGCCGTACAACAAGTTCAGCTACGGCGTGTCGAACCGCGGCGCCAGCATCCGTATCCCGTGGCAGGTTGCGAAGGACGGCAAGGGCTACGCGGAGGACCGCCGCCCGAACGCCAACTGCGATCCGTACACGGTGACCCGCCTGCTGCTCGACGCGGTGTGTGGCGCGGCCTGAGCCGCACCGCACCACACGAGCGAAGGAACGACCACGACAGGGGGCCGACCGAGTCGGCCCCCTGTCGCCTTTTCCACGAACCTTCCACCGAGATCAGACCTGATCCACACCGATTCGCTGTCCTCTGCCCCGGGACGGCGAGCAGACTGGAGCGATGGGCGTGCTCGACCAACAACGTGACTATGTGCTGCGAACCGTGGAAGAGCGCGGCGTGCGCCTCATCCGCCTCTGGTTCACCGACATCCTCGGGAACCTGAAGAGCTTCGCGATCAGCCCCGCCGAACTCGAGAACGCGCTCGAGGACGGCATGACCTTCGACGGTTCGTCGATCGACGGGTTCTCACGGATCCAGGAGAGCGACGTGCTCGCGATCCCCGATCCGAACACCTTCGAGGTGCTGCCCTGGGGCGACCCCAAGGCCACCGAGGCCCGGGTCTTCTGCGACATCCACCACCTCGACGGCACACCGTTCCACGGCGACCCCCGCGGCGTGCTGCGTCGCCAGCTCGACGCAGCGCGCGAACTCGGGTACACGTTCTACGTCGCGCCCGACATCGAGTTCTTCTACTTCGCCCCTCCCGAGCGTGGCCACGCGCCGGTGCCGCTCGACGAAGGCGGGTTCTTCGACCTCACCACCACCGACGTGGCCGGCTCGCTGCGCAAGCAGACGATCCGCACGCTCGAGACGATGAGCATTCCCGTGGAGTACAGCTTCCACGAGGACGCGCCGAGCCAGCACGAGATCGACCTCCGCCACACCGATGCGCTCACCATGGCCGACAGCATCATGACGTTCCGTCTCGTCGTGAAGGAAGTCGCGGCGGCCAACGGCGTGCACGCCACCTTCATGCCGAAGCCGCTCGAAGGAGTGCAGGGCAGCGGGATGCACGTGCACCTCTCGCTGTTCGAGGGGGAGGAGAACGCCTTCTACGCCGCCGACGACCCGAACAACCTGTCACTGGTGGCGAAGAGCTTCATGGCCGGGTTGCTGCGTCACGCGGCCGAGATCACCGCGATCACCAACCAGACGGTGAACAGCTACAAGCGGCTCGTCCCCGGTTTCGAGGCACCGGTGCACATCAGCTGGGCCCGCAACAACCGGAGCGGCCTGATCCGCGTGCCGATCCCGAAGCGCGGCAACCCCTACGCCACCCGCCTCGAGTACCGCTCCGCCGATCCGGCCTGCAATCCGTATCTGGCGTTCGCCGTGATGCTCGCCGCCGGCATGCAGGGCGTGAAGGAGGGCTACGAGCTGCCGCCCGAGGCCGATGCCAACCTGTTCGAGATGAGCGACGCCGATCTGGGCAAGCTCGGCATCGACCAGCTCCCCCAGTCGCTCAGCGATTCGCTGAAGGTGATGGAACGCAGCTCACTCGTGCAGGACGCCCTCGGCGATCACATCTTCGAGTGGTTCCTGCGCAACAAGCGCAGCGAGTGGCGGGCCTACAAGACCCACGTCAGCGCGTTCGAGATCGACCGCTACCTGCGGGCGCTCTGAGGCCGGCATGGACCTGGTGGCCGTCTTCCCCGATCCGCCGCCCCCCGAGGTGGCACGAACCCTCGATCTCGCGGGCTACAAGTGGCACGGCGTCGGCGGCGCCGACGACGCGACACGGCACGAGCCGGCCAACGGCTGGTCCGGCGCGGTGGTCGCGGCCGATGCCGACCCGGACGGCGCATGGGCGCTGTGCCGGGCGCTGCGCAAACGCGACGCGCCGGTGTCGCCGCTGCTCGTGCTGGTGAACGGTTCGCAGCTCGCCGACCTCGAGCTGCGCAACGACCTGTTCGACGACTTCTGCCTCACGCCGTTCCACCCGGCCGAGGTGGAGGCCCGACTGAAGCACCTGTTCTGGCGTGGCGGCGACGGGGTGCGCCCCGAGCTGGTCGAGTACAGCGGGCTCGCCCTCAACCTCGAGACCTACCAGGCCTCGATCGCGGGGCGGCCGCTCGACCTCACGTACATGGAGTACGAGCTGCTCAAGTTCCTCGCCCAGCACCCGGGCAAGGTGTTCACCCGCGAGATGCTGCTCTCGCGGGTGTGGGGCTACGAGTACTACGGCGGTGCCCGCACCGTCGACGTGCACATCCGTCGCCTGCGCGCCAAGCTCGGCGAGGAGCACGCCAACCTCATCCAGACCGTCCGATCCGTGGGATACCGGTTCGGACAGAGCCGCTGGGGCGCCTGAGCGGCTCGTCCCCGGGTCAGCGCAGCAGCTGCACGCCCTCGCCGATCAGGCCCGCGAACATCGCACGACCGTCGGCGGTGGGGTGCACGCCGTCACGCAGGATCGACGTGTCGGCGCCGGCGACGTCGAACCACGACATCACCAGCGTGCCGTCGCGAGCACCGAGCTCGGCGCGCAACACCTCGCCGAAGGTGAGGCTGTCGTCGACGTAGTCGTCGCGATAGGCATCGATCCACACGAGCGGTCGATCGTCGGGGAGCAGATCGGTGAGCGTGCCGACGACGTCGCCGTACTCGTCGGCGGTGTACTTGCCCACGTCGTTCGTCCCGAGTGCGATCACCCAGACGTCCGGGTCGGCGCCGGCCGCGAGCAGCCGCTCGATCGCCTGCGTGCCGGATTCGGGCGACCCGCCCCCACCGGCATCGATCCGGCGGCTCGTGAGTCCGTCGACCGTGACGTCGGTGAAGCCGTTCGCCGCGAGCACGAACCGGATCTCCTCGGCCGAGCCCTGGGTGATCGAGTCACCGACCACCACGACCGAGGTGGCGTCGGAGGCGACCCCGAGGCCCTGCGGCGGCTCGTCGGCCGAGGCCTGGCCATCCCCACCGGCGGCGGCGCCACCACCCGACGGCAACCCGGACGTACCGAGCCGAGTCGGTGTGCTCGTCGTGGCGCGACCGAAGCCGTCGGTCGCGATCCACGCGACGGCCACGGCGAGCACGACCACGACAGCGGCGAGGGCACCGCCGAGCGCCCAGTGCCGCGGTGTGGTCGGATGCGTGTCGTAGTACCGGATCGTCGGCTCGGGGGAGGCCATCACCCTCCAGTGTGGTCGGCGGCACCGCCGAACGGGCGTCAGACCGGCGCTGCGGTGGCGTCGGTCACGTGAGCGCGCTCACCAGGGTGATCACGCCGAAGACGACGAACACCACCCCGGCGATCCGCTGCACCAGGTGCAGTGGCACCCGCCGGGTGATCCAGCGGCCGGCCGTCACCGCCAGCGCCGCGACGCTGGCCAGTGCGCACCAGGCCCCGAGCGCGACGGCGACCGCAGCGTGGTACCGCGTCGCGATGCCCGCAGTGGCCAACTGCGTGAGATCGCCGAACTCGGCCAGGCCGACGACGGACGCCGAGGTGAGCGCGACACTGCGGAACGAGCCGGTCGCTGCGGTGTCACCCACCTCCTCGTCCTCGTCGCCGCCGCGCAGCAGCAGCACCCCACCGGCGACGAACATCGCCGCCACCACCAGCTGCACGGGTTGGTCGGGGAGGCGACGCAGCAACGACCCGATCGTGACGGCGAGCACGACGTGCATCACGAATGCTGCCGACACCCCGACCCACACGGCGAGCGGGCGGCGCGTGCGGGTGGTGAGCACGAGCGACGCCACCATCGTCTTGTCGGGCAGCTCGGCCAGGAACACGGTGCCGAACGCGACGAAGAACGCGGTGACCACGGCCGGGCTCAGGCGTCGAGGCGCTGGATGCGCCGCGCGTGCCGGTCGTGGGTGCGCAGTTGCTCGCCGAGGCCGCGGTGGACGATCCTGCCGTCGTCGACGACCGGTCGCCCGTGCACCACCGTGTGAGCGGCACTCACCGGACCGCAGCGCAGCCACGCCTCCACCGGATCGGCGACGGCGCCGGCGAACGAGGGCCCGTCCAGACGCCACACCGCGACGTCGCCGACGGCCCCGGGTACGAGCACACCGAGTTCACCCTCACGCCCGAGGCAGCCGGCGCCTCCCAGGGTGGCGCACTCCAGCGCCATCCGGGCGGTCCCCGCAGCCGCGCCGTCGCGTAACTTCGCCACGAGCATCGCCAGCCGTGCCTCCATCCACAGCGACGCGCTGTCGGCCGACGACGACCCGTCGACCCCGAGGCCGACCCGCACGCCGGCGGCCCGCAACGCCGTCACGGGTGCGAGCCCCGACGCCAGGATCATGTTGCTGTTCGGGCAGTGGGCCACGCCGATGCGGGCCGCGCCGAGCCGGCGCACCTCGTCGTCGTTCGGCATCACGCAATGCGCGACCCACGTCCGGTCGGTGCACCATCCGGTGCGCTCGAGGTACTCCATCGGGCGGCAGCCGAAGGTGGCGAGCGAGAACGCGTCGTCCTCGGCGTTCTCGGCGAAGTGCGTGTGCAGACGGACGTCGAGGCGTTCGGCCAACTCGGCCGACTGCACCATCAGCTGCTCGGTCACGCTGAAGGGGCTGCACGGCGCCAGGGCGACGCGCACCATCGCGCCGTGCGAGCGGTCGTGGTGACGGTGCACGGCCTCCTCGCTGGCGGCCAGGATCTCGTCGTCGGTCTGCACGACGGAATCGGGCGGCAGGCCGCCGTCCTTCACCGAGAGGCTCATCGAGCCACGGGTCGGGTGGAAGCGCATGCCGAGCTCGCGGGCGGCGGCGATCTCCGCGGCCAGCAGGTCGCCCCCGCGACGGGGGTGCAGGTAGAGGTGATCGGTGCTCGTCGTGCAACCACTCAGCGCCAACTCGGCCAGCCCGACGAACGCCGACGCATGGACCGCTTCCTCGTCGATCCCCTCCCACAACGGGTACAGCGACTGCAACCACCCGAACAATGGCGAGTCGGTCATCGGCGGATAGGCGCGAGTGAGGTTCTGGTAGATGTGGTGGTGGGTGTTCACCAGGCCCGGCGTCACGAGGCAGTCCGTGGCATCGATCACCCGGGTGGCCGACGGCTCGGGATCGGTGCTCGCGCCCACCGCCTCGACGAGGCCGTCGGTGATCGCGACCCATCCACCGGCGAGCTCACGGCGCCGGTCGTCCATGGTGACGAGCAGTCGTGCGTTGCGCACGAGCAGGTCGGTCACGACACCACCTCGGCAGCGAGCGAGTCGACGAGCACGGCGAGGTCGTCGACGGTGGTCCGCGGGTTCACCACGCAGATGCGCAGCACGGTCTCACCCGCCCAGCCGGTGGGCGTGACGAACGCGACGCCGTCGCGGAGCAGGCGGTCGCTCCAGGCCCGGTACTGCGACGGGCCCCACCCGAGCCGGCGGAACAGCACGACGCTCAGTTCGGGCTCCATGATCAGCTCGAGGTGTGGTGCGTCCCGGATGAGCTGGGCACCGGCGTGGGCCACGGTGAGGGTGGTCTCCACGGCGTCGCGATACGCGTCGGTGCCGTGCGTCGCGAGGCTGAACCAGAACGGCAACCCACGAGCGCGGCGGGACAGGTGGTGGGCGAAGTCGCTCGGGTTCCAGTCCTGATCGGCGTCGTCGCCGCCGGGCTCGTGCAGCACGTCGAGATACTCGGCGTGCTGGGTGTGCGCCCGCCGCGCCTCGAGCGGGTCGCGGTACACGAGGGCGCAGCTGTCGAACGGCGCGAAGAGCCACTTGTGTGGGTCGACGATGAAGCTGTCGGCACGTTCGATGCCCCGATACCGGTCGCGCACGCTCGGGGCGAGGAGGCCGGCGCCGCCGTACGCGCCGTCGACGTGCATCCACACGCCGAGGCGTTCGCACACCGCGGCGATCCCGTCGAGGTCGTCGATGACCCCGGCGTTGGTGGTGCCGCTCGTGGCCACCACGGCGAACAACCGCTCGCGGTCGGCGTCCGGCAGCGCCGCGACGGCCGCGTCGACGGCCGCACCGTCGAGACGGCCTCGCTCGTCCGCGACGGCGTCGACGACGTCGACGTCCATCGCCCGACCGGCGGCAGCGATCGACGAGTGTGCGTTCGACGAGCCGATCACCAGACCCCGCACCCGGTCGAGCCGCCCTGATGCCCGGGCTCGCCAGCGGGCGCGCGCGGCGATCAGCGCCGAGAGGTTGCCGGCCGTCCCGCCGCTGACGAACACCCCACCGGCGTCGGGTCCGAAGCCGACGAGGTCGGCCAGGTGACGCAACGCCTCGTTCTCGGCGAACACGGCGCCGGCGCCCTCAAGCCACGAACCGGCGTAGATGCTCGACGCACCGACCACCAGGTCGAACAGGATCGACGCTTCGGTCGGGGCAGCGGGGACGAAGCTGAGGAACCGGGGGTGGTCGACGCTGATGCACGCGGGTGCGAGCACGTCACCGAACACGCGGAGCGCCTCGAGGCCGCCGATGCCGGCAGGCGTGACCGTACGTCCGGCCATGGCGGCGAGGTCGGTGGCCGGGCGGGACGTGTCGAGCGGCGGGGGGTCGAGCCGCATGCGTTCGACCGCGTAGCGCAGCACCGCCTGGGTGAGCACCTCGATCGAGGCGTCGTGGCGATGCATGGGCGCCGGGTGTCCGACGGCTCAGACGTTGAGGTCGAGCAGCTCGCTGCCCTCGTTGCGCACCTCGGCGTCGCGGTTGAGCACGCCGCCGAGCACGACGGCGAGTGCTGCCGATCCCATGAGTGCGACGACCGGGAACACGAGCAGGGCGACGATGATGGCGATGGCTCCGGGCACGAGATCAGCCTACTTCGCGACGGGCTGGTAGGCCCAGGCCTCGATCTCGACCGCACCGCCGAAGGGCAGGGCGGCGACGCCGATGGTGCTGCGCGCCGGCCGGCTGGCACCGAACCCGGCGACGTAGGCCTCGTTGAAGGTGGCGAAGGTGTCCATGTCGGTGAGGAAGCACAGCGTCTTCGCGACGTCGGCGAGCGTGGCGCCGACCGACGCGAGCTGCGCCTGCAGGTTCTCGACGGCCTGGGCGGTCTGGGCGGCCACGCCTCCGGGCACGAGGGCGCCGTCGCGCACACCGAGTTGACCGCTGACGATGATCCAGTCGCCGGCGCGGACGACGGGGGTGTACGGACCGAGTGGCTTCGACATGGCGTCAATCTAGGCGGCGACGCCGGCGCACGACCCGCTCACTCGGCCCTGCCGCCGTCGAGGCGATCGGTGAGCTCGCGGAACTCGACCCAACGGCCGTGAGCCAGCAGTTCGGCCTGGCGCGGCCAGGTGCTCGGATCGTGCATCTGAAAGCGGGCACCGGCGTCGGTGAGCACCCGCTGCACCGGTTCGACACCGCCGGTGGCGAGGCCCCACCACGACGAGATGCCGGCGGCCTGCAGCAGCTCGGCGATCTTCGGCCCGATGCCTTCGACGACGGTGAGGTCGTCGAGGCGGATGCGTCGACCGAGCACGGTGGCGGCCTCGGCGAGCGCTGCGTCGTCGAGCACCGGTGCCACCGGCTCCGCCGGAGCAGCCGGAGCAGCCGTCAACGTCGCCACACCGGCGAGACCGCCGCCCCCGGGCGCCTCGACCGGCGCCTCGACCGGCGCCTCGACCGGCGCTTCGGCCGGGCGCGACCTCAGCGTGGCGCGCAGCTCGTCCCGCTCGGCACGCAGGCGGTTGCGCTCCTCCACCGTGAGTTCGAGGTTCGCGACTCGACGACGGAGTGCGAGCACCTCGTCGGGGTCGACGGTGGATGCGGCGGCCGCGGCCACCTGCTGGCGGCACCGCAGGCCGCGGAGCAGGTAGCCGACGACGCCACCGACGACGGCGGCCAGCAGCATCCAGAGCAGCCACTTCACGAGTGTGTACGGCATGGTCGTTGTCCTTCCTGGAAGTCCTGATGATCCTGGTGATCAGCGGATCAGACGGCGGTGATCTCGAACACGACGCGGCGGCTCGCGGCCTTGTCCTCGGCACCACCGACGATCACCGGCTCGGTCTCACCGAGACCGGTGGAGGTGAGTGCCGCGGTGACGCCGCGCGCCTCCAGCGCATCGAGCACCGCCGCAGCTCGTTGCTCGCTCAGCACGAGGTTGCGGTTCGCGTCGCCGTCGGTGTCGGTGTGGCCGATCACCTCGATCGCCACACCGCCGTAGCGGTTCGCGATCGCCGCCACCTGGTCGACGACGGCGCTGGCGGCCGGGGTGAGGACGGCGCTGTTCGGCTGGAACAGGATCGGGTTCGCGGCCACGAACTCGTTGAGCTCGTCGGTGAGCTGGGCGGCCTGCGAGGCCGTGGCCTCCTCGCGTTCGGTGAGCGCTGCATCGGCGCCGGTCGCGTCGGCCGCCTCCTGCACCACGTCGCGACCGGCGTCGTCGGCGTACGTGCCCTCGATCCGCAACGATCCGTCGCCCGCCAGCGTGGCCGTCCCGGACACGAGGCCGGCCGGCATGGTGGCGACGAGGCGGGCGAGTCCGGCCAGATCGGCAGCCCCGGCGCCGTCGGCGGCTGCGCCGGAAGCACCGGCGAGCACCAGCTGGTCGTCGATGTTGGCCGGGTCGATGCCGGCATCGACCGCGGCGTCGATCAGCGCAGCCCGAGCGGCGTCGTCGGCGACGGTGCCGGTGAGGACCAGGCGTCCGTCGGCGAAGGTGGCCACGACGTCGCCGCGTGTGGTCGCGGCAGTCGTGGTCGGCGCGGCGGTCGTGGCCGGTGCGACCGTGGTGACCGGCGCGGTCGTGGTCGGCGCGACCGTGGTGACCGGCGCGGTCGTGTCGGGTGCGGCCGTGGTGACCGTTGCGCTCGTGGTGACCGGTGCGGCCGTGGTGACCGCCGTGGATGCGACGCACGATGGATCGAGCTCGGCGACGCGCACACCCCAGAGCTGCTCGGTGAGCCGGACGGCGCGCGCCGGATCGGTCAGGGGCGCGGCGCAGTGCAGCGTGCCGTCCTGACCCGAGAACGACGCGTCGACGCCGGTGATCCCGCGAGCACCGAGGCGCGCCTCGGTGCGGCGCTCGAGGTCTCGTTCGGCCCGAGGGATCCCCTCGATCGCCCCGACCGCGCCCACCGCTGCCAGTGCCAGCGCACCGAGGCCGAGCACCTTGCGGCGTCCGCGGCCGATGGCGCGACGTGTGGCGCGGGGATCGTGGGAACGGGGCGACGGCGTGGCGTCCGACATCGACGGTACCTCTGGCTCGTGCGGCCACCCGGCGGAGTGGCACTCCTCGACGACGCCGCCGCCCGCAGGTTCGTCGCGGGCCATCATGGCATCTTTCCCACGGCCCCGAGAACGGCGACGGCGTGGCCGCCCGAACCGCCCCACCGGCGCCTCGGTAGCCTCGCGGCGATGATCCGATCGACACCGACCTCGACCCGCCGTCAACTCCTCGCCGCAGGTGGCGGCTCGGCGCTCGTGGCCCTGCTCGCCGCGTGCAGCGATTCCGACGACGGTCGGACCGCCGGCACGGCTGCCGCCGGCTCGGGCGGCACGGGCACCTCGCCGACCGATGGTGGCGGCTTCGTCCCCATCCAGCGCTATCCCTCGGGTCGCTCGCTGGTGCCTGGCGAGGTACGGCTCGCGATCTCACTCGCCGATGCGAACGGCTCGCTGCTCGCCGAGGGACCGGCGGTGCTGAACGGGGTGATGCGCAACGACCAGGGGATGCGGGTGGAGACCATCGCCGCCGAGCGACGCGGCACCGGGCTCGACGTCCCCTACTGGAGCATCACCTCGACGATCGCGAAGAGCGGCCTCTACGACATGGTGCTCGAGGGGGCGAGCGGTGACCCCGTCCCGTTCTTCGTCTACGAACCCGCCGATGTGGTGATCCCCGTGCCCGGTCGGGCGCTCCCCGCGTTCGACACCCCCACCACGGCCGATCCCCGTGGCGTCGACCCGGTGTGCACCCGGCTCGACGGCCCGTGCCCGTTCCACGAGGTGACGCTCAGCGACGCGCTCGCGTCCGGCAAGCAGGTGGTGTACCTCATCGGCACACCGGCGCACTGCACCACGGCGACGTGCGGCCCGGGTCTCGACTTCCTGATCGCGGCGGCCGACACCTATCGCGACCGGGCCGTGTTCGTGCACGCCGAGGTGTACGCCGATCCGGAGGCGACGACGGTGGCACCCGCCGTGCTGGAGTACGGGCTCGACTACGAGCCGGTGATGTGGATCACCGACACCGAGGGTGTGGTGGTTCGCCGCATCGACATCGTGTGGGACGCGGCCGAACTCGACCAGATGCTGGCCGAGTCGCTCGGTGTCGCCTGACGGCGGGTCAGCTGAACGAGCTACCGCACCCGCAGGTGCGGGTGGCGTTCGGGTTCGTGATCGAGAAGCCGGCCTGGTTGAGGCCGTCCTTGTAGTCAAGCGTCGCGCCCTCGAGCAGCTGCTTCGACGCCGGGTCGACGACGACGTGCACTTCCTTGCCCTGAGGTCCGAACAACGCCTTCTCGTCGTCGTCGGCGATGTCGCCGTCGAAGAACATCTCGTACGAGAAGCCGCTGCACCCGCCGGGGCGGACGGCGACGCGCAACGCCAGGTCGGCGGCGCCTTCGGCGTCGAGCAACTCCTTCACCTTGGTGGCTGCGGTGTCGGTGAGGGTGATCACGATGGGTTCTCCTTGCGGTCGGCTGAACCTGAAGCTGGCCGTGCCGGGACGAGGCCGAGCACGAACAGGCAGTCTAACGGTGGGGCCCCGTAGAATCTTCCCGTGGCCACCGCCTCGCCGCCCCCCTCCGCGGAGCAGGTGCTCGACCTCCTCCGTGCCGTGATCGACCCTGAACTCGGCGCGGACATCGTGTCGCTCGGGATGGTGCCCGGTGTCGACGTGTCCGCCGACGGGGTGGTGACCGTTGGCGTGAAGCTCACCATCGGCGGGTGCCCGCTGCGCGCGCAGATCAAGCGCGACGTCGAGACCCGGGTGGCCGTGCACCCCGGTGTCGCCGACGTGCGCATCGACTGGGGCGAGATGACCGGCGAGGAGCGCAGCGAGGTGATGCTGAAGGCACGCTGGAACGCTCGCGAGCACGCGCCCGACACCGAGGTACCGACGACCGCGCGGGTCCTCGCGATCGCGAGCGGCAAGGGCGGCGTGGGCAAGAGCTCGGTCACGGTGAACCTGGCCGCGGCGATCGCGGCGCAGGGGTTCACCGTCGGGGTGCTCGACGCCGACATCTGGGGATTCTCCGTGCCGCGCCTGCTCGGCATCGACGACCGGCTCGAGGCCGAGCGCGTCGACGGCAGCGACCGCCCGAAGATCGTCCCCAACGAGCGGACGGTCGGCCGGGGCGTGCTGAAGGTGGTGAGCACCGGCTTCCTCGTCGAGGAGGACACGGCGCTCATGTGGCGCGGCCTCATGCTCACGAAGGCGGTCGAGCAGTTCCTCCGCGATGTGCGCTGGGGCGAACTCGATTACCTCTTGATCGACATGCCGCCCGGCACCGGCGACGTGCAGATGGGGCTCGCCCGCATGTTGCCCCGCACCGACCTGCTCATCGTCACCACGCCTGCGCTCGCCGCGCAGAAGGTGGCGGCGAGGGCGGCCGACATGGCCCGCCGGAGCTTCCTGCGCGTCTGCGGGGTGATCGAGAACATGAGCGCGTTCGTCTGCGACCACGGTGAGTCGTATGCGCTGTTCGGTTCGGGGGGCGGTCAGGCACTCGCCGACGAGGTGGGCGTGCCCCTACTCGGTGCGGTGCCGCTCGAGCCGGCCGTGGCGGCCGGCGGTGACGCGGGAGCACCCGTCGCCCTCGATGGCACCGGCCCGGCCGCCGATGCGTTCCGGGCGATCGCGCGTCGCATCGTCGACGAGGTCTCGCCACCCACCAACATGGCCGGCTGTTCGGCGCGCCTGTTGCACCTGGTGAACGAGGCGCTCGACGCGCGCGAGGCGCGAGACGCGGGCTGAGCGACGGGCTCAGTCCTCGATCTCGTCGTAGCCCGGCTCGCCGGGGAGCTTGATCCCGGCGATCTTGCCGTCGGCGAACACGATCTTCGGCAGGATGCACGGCGGCGGCGGCAGCTCCTTCGCGTGGGCGAGCGCGTCGGCGACCGTGGTGAACCCGGCGATGAACTCGAGGTTGGCGATCGTCGGCGGCATCATCGTCAGCTCGCCGGCACGGGCTCGTGCGAGGGCGTCGCTCGGGGACACCCACATGCTCGCGATGGTCTCGTCGTCGTCGTGCACCGAGTGCTGGCCTGCCGGTGCGGGCGCCAGGTAGAAGCGGGTGTCGAAACGACGGGCGCCCTCACCCTTCGGTGTGATCCAGTGCGCGACCCAGGCGAGCTCGTCGATCGCCGGTGCGAGCCCGTGCTCGCTGCAGAGCGCCACGAGGTCGACGTCACCGGCGTGCACACCGGTTCGGTGGGCGAGCGCCGGGTGTCCGTCGGTGACCGTGGCCCCGGCGCCGTCGCGGGCGAGCAGCACCCCGGCCTCTTCGAAGCACTCCCGGATCGCCGCGAGCCGGTGCGCCCGCTCGACGTCGTCGCCGTCGTGGGTCTCGACCTTGCCGCCCGGGAACACGTACATGCCGCTGCCGAACACCGCGTTCAGGGTGCGGCGCAGCATGAACACCTCGATCCCGTCGACCCCGTCGTCGCGATCGCGCACCAGCATGACGGTGGCGGCGGGCTTCACGGGCACGGGTTCCTGCGTGGGTCGATCGCTCATCGTGGCGTAGTCTCACAGGTCGTGCTGGTCTGGATGGATCTGGAGATGACGGGACTCGAACCGTCCAAACACGTCATCGTCGAGATCGCCACGTTGGTCACCGACGACGAGCTGAACGTCGTGGCGGAGGGCCCCGACCTCGTGGTCCACCAGCCCGAGGACAAGCTCGCACTGATGGAACCGATCGTCGTCGAGATGCACACCAAGAGTGGTCTGCTCGACGCCATCCGGGCCTCGACGATCACGCTCGAGGACGCCGGAGCGCAGACGTTGGCGTTCATCAAGGAACACGTCCCCGAGGCGCGCAAGGTGCCGTTGTGCGGCAACTCGATCGGAATGGACCGCCGGTTCCTCGACGCGTACCTCCCCGACATCGAGAACTGGCTGCACTACCGCAGCATCGACGTGAGCAGCGTCAAAGAGCTCGTCCGTCGCTGGTACCCGGGGCTCAGCAACGGCCGGCCGTACAAGGTGGGCACACACCGGGCGCTCGACGACATCCGCGAGAGCGTGGCCGAGTTGCGCTTCTACCGTGAGCGCGTGTTCGTCCCGTCGCCCCCGGCCTCGTCCCCCGCTGCGCCTCCGGCCGCCTCGCCGGCAGCAGGGGCGGACGGCTCGCCGGCACCCGTGGCCGGCGAGGTGCGCACCGACTGATCCGGCCGCAACGCCCGGCCCTTCCAGGTGACGTCGCCACCCCGGCGCCGAGCCCAGGTGCTGCGGGCGAGCACCACGACGAGCACCGCGGTCCAGAGCGGGTAGACGATCACGGCCCACCACCGGAACGCGCCGGCGCGCCGGGCGAGCACGGCGAGCTGTGCGATCGAGGCGAACGCGAACCACGGCGAGGAGACGACGCCGCCGGCGAGCGACGCGACCCACGCTGCCACCGCCAGCACCGCCCACCAGGGCGTTGCGTCGAACCCGATCGCGATGCCCTTCGTCCAGCCCTCGATCACCTGGCCGAGATCGCGGGGATACATCCGGAACGACGGCCCACGTGCACCACCGGCGAACAGCCGCGAGCGCACGAACCGCTGCGCGAGGGCGATGTCCTCGAGCACCGCAGCACGGACCTCGGGGTGTGCGTGGCCGCCGGCGCGCTCGTACGCGACGCGACGGCAGGCCAGCACCGGTCCGAACGCGACATGGGTCGCCACCCGCTCGCCGGCCGGCGTGAACGCCCCGCAGCCCATGAGCGCCACCACGTTGAACAGCAGGCTCGCCTGCTCGTGTGTGCGCTCCGTGCGATGGTGCGGCTGCACCGAGACGATCTCGTCGGGATGCCGTGCGACCGCTGCGACGAGCGCGTCGAGCGTTCCCTCGGCCAGCCGGACGTCGGCATCGACGAAGACGAGCACGTCGTTCGTCGCATGCTGCACACCGACGTGGCACGCGTGCGGCTTGCCGGCCCATCCCGCCGGCAGCGCCGGCGCGGCGATCACCCGGGCACCGGCGGCGGTCGCGAGCGCTGCCGTGGCGTCGGTGGAGTGGTCGTCGACGACGACCAGTTCGTCGCCCGTGCGCAGCTCCGCACCGAGCGACGCGAGCAGCACCGGCAGCGACGCCTCCTCGTCGCGCGCCGGCACGATCACCGACACGTGGGTGCGCCGGGTGGGAGCGGCGGGCAACGGGCGGGCTCGCCACAGCAGGAACCAGCCGGCGATCCAGCCCACGGCGAACAGTGCCGTCGCGCCGAGTCCGGGCACCTCGATCACGGCGGTCTGGCTGGCGAACACGTCCCGAGTCTGTCTCACCCCGATGTGTGCCGCTCGGCGAGCTCGCCGGCGCGTCGGGCGAGCATCGCCCTCGCCGCGGGCGGTCCGACGACCTCGACCTCGAAGGGGAGCCCGAGCACGTAGGTCACCGCCCAGGCGAGGTCGTCGGTGCCGATCTCGAGCACGCTCGTCGACCCGTCGTCCGCAGCGGCCACGTGGCCCAGCACGACCGGCACGTGCCGTCGGACGTCGGCGGCGGTCGCAGCCACCACGACCCGAACACGGTGCGGGTACGACGACGGTGGTGCGGCTCGCGACACCAGGTCGACGGGATCGGGTCCGGCACGTGGGACGAAGCGCCGATCCGAGACCTCGACGGCACCGATCCGGTCGAGGCGAAAGGTCCGCCAGTCGTCGCGATCGACGTCGAACGCGGCGAGATACCACCGCAGCCCGGCCCGCACGAGCCGGGCCGGCTCGACCGTCCGCCGGCTCCGTGCCTCGCGGCCGTCGACGTAGTCGAACTCGAGGACGGTCCGCTGATGCACGGCGTGGGCGATCGACGTCAGTGTGCGCCGGTCGATCACCGGAGTCGTCGCAGCCGGGTTTCCGGCCGCGGGCCCGACGGTGGCGATCGCCGCCTCAAGCGCTTCGAGCCGCGACCGCAGTCGCACCGGCATCAGGTGCTCGAGCTTCGCGAGCGCCGAGAGCGACGCCTGGTCGATCTCGGCGATCGCGAGCCCACCGACGGCTCCCAGTCCGACGGCGATCGCGAGCACTTCGTCGTCGTCGAGCAGCAGCGGCGGCAGCCTCGCCCCCCGGCCCAGCTGGTACCCGCCGCCGTGGCCGGCGAACGCCTCGACGGGATAGCCGTAGCCGCGGAGACGCACGACGTCGCGCCGCACCGTCCTCGCCGTGACGCCCAGACGCTCGGCGAGCTCGTCGGCCGGCCAGTGCGCCCGGTGCTGCAACAGCCCGAGCAGGGCGAGCAGCCGCTCGGCGGTGTCCATGCCACAGTGTCGCAGATCCACGGACAGGAACGGTCCGCAGAGATCCGTACCGTGCGATCATGACGGATCACACGAACCACGTCGCCGAGCGCCTGGGCGCCCCTGTGTCGATGCTCGGCAGGGTCGACGACTTCGACTTCCTCACCGGCGCCTGGAGGGTCGAGCACCGTCGGCTGCGCCGGCGATGGGTGGCGAGCGACGACTGGGACCACTTCGACGGGACGTCGTGGTGCGAGCCGCGGCTCGGCGGTCTGGCGAACGTCGATCAGGTCGACTGCCCGTCACGAGGGTTCTCCGGCCTCACCCTCCGGGTCTTCGACCCGACGGCTGCGCAGTGGTCGATCTGGTGGATCAACAGCATCACCGGCCGGCTCGAGCCACCGGTGATCGGCGGCTTCGGCACGGACGGCGGATCGCCGGTCGGCGTGTTCGAAGGCCCCGATCTCGACGACGGGCGTCCGATCCGCGTGCGGTTCACGTGGACGGTCGTCGACGGCGACCACGCCCGGTGGCAGCAGGCGTTCACGGCCGACGGCGTCGACTGGGAGGTCAACTGGGTCATGGACTTCCACCGCACCGAGGGGGCCCGGTGACCGCGGCACTGCCCCCCGGCCACACCGTCGTCGAGCTGCGCAGGTACACGCTGCACCCGGGCCGGCGTGACGGGCTGATCGACCTCTTCGAACGCGAGCTCCTCGAACCGCAGGAGGCGGCGGGGATGACGATCATCGGGCAGTTCCGCGACCTCGACCACCCCGACACCTTCACCTGGCTCCGGAGTTTCCCCGACATGCCGGCACGGCGGCGTGCGCTCGAAGCGTTCTACGGGGGACGGGTCTGGACCGCGCACCGCGACGCGGCCAACGCCACCATGATCGACTCCGACGACGTCCACCTGCTGCACGGCGTCGAGCGGCTGCCATCCCTCGGTGCACCACCCGTGCCGGTGCAGCCGGCATCGCCAGCACGCCGACTCGCCGTCGTCGTGGTGCGTCCGTCGCCGGTCAGCACGGCCCTCGACGTGCAGCGACGACTGCACGTGCCCGACTGGGACCCCGTGCTGTCGCTCACGACGCTGCGCGCGGAGAACGATTTTCCGCGGCTCCCGGTGCACGACCACGACGTCGCCGTTGCGGTCGTCGCGGCGACGGATGCCGACGCCGTCGTCGACGTCGCCGGCGTCCGATCCCGACTCGGCGCCCTCGCGGGGGAGGTGTCGGCGTGGCGGTTGTACCCGACCGAACGTTCCCTGCTGCGGTGAGCGTCCCCGCGCGGCGACGGACACCGATCCGTGCCGCGCTCGCGTAAATCACTTGACCCCGCCCGCCGATGATGGTTGCCTAGGACACGGTTCGCTGTCCGGCGGACCACGACCCGACCGACACCAGGAGTACGCACCGACATGATCTGCACGACCGCACCGCAGCAGGGCCGCATGGCCGCTGGCGCGCGCCCGTGCAGTGGTGCGCTCGGTGGCTACATGTGGAACAACGCATCGGTGGGGACGACCGTGATGGGTGCCGACGCACTCGACCACTCGGTCTTCACCACCAAGCGTCGCCCGGCCCGACACCTCGGAGCCCCTCCGTCGTAAGCACAGCTTGCACGGAAGCATCCGCTCCGAGGCCGTCGGGATCACAGATCCCGGCGGCCTCTTCCGTTTTTCCGGCCCACACCATCCATCGATGCTCCCCGGTCTCCCGTCTTCGAAGAGGAACACACTCCATGTACACCAACATCAGCACCATCGACGGCTTCCTCCCCACGTCCACCTCCGCCGGCATCAGCGTCCTCGATCGCGAACGGCCCGACCTCGGCTCCGTCACCGATCCCACGCCGGACACCCCGGGCGCGTCGGACACCCCGGTTTCGGTCCGCGCCCCACAGGCACGCTGCGCCGACGGCCACGGCACGCTCACGCCCCTGTTCTTCAGCGACGACGTCATCGACATCGCTCGTGCGAAGGCCATCTGCTCCAAGTGCCAGCTCACCGCCTCGTGCCTGGAGGGTGCGCTCGATCGAGCCGAGCCGTGGGGCGTGTGGGGAGGTGAGCTCGTCGAGAACGGACGGGTCGTCGTCCACAAGCGGCCCCGTGGCCGTCCGCCCAAACACCCCAGACCGGCCCTCGTCGTCGACGAGGTGCCGATCCCACCGCACCTGGTGGCCTAGCCCCGATGCCCGCGGCAGCCACACCCGGTCGGGTGTGTCACACCCGTCCGCGACGCTGTCGCGAACACGATGGTTGATCCGGCGTCCCTGCGGGTACGTCGGACCGGCCATCGAGATCGAGACGACCCGCCTCGGCGGATCGCGAGTTCCCGGTCGCGGGTGACGGCTCTTCGAGCCTGCGACCGTCCCCCTCGCCTCCTGCCACAGGACCCCCGACTGTGGCAGGAGGCGCACGGGCGCCCTGGGACGCCCGCACCTCCCGTCGACAGGGCCACCGGTAGCCTGGCGCCGTGGCCGTCGACCGTCGCCTGCTCCTCGGATCGATCGCAGCTGCGGTCGTGGTGAGCCTGGTGGGTGGCTACGCCCTCAGTCGCGCCGGCGACGACGCACCCGACGGCGACGACACCGACCTGGTGGTGCTCGACACGCCCGGAACCGCCCAGATCCCGTCGATCCAGACGAACCCCGAGATCGCCGGCGACGTGCTCCCGCTGGTGGACCTGCTCACCACCGACGGCGCCGTCGTGTCGACCGCCGAGCTGCTCGGACAACCGCTCGTGCTCAACTTCTGGTACTCCACCTGCGGGCCGTGCGAGCGGGAGCTGCCGGCCTTTGCGTCGGTGAGCGCCGACTACGGCGACCGCGTGCGCTTCGTCGGGGTGAACCCGTACGACACGCCCGAGACGAACGAGTCGTTCGCCCGCGAGCGCGGCGTCGGCTACGAGCTCCTCCGTGACCCGGACGGTGCCTACCAGACCGCCGTCGAGATCGCGACCGCACCGTTCACCTTGTTCGTCGCCGCCGATGGCACGATCGTCCGGCAGTCGGCCGTGCTCGACGAGACCGAACTGCGCGCCCGTGTGGAGGAGTTGCTCGCATGAACCTGTCGTACTCGCTGATCGTCGGCATGGTCGCGACGGTGAACCCCTGCGGGTTCGTGTTGCTGCCGACGTACCTCATGTACTTCCTCGGCATCTCGAGTTCGGAGGCCGGTCGTCAACGAGCGTCGATCTCGCGGGCGCTGCTCGTGAGCGGCGCCGTGTCGGCCGGGTTCGTGCTCGTGTTCCTGGTCGTCGGGTCGATCACACGCTTCTTCACCGACTGGGTCGCGGCGAACGCGAAGTACGCCACCGGGGCGATCGGTCTCGTGTTCGTCGTGCTGGGCGTCGCGATGCTGTTCGGGTACAAGCTCCCGATCAGCACGCCCAAGCTCGACGCGGGCGGCAAGGACCGCACGGTCCAGAGCATGTTCGTGTACGGCATCGCGTACGCAGTCGCCTCGATCGGATGCACGCTGCCGCTGTTCAGCGTGGTGCTGTTCGGCACCGCCAACCGCGAGGGCTACGCGGCCGGCATCGCGAACGTGGCCGCCTACGGCGCCGGCATGGCGCTCGTGGTGACCGCACTCACGGTGTCGCTGAGCGTCGCCAACACCGGCCTGATGAAGTGGTTGCGATCGGGCATGCAGTACGTGGAGATGCTCTCCGGCGCGTTCGTGTTGATCGCCGGTGCGTATCTGCTGTGGTACTTCTGGAAGGTCGACGTGCAGGGCGAGACCGACCCGATCACCGATGCGGTGCAACGCTGGCAGAACGACATCCAGGTGTTCTTGAACGACCACTGGCAGCCGGTCGCAACGGTGATGCTGCTCGTCATCGTCGCGGCGGTCGCTGCGACGCTGATCGGTCGCCGGCACCGCCCGCCGCAGCTGCCGCCGGGAGCCGAATGAGTGCCGGCCGGTGAGTCAGCCGTTCGCCGACCTCCTCGCCACGCCCGGCGTCGACGAGGTGTGCGAGTTGCGCGGGCGCTTCGGCTTCATGGCCTTCCACGGCGGCGCGCTCGAGGTGATGACCGACGTCATCGCTCGTCATGCCGCAGCGCGCACCGGCGCCAGCTACTACGGCGTGCACCAGCCGAAGGGGATGGAGCGACACATCCCGTCCACCCGATTCGATCCGTCGGTGTCCGAGCGGTTGCGGGCATTCGTCGACCATGTGCACACGGTGATCACGATCCACGGGTACGGCCGTCGAGGCATGTTCCACACGCTGCTCGTCGGCGGACAGAACCGACGACTCGCCCACCACGTCGGCACGCATCTGCGCCGCCGCCTCCCCGCCTACGAGATCGCCACCGACCTGGAGCGGATCCCGAAGGAGCTGCAAGGACTGCACCCGAAGAACCCGGTGAACCTACCGCCCGGTCGCGGCGTGCAGATCGAGCTGCCGCCGCGGGTGCGCGGCACCACGCCGCTGTTCTGGGACTGGGAAGGGCCCGGGCTCACGCCACACACCCAGGCGCTCGTCGACGGTCTCGTCGACGCGGTGCAGACGTGGTCGTCCGACGACGACCCCGAGGGCGGCCACCTGCTTCACTGAGCACATGACCGAGCTCACCCAGTCCGTCCGCCTCGAGACCGAGGGATCGGTCGCGCTCATCATCGTCGACAACCCGCCTGTCAACGCGCTCAGCTGGCACGTGCGGGCCGGATTGTTCGAGGGCATGTCGCGTGCCGTGGCCGACGGGGCGAGCGCGATCGTGCTCATCTGCGACGGCCGCACCTTCATCGCCGGCGCCGACATCACCGAGTTCGGTGGGGCGCCGAAGGGCCCGGGCCTCGCCGAGACCCAGGCGGCGATGGAGGACGCACCCGTGCCGGTGATCGCCGCGATCCACGGCACCGCGCTCGGCGGCGGGCTCGAGGTCGCGCTGTGCGCCCACTACCGAGTGGCGCTCGGGTCGGCCAAGTTCGGTCTTCCCGAGGTGAACCTCGGCCTGCTGCCCGGCGCTGGCGGCACCCAACGGCTGCCGCGCCTCACCGGCGTGCCGAAGGCGCTCGAGATGATGACCTCCGGCCGTCACATCGGCACGGCCGAAGCGCTCGAGTGCGGCCTCGTCGACGAGGTGGTCGACGGCGACCTCGCTGCGCTGCGCGCCGCGGCGGTGGCGTTCGCTCGGCGCGCCGTGGACGAGGGCCTGCCGCTCGTTCGCGTGCGGGATCGCGACGACAAGGTGCTGCCCGCCCGCGGCGACACGAAGCTGTTCGCCGACTTCCGGGCGTCGATCGCCCACCGCACCCGTGGCTTCCTCGCGCCGGAGTACAACGTGCGCTGCGTCGAGGCTGCGGCGAACCTGCCCTTCGAGGAGGGCATGCAGGTGGAGGCGACGCTGTTCCGCGAGGTGATGAGCGGCTCGCAGTCGTCGGCGCAACGCTACGCCTTCTTCGCCGAGCGTGCAGCCAACAAGGTGCCCGACATCCCGGCCGACACGCCGACGGTCGACGTCGCGAGGGTCGGTGTGCTCGGTGCCGGCACCATGGGAGGCGGGATCGCGATGAACTTCGCCAACGTCGGCATCGCGGTGACCATCGTCGAACGCGACCAGGAGTCGCTCGACCGGGGACTCGGCGTGGTGCGCAAGAACTACGAGCGTTCGGCATCGCGCGGCTCGATCCCCGCCGAGGCGGTCGAGCAGCGGATGGCGCTGATCACGGGCTCCACCGACAAGGCCGACTTCGCCGACTGCGACCTCGTCATCGAGGCCGTCTTCGAGAACATGGATCTGAAGCAGTCGATCTTCCGCGAGCTCGACACCATCTGCAAGCCGGGTGCGGTGCTCGCGACCAACACCTCGGCGCTCGACGTGAACGCGATCGCTGCCGTGACATCACGACCCGAGAGCGTGATCGGCATGCACTTCTTCTCGCCGGCCAACGTGATGAAGCTGCTCGAGGTGGTGCGCGGGTCGGCGTCGTCGCCCACCACCATCGCCACCGCGATGGCCGTCGCGAAGCGGATCGGCAAGATCGCCGCGCTCGTGGGCGTGTGCAACGGATTCGTCGGCAACCGGATGCTGTTCATGCGCGGCGCCGAGGCCGAGCGGATGCTGCTCGAGGGCGCCACGCCGGCCCAGATCGACCGGGTGCTGTACGACTTCGGGTTCCCGATGGGGCCGTTCGCGATGAGCGACCTGGCCGGCCTCGACATCGGCTGGAAGGCCGAGAGGTCGACGGGTTCGACGATCAGGGAGCTGATGTGCGAGAGCGGCCGGCGGGGCCAGAAGAACGGGCGGGGCTACTACACCTACGACCCCGACACGCGCGACAAGACCCCCGACCCCGAGGTCGAGCAGCTGATCCGCGACTTCGCGACCAGCAAGGGCCACGAGCCCCGCGAGGTGACCGATCAGGAGGTGCTGGAGCGACTGCTGTACCCGATGATCAACGAGGGGGCGAAGATCCTCGACGAGGGCATCGCCATCCGCGGCAGCGACATCGACGTGATCTGGGTGAACGGCTACGGCTGGCCGCTGTACCGCGGCGGGCCGATGTGGTGGGCCGACTCGGTGGGCCTGGCCGAGATCGTCGAACGCATCCGCACGTACGGTGCGGCACTCGGTGGCCGCCACTGGGAGCTGTCGCCACTGCTCGAGCGCCTCGCCGCCGATGGCGGGCAGCTCCAGTCGTTCAGTCGCTGACGCGCGACCTCGACCCGATCGTCGATCGCCCGGTCAGGGAGACAGGCGCTCGATCACCCAGGCGCCCGCGTCGTCGCGGCGGTAGGCGAGCCGGTCGTGCAGACGGCTCGGGCGTCCCTGCCAGAACTCGAAACGGCTCGGCCGCACCAGCCAACCGCCCCAGAACACCGGGCGCGGCACCTCGGCGACGTCGGCGAAGGTGGCGGTCATCTCCTCGACACGCGCCTCGAGCTCGCCCCGGTCGGCGAGCACCCGCGACTGGGCTGACGACCACGCACCGATCTGGCTGCCGCGAGGACGACTCGCGAAGTACTCGTCGCTCTCGTCGTCGGGCAGGCGCTCGGCGGTGCCGACCACACGCACCTGACGGTGCAACTGCAACCAACTGAACAACAGGCTCACCTGCGGGCGCACGGCCATGTGGCGGCTCTTGTCCGATTCGTAGTTGGTGAAGAACGAAAAGCCGCGCTCGTCGGCGCCGCGGGCGAGCAGGTAGCGGCTCTGCGGGAACCCGTCGTCGTCGATGGTGGACAGCACGAAGGCGTTCGGTTCCACGCAGCCGGCCTCGGTGGCCTGGTCGAACCACACGTGCCACTGGGCGAGCGGGTCGGCATCGACGTCGGGCACGTCGAGGCCGGCGGTCTCGTAGTCGAGCCGGCGCGACGCGAGGCTCACGACGCCGCCGGGATGCTCGTCGCGCCGCGCATGTACGGCCGCAGGGCCGTCGGGATCGACACGCTGCCGTCGGGCTGACGGTGGTTCTCCATGATCGCCGCCCACACTCGGGGTACGGCGAGGGCCGATCCGTTGAGCGTGTTCGCGATCTGGGTGCCCTTCTCGCCGGCGGTGCGGTACCGGATGTCGGCCCGACGGGCCTGGTAGTCGCTGAACCAGCTGACCGAGCTCACCTCGAGCCAGTTGTCGCACCCGGGGGCGTACACCTCGAGGTCGAAGCTGCGGTGGTGGCTCTGGCCCATGTCGCCGGTGCAGATCTCGATGATCCGGTAGGGCAGCTCGAGGCCGGAGATCAGCCGCTCGGCCCGGTCGCGCAGCTCGATCAGCATCTCGGCGCCCTGCGCGGGGGTGGTGACGGCCAGGATCTCCACCTTGTCGAACTCGTGTGCGCGCAACATGCCGCGTGTGTCGCGGCCGGCCGACCCGGCCTCTCGCCGGTAGCAGGGCGTGTACGCCATCATCCGGATCGGCAGTTGGGCCTCGTCGAGCACCTCGCCGCCGTAGAGCGACGTGAGCGGCACCTCGGCGGTGGGGATGCACCACAGGTCGTCGCGTTCGATCGCGTAGGCGTCGTCGGCGAACTTCGGCAGCTGCCCGGTGGCGGTGAGCGTCGCCGTGGTGACCAGCGACGGCGGGCGGATCTCTTCGAACGCGTCGGCGTTGGTGTCGAGCGCGTACTGGCACAGCGCACGCGACAGGGTCGCCCCGAGCCCGCGCTGCATGGTGAACATGGCACCGCTGATCTTGGTGGCACGCTCGTTGTCGAGCACCCCGAGTGCCGTGGCCGTTTCCCAGTGCGGCACCCGCTGGTGCGCCGGGTAGTCGTCGAGGAGGCCGAACGGTCCTTTCACGACCGGGTTGTCGTGGTCGCTCGTCCCGTCGGGGGCCTCGTCGTGGGGGACGTTCGGGATCCGCAGCAGCAGATCGCGCACCGCGCCCTGCACGTCGTCGTACTCCGCCGCGAGGCCCTTCTCCTCGTCGCCGAGGATGCGCGACTCGGCCTGCAGCGATTCGGCGGCATTTGCGTCGCCGGCCTTTCGGAGCTGGCCGACCTGCTTCGACAGGTCGTTCACGCGAGCCCGAATGGCATCGCGGCGGGCCACGATCTCGCGGGCACGCTCGTCGAGGTGCAAGGTCTCGTCGAGTTGGGCGAGCAGCTCGGCGCTGCCGCGTCGCGCCATCGCCGTTCGGACTCGTTCGGGCTGGGTGCGGAGCAGACGGAGATCGATCACAGGACCCCGAGGCTACTTCCAGCGCTCCCGACCACCGGGATGGGTTGCCGGGTCGTTCGGCCCGTATCGTGCGAGCCGTGATCGTCGTGAGGCCTGTCCGGTGAGTGCGGTCGAGATCGTCGATCTGGTGGTGCGGTACGGCGAGCTCGTCGCCGTCGCCGGTGTGTCGTTCACGGCCGAGCACGGCGCCGTCACGGCGGTGCTCGGGCCGAACGGTGCCGGCAAGACGACCACGATCGAGACCTGCGAGGGCTATCGGCGGCCCACGTCGGGATCGGTGCGCGTCCTCGGCCTGGATCCGGCGACGGAGCAGGCACGGTTGTCGGAACGCATGGGCGTGATGCTGCAGGAGGGCGGCGTGTACCCGAGCGCTCGCGTCCGCGACACGGTGCGCCATTACTGCGCGCTCTACGACCGAGGGGTGGCGGCCGACGACCTCGTGGCGGCGGTCGGGCTGCAGGAACGCGCCGCAGCGACGTGGCGACGCCTGAGCGGCGGCGAGCAGCAGCGGCTGTCGCTGGCGCTCGCGCTCGCAGCGCGACCGGATGTCGCGTTCCTCGACGAGCCGACCGCCGGCGTCGACGTGCACGGTCGTGACACCATCCGCTCGATCGTCCGTCGGCTCGCCGACGCGGGCTGCGCGGTGGTGCTCGCCACGCACGAGCTCGACGAGGCCGAGCGGCTGGCCGACCGGGTGATCATCTTCGACCACGGCCAGGTGGTCGCCGACGGCACCCTCGACGAGCTCCGCCGCGGCCACGACGAGATCCGCTTCCGCAGCGCCGACGGGATCGACCTCGAGGACCTCGTGCGCAGCACCGGTCTCGTCGCCACCGCGACCGGGAACGGCGAGTACGTCGTGTCCTCGGCCACCGACCCGCACGCGCTCGCACGTCTCACCGCCTGGCTCGGCGACCGGGGCCTGCCGCTCGTCGACCTGCGGGCCGGCGCGCAGCGGCTGGAGGACGTCTTCCGGCGGCTCACCTCCGGTGGGGACGACGGGTGAACGGTCGCCTCGCCGCCCAGATCCGCACCGAGGTGCAGCTCGTCGCCCGCAACGGCGAGCAGTTGCTGCTCACCCTCGGTATCCCCGTGCTGTTGCTCGTGTTCTTCAGCCTCGTCGACGTGTTGCCCACCGGCACCGACGACCCGATCGACTTCCTCGCGCCCGGCGTGCTGGCCCTGGCCGTGATGAGCACCGCGATGGTGAGCCTCGGGATCGGCACCGGCTTCGAGCGCTCGTATCACGTGCTGAAGCGTCTCGCTACCACACCGCTCGGACGCGGCCGGCTGATCGCAGCGAAGATCGTCGGCGTGGTGCTCGTCGAGCTCGTGCAGTTCGTGGTGCTGGTACCGGTCGCGCTCGCCCTCGGCTGGCGGCCGTCCGACGCGAACTGGTTGCTCGCCCTCGGCGGCGTGGTGCTCGGCACCATGGCCTTCGCCGGCATCGGCCTCACGCTCGCCGGGCGGCTGCGCGGTGAGCTCAACCTCGGCGCGCAGAACGGGATCTACCTCGTGCTGCTGCTCGTCGGCGGGATGGTCATCCCGTTCGACGAGCTGCCGTCGGTGCTGCGGGCCGTCGCGTTCGTGCTGCCGTCGGGCGCCCTGGCCGACGTGCTGCGCGACGCACTCACCGGTGGCGGCGAGCGGCCGGGTGCCAGCTGGATCGTGCTCGCTGCCTGGGCGCTCGCCGCACCCCTCGTCGCGCGCCGTCTCTTCCGCTTCGACTGACCGGGCTCCGGCTCGGTCAGGTCGGCGCGAAGAAGCGGAAGGTGGCGAGGAACGCCACGTACACACCGATCGCGAGCAGCAGGCCGGAATAGAACATCCAGCTGAAGATCTTGCTGTCGAACTTCAGGTGCATGAACAGCGACGCCACCATCACGAACTTGATCGCCATCAGGATGAGCAGCGTCGGCAGGAAGAACGCGCCGAAGTCGATCCAGTAGGTCGACGTCTCGAGCGCGGTGATCACCGCCAGGATGAGCGCGATCTTGACGTAGTAGCTGTCCGGCTTGTGCGCGAACTCGCCATCGGCGTGGCCGTCGTGGGCGACGTCGGCCGCATGCGGCTCGACGTGCGGGTCGGACTGGTGCTCGGTGGTGCTCATGTCGACCTCGCTCACGACGGGATCAGGTAGACGAGGGTGAAGATGATGATCCACACCACGTCGACGAAGTGCCAGTACAGACCGACGAGCTCGACGACCTCGGCCTTCTGCCCGGGGATGCGGCCACGCTTGTTGATGCCGACGAGCGCCATCAGCATGATGATGCCGACGGTCACGTGCACGCCGTGGAAGCCGGTGAGGGTGTAGAAGCTCGAGCTGAACAGGCTCGAGGTGAACCCGAGGCCTTCCCGGTAGAAGCTCGTGAACTCGTACACCTGGCCGCCGACGAACGTGGCGCCGAGCAGCGCCGTGATCGTCAGCCACAGGTTCGTGCGCCGGTCGTCCTTCATCGACGCCGCCGACACCGCGAGCACCATCGTGAGCGAGCTCATCAGCAGGATGAAGCTCGAGACCGACGTGAACGGGATGTCGTAGATCTGATCCGGGCCGAGGTCGGCTGGATGGCGCCCCCGGTAGAGCATGTAGGTGGAGATGAGGCCGCCGAACAGCAGGCACTCGCTGCCGAGGAAGAGCCACATCGCCATCTTGTTGTTCGACAACCCGGTGGAGGTGGCGTGAGCCGCCCCGTGTCCGTGGTCGTCGTGCCCGTCGGTGACGGGCGTGTGCACAGCCATCTCAGCCAATGGTCGCCAGCTCCTTGTTGCTGCCGCCCTCTGCCGGCGGGTCGTAGTCCGAGTCGTCGGCGACCGACGGCTCGAGTGCCCAGCCGAACATCGCGAGCAGCACGCCGAGGGCGCCCGCCACGATCAGGAAGCGGTTGAAGATCACTCCGTAGCCCATCACCGGCAGCGAGAACGCCAGGATGATCGGCCAGTACGACGGCGACGGCAGGTGGATGTGGTGATCGGCCTTCGCTTCTTCCGCGGCGAGGATCTCCTCGGCCGAGGCCACCTTGGTGACCTCGCCCGTGTCGTGATCGACCTCGTACTTGCGGTGGAAGAACTCGTCGAGCGCATGGACCGTCGGGATCGAGTCGAAGTTGTGTTCCTTCGGCGGGTTCTGCGTGATCCACTCGAGGCTGCGGGCATCCCACGGGTCGAGCTCGGACTTGGGCGTCTTCGACGACGGGCGGTGGGTCACCCAGATGTTGACGATGAAGAACGCCACGCCGACGGCGAGGATGAGCGAGCCGACGCTCGCGACCCGGTTCCAGAAACCGAGGTTGAAGAACCCTTCGCCCGCACGGGCCTCGGTCCAGTTCATCATGCGCCGCGGCTGGCCCTGGAGGCCGATGATGTGCATCGGGCCGAAGGTCAGGTTCATGCCGATGATCATCAACCAGAAGTTCCACTTGCCGAGCGACTCGCTCAGCCGCTTGCCGAAGATCTTCGGCCACCAGTAGTAGAACCCGGCGAACAGGCCGAGCACCGCGCCACCGAAGATCGTGTAGTGGAAGTGGGCGACGATGTAGTAGGTGTCGGTCTGTTGTGTGTCGCTCGGCGCGACCGCGTGGGTGACGCCCGAGAGGCCGCCGATGGTGAACTCGACGATGAGGCCGATCGCGAACAGCATCGCGGTCGAGAACCAGATCTTCCCGCCCCACAAGGTCATCGTCCAGTTGACGATCTTCACACCGGTCGGGATCGCGATGAGCATCGTGGCCACCGAGAAGACCGCCACGCTCACCGGGCCGAGGCCGGAGGCGAACATGTGGTGGGCCCACACACCCCAGCCGACGAAGCCGATGGCGGCACCCGAGAACACGACGAATCGGTACCCGAACAGGGGCTTGCGGGCGAACACCGGCAGCACCTCGCTGACGATGCCGAAGCCCGGCAACACGATGATGTACACCTCCGGGTGTCCGAAGATCCAGAACAGGTGCTGCCACAGCAGCGGGTCGGCACCCGCGGACACGTCGAAGAAGGTGGCGCCGAACTCACGCTGGAACATGAGCAGGAACAGGGCGACGGTGATGACCGGCATCGCGAAGAGCAGGAGGAACTGGATCACCAGGATCATCCACGTGAAGATCGGCATCTTCATGAGCGACATGCCCGGGGCCCGCATGTTGAGGATCGTGACGATCAGGTTGACCGCACCGGTGAGCGAGGCGATACCGGTGATCTGCAGGCCGAGACCCCAGAAGTCGATGCCGTGGCTCGGTGAGAACAACGCGTTCGCGTTCGGCTGGTACATGAACCAGCCGCCGTCGGCGGCGCCGCCGAGGAACCACGAGGTGTTGATGAAGATCGCCCCGGCGAGGAAGCACCAGAAGCCGAACGCGTTGATGCGGGGGAAGGCGACGTCACGGGCACCGATCTGCAACGGCACGAGGTAGTTGGCGAACGCGGCCGCCATCGGCATCACGAACAGGAACACCATCGTGGTGGCGTGCATCGTGAACATCTCGTTGTAGAGGCCGGCGCTGAGCACCGTGCCCTCGGGCCCGGCGAGCTGGAGTCGGATCAGCAGCGCCTCGAAGCCGCCGACCAGGAAGAAGAACAACGACACGACGCCGTACATGATGCCGAGCTTCTTGTGGTCGACGGTGAAGACCCACGACCGCCAGCCGGTGGCGGCGACGGGACGGCGCAGGACGCCGTAGGCCTGGCTCGGGGTGACGACGGCGGGCGCGCCGGCACCGGCACCGACGACGGCAGGAGTGGAGGGACGTTCGATGATGGCCATCTGGGTGCTCCGGTCAGTGTCGCTCGAGGAGGTAGGCGATGATCTGGTCGATCTGGGACTCGTTCAGACCCAGCGCCGGCATGCCACGGAACTTGCCACCGCTGTTCGCGGCCTGATCGGCGGTCGCGTACATCGGCTTCTTGGCGGGTGCATTCCGGATCCACTCGCGCAGGTCCACCTCGTTCAGGCAGTCCGCGCTGACGCCGGCGAGGTAGCGCTCGCCGAACTCCTCCGGCGGGGCGTTCCAGACCCGGTCGCGGCACTCCTCGGTGAGGAGATCCCAGGTCGCACCGGCGAAGGTGTTGCGGGTCATGAGGTTCGTGAGGTTCGGGGCCGCCCCGGACACGACGAACTCGTCGGGGTTGGCGAGCACCGGCGTCACCGAGCCGTCGGGCGCCGTGGTCGTGAGGCCGTTCACCTGGTGGCAGTACGCGCAGTTGGCGGTGAAGGTCGCTTCACCCTCGGCGGCCAGCGATCCCTCGGCGGGGGCCTGGTAGTCCTCGAGCTGGTTCGCCACCCAGGTCTGGAAGTCGGCGGGGAAGAGCGCCACCGCCTCCATCTTCATGTTGGCGTGGCTGAGACCGCAGAACTCGGTGCACTGGCCGGCGTAGATGCCGGGTTCGTCGGCCTGCATGCGCAGCGTGTGAACACGCCCGGGCACGGTGTCCTTCTTGCCGTTCAGCTTGGGGATCCAGAACGAGTGGATGACGTCCCGGCTGGTGAGCCGCAGCAACACGTTGGTGTCGGCGGGGATCACGAGCTGCCCGCTGGTGACGATCGGGGCGCTGATGCCGCCGCAACCGTCCTGCACCGGGTAGTCGTACTCCCACCACCACTGCTGACCGGTGACGTTGATGATGCACTCGGTGTCGGCTTCCTCGGCGAGGTCGAACACGGTGCTGACGGTGGGGATCCCGACCCCGACGAGGATGAGCGCCGGCAGGATGGTGAGGGCGATCTCGAGGGCGGGCTTGCCGTGGCTCTGCTCGGGCATCGGTTGACCACGATCACGGAAGCGGACGACCGCGAAGGCCACGACGGCGAGCACGATCACGCCGATCACACCGGCCACCAGGAACACCGGCCACTGGAGATCGTGGATCTTCTGGGCGTTGTCGCCCGCCGGTTGCCAGGTGTCCTGCGGTGCATCCTGCGCGCAGCCGCCGAGCACCAGCGCGGCAGCGCCCGCGACGACCGCACCGAGGGTGCGGCGACGGCGGGCGGGCAAACGTGTGTCTCGACGGGACATGTGAGGCTGGATCCTTCGTGGTGATGGCCGGGCTCGGGTCCGATCCGTGGTCGCCGGCGACGCTAGCGCCGGTGGGCGCTGGAGCGAGAACGGAGTCGGGGACGGGACTCGTGTGACTTCGGTTGCGGGTCTGGGATCAGGGGACGACGATCTCGACCGTCGCACCCTCCACCTCGGGCACCTCGAACGAGTACGGCTGGGTGGTGGCGAGGCTGGACTTCGGGAACTGCAGGGAGAGGAACTGGCGACCGTCGGGCTCGACGAGGGTGGTGCACGTGACGGGCTGCGACGTCACCGTGCCGGTGGCCGGGTCGGTGAACGTACCGAGGTTCACCTTCAGCCGCACCGCCTCGTCGCTGAGGTTGCGGAACATGACCGGCGAGGGGTTGCTGCGCTGCAGCGTGGCGACCCGCGAGTAGGCCCCGGTGCCGATCTGCTGCACGTAGAGCTGGCGGTCGGCGTTGAAGATGACGGTCGCGGCGACGTTGCTCTTGGCTGCCACCGTCTGCGAGGCGCGCTCGTCGGTCTCGGTCTCGGCGTTGCTCGAGCACACCGTCGGGTCGTTGCTCACCGTCGGGTACTCGTGCATGTCGCGCTCGCCGTCGATGGCCATCACGGCGCCCGTGCTGACCAGGCCGAGCGCGGCGATGGTCGAGATGCCGGCCACCACGCTCGTCTTGAGCGTCGCCTTGCTGGCGAACAAGAAGCCGCCGACGGTGATGAGCGCACCGATGACGACGAACACCGCCGGACCGGCTTCTTTCGACAGGAACAGCATGATCCGCGAGAACGAGTAGATGATGACGGCCAGACCGACGGCGCCGAGCACGGGGAACTCGAGCGGGTGCATCAGACGGGCGCGGATCGATGCGTTGAACGCGGGGTCGGCCGAGGCACGCTCGGACCAGCTCTGCACCAGCCACTCGAAGAGCGCGATCAACAGCACGACGATGCCGGCCTTGAACACCACGGGGGTGGCGACGATGCCGATCACGACGAGGGCGCCGCCGAGGGCGCCGACGATCGGCCACATGCTGTTGCCGGGTCGGGACTGCGCCGCCGCCGACGTGGTGGTGGCATCGGCCTGCATGCCGCCGACGTTGGAGTCGCGCACCCACAGATTGATGCCCATGAGGAACGACAGGGCGATCGCGGCGGCGATCAGGCCGATGCCCGCCACCCAGGCGCGGTCGCCGTCGTAGCTGACGGCGAACACGATCGCCGCGACGACCGCGAGGACGGTGCCGCCGATGAAGAGCTTGGATCCGGTGGTGAACATGCGATCCCCGATCACTTCGTGACGAACACGACGAACCAGAGCACGCAGTACATCGCGCTCAGGAAGTACCAGTACATGGCGTGGGCCGAGACGACCTCACGATCGCCGACGCGACCGCCGAGGAAGCGGAATGCGGTGACGACGGAGAAGACGATGCCGACGATCGTCAACGCGACGAAGGCGCCGGTGACGGTGTAGAACATCGTCTGATACGTGCCGTCGGCGATGCCCATGCCCATCTGGAAGTACACGAACGACAGGCCGTTGATCACCGCGACGCCGAGCAGCGCCACCAGTCCGAGCGCCAGCGCCACCTGCGACCGCGCGTGTCGCCTGGCCGCGTACACCGCCCACTGGGCGAAGATCCCGATGAACAAGAACGCGATGAGGTTGATGTTCGTCGGGACCTCGGGCACCTTCACGTCGGCGGGCTTCCACTCGCCACCGGTGACGGCCAGGGCCTCCTGACGGAACCGGACGAACAGGGCGATCAGTCCGCCGTAGAAGGTGGTGCCGGCGGCGCAGGCGAGTGCCGTGCCGACGAACAGCTGGCGACGGGGCGCGGGCGGGGGTGCGGCGGGCAGAGCGTGCATCAGACGGCGCCTTCCGTGCGAGCGGGCTTCAGGTCGAGCAGTGGCTCGGCCGAGGCGATGACGTGGACGTCGGCGAAGTTGTCGGCCGGTGCGGGTGACGGCGTGGCCCACTCGAGCGTCTGCCCGTCCCACGGATCGTCGCCGGCGTGAGCGCCCGATCCGAACGACTTGATCGCGAGACCGGCGAAGGCCAGCACGGTGAGCGCCATCAGGCCGTGGCCGACGGCGACGAGGGTGTTCCAGAGGCCCTGCGGCCCCGCGTAGTCGAAGATCGTGGCGCCCGCAGGCTGATCGGCGAAGCCGGCGATGTAGTACGGCAGCGACGCCAGCACGGTGGCTGCGACGCCCAGGAGGGCGAGCGGCAGCACCTGCTTGTCGGGCATCGTCCGACCCCAGAGCTTCGGACCCCAGTGCACGATGCCGCCGAGCAGGCCGAGGATCGTGCCGTAGCAGACGTAGATCCACGCTCCCTCTTCGAACACCGTGGCGTACACCTGGGCGTCACCGACGTGGTAGACGACCGTGCCGAGCATGCCGACGAACACCATGCCGGCGCCGAAGAAGGCGAACACCCACGGCGACAGCACCCGGGGGCGGCCGGCGAGGGCGAGCAGCAACACACCCATCACGACGACACCACCGAGCAGGGGCAGCCCGTTCAGGATCGCGAACGGCACGATCTCGCGCAGCGCGTAGCTGGTCTGGAAATCGATGATGTCACGGCTGAGGAACGCCTCCACCTGCGCGACCCCGGCGAACAGGGCGGTGCCGACGAGGCCGACGCCGGCGAGCGCCACGCCGCGCAGCGGCAGGCGCTTGCGGGTGGCCGTCGCCACCGTGTCGAGGAGCACGCCGAACACCGGAACGGCGTAGAGCAACGTCGCGGGCTGTGACGCCGACACGTTGATCCACCCGGCGATCCCGACGTTGCCCCCGAAGGTGCTGCGGGCGTAGTTGTGGTCGATGTACAACGCGACGAGCACGGCGACCAGCACCGGCAGCGCCAGCACGAGGCCGAGGGCGTACACGAGAGCCGACCACGAGAACAGCGGCACACGCCGCATGTTCATCCCGGGTGCGCGAGTGGTGAGCACCGAGGTGGCGACGGCACCGGCGGCGGCCACGAGCCCGATGATCGACAGCGCCATCGACACGAGGAAGAGCTGCACCATGTCCTCGTCGCCACCACCAGGGCCGCCGTTGGCGACGATCGACCCGATCATCAACCCGGTGCCCATGAGCCAGGACCAGAACCCGGCCGCCGCGAGTCGGGGGAACGCCAGCGCCCGCGCACCAAGCTGGAGCGGCACGACGGCGATCGCCAGGCCGAGGCCGAGCGGCACGACGGCGCCGAACGTGAGGCCGAGCCGGAACAGTGACAGCAACTGGGGCAACGCGCCCGTGTCGATCATGTCGTCGGTCGCGTCGATGCGCTCGACGCCGAGCAGGACACCGATGACGGCGGTCGCGAGGCCGATCAGCAGGGAAGTCGCCACGAACATGCGGCCGAGCTTCTTGTGGTCGGTCGTCGTCACCCAGTCCGCGACGGACGCGAGGGCCGTACCGGTCTGGCCGGCGGCGCGGTCGACGCCGCTGCCGGCGACAGGTGGATCGATGGTGGTCATGCGCAACGAACTCGATTCGTCTCGGGCCGTGCAGGCCGAAGGTGACGACAGTGCTGGGGGCGAGATTACCCACAGGGCAGGTGGATATCGGAAATCATGTGGCGCGCGTCGACGCGGCGCGCCGTGGTCTCCCAGGTCAGACCCCGTGTCGGACGAACACGTCGATCGTGATCGCGACGAACAACACGGTGACGTAGGTGATGGAGTAGGCGAAGACGCGCATCGAACGCTGCGGCGTCGGGTGTCGCCCGAGGTCGATCGTGCCCCACAGGAACCCGAGACCGGACAGCACCGCGGTGACCCCGTACACCCAGCCGAGTTCGGCCACCGGGATCAGCACGAGGCTGGACACCACCAGCAGCCCGGTGTAGACGACCATGTTGCGAACGGCCTGCTCCATCGGCACGACGACGGGCAGCATGGGCACGCCGGCGGCGCGGTACTCCTCGACGTGGCGGATGGCGAGCGCCCAGAAGTGCGGCGGCGTCCACAAGAACATCAGCACGAACAGCACGATCGACGTCCAGCTCACGGAGTTCGTGACCGCCGACCACCCCACCAGGACCGGCACGGCACCCGCGGCGCCACCGATGACGATGTTCTGGCGGCTCGTGCGCTTCAACCAGATCGTGTAGACGAACACGTAGAACAGGGTCGCGCCGATGGTGAGGCTCGCCGACAGCAGATTGGCCCCCCACCAGAGCACCGCGAACGCGATCACCTCCAACGCGACGGCATAGACGAGCGCGGCCCGAGGCGTGATGAGGCCCGTCACGAGCGGGCGGCCCTTCGTCCGCTCCATCATGGCGTCGATGTCGCGGTCGACGATCATGTTGATCGCGTTGGCGCCGCCGGCGGCGAGCGTGCCGCCCACCAGGGTGACCACGACGAGCCACGTGTCGGGCCAGCCGCGCTCGGCCAGCACCATCGTCGGCACCGTCGTGATGAGCAGCAACTCGACGACGCGCAGCTTCGCGAGCGCGACGTATCCCTGCAGCTTCGTCCGGGGGACGCGCGACGACCCGTGCACCACGCCGCCCGGCGCCAGCCGGGAGGGGACGATGGGTCGGGCGCCGACGGCCATCGGGCCATCGTACGGTCCTCGACGAACCACGACCAACCGCGACGCGCGGCTTCGAGCCCGAACCGGGCTCGGTGGGCGGCAGAATGTTGCCCATGCCCGTGGCTCCGGCTCCGCAGGTGGTCGAACGCCCCGCCGTCGACGAGACGGCCGACCCCGACCGTCCGTGGATCGTGCTCGTCTGGAACGACCCGATCAACCTGATGAGCTACGTCACCTTCGTCTTCCAGAAGCTGTTCGGGTACTCGCTCGAGAAGGCGACGGAGCTGATGCTCGACGTCCACCAGAAGGGGCGAGCGGTGGTCAGCTCGGGGTCGAGGGAGAAGGCCGAACTCGACGTGTTCCGGTTGCACGAGCACGGGCTGTGGGCCACGATGCAGCGAGACGACTGAGCGCGATGGCACGTTGGCAGTTCCGACCACCGGTCGAACGGACCCGTCATGGGTTCCGGCTCCACCTCGCCGAGCGTGAACGCGTGGCCGTGCGACACCTGCTCGAGGAGATGCGCGATCTCCTCGTCGGGCCGTCCGATCACCCTGCGCTGCGTCGCGTCTTCCCGGCCGCGTACCACCTGCCCGAGCACGCCGAGCACGACGCGGAGTACCAACGGCTGATGCGCGAGGAACTCGTGGCCTCGCGGGTGGCCGGCATCGAGACGGTGCTCGGGGTGCTCGACGCCAAGGTGCTGAGCGACGCCCAGGTCACGGCGCTCATGCAGGCGCTGAACGGACTCCGTCTCGTGCTCGGCACCGTGCTCGACGTGTCCGAGGACGACGAACCCGAGGAGATCGACGACGACGACCCGCTGGCGGCCGAGCGTCATCTGTACGGGTTCCTCAGCTGGCTGCTCGAGTGGACCGTCCGGGCGTTGTCGGCGGGATTGCAGGACTGATGGAGCGCCGCCCGCAGGCCCGGTCGGACCTCAGACCTCGGGCAGGGTGAAAGCGCGCACGACGCCAGGGCCCGTGAGCAGGCTCGAGGACGGACCGATGCGATACCGGCGCACCTCGGCGACCTGCGCCGACTCGCCGACGGCGGCCGCGAGGGCGTCGGCGACCGGCGCGATCGACGCGTCGCCGTGCCCGATCGCGACCCGAGCACGCGAGGCATGGCCGAGTACGCCGGCGGCCATCGCGTTCACCGCGTCGACGACGGTGTCGACCGCCGCCACGGGTTCGACCACCCCGTCGTGCACCCGGTGCACGGCCAGCGGTTCGGCGCCGTCGGGCGACCGAGTGGTCAGCTCCTCGAGCGGTGCGGCCAGGAAGACGTGGCCCATCCTCCGAGCGAGCCGGTCGACACCATCGATCACCTCGTCGAGGCTCGCTCCGGCCACGATCGCGCGACCGGCTGCCCATGCACACGCCCCGATCCCGAAGCCGGCGAGGGGCACCTCGACGACCCGCACCGGTGCCGCCGTACGGTGGGCGGCGAGCCGGGCGGCGTTGAGCGACCCGCTGCAGGCGGGTACGGCGGGGGCGGCACACAACGACGACGCTGCGTGGAGCGAGACGATGTCGGTGCATCCGTGGTCGAGGAGGGTCTCGTACGCGAGCGCGAACTGGCCGGGGCTCGGTGCGACCACGGCGCACGTGGACACGTCGAGCGGATGGTCGTACCAGCGGTCGACGTCGAGCTCGAGACCCTCGAGGTACTCGGTGACGCGGTCGGCATCGGCGACGCGGTCGTCGGCCGGGTCACCGTGCGCCAGGGACGTTGCCATCACGGGCGAACGATCGACCCGCAGCGTCACCGGCACCACCTCGAACGGAACACCGGCGAAGCCGGCGTCGGCCAACCACGCCGCGGAGACCTGCGCCGTCGAGTCGGTGCACAGACCGATCCGCCGCACACTCACGCGAGGCTGCTCCCGGACCACATGCGTGTCAACGTAGGAGTCCGACCGCGGCCGGCGCACCGGTCGCGCGCGAGTTGACCCCGACTTGTCATCGAAATCCCACGGACGGTGGTGGACACCGGCGCGCACACCGCAGCGGGTGCCCACGCCGGCCCGGTCGCACTCAGGCGGGCGACGCCAGCGCGGCCAACCAGCCGGGCAACCTCACGGGACGTCCGGCGGCGTTCACGGCCCCATGAGCCGTGACCCCGGTGGCCCGCACCTCGCCGGCGACGCCGAGGAGGTAGGCCATCTGGAACGTGGCGCGTGTGGCGGCGGCCATCACGAGGTGCACGTCGACGAGGTCGTCGAAGCGCAGGGGCGACCGGTACTGGACGAAGCACTCGAGCACGGCGAGATCGACCCCGTCGTCTCGGAGTTCGGTGTAGGGCCGGTCGAGGTCGCGCAGGTAGGCGACCCGGGCCTCCTCCAGGTAGTGCAGGTAGTTGCTGTGGTGCACGATGCCCATCGCGTCCGTCTCGACGAAGCGGACGCGGAGGCGATGGCGGAAGGGGTAGTCGGCCGGGTCGAGCGAGGGACGGACGTCGAGGCGCACCCACCCGACGGTAGGGCGCCACGTGCGACCGGCCGTGCACCGGACGGCCGGCAGCGCTCCGATTCCGACGGTTGGAATCACGCGAGTCGGTGCTAGTGTTGCCCCGCTCTCAACCGGAGACGTCCTCTTGCCCCCATCGTCTAGTGGCCTAGGACACCACCCTTTCAAGGTGGCGGCACGGGTTCGAATCCCGTTGGGGGTGCTCACGACCAGCAATGGTCCCGTGGTGAAGTTGGAGTTCACGCCGGCCTGTCAAGCCGGAGGTCGCGGGTTCGAGTCCCGTCGGGACCGCCACGAGCGCAAGCTCGTGCGGGAGGCCGCAGGTGGCGGCGTGGCGATCGGCCACTCACCGTCCGCCGAGGCCCCGTCACGGTCGAGTAGCTCAGTCGGCAGAGCACACGCCTGAAAAGCGTGGGGTCACCGGATCGACGCCGGTCTCGACCACATCGACACGAACGCCGCCCCTCGGGGCGGCGTTCGTCGTTCACCGAATCCTGCTCGGTGATGTCGTTCGACCGTGTGGCGGAATCCGGTCTTTCACGCACGGTCCGACTCGTGAACGCCATGTCAGGTGCACGCTCCGGCATCCGTCCGACCGGCCGCTCACGCACGTTCGGCCGCGACGAGGTGATCGTCACGAAGACCGATCTGCAAGGCCGGATCACCTACGCCAACGACGTGTTCCTGCGCGTCGCCGTCTACGACGAGCACGAGGTGATCGGGCGACCCCACAACATCATCCGTCACCCCGACATGCCCCGCGCCGTGTTCGGCTTGCTCTGGCAGGAGATCCAGGCCGGCCGCGAGATCTTCGCCTACGTGAACAACCTCGCGAGCGACGGCGTGAACTACTGGGTGTTCGCCCACGTCACGCCGACGTGGGCGAACGGCCGGATCGTCGGCTACCACTCGAACCGGCGGGTGCCCGACCTCGGCGCCGTGCACACGATCGAACCCGTGTACGCGCAGCTCCTGGCCGAGGAACGCCGCCATTCCCATCCCGTCCGGGCGATCGAGGCGTCGACGGCGCTGCTCGGCCGCGTGCTCGACGACGCCGGCGTCACCTACGACCAGTTCGTCTGGTCCCTCGCCGGAGCCTCCGCATGAGCCTCGACCTCGACCTCCACCACACCACCGACCCCGCCGACCCCGCCGCCGGCGGGCTCGACGACGCCGAGCGACGCGAACTCGAACAGTACCGGGCTGCGTTCCGTGCGATCAGCGAGGTCGCCCGCCGCGCCGCCGTCGGCGACCTGGAGGCGCGCGTCCCGCTGCTCGAGGGCGACGTCGACGTCGTGTCCGTGCGCAACCACCTCAATCGGATGCTCGACCTCACCGACGCCTTCGTGCGCGAGGCCGCGGGCACGCTGCGCGCCGCAGGCGAGGGGCGCTTCCACCGGGCCTTCCTGTCGCACGGATTGCTCGGCTCGTTCAAGTCGGGGGCGATCACCGTGAACGAGGCGCGCCAGGCGCTCGCCGGGGCCGACGCGGCGATCCGGGCGGCCGACGACGCCCGCCGGGCGCTCGCGACCGACTTCGAGTCGGCGGTGCTCGGGGCGAGCGAGCAGGTCTCCAGCGCCAGCGATTCGCTCGGCGCCGCCGCGACGTTCCTCGCCACCTCGGCGCGAGCGGCCGTCGACGAGGCCGAACGCGCCGCCACCACGATCGCATCGCTCGACACGTCGTCGAGCCAGATCCGGCAGGTGGTCACCCTCATCCGACAGGTGGCCGGCCAGAGCCGGCTCCTCGCGCTGAACGCCACCATCGAGGCAGCGCGCGCCGGCGAGGCCGGGCGCGGCTTCGCCGTCGTGGCCACCGAGGTGAAACAACTCGCCGAACAGACCGGCCGGGCGACCGAGCAGATCGAGGCCGAGGTCGCCGCGGTGCAGCGCGCCGCGCAGGCGTCGCGTCAGGTGCTCGACCACATCGCGACCACCGTCCACGACATGCACCAGCACGTCCTCGACATCGCCGCCGCCGTCGACGGCCGTCGACTCGGCGGTGACGCCGGAGCGACGGACGATGCGACCGGTCTGGCCCAGCTCGCCGACCTGTTGCGCTGCGAGGTCACCCACTTCCTCGGCGAGCTCCGGGGCTGAACCGGTGGCCGCCTCCTAGCCTGGCGGGGTGGCCGCACCGCTCCAGCTCACCTTCGTCATGTCGGCGCGGTCGCTCACCGACCTCCCGCCCACGTCGGCCGAGATCGCGTTCGTCGGACGGTCGAACGTCGGCAAGTCGTCGCTCGTGAACTCGCTCGCGAACCGCCGCCAGCTCGCACGGGTGTCCAACACCCCCGGACGCACCCAGTCGCTCAACCTGTTCTCGTTGCGCGAGGGCGGCACGATCGTCGACCTCCCCGGCTACGGCTACGCGGCCGTGCCGACGCGCGAGAAGGCGACGTGGGCGCCGATGATCGAGCGCTACCTGCTGCAACGCGAGGGGCTGCGGGCACTGCTCGTGCTGGTGGACGGCGAGATCGGGCCGACACCCCTCGACCTGCAGATGCTCGACTGGGTGCGGGCGAACGCGATCACCACGCTGGTCGTCGCCACCAAGGCCGACAAGGTGAAGCCGTCGCGCCTGGCCGGCCGCAAGCAGCAAGTGGCAGCCGCGAGCCGGCTGCACGAAGGCGACATCACCTGGGTGAGCGCCGCCAAGGGCACCGGGATCGACGCGCTGCGCGACCGGGTGCGCACCCTGCTCGGCTGACGGATCGGTCAGCGACGTCGCAACGCCGTGCGCGCCCTGGCGACGAGGTCACGCGGGTCGGGCAGGGTGAACCCGCGCTTCACCAGCGCGAACTTCTTCGCCGTGTACGGCGGGTAGAGCAACGACGGGTCGACACGGGTGCTGCGCTCGTGGACGGCACGCCGGTGGCTGAACGTGTCGAAGCCGGCCTTGCCGTGATAGGCGCCCATCCCACTCGGACCCACGCCGCCGAAGGGCAGATGCGGGTTGCTGACGTGCATGATCGTGCCGTTGATGCACACGCCACCGCTGCTGGTTCGGGCCACGAGTGCCTCGTGGTCGGTGTCGTCGGCGCTGAAGCTGTAGAGCGCGAGCGGCTTGTCGCGACGATTGACCACCTCGATCGCCTCGTCGAGCGAGTCGATCGCGATGACCGGGAGGATCGGTCCGAAGATCTCGTCGGCCATCACCGGGTCGTCGACGGACACCCCGGTGAGCACGGTCGGGGCCACGTATCGAGTGGCAGCGTCGCGGTCGCCGCCGACGGCGACGGTGGCGCCGGCGAGCAGCCGCTCGAGTCGCGCGAAGTGGGCGTCGTTCACGATGCGGGCGTAGTCGCCGCTCCGCTTCGGGTCGTCGCCGTAGAACTCGCGGATGCGGGCGGCGATGCGCTCGACCAGCTGGTCGTGCACCGACCGTTCGACGAGCACGTAGTCGGGTGCGATGCAGGTCTGGCCCGCGTTCAGGAACTTGCCCCACGCGATCCGGCGAGCGGCGATGTCGAGGTCGGCCGACGCGGTCACGATCGTCGGGCTCTTGCCGCCGAGCTCGAGGGTCACCGGGGTGAGGTGCTCGGCGGCCGCACGCATCACGATCCGGGCCACCCGGCCGTTCCCCGTGTAGAGGATGTGGTCGAAACGCTGGCGGAGCAGCTCGGTGGTCTCGTCGACGCCTCCGAGAACCAGCGCGACGGCCGGGTCGTCGAGCTCGCGCACGAGGGCCGCCATCGTGTCGGCCGTCGCCGGCGCGAGCTCGCTCGGTTTGCCGACCACGGCGTTGCCGGCAGCGATCGCCGCCACCATCGGCAACAGCAGCAGCTGGACCGGATAGTTCCACGGTGCGATCACGCAGGCGACGCCGAGCGGCTCGCGCTCGATGCGCGAACTGCCGGGCTGGAACGCGATCGGCGTGGGCACCTTCTCGGGGGCCATCCAGCGGTCGAGCTGGGCGATGGTGTGGTCGATGTCGGAGAGGACGAACCCGATCTCGGTCGCCCAGGCCTCGAACTCGGGCTTGCCGAAGTCGGCGGCGAGTGCGGCGAGGATGCGACCCTCGTGCGCCACCACCAGCTCGCGCACCGTACGCAGCGTGGCGACCCGCCACTCACGAGTGCGCGTCCGGCCCGACGAGGCCGCCGAGCGGGCACCGGCGACGATGCCGGCGATCGCCGCGGCGTCGGCCGCGCCGCCGGTGGGCGAGCCGGAGCCCGCCCGGTGCTGATCGATGGTCGAGGTCATGCCGCCACGCTACGCGAACGCTGCCGCCGGCACGTCCTGCTCGTCGTCGACGATGGCCTGCACGAGCCGACGTGCCACGGCAGCAGGATCGAGCCCGGTGGCGAGCCGGGGAGCGACCCCGGCGAGCGGTCGTCCGGCGAGCCCGGTCTCGGTGTGGGGCGGGCGGACGTCGATCACCTGGACACCGAGGCGGCGAACCTCGCGACGGAGCCCGGCGAGCGCCGAGGACAACGCCGCCTTCGACGCGCCGTAGGCCACCATGCCGGCGACCGGCTGCTCGGCCACCACGCCGGTGATCGCCGCGAAGAAGCCTCGCGTCTCGGCGAGCGCGGGCACGACCGAGCGAGCCAACCACATCGGGCCCATCGTGTTGGTGAGGAACAGCTCCTCGACCACCACGGGATCGGTGTCGGCGAGCGCGCCGAAGGCCACCACACCGGCGGCGTTCACCACGCCGTCGAGCCGGCCCTCGGTGCCGAGCGCCCCGCGAACGACGGCGTCGCCCGCGCCGCCGTCGCGTAGGTCGCACACGATGTCGGGCCCGCCACGGCCCGCCCCGAGCACGGTCGCGCCACGGCGGCGCAGCTCGTCGGTCACCGCCGCACCGAGACCGCCCGTCGCACCGACCACGACGACGACTGCACCCATCAGTTCGCGCACCCGGCCATGTTGCCCCGTCGCCATCTCGCGTGGCGGCATCGCCTCCGGTGACGTCCGTCTCGGGGACCGCGACCAACATGGCGCCATGACGTCACCCGCCTCCCGCCCTCTCGACGAGCTCGGCTTCTACGGGCTCGCCGGCGCACCGAAGTCGCCGGCCGACCTGCTCCAGGAGTGCCGCGACGGCGAGGCGCTCGGCCTCGGCACCGTGTTCCTCAGCGAACGGTTCAACGTCAAGGAGATCTGCACGCTGAGCGGCGCCGCCGGGGCCGTGACCGAGCGGATGCGCATCGCGACCGGTGTCACCAACCACAACACCCGCCATCCGGTCGTCACGGCCAGCTACGCCACCACGATGCACCGCATGACCGGCGGGCGGTTCGTCCTCGGGCTCGGGCGCGGCATGGACCGCATGTTCGACGCCTACGGCCTCCCGCGCATCACCACTGCCCAGCTGGAAGACGTCGCCGGGCTCATGCGGCGCCTCTGGCACGGCGAGACCGTGGTGGGTCACGACGGCCCGGCCGGCCGTTGGCCGGTGCTCGCGCTCGACCCCGACTTCGACGAGGACATCCCCCTGCTGCTCAGCGCGTTCGGCCCGGAGAGCCTCAAGCTGGCCGGCCGCGCGTTCGACGAGGTGCTGCTGCACACGTTCTTCACCGACGAGACACTGCAGCGCTGCGTGCGCACCGTGAAAGACAGTGCCGAGCAGGCCGGCCGCGACCCGTCGCAGGTGCGCGTCTGGAGCTGCTTCGCGGTCGTCGGCGACTGGCTCCCCGAGGACGTCCGGCTGAAGAAGACCGTCGGCCGCCTCGCCACGTACCTGCAGGCGTACGGCGACCTGATGGTGCGCACCAACGGCTGGGACCCCGACGTGCTCACCCGGTTCCGTGCCGATCCCTTCGTCGCCGGCTTCCGCGGCGCGCTCGACGGCAAGGCCACCACCGCCGAGCTGGAACACGTCGCCACACTCATCCCCGACGAGTGGCTCGCGCCGGCCGCGACCGGATCGCCCGAGCAGTGCGCCGACGCCGTCCGTCACCAGCTGGATCTCGGCGCCGACGCCGTCATCCTCCACGGCGCGGCGCCGGCCGAGCTGGCTCCGGTCGTCGACGCATATCGAGCACGGTTGGCGACACCGTGAATCCTCTGCCAGCCTGACGGGGTGTACCTGGCCCTGAAGGAGATGCGCCGCGCCCGTGTGCGTTTCGGGTTGCTCGCCGGCGCCGTCGGCCTGCTGGTGTACCTCATCTTGTTCCAGCAGGCGATCTCGACGGGGCTGATCGACCAGTTCATCGGCGCGCTGAAGAACCAGTCGGCCGACGTGCTCGTCTACAACGCCCAGGCACGTCGCAACCTGGAGGGGTCGATCGTGCTGCCCGAGCAGTCGGCGGCGATCGCCGAGGTGGAGGGCGTCGCCGTGGCGGCGCCGCTCGGCGAGGGCACGTTCACCGTCGTGGCCGGCGACCCCGACGCCGACGAGCAGGACGCCGTGATCTTCGGCTATCAGCTGGGGGGTCCGGGCGAACCGACCACGCTGACGGCGGGCCGGCTGCCGGAACGCACCGGCGAAGCCGTCGCCTCGAGTCGCAATGCGGCCGACGGCTTCGACGTGGGCGACACGGTGACGGTGGTGCCGAACGCCGGCGGGACGGCGACGTCGTTCACCGTGGTCGGGCTCGCCGAGGAGATCAACTACTCCGTCGCCCCCACGTTGTTCACCGACTTCGTGGGCTACGACGCCGCTCGTCGCGCCGTCAACCCCGACGCGACCGACGTGTTGCCGTCGGTGGTGGCCGTGCACGTGGCCGAGGGCGCCGATCCTGCGGAGGTGGCCGAGGCGATCACCGCCGCCGTCGACGGCACCGAGGCGCTGACCCGCCAGCAGGCCGTCGACGAGTCGCCCGGCGTCTCGGCCGTGCGGCAGAGCTTCTCGGTGATCCTGTTGCTGTTCTACCTGGTCGCACCGTTGGTGACCGGCTTGTTCTTCCTGATCGTCACGTTCCAGAAGGCCGGCGCGCTCACCCTGCTGCGTGCGATCGGCGCGCCGGCAGGCCTCCTCGTGCGCTCACTGGTAGTGCAGGTCGCGGCCGTCGTCGTGTCGGGTGCCGCGGTTGCGGTCGGGCTCTTCTGGCTCACCACCCGCACCGTGATCGGTTCGATCAGCGTGCCGTTCGACCTCGGCGCGATCGGGTTCACCGTCGGGCTGGTGCTCGTCCTCGCCCTGGTGACCTCGCTCGCCGCCATCCGGCGCGTGCTGCGTATCGAGCCGATCGCGGCCACCACCGGTGCCGGGGTGCACCTCTGATGGGTCTCGCCACCACCGAACTCCGGCGGCGCCCCGGCCGCTTCGCCGTCGCGACCGTCGTCCTCACCTTCTTCAGCCTCCTCCTGCTGCTGCTCGGCGGGCTGCTCGACGGGTTGTTCCTCGGGTCGACCGGAGCCATTCGCGCCCAGGACGCCGACGTGATCGTCTACTCGAGCACCGCTCGCGACTCGTTCCTGCGCAGCCGACTCGGGAGCGACGTCCGTGCCGAGGTCGAGGCGGTCCCCGGCGTCGCCGACGTCGGCGGCCTCGGCTTCACGCTCCTCGGCGCCACCGTGCCAGGCGAGAACGAACTCGCCGACGTGGCCGTCGCGGGATATGAGCTGCCGCCCACCGGTGTGCCCGAGCCACCGCCGGCCGGACACGCGTGGGCCGATCGACGGCTCGAGGACGCCGGCGTCTCGATCGGCGACACCTTGCTCGTCGGCCCGTCGGCGACGCCGATCGTGGTGGACGGTTGGGTGGAGGACACGAACTACCTGCAACAGGGTGCGCTGTGGACCACGCTCGACACCTGGCGCACCGTGCAGAACGCGAACCGGCCCGATGCGTTCGTGCCCGACGGCGTGGTGCAGGTGCTCGTCGTGCGTGGCGACGGCGACCTGGCCGCGTCGATCGACGCCGCCACGGGCTCGACGTCCACCCTCTCCGTCGACGACGCGGTGTACGCCCTCCCCGGCGTCGCCTCACAGCAGTCGACGTTCAACGCGATCATCTTCGCCACCCTCGCCGTGGTGCTGGCGGTGGTGGCGCTGTTCTTCTCGCTGCTCACGCTCGAGCGCACCGGCCTGTACGGCGTGTTGAAGGCCATCGGCGCCAGCACCGCCCGCTTGTTCGGCGGCGTCGTCCTGCAGGCCGTCGTCGTGGCGCTCGTCGCGTTCGTGGCGGGGGGCCTCCTGGCATGGGCCGCCGATGCGGCGTTGCCCGGGGGCATCCCGCTGCAGCTCACCGTGTCCCGCTACGTGTTCACCTTCGTGGCACTCATCGCCGCCGCCGTGCTGGGGAGCGCGGTGTCGTTGCGACGTGTCACCCGGATCGATCCGGCCTCAGCGATCGGAAGCGCCGCATGACCACCCCTCCCGCAGACACCGTCGCCGACACCGCGCCTGCCGCGGGTCCCGCCGCCCTGGAGCTGGCCGACGTCCGCAAGGTCTACGGTGCCGGCGACACCGAGATCGTCGCCGTCGATCACGCCACGCTCCGTGTCGGCGATGGCGAGATCGTCGCACTCCTCGGACCGTCCGGATCGGGCAAGACCACCCTGCTGTCCATCGCCGGGGGGCTGCTGTCGGCCACACAGGGCCGTGTCGTCGTCGGCGGTGAGGACATCACCGGCCACTCGGCGGCCGAGCTGACCGACTTCCGGCGGTCGAAGGTCGGCTTCGTGTTCCAGTCGGTCAACCTCGTGCCCTTCTTGACGGCCGAGGAGAACCTGCTCGTCGTGTCCGAACTGTCGGGCGCCCGCGGCGGTGCCCGCAAGCAGGCCAAGGCCCGAGCGAAGGAGTTGCTGGGTGAACTCGGACTCGCGCACCGGGCGGGAAATCTGCCCGCGCAGCTGAGCGGCGGCGAGCGTCAGCGCGTGGCCATCGGCCGTGCGCTGTTCAACGGTCCGGCGCTCGTGCTGTTCGACGAACCGACATCGGCGCTCGACACCAAGATCGGCGAGCAGGTGATGGAGCTGATCCAGGCCGAGATGCGTTCGCGGCACACGGCAGCGGTGATCGTCACCCACGACACCCGCATGACCCACTACGCCGACCGCACGGTGCGGATCGTCGACGGGGTGCTCGGGGCCGAGCCCGTCGAGGGCGACCTCGCCGCGCACTGAGCGGCCGTCCCGGCGGCGGCCGCCGTCCCGGCGATACGGTGCGGCCATGCGCGCGACGAACCCCTGGGACCAGCTGATGCAGGGTGTGGTGCTGCCGTTCCATCCGGACCTCGTGGTCCCCGCGATGCACGAGGTGGAGCTGCCGGTGCCGCGCCCCGACCCGATCGGCGATGTCGCCGCGGCGGCGCGCCGACAGGTGGTCGAGCGTCTCGCCGAGTCGATCGCACCCGGCACCACGGTGGCCGTCGGCGGGGGCAGTCGTGGCCTCGCCGACCGGGTGGGGCTGCTGGCCGGCGCCATCGCCGGGCTGCGTGAGCTCGGCGCGGAACCGTTCGTGGTCCCGGCGATGGGCAGCCACGGCGGCGCCACGGCCGAGGGTCAGCGCGAGATGCTGGCACACCTCGGCATCACCGAGGCCTCGGTCGGTGCCGAGATCCGCGCCACGATGGACACCGTCGAGGTGGCGCGCACGCCCGCCGGCATGCCCGTGTACCTCGACCGTCACGCGGCGGGCGCCGACCGGATCCTCCCGGTCAACCGCGTGAAGCCGCACACGTGCTTCAAGGGCCCGATCGAGAGCGGCTGCACCAAGATGGCGGTCGTCGGTTTCGGCAAGCAACCCGGCGCGGCGCAGATCCACTCGTGCGGCCCGGTGGAGATGCGCGATCGCCTGCTCGCCGGCATCGCCGCGCTGCGCTCGACGGGCCGGTTGCTCGGCGGCGTCGCCTCGATCGAGTCGACCACCGGCGACGTCGTACAGGTGCGAGCGCTGACGGCCGACGAGGTGGGCGGCGAGGTGGAGCGTGACCTCACCGACTTCGCCCGCACCCTGGTGCCGCCGCTGCCGTTCGCCGAGATCGACGTGCTGATCGTCGAGCGTGGCGGGAAGGACATCAGCGGCACCACCCTCGACCCGAACGTCACCGGTCGGTTCTGGGTGCACGGCCTCGCCGACGCCGCGTCGCCCCAGGTGTCGACGATCGTGTTGCTCGGGATCACGGAGGTGTCCGGCGGCAACGTGCTGGGCATCGGCTTCGCGGACTTCGTCCCCGCCGACGTGGCTGCGGGGATCGACTTCCAGAAGACGTACCTCAACTGCTTCACCGCCGGCGCGGCCGGGGTGCGCCGCAGCCGGATGCCGATGGTGCTGCCCTCCGAGGACGACTGCATCCGGGCCGCGCTCAGCATGTGCGGGCGAGGTGTGCTCGAGCCGAAGCGGGTGGTGCGGATCACCGACACCCTGCACCCCACCGTCTGCTGGGTGAGCGACGCACTCCTGGACCAGTTGCCGGAGGGCGCCGTCGTGCGCTGAACCTCGCGCGACGCTCAAGACCGGGCGGTCTCCCGCCGATGAGGTCTCCGTGAGCGCGGACCCGAGGAGCTGACCGACCCATGACCACCTCTGACCTCGCACCGGCGGAACCTGCCGAGGTCGTCACCACCCGGCTGGCAGCGGTGCCGTCGGTGTCGTTGCCGAGCCCGGACGTCCTGTTCGGCTCGGTGCCTTCGGCGCTGGTCACGATCGAACGCAGCGGACGGATCGGTCGCGTCAACCCGAGCGCCGAGCGACTGTTCGGTCCGGCTGCGTCGCTGGTCGGACGGCACCTCGCCGACGCGTTGATGATGGTGGGCCGCGACGGCACGCCACGTCCGCTGCTCCCCGCGGCCGAACTCGACGACGTGCTGCTCGACGGCGGATGGTCGCGGACCGACGTGCACCTGCTCGGTGCCGCCGGCCGTCTCCTGCTCGCCGACGGAGGCGTGGTCGGGCCCGCGGAGCTGGTGACCGCCGACGTGACACTCGTGCCGTTCCACGACCACGAGGTGTGCGTCGGCGCGCTCGTGACGATCATCGACCACGCCGAACGCGAGGCCGCCCGCGAGCAGCTCGCGTGGCAGGCGTCCCACGATCCACTGACCGGGCTGGCCAACCGTGCCCTCGTCACGGAGCGGATCGATCTGGCGCTCGTGGGCGCCCGACGATCGGGAGCCTGGCCGTCGGTGCTGTTCTGCGACCTCGACCGCTTCAAGCACATTAACGACTCGTTCGGTCACGGCGCCGGCGACCAGCTGCTCACCGTCGCCGCGGCACGCCTGCAGCGGTGTGTGCGCAGCATCGACACGGTCGCCCGCCTCGGCGGTGACGAGTTCGTGATCCTGTGCGAGAGTGCCGGCGACACCGACCTCGCGCGCGGGATCGCCGAGCGGATCCTCGAGTCGATGATGGATCCGTTCGAGGTGCACGACGAACAGACCCACGTGTCCGTGTCGATCGGTATCGCGCACGCCGGACCGCAGCACACGTCGGCCGACGCGCTGCTCCACGAGGCCGATCTCGCGATGTACCGGGCCAAGGACCGCGGCCGCAACTGCGTCGAGGTGGCCGACGAGGGCCTGCGGCTGAGCGCCGCCGAGCGCGTGTTGCTCGAGCGCGGGTTGCGCAGTGCGATCGCGCGCCGCGAGCTGTCGGTCGCGTACCAGCCGTTGAAGCGCACCGATCGCGACGAGCTCGTCGGCTTCGAGGCGCTGGCCCGCTGGGTGCACCCGGTGCTCGGCGACGTCCGTCCGAACCGTTTCGTGCCCGTGGCCGAGGAGACCGGGCTGATCCAGGCGCTCGGGGACCGGATGCTCGACCTGGCGTGCCGCGACGTCGGCGTGTGGAACCGCGAGCGGCTCGCGCAGGGTCGCGAACCGCTCACCGTGCACGTGAACGTGTCGGGACGCGACCTCCAGTCGCCGCACCTGCTCGCCCGCGTCCGCGACGCTCTCCGCCGACACGACGTGCCGCCGCACTGGCTGGTGCTCGAGGTGACCGAGACGATGCTGCTCGACGATCCGGAGAAGGCGCTCGATCGCCTGCGCGAACTGAAGCTCGCCGGCGTCCGCGTGGCGATCGACGACTTCGGGACGGGCTATTCGTCGCTCGCCTACCTGCGTCGCTACCCGGTGCACATGGTGAAGATCGACCGCGAGTTCGTCGCCGAGATCGCATCGTCGACGCAGGATCAGTGCATCGTGCGGGCGATGGTCGACCTGGCGACCGGCCTCGACTACGAGGTGCTCGCCGAAGGGGTCGAGACCGGCGCCGAGCTCGAGGTGCTCCGATCGCTCGGCTGCCACCTGGTGCAGGGATTCCTGGTCGGCCGGCCGATGCCCGCCGACGACGCCCACGAACTGGCCATCCGGGCGGTGGGCGGCGAGGAGGTCAGCTCCCGAACGGAAAGCCCAGATCCGGTGCCGTCAGCATCGGCCTGAACGGCACACCGGCCGCCTCGGCCATCGCGCCACACGTGCCGCCACGATCGACGATCACGGTGATCAGCACCGGTTCCGCGCCGACGGCCCGCACGACCTCGACGGCTTCCATGATCGACGTCCCGCGCGTGACGGTGTCCTCGGTGATCACCACGCGATCGCCCGGCTCGAGCGCGCCGGCCACGCGGCCCGTGACCCCGTGGTCCTTGGCCTCCTTGCGCACCGTGAAGCTCTTGAGCGAGCGGCCGCGGATGGCTCCGATCGCCGCGACCGCGTAGGCCACGGGGTCGGCGCCGACCGTGAGGCCACCGATCGCGGTGGCGTCGTCGGGGACGAGCGACAGGGCGACGTCGGCCATCAACACCACCCCGTCCGGCCGGCACGCGGTCTGCTTGGTGTCGAGGAACCACGTGCTCGACGCACCGGACTTGAGCGTGAAGGCGCCGAGCTTCACGCTGTGGCGCAGCACGTGGTCGCGCAGGGCGTGGCGGGCGGGATCGAGCGGCGGCAGGTCGGTCACGTGGCGGACCCTACTCAGGGTCGGCCGAGCGGTTCACGACGTCGGGCGCGGCCGGCGGATCAGCACCTCTTGGGCCACCGTGGCGACGTGCTCCCCTGCAGTGGTGAACACGTGGCCGACCGAGACCCCGCGCGCACCCCCGTAGCTGTGGCACGAGAAGTCGAACAGGTGCCATTCGTCCATACGCACCGGTCGGTGGAACCACACCGTGTGGTCGAGGCTCGCCCCGAAGCTGCCCGCCCACCAGGTGTCGACGTCGTCGACCCCCTCGTCGGACGCGATCGCCCGCCGCACCGAGTCGGTCGGCACGTCGTCGCTCAGGTACGCGAGCCAGCATCGGTGCACGAGCTCGTCGTCGACCACCGGATCCGCGACCCGCATCCACACCGCCACCCGACCGGTCGGGTTCGGCAGGCGCGGGCCGCCGGTGAGCGCCGCCTCGGGCACCGAGCGCCGTTGGAACGACGTCGTCCACGTGTCGCCGGCGCAGTCGTCGGGCCCCGGCAGCCCGGTCGGCATCTCGACCGGTTGCAGGACGCGGGTCTGCTCGGGCTGCTGGAACGACGCCTCGAGGTTCAAGATCGCGCCGACCGCCTGGCGGGCGACGACGCGACGGGTGCAGAAGCTGCGGCCGTTGCGGATCCGGTCGACCTCGAAACGGATCGGCTCGGTGTGATCACCACGGCGGATGAAGTAGGCCCGGAGCGAGTGGGGCTCGAACACCGGGTCGACGGTGCGGGCCGCGGCCCGCAGCGACTGGGCGACGATCTGTCCCCCGTAGAGGCCACCCCACGGATAGCGGGGACCGGCACCGACGAAGGTGTCGGGCCCGTGGTCGGACAGATCGAACAGTGCACCGAGGTCCATGGTGGTCCGGACGCTACCCGAGCCGAGCCGGAGGACCCCAGTTCCCGACGTCGCGATTCACCGATATCGATTCCGACGAATTGCAGACAATGGGTGGTGAGGTATCGTGGTCACTCATGGCAAAGAAGGGCCCCAAGAACCCATTGAGTGATTCTCACAAAGCGGCGATGGCTGCCGGTCGGACCGAGGGCCGCGCCGTACGTGAATACCTCGATGCACTGCGATCGAACAAGCCCAAGCGGGGCCGCAAACGGACGCCGGATTCGATCAAGGCGCGGCTCGCCAAGATCGACGACGAGCTCGAGGTGGCCGACCCGCTCGGCGAACTCCGGCTGCTGCAGGAACGCCGCGATCTGACGACCGAGCTCGAGCAGATGGGCACTCAGGTCGACATGACCGCCCTCGAGGCGGAGTTCGTGAAGGTCGCCAAGTCCTACAGCGAGCGGCAGGGCATCAGCTACGCCACCTGGCGCGAGGTCGGCGTCGAGGCCGCCGTGCTGAAGGCCGCCGGCATCGGCCGCGGCGCCGCCTGAGGGTTCAGCCCGGCGTCGCCTCGAGGCCGTCGAGGGCCTCGAACACCGCACCCACGTTGCGCAACGAACGATCGAGATCGAACGCGGCGTCGAGCACGCCATCACCCAATGCCGCCACCTGCGGGTCGGCCTCCACGAGCGTCCGGAAATCGGTGCCTTCGTCCCACGAGCGCATCGCCGCCGACTGCACGATGCGATACGCGTCGTCACGCGTCAGGCCGGCCTGCACCAACCCGAGGAGCACGCCTTGACTGAACACGAGGCCATGACTCGACCACAGATTGGATCGCATCCGGGCCTCGTCGACGACCAGTCCGGCGAGCAGCCGTCGGCCACGGCGCATGACGTAGTGGGCGAGCATCGACGAGTCGGGCAACACGATCCGCTCGACCGAGCTGTGCGAGATGTCGCGCTCGTGCCACAACGCGACGTCTTGCAGACCGGCTTGGAGATTGCCGCGTAACACGCGGGACAGACCGGAGATCGTCTCGGACGAGATCGGGTTCTTCTTGTGCGGCATCGCCGACGAGCCCTTCTGGCCGGCTTTGAACCCCTCTTGCACCTCACGGACCTCGGTGCGCTGCAGATGGCGGAGCTCGACGGCGATCAGCTCCAGGGTGGCCCCCACCGATGCGCACGCCCAGAGGTACTCGGCGTGCCGGTCGCGCGCGATCACCTGCGTGGCCGGCACCGGCCGGAGGCCGAGCCGGTCGGCGACGAAACGTTCGACCGCCGGGTCGATGTTCGAGTACGTGCCCACCGCACCGCTGAGCTTGCAGACCGCGACGACGTCGCGGGCGGCACGCAGACGGGTGCGGTCGCGGTCCACCTGCAAGGCCCAGAGCGCCACCTTGGCACCGAACGTGGTGGGCTCGGCGTGCACCCCGTGGGTACGTCCGATCATCACGGTGTCGCGATGGCGGCGCGCCAGCTCGACCAGCGTGCCGAGCAGCTCGGTGCTCGCCTCGATCAGCAGGTCGGCGGCGTCGCGCAGCATCCAGCACCACGCGGTGTCGACGACGTCACTGCTGGTGAGCCCGTAGTGGATCCACGCGCCCGCCGGTGCGCCGATGGCCGCCTGGACGACGTCGACGAACGCGGCGACGTCGTGGTCGGTGACCAGCTCGCGCCGGCTGACCGCAGCCACGAACGCGTCGTCGACGACCGGCGCTCCGGCGCGACATGCGGCGGCGTGGTCGGCGGGCACGAGGCCGAGCTCGGCGTGCGCATCGGTGGCGAGCAGCTCGATCTCGAGCCAGCGGCCGAAGCGGGCGGTGTCGGTGAACACCGCGTCCATCTCGGGCGTGGTGTACCGGGGGATCACGATGCCGCCCAGTGCAGGTAGTCGTCACGCTCGGCGCCGACGCCGACCACACCGATCGGCACGCCGACCTCGGCCTCGACGAGCTGCACGAAGGCGCGCGCTGCGCTCGGCAGCTCGCTCGGGCGGCGCATCGAGCGGAGCTCGCGTCCCCAGCCGGGCAGCTCGACGTACTCCGGCTCGACCTGCGCGAGCAGCTCGACACGATCCGGGTAGCCCGACAGGCGCCGGCCGTCGACGCGGTAGCCGACGCACACCTTCACGGTGTCGAACGAGTCGAGGACGTCGAGTTTGGTGAGGGCGAGCTCGGTGAGCGAGTTGAGCCGCACGGCGTGACGGAGCATCACGCAGTCGATCCAACCCGGACGGCGGCGTCGACCGGTGACGGTGCCGAACTCGCGACCGATCTCGACGAGGCGGTCACCGTCGGCGTCGAGCAGCTCGGTCGGGAACGGACCGGCGCCGACGCGGGTGGTGTAGGCCTTGGTGATGCCCACCACACGGTCGATGTCGCGTGGCCCGAGGCCGGTACCGGCGCACGCACCTCCGGCGGTCGGGTTCGACGACGTGACGTAGGGATATGTGCCGTGGTCGAGGTCGAGGAAGGTGGCCTGCGCGCCCTCGAGCAGCAGATGCTGACCGGCCGCGAGCGCGTCGTGCAACAGGTTCACGGTGTCGCCGACGTGGGGCGCCAGTCGGGCGGCCAACTCGGTGGATCGCGCCACCACGTCGTCGACGTCGAGCGGTTCGCCACCGGCGGCGACGAGCGAGCGGCTCTCGGCTTCGGCTCGCGACCGCACCGTGTCGGCGAAGGCGACCGGATCGAGCACCTCACCGGCGCGGATGCCCACGCGACGCGCCTTGTCTGCGTACGCCGGACCGATGCCCTTCAGCGTGGTACCGATCTTCGCGTCGCCCCGGTCCTGCTCGTGCAGCGCGTCCCACGCCTGGTGCCACGGGAAGATGAGGTGGGCGTGGCTGCTCACCACGAGCCGCTCGCAACCGATGCCCCGGCGTTCGAGGGTGTCGATCTCGTGGAACAGCGTCGGCATGTCCACCACCACACCGTTCGCGATCACCGGCACGACGTGGTCGTAGAGGATGCCGCTCGGCACGAGTTGCAGGGCGTAGCGTTCGTCTCCGACCACCACGGTGTGCCCGGCGTTGTGCCCACCCTGGTACCGCACGACGTACCCGTGCTCCTTCGAGAGCAGGTCGATCACCTTGGCCTTGCCTTCGTCACCCCACTGGGCGCCGACGATCACGGTGACGGGCATTGGGCACGCTCCTCGCTTCCACTCGTCTCGCTGTCGCGTCCGGGGGTCCGGCGGTTCCGGAACGTGGGACGAGCATAGTCGGCCACCGGTGGATCAGGTCCATCCCCCGCTACCGTCGCGCGCATGAGCGCTGGCGAGACGAGCACGACGGACGGGGTGATGCGGCGAATGCGTTGGGCTTCGATGTCGGCCGCCGATCGGGCCGCGCTGTTGCATCGCGGCCTCGACGAGATCTTCGACCCCGAGCTGCGCCGATCGATCGGCGAGCTCATCGACGACGTCCGCCAGCACGGCGACGCGGCGGTCTGCCGGGCGCTCGCCCGGTTCGACCGCATCGAGCTCCGACCCGAGCAGCTCCGGGTGTCCGCGGCCGAGATCGAGGCCGCCGAGGTGACAGCCGACGTGGACGCCGCGATCGACGACGCGATCGCGCATCTGCGTGCGTTCAACGAGCGCCTGGTCGAGCGTGCATCGACCTGGTCGTTCGAGAGCGAGCCCGGTCTGGTGGTGGGCGAGAAGATCGGCCCGATCACGTCGGCGGGCCTGTTCGTCCCGAGTGGCAAGGCGTCGTACCCGAGCGTCGCTTACCAGCTCGCCGTTCCGGCAGTCGTCGCCGGCGTGCCGCAGGTGGCGCTCGTCGTGCCACCGGTCCCCGGCGGCTCGGGCGAGGTGGATCCGGCCGTGCTCGCCGTGTGCCGCAAGCTCGGCATCGATCAGGTGTTCCGCGTGAACGGACCGGCGGGCGTCGCTGCGCTCGGGTTCGGCACCGAGTCGATCCCGAAGGTGCGCAAGGTGGTGGGCCCGGGATCGCCGGCCGTGGTGTGCGCCCAGGTGGAGATGCAGCGTCACGGTCTGGCGACGATGATGCTGCTCGGTCCCACCGAGAGCGTGGTCGTCGCGGACGACTCGGCCGATCCCGACCTCCTGGCGGCCGATCTGCTGATCGAGGCCGAGCACGGCACCGACTCCGCAGTCGTGCTCGTCACGCCGTCCGAGACGCTCGCCGACGCCGTCGACGCCGCGCTGGCCCGGCGGCTCGCCGACCTGCCGGCGGTTCGTGCCGACGCTGCTCGGGCCTCGCTCGGGCGCAACGGGGGGTGTGTGTTCGTCGACGACCTCGCCGAGGCCGCTGCCGTGGCCAACGCCTATGCGCCCGAGCACCTGCAGCTCGCGGTGACCGACCATGCGGTCGAGTCGACCCTCGAGTTGCTGGTCGACGCAGGCGAGATCCTGATCGGTCAGCACACGCCGTTCAGCGCGGCGAACTTCGTGATCGGCTGTCCGGCGTCGTTGCCGACGAGCGGCTTCGCGCAGGTGTCGTCGGGCATCACCGCCGAGGCGTTCCTGAAGCGCACCGCCGTGGCCCGCGCCGACGAACGAGCGCTGCGCCGCATGGCCGGCTCGGTGGTGGCGCTGGCCGACCACGAGGGGTTCCCCGCGCACGCCGCGGCGATCCGCACCCGCCTCGACCGCTGAGGCACGCGGCGGGCGCCGTCAGGCGGGCTGCACCTGGTGCGATGCCGACGCCGCGTGGCTGATCGAGCGGTACCACCGTGACGCCGAGGCGAGGCCGGTGAGCACGATGCCCAGCAGGCCGGCGACGGTGAAGATGAGGGCGATGCCCCGAGCGGTCCCGGTGCCGAACCAGCTGCCGATCGAGTCGGCGCCGGCGCCGTCGGTCATGAACGGGATCACCCACAGCTGTGCGATCGGGCCGATCGCGAGGGCGGTGATCGGTGACGCAGCGTTCTCGATCGCCTGCGCGAAGCCGAACACCCGCCCTTGCTGGTCGAACGGCACCACGGTCTGCAACACGGTCTGCTCGGCAGCCTCGATCACGGGCATCAGGACGAGCCAGACGAACATGCCGATCGACAGCAGCACGATCGACGTGCGCACCGTGAACACGCTGCACACCGCCCAGTTGGCGAGGTTGCACAGCAGGGCCACACGCAACGGCCGGCTGCCGAGGCCGCGACGCGCGACGACGAGCCCGCCGACGACGAACCCGAGGCTCAGGACGGCGAACAGCACGCCCCACGTCTCGACCGACACGATCTCGAGGCCGTACGCGTCCATGAGCGACATGAACACCCCGCCGAGCAGGTTGTTGCACGCGGCGAAGCCGATCAGCCCGAACAGGCCGGGCACACGCCGGATCGCCTCGACGGCACCGCGCACGTCGATCGCGGGCACGTGCTCGCCGGTGGCCTCGGGAGGTGCCTCGGGCACCTCGATGGTGAGCAGGTGGACGAGGGCGAGTGCGCTCACCACCGTGCTGAGGGCGAGGGCCCACCCCATGCCCAGCTGGCCGATCACCAGGCCACTGAACACCGACGTGAGGGTGAACGAGATCCCCATCGTGGCGCCCACGAGCCCGTTGGCCTTGTCGCGCTCACCGTCGGCGACGAGCAGCGTGACGCACGTGGAGAGCGCGATCGACCGGAGGTTGCCGACGACCGAACCGAGCATCACGAGCAGGACCAGCGCCCAGAACCACGGCGCACCGAGCCGGTGCACCTCGTCGGCCGGCGCCACGGCGTAGAGCGCAGTGGCCGCCGCGAAGCACGCGAGCGCAGCGACCGACGCGACCACCATCGAGGTGTGCTTGCGGTGTCGATCGACGAAGCTGCCGAACACGAGGCCGAAGCCGGCAGCGGCGATGGCGTAGGAGCCGCCGATGATCGACGTCGCCACCACCGATCGGGTCTCGAGGTACGTCCAGAAGGTGAGCGCGAACCACAGGAAGCTGCTCATCACGCCCCCGACGAGGGCATTGGCGAGGAGACGACGGAAGACGACCATGGTGACGAGGCGGACGAGCCGGGCGGCGCCGACTCATCGCCGCCGATGTTGCCAGGCGGATCAGACGCGAGGCGGGGGAATTCGGAAGGCGTCGTCCGCGATCTCGTCCTCGGGCACCATCTTCGCCAGCAGCGCGGCCAACGTGCGTCGCTCCGCGGTGGTGAGCCGCTCGATCGCCGGGGGCGGGGCGGTGAGGGTGCGGCGCACCAGCGCGGCCACGCGCTCGCCGGCGTCGGTGAGGGCGATCTCCTTCACCCGGCGATCGGTCGGGCTGGACCGGCGCTCGGCGAGGCCCACCTCCTCGAGACGGTCCACCACCGCCGTGATGTACGACGCATCGCACGACATCCGCTCGGCCATGTCGCGCATGCGCATCTGTCCATCCTGCAGCATCGAGAGTGCGAACCCGTGCGGCGGGGTGAGCTCGTGGCGGACCAGGATGCCGAACATCTGGTCGCGGGCCGTCACGAACAACGTCATCATCCGCGACCACAGCAGGTCGTCGTCCGACGACCTCGCCTCCGTCGCCTCCGATGCCATTGCCCGAGGACGTGCCACGGCGACATCGTAGCGACGCCGTCGGCAACACTTCACTCGAAACGACCGTTGACATGACTCAATGATCTTCTAGAGTGAAGCACATGTCCACGTCCTCCCCCACACCGGCGATCGTCGCCGACGGGCTGGTGATGCACTTCGGCGACGTCCACGCACTGCAGGGCGTCTCGTTCGACGTGCCGTCCGGCTCGGTGCTCGGCCTGCTCGGCCCCAACGGTGCGGGCAAGACCACCGCGGTTCGGATTCTCACCACGATCCTGCGGCCGACCCGAGGTCGGGCCGAGGTCGCGGGCATCGACGTGGTGGCGCACCCGAACGACGTCCGTCGCCGGATCGGCCTCGCCGGGCAGTACGCGGCCGTCGACGAGAACCTCACCGGCCGCGAGAACCTCACCCTCGTCGGCCGGCTGAACCACCTCGCCACGGGCGACGCCCGCCGGCGCGCGGCGGAGCTGCTCGAGCAGTTCCACTTGAGCGACGCCGCCAACCGGCCGGTGCGCACCTACTCGGGCGGCATGCGTCGGCGTCTCGACCTCGCCGCGGCACTCGTCACCCATCCGCCCGTGCTGCTGCTCGACGAGCCGACCACCGGCCTCGATCCGGCCAGCCGACAGGATCTCTGGGACGTCATCGGCACGCTCGTCTCGGACGGCACCACGGTGTTGTTGACGACCCAGTACCTCGAAGAGGCCGACCGTCTCGCGGATCGGATCGTCGTGATCGACCACGGGCTCGTCGTGGCCGAAGGAACTGCGGCGCAGTTGAAGTCGCGCCTCGGCGAGACCACCGTGGTCCTGTCGTTCCACGATCCGGCGGCCGCCGCCGACGCCGTCGGTGCGCTCGTCGACTTCGGGGCGAGCCGCCCGGTCGGCGAGCAGGTCGTCGTGCACCTGCCGCTGCGTGGAGGCGCCGGCACGGTGCGCGACGCCCTCAACCTGCTCCACGACCGATCGATCGACGTGGGCCGCATCGACCTCCACGAGCCGACGCTCGACGACGTGTTCATCAGCCTCACCGGGAGCAGCGCATCGTGACCGCTTCGTCCACCGCCACCGCACCCACGTTCGCACCGCCGCCGGGCACCGCCGACGGCGGCATCCTCTGGGCCGTCCGCGACACGCTCGCGATGACCGGCCGCAATCTCACCGCGATGCGGCGCGTCCCGCAGGTGCTCGTCTTCTCGCTCGTGCAGCCCGTGATCTTCGTGTTCATGTTCCGCTACGTGTTCGGTGGGGCGATCCAGATCCCGGGCCGGAGCTACGTCGACTACCTGATGCCCGGCATCTTCGCCCAGACGGTGTCGTTCGGTGCGATCAACACCGCCGTCGGCCTGGCCGAGGACAAGGGCACGGGACTGCTCGAACGGCTCCGTTCGCTGCCGATGTCCCGTGCGGCAGTGCTCGGCGGACGAGTGCTCGCCGACACACTCCGCAACACCGTGATCGTCGTGTTGATGGTGCTGATCGGACTGCTCGTCGGCTTCCGCACGCACACCAACCTGCTCGCCGTGCTGGCCGGCATCGGCGTCCTCGTGTTCTTCGGCGTCGCGCTCGCGTCGATCTTCGTGTTCATCGGTCTGAGCGTCACCAACGGCGAGGCCGCGCAGGCCGCGGCGTTCCCGCTCCTCGCCCCGCTCACGTTCGCGTCGAGCGCGTTCGTCGACCCGGCCACCATGCCGGACTGGCTCGAGTGGTGGGCGCGGCGACAGCCGCTGAGCAAGACCACGGAGGCCGTGCGCGCGCTGATGTTGGGCGGACCGACCGCAGGCCCGGTGACGGCCTCGATCGTCTGGTCGCTCGCGATCCTGGCGGTGATGTCCCCGCTGGCGATCGCCAAGTACCGCCGGGCGTGAACCGCTCGCTCAGCTGGTGAAGTAGCCCATCACGTCGGCCACCAGATCGACGGCACCGGCGTTGTTGTACAGGGCCACCGAACCGTTGGTGCCCAGCCGGGCCAGCACCATGTTCGGGATCACCTGGCCCGCCACGGCGTTCAGGTTCGAGGCGAGTGGCCGGTCGCCGCCGGCCGGGAACACGGTGACGAAGGTGTCGCGGTCGGGCTGCACCGCCGTCACGTTGAGCAGCACGGCGCTCACCCCCGATCCCGGGATGCCCGCCTGGCCCGACAGACGCAGCACGAGCGGATCCTGGCCCACCTTGGCCGCGGGCGCCCCGATGCCCTCTCGGGTGTCGAGCACACGCGCCGGTTGCACGGCGACGAGCCGGCCGGGGGCGTCGGTGGCGAACGCGCCCACGACGTCGATCACCACGTGGGCGTCACCGGTGTTGTTGTACACGCTCACGCGGCCGTCGGTGCCCACCCGAGCGATCACCATGTTCGGCACCGTCTGGCCACGCACCATGTTCACGCTCGAGGCGAGCGGGCGCGGATCGCCCGTCGGGAACACCGTGAGATAGCTGCCCGTCGACGGTTCGGTGACGGTGACGTTGAGCGCCACCGCCTTCGCATTGGCGGGCACCCCGCCCCGGTCGGTCACCTTCACGTCGATCGTCTGTCCCTGCCCGACGGGGCCGGCGACCCCGCCGCTGCCGTCGCGGGTGTCGAGCAGTCGCGCCGGGGTGAGGGCCCGCAGCCGCAGGTTGCTCGACGGGGTGAACCATCCGACGACGTCGGCGACGAGGTGCACGCTGCCCGAGTTGTTGTAGAAGCTCGCGCTGCCACCTGGCCCGAGTTGACCGACGACCAGGTTGGGCACCGCCAGGCCCGGCACCGGGTTCAGGTTCGCCGTGAAGGGCTTCACCGTGCCGCCCGGCCACACCGACACGTAGGTGGGCACCGTGGCGTCGACCGCCGTGAGATTGAGCGCGACCGCGGTGGCATCGGCCGGGATGCCGTACCGACCGGCCAGGTCGAACGACCACGTCTCACCCGCCGAGAGTGGCGCGGCACGTCCGCCCGTGCCGTCGCGAGTGTCGAACACACGTTGCGGCGCGGTGGTGACGTAGCCGCTCGCGACCGAGGGCCCGAGCACCACCGGCGTGGTGGTGGGCGACGCCTGGCCCGGGCCGCTGTGGTACAGACCGAGCGGCTGGTACGCGCCGTTCAGGATGGTGCTCGCGCCGCCGCCCATCCAGCTGTCGAGCACGGTGCCGTACACCCATCGGAAGTCGACGTACGAGTGCATCCTCCCGTTGCGGTCGACGTCGACGAGCGACGGTTGCTGACCGTAGAGGCCGCCTCGGACGTTGCTGCCGATCACGAACACCGGGTTCGACGTGCCGTGGTCGGTACCACCGGAGTCGTTCGATCGCGGTGTGCGTCCGAACTCGGAGATCACGAGGATCGTCACCCGGTTCTGGAACCGCGGCTGCAGGGTGGCGTAGAACGCCTGGAGTCCGGCGTTGAGATCGACGAGCAGTCCTGGCAGCACCGCTCCTTGCCCGTCGTGGGTGTCGAAGCCTCCCCGTGAGACGTCGAGGAACCGCAGGCCGAGATCGGCGTTGAGCAGGCGGGCCGCGATGGTGAGCTCACGCGTGAGCTCGCCACCACCGGGCAGTGCGGTGCGGAACACGGGCGCCGTCTCGGCGGCGAGGTCGAGCTGCCGACGCATCGTGTGGTTGAACGCGTCGTGGAGCTCACCGCGCTCCCCGCTCGCCGCCGACATCGCCCGAAGCCCTGCGTACATCCGCTGGTCGCTCGCGGCGTTGTCGAACCCGAACATGCCACCGTACGGCGGGATCCCTGCGCCTCGACGCACGTTGCCCTGCAGGTGCAGCGGCACGGTGGAGTCGAGGGACGCCGCGGCGAGCTCGGCGGTGGCCGGCGGTTGCCCGTCGAGCCATCGTCCGATCCAGCCCGTCGACGGTCCACCGCCGAAGCTGCCGTTCATCCAGATCGCCATCGACGTGAAGTGCGACAGGTCGGGGTTGGCGTATCCGACGCCGCGCACGACGGCGACCTGGCCGGCGTCGTACAACGTCTTCAGGTACGTGAGCTGGGGCGCGAAGCCGTGCTGGTCGTCGATCCGCAACACCTGACTCTGCGGGATCGCGATGTTGGACCGGCGGGCGTAGTAGTTGCCGTCGCCGTGAGGCACCACCACGTTGAGCCCGTCGACGCCGCCGTACAGCGTGACCACCACGGTGATCCCGTCGTTCGGGCCGATCGGCGTGCCGGCCCAGGCCTCGGGCACGTCGCCGCCGAAGAACTCACCGGCGATCGTGCCGACGGTGGCCCCACCGAACACCCCGGCTCCGATGGCCTGCAGGAACCGGCGGCGGGTCCACCCACGGGGACCGACGGGTCCGTCGTCGGGATCGGGCCGCGACAGGAGGCGCAGGGCGTCCTCGGTGGCGATGTCGGGATCGAGCACGGTCAACTCCTCGTCGGCTTCGGGTCAGCTCGGGACGTGCATCTCGGCGGTGAGCATCGCCATGACGAGCAGGTTGGTGATCGCCTTCGCGTTCGAGCCGTTGGTGGCGATCCGCTCGGCCTGGTGGGCGTCGATCAACGACTGGCGGGTCACCGGGGCAAGGGTGATGCCGAGCCACGTCGCCACGGCGTCGACCGAATCGCCGACCGACATCGTGATCAGGTGGTCGAAGCTGCCGTTCGCCCGCACGGCCGCTGCCACCTTCTTCGCCAGATTGGCCCGACCGCTGATCGCGCTCGTGGTCATCCAGTACTCGTTCGACTTCCAGCCGGCCACGTTGGGCGGGTCGAAGAGCCGTTGCCCCATCGATTCACCGAGGTCGAACGCCTTGGTCGACGCGGCGGCGAGCCCGGTCTGCACGAGGAGCGCCACCACCCACTCGACCGGCGAACGCACCAGCCCGCGCCTGGCCAAGTCGGTGTAGAACTCGGGTCGGTTGAACAGCGCACGCATCAGCTCGCGTACCGACAGCCCACTCGCGACGAACACGTCGCCGAGCGCCTCCACGACACCGGCCGGTGGCCCCTGGTGGGCGAACGCCTCCCAGGCCTTCTTCGCCACGAACCTCGCCGCGACGAGCTGCTTGCCCGGGTTGTTCAGCAGGATCTCGTCGATCGTCTCGGGACCATCCCAGTTGCGGGTGATCCCGAACAACGTCTTGTCGCCGTAGTCGTGCTTCTCGGACCGGAACACGTACTGGCGGGTGGTGCCGTTGTAGTTGTGCCCGGTCCAGGCCCGAGCCGCAGCGGCCACGTCGTCCTCGGTGTAGTTGCCGACCCCGAGGGTGAACAGCTCCATCAGCTCGCGAGCGAAGTTCTGGTTCGGCGCACCCTTCACGTTCACGCCGTTCGACAGGTAGATCAGCATCGCCGGCTGCAGCGCCATCGCGTGGGTGAGCGCCCGGAAGTCGCCGAGCGCCATCGACCGGAACAGCTGGTTCTGCGCCATCATCTGGTCGGTCCGTCCGACGACGTCCCACTCGCTGACGAAGTGGTTGTGCCAGAACAGCGTCATGCGCTCCTGGAACGGACGCGGGCGGGTAGCCATCTGATCGAGCCACCAGTACGTCGCGTTCACCCGCTGGGTCCACGAGTTCGAACTGTCGTGCACCGCGAGTTCGGCCGGCAGCTGCGGGTCGCCGTTGCGCGCCAGGTCGAGCACGTCGTCGACCACCTCGGTGAGTGTCGCGAGCGCCGAGAGCTCCGCGACACGAGCCGGTCGCGCGACGAACTCGGTCCGCCGGAGGAGATGGGCGATGTCGGCTGCGTCCACCACGTACGAGGTATCGGCGGTGCGCGCCCCCACTGGAGGCAGCGTCCCCGGAAGAGTTCGTCAGGGGCCCGTCAACGCGGTTCGGCGTGGCGGTGCCAGGTGGCCTCCATCGCCGCCCACCGTCCGCCGAGCGCTCGCAGGTCGGCCGGTGTGCCGAGCTCGACGACCTCGCCCGCCTCGACGACCGCGATCCGGTCGGCTCGCATCGCCGTGGCGAGCCGATGTGCGATCAGGATCGCGGTCCGTCCCTCGAGGACGGCGTCGAGGGCACGCTCCACCACGGTCTCCGACTCGAGGTCGAGGCTCGACGTCGCCTCGTCGAGCACCAACACTCGCGGCCGAGCGAGAAAGGCACGAGCCAGCGCGAGCAGCTGACGTTCGCCGCTCGACAGGCTCACCCCTCGTTCGTGGACGAACGTGTCGAGTCCCTCGGGCAGCCGTTCGAGCAACTCGCCGAGCCCCACCGCCGCGCAGGCCTCGCGTACGTCGGCGTCGGACGCGTCGGGCCGCCCGAACGCGACGTTGTCGCGGACGCTCGCCGCGAAGAGGAACGGCTCCTGGGGAACCACGCCGAGTTGGCGACGCAACGACGCGAGCGACACGTCGCGCAGGTCGTGGCCGTCGATGCGCACCACGCCGGCGATCGGGTCGTGGAAACGAGTGACGAGCTTGGCGATCGTCGACTTGCCCGAACCGGTCGCTCCGACCAACGCGAACGTCTCGCCGGGCTCGATCGTGATCGTCACGTCCCGCAACACCGGTACGTCCGGGCGGTAACCGAACCACACGTGGTCGAGCTCGACCCGACCCTCGATCGGCGGCAGGTCGATCGCCGTGGCCGATTCGGGCACCGACGGCTCGGTGGCGAGCAGCTCGCGCAGCTTCGTCACCGCGGCCTGCCCCGACTGGTACGTGGTGTAGAGCTGCACGAGCTGCTGGATCGGCGCGAAGAACGACGTCAGATACAGCACGAAGGCCGCGAGGGTGCCGATCGACAGCTCGCCACGCAGGACCATGCGGCCGCCGACGAGCAGGATGACGAGCTGCGCGATCGCGCCGAGCAGGTCGGCAGCCGGCCCGTAGAGACCGCCCTGGCGCGCGGTCACCACGTTCGCGTCGCGGTACCGGCGCACCACCCGCCGGTGCACCATCACGTCGTGCCGGCGCCGATTGAACGCGGTCACGATCCGCACGCCCTGCAGCGTCTCGCTGAGATCGGCGAGGACGTCGGCGATGCGGTCGCGCACCGCGGCATACGAGCGGTCGCTCGCCGAGCGATACCACAGGGTGACGAGCGTGAGCGCCGGCACCACGACCAGGACGGTGATCGTGGCGAGCGTCGGCTCGAGGACGAACAGGATGACCGTGACGGCGATCAGCGTGAGGCCCTGGACCGCCAGGTTGACGAGTCCGTCCTGGAACAACTGCTGCAGGGCGTCGATGTCGCTCGTCATGCGGGTGAGCAGCCGACCGGCGCGTTCGTCGGTGTAGAAGTCGATCGACAGCCGCTGCAGGTGCGAGAACACGCGGAGGCGCAGCTCGTAGAGCAGCCGCTCACCGAGGCGACCCGTGAACGACACCCGGGCCGCGCCTGCGAGCGTGGCGATCACCACCGATCCGAGGTAGGCGAGCGCGACGGCCACCACCACCCCGGTGCGACCCGGGGTGATGCCGTGGTCGATGCCCTGTTGGGTGAGCACGCCTCCCGCCTGCAGCGCCAGGGTCTCGACGACGACGAGCCCGAACGCGAGCGCGAGCCGTCCGCGATGGGCCCCGAGGAAGCTGCGCAACGTGAACGGCACGCGATCGGTGACCGCCGCCTCGAAGTGCACATCGGGCCGAGGGTGCTCGGGCTCGGTGGCCAGGATCCGTTCGGCTCGGTCGCGCAGCTCGGCCGGCACACCGGCGAACGGCAGCCCAGCGGCCGCGCTCGTCTGGGCCCCGCCCGGGCCGAAGCCCCCACCCGCCGGCCCGAACATCATTCGCCCGCCACCGCCTCTGCGGCGGCGTCGCGTGCGTCGTCGCCTGCAGCATCGCTCGTCACCTGGGCCAGCACCGCGGCATAGCGGGCATCGGTGGCCAGCAGCTCGGCGTGGGTGCCCTGCGCCACCACCCGGCCGTCGTCGAGCAGCACCACTCGATCGGCCAGGGCGATCGTCGAGAGCCGGTGGGCGATCAGGACGGTGGTCCGCGTGCCGAGCACGCCGTGCAGCGCGGCGTGGATCTGCTGCTCGACCTGCACGTCGATCGCCGAGGTGGCGTCGTCGAGCACGAGCACCGCAGGATCGGCGAGCAGGGTGCGGGCGATCGAGATGCGCTGGCGCTGTCCGCCCGACAGGTCGTAGCCACGCTCGCCGACCACGGCGTCGTAGCCGTCGGCCAACTCGCGAACGAAGCCGTCGGCCTGCGCCGCCCGCGCCGCACGTTCGACGCTCGCTCGGTCGGCGTCGGGACGAGCGAAGGCGATGTTGTCGTGCACGCTCGCGGAGAACAGGAACGGGTCGTCGAGCACCACGCCCACGTGGTGACGCACGCTCGCGAGCGTGAGGTCGCGCACGTCGTGGCCGTCGAGGCGCACGGCGCCCTGCTGCACGTCGTAGAAGCGGGTGAGCAGCCGGGCGACGGTGCTCTTGCCGCTCCCCGTGCGGCCGACGATCGCGATCGTCTCGCCGGGCTCGATCCGCAGGCTCAGGTCGCGCAGCACCGGTTCGCCGCCGGCGTAGCCGAACGTCACCCCGTCGAACTCGACGGCACCGCGAGGCGACACCAGGTCGATCGCGCCGGGACGGTCGGTGACCGTCGGTCGTTCGTCCAGCACCTCGAAGATGCGCGACGCCGACGCCGATGCGCGCTGGCCCATGATCAGGATGAAGCTGAGGAACCGGAACGGCATCTGCAGCAGCACGACGTAGGCGTTGAACGCGACGATCGCACCGATGCTCACGACGCCGTCGATCGCGAGCACCCCGCCGTAGAGCAGCACCCCGGCGAGCCCGAGCCGGGGCAGGTTCTCCGTCAGCGGACCCCACCGCGCCCGAGCATCGTTCAGCTTCACGTTCGCCCACCGAAGTCGAGTGGCGGCGCCGGCGAGCTTGCGGAGCTCGCGTTCCTCTGCGGCGAACCCCTTCACCACCCGGACACCCTGGATGTTCTCGTCGACGATGGTCGTGATCTCCGCCTGTCGGCCCTGCACGATCCAGCTCATCGGGAACGAGATGTTGCGCAGCTTCGAGCCGGACACATAGGTGAACGGCAGGGTGGCCACGGCGACGAGGGTGAGCCCGACGTGGATCGACAGCATCAGCGCGATCGCCACGGCGAAGCTGACCAGGTTGAGCGAGATGAGTGGGGTGAAGGTGAGGAACATCTGCACGGAGCGGATGTCGGAATTGGCGCGTGAGATCAGCTGGCCCGCCTGCACCCGGTCGTAGAACGCGAAGTCCATCCGTGTGAGGTGACCGAACATCGAGGTGCGCAGGTCGCTCTCGAAGTCGTACGCGATCGTGTAGAGCGTGGTGCGGTACCAGTAGGTGAGCACCGCACGTGCGAGGGCGAGGCCGGCCAGGATCCACACGAAGTCCTCGAGCGGTCGGGTGCGTGCCCGGAGTCCGTCGTCGATCGCACTCATCGTCACCCGCGGGATCATCACACCGGCCACCATCGCGACGAGCGCCGCCACCAGCGCTCCGCCGAACCGAACGCGCCGCGCCGCGAGCAGTGGCCACATGCGCCGCAACCAGGAACGATCGGCGCGAGGATCGATCACGGCGCGTGGCGGTCGCGTGTCGTGGCCGTCGGGCACGCCGAGCGGTTCGAAGCTCGACCACGGCCCGTCGGGATCCATCGCCGCGACACTACGCAGGCGTCGGCTGCGGTGGTCGGGTCAGAGCCCGACGATCTCCCCGACCGGGGTGGGATCCACGAGCCGCACCCAGTCGGCCGGACGGAGGATCAGCTCGGTACGTGCAGCGACAACCCCGTGTCGCGCATCTCGAAGCGTGTGATCACGGTGTCGACGAGGGTGTCGACGCTCGACAGGTCGAGACCGATCGCCACGGCCGACTCGGCCATCACGTCGGGGTCGGGGGCGCTGTGCGACCACCGGCCGCCGGTCCGTTCGCAGACGAGATGGGCGAGGACGTCGGCGAGGAACACACCGTGGGCGATCGGCTCGTCGCAGGCGACGGGGTCGTGGTGGTACTGCACGCCGAGACGCACCGTCTCGGGCAGTCGCCACTGCTGGCAGAGCAGTCCGCCGGCCTCGCCGTGGTTCGCGTCGAGCACCATGCGCTCGCCGGCGGGGAGATCGCTCCCGGTGTCGCGGACCACGTCGAGCAGCAGCCGGTGCGGGGTGTCGAGGAAGCGGGCGAGCACCAGCAGACCGATGTCGCGCAGCAACGCCGCCGTGTTCACCTCTGCCGGGAGGCGCACCGTGGCGCGCTCGCGCACGACCTCGGCGGCGATCGAGCCCACCACCGACAGCAGGCCCAGCTCACCGTCGGTCATGCCGTACTCGGGCACCGCCTCGTGCAGCTCGTCCGACAGCGACAGCCGGATCGACAACGACAGCACACGCTGCATCCCGAGCCGCACGACGGCCTGGTCGATCGCGGTGATGCCGGACGTGGCACCCGACGCGGCGGAGTTCGCCTCGCGCAGCACCGCGGCCGCCAGCACCTGGTCGTGCGACACGAGTTGCACCACGTCGGCACTCGACACGTCGTCGGCGGCGTTCATCGCGATGAGCTGCGCGGCGCTGTGCGAGAGCGGACGCAACTGGGCCGCAGCCGCGGCGATGGCCTCGGCGTGCACCAGCATCGGGTCGCGTGGACGCTCGTCCACCTCGCCGGCGAGTGATGTCGGGGTGCCGAACCGTTGCGCCATCGCGTGCTGACCTCGCTCTCGTGTCCCGTCCCGACCGTCCGCCCGGGGGGTCGGACGTCCAGCAGGACGGCTCGATCGTGAGGAAACCCTGACGAGTGGTTCAGCTCTGGACGGTGATGCGGCCGTCGACGACCTCGACGCGCACGGTGTCGCCGTCGCCGACCTTGCCCTCGAGGATGAGCACGGCCACCGGATCGCTGATCTCGCGCTGGATGACCCGCTTGAGCGGCCGGGCCCCGAAGCTCGGGTCGTAGCCCTCGTGGGCGAGCTGCACCATCGCCGTGTCGTCGACCTCGAGCGTGATCCGCCGGTCGGCCATCCGCGTGCGGAGGTGGGCGAGCTGGATGCCGACGATGTGCCGCAGATCGGCTTCGGTGAGAGCACGGAACCGGATGATCTCGTCGATGCGGTTGACGAACTCGGGCTTGAAGAACGCGAGCGGGTCACCGGGCAGGTTGGAGGTCATCACGACGACGACGTTGCTGAAGTCGACCGTGCGGCCCTGGCCGTCGGTCAGACGTCCGTCGTCGAGCACCTGGAGCAGCACGTTGAACACGTCGGGGTGGGCCTTTTCGATCTCGTCGAGCAGCACCACGCTGTAGGGGCGCCGGCGGACGGCCTCGGTGAGCTGGCCGCCCTCGTCGTACCCGACGTACCCGGGAGGCGCACCGATGAGGCGGCTGACGGAGAACTTCTCCATGTACTCGCCCATGTCGATGCGCACCATCGCCTTGTCGTCGTCGAACAGGAATTCGGCGACGGCCCGCGCCAGTTCGGTCTTGCCGACGCCGGTGGGGCCGAGGAACATGAACGACCCGATCGGCCGGTTGGGGTCGCTGAGTCCGGCGCGGGAGCGTCGGATCGCGTTCGACACGGCGACCACCGCCTCGTCCTGGCCGACCACGCGCTGGTGGAGCAGCTCCTCGAGGTGCACGAGCTTGGCCATCTCGCCCTCGAGCAGTCGCGTGACCGGGACGCCTGTCCACTTGCTCACCACCTCGGCGATGTCCTCGGCGTCGACCTCCTCTTTCAGCATCCGGTTGCCCGACTGCAGCTCGTCGAGGTGCGCCGTGGCATCCGCGATACGCCGTTCGAGCTCGGGGATCCGGCCGTAGCGGATCTCCGCAGCCAGGTTGAGGTCGGTCTCGCGTTCGACGACCGTACGCAGCTGTTCGAGCTCCTCTTTCAGGATGCGGATCGCCGAGATCGCCTCCTTCTCGCTCTCCCAGTGGGCCCGCATGCCGGCGGTCTGCGCCTGCAGCTCGAGGAGCTCGGCCTCGAGCGCGTCGAGGCGCTCCTTCGACGCGACGTCGGTCTCCTTCGCGAGCGCCACCTGCTCGATCTCGAGCTGCAGGATGCGCCGCTCGACGACGTCGATCTCGGTGGGCAGCGAGTCGATCTCGATGCGCAGCTTGCTCGCCGCCTCGTCCATCAGGTCGATCGCCTTGTCGGGCAGGAAGCGGTTGGTGAGGTAGCGGTTGCTGAGCACGGCGGCGCTCACCAGTGCCGAGTCCTGGATGCGCACACCGTGGTGCACCTCGTAGCGCTCCTTCAGACCACGCAGGATCGCGATGGTGTCCTCCACCGTCGGTTCGCCGACGTACACCTGCTGGAATCGGCGCTCGAGCGCCGGATCCTTCTCGACGTACTTGCGGTACTCGTCGAGCGTGGTGGCGCCGATCATCCGCAGCTCGCCACGGGCGAGCATCGGCTTGATCATGTTGCCGGCGTCCATCGCGCCCTCGGCCCCGCCGGCACCGACGATGGTGTGGATCTCGTCGACGAAGGTGATCACCTCACCGGCGGCGTCGGTGATCTCCTTCAGCACCGCCTTCAGCCGTTCCTCGAACTCGCCGCGGTACTTCGCACCCGCGAGCATGCTGCCGATGTCGAGCGAGATGAGCCGCTTGTCCTTCAAGCCCTCCGGCACGTCACCGTCGGCGATGCGCCGGGCCAACCCCTCGACGATGGCGGTCTTGCCGACGCCGGGCTCGCCGATGAGCACCGGGTTGTTCTTCGTGCGCCGGCTGAGCACCTGGATCACACGACGGATCTCGTCGTCGCGACCGATGACTGGGTCGATCTTGCCCTCGCGCGCTCGGGCGGTGAGGTCCTGACCGTATTTCTCGAGCGCGGCGAACTGTTCCTCGGGGTTCTGGCCGGTGACGCGGTGGCTGCCGCGCACCTCCTTCAGCGCCTGGAGCAGCTCCTCGCTGCCCACACCGAGGCGGGCGTTCATCGCGAGCAGCAGGTGCTCGACCGACAGGTAGTCGTCCTTCAGGTCCTTGCGGGCGGCGTCGGCGTTCTCGAAGACGTTGGTGAGCTCACGGTTCATCCGCGGCTCGTCGCCGCCGTAGGCCTTCGGCAGCTTGCTCACGGCCTCGTCGGCCTTGTTGCGGATCATCAGCGGCGCGAGCCCGAGCTTGGCGAGCACCGCCGGCGTGAGGGTGTCCTCCTGGCGGGCGAGCGCCGCCATGACGTGGTCGGGCGTCAGTTCGGGATTGGAGAGCGATCGCGCCTGGTCGATCGCGGCGGCCACCGCCTCCTGGGTCTTGATGGTCCACTTCTTCGGGTCGATCGCCATGCGGGCAGTGTAACCCGACGCACGAAACTTGACACGTGACGTATCAACTTCCGCCTCAGTCGGATGACTATGACATCGGACACATGCGTCGACGGGCTTCGTTGCATCGTGCAACGAGACGACAACATGGACCGATCGGCGCGCTCCCCGGAGCGGTCGCACACCCCCCGAACCCCCTGGAGCCCCTGCCATGTCGCGCGTCCGCGCCCTCGTCCTGCCCCTCGTCGTGTCCTCGCTGGTCCTCGCCGCCTGCGGTGGCGACGACGACGAGACCACCGCCACGACCGCGGCATCAGCCACCTCGGCCACCTCGGCCGCCGCCGAGACGACGGCCGCCGCCGTCGAGACCACCGAGGCCCCGGCCACCACCGAGGCCGCGGTCGAGACGACCGAGGCAGCGGTGGAGACGACCGACGCCGCGCCCGAGACGACCGAGGCCGCGATCGGCACGATCGTCGACGTGCTCACCGAACGGGGCACGTTCACCACCTTGCTCACGGCCGTCGAGGCCGCCGGACTCACCGAGACCCTGAGCAGCGGCGAACTCACGTTGCTCGCCCCCACCGACGAGGCCTTCGCGAAGGTGGACCCGGCGGCACTCGACGCCCTGCTCGCCGATCCGGCGACCCTCGCCACGGTGCTGCAGGGTCACGTCATCGGCATCGCTCAGGAGGCGAGCTCGATCGGCATCTTCAGCAACCTGATCACCGTGGCCGGCACCTCCATCCCGGTCACCAACGACGGCACCACCATCACCGTCGGCGGCGCGACCATCGTCGAGGCCGACATCCCGGCCGACAACGGCCTGATCCAGGTGATCGACACCGTCATCCTCCCGGCGGGCTGACCGCCGAGCTCGGCTCGCACGCGGGCGCGAACCCCCCGCGCGCCCGCGTGCGGCGCCTACGATGCCCACCCGATGCACCGCGGGGGAACGGGACTCGTCGCGCGCCGATCCGTCGGTGCGGCCGCCCACACGTCGGCCGGCACGGCGATCGGTGTCGTCCTCGCGCTGGTGGTGGCGGCCGGCGTGCTGATCGGCGGGCCGAACCCGTCGGTCGCGGCGGCCGACGTCGTCGGCCCGGGCCTCGCCTACGTCCCCGGCGTCCCCAGTCGGATCGCCGACACGCGCCTCGGACTGCGCAGCCAGCGGCTGACCGACCGGCAGGTGCGCGTCGACCTCGGCGAGTGGCTCGCCGCCGACGTCGACTCGGTGCTGGTGTCGCTCACCGTCGTCGGGAGCCGTGGCTGGGCGGTGGCCACACCCGCCGGGGCGCCGGCACCGGGCACCTCGCACGTCAATCTCGCCGACCCCGGCGCGGCGTCGGGACTGGCCGTCGTGCGCGTGTCGGACGCCCGGGCGATCGACGTCCACACGAGCGGTCCCGCCGTTCGAGAGGTGATCGTCGATCTCCTCGGCACCTTCGTCGCCGCCGAGGCGCCACGGGCCGGACGCCTCGTCGGCCTCGGACCACATCGGCTGATCGACACACGCGACTCGGGCGTCGTACCGGCCGGTGGTGTGCTCGGCGTCTCGCTGCCGGCAGGGGTGCCGAGCGACGCCGTGGCGCTCGCGGTGAACATCACCGTGATCCCGCACGGGCCGTCCGGGTACGTCACGGCCATGGCCGGCGGCGCCCCGGTGCCCGACACCTCGTTGCTGAACGTCGGCGGCACCGGTCGGATCAGAGCGACCGCGGCGATCGTGCCCGCGTCGGGCGACGGGATCGCGCTCTACACCACGGTGGCGGCCGATCTGATCGTCGACGTCTCGGGGTACTTCACCGGGCCGTCTGCAGAGGCGTCGGCGGACGGACGTTTCGTGCCGTTCGACCCGGGCGTCCGCCGGGTCGACACGCGCTACAGCGACGCCGGGTGGGTACGCGCCGGCAGCACCCTCGAGGTGGGGACCGGCGCCGACGGTGGCATGTTCTTCGGCACGGTGACGATGGTCGACACCACCGAAGCCGGGTACGTCACGCTCCACGCCGCCGGCAGCCCGCGCCCGCTCGCCTCGACCGCCAATGCGAACGGACCGCTCGAGGTGGTGTCGAACTCGGCGATCGTGGCGATGAGCGAGCGGGGGATCGCCGTGTTCAGCTCGCACGGCACGCACGTGGTGGTCGACCAGTACGGCGTCTTCACCGGCGCCCGTGCCCTCACCTCCGGGACGGCGGTCAGCTCCTCCGGTGCGATGCCTGCGGACACGACCGGGCGATGCGACACGATCGCCGAGGGCGTCCCGCCGCTCGAGGGCGCCGACGAGGCCCGTACGGTGGTACGCATCGGCACCTCGGTCGACGGACGAGCGATCCGCGCCGAGTACCACGGGCCGCCCGAACCATCGCAGGTGGTGTTGATCGTCGGGCAGGTGCACGGCAACGAGTGCGCGCCCCTGCTGTTCGTCGACGCCGTGCGCCGACACCGGTGGCGTGACGTCGGCGTGTGGCTCGTACCGACCCTCAACCCGGACGGGTACGCCGCGCTCAGCCGGTACAACGCGGCCGGGGTCGACCTCAACAAGGACGGCGGCACGATGAGCCAGCCGGAGACGCGAGCGCTGATGCGCTTCACGGCGATGGTGGCGCCGGCGATGACGGTGCACGTGCACTCGCCGAACGGTCAGGTGGCCTGGTACGGATCGGGCCGATACGTCGCGAACGCACCCCAGCGATCGGGTGCCGGACTCACCGGACCGCTCGCCGCACGCATCGCCGACGCGACCGGCCTGTCGTTCACCGGCGCCGGCGAGCGCGTGTCGTCGACCGCGTGGTTCCTGTGGCAGGGACAGCGATCGGTGCTTGCTGGACACGAGGCGCTGTTGGTCGAACTGTACGCTGTGTCCGCCCACGAGGTCCCTGGTGCGCGTCCCCGCCCTCCGACGAGGTCGATCGCTGCCGTCCGTGACCACTGCCGTGCCATCGTCAGCCTCATCGAAGGGAGCTTTGCGTGAGCCTCGGAGTTCGACCGTCTCCATCGACCGATGCGCGTCACCGGCGCCGCCGTGCCCGCCTGGCTGCCGGGATGGCGCTCGGCCTCGCGCTGTCGGTGGCACCGGTGCCGTCGTCCGTGCCGGCGGCGTCCGCCGAGCAACCCACCGTCGACGGGATCGGGTCGGGCACCGGCATCGTCACCGGCGGCACCGTCGTCGAAGTCACCGTCGCCGGCCGCGGCAACGTCCCCACCGACGCCACCGCCGCCGCACTCACCCTCACCGCCACCGGCACCAACGCCCCCGGCTACCTCACCGTCTACCCCTGCCACACCGGACGCCCACTCAGCTCCCACCTCAACTTCGACACCGCCACCACCATCGCGACCACCGTCGTCACCCAACTCTCCCCCACCGGCACCGCCTGCATCTTCGCCAGCGCCACCACCCACCTCATCGTCGACGTCAACGGCTCGTTCGACACCACCGCCTTCCAGGGCCTCACCCCCGCCCGCCTCCTCGACACCCGCACCCAACCCACCGTCGACGGGATCGGGTCGGGCACCGGCATCGTCACCGGCGGCACCGTCGTCGAAGTCACCGTCGCCGGCCGCGGCAACGTCCCCACCGACGCCACCGCCGCCGCACTCACCCTCACCGCCACCGGCACCAACGCCCCCGGCTACCTCACCGTCTACCCCTGCCACACCGGACGCCCACTCAGCTCCCACCTCAACTTCGACACCGCCACCACCATCGCGACCACCGTCGTCACCCAACTCTCCCCCACCGGCACCGCCTGCATCTTCGCCAGCGCCACCACCCACCTCATCGTCGACGTCAACGGCTCGTTCGACACCACCGCCTTCCAGGGCCTCACCCCCGCCCGCCTCCTCGACACCCGCACCCAACCCACCGTCGACGGGATCGGGTCGGGCACCGGCATCGTCACCGGCGGCACCGTCGTCGAAGTCACCGTCGCCGGCCGCGGCAACGTCCCCACCGACGCCACCGCCGCCGCACTCACCCTCACCGCCACCGGCACCAACGCCCCCGGCTACCTCACCGTCTACCCCTGCCACACCGGACGCCCACTCAGCTCCCACCTCAACTTCGACACCGCCACCACCATCGCGACCACCGTCGTCACCCAACTCTCCCCCACCGGCACCGCCTGCATCTTCGCCAGCGCCACCACCCACCTCATCGTCGACGTCAACGGCTCGTTCGACACCACCGCCTTCCAGGGCCTCACCCCCGCCCGCCTCCTCGACACCCGCACCGAGGAGTCGGCCGGCGATCCCGATCGCACCGCGCTCCCCGCCGGCTCGGGCGAAGGGCGCCGGGTCGTCTATTCGAAGGTGCGGATGCGGGTGTGGCGGGTGGAGGCCGACGGATCGGTGTCGGCCACGTACCGTGTGAGCGGGCGGATCACCCAACCCAAGGCGGGCACCTACGAGGTGTGGAGCCGCTCACCGTTCACCTGCGCGATGCTCCACCCCGACATCTGCATGCGCTACATGGTGCGCTTCGCGTTCGCCGCGAGCGGTCAGAACATCGGCTTCCACGAGATCCCGGCGCGCAACGGCGTGCCGTTGCAGACCGCGGACCAACTGGGCCTGGCCCAGTCGGGCGGCTGCGTCCGCCAGGCCACCGCCGACGCGATCGAGATGTGGGAGTGGGCGCAGATCGGCACCAAGGTCGTCGTCGTCGACTGATCGGGGCTCCGTCGACCACGTCGATCGCCGTCGGCTGGCGGTGCTCTCGCCGGTTGACCAGACTGGGTCGATGCGCCTGCTCGCGACCGACCTCGACGGCACACTGCTCGGCGTGGGCGGGCAGGTGAGCGAGCGGAGCGTGGCCGCCCTCCGCTGCGTGCACGATGCGGGATGGTACGTGGTGCTCGCCACCGGTCGGCCGCCGTTCATGGTCGACCTGCTGCTCCCTCGACTCGGCGACGTGGTCACCCACGGTGTCATGGCCAACGGCTCTGTGGTGGCCACCCTGCCCGATCAGCGGGTGATGCGCGCCGTGCGCTTCGACATCGGCCTTGCCACCTCGGTGGTCGAACGGCTGCGCACACTCGACGACGAGTACGGCTTCGCGCTGGCCACCGACGCCGGCTTCGCGCACGAGACCGGCTTCGCGGAGCGCATGCCGGCACCCACACCGACGCCGCCCACCGCCGACGTCCTCGAGGCGGCGGCCGGGGCGACCGAAGCGGTGAAGCTGCTCGTGTTCCACCGGCGAACCGGCGCGCACGAACTGCTCGGACTGTTGCCGACGATCCTCGGCCGGGACGTGTCGGTCACGCACATGGGCGCCGATTGCGTCGAGGTGGGCGTCGCCGGCATCGACAAGGGAACCGGGCTGCGGTTCCTGTGCGAGCAGCTCGGCGTCGACCGGACGGAGGTCGTGGCCTTCGGCGACGAGTACAACGACCACGAGATGCTCACGTGGGCCGGCCGTGGCATCGCGATGGCGAACGCGCCCGAGGCCACTCGGGCGCTGGCCGACGAGGTGACGGTGTCCAACCTCGACGACGGGGTCGCCGTGGCGATCGAACGGATGCTCGGCGGATGAGCCCGCAGCCGCCGGGCTCGCATCGCCGCCATCGTGTGGTGATGATCGGTGCCGGCTTCGGCGGGCTCGCCGTGGTGAAGGGCCTGCGCGACCAGCCGGTCGACGTCGTGCTCGTCGACGCCCACAACTTCCACACCTTCCAACCGCTGCTGTACCAGGTGGCCACCGCAGGCCTCGATGTCGACGACGTCGCCTACGCGATCCGCGGCATCTTCCGCCGGCAACGCAACGTCGAGGTGCGCATGGCACGGGTCACCCGGATCGATGCCGACGCTCGCGTCGTGTACGCCGATGCCGGTCCGCCCATCGAGTACGACACCCTCGTCGTCGGGGCCGGGGCGGTGAGCACCTCGTACGGGGTGCCCGGAGTGGACGAGCACGCGTTCGCGCTGAAGTCGGCCGCCGACGCCGTGGCGATGCGACAGCACGTGATCGGACGCTTCGAAGCCGCCGCCACCGACCCCTCGCTGGCGTCGACCGGCGCGCTCGACGTGGTCGTGTGCGGCGGCGGGCCGACCGGTGTCGAGCTGGCGGGCGGGATGATGGAGCTGTTCACCAAGGTGCTGACCCCCGATTTCCCCGAACTCGACGTCGCCCGAGCACGAGTCGTGCTGGTCGAGGCCGGCGACCGGCTCCTGTCGGCGTTCAGCGAGGCGAGCAGCGACCACGCCCGCGAAGGCCTCACACGGGTCGGCGTCGAGGTGCTCACCGGCGTCGGCGTCGCGGAGGTCACGCCTGCCGAGGTGGTGCTCGTCGACGGCCGGCGGATCGCGACCCACACGGTCGCGTGGGCGGCCGGCGTGCGCGCCCATCCGATTGCCGGGTCGTTGGGGGTCGAGCTCGGGCGTGGAGGCCGCATCCTGGTGGAACCGGATCTGTCCGTGCGCGACCGACCGGAGGTGTTCGCGATCGGTGACATCGCCGCCGATCGAGAACATCCGCTGCCGCAGGTGGCCCAGCCCGCGATCCAGGGTGGCCGGCACGTCGCCCGCCAGATCGCTCGTCGACTCGCCGGGCAGCCGACCGAACCCTTCCGCTACGTCGACAAGGGATCGATGGCCACCATCGGACGCCATCGGGCCGTGGCCGACTTCCCGAACGGGCGCCGGCTCAGCGGGTTCGTCGGCTGGGTCGCCTGGCTCGGCCTGCACCTCGTGTACCTGATGGGCTTCCGAAATCGTGCGAACGTGCTCGTGAACTGGGCGTGGAACTACCTCACCTACGACCGTGGGGCCCGACTCCTGACCGACGAGGCAACGTCACGCGCGGACTACCGTCGGGCGGCGTGATCGCACCGCTCAGCCGTTCCTACGTCGAGGCACGCGCCGCCTTCCTGGATGCCGCAGCCGCGGCGGGCGCCCGGATCGACTCGCATCCACACCCCCTGCGGGGCCTCGAGGGCGAGGAGCTGTTCGTCGACGTCGCCGAGGTCGGTCCGACCGACGCCGACCGGGTGATCGTGGTCGTGTCGGGCACCCATGGGGTCGAGGGCTACCTCGGCTCGGCGCTGCAGCGTCACCACCTCGCAACCCTGGATCGCGAGCCCGCCGTGGGCCCGACGCTGGTGTTCGTGCACGCCCTCAACCCGTACGGGTTCTCGTGGGTGCGGCGGGTGAACGAGGACAACGTCGACCTCAACCGCAACTTCGTCGACTGGTCACAGCCGCCGCCGGCGAACCCCGACTACGCCGACCTCGCTGCGCTGCTCGTGCCGGATTCGTGGACCGAGGCGGAACAGGAACGCACCTTGGTCGGGCTCATGGGCGTGCTGCAGGACCTCGGGATGGCGCGGATGCAGCAGATCATCCAGGGTGGCCAGTTCCACCATCCGACCGGCGTCTTCTACGGCGGCACCGGACCGGTGTGGTCGCACCGGTGGCTGCGCGAGTTCGCTCGTCGCCGGCTGGCCGGGGTTGCTCGGGCCGCGATCGTCGACCTGCACACCGGCCTCGGCCCGTGGGGACACGGATCGCTGCTCAGCAGCGACCCGCCCGGCAGCGAGTCGTTCGCGCGGCAACGTGCGTGGTGGCCCGATGCCACGGCGCTCGACGCCGGCGACAGTGTGTCGGCCGTGGTGGCCGGCGACTGGCTGGCGGCCGCCCACGGCTTCGCGCCCGACACCGAGATCACCGGCATCACGATCGAGTACGGCACGGTGGACGGGATCACCGTGTTGCAGAGCCTGCGTGCCGACGCGGTCCTCCACGCAACGGGCGATCCCGCCGCCCCCGAGGCGCTCGCGGTGCGTGATCAGGTGCGCGCCGCGTTCCTCGACGACGACCCTGCTTGGCTCGAGACCTGCTGGCCGCGCTACGAGCAGGTACTCGAGCGCGCGATCGCGCATCTGAGCTGACCGGCGGCGAACCGGTGCGGGTCAGCGGCGTTCGCCGAGGCGCGGACCGCCGAAGATCGCCACCGTCTGGCGCAGCGGCACCAGGTCGCGCCGCGGCGAACGGCGCTCGGCGTTGGCCTCGACGACCACGATCCGCTGGCGGAGTTCGTCGTTCTCGGCGCGCAGCCGGTCGACCTCGGCCTCGAGCTCCATCACCCGACGGATGCCCTCGAGGTTCATGCCCTCGGCGGCGAGGTCCTGGATACGGCGGAGCCGTTCGATGTCGAGGTCGCTGTAGCGACGATTGCCCCCCTGGGTGCGCTGGGGTTGCACCAGCCCGCGTCGCTCGTAGATGCGCAACGTCTGGGGATGCATGCCGGCCAGCTCGGCGGCGACCGAGATGACGTAGACACCGTGACTGCGTGACCTCATGGTCGATCAGACCCTTTCCCCACCCGCGGCAGCCCCCGCGGTGTGACTCGGACCGGACGTGGCGTCGCTCGCCGCGGCGAAGGCCTCGACGGCCGCTCGCTGCTCGGCGGTGAGGTGGGTCGGCACCTGCACGTCGACGGTGACGATCAGGTCGCCGGCGTGCTTCGGGGTGACGACCCCCTTGCCGCGCACCCGGTGCCGTGACCCCGAGGGGGTCCCCGGCTTCAGCCGGAGCTTCACCGACGCGCCGTCGAGCGTCGGCACCTCGACCTCGCCGCCGAGCGCGGCCTGATCGAAACGGATCGGCACTCGCACGGTGAGGTGGTCGCCGTCGCGCCCGAAGCGCGGGTGGGCGACCACGTGGCACTCGACGATCAGGTCGCCGGCCGGGCCACCGTTGCGCCCGGGCGCGCCGCGGCCCTTCAGCCGGATCTTCTGCCCGTCGGCCACACCGGCGGGAATCCGCGCCTGCACCTCTCGCTGGCGCTTCTCGACACCACCGCCGCGACAGGTGGGGCAGGGCTGCTCGATCGTGACACCGCGCCCGCCACACGCGGTGCAGGGTGTGCTGAACGAGAAGAACCCCTGGTTGTCGTCGATCACCCCGCGGCCACCGCAGCGCGAGCACACCTTCGGCGACGTGCCGGGTCTGGCTCCCGACCCGTTGCACGTGCTGCACTGGGCGTCGGTGGTGAGATAGAGGGTGGTCGTGAGTCCGCGCACCGCGTCGGCGAAGTCGAGCGTGAGCGTGGCCTCGACGTCTGCGCCACGCTGGGGACCGCCCCCGGCGGACGCACCGGCACCACGCCGACCGCGCCCGAACATCTGCCCGAGCAGGTCACCGAGGCCGTCGGCGCCGACGTTGAACGTGGTGCCGCCGCCGGCACCACCCGGCCCACCGGCGCCGAAGCCACCGACGGGACCGAGGCGGCGGACCTCGTCGTACTCCTTGCGCTTCGCATCGTCGCCGAGCACGTCGTAGGCCGCGCTCACCTCCTTGAAGCGTTCCTCGGCCTTGGCATCGTCGGGGTGGGTGTCGGGATGGCTGTCGCGCGCGAGCTTGCGGTAGGCCTTGGTGATCTCCTTGGCCGTCGCGGTCTCGGACACACCGAGGACCTGGTAGTAGTCCTTCTCGAACCACTCGCGCTGCGCAGCCATGGGTCAGCCTCGCACCTTCACCATCGCCGGTCGCAGCACCTTGCCCTTCCACAGGTAGCCGGTGCGGAGCACCTCGGCGACGACCGGACCGGGCGTATCGCCCTCACCCGGCTCGTGCATGACCGCCTCGGCGACAGCAGGGTCGAACGGCTGCTCGGCGAGGTCGAGCGCCTCGAGACCGTGCTTCTGGAGCGCACCGATGAGCGCGCTCCAGATCGACTCGACGCCCTGCACCTGGTGGGCGAAGGCGGCCTCGCAGGCGTCGAGCACCGGCAGCAGCGACTCGGCGATCTTGCCGGTGGCGCGATCGATCTCGTCGGTCTGCTGGGTGGCGACTCGTTTGCGGTAGTTCTCGAAGTCGGCCTGCAGCCGGAGCGCGATGTCCTTGAACTGGTCGCGCTCGGCGAGGAGGGCGTCGACGTCGTGTGCGACGACGGCCTCGGCCGCGGCGACCGCCTCGGCATCGGCCGCCGCCCGGGCGTCGGCCGGGGAGCCGACCGCGCCGGGCGTGGGAGGAACGACGTCGTCGAGCCCGTCGTCGAGCCCGTCACTGCGCTCGTCGTCGAAGTCGAGGTCCTGGTCGGTCATGACGGCCGGCTCACTTCTCGTCGACGATCTCGGCGTCGATGATCTCGTCGTCGTCGACCGCACCCGTGCCGCTCTGGCCGCTGGCCGAGCTGCCGGCTGCATCCTGGTCGCGCGCCGCCGCCTCGTACAGCTTCTGGCTGAACGCCTGCGTGGCACCCATGAGCGCGTCGTGCGCGGTCTTGATCGCGTCCATGTCGTTGCCGTTCAGGGCGGACTTCAGGTCGGCGAGGGCCGACTCGACCGGTGCCGTGTCGTCGGCGGTGACCTTGTCGGCCTGGTCGCGCAGCACCTTCTCGGTCTGGTACACGAGCGAGTCGGCGTTGTTGCGGGTCTCGGCCTCGTCGCGTCGGCGACGGTCCTCCTCGGCGTGGGCCTCGGCGTCGCGGACCATCTGGTCGATGTCCTTCTTGTCGAGCGTCGACTGTCCGGTGATCGTCATCGACTGCTCCTTCGACGTGGCACGGTCCTTGGCGGACACGTGCACGATGCCGTTGGCGTCGATGTCGAAGGTGACCTCGATCTGGGGCACGCCGCGCGGGGCGGGCGGCAGGTCGACGAGCTGGAACTTGCCGAGGGTCTTGTTGTAGGCGGCCATCTCGCGCTCGCCCTGCAACACGTGGATCTCGACGCTCGGCTGCATGTCGTCGGCGGTGGTGAACACCTCGGTGCGCTTGGTGGGGATCGTGGTGTTGCGCTCGATGAGCTTGGTCATCACGCCGCCCTTGGTCTCGATGCCGAGGCTGAGCGGGGTGACGTCGAGCAGCAGCACGTCCTTCACGTCGCCCTTCAACACGCCGGCCTGGATGGCTGCGCCGACGGCGACCACCTCGTCCGGGTTGACCGTGCGGTTCGGCTCCTTGCCGGTGAGGCTCTGGACGAGGTCCTGCACGGCAGGCATGCGGGTGGAGCCGCCGACGAGGATGACGTGGTCGATCTGGCCCTTCGACAGGCCGGCGTCCTTGATCGCCTGCTCGAACGGGATGCGGCAGCGCTCGAGCAGGTCGGCGGTGAGCTCTTGGAACTTGGCGCGGCTGAGCGACTCGTCGAGGTGGAGCGGGCCCTCGGGGGTGGCGGTGATGAACGGCAGGTTGATCTGGGTCTGCTGCACCTGGCTGAGATCGATCTTGGCCTTCTCGGCCGCTTCCTTCAGACGCTGCGCGGCCATCCGGTCGGCGCCGAGGTCGACACCGTGTGCGGCCTTGAACTGCTTCACGAGCCAGTCGATGATCCGCTGGTCCCAGTCGTCACCACCGAGGTGGGTGTCGCCGTGGGTGCTCTTCACCTCGAACACGCCGTCGCCGATCTCGAGCACCGACACGTCGAAGGTGCCGCCACCGAGGTCGAACACGAGCACGGTCTCGTCGTCGGCGCCCTTGTCGAGGCCGTACGCGAGCGCTGCCGCCGTGGGCTCGTTGATGATCCGCAGCACCTCGAGGCCGGCGATCTGGCCGGCCTCCTTGGTGGCGGTGCGCTGGGCGTCGTCGAAGTACGCGGGCACGGTGATGACGGCCTGGGTGACGGTGTCGCCGAGGTAGGCCTCCGCGTCGCGCTTCAACTTCATGAGCGTGCGGGCGCTGATCTCCTGCGGCGTGTACTTCTTGCCGTCGATGTCGTCGCTCTTCCAGGCCTGACCCATCTTCGACTTGATCGAGCGGAAGGTGCGGTCGGGGTTGGTGATCGCCTGGCGCTTCGCGACCTCGCCGACGAGCACCTCGCCGGCCTTGGAGAACGCGACCACCGACGGGGTGGTGCGGGCGCCTTCGGAGTTGGGGATGACGACCGGGTCGCCGGCCTCGAGGACGGCGACGACGGAGTTGGTGGTGCCGAGGTCGATGCCGACTGCCTTGGCCATGGTGGTCTCCTGTGGGTTGACGGGTATCGGGGGTTCGCGAGGTTGAGCGGGACTGACGCAACTCTACGACGCGCGACCCCGACCGCCAACTCGACGATCAGAAAACCTGAGTCACTCCAACTCAGCATTTCTCGTTGGATCCGTCCGACTGCACGGGCGAGCCGTGGTCACGGGTTCACACCCAGTCGAGGATCACCTTGCCGCACTCGCCGGTCTCGACGATCGCGAAGGCCTCGTCGAAGGCGTCGGCGCGAACCCGGTGCGTGATCACCCCGGCCACGTCGAGGCCGCTCTGCAGCATCGCGGCCATCTTGTACCAGGTCTCGAAGATCCGCCGGCCGTAGATGCCCTGCAGCTCGAGCCCCTTGAAGATGACGTCGTTCACGTCGAGCGTCATCGGTCCGGCCGGAATGCCGAGGATCGCGATCCGGCCACCGTGGTTCATCGCGTCGAGCATCTGGTTGAACGCCGCTTCGGCTCCCGACATCTCGAGCCCCACGTCGAAGCCCTCGGTCATCCCGAGCTCGGCCATGACCGGCGCGAGCGACTCGGTGCGCACGTCGACCACCCGGTCGGCGCCGTGGCGGGCCGCCATCGCCAGCCGGTACGGGTTGACGTCGGTGACCACCAGGTGGCGCGCCCCGACGTGGCGGGCGATCGCCGCCGACAGCACGCCGATCGGACCGGCGCCGGTGACGAGCACGTCCTCGCCGACGCAGTCGAAGCGCAACGCCGTGTGGGTCGCGTTGCCGAGCGGGTCGAGGATCGCAGCCACGTCGTCGTCGATGTGGGCCGGCACGACGAACACGTTCTCGGCAGGGATCACCACGTACTCGGCGAAGGCACCAGGACGGGTGACGCCGACGCCGGTGTGCTGGTGGCAGAACTCGCGCCGGCCCGCCTTGCAGTTGCGGCAATGACCGCAGGTGACGTGGCCCTCGCCGGCCACGCGCATGCCGGGTTCGAGACCGGCGACCGCCGGGCCCACCTCGACGATGTCGCCCATGAACTCGTGACCGATCACCATCGGCACGGGGATCGTCTGCTGCGCCCAGGCGTCCCAGTGGTGGATGTGCAGGTCGGTGCCGCAGATCGACGTCTTGCGCACGCGGATCTTCACGTCGCGTGGCCCGACGGCCGGCTCGTCGACGTCGAGCATCCACAGCCCCGGCTCGGGCCGGGCCTTCACCAACGCCTTCACGGGATCACCGCCATCTCGCGGCCGACGGCCACGAACGCCGCGACCGCCTCGTCGATGTCGGCATCGGTGTGCGCCGCCGACATCTGCGTGCGGATCCGGGCCCGACCGGTGGGCACCACGGGGTACGAGAAGGCGATCACGTACACCCCTCGGGCGAGCATCCGTTCGGCCATCTCGCCCGCCACCTTCGCGTCGCCGAGCATCACGGGGATGATCGGGTGTCCGGCGCCGGCCAGGGTGAACCCGGCCGCTGACATCGCCGACCGGAAGCGCGCCGAGTTGTGTTCGAGCTGCACTCGCAGGTCGTCGCTCCGTTCGAGCAGGTCGAGCGCGGCCAGGGTGGTGGCGGCGATCGCCGGGGCGAGCGAGTTCGAGAACAGGTAGGGCCGGCTGCGCTGGCGCAGCCAGTCGACCACCTCGTGCGGGCCCGCCGTGTATCCGCCCGACGCACCGCCGAGCGCCTTGCCGAGCGTGCCGGTGAGCACGTCGACCCGTCTGCCGACGCCGAGCGCCTCGGGCGTGCCCCGACCGTGGGGCCCGACGAAGCCCACGGCGTGCGAGTCGTCCACCATCACCGTCGCGTCGTACCGCTCGGCGAGATCGCAGATCGTCGGCAGGTCGGCCAGCACGCCGTCCATCGAGAACACGCCGTCGGTCGCGATCAGGCGGTGTCGCGCGCCCGCAGCCTCCTGCAGCCGGGCCTCCAGGCCCGTCATGTCGTTGTTGTCGTAGCGCAAGCGCTGGGCGCGGCACAGGCGGATGCCGTCGATGATCGACGCGTGGTTGAGGGCGTCGCTGATGACCGCGTCCTGCTCGTCGAGCAAGGTCTCGAACAGCCCGCCGTTGGCGTCGAAGCACGACGAGTACAGGATGGCGTCGTCGGTGCCGAGGAACGCCGACAGGCGCGCCTCGAGTTCTCGGTGCACGTCCTGGGTGCCGCAGATGAAGCGGACGCTGGCCATCCCGTAGCCGTGCGCCACGACCGCGCGCTGGGCGGCTTCGACGAGGACCGGGTGATCGGCGAGGCCGAGGTAGTCGTTCGCGCACAGGTTGAGCACGTGTCGACCGTCCGCGAGGCGGATGTGCGCCGACTGGGGCGAGGTGATGACCCGCTCGTGCTTCGTGAGCCCGTCGTGCGCCAACCCCTCGAGCCGCTGGGCCAGGTCGGCGAGAATCGCGGTACGCATGTACCGAGAATAGTGCCGTGGTCAGGAGGTGCCGGACGCTCGCTCCGCTGCCACACTGGTGGCGTGCAGGTGAGGCGGTTGGCCGAGCGCGACGGTTGGACGTGCTGGCTGTGCGGCGGCGACATCGATCCACACGCTCCGCCGTCGACGCCGGCCAGCGCGACGATCGACCACCTGGTGCCGAGGTCGCGCGGCGGCTCGAACGAGCCGGTGAACCTGCGGCTCGCCCATCGGCGCTGCAACGTCCGGCGGGGCAACCACCTGCCCGAGCTGCGATGGCCGGCGGAGTGGCCGATGCTCATGACGGTGCATCTGTGGACGGCGCTCGCTCGCCTCGCGCCACGGCCGGGACGCGCCGAGGTGGTGGCACTGGCCCCGCTCGCCGAGCTCGCCGATCACGCCGGCTCGTGGGTCGTCGAGCGCGCCGAGGCGTTCGTGCCCGGTGGGTGGGAGTCGTGGATCGAGGCCGATGCCGCCGGCCCCGTGGCTGTCTGGTTGCGGCGACCGGCGTCGTCGGCGCCCGGTGACGCCGGGCGGCCGGTGGTGCCGGAGGGCTGAGCGGACGGCGGTCCGCACGACGTGGCGAGCCGCCGCAGCTCACCCCCGCAGGACGCCGCTCACACGCTGCGGGCCAAGGTGCCCGGGGGCAACCCGAGCTCGCGCTCGGCGAGCCGCCAACTGACCGCGTTCATCTCCGAGGGCTCGAGCGCGGAGCCGATCTGGGTCTGGAGGGCGAAGGCATCGCTCAGCGCGACCACCATCCACGCGGTCTCGTGCGGGTGCTCGCAGCGGAACACCGCCGCGGCGTTGCCACGCTCGATCACCCCGACGACGAGCTCGTGCCATGCGATCGACAGCCGGTGCGTGGTGTCGCGCAGCTTCGGCGAGTGGAACGCCTCGGCCCAGGCCTCGAGCCAGAAGCGGTAGGCCTCCTCCCCGCCGCCCGGGCCGTAGGGCTCGGTGAGCTCGCGGAGTTGCGCGAGCGGGTCACGGTCGGATGCCAACGCTTCGTTGGCCTCGTCGATCTCCTCCTGGGCCACTCGTTCGAACGCCGCGGCGAGCAGGGAGTCGTGGTCGGGGAAGTAGTGGTGCAACAGCCCGTGGGTCACGCCGGCACGAGCGGCCACCTGCCGCGACGTGGTGCGGGCGAAGCCCCGCTCGGCGATCTCGGCGACGGCGGCGTCGAGGATCGCCGCACGACGATGGGCGGGCTGCATGCGGGCCATTCGCTCGGCCATGGTAGAGGTGCCGAACGACACAGCGTTCATTGACCGTTTGGCCAATACAGTGTTGGCCATGTGGTCAACACAGGGCACCCCGGCGCGCGCGGCGGGACGCATGCACGAGACGAGGACGCTCCAGGTGGGCGCGTTCGCGATCTCGGCGTCGTTCATGGTGGTGTTCCCGCTCTTGCCTGCGCTGCAAGAGCGCGCCGGGATCGACACGGCGCAGCTCGGATGGATCGCGACCGCCGGCTTCGTCGCCGCGCTGGTCGCCCAGACCCTCGTCGCGCCGCACGCCGATCGCGGCCGCGAGCGCCTGGTCATCGAGGGCTCGATCGTGGTGATGGCGCTGTCGACCCTCGCCTACGCCCTCGGCGACTCGGTGGCGTGGTTCATCGCCGGACGCCTCGGCGCGGGGCTCGCGTACGGCGCCTTCATGCCGGCGGCCAAGGGCCTGCTCATTCGCCGCTTCCCCGACGCCCCTGGCGAACGCATCGGTCGGCTGCACGCGGTCGAGCTCGCCGGTATGGCACTCGGTCCGGTGCTCGCCGTGGCCGGCAAGGTGAGCATCGGCGTGGTCGCCACGATCGTCGTCGCCGCCGCGCTCACCCTCGCTGCTGGCGTGCCCGGGTTCGTCGCCGGTCGCGGGACAGGTGCCTCCGCCGATCGGCTCGCCCCGGCGGCGAACCCCGTGGCCGAGCACGCGTCGCTCCTCGCGGGCCTCGCGCTGCTGCGACACCGCTCGGTGCTCGCCGCCGCGCTGGTGATGACCGCCTACTTCGTGCCGATCGGCGCGTACGACGCACTGTTCCCGCGCTTCCTCGCCGACATCGGCTCGAGCGACCTGATGATCGGTGCGGCGCTCACCGCGTTCGCCGTCCCGAGCATGCTGCTCGCCGGGTGGGCCGGCCGGCAGGTCGACCGCCTCGGTGCGTTCCGCGCCGCCGGCCTCGGCGGCATCGCCAACATCGGTGTGATCCTGCTGTACGGCCTGGTGCGCGTGCCGGTGGTGGTGGTGGTGATCGGGTTGTTCGAGTCCGGTGGCCAGACCGTCGTGGGTGCCGCCGCCGCTGCCGCGATGGGCTGGGCGGTGCCCGGACGGCGTGCCGCGACGGCGCAGGGGCTCGGCGAAGCGATGGCCACCGTCGCCGCCGCGCTGGTGGCGGCCGCCGCCGCACCGCTGTACGCGCGGGGTGGCGCCGCAGCCCTGTTCGGCGTGACGGCCGCGCTGACCGCACTGCCGCTGTGGGCCGGCATCCGGCTCGCCGTCGGCGCCCGCCCCGCCGAGGAGCCGCTCGTCGCGCGCAGCCCGGTCGCATCCGACCGCTTCGTCCCTGCGGGCGCGTAGGGTCGCGGGCATGCAGCTCGCCGACCTCCGCATCTTCACCGAGCCCCAGCAGGGCGCCAGCTACGACACGCTGCTCGCCGTCGCCCGACAGGCGGAGTCGCTCGGGTTCGGTGCGTTCTTCCGCAGCGACCACTACCTGAAGATGGGCGACGTCAGCGGCCTGCCGGGGCCGACCGACGCCTGGATCACCCTTGCTGGGCTGGCCCGCGACACGAGCACCATCCGTCTCGGCACGTTGGTCACGCCGGTCACCTTCCGCTATCCCGGTCCACTCGCGATCAGCGTGGCGCAGGTGGACCAGATGAGTGGCGGCCGCGTCGAGCTCGGCCTCGGCGCCGGCTGGTACGAGCAGGAGCACACCGCCTATGCGGTGCCGTTCCCGCCGCTGCGGACGCGCTTCGACGACCTCGCCGACCAGTTGGCGATCATCGACGGGATGTGGCGCACACCGATCGGCGAGACGTTCACCCACCGGGGCACCGTGCACTCGGTGGTCGAGTCGCCGGCGCTGCCGAAGCCGGCGCAACAGCGGCCGCCGATCGTGATCGGCGGCGGCGGCAAGAAGCGCACGCCCGAACTGGCCGCCCGATACGCCACCGAGTTCAACACCCCGTTCGTGCCGCTCGACTTCTTCCGTGCGCAGACCGACCGGGTGCGCGCCGCGTGCGAGACCGCCGGGCGCACCGAGCCGATGGTGTACAGCGCGGCGCTCGTCGTGTGCGCCGGACGCGACGAGGCCGAGGTGGCGCGACGCGCCGCGGCGATCGGTCGGCAGCCGGACGAGCTGCGTCAGAACGGTGCTGCCGGCACGGTCGACGAGGTCGCGGCCACCCTGCGCCGTTGGGCGGAGGCGGGGGCCGAGCGCGTGTACCTGCAGGTGCTCGACCTGAGCGATCTCGACCATCTCGAGTTGCTCGCACACGAGGTCGCCCCCCTGCTCGACTGAGGTCGCACACCCGCGGCGCGCGCACGGCTCTCGCTCGTGCGCCCCCGGTGCACCACAATGGGTCGATGAGCGAGCACGACCTGGTCATCCGGAACGCCACCGTGGTCGACGGCACCGGCGCCGCCGCCTCCGTGGCCGACGTCGCCGTCTCCGGCGACCGCATCACCGCGGTCGGCCGGGTCGACGGCCGCGGCCACCGCGAGATCGACGCCGACGGCCTCACCGTCACGCCGGGCTTCGTCGACGTCCACACCCACTTCGACGGCCAGGCCACCTGGGACCCGGTGCTCGCCCCGAGCAGCATCCACGGCGTCACCTCGATCGTGATGGGCAACTGCGGCGTCGGCTTCGCCCCGGCGCGTCCGACACCCGAGCACCACGACTGGCTGATCGCGATGCTCGAAGGGGTGGAGGACATCCCCGGCACCGCGCTCGCCGAAGGGCTGACGTGGGACTGGGAGACCTTCACGGACTACCTCGACGCGCTCGACCGCCGCCGGTACGCGCTCGACGTCGCGACCCACGTCACCCACGCACCGTTGCGCGCCTATGTGATGGGCGAGCGAGGTGCCGACCCGATGGAGGTGCCGACGGCCGAGGAGCTCGCCGAGATGGCGATCCAGGTGCGCGCCGGCATGCAGGCCGGCGCGATCGGCTTCACCACCAGCCGCACCTACATCCACCGCACCCGCGACGGAGCACCGCTCGGCACCCGATACAGCGGCATCGACGAGCTCACCGCGCTCGCCGGTGCCATGGCCGACACCGGCCGCGGTGTCATCCAGCTGATCAGCGACGCCTACCAGTCGGCCGACGAGGACTTCATGCGCGCCGAGATGGCCACGATGCGCGCGCTGGTGGAGGCCACGGGCCGGCCGCTCAGCATGACGGTGCAGCAGCCCGAGCCGCTGCCCGACCGCTGGCGCCAGATGACGGCGTGGGTCGACGAGTGCGTCGCCGCCGGCCTGCCGATGAAGACCCAGGTGTCGGCCCGACCCATCGGCGTGCTCCAAGGGCTGACGGCCACGCTCAACCCGCTCATCCTGTGCCCGAGCTTCCAGGAGGTCGCACGGTTGCCGCTGCCCGAGCTGGTGCACGCGCTCCGCGACCCCGATCGCCGGGCGCGCATCGTGGCCGAGCACGCCACCCGCGAGATCGACGGCATGCTGCACGAGATCACCAACGGCTTCCACAAGCTGTTCCCGATGGGCGACCCGGTCGACTACGAGCCGACCGCGTCGACCTCGATCGCCGGTCTCGCCTCGGCGAGCGGCCGCAACCCGGTGGAGGTGGTGCTCGACCTCCTCGTCGAGCGCGACGGCAACCAGCTGCTGTACATGCCGCTGTTCAACTTCGCGAAGGGCAACCTCGACGACGTGCGCGAGATGCTCCTCGCCCCGAACTCGTTGCTCGGCCTGAGCGACGCCGGCGCGCACTGCGGTGCGATCAGCGATGCGAGCATGACCACGACTGCCCTCGCACTGTGGACCCGCGATCGGCGCGGCGACCGGCTGCCCGTCGAGCTGATGGTGCACCACCTCACCCAGCGCGGGGCGCGGCACGTGGGCTGGTTCGACCGAGGCGTGGTCGCGCCGGGCTACCTGGCGGATCTGAACGTGATCGACATGGCCGCGCTCGGCGCCCACCCGCCGCACATCGTGCACGACCTCCCGGCGGGCGGCCGCCGCCTGATGCAGACCGCGACCGGCTATCGCCACACCTTCAAGTCGGGTGTGGAGACCTTCGCCGACGGCGAGCACACCGGCCGGCTGCCGGGCGTCCTCGTCCGTGGCGCCCAGCCCGCGCCGGCCTGACCGCTCAGCCGGCCAGCACCACCGTCGCCTCGACGCGACCCGCTCGTTGGTGCGACGCGGTGAGATGCACCTCGCTGCCGGCCGGGGCACGCACCACCCAGGTGGCGAGCGCCCGGTCGGGGGTGCCGTCGTTGCGTCCCGAGAACCGGGCGGACGATCGACCTTCCAGCTGACCGAGCTCGAGCCGGGCCGGACCACCGAGCACGTCCGCACCCTCGACGGTGGCCACCAACGGCAGCACCATGTGCGACTTGCGGGCGTGGGCGGTGACGTCGGTGGGCAACCAGCCGGTGTTGGCGATGCCGAGCTCGACGCGCCAGGTGTCGGCACCGAGCGCCACGGCCGCGGTGTGCGCGACGGCCAGTGCCGGCGAGGCGAGGGCCTGGTGCACGGCGAACTCGGCGTGCGGGCGCACCTCGGCGGCCAGCAGCGCGAGCGGCGGGTTGGTCCACGATCGCATGTGGTCCCAGCCGCCCAACTCGACCGGGCCGAGCTGGGGATGGTCGAACGGGTACCAGTCGACGAACACGCCGTCGTGGCCGTGCTCCTCGGCCCACCGCAGCACCGCCACCTCCTCGGCCTCGGTCGGGCCGACGTACCAGAAGTGCGTGCTCTGCTTGGTACCGGTGGCGGCGTGGATGACGTCCCAGAACTCGGTGGTCCAGCCGTACACACCCAGGTGTTCGTACACCCAGTCGTCGGCGGCGCCGCTCATCGTGACCTTCTTGTCCCAGGTGAAGTCCTCGAACACCGAGTGCACCGTGTAGCCGGTGAGGGCGTTGCCGCGCTCACCCAGCTGGCCCCACACCCACACGTCGAACGGGGCGAGGTCGCCGTCGGACTTGGTGCTCGACGGTCGCAGGAGTACGCCGCCGCTCGTGTGGTAGGCGTTGTAGCCGCAGATGTTCGGCCGGGCCACCATGGCTCGCACGAGCGCGTCGATCTCGGGTTCGCTCATCGGGTGGTCGCCGCTGCCGTGCACCTCGGTCCCCCAGCCGGCGGGGAAGTTGCGGTTCATGTCGAGCCCCTGGGGCGGCGCCGGGGTGGGGATCGTGAAACCGTCGTGGTCGACCAGTTCGCCCTCGTCGAGCAGGCGGTAGCGCACCACACCGGTCCCGACACCCTCGGGCGGCACCGGCTTCATGATCCGCCCGTCGAGCTCGCTCGCCATCCACCACCCGTCGGGATCGGGGACGCGCATCGTGAGCACACGACCGTCACCGTCGATGTCGCGTTCGTGCACGCCGGGCGAGCGGTGTGCGTCGCGCCAGGGCCACGCACGCACGCTGCTGCGTCGGTACCGGGGCGAGTCGGCGAGCGCCCATTCGACGCCGTCGGGGTTGACGCGGGGTGCCACGTAGAACGTACGGGTGCGCAGCGCCCGGGTGACGGTGTCGTCGGTGCCGAACCCGCTGACGAGGTGGTGGACGAGATGAAGGGCGGCCACGCCGCCGGTCACCTCGACCGAGTGGATGTTCGCGTCGACCCAGTGCGCCGGCTTGGTGTCGTGGGCCCCCGTGGAGGTGTCGGTGATCGTCGCGAGCCACAGGTCGCGACCCTCGTGCGAGGTGCCGTACGACTCGATCGTCACCAACCCCGGATGCGCCGCGGCGAGGTCGTGCAACCAGCTGGTGAGCTCGTCGTGGCGGAGGAATCGATCGAAGCCGTAGTCCATCGGGCCGACGCTACTGGTCGGCTGGTGTTCAGGCGTCGAACGCGATGACCGACGGCTCGTAGTCGGACGGCGGCACGAAGCCGAGCAGGTCGAGCAGGGTGGCGGCCACGTTGGCGAGGCCGGCACCGTCGGGCGCGGCGAGGTGGTACTCGCCGTGCCACGCCGCGTCGTGGATCGCGAAGGGCACCGGGCTGAGCGTGTGCGAGGTCTTCGGCATGCGCACGCCGTCGGCGGTCTCGGTGAACATGATGTCGGCGTTGCCGTGGTCGGCGGTGTAGACGAGCACGCCACCGAGCTCGTCGATCACCTCGATGAGCCGGGCCATGCACTCGTCGATCACGGTCATCGCGTCGATCGTGGCGTGCAGGTGCCCGGTGTGGCCCACCATGTCGCCCGAGGGGAAGTTGAGCCGCCCGAACCGGTACCGGCCCGAGCGGAGCATCTCGATCGTGGCAGCCGTGATCTCGCGCACCTTCATCGCCGGCGTCGTGTCGAACGCGACGTTGTCACTGGGGATCTCGACGTAGGTCTCGAGCGACGGGTCGATGTATCCCGATTTGTTGCCGTTCCAGAAGTAGGTGACATGGCCGTACTTCTGGGTCTCGCTGATCGCGAAGGTGCTCACACCTTCGGCACACAGGTACTCGCTGACGGTGCGCTCGATGGTAGGCGGGTCGACGAGGTAGCGCTTCGGCACGAGGGCGTCGCCGTCGTACTGGAGCATCCCGCAGAAGGACACGTCGGGGTGCGGTGCGACGGCGTCGCGATCGAACCGGTCGAAGGTCGGGTCCTCGTACGCCTGCGAGATCTCGATCGCCCGATCGCCGCGGAAGTTGTAGAGCACGACGGCGTCGCCGTCGTGCATGGTGCCCACCGGCACGCCGGCGTCGTCGACCACCACGAACGACGCCAGGTACTGGTCGCCCGTGTCGCTCTCGGCGTACATCGTCTCCACCGCCTCGGCCGCCGAACGGAACGGCCGGCCGACACCGTGGGTGTGGCACTCGTAGCCGCGCTGCACCATCGCCCAGTCGGCCCCGTAGCGGTCCATCGTGATCGTCATCCGACCGCCGCCGCTCGCGATGCGGAAGTCGACGCCGCGATCGGCGCCGTGCTCGTTGATCTTCTGCAGCACCTGCTCGGTCTGCGCGAGGTAGTCGAGCGCCGACCGTGCCGGCACGTCGCGACCGTCGAGCAGCACGTGCACACGGGCACGGACGACGCCCTCCTCGGCCGCCCGCTCGAGCATCTGGTGCAGGTGGTCGATGTGCGAATGCACGTTGCCGTCGCTGTGCAGACCGAGGAAGTGCATCGTGTGCGCCCGCCCGTGCGCGACGGCCTCCTGCCAGACGGGATTGCGGTAGAGGGCGCCGCTCGCCAGCGCATGGTTGACGAGCTTCGCACCCTGGGCGAACACCCGACCTGCGCCGAGCGCGTTGTGACCGACCTCGCTGTTGCCCATGTCGTCGTCCGACGGCAGGCCGACCGCCGGACCGTGGGCGAGCAACGACGTGCTGAGCGGCGACGCGAGCAGCGCGTCGAGGGTGGGCGTGTCGGCCTCGGTGACCGCGTTGGACGGCCCCGGGGGCGCGATGCCCACACCGTCCGCGATGACGAGCAGCAGCGGCCCGGAGCGACCGTGGAAGCCGTCGCGGCGGGCGAGCGAGAGCGGGGAGTGCGTCACGGTCCCAGTCTACGACGGGCGCCCGACGCCCGATCCGGGATCGTGTCACGCTCGGTGACGTCCACGTCACGGCGGCGCGTGCGAGCGGTCTATGCTCGGCGCCCATGGCAAGCAAGAAGGCGCACGTCGAGCATCTGAAGAACATCCCGCTGTTCTCGGCGTGCTCGCAGAAGGACCTCGAGAAGATCGCCAAGGCCGGCGACGAGGTCACGATGCCCGCCGGGTCGCTGATCGTCGACCAGGGTCAGACCGGTCGCGAGGCGTTCGTCGTGCTGTCGGGCACCGTGTCGGTGAAGCGCAACGGCAAGAAGGTCGCGAGCCTCGGCCCGGGCACCATCGTCGGCGAGCTCTCGTTGTTGGATCACGGCCCGCGCACGGCGACCGTCACCTGCGAGACCGACTGTCTGTTCCTGTTGCTGAGCCAGCGCACCTTCCTCGGGGTCGTCGACGACGTACCGGCGCTCGCGCACAAGCTGCTCGCCTCGCTCGCGTCGCGCATCCGCGACCTCGACCGCCAGTACTTCGGCTGACCTGACGTGAGGTGACGCGGTCGCGTGTCACGCGGCCGCCCGCCTGCGGACGAGGAGCCCGGCGTCCCGGCGAACTACAGTTCGCGTCGCCATGAGTACGCATTCGTCTTCCGCCCCGGTCGCCGACCAGGGCCCCAAGCGCCTCAAGCCCCACCAGCTCGTCATCGGGATCGGCATCGCCATGGGCGTGTTCATCCTGGCGTCGGGTGTGTTGCCGCTGATCACCGGCTGGCACAACGAGAACGCGGTGCACCGCGAGGTGTTCGGCAACATCCCCGGACCACTGAAGATCGCGTTCTACACGGTGATGCCGGCGATGATCGTGTGGGGCGCCTTCGTGTTCGCCGATCGGGTGAAGAACTGGGAGCGCGGCGTCAGCGACCGCCGTCGCCTCACCCCCCAGAACGCGAAGAAGCGCCTCGGCGACTTCCGCGCCGGCGTCTACATGCAGACGTTGCTGCGCGACTCCGCCGCCGGCCTGATGCACTCGTTCATCTACTTCGGCTTCCTCGGCCTGCTCGGCATCACCACCACACTCGAGGTCGACCACCAGTTGCCCGAGGACCTCAAGTTCCTGCACGGCGACGTGTACCGCGCGTACGCATTCATGGGCGACCTGTTCGGTGTGGTGTTCATGGTCGGCATCGTGTGGGCGATCGTCCGTCGGTACGTGCAGCGCCCGTATCGCATCCGCATCAAGACCAAGCCCGAGCACGCGCTGATCCTCGGCGTGTTCTTCGTGCTCGGCCTGTCCGGCTTCGTGGCGGAGGGCTTCCGCATCGCCCACGAGGGCATGCCCGACTACGAGAAGTTCAGCTTCGTCGGCTACCCGATCGCCACGATCTTCGACGGCCTCTCGCAGGACACGATCGACCTGTGGCACCAGATCTGGTGGGGCACCCACGTGGTCGCCTTCCTCGCCTTCCTGGCGATCCTGCCGGTCACCATGCTGCGCCACATGTTCACCTCGCCGCTGAACATGTACCTGCGCGACCGCGAGCGCCCGAAGGGTGCGATGCGGGCGATGCCCAACCTCACCGAGACCTCGCTCGAGACCTTCGGCGCGAGCGTGGTGGAGGACTTCACCTGGAAGCAGTTGCTCGACACCGATGCCTGCACGATGTGTGGTCGCTGCACCAGCGTATGCCCGGCCCACGCGACCGGCAAGCCGCTCGACCCACGCGAGATCGTGCTGAAGACCGGCGAGGTGATGGCTGCGTCGGCGTCACACGCGAAGGTGAGCCCGCCGCTCGGCACCGTGCCCGAGATCACCATCTCGTCCAACTCGCTGTTCGAGCGGATCACCGCCGAAGAGGTGTGGAGCTGCACGAGCTGCAAGGCGTGTGACGAGATCTGCCCGGTGAACATCGAGATCCTCGACAAGATCCTCGACATGCGGCGCTACCTGTCGCTCATGGAGAGCAACTTCCCGGCCGAGCTCGGCAACGCCTACCGCGCCATGGAGAACCAGGGCAACCCGTGGGGCATGAACCAGGGCGAGCGCGCCGACTGGGCCAACGGCCTCGACGACGTCACGATCCTCGATCCGGGCGAGCCGATCACCGCCGAGTACCTCTACTGGGTGGGTTGCGCCGGCTCGTTCGACGACAAGAACAAGAAGGTCACCCAGGCAATGGCGAAGCTGTTGCGCCGCGCCGGGATCGAGGTCGCGATCCTCGGGCCGAGCGAGATGTGCACCGGCGACTCGGCCCGTCGTTCGGGCAACGAGTACCTGTTCCAGATGCTCGCGATGCCGAACATCGAGATGCTGAACGGCATGGGCGTGCAGAAGGTCATCACCCAGTGCCCGCACTGCTTCAACACGCTGCGCAACGAATACCCGCAGCTCGGTGGCAACTACGAGGTGGTGCACCACACCCAGCTGCTCGAGCAGCTGATCGAGGCCGGCACGCTCGACGTGAGCCAGGCCACCCTCGAGGAGCGGATCACCTACCACGACAGCTGCTACCTCGGTCGCCACAACGACGTGTACCTGGCGCCGCGCAAGGTGGTCGGTTCGATCAAGGGCATCGAGATCGTCGAGATGCAGCGCAACGGCACCAAGGGCATGTGCTGCGGCGCCGGCGGTGCCCGCATGTGGATGGAGGAGTCGATCGGCACGAAGGTGAACGACGAGCGTGCCGTCGAGGCGCTGTCGACCGGTGCCACCCGGGTCGCGACGGCCTGCCCGTTCTGCTACATCATGCTCGACGACGGCGTGAAGGCGGCCGGTGCCGACGACGACCAGGTGAAGGTGGCCGACATCGCGATCCACCTGCTCGAGGCGATCGAGGCCGGCGAACGCCGGCTCGGCGCGCAGGAGGCGCCGCTGTCGGTGGCCGCCGCCGGCTCAGCGGCCAACGACGCCGCCACGGTGATCACGCCGACCGACGCCTGACCCGCGATCAGGTACCGGCGCGCAGCGCGTCGACGGGCTCCATCCGCGCGGCGCGCACCGAGGGGTAGAGCCCGGCCACGAGCCCGACCACGGCGCCAGCGAACGGCGCGGCGAGCGGCAACCACAGGTCGAGCACCGGGGTCCATTCCCGGCTGCCGGCGACGCCGACGATGGTGATGATCCCGACGGTCGCGCCGATGATCCCGCCGACGAGGCCCATCGCCGTCGACTCGGCGAGGAACTGCAGCGCGATGTGCCGTCGCGACGCGCCGAGGGCGCGGCGCAGCCCGATCTCGCCGGTGCGCTCCATCACCGTCACGAGTGTGACGTTCGCGATGCCGATCGCACCCACGACGAGCGAGATCAGCCCGAGCAGGAGGAACAGCTGGTTCACGTCGTCCTGCACGGCGTCCTTCGTGCGCGCCGGGTCGCGAGGCGCGGTCACCTTCAGTCCCTCGGCGGCATTGGGGTTGAGCGCGACGGGCGCCTGCTCGGCGACGAGCCGGGCGGCACCGATGACGGTCTCGACCACCACCCGATCGGGCCGGGTGATGCCGAGCCGGTCCTGCCCCGCGGTGAAGGGCACGATGACGCTCTGCACGAGGCCGGTGTCCCGAGGCGCTGCGTCGAGGATGCCGATCACGGTGAAGATCTCGTCGCCGATGAAGACCCCGGGCTGGCGGTCGAGGCGGTCGATGCCGAACTGATCGGCGACGTCGGCGCCGATCACCGCGACCCGGTCACGACGCTCGACGTGCCCGGCGTCGAACCAGCGTCCGGTCGCGATCCGGCCCCGCACCGCGTCGAGGAGGCCGACCGAACCGGCGAACACCGGCACGAGCCGCTCGGTCACGTTCTGCGGGTCGATCAGGGGCACGGTGCGCAGCGAGCCCGGGTTCGAGGCCTCGGCCACGGCGCCCGACGCGACCACACCGTTCAGCCGGTCGAGCCGGAGCTCGACGTCCCACGGCAAGGTGGCCGCGGCGCGGCTCGACGACCCCGATCCCGCGGTGCGCGCCGACACGGTGACCTGGGTGGCCGCCAGCTCGTCGAACCGCCCGACGATCTGTCCGCCGGCGGTGCGTGAGATGCCGAGGGTCGCGACGAGCGAGGCGATCCCGAGCACCGTGCCGAGCGTGGTGAGCGCGGCTCGCGCCGGGCGTGCGAAGACGCCGGCGAGCGTCTCGTCGAGCAGGTCGGCGAACCGCAGTCGCGGCCGGGGCCGGGCGGCGCCCATCAGGCCACCTCCGCGAGCTGGCCGTCGACCATCCGCACGCGACGCTGCGCCCGGGCGGCGACCTCGGTGTCGTGGGTGATCACCAGGATCGTGAGGCCCTGCGCGCGCAGGTCGTCGAAGAGGTCGAGCACGGCAGCGGTGTTCGCCGAGTCGAGGTTGCCGGTCGGTTCGTCGCACAGCAGCAGGCTCGGTTCGCCGAGCAGCGCCCGGGCGATCGCCACGCGTTGGCGTTCACCGCCCGACAGCCGGATCGGCGAGAAGCCGAGACGATGCCCGAGCCCCACCCGCTCGAGCGCCTCGACGGCGCGGCAGCGCCGGTCGCGACGCGACGTGCCGAGGTAGAGCTCGGACAGCATCACGTTCTCCTCGACCGATCGGTACGAGAGCAGGTGGAAGCTCTGGAACACGAACCCGATCCGCCGGCCCCGCTCCGCGGCCCGGGCGCGGTCGCCGAGGGCGGCGGTGTCGATGCCGTCGAGCTGGTAGGTGCCGCCGGTCGGGCGGTCGAGCAGCCCGAGCACGTTGAGCAACGTCGACTTCCCCGAGCCGCTCGGCCCGATGATCGCCACGTACTCGCCGGGGTCGACGCGCAGATGCACGGCGCGCAGCGCCTCGACCGGTGGGTCGGTGGGGAAGACCCGCCAGACGTCGTCGAGCACGACCACCGGGACCACGCCGGCGGGTTCGCGCGGCTCCTCGCCGAGGTCGGGATCGGCGACGACGCTCATCCGTCCTCGCCGTCGTCGCTCGAGTCGTCGCTCGAGTCGTCGCTCGAGTCGTCGCTGCGACGTCCACGTTCGGTGCCGACGACCACCCGGTCGCCCTCGCCGAGCGAGCCGTCGACCGGGGTCACCTCGGCGTAGCCGTCGGCGCTGAGGCCAACCGTGACGGTCACCTGCTCGACCGCGTCGGCGCCACCGCCCTCGGCACGTTCCACCTCGACCCGCGACTCGCCATCGGCGCCGACCGACAACGCGGCCACCGGCACGGCCAGCACCTCGCCGTCGGTGGAGCTGACCGTGAAGGTGAGCCGGACGGGGAAGCCCATGCCCACGTAGTCGGCGATCGCGGCCGGGTCGTCGGGTTGCACGACGATCGTGATCCGACCGCCGCTGCCGCCCTGGCCGGCGTCGTTCCCGTCATCACCCGACCCACCCGCGGGCTCCTCGATCGCGGTCACCACCCCGGTCGTCTGCACGTCCAGATCGCGGAGTTCGATGTCGACGGTCGCGCCGACTCGCACGAGGCCGGCGTCGGCGGCGCCGACCCGTCCCCGGATCTGCGACCGGGTGCTCGAGGCGGTGCCGACGGGCTCGGTCGGTGCCTTGCCGACCGCCGAGTCGACCGAGGTGACGGTGGTCGGCACCGTCGGGAGGAAGATCATCTCGCCCGCCGGCATCTTCGTGCCCACCTGGAACTGCTCGATCATGAGGTCGGCGCGCGCCTGGTCGAGGATCGCCTGCGCCGAGGCGACGGCATCGCGCGCGGCGGACGTGTCCTTCGGCGCGACCGCTTCGGCGTAGGTGAGCTCGGCGAGCGCCAGCGCGTCTCGGGCACCGACGATCGCCGCCGCGACCTCCGTCGCGGTGGTGTCGCGCTCGCTGATCGTGCGTCGGAGGTCGGCTTCGGCGGTGACGAGTGCCGCCTCCTTCGCGGCGAGGTCGTCCTCGAACAGCTTCAGCTCGGCCGTTGCGTAGGGTTCGCCGGTCGCCGGGTCGATCGCGCCGGGGGCGACCGCAGCGTCGCGCGTGACCCTCGCTGCGTCGCGAGCCGTCCTGGCTGCGTCGCGCACCGTCGTGGCCGCGGTCACCGCAGCGGCGGCGTCGGTGTTGCGGCGCGTGGCCGTGGCCTCGGCGGTGGGCACGGCGTCCTTCGCGGCCTGCAGCGCCTGTTGCTGGCGGAGCAGCTCGGCGCCGCTCACGGGCGTGCCGGCCGCGGTGAGGTCGGCGTTGGCGCGGGTGAGCGCCGCCTGCGCATCGGCGACCGCCTTCTCGGCCGTGCGGAGGCGGCTCCGCTGTTCCTCGGTCGGTCCCTCGCTCTGGTAGCCCTTCGACTCGTAGAGCTGGTCGATCGCCGCCTCGGTGGCGTCGTCGTAGACGGTGTCGACGGTGCCGGGGTCGAACCCGAGTCGGGCCAGTGCCTCCTCGAGCTGTTGGACGTCGGGACCGGTCATGCCCGGCTCGAAGCTCCGGTAGGTGGGGAGCGCTCCCTGGAACACGAACACGGGTCGGCCGCTGACCTCCATCAGGATGTCGCCCTCGGCGAGCGGCGTGCCGTTCTCCGGGGCGCGGGTCACCACCTGGGTGGCGCCCGCGCTCGCACCGACCGGGCCAGCGAGGCGCAGCGGCGTGGGTTCCTGGTACTCGAGTTCGCCGTTGGCCACGAGCCGCGACTCGATGCTGCGCTTCTCGACGGGCACCGTGATCCGCGACGGTGCGGGCGCCGCGGTGGCCGCTGCGGCGTCGGCCGGCGATTGGAGGCGACGGCCGACGAGGACCCCCGCACCGGCCGACAGCACCGACGCCCCGACGACCACGAGGGCGAGGTTCCGCCGTCGGCTCCCGGCATGTGGCCGGGACACCATCACTGCCCCCCGAGCTCGGGGAACTCGTCGACGAGGTCGTCGACGAGCCGCTGTTCGACATCGCGGCGCACCTGTGCGAGGTCGACCTCCTGCTGGCACGCCCAGTCGATCTTCCAGGTGGCGAGCTCGTCGGCACGCAGCTCGTCGAGATCGGCCTCGTCGATCGCGGGCGCGCCGCCGAGAGGCACCGTGTCGGCCACGACCACGCCGCCGGAGTCCACGGTCTCCTCGAACGGTCCGAACCCTTGCAGTTCGTTCATCCGGTTCCAGAACTCGTTGGCGGCGTCGTCGGGGCTGGTCCAGTCGCCGCTCGGATCGGCGTCACGCATGCACGCGGCCCAGTCGTCGTAGGCCTGTTGCACCGAGGGATCGTTCTGCGCGTCCTCGAACAGCTCGTTCATCCGTTCCTGCATGTCGGGGTCGTTCAGTGGCGACTCGCCGTTCACCGCCAGTTGCGCCTTGCCGCTGCAGCCCTGGTCCTCGAGCGCGGGCATCACGAACTCCTCGTCGGCGCCGACCTCGGGCGACGGCCCGTACAGCGCCTGGTAGTACGCCTGCTGCTCGTCACCGTCGAGCGCTTCGACATAGTCCTGGTTGGGATCGTCGAACGTGACGCTGCCGAACTCGTCCTGCATCTCGTAGCTGCGCACCACGCCGTAGCCGTACTTGGCGCCGTAGGCCTCGGGGTCGTTGATCTGCTCCTCGAACTCCGCCGAGAAGTCGGCGCCCTGCGCGCCGTAGTCGACCGCCTGATACTCCCAGCCCTCGTCGCGCATGCACGCGACCATCTGCTGCTGCACCTCGAGTTCCCGTGCGCGCTGCTCGGCGGGCGAGGCGTCGAAGCCGAGGAGCTCGGCCAGTGGGCTGTTCCTCGGGTCGTTCGGGTCGTCGCCGGCGCCGGCGGCGTCGTCGCCCCCGCCGCAGGCAGCGAGCCCGAGCGACGCGATCGCGAGTGCCGCGAGTGCGCGGCGACGCCGGGGCGACGCGACATGGGAACCGGGACCAGCGAGTGATGTCATGCCCTCATCCACGCCGGACGGGCACGTTTCGTTGCAGCGATCTCGGGATCGTGTCCCCTGACGATCAGCCCTCGGAGAAGTTCTCCCAGTAGCGGCTCGGCGTCGGGCCGCGTTGGCCCTGGTACTTCGAGCCTCGCGCGCCCGCGCCGTAGGGCTGCTCGGCCGGCGTGGTCATCTGCATGAAGCTCACCTGGCCGATCTTCATGCCGGGGTAGAGCGTGATCGGAAGGGTGGCGATGTTGGTGAGTTCGAGGGTGATGTGCCCGTCGAAGCCGGCGTCGATGAATCCGGCGGTGGAGTGGATGATCAGTCCGAGGCGGCCGAGCGAGCTCTTGCCCTCCACCCGACCGACGAGGTCGTCGGGCACGCCGATCCGCTCGAGCGTGCTGCCGAGCACGAACTCGCCCGGGTGGAGCATGAAGCAGTCCCCATCACGGATCGTGATCAGCTCGGTCAGGTCCTCCTGGTTCTGCTTCACATCGATGACCGCGGCCGTGTGGTTCCGGAACACCCGGAACAGGTTGCCGATCTTCACGTCGATCGACGACGGTTGGATGAGCGTCGGATCGAACGGCTCGATGATGATGCGGCCGGCGTCGATCTGCTCGCGCAGGCTGCGGTCGGAGAGGATCACGACGTCACGCTAGTGGAGGCGGGCGGACGGCCCGCGAGCCGCTACGACCCGTTGTCGGCGGGCACGGCCGTCCGGCGCACGAGCACCGGGATCCGACGCCGAGCGAGCCCTGGCCGAGCGACCAGCGCCGCCGCACCCCACAGCACGAACGTCACCCAGTCGTTCAGGTGCACCGCATGAGTGCTGCTCAGGGTGAGCACGATCGGTCCCGACCAGGGGTTGTGGTTCACGATCCAACGCAGGCCGGCGACGACGAGGAACAGAGCGATCGACCAGCGAACAGGACGCGTGAGCACGCATCGTCATCGGCCGCCGGTGAGTGCACCTTGAGCGGATCTTCGCGGCCGACCGCCAGCTCTTCTGGGTGCCACGAGGTCCGGCTGAGCTGCGTCGGTGAGGACTCACCGGCGCCCAGGAACTCGGGCGTCGGGTGCGCTCCAGGTCGCTGATCGAGCAGGAGCGCACCCGACGTCCGACAACGTCGGCCAACTCGCGGGAGTTGCCGGCCATGTGCGCTCGCTGGCGAGCTCAGACGAGGTCGAGCTACCTCGCTGAGCAGAAGCGGCAGACCGTCAGGATCGATCGGCGAGTTCGCGCACTGCGGCGAGCACCACCGGCTCGGCGTGGCCGACCCAGGTCGCCGTGAGACCGATCGGCGGCCGTGCGCCTGCGACGGGCCTGCGGAAGACGGTCAATTCAAGTCGCCCGTTCGTGAACGTGACCGTAGCGTCGTCCAGATCGGCGGGGGCGAAGCCGTCGACAGGTACTCGCTCCATCGACCAGCCGCCCCCCTGGATCCGGACGTTGCTGGGAGCGATGTACCAACGGCCGTCGTACTCGGCCATGCCGAGGGCTTCTCCCTGGCCAGTCATCGTCACGGCCGCCAGCATCAGCACGAGGCGCGGGTCTCGCAAGCCGTCGTACACCCACCGGCGCCCGAGCACGGAGTGTTCCATCGTCGAGATCAATGCTTCGTCTGCCCCCTCCACCGGCGCGTCGCGATACGTCAATGGGATCTGGAAGAACTCGTCGCCCGCCTGTGCGAGGAACGTCTCCATGCCGACCTTGCCGTCTGGATCGTCGAACCGGTAGGACCCGATCACCGTCATCGGAACATCGTCCGTCGGTCCCCATGGCTGGCGCGGCGCCCACTCAGCAATGAGCTCTTCCTTGGTGGGGGCGATGGTCGCAAGATGGAAGAGGGCCATGTGCCAAGACCCTAGGTCGGCCGACGGCACGGAACTGCCGATCGGCGTGGTCAGAGCCTGCGGAGTCGGAGACCTCGGACCGAGTCGAAGTGCCTGAGATTTCTCGTCACGAGTCCGAGTCCATGCTCGAGCGCCGTCGCAGCGATGAGCGCGTCAGGAAGTCTCACTCCGAACTCTCGCGCGAGCCGGCCGGCACGCTCGGCGATCGCCCGGTCCACGGCGAGCTCTCGAAAGGGTGCGAGCAGCTGGCTCGACAAGTTCGTCGCAGTGTTGCCGGCGAAGAGTTCGGCGCGGGTCACCACTGAGTAGTGGAGACGATGCCGTCCCGGCACGAGTTTTGCTGCACCACGGAGATGGTCGACGAAGACGTCGGTGTCGACGAGGAGATCAGCCACGCTGCCACTCATCGCGTGACGGCACATCGGCATCCGGAGCAGCACCAAAGGTGGCCGTCAATGCGGTGCTGGCGTCGGCGTCATCGGTCAGGTACTCATCGAGCGCACGGCGAATGATCACGGCCATCGTGACACCCTCGGCGTCAGCCATCTGGTCGACCTTGCGGCGTTGTTCCTCGGTGAGGTACACCTGCGTCCGGGTTGATGACATACAGCAAAGATATACAGCATCAGGGCCACTGACAATCTTCTCGCCACCCGGTCCGATCTGCCGCTCGGCTCGGTTCCTCTTGCAAGAACAGTGCTCACTAGCCACTATTCGATCATGTCGCTGCCGGAGTCGCTCTTGATCGGTGGAATGCTCGCAGTCCCTGTCGGGATCTTTGTAGCCGGGTTCGCAGTCGGCCGGCGCGTCCGCCGGTCCGAGCACTGAGGCGCGCGGTTCACCGATGACGAGATCTCGACAGCAGACGCCTCCGCTGATGCGATCAGGGCGTACTTCGCGGACTGGGCCGACGAATTCGACGAGCCACCGCTCGCCTGACCCGACGGCCGTCGCTCCGCCGGACCGCTTCCGTTGCAGCGCGTCGTTCACCGTGGTGCTGAGCGAGTCGGCGATCGCTGCCCCACCGACTGCGCCCCACGGCCGCGACGTGATCCGGGGCCCGATCTCGACGTGACAGGAATGTGGTACGACGACCGATTTCGGCGACTCGACCCGCATCTCGCATCCCGGAACAGGCATTGAGCAGGGAATTCGCGCGGAGCGGGTGACGGGAATCGAACCCGCGTTCTCAGCTTGGGAAGCTGATGTTCTACCATTGAACTACACCCGCGCGAGCGGCGGATCCGCTGTGCGGGGCCGCTGGAGCGCCCGTCAGACTAGCGCCGCGGCCCGTCGACGTCACCTGCCGGACACGACATCAGGTGCCGGCGAGGGTGGCCACCACCGGTGCGAACGGCTCGGTGCTCGACTGCTGCAGGCAGACGTACGAGTAGCCCCAGCGCTCGCGGCGCTCGTGAAGGCGGTCGACGACCTCGTGCTCGCTGCCGGCCAGCACGATCGGCGACGAGAGCGCATCGTCCGGATCGGCTCCCGTGCGGGCGGCGAGACCGGCGATCAGGTCGCGCGGGCGGTCGGTGATGCGCGACAGCGACACCCACGCGTGCAACTCCAACGCCTCCCACCGGTCACCCGCCGCTTCGCGCACCAGCGCGACCTTGTCGTCGATCGAGCCGGGGAGCGCGTCGAGGAACGTCGCCGGATCGTCGCGTCCCGCGCGGGTGGAGGGGTTCACGCCGACGATGTCGGCGTGCGTGGCGGCGAGCCGGAGCAGCCGCGGACCTCCTCCGGCGATCAGGATCGGAGGACCGCCCGGGGTGGCCGGACGCGGCGCGCCGGTCACGTCGTCGAGCACGAACTCCTCGCCGGCGAACGAGCCCGGCTCGCCGGCGAAGAGCAGTCGGGCGATCGACACGTACTCGGCGAGGCGAGCCACCCGCCGCCCGGCCGACGGCATCGCGATGCCGGATCGTGTGTAGTCGAGGGGGTGGTAGCCGGCGCCGAGGCCGAACTCGACCCGCCCGGGGAACAGCGCGTCGAGCGTGGCGATCTCCTTCACCAGGAACACCGGGTTGCGGAAGTCGACCGCCATCACCAGCGGCGCGACCTTCAACCGCTCGGTCGCGGCGAGCGCCGCCGTCATCGCGACGAGCGGGCCGAGCGGCGAATGCACGTGGTCGGGCACGAACAACGTGTCGTAGCCGAGGTCTTCGACCAATCGGGCGGAGTCGGCCCAGGTGCGCCCCTCGAAGGGCTGCGCCACCTCGACACCGAACCGGAACGGTCGGGTGTGGGGACTCATGCCCACCTGCTCACGACCGCCGTCCGCACGCGAACCCCACGCACCACAGTCTGTCGTCGCCGGTGACCGCTTGTCACATGGGGCCCGGCTCGGGTGTCATGACGGTGTGACCTGGCGCGAGCCCGACGAGGCCGACCGACCGACGAATTCGTCAGCGTTGTTCGCGTCGCTGTATCCGTCGCTGCGGCGGTTCGCCGCCGTGGTGGGCGACCTCGACATGGATCCCGACGACCTCGTGCAGGACGCGCTGGTCGCCACCCTGGACCGTCACGACCTCGTCGAACTCCGGATGCCGGCCGCCTACCTGCGCCAAGCGATCCTGCACCAGGTTTCCAACCGCCGGCGCCGGGCCGGCGTGCTCCGCCGGCTGTTGCCACGACTCGCCGGCGACACGGTGCACGTCGACCACCACCCGTCCGATCTGTCGCTGCTCGACGTGTTGTCCCCCGTCGACCGTGCGGTCGTGTTCCTCGTCGACGTCGAGCGATTCGGCGCCGACGAAGCCGCAGCGCACCTCGGCCTCACACCGGCGGCGACGCGCAAGCGGGCGAGCCGCGCCCGCGCCCAGCTGCGGCGAGCGCTGCAGCCCGCCCTCACGTTGCTCCACCCACCCGACGAGGAGGGCACATGACCCCGATCGAGTTGTTCGAACGGCGAGCCACCCGCGGGGTCGCCCGCGACGCCGACACGATCTGGCACGACGTCCGTCGGCCCCCGACCGTCGCGGACGGCCGGCGTCCGTCGTGGCGCTTCCGCGCTGCCGTGGTGGTGTGGGTCGCCGCCGTGGCGATCGTCGGGGTCGCGTCGAGGTCGCGCGAACCGGATCAGCCGGTGGCGGCACCGACGCCCGTGAGCGCCACGTCGTCCGAGCCGCTCCCGGCGCCGATCCTGGTGGAGGGTGGTCGGCTCCGACGCGACATCGGCGGCGTGACCCGACCGGCCGACCCCGGCTACGACGCCGACGACCTGTTCGGTGATCGACCCTCTGCTCCGACGCCGCCCGCGGGCACCACACCGACGACGACGGTCGTGTTCGCGCGACCCGACGACCCCTTCGCCGGTCCGATCGTCGGCATCGAGCTCTTGGCCGGCGGCGGGTTCCGTCCGTGGGCTGCGAACCTGGCGTCGGCCGATCTCGACACCTACACCAGGCAGCTGCGCCGCGTCGGCGACGAGTGGACGATGCCCGCGTCGAGCGGGCTCGTCGAGGTGGCGCGGGTCGTCGACGACATCGACGCGCTGTGGCGCTTCGGTTGGCAGTTCGACGTCGACCTCGAACGCGGTCGGCAGCTCACCCTGCAGGCCGAGGCGAGCTCGCCGGGTCGGGAGGTGAGCGAATGGCTGTGGGTGACACGGCTCGCGAACAGTTCCGTCGACGTCGTCAGGGTCGAACCGTTCGAGGTGCTCGATCACCGCGGCGTCGTGATCGGCTCGACCGGCCGCGAACGCGACGAGGTGGTGTGGCTCGACGGCGACTTCGTCTACCGGCTCACGTCGGACGAGCTCGTCGGCGACACCCTCGAGCCCCGCGACGTCCGCGAGGTCGCCGGACGGCTCCGGCTCGTCGACCGCGACGCGTGGGTGGACGCCGTCCGCGACTCGATGCGGACCACCACGACCGATCGCGTCGCCGGGGTGCTCTGGCTCGTGGTGGTACTGGCGTGCGCGGCGAGCGTGCTGTGGTTCGTGTGGCTCCGATCGTTCGCCGCGGCTGCGCTCGGCGCCGCTGCACTCGCCGAGCTCGTGGTGGAGCTCGTCCCGGTCGTCCCGTCGACGTTCACGTCTGCCGTCGTGCTCGCGCTCGCCTGGTGGTGGCATCGCTCGCGGTCGCCACGGTCCAGCGGTTCACCCCGCTGATCGCCACACACCCGCGCCGGGCTCGTTCCGGGCCGTGGCCACGGGGGCCGGGTGGGTACGCTCCGGCGATGGAGTCGTTGAGCGGCAGGACCGCAGTGGTGACCGGAGCCGGATCGGGCATGGGGCGTGCGTTCGCGGAACGCTTCGCCGCAGCCGGCATGAACGTGGTGCTCGCCGATGTCGAGCTGCCCAAGCTCGACGAGGCCGTCGCGGCGATCACCGCCACCGGTGCAGCAGCGATCGGGGTGCCCACCGACGTCACCGATGGCGCGGCCGTCGACGCGCTGCGCGACGCGGCGATCGAGCGGTTCGGCAACGTGCACGTGCTGTGCAACAACGCCGGCGTGGGCGGCAGCGGTCCGTCGGGCGGGGCGTTCGTGAACGAGCCCGAGTGGCGCTGGGTGCTCGAGGTGAACCTGTTCGGGGTGATCCACGGTCACCGTGCGTTCCTGCCGCACATGACCGGCCATGGCGAGGGCGGCCATGTCGTCAACACGGCGTCGATGGCCGGGCACTTCCCCGGCCACTCCGCCTACTCGGCCAGCAAGTGGGCGGTGGTGGCGATCACCGAGGGGCTGTACCACGATCAGCGACTGCGGGCTGCGAACGTCGGGGTGTCGTGCCTGTGCCCGGGCTGGGTGAACACCGCGATCATGGACAGCGCCCGCAATCGCCCCGAGTGGGCGGCCCCGAAGCTGGGCGTCGAGCCCAACGAGATCGAGGTGATGGTCGAGGCCTACGTGCGCGACCAGATCCGCTCGGGCATGGATCCGGCGAACGTCGCCGACCTGGTGCACGACGCGATCGTGTCGAACACGTTCTGGGTGTTCACCGACCGCGACATGGTCGCGTCGCTCGAACCGCGCTACCGCGCGATCCTCGACGGCACCAACCCGCCCGAGCGCGAGTTCGGCATCTGAAGCAGCGGACGAGACGAGGAGACGGACGTGAACGGTGACCAGGCGATGCGGGCACACTCGGCCACCCTGCCGGGGCCGGTGTTCGACGACCCGGCGTGGGTGACACCGAAGTCGCTGTCGGAGAGCACGGTCGCGATCGTGACCTCGGCGGCGCTCTACGTGTCCGACGACGAGGCCTTCTCGGCCACCGACACCGGGTACCGGCTCATCCCTCGCGAACGCCACGACCTCGTACTCGGCCACTGGAGTCCCAACTTCGACCGCGCCGCCGTCGCGCTCGACCTCAACGTGGTGTACCCGATCGACCGGCTGGAGGAGCTGGCCTCACAGGGTGTGATCGGCGAGGTGGCGCCGCGTCACGTGTCGTTCGCCGGCAACCAGCCCGACGACGTGTCGACCATCCGCCTCGACAGCGGACCTCGCGCCGCGGCCGACCTGCGCGCCGACGGCGTCGACGTGGTGATCCTCACCCCCGTTTGACCGCTCTGCACGCGCACCGTGAGTGTGCTCGCCCACGTGTTCGAAGCAGCCGGCATCGCCACGATCGTCCTGTCGTCGGTGCGCGAGATGGCCCGGAAGACGGCGCCGCCACGCGCGCTCCACTGCGAGTTCCCGCTCGGTCGGCCGCTCGGCGTGCCGAACGACCCGGCGTTCCAGCACGACGTGCTGGCCCGGGCGTTCGCCCTGCTCGACGAGCCGTCGGGTCCCGTGCTCGTCGACCATCCGACGGTGATCGAGGCCGAGGACGCGGCGCCCCTCGCGTGCTCGTTGCCGCCACGGTTCGACCCGTCGCTGCCGCCCGCGGTCGATGAGGCCCGCGGCCTGCGCAAGGCCTACGACCGGGCCCGCGAACGACACGGGGTCACCTCCGTCGGTCGCGTGGTCGACGCCGACGGCGTGCCCGGCGCACTCGCCGTGCTGCACGCGATCGCCGAGGGCGCCGACTGGAAGGAGGCGGGGATTCCCGGCGGCAACACCACCGCGGTGTGCCACGACATCCGCACCTACTACGAGGAGGCTGCGCTCGAGCTCGCCGACGGGCCCGCACCCGGCGGGCGCGCCGTCGAGGACTGGTTCTTCGAGCGCACCGAGGCGGGCCGGACGATGCTCGCCGCGCGTGCGGCGATCCGCGACGCCGGCGCCAAGTTCCCCGTGTGGTTCTACATGACCCCCGGCCAGCGCTGAGGCCACCGGCCGGCGATCACGACGCCGCGTCGGTGCGGCTGCTGAGCGCCCGCCACAGCGCCGGGTAGCTCGGGTACTCGAGTCCCGGCGTCACGTACCCGGCGCGTACGAGCTCGGCGTGGAACGCCGGCAGGTTGCGCCACGGCACGCCCATGTCGACGTGGTGCGCGAGGTGCCAGCCGGTGTGATACGGCACGATCCACCACCGTGCGAGCCACCGCTGGCGTACGACGTGGGTGGTGCGTCGGCGATCGTCGTCGCGGGTCATGCCGCCGTGCTCGGCGATCGAGCGGAGCCGGTTGATCACCCGCCACACCGTCATCCACGGACCGAACCACAGCACCGGGTACACCCACCACACCCCGGCGAGCACACAGACCACGATCATCAGCACCTGCACCCCGAGGATCGACGCGGCGACCCGTCGGGTGCTGGGCTTGGTGAGTGCCCGGAACAGCGGCACCAGGTTCTTGTAGCCCGAGATACCGACCGCGTCGCGCGTGAGCTTGCGTCGGAGCGACGCACGCGTGGTGGGGTAGCCCCGGTAGAACGCGAGATCGGGCTCGTCGGGACCGAACTCCTCGCGGTGGTGCGCCATGTGGCCGCGGCGGTAGGCGTCGATCGGCGTGAACGCCGGGTAGGCGAGCAACCACTTCCCCACCCAGTCGTTCACCCGACGGTTCGTGAACAGCATCCGGTGCGCCGCCTCGTGATTGAGGATGAGCAGCCGGGCGAACACGGGGCCCATCAGCACGAAGGACACGGCGTAGACCGCCGGGTGTCCGATCCACAGCGCACCGCCGATGACGGCTGCGGCGTGGAGGTACAGCACCACGATCGTGAGTGCGTTGCGGGTGTCGGCGATGCGGCGCATCGGCACGCGCAGCTCCGGCCGCAGCACCCCGCTCGGGAGGAGCCGATCGGTGGGGAGCACCGACGGGGTGAGCGTGTCGTCAGGCACCATCGTCGCGACCATGGGTCAGACATTACAGGATCTCGACACGTGTCGGAATGCCGTAATGTGTCGAGGGTGTCACGGCCCGACCTCGATCCGGCACTCCCCGGTGCCGGCCCGCCGCTCACCGCTCGCTCGGTCCTCGCGAGCACCCTGCTCGGCACCGATCCGCCCGAGCTGCCCGTCGCCCAGCTGGTCGCCGTCGCCGCGCTGTTCGGGATCACGGAGAACCGTGCGCGAGTCGCGCTCACGCGCATGGTGCGCGCCGGCGAGGCGGTGACCGACGCGGGGCGCTACCGGCTCACCGGACGACTCGCCGAGCGCGGGAAGCGCCAGCAGCAGAGCCGCCGGCCGGCGCGGGCGACGTGGCGCGGCGGCTGGACGATGGTGGTGCTCACCGGCGAACGACGCTTGGCCGTCGAGCGCGCCGAGCACCGACGCAGCCTGCTCGCGGCACGCTGTGCCGAACTGCGCGAGGGCGTCTGGATGCGCCCCGACAACCTCCCGTTGGCGCTGCCACCCGACCTCGTGGAGCGCGCGCAGCGGATGACGGCACGGCCCGACGAGCCCGTGGCGCTCGCCGAGCGGCTGTGGGATCTCACCGGCTGGCAACGGCGCGCCAGCGTGCTCGTCGACCGGCTCGCGACGGCGCCGAGCGCCGACGTGCTCGCCGAGGGCTTCGTGCTGTCGGCAGCGGTGCTCCGCCACTTGCAGGCCGATCCGCTGTTGCCCGACGAGCTGTTGCCGACCTCGTGGCCGGGCGACGAGCTGCGTGCCGTGTACGACGGTTGGGACACGGCGTACCGGCGTCTGCTGTCCGACTGGCACCGCGCCTGGCGTGATCGCTCGGCGCGCTCGTCGGTCAGGTGAAGAGCCCGACGATGAGGTCGGTGCGATCGATGTTCCCGACGTGGGTGACGTACTCGTCCTGCAGCTTGTAGAGCACGACGAAGATGCCGATGACGATCCGGTGCCGCGCGAACCACGCCGCCGTGCGCCCTTCCTCCTTCAGCGCGAATCCCGCGGTCGCGTAGACCAGGAACAGCGGTTCGAGGTAGTTGCCGAAGACGAACAACCACCACTCGGCCCCGCTCGCGAGGAACAGTCCCTGGCCGATCGAGCGGAACACGAACAGGCCGACGATCCAGCGGCGGATCGACCACCCGCCTCGCCGCGCCGCCACGACCATGCCGACGTAGGTGGCCCAGTCGGCGATCTTGTCGATCGGCTGGTACGTGGCATCGGCCAGGCCGAGCGGGACGAGGAGGTCGCCGTCGACGGTGTCGAGCACGAAGTTCGCCCAACCGAACACGAACGGGCGGAACGGGATCCCCACGGGAATCGCGAACTTGCACGCGACGACGAGCCCGATCGCGATCCAACGCACGACGTCCACGGCACGATCGTGACCCGCGCGCCGCGACGGCGCACGAGTCGGACGTCCTCCGACGCTGTGCACCCGGGGTCGCGTGCCGTTTGTGCGCACGCCACCCTGGGCATCGTCCGACGGTGACGACGCTCGACGATGCGCGTGCCGCTGCCGAGCGGCTGGTGCGGCGGCTCCTCGCACGCAATGTGCGCGTGGCGACCGCCGAGTCGCTGACAGGTGGGCTCGCGAGCCATGTTCTCGTCGACGTCCCCGACTCCGGCGAGGTGCACCTCGGCGGGGTGGTGGCGTACGACAGCGAGGCGAAGCGTCGTGTGCTCGGCGTCGGTGACGGCCCGGTGGTCTCCGGCCGGTGTGCGCAGGAGATGGCGGCCGGCGTGCAGCGGCTGTTCGGCGCACCCTGTGCGATCGCGTTCACCGGTGTGGCCGGACCGGCCGAGCAGGAAGGCCTGCCGGTGGGCACGGTCTTCATCGCCGCTCGTGCCGGCGAGCGCAGCGCGGTCGTCGGACGCAGGTTCGACGGTGACCCCGACGAGATCCGCCTCCAAGCGGTGTGCCAGGGCGTCGATCTGCTCACGGAATTGCTCGGCGGCTGATCGCGCGGATCCGCAGCCGCCCCGTGGACGCGGTTCGCGGCGCGTCGGCAGGGGTACCGCCACGCCGATGACCTCCCCCTCCCCGGGTGTCGATCCCCGCGACCCCGCCGACACGGTCCGGCCGTCACCCGCCGACCACCCCACATCACTCGACTCACGCTGGTTGCAGCGGCGCCGCCGGCACGTCCGCGCCGGCCGCGGCGCCGACGCCGTTCCCGACCGATCGGACGTCGTCGTGGTGGGCGCCGGCATCGCCGGCCTGCTCACCGCGTGGCAGCTGCGCCAGACCGGTCGCTCCGTTGCCGTCGTCGAGGCCGGAGCCGTCGCCGGACGTACCACCGGCCACAGCACGGCGAAGGTGAGTGCGCTGCACGGCACCATCTATCAGCGCCTCGCCGCGGCGAAGGGCGGCGACGCCGCATCGGCGTACGCAACGGCGCAGCAGTGGGCCGTCGTCGCGTTACGCGACCTGGTCGGTTCGCTCCAGCTCGAGTGCGGCTTCACCGAGGCGGTGTCCTACAGCTGCGCGACCACTCCCGACGGGGTCGCCGTCGTGGAGGACGAGGTGCGCGCGGCCGCCGCAGCAGGTCTGCCCGTGTCGCTCGTGCGGGGCACCGAACTCGACGAGGTGTTCGACCTCGACGTGACGGCGTGTGGGCTCGGCGGCCAGGCCCATCTCGACCCGGTGGCGTTCTGCGACGGGCTGGCCGCCGCACTGCGCGAACGGGGCACCGAGGTGATCGAGCACGTGCGGGTGCACGACGCCACCGAGGACGAGCGCGGCTGCGAGGTCACCCTGCACGACGGTCGAGTGGTGCACGCCGATCAGGTGGTGCTCGCCACGCACATCCCGACCATCGACCCTGCTCTCCTCGCCGGCCGATCCCGCCCCGAGCGGTCGTACGTGGTGAGCGGACCGCTGGCAGCCGGCGCTCGTCGCGACGGGGTGATCCGGGGGATGTACCTGTCGGTCGACGAAGGATGGTCGCTCCGCCCCGCCGACGGCTCTGCCCGGCCCGATCTGGTGGTCGGTGGGTTCGGGCACCCGATGACCGACGACGTGGAATCGAGCGGGCACGTCGAACAACTGGCCGTCTGGGCCACGACCCGTCTCGGGCTCGAGGTGCACGATCGGTGGTCGGCGTTCGACTACGTCACCTCCGACGGCGTGCCGTACATCGGGCGCCTCTCGCCGCGTGCTCGCCACCGCTTCGTGGCCACCGGCTTCGGCAAGTGGGGGTTCACGAATGCGATGGTCGCGGCGCGCGCCATCACCGACGAGATCGAGGGCGCCCCCTCCGATCCGCTGTTCGACGCCACGCGAATCCTGCCCACGCTCGGCGCCGATCTGGCTCGCACCAACGTCAAGGTGGCTCGCCGGTTCGTGGCCGACCGGGTGCGATCCGAGCCGGTCACCGACCTCGGACCCGGCGAGGGGGCCGTGGTGCGTGACGGGCTGCACCACGTGGCTCGTGCCCGAGCGAGCGACGGCACGTGTCACGAGCTCGACGCGACGTGCCCGCACCTCGGGTGCATCGTCCAGTTCGACCGGGGCGAGCAGACGTGGAACTGCCCGTGCCACGGTTCGCGCTTCGCGATCGACGGTTCGGTGCTGGACGGCCCGGCAGTCGAGCCCCTCGCGCCCCGCGGCGCCCCGTCGGATGCGTCGACCGCGGGCGAACGCTGATGGCCGCCACCGCGGGTTCACACACTCGCGGGACGGACGCTCAGCCGCGCGTCGGGCTCGTCCTCGGCGCCGGCGGCACCGTCGGCGCGGCGTACCACGCCGGTGTCCTGTTCAGCATCGAGCACCACACGGGGTTCGACCCGCGCCGTGCCACCCAGATCGTGGGGACGAGTGCCGGATCGCTGGTCGGTGCACTGCTCCGCGCCGGGGTCGCGGCCGACGAACTCGTGCGGCTGGCTCGCCGCGACGGCGGCGGTCGCCTCCCCGAGCACCTGCATGACCTGCATCGCGCTTCGCTCGTGGACGTGCCCTCGGTGTTCGAGCTGATGTGGTCGGTGCGTCTGCCGACCGTGACCGCGGTGGCCAACACCGTGCGCCACCGCAGTGCGTGGCCGTGGCTGCTGTCGTGGTCTCGTGGGGCGCGCTTCGACCTGCAGCCCTTGCTGACCGAGCTGGACCGCCTCGTCGGCGGCGAGTGGCCCGAAACGGACCTGAAGGTGTGCACCGTCTCGGCGTCCGACGGTGTCCGGCAGGTGCTCGACGGCCGTTCCGGCGCCGCGTTGTCGCAGGCGGTCGCAGCATCGTGCGCCGTGCCCGGCCTGTTCCGGCCGCAACGGATCGGCGGTCGATCGCTCGTGGACGGAGGCGTGTGGTCCGTGACGAACGTCGACGCCCTCGACTTCGCCTCGACGACGGCGCCGATCGACGAGGTGTGGGTGGTGGCACCGATGGCGGGTGCCACCTTCCGAAAGCGATCGACCAACCTCGTGCACCGCCACATCGATCGTCGCCTCCACCACGAACTCGGGCGAGTGCCGGTCGGGATGCCCGTCCGCCTCTTCACCCCGGGCCCCGAGAGCAGCGAGGTGATGGGTCTCGATCTGATGTCCGACGAACGTGCCTCGGACGCCATCCTCGCCGGCTTCCTCGAAGCAGGGAGTGCCACGAGTCGCTGAGCCCCAGTGCGTCACCGGCCACGGGCCCGGATCCGGACGCGGTGGGGCCCGGGGTGGTCGTGCGGTACCACCCCGGGCGTGCGGAGCCGCGCCGTGTGGGGGACGGATCGCGACGACGCGAGCAACGAGTTCCCCACTCGCCCGATCTCGAAACATCGGATCTCGCGTCTCGTCGGCGGTGGAACCAGCCCGTTCGCGCGCCCTCCCGAGGTCGGTTTCAGACGTCGAGCTCGCACCACACGAACTTGCCCCGGGGGCTGCGCTGCATCCCCCATCGGCTCGCCACCGTGTCGACGATGTGGAGGCCGCGCCCGTGCAACTGACTCGGGGCCGGCACGCCCGGCAGCTCGGGCAGATGCGGGTCGGTGTCCTCCACCTCGACCCGCATCAGCTCACCGGGTCGCCACCACACGGAGAGCCAGCCCCCACCGGTGGTGTGCATCAGCACGTTGTTCACGAGCTCCGAACACACGAGCTGGGCGGCCTGCCCGATGGGTGCGGATGCCGACGATCCCATCAGCCGACGCAATGCACGACGGACCGCCGAGGAGGCGGTGGCGTCGAGCACGCGCAGCTCGAGATCGGCAGCACCCTCAACCCGAGGCCGCGCCACCGTCGTCGCCGGTGTTGTTGACGAGTTCGCCGAGCACCTCGTTGACGCCCGAACACTCGTCGGCGTCGGCGTCGGCGTCGGCGGTGCGGTCGGGCTCGTGTTCGGCGCGTTGCGCTGCAAGCCGATCGCCGGCTGCGTCGCTCGCGTCGCCCGAGGCACGCACATCGCCCGGGTGGTCCGGTTCACGCACGTCGGCCTCGGCTGGGTCGTGGGCGTCGATCCACGCCCGCAGGTCGGCGGGGAGATCGGCGTCCGTGCGGCCCGGGCCTGGCGGTCCGACGTGCGACGAACCCGTGGGTGACGGCGTGGGCGCCGTTGCCATCGACGGTCCTCGCTCAGCTCTGCGGTTCCGCCGCGCTGATGTCGGCCAACGCTGACGACGGGTCACCCGTGACGGCGAGGTCGCCGAGGGACACGATCCCGACAGCGATCCCGCCGTCGACCACGGGGAGTCGTCGAACGGCGGCCTCGCGCATCTGGTGCGCTGCGTCGTCGATCGATGCATCGGCGCTGATCGTGGCGATGCCGCCGGAACACACGTCACCGACGGTGGCGCGAGCCACCTCGGCACCGGCCGCGAGGCATCGCACGACGAGGTCGCGGTCGGTGACGATGCCCAGCAGCCGATCCCCGTCGCACACGAGGACATCGCCGATGTCACGATCACGCATCATCCGAGCGGCATCGGCGACGGGTGTGGTCACGTCGCACGCCACCGGGTCCTTGGTCATCACGTCGCGCACCGAGGCCGCAGTCATGGTGTCACCTCCTGGTCGAGACCTGGTCGAGACCTGGTCGAGTCGAGCTGCGGTACCCGCGGGTGCGCGGGTCGAAACCGTCAGGACACCGGGGCACGCCACGCGCCGGTCGAGCTCAACAGGCGTAGCTCGTGCGGGGCGGCGAGTTCCATCGCCCGAACGGCGTCCGTGGCCGACCGTTCGTCGTCGGCGAATGCTGCGACCACACCGATCGTGCGTCCCGGCGCGTGGGGCTGACTCCAGGCCCGCTCTCCAGCCATGCGGCCGAGCCCGCCCACCATGGCACCGACGACGGCGCCGAGCATGGCTCCGAACCCGGCCGTGATCAGCCCCGCCAGCAGTGCGTCGGCGAGCAGGCCGCCCCCGATACCGAGCACCGCGGCGCCGACGACGGCGCCGACGACCGCCGTCGCGACCCAACGGCGGTTGGGTAACTCGGCGACGCTATCCGGGTTCTCGGCCTCCGGAGGCAGCACACTGGGTTCGGCCGGGACGGCCATCACCGCCGAGACGGTGCGCCAGCCCGTGTCCCGGAGCGAGCGCACGAGACGCTCGGCCTGCTCGCGTCCCACCACGTGCGCCACGACCGTGTGGTCGGTGAGCGACTGGTCGATGGGTGCGTCGGGTGCGCCCGACGTCCCCCACGGCTCCAGCTGATGGTTGGGGAACTCCGAGCGGGTGTAGTCGAGCAGCGTGGTCACGTCCCGGCGGTACCCCGGTCGGTCGAGGCCGATACCGAGGCGCACGACCGTCGGGTCGACGAGCCCGGACCGACCCCGACCGCGGGCTCGGTCACGGCGTGGTGTCGTCGGTGGCGCCACCGTCGTCGTTCGAGACGCTGCCGCTCACGGGGGTCGGCATCGTCGACGTCCCGGGCGCCATGTCGTCGTCGCCCATGTCGTCGTCGCCCATGTCGGTCGAGTCCTCGATCGTGTCGACGATCGTGTCGGTGATGTCGTCGAGGTCGTTGTCGTCGTCGTCGCTACAGGCGGCGAGTCCGCCCAGGAGTGCGATCGAGGCGGCGGCGACAGCGAGCGGCCGGCGGCGAGCGCCGGTGGTCGGAGCGCGATGCTGCTTCAGCATGGTGGGGGGGTCCTTTCGAGTGTGTTCACGTATCGGCCGATGCGATCACCCGCACCGGCCGCGGTGAGCGGTGCCCGACCCACCGCGGCCGCAAACGACGAACGGTCCCCCGGACACACGATCGGATCGATCGGATCGATCGCCCCGCGGCACCGGCACACCGGGTCGGACGTCGGGCCCACACGCGACACGTTGGGCGATCCGGCACGACGGGTACCGGACGCCGCATGAACGACGCCCACCCGGTCCCCCCGTCACCTCGTGCGACATCGGCCGCGTCCCCCGCGTCCTCCACGTCCTCCACACCGGCTCAACCGCCGGACGAGGGGCCGTCGGACCGCACGACGGTGACCGCCGTGGTGAACGCGTACCGCGAGGCAGGATTCGCGGGTGACTTCGCCGTGGAGGAGGCGACGCAGCCCGACGGAACCGTCCGTGCCGTGGTCCGCTGCGGGCGCTGCGCCTCCTCGCTCGACCCCCAGCGCATCACGATGCACAGCATCCGTCGGCTCGAGGGAGCCTCGGACCCCGCCGACATGGTGGCCGTGATCGCCGCCACCTGTCCGGTGTGCGCCAACGACGGTACGGTCGTCGTGGCGTTCGGTCCGATGGCGTCCGCGGCCGACAGCGCGGTGCTGGTGGCCATGCGCGACGAACGTGACGACGAGGTGTTGCCCCCGGCGATGGCACCCGGCGAGCGCTCGCCCGGGGCGACGGGCCACGTCGGTGGTGCGACGGGGACGGCTCACACCGGCGGTTCGAACACCGAGACGTCGTAGCGATCGGCGGGCGACGCATCGTCCAGCGCACGTCGCACCGTCGTGGCGAGGTGGCTGGCGCTGGTGGTGTCGGCCGACGACACGGCGATCACGGCGATACAGCGCCGCTGTTCGAAATGACGGCGTCGGGCGACCGGCTCGCGGCGCGCTCGACGCCACCAACGCGCGGCGGCCACGATCCCCACCAGTGATGCCGCCGCGGCAGCGCCCAACATCGCGGTGCCCGAGCTGCCGCGGTCGAAGGCCTCACGACCCGTCAGGGCGGTCACGACCAGACCGATCAGGGCGCCGAGCACGACCACGGTCCAGCCGACGCGCCGCCCCGGGCGTGGCCGTGACGGCTCGGCGAGGACCTCGCTCGGCGCGACCCGTATCGCCGCCACGGCCCCGTCGTGCGCCACCCGGCGGACCCGACTGAGCGCATCGAGACCCGCACGCGCGCCGACGACCTCGACGATCACCGTGGGTCGGGCGAGACGCAGGTCTGCGGGCGCCGTCGCATCGAGCGCGTCGAGCGACCAGCTCTGGTGAGTGCTGCGCACCAGCGTCTGCAGCGTGGTCGACGCCGGAGGACACGGTGGGGACGGCGACGGCCCCCGACGCAGACTGCCTCGATCGTCGATCGGATCCATCGTGCCTCCCGCGCGCGTGCTGACATGCCGGTCGACCGGCTGCTCGTGCCCGCTGCGATGCCCGTGGCAACCGTAGCCCGGGCGACGACGAGGGTGGTGTCGGCGTGGCAGCCCCCGACGGGTGAATCGCGCGACCTTCGTGCCACCCGGGCCTCGCCCGGCGCACCTCGCCCGGCGCACCTCGCGATCGGGGGTGCTTCAGGTTTGCGGTGCTCCGCAGGGTGGTATGGGAGAGGCCATGTTGCTGGGTTACACCTGTTCGAGCGAAGAGTTCGAGGCGTCCGACCTCGTGCGGTTCGCCGAACTGGCCGAGGACGCCGGCTTCGAGTTCGTCACGCTGTCCGACCACTTCCACCCCTGGACCACCTCGCAAGGTCACAGCCCCTTCGCGTGGGCGACCGCGGGTGCCATGGCGGCGCGCACGCGTTCGGTGCGCCTCGGGACCGGCGTGTCGTGCCCACTGCAGCGCGTTCATCCGGCGATCGTCGCCCAGGCCGCGGCCACGGTGAGCGAACTGGCCGACGGCCGGTTCTTCCTCGGCGTCGGCACAGGTGAAGCCCTCAACGAGCACATCACCGGCGAGCGGTGGCCACCGGTCGACGTGCGTCGCGAGATGCTGGTGGAGGCCGTGGCGGTGATCCGAGCGCTGTGGGCGGGCGACACCGTCGACCACCACGGTCGGTACTACACGGTCGAGAACGCACGCCTGTTCTCCGCGTCACGCCATCCGATCGAGATCGTGTGGGCCGCAGCGGGCGAGGCGACCGCTCGTGAGGCGGCCGAGCACGCCGACGGGCTCTGGATCACCAGCCCGTCCGCCGACACCGTCGACGCGTATCGGGACGCAGGCGGCACCGGCGCAGTGTACGGGCAACTCACCATCTGCTGGGGCCCCGCCGACGACGCCGTCCGGACGGCGCACACGGTGTGGCCCAATGCAGCCATCGCCGGCCAGCTGTCGCAGGACCTGCCGACGTGGTCGCACTTCGAACAGGCGGCGACCATGGTGACCGCCGACGACGTCGCGGCACGCATCGTCTGCGGTCAGGACGTCGGTGCCGTGGCCGCAGCGGCGCGAGCATACGCCGACGCCGGGGTCACACACCTGCACCTGCACCAGGTGGGGCCCGATCAGCGATCGTTCTTCGACGCGTGGCGGCACGAACTCGGCGACGCGATCGAAGGTGCACTCGGAACGACGGCAGCGACGACGGCCGGCTCGGCGCGAGGCGGACAGGGAGGAACCACATGACGACGACCACGATCGAACCGGGCGCCCAGGACGAGGGGCCGCTGACGACGTCGCCAGCGGCGAACGACAGTGGGCGCGAGGCGGAACCGGCCGTGCAGGCCGGCGCGTCGGCGGCCGATGCCGCGACCGGGGACGGCGGACCGTTGCGGGTGGCGGTGGTCAACGACTACGAGGTGATCGTGCGCGGGGTGGCCGGCATGCTGGCCCCGTTCGACGACCGGGTGACCGTGGTGGAGACCGTGCTGGGCGACACGCCGGACGGGCCGGTCGACATCGCGCTGTTCGACACCTTCGGCGGTCACCGCACGATCCTCGGCCGCGCCCGCGAGATGGTGGCCGACCATGGTGTGCGCCACGTCGTGCTGTACACGTGGAGCGCCGACCTCGACCTGCTCTCGATCGCGCGATCGAGTGGTGTGTCGGGCGTGCTGTCGAAGGCCTGCGGTGCGGCCGACCTCGTCGACGGACTCGAGCGCATCGCCCGGGGCGACCACGTGGGCCTCGACGAGCCGCTCCGCCTGGCGGGCCATCAGATCGGCAACGGCTCGATGAGCCCACAGTTCGACCTGCAGGCCAATCTCACGGCTCGGGAGCAGGAGGTGCTGGCCATGCTGGGCCTGGGCCTCAGCAACCGTGACATCGCCAACGAGCTGTTCCTCGGGGTCGAGACCGTGCGCACCTACGTGCGGCAGGTGTACCAGAAGCTCGGCGTGAAGAACCGGACGCAGGCGGCCGTGCGGGCACGGGTCCTCGGACTCGAACCGGCGAGCGAGCGTCGCCCGGCGAGCTGACGCTCCCGTGCGCGCCGTCAGCGAGATCGAGGTCGACGTCACTCCGACGGCGGTGTTCGAGGTGCTCACCGACGCCACGCACTACCCGCGGTGGCTCGGTGGTGCCCGCCGGGTCGTCGTCGACGACCCGGCGTGGCCGTCGCCGGGCAGCGAGTTCCACCACGAGGTCGGGGTGGGCCCGGTCGACGTGCACGACGCGACGTCCGTCGCCGACATCGAGCCCGGACGCCGTCTCGACCTCGTCGTGCGAGCCCGCCCCTTCCTCGTCGCCGACGTCCGTCTGGAGGTGGAGCCGTTGGCGGACGGTGCGCGCATCCGGATGATCGAGCGTCCGCGGGGACGCTTCCGTCTGCTGGCGCCGCTCATCACGCCGGTGGTGAAACTGCGCAACGATCACTCGTTGCGTCAGTTGGCCGAGCTGCTCGCCACGGGCTCGCGCTGAGGGCGCCGCTCGTCGAGCCAGCGACACCACCGCTCACGCTCGGGGTCGCCTTGCCAACTCACGGGCCGCTCGTCGATCGCGAGGCCGACGTACGTGCGCAGATCGTCGCCCCGTTCGAGGCGGACGACGCTGGCCAACAGGTGCAGCGCACCGTCTTCGAGGTCGATCGACAGACACACGCGCTGTGCCACGGTCAGCGCAGGTGGGACGTCGAACGCAGCCAGGACACCGCCGGCCGAGACGTCCACCAGCCGCGCCGCCGGCAGCGCCGCTTCGGACACGGTGCTGAGACGGACCGGCTCGTGTGCGGTGCGGCGGGGGTCGCGACGACGGTTCACGTGGCTCGACCCGACAGCACTCCCGCCTCGCCGTTGGTCACGTCCGCGTCGTCCATGGAGTCCGGGGTGATCGACGTCGCAGCCTCTCGTGGTCCGTCGGCGCCGCCGCCCGCAGCCATGTCGAACAGCACCTTCACGGCGCCGTGCTCCTTGCGCTGGAACATCGCGTAGGCCTCCGGTCCACGATCGAGCGGGACACGATGGGTCGCGAAGTCGTCGACACCGAGCACATCACGCTCGAGCACCAGTGGCAACAGGTCGTCGACCCACCGGCGCACGTTCGCCTGCCCCATGCGCAACGTGACCTGCTTGTCGAACATCGTGAGCATCGGCATCGGGTCGGCCATGCCGCCGTACACGCCCGCCAGCGAGATCGTGCCGCCGCGACGTACGAGGTCGATCGCGCTGTGGAGCGCGGCGAGGCGGTCGACGCCTGCGCGCTGCATCACCTGTTCGGCGATCACGTTCGGCATCAGCGCCGTGAGCCGGTGGGCGGTGTGCGCAACGGGCGACCCGTGGGCCTCCATGCCCACGGCGTCCACCACGGCGTCGGCGCCGCGTCCCGAGGTGAGTGCGAGCACCCGTTCGGTGAGATCCTCCCCCTTCGACTCGCGCAGATCGATCACCTCGACGCCGTGTGCCCGTGCGCGCGAGATCCGTTCCGGGACGAGGTCCACCCCGATCACCCGCTCGACGCCGCGGTGCTGGGCCACTCGTGCAGACATGTCGCCGATCGGCCCGAGCCCGAGCACCACGAGCGATCGGAACGGGCCCTCGAGCGGGCGGGCGTACTCGACGGCCTGCCAGGCCGTCGGCAGGACGTCGCTGAGGTACACGAACCGGTCGTCGGCGGGACCGTCCGGGACCACGATCGGCCCGTAGTCGGCGTGCGGCACGCGCAGGTACTCGGCCTGACCGCCCGGCACCTGCCCGTAGAGCTTGGTGTACCCGAAGAGGGCCGCGCCCGTGCCGTGATCGACCGCCTGCGTGGTCTCGCACTGCGACTGCAGGCCGTGGTCGCACATGAAGCAGTGTCCGCACGAGATGTTGAACGGCACCACCACTCGGTCGCCGGGCGAGATGCGCGTCACCGCCGAGCCGACCGCCTCCACGATGCCCATCGGTTCGTGGCCGAGCACGTCGCCGGGCACCATGAACGGAGCGAGCACCTCGTAGAGGTGGAGATCGGAGCCGCACAGGCCCGAACTCGTCACCCGGATGACGGCGTCGGTGGGCGCCTCGATCCGAGGATCGTCCACCCGCTCCACGCGCACGTCTCGTCGTCCGTGCCAGACGAGCGCCTTCACGTCCGGTCCGCCATGTCAGCTCACATCGCGATCGAGCTCGCGGTCGGCGCCCGCCGACGCGGCGAGCCGCGACGCGGCGCGCCGCTGCGCCTCGTTCTCGCCGCCCCAGATGCCGGCCTCGCGGAATCGGCGAGCGTGGTCCCGGCACGGGTCGACCACGGCGCACGTGGCGCACACGCCGAGTGCTTGCCGCTCGCGGACGGCGCGCTCCCGGTCGGTCTCGGTGGGCGATCCGAAGAACAGATCGGTCTGGCCCGCGCAGGCGGCCTCGGACGCCCACATGGGTGCTCGCCATCGCCGCTTCGCTCGTTCGGCGGCCTGCTGCGGGGTGACCCGGGTGCGCTTCGTGGGTGGGCGCAGGCCGACCGGCAACGGGGCGGCGGTGGTGACATGGCGGGAGCTCACCGCGCAGCGATACCCGACACGTCCACGGCCGAACCGCGGACTTCGGCGGGCCGGAGCGTGGCACGCGGCCGACGACGGGTCCGGCCTGCCCGCCGTGCGTCACTCGCTGCGCGAGGCCGCCGTGAGATGGGCTCGGAGCACGTTCAGACTCGACGTGATCAGCCGCCCGACGTGCACCTGGGAGGTGCCGATCCGATCGGCGATCTGCGATTGCGTCATCCCTTCGAAGAACCTGAGCACCAGGATGGTGCGCTCCCGCTCGGGCAAGCGGTCGAGGAGATGGACCACCACGTCGCGATCGAGCACGCCTTCGAAACCGCCGTCGATCGGGGGGGTGTGACCGGTGCCGGCAGGATCGAGCGAGTGAGCCCGATAGGCGTGGTTCGCCTCGAGCGCCTCGAGCACGGCGTCCTCCCCCACGTCGAGCACCTGGGCGATCTCGGACACCTTCGGCGAGCGGCCGAGCTCGGCGGCGAGCTTGTCGCTGGCGGCGTTGACCATCGGCCGGAGATCCTTGGCCCGCCGCGACACGTGCACGCTCCAGGTGTGATCGCGGAAGTAGCGGCGCAGCTCGCCCATGATCGTCGGCGTCGCGTACGCGCCGAAGGGCACCCCGAGGGACGGGTCGAACCGGTCGACGGCCTTGAGCAATCCGAGTCGGGCCACCTGCAAGAGGTCGTCGAAGGGTTCGCCGCGATCGACGAAGCGGCGCGCGCCACGGATGGCGAGCCAGTTCGCTCGCTCGATGATCTCGTCGCGCAGGCCGGCGCTCGGCCCGCGGCTGTAGCGATCGAGCGCCTCTGCCAGCCAGGCGTCGTCTTCGGCCCGATCGGGCGCTGGGTGGTGCACGGTCGTGTCGTTGGGTGCAGTCATGCGGCCGTCCGATCAGTCCGTCGCCGAACACGCCACCGACGCCACGATGCACGCGGCGCCGTCGACGAGCTCGATCGCGTGAGCGGCGCACACCCCGTCGAGCACCGTCCGGCACAGCAGCAGATCGGGGTGCGACAAGTCGAGGTGCTCGACGGGCGACGAGCCTCGCACCACGAACGCCGGCCGATCATCGAGCGCGCCGTCGGCGGACGCGCCGCGACCGACGAACTCGAACTCGAGGTCGACCCGTCCGCCGTCACCGTGCTCGATGAGGGCGATGAGCACCTCGCTGACCGCGATCTTGAGGTCCTCGATCTCGTCGACCGTGCAGCCGACCAGCGAGGCCATACCGCTCGACGCCAGCCGCGCCACTCGCGACATGCTCGGTTCGGGCGGCACCGACAGACGGACGGGGCCGATGACCGTGGTGGTGTCGGTGGAGGTCGCGTCACCCACGGTGGCTCGCGATCACGAACTGCGACGTCGTGCCGGTGATCTCGAGCAGTCGAGCGACCTCGGGTCCGACGGACCGCAGGACCACATCGCCGCCGCGCCCGCGCGCACGCCGACTCGCGCCGAGGAGGCTGCGCAGACCCGATGAGTCGATGAAGCTCACGTCCTCCAGGTCGATCACCAGCTGGCCACGGTCGGCGTCGCTCTCGTGCTGGAGGATCGCTGCCTCGAGCACCGGGCCGCCGGCCATGTCGATGTCGCCGTGTACGACGATGGCACCGCCGTCGTCGAGGTCGATCGTCAGTGAGTCGTCGTTCATCGGTCCCGTCATGTCGTCCTCTCCTGCGCCTGTTTCGACCCAGTGAACACCACTACCCCATCGGAGAGCGACCGAAACGCCCGATCCGAACGGGAACGGATCGAGTTCGATCGCACGCCGGGCTCGGGTGTGGCGGGCAGCGCGGATGGGCACCGCTCAGCCATGTCCACGTCCTCTGATCCGGCTGTGCCACACGATCCCGAGGATCGTCGCGAGCGACACGACGACCCGCCACGCAACGACCTCCCCGAGCGCGACCCGTCTCGCGAGGACACGATCCGTGATCCCGACGCGCCCGGACAGGGCCTCGAGGTGACCGACGCCCCGATCCCGGAACCGAACGAGCCGGCGTGAGCACGGGCAGTTCGACCGACGCCGCGGACGCCGCGGACGCCGCTGACGCCGCGGACGTGTTCGACGAACCCGCGCGGTGGCGAGCTCAGGCGGCGCGAGCGCTCGACCTGCGTGACGACGAGTTGATCGCAGCGATGAGTCCCGGTCCGGCGTGCCCGGCGGCCCTCGAATCGGTGCTCACCGCGGTGCGCAGCGCCGGCCGGCCGGTCGAGCTGGTGGTCGACGTCGGCGCGGGCGTGGGTGGGGTCGGTGAGTGGATCCGTCGTCGCACCGGCGCCGCAGTGGTGGCGGTCGAACCCGCGGCCGGCGCTCGCGACGCTGCGAGTGCGTTGTTCCCGGCGCTCAGCGTGCGGCCCGGCACCGCCGAGTCCACCGGTCTGCCCGACGACTCCGCCGATCTGGTGGTGCTGTCCGGCGTGCTGTCGTTGATCGACGATGCGGGGGACGTGCTGCGCGAGACCCGACGCATCGTCCGACCCGACGGTCTGCTCGCGATCGCCGACCTGTTCGCCGCCGGTGCCTCCTCGGTGGTGAGCGGTCCCAACGTGTTCCGAAGCTTCGAGCAGGTGACGTCGAGCCTGGCGGTGCGTGGCTGGACCATCCTCGACGTGGGCTGCGGAGCGCCGGCGCCGTCGTCACGGTGGGCGGCGGCCGCGACGCGTGTGGCCGACTGGGTGGGTCGAGCCCACCGAGATCATCCGGCGTTCGACGCCTGGCTCGCCGACCAACGGCATCTGCGCAGCCACGTGGAGAGCGGCGACGTCGTGGGAGGGTGCATCGTGGCTCGACACCTCGCGATGGGCACGCTGCCATGACCCAGGACGTGCCCTCTGCGGGGTCGGCACCCCGCTGGGGCGAGCAGACCCGGCTCGCCGTCGACAACTTCCCGATCTCCGGGGAGCCGATGCCGACGCCCGTGGTGCGCGCGCTGGCCGAGATCAAGGGTGCCGCTGCGGCAGTACATCGTGCTCGCGGTCTGATCGACGCCGACCTGGCGGAGGCGATCGAACGAGCGGCGGCGGCGGTGACGGATGGCCGGTGGGACGACCAGTTCCCGGTCGACGTGTTCCAGACGGGTTCGGGCACCAGTACCAACATGAACGTCAACGAGGTGGTGGCCAATCTCGCGTCGGAAGCGCTCGGTCGTCCGGTGCACCCGAACGACGACGTCAACCGTTCGCAGTCGTCCAACGACGCCGTGCCCGCAGCGACGCGACTCGCCGCAGCAGGCCTCGTGACCAACCAACTCGCGCCGGCGCTCGACCGGCTCGCGCATTCGCTGCGCGCGCTCTCGGCCGCGCACACCGGCACCGTGAAGATGGGACGTACCCACCTCATGGACGCCGTCCCGATGACGTTCGGCCAGGAGGTCGGTGGTTGGGCCAGATCGGTCGAGCTCGGTCGCGATCGGATCACGTCGTGTCTCGATCGCCTGCTCGAGCTCCCCCTCGGCGGCACGGCGGTGGGCACGGGCCTCAACGCGCCGCCGGGCTTCGACGCCGACATCGCCACGGAGCTCGCCCGGCGGACCGGACTCGCGACACGGCCGGCAGCCGACCACATGGAGGCCCAGTCGCGCACGGACTCCCTCACCGAACTCAGCGCGATGGTGAAGGTGGTGTCGTTGTCGCTGTACGCCATCGCCGGCGACCTCCGCCTCCTCGGTTCGGGTCCCGTCGGTGGACTGGCCGAGATTCGATTGCCGTCGCTCCAGGCCGGCAGCTCGATCATGCCCGGCAAGGTGAACCCGGTGATCCCGGAGGCCGTCCAGCAGGTGGCGGCGCAGATCGTCGGGAACGACGCCACCGTGACGTTCGCGGCGACCATGTCGAACCTCCAGCTCAACACCGCCGCACCCGTCATCGCCCGAGCCCTCGTGTCGTCGCTGCAGCTGCTGGCGAACGCGGCACGCCTGCTCGCCGATCGATGCATCACCGGCATCGCAGTCGACGCGGATCGGATGCTCGACGTCGCGCGCCGCTCGCCGGCCCTGGTCACCGTGCTCGCCCCCAGCCTCGGCTACGACGCCGCCGCTGCGCTGGTGTCTCGCGCTCGCGAGGACGGACGTCCGCTCGCCGAGCTCGCCCGCGACGCCGGCGTGCCCGAACACGTGACGGCGCGCCTCGACGACCTGGCCGGGATGACCCGGCCGTCGCCGGACGTCTCCCGATCGACCGGGTCGGGTACCGGCGCGCCATGACCGAGAGCCGCAACCAGCCGCACACCACGGCATCCCGAGCCTCCGATGGCCGCTCGCTCGACGATCTCGTGCGCAGCGGTGACGTCGCGTTCGTCACCACGCTCGACCTCGACGGCGCGTTGTCGAGCAGACCCCTCACCGTGGCCGATGTGCACGGCGGGGTGCTCACGTTCCTCGTCGATGCGTCGGCCGAGTGGTTCGACGCCGTCGACGGGGTGGGCGTCGCCGAGACCGACAGCCCCGTCGACGAGGTGAACGTCGCGATCGCCAATGGTCGCAACGACTGGGTGAGCTTCCGTGGCCGGCCGGCCGTCAGCGCCGATCGTACGACGATCGACCGCCTCTGGAGCCCGGCTGCCACCGCGTACTTCGACGGTCCTGACGATCCGGACATCCGCGCCCTGCAAGTGTCCTTGGTGGCCGGTGAGTACTGGAGTGCCCCGGGCGGAGGTGCGCTCGGCCGTCTCGCGTCGGTGATCGGCGCCGCCCTCGGCCGCGATCGCGATGGCGATCCACCCGCGAACGAGCGCGGCGACCTCCGGCGCGACTGATCGCTGCCGGTCCCGCTCCTCCTGCCACTCGACCACTCGACCACTCGACCACTCGACCACTCGACCACGGCGGCCCCGGCCGACAGACACGCCCACCCGAGATCCGACCCCGTTCAGGAGCAGCCATGCGCACGAGCAGCCCCGATCCGACGCAACCACGACCACAGGATCCTCAGCCCGTGCCGCCGCCGACCCGCCCGTTGCCCGACCTGCCCGACGAACCGGTGCCGACGCCGACGCCGACCGATCCGCCACTGCCGGACCCGGGCGATCCCCCGCAGGCCTGACCCCCGCCGCAGCGACGCGTCCTCCGCCAGGGTCGTCCTTCGCTGCGACGGTCAGGCCGCGTCGCCGACGCGAGGTCCGAGCCCCGCTCGCGACGGTGCGTGGGGCGCACCAGCCGTGTCTCGGCGCATCGACGTCTCCCGCAGGAGATGCAGGGTGCGGCGTTCCACGGTGGACATCCCGGCCGTGGGTCGAGCCGGGCCGGCGCGCCACGACGACGCCAAGGTGCGTTCGTGGTACGCGGCGGGCACCGCCGGGTGGACGTAGCTGGCGCGGCACACGGTACGGGTGTTGCCGAGCAGCACCGCCGCCTCGTCGACGGCGGCCGACACCACACGAGGATCGACACGCTCGGGATCGCGCATCGCCTCGGTGGCGAGACGGTGGCCCACGGTCGTCGTCGCGAGCCAGGTGCGGAACGTCTTGGCGGTCACGTCCTGACCGGTCGCGTCGCGCAGGTAGTCGTTGACCGACGTCGAGTCGACCACTCGCACGATCGGCGTTGCGCCGTCGCTCTCGTCGAGATAGGTGAACAGGTGCTGGCCGGGCAGGTCCTGGCACTGGGCCACCAGGCGGGCGAGCCGGCGATCCTCGATCGCGACGGTGTGCCGCCGGCCGCTCTTGCCGACGAACCGGAACGTCACCGCTGCTCCGTGGACCCGCGCCTGACGGGTTCGCAGTGTCGACAACCCGTACGAGCCGTTCGCGCGCACGTAGGCCTCGTTGCCGACCCGGATGCCCGTGCGGTCGAGCAGATGCACGACGAGCGCCGTCTGGCGTCGCAGCGTGGGACGTCGTTCGGCGAGATCGTGCGCCACGGTCGTCCGCAGCGAGCCGAGCGCCGCCCCGAACACCACGAGCTGATCGAACTTGGTGCGCTCGCGCTCGGCGCGGAAGTCGGGGTGGTAGCGCGACTGCTTGCGCCCCTTCGCGTCACGCCCCGTTGCCTGCAGGTGACCGCACGGGTCGATGCAGATCCAGACGTCGGTCCAGGCGGGCGGGATCGCGAGCGACGCGATGCGTGCGAGCACGTCGGGATCTCGGACGGGACGGCCGTCGGGTGTCTCGTAGCGGAAACGCCGGGTCCCGCGACGCACGATGCCCGGTTCGGCGTCGCAGCTGTGGACCAGCCCGCTCGCCACGGGGCCGTCCCGGTGCCGCTCCGGCGCGTGGGGGACGGGTGTCACGCGCCGGAGCGGAACCGGGTCGGGTGGCGTCACGTGAAGACGCTGACGCCACCCGGGCCGATCAGCAGCCCCACCACGACGAGGACGACGCCCCACAGCACTTCGCCGCGGATGAGCGACACGACGCCGGCGACGACCAGCACGACGGCGATGATCCAGAGCAGACCAGCCATGGTGTCACCTCACCCCGGCCGTACCGACGACCTCGCCGACGGTGACGATCGGACGCACGGTGGCGCGCACGTCGGCGGGAGCGGGCTTCGCAGTCACGTCGGTGATCCCCTTCACCTGCTTCAGCTTCACGATCTGGTCGCGGGGGTCGGGCCAGCTGGCCGTGGTGGTCAGCAGGGTGACGACCCCGTCGTCGACGCGCACGTCGTCGATGGCATCGTCCCGACGCAACGTGGGGTCGGCGCTGATGGCTGCACGCACCTTCGCCTCGGCGACCAGGTCCGACCACGGGCGTCGCTCTCGCTCGCTCGCGGCTCGCCTGACGAAGTTCGCCCAGCGCTTCAGATCACGCCGATTGCTCCAGATGGCCGAGGCGGTGCCGATCCACCACAGTCGGCGCATCCACCCGAGCCGGCGGCGTCGGAACAGGCCCTTCATCTCAGCTCTCCTTCCGGTCGGCGCTGCGGGTGGTGTGCGACCCGACGGCGTTGTGCGACTTGGCGGCGACCGCGCGAGCCGCTTCCCGTTCGGAGGCGGCACCGGCGTTCGACATGCCACCGGCCCAGTTCTCGAGATGCGATCGCACGAACCAGTGGTATCGCTCGAGGACGGCGGTCTGGCCGATGAGCAGATCCTGGGTGACCGGGTCGAGTTCGTCGAGTGCGCCGATCTCCGCACGGTGCCCGCCGATGACGCCCTGGTACACCAGGTCGAGCGCTCCGAGGTGGGCGATCGAGTCGGCGCGGTCGAGGTCGTAGTCGTCCCACGAGCGCTGTGCGACGAGTCGTCCGGGGAGCCCGCTCGGTGCCCCGCCCAGGGTGGCGATGCGCTCGGCCACGTCGTCGACCATCTCCTGCACACCGGCGTACTGCGGATCGAGCATCTCGTGCACACCGATGAAGTTCGGGCCCACCACGTTCCAGTGGATGTGCTTCAACGTGAGGGACAGGTCGATCAGCGCAACCAGGCGTCGCTGCAAGCGATCCGCCACGTCGGCGCCCTGCTCGAGGTCGAGCGTGGGGACCGTGAACGCCGCCTGACGGGCCGACGTCACGGCGCCGGTGCCAGCGGGCTCGGGAATCGAATCCTGAGCGCCGGTGCGGTTCGTGGTGCTGCTGGTGGTCGTTCGTTCGTCGGTCGTCTGGCTCATGGGTACCTCGCGGAATTCGGCGTCGTCAGGGATCGGCGGGGGTCGCCGTCCACGTGCCTGCTGGTTCCCCCCGACCGAGTGTTCGAGACGCGCATCTGCCCCCGTCGCGTCGCGTCGTCGGTCGCCGGTGTCGTCGCTCATGTGGGCGCGCAACAGCTCGAGGCTCGACGCGATCAGCCGGCCGACGTGGACCTGGCTCGTCCCGACGCGAGCGGCGATCTGGGACTGGCTCAGCTCCTCGTAGTAGCGGAGATACAGGATCGTGCGCTCCCGCGGTCGCAGCCGATCGAGGAGCGCGATGATCGTCTCGCGGTCGACGACACGATCGACGTCGTCGTCGATGGTCACCTGGCGGACCACGTTCGGGTCGCCGCCGGTGGGATCGAGTGGCCGCGATCGGTAGGCGTTGTTGGCCTCCAGCACCTCGAGCACCGAGTCGACACCGAGACCGAGCCGTGCAGCGATCTCGACGACGGTGGGCGACCGGTCGAGCGAGCGCGACAGTTCGTCCACGGCAGCGTTGACGTTGGTGCGGAGGTCCTTCGCACGGCGGGGCACCCGCACGCTCCACGTGTGGTCGCGGAAGTGCCGTCGGAGTTCGCCGAGGATGGTCGGCGTGGCGTACGACCCGAACGGCACGCCCATCGACGGCTCGAACCGCTCGATCGCCTTCAACAGGCCGATGCCCGCCACCTGGACGAGGTCGTCGAGCGGTTCGCCGCGGTCGGCGAACCGACGTGCGCCTCGCACGGCGAACCGGTGGCCGCGGCGGAAGATCTCGTCGCGGAGGGCATCGTCGGTGCGGTCTCGCGCGAAACGCTCCAACGCGTCGGCGAGCCACTCGTCGTCGTGGTGGTGATCCGGGTCCGACATCGAGCGCTGCGTACCCCGATCGGGTCGGACCAAACGCCCGTTCACCCGGACGGAGAACCGGGAACCGGGTGGACATGACACATGTGCTCATCGCCGCCGACGACACCGAGGAATCGGTGCACGCCGCCCGCATCGCTCGCGATCTCTTCGGCGACACCGCCCAGTACACCGTGGTGAGCGTCGCCCGGACCCGAGCCATGCTGTGGACCGGCTCGTCGATGGAGTGGGGCGTCCCGTACACGATGATGGTGCCGCCCGCAGGCGTGGCCGGTCCGCCCCTGGTGTTCCAGCACCCCACCAGTGATCAACCGCACCACACCCCGGTGGACATCGCCGAGCGGCAGGCCGACGACGTCGCCGTCGCCGCTCACCTCGCAGGTGCGGACACCATGGGTGATGTGGGGGACCCGGCCGACGCGATCGCTCGCGCGGCACAAGCGTGCGGCGCCGATGTCGTGGTCGTCGGATCCCATGATCGAGGCTGGTTCAGCCGCCTGTTCACCCGCTCGGTCTCGAGCGAGCTCGTCCGGGACGCCCCGTTGCCGGTGCTCGTCGTGCACTGACGGCAGCTGCTGGGGCGTGGTGTCAGGCGATGCGTGACACCACGCCACCGGCGCGACTCATGCCGGAACGAGGAGCGCTCCGGGCAGGTCACGAACCAGGGCATCCAGCGCCACGGTGCCCTCGACACCGTGACCTCCACCGCACAACACGTCCGTCCAGCGGCCGGCGGGCAGCGACAACTCGGTGTCCCGCCACCCCCCGGCGCGGCGGAGCGTGTCATGCCACCGGGATCCCACGACGATCACCGGGTCGGCCACGTCGGCGCCGAGCACGGCGGCGATCACGTGGTCGGACGCGACGCCCGATGCGACCAGTGGTTCGTACCCGCCGCCCGACACCGCGAGCGGATGGGCACGTCGCAGTGCGAGGCACGTGCGCACGACGTGCGTCCGGGACAGGCCCCGCTCGTCGTCACGGATCGACGCAGCGTCCCACACCGACGAGCCGAGCCGGTCGGCGTCGGCGAGGAGACGGGCGAGCGCCCCCGGGTCGAGGTCGGCGCGGTTGTCCGGATCGGCGAGGGCGAGGTGCCAGCCGGGCCACGCCTGGTACAGGTCGGGAACCTGCGGGCCGGCGAACGTCAGCAGCGTGGCGGCCAGCGAGGCCAGCCGACCAGCCGGTACCACCACGTCGAGCACCGGGGCGAGCGCCGCACGGCACACCGGGTCCTCGAGCAGGAACTCGACGGTGCGCTCGACGATCTGCTCGTACGCGTCCTCCTGACGATGCCAGTCGGTGCGGCGCTTGGCCTCGCGGGCGGCCTTCAGCGCAGCGGGCACCAGCCGGTCGGTGCCGGCCGGGTGGACGGCCACGACGTACTGGACCAGGAGCAGGTCGAGGAGCGGGTCGCGCCGGCTGCGCTCGATCACCTCGTCCAGACGGTGCATCACGGTGTCCACCGCGGTCGACCACAGGTCGGGGATCTCCGACAGCACGGCCAGCCGGAGCCGCGCATCCTGCGACCGCTTCGAGTCGTGGGTCGACGTCGCCACCATCTCGAAGGGCTGGCGGGCCGCGCGCGCCACATGGGCCTGGAACTCGTCGCGGCCGATCGACCAACGCACCGGATCGGCACCCACCTCGCACAACGTGGCCAGGCGCGGCAGCCGATAGAAGGCGGTGTCCTCCACCCCCTTCGCCGTGACCGCCGACGTGAGTTGCTGGAAGCGCTGCACGAACGCCGCTTCGGTGTCGCTGCGCTCGGTTCGGTCGAACACCGCCCGCAGCACCTCCACCACGACTGCCGCCTGCGTCTCGTGTGGCGCATGGGCGGCACGCAGACGCGCCGCTGCGTCCGCGGTGAGCTGGTCGAGCACGAGTGTGTCGTCGATGCCCGGCGCCTCACCACGGCGCACGTAGGTGCGGTACACGGGGCAGGCCACCACCATCTCCTCGATCGCGCGCCGAGCCACCTCGTCGTCGCAGTCGATCGGTCCCGAGCTCCCGAACGTCGCCGAGCGGCACACACGGATGGCGAGTTCGGTGAGCCGTGCCAGCTCGGGCCGGAACAGCAGCGCGAGCGCGTCGCGGCGGGCGCGGTCGACGATCGCGTCGACGTCGCCGGCAGGCACGCCGTCGACGTCCCCGGCGTGTCTGGCCACCAACTCGGTGAGCGGTGCCTCACCCGTCGGTGCGACGAACAAACGGTCGAGCACGGCGCCGTGCTCGTAGCCGACGGTGCCGTCGACGGGCCACGCGGCAGGCAGCTCCTCGCCGTCGGAGAGGATCTTCTCCACCACGAGCCATGCGTCGCCGATCTCCTCGCGAAGTGCGGTGAGGTACCCGGTGGGATCGCTGAGACCGTCGGGGTGATCGATCCGCACACCGTCGATGGCCCCGCTCTGGAGCATCGCGAGGATGCGCGCGTGCGTGGCCCGGAACACCTCCGGGTCCTCCTGGCGCACGCCGACGAGCTCGGCGACGTCGAAGAACCTGCGCCGATCGAGTCGGCGGGTTCCCTCGTGCCAGTGCGCGAGCTCGTAGTGCTGCTGGTCGAGCACCCAGCGCATCGTGGTGGGGTCCCCGGCCACGGCTGCCAGGAGGCGGTCGAGTTCGGCGGCCACCTCCGGCTCGTCACAGGCGAGGGACCCGAGGATCGCGGCCACCCGCTGGGCCTCCGTCGTCGCGCCGATGGTCGTGGCCTGTCGCAGCTCGTCGGTCAGCAGCGCGACACGCGACCAGGCCGACGAACCAGCGGACGGGGCGGGTCGCTCGTCGTGCGCCGGCGCGGCGGCAGCCATCGCGGTGGCCAGTTCGACCAATGACTCGTTCGAGAGCGGCAGCGTCGCGTCGTACACGCGAACCACCACCTCGCAGCCGTGACGACCGACGGTCACCGACCCGTCGGCGATCGCCTCGTCGAGCTCGGTGCCCAGCACGGGTAGCAGGATGCGGTCGTGCACCTGCTCGTTGCCCGACGCCCAGGCGAGGTCGAACCAGCGCGCGAAGCGGCTCGCCCGACCGTGTCGCAGCACGTCTGCCCAGACCGGGCTGCGCGGGTCGCTCGCGAGATGGTTGGGCACGACGTCGAGCAGCACCCCCAGCTCGTGGTCGTGCGCGGCACGCGTGAGCTGAGCGAACGCGTGCTCCCCGCCACGATCGAGGTCGACGTGGTGTGGATCCACCACGTCGTAGCCGTGTCGCGACCCGGGAACGGCGCGCAGGACCGGCGACAGGTACACATGGGACACGCCGATCGAGGTGAGCAGCGGCACCACCGACGCGGCGACGTCGAAACCGACCACGTCGGTGAGTTGGATGCGCGCCGTGGCCAGCGGGCGCGGCCCGCTCGGCGCGGCACGTCCTGCGGTCTGGCGGGGAGTGGGGAAGGGGGTGGCGAGCGACGTCACGCCTCGTGATTCCCCGGCGAACCGCACACCACACCGGCCACCGGTCACGTCTCGGTGCGCTCGACGCGCCGGAGCGTCACGTCGACGGCGCGGAGGACCCGACGACGTCGACCACGACGGTGCAACCCGGCGCGAGCACACCGTCGTCGCCCCACGTGGTGTCGTTGGTGAGCAACACGTCGCCCTGACGCGCGAGCGTCGACACGTCGACGGGCTCGTCGCCCGCCGCCACCACCACCATCAGCCGCTGGCCACGCATCATCACGAACGCACCCGTGTCGGGGTGCCACGCAGCCGAGGTGTCGAGCGGACCGTGCGTGCGCAGCGCCGGGTGGGTGCGACGCATCTCGATGAGACGGCGGTACCAGCGCAGCACCGACGCGTGCGGATCGTGCTCGCGCTCGTCCCAATCGAGCACGCTCGCCCGGAAGGTCGCCTCGGCCTGCGGGTCGGGAACCTCGTCGGTGAACGAGACGAACGATCCGAACTCGCGACGCCGGCCCGTCGTGACGGCCTCGGCGATCGCGGGATCCGTGTGATCGGTCGCGTACAGGAACGGCGTCGACGCCGCCCACTCCTCGCCCTGGAACAGCATCGGCACGAACGGCGAGCACAGCACGACGGCAGCGGCGGCCTCGAGTTCCGCCGGGCCCACGAGGTGGCCGAGCCGCGTCCCCGTCGCGCGGTTGCCCACCTGGTCGTGGTTCTGCACCGACACCACGAACGCCCGCCGCGGCCGGTCGTCCACCGGCGAGCCGTGCTGGCGGCCGCGGTGCATCGACATCCGTCCGTCGTACACATACACCCGCTCGAGTGCCCTGGCCACGTCCTCCCACCCGACATAGTCGGCGTAGTAGCCGTCAGCCTCCCTGGTGAGCGCGACGTGCAGGGCGTGGTGCAGATCGTCGCTCCACACCGCGTCGAGCGCAGCCGGCGCGTCAGGGCCCGGGTCGACCAGGGTCGGGTCGTTGAGGTCGCTCTCGCCGATCACGAACACGACGCGTCCGACGGCGTCGGCGGCGGCACGAACCGCTCGTGTCAGCTGTGCGAGGAACGGCTCGCGACCCGACGCAGCGGAGTCGTCGTGGAACGCGTGGACCGCGTCGAGACGCAGACCGTCGACGTGGAAGTCGCGGATCCACATCGTCGCGTTGTCCACGAAGAACCGACGCACCTCGTCGCTGCCGGGCTGGTCCAGATTCACGGCGGCGCCCCACGGTGTCGAGTGGGCGTTGGTGAAGTAGGGGCCGAGTCTCGGCAGGTGGTTGCCGGACGGTCCGAGGTGGTTGTACACCACGTCGAGCACCACGGCGAGGTGGCGTGCATGGCACGCGTCGACGAAGCGGCGGAACGCATCGGGTCCGCCGTAGGCGGGGTGCACGGCGTAGAGCAGCACGCCGTCGTAGCCCCACCCGCGCTCGCCGGGGAACGTGGCGAGCGGCATCACCTCGACGGCGGTGATGCCGAGGTCGACGAGGTCGTCGAGTCGATCGATCGCCGCGTCGAGGGTGCCCTCGGGCGTGAACGTCCCGACGTGCAGTTCCAGGATCACCTCGTCCACGAGCGGACGACCGATCCAGCCGGCGTCGTGCCAGTCGTAGGGCGCGAGCGGCCACGAGCCGCCGTCGACGCCATCGGGTTGGTGGCACGACCGCGGGTCGGGGATCTCGTCGCCGTCGACCACGAAGCGGTACGGGCCGACGAGTGCCACCTCGGGTGCACTCCACCACCCATCGTCGTCCCGGCGCAGGGCGACCGGGGTACCTCCGACGATCGCCGACACGTGTTCGGATGCGGGCGCCCACAGCGCCAGGGTGTGCAGCGGGTGGCTCACGGCGTGTCCTCGGCGTCGCGGGCTCGGGTGGCCACCAACAACGACCGGCCCGGCACGTCACACCCGCCGTCGAGCACGATCGGTTCACTCGGCTCGACCACACCACTCGCCGTGTCGATCGCCACGGTCCACGTCCCCCCGTGATCGCCCGGGATCTCGAACCGGCACGTGTCGGGCGAGGGGTTCACGAACCACAGGAAGTCGTCGTCGTGCACCTGCTCGCCCCGGGCGCCCGTCTCGATGTGGTCGCCACCGAGGAAGACCGTGAGCGCACCGAGCTCGCCGTCGTCCCACTGCTCGTCCTTCATCGGCTCGCCCTCGCAGGTGTACCACGCGAGATCGGTCACCTCGCTGCCGTGCAGCTGCCGGCCCTGGAAGAACCGTCGTCGCCGGAAGGTGGGATGCGCACGTCGCAGCGCGACGACCGCTCGTGTGAACGCGAGTTGTTCGGTGTCGATGCTGCTCCAGTCGAACCACGACAGCTCGTTGTCCTGGCAGTAGGCGTTGTTGTTGCCCTCCTGGGTGCGGGCGAGTTCGTCGCCACCGAGGATCATCGGGACACCCTGCGACAGCAGCAGCGTGGTCATGAGGTTCCGCATCCGCTGAGCGCGGAGGGCTTCGATGTCGGCGTCGTCGGTCGGCCCCTCGGCGCCGCCGTTCCACGAGCGGTTGTGCGACTCGCCGTCCCGGTTGTCCTCACCGTTGGCGTCGTTGTGCTTGTGGTCGTAGCTCACGAGGTCGCGCATCGTGAAGCCGTCATGGGCGGTGATGAAGTTGATGCTCGCGTGTGGCCGGCGGCCGGCCGCTTCGTACAGGTCGCTCGAACCGGTGACGCGGTTCGCGAACTCCCCGAGGGTGTGCGGCGCACCGGCCCACGTATCGCGGATGCAGTCGCGGTACTTGCCGTTCCATTCGGCCCACTGCGGTGGGAAGTTGCCCACCTGGTAGCCGCCGTCACCGACGTCCCACGGCTCGGCGATCAGCTTCATCCGACTGATCACCGGATCCTGTTGCACCAGATCGAAGAACGCCGAGAGGCGATCCACCTCGTGGAGGGTACGGGCCAGCGTGGAGGCGAGATCGAACCGGAACCCGTCGACGTGCATCTCCTCGGCCCAGTAGCGCAGGCTGTCCATCACCATCTGGAGCACGTACGGATGGCGCATGTTCAGGGTGTTGCCGGTACCGGTGTAGTCCATGTAGTAGCGCTTGTCGTCGTCGACGAGCCGGTAGTACGCCGCGTTGTCGAGCCCGCGGAACGACAGCGTGGGTCCGAGGTGGTTGCCCTCGGCGGTGTGGTTGTAGACCACGTCGAGGATCACCTCGATGCCGGCCTCGTGCAGCGTGCGAACCATCAACTTGAAGTCCTGCACCTGCTGCCCTTGCTCGCCGCGGTGGCTGTACTCGTGGTGTGGTGAGAAGAAGTTGAGGGTGTTGTAACCCCAGTAGTTGCGCAAGCCCCGCTCGACGAGGTGGGCGTCGTGTGCGAACTGGTGCACGGGCAGAAGTTCGAGCGTGGTGACACCCAGCTGTTGCAGGTGATCGACGAACGCCGGGTGCGCGATGCCAGCGTAGGTGCCGCGCAGATCCTCGTCGACGTCGGGGTGCCGCATCGTCGCGCCCTTCACGTGGGCCTCGTAGATGATCGTGTCCGCCCAGGGCACGTGCAAGGGCTGGTCGAGCGCCCAGTCGAAGTACGGGTTCACCACGATCCCCTTCGGCGTCACCGGGGCGCTGTCGGTGTCGTCACGGCCCTCCGGCTCGCCGAACGGATACCCGAAGGCGGCCTGTTGCCACTCGATGCCGCCCTCGACCGCCCGGGCGTAGGGGTCGAGCAACAGCTTGTTCGGATTGCAGCGATGCCCGTTGGCGGGGTCGTACGGTCCGTGCACACGGAAGCCGTAGCGCGCACCGGCGTCGAGGTCGGGGAGGTAGCCGTGCCAGACGGAACCGGATCGTTCGGGGAGCTCGACACGGGTCTCGGCGCCGTCGTCGTCGAAGACGCAGAGCTCGACGGCGTCGGCGACGTCGCTGAACACGGCGACGTTCGTGCCGACACCGTCGAAGGTGGCGCCGAGGGGAAGTGACGAGCCGGGCCAGATGCGCATGGGAGGTGGTTCCTGTTGTGGTGGTGGTGGTGACGGTGATGTTCTGACCCGCGGCGGCGGATCAACCCGACGCAGGGCCGGGCGACGTCGCGGCGGCCACGGCGCGTCGGTGCCGGTCCGACGTCGTCCGGGCGAGGGCGTTGATCGGCACCCATGCGAGGTGGGGTCGGTTGTCGAGTTCGTACGTGATCTCCGACATCGCCTTCTGCAGCACGAACGCATCGAGCAGCACGTCGACGTCGTCGGGATCGGCGGGCACCAGCCGCGGTGCACCGGAGGGAGGGGTCCGCGGGTCGTCGCCGCCGCTGCGGGCCTCCTCCAGGTAGGCGCCGACGAAGGCATCGGCCGCCCACTCGCCCCATCGACCGGCGAACGAGGCGAGACCCTCGTCACCACCGATGCCCCGATCGATCGCGTCCTGCAGGCCTTGATGGGCGACGTAGTCGAACGATCGCACCATGCCGGCGACGTCGACGAGCGGGTTGCGCTTGATCGACCGCTCGCCGATGGGGCGGGCCGGTTCGCCCTCGAAGTCGATGAACGTGACATCGCCGCCGCGCTCCAGCACCTGCGCGAGATGCAGGTCGCCGTGGATGCGGATCCTGTCGCACTCGACGAGGTGGTCGGTCAGGAGTGCGAAGCGCGCCAGCACGGCGTCCTCGCGCGGCAGGATCTCGAGACACGCCGGGTCGATGGTGCGGCGGGCGCGCTCCACCGCCGCGTACGTCGCCCGGGTGTGGGAGCGCATGGCCTGGTACAGCGACCGCTGGTAGAGCCGGGTGTACGGCACCGGGGTGAACCGTTCGTCGACGATCGACGCCAGCTCGCGGTGCAGGTCGGCGGTGCGACGGCCGAGGAGCTGGACCAGGTGCAGTGTCTCGCCGAGCGGCTCGGGCAGCTGGCCCGCGAGGTCGTCGGGGTCCTCGGGGTTGGCCGCGGCGTGCTCCACGTAGCGTGCCGCCTCGAAGCGGAACAGCTTCCACATGTCGCCGTCACTCGGCACGAACTGGGTGAGGGTGGCGACGGCCGTCGGCTGGGTCTGACCCGGCGCTCGGTGCGTGATCGTGCCGTAGAGCGTGGGCGTGTGGGCGTACCCGCGCGCCGTCAGATGATCGAGGATCTCGACCTCTGGGTGGACACCGCCTTCGACGCGCCGCAGCACCTTCAACACCGCGCGATCGTCGACCACGGTGGAGGAGTTGCTCTGCTCCGCGCCGAGCGGTCGGACGACGTCAGGGTCGAATCGACGTGCGTCGCGTGCGGCCTCGAACGAGCGATCCGTCAGGTGGCCGCTCAGGACGCCGTCCACGCCGGCGACTCGCTCGCTGCCGATGATCATCCGCACGAGTCGGCTCACCACGCGCGGTTCCTCGAGACCGTCGCCACCGCCGGCGAGCGGCAGGAAGTAGCGCTGCGGTTCGCCGGTGCTGAACTCGACGTCGGCGAGCACGGCGGTGGCATCGGTGGGCCGCAACGGCAGCGCGTCGACGACGGTGACGTCGGTGATCGCGCGGCTGTGGTTGCCGAACCAACGCTGGCGAAGCAGGAAGGTGGGCAGGGCTCGGGCGAGCGACTGGGTGGTGGCGCGGTCGGCGACCGAGGAGGGTGTCGGCAGCGGCGCCCCGATCGCCGGGATCTGCCCGGTCAGCAGGACGCCCTCGGGCGCCCGCACCGCGAGCCGCAGCCAGTAGAAGTCGTGCGGACCGAGCGTCAGGCGGTACCGGTCGCCCTCGACCGGGTCGAGTTCGGTGCGTCCGAACAGCTCGAGCGGGCGCGCCCCCTCGTAGCCGGGTGGCAGCTGCAGCGTGACGGCCTGCACGTGGCGCGAGAGGTTGGCGACGACGAGCACGTCCTCATCGCGGTCGCACCCCTCGTCGGTGGTGCGACACGTCCGCAGGAACGACAGCACCTTGCTGTTGTCGGAGTCGATCATCACCATCCGCCCGCGACCGAAGACGCGGTGGCGGCGGCGCAGCGCGATCAGCCGCCGCATCCACCACCACAGGGATGCGGGGTTCGCGCGCTGCGCCTCCACGTTCACGGCCTCGTAGTGGTGCTGCGGATCGATGATCAGCGGCAGGAAGAGTTGTTGCGGGTTGCAGCGCGAGAAGCCGCCGTTGCGATCGGCGCTCCACTGCATCGGGGTGCGCACGGCGTCGCGGTCGCCGAGGTACACGTTGTCGCCCATGCCGATCTCGTCGCCGTAGTAGACGATCGGGGTGCCGGGCAGCGAGAACAGCAACCCGTTCATGAGTTCGATCTTGCGGCGGTCGTCCTGCAGCAGCGGCGCGAGGCGGCGGCGGATGCCGAGATTCACCCGCATCCGCGGGTCGCCGGCGAAGCGGCGGTACATGTAGTCGCGCTCCTCGTCGGTCACCATCTCGAGGGTCAGCTCGTCGTGATTGCGCAGGAACATCGCCCACTGGCACCCCGCGGGGATGTCGGGCGTCTGTTCGAGGATGTCGACGATCGGGGTGCGGCTCTCCATCTGCACGCCCATGAACAGTCGCGGCATCACCGGGAAGTGGAACGCCATGTGGCACTCGTCGCCACCCCCGAAGTAGGCGACGGCGTCCTCGGGCCACTGGTTCGCCTCTGCGAGCAGCATCCGACCGGGGAAGCGCGCGTCGAGATGAGCGCGCAGCCGGCGCAGGAACGCGTGCGTCTGCGGCAGGTTCTCGCAGTTCGTGCCCTCGGCCTCGAACAGGTAGGGCACCGCGTCGAGCCGCACACCGTCGACACCCATGCGCATCCATCGCCCGATGGTGGCGAGCAACGCGCGTTGCACGTCGCTGCTCTCGAAGTTGAGATCGGGCTGGTGGCCGTAGAAGCGGTGCCAGTAGTACTGCTGTGCGACGGGATCCCATGTCCAGTTCGACGTCTCGAAGTCCTGGAAGATGATCCGCGCCTCGCCGTACCGATCCGGGGTGTCGCTCCACACGTAGAAGTTGCGATAGCGGCTGCCGCGAGGCGACCGGCGAGCGCGCTGGAACCACGGATGCTGGTCGCTCGTGTGGTTGAGCACCATCTCGATGATCACCCGGAGCCCGCGCGCGTGCGCGGCCGAGAGGAACCGCCGGAACGAGGTCATGTCGCCGTACGACGGGTTGATCCCGCGATAGTCGGCGATGTCGTATCCGTCGTCGCGCAGTGGGGACGGGAAGAACGGCAGCAACCACAACGTGTCGACCCCGAGGTCGACCAGGTAGTCGAGCCGTTCGGTCAGGCCGTCGAAGTCACCCGTGCCGTCGCCGTTGCTGTCGGCGAACGACCGGACGTGCAACTGGTACACGACTGCGTCGCGGTACCAGTCGGGCGCCGCGTGCGCGTCGAGCGGCGAGCCGGTCGGGGTGGCGTTCGGGTGGACGGTCGTCATGCCTGCGGGCCTCCTGCGAGGGGACGGAGCTGGAACACGTGCGCCGGAGCGTCGGGCGTGAGGATCACGACGTTGTCGGCGCCGGACCAGCGGTACCGGCCCCCGCCGAAGAGGTCGACCACCTCGTAGTCGTCCCACGGGCCCGGCCCGAGCGCCGACAGGTCGAGCCGGACGGTGCCTGCCTGGGTGGTCCAGTGGTCGGTGGTCACCACCACCAGCACCGGGTCGTCGGACGCGTCCTCGTCGCTCGCGCCGAGCACCCGGTGCGGTGCGGTCTTGGAGAACACGACGATCCGGTCGTTGTCGCAGTGGTGGAACACGAGGCTGCGGTCGTGCTGGAGCGCGCGCATCCGATGGCGGATGCGGTTCAGGGTGGTCATCTCTCCGGTGAGCGATGCCGTCGCCAGGTCCCACGTGCGCAACTCGTACTTCTCGTTGCCGCCGTACTCCTCGGCGCCCGGTCGCGGTCGGTGCGCCATCGTCTCGAAGGCGGGCCCGTACACGCCGTACGACGCGCTCAGCGTGGCGGCGAGCACCAGGCGGCACACGAACACCGAGCGGGCACCCTGCTGGAGCTCCTCGGTCAGGATGTCCGGTGTCTGCGGCCAGGAGTTGGCACGCAGGTAGTCGGACGCCTCGCCGTGCACCAGGTGCTCGAAGTACTCGCGCAGCTGCCACGGGGTGTGCTGCCACGGGAAGTGGGTGTACGACTGGCTGAAGCCCACCTTGGCGAGATGGTGCATCACCGGTGGCGCGGCGAAGGCCTCGGCCAAGAACACCACCGAGGGATCCTCGTGCTGCATCTCGGCGATCAGCCACTCCCAGAACGCGAACGGCTTCGTGTGTGGGTTGTCGACCCGGAAGACGCGAACGCCCTGGGCGCGCCAGTGGCGCACCACGTCGGCGAGCGCATGCCACAGCGCCGGCCAGTCGTCGCTGTCGAAGTTGAGCGGGACGATGTCGTCGTAGCGTTTCGGCGGATTCTCTGCGTGGGCGATCGAGCCGTCGGCGCGGATCGTGAACCACTCGGGATGTTCGCGGACCCAGGGATGGTCGGGGCTGCACTGGAACGCGAGGTCGAGCGCCAACTCCAGGCCGTGCTCGCGTGCCGCCGACGCCAACGCCCGCACGTCGTCGACGGTGCCGAGCTGGGGATGGACGGCGTCGTGGCCGCCGGTCTCGTCGCCGATCGCCCACGGGCTGCCCACGTCCTCGGCGCCTGCGACGAGTGCGTTGTCGGGACCCTTGCGGTGGGTGTGACCGATCGGGTGGATCGGTGGCAGGTAGACGACGTCGAAGCCGAGACCGGCGACGTAACCGAGCCGATCGATCGCCTCGCGCAGCGTGCCGTGCCGGATGGTGCCGTCGACGGTGGAGCGGGGGAAGAACTCGTACCAACTGCTGCATCCGGCCAGCCGGTCGCCCACGACCACCTGCAGCGCCGGGCTCGACACGAGGTGTTTGCGCCGGGGCTCGCCCGTCGCTCGCTCGAGCGACTGCTCGTCGAGGTGGGTCGGTTGGCCCGCAGCGCGCTTGCGAGCGATCGTGCGTTCCCACGTCGCCACGTCGTCCACCCACGCCTCGACCGCGACGTGATGGACGCCCAGTTCGGTGAGCGCCACCTCGGCCGACCAGCGGCCGTCGAGACCTCGCAGCATCGGCGCAGGTGTCCAGGCGCCGGCGCCGGTCCGGTGCAGCACCTGCGCCCGCAGCTCGTCGTGGCCGTCCGCGCACACGATCGCCGACACGGTGAGGACGTCGCCCAGGACCCGTTTGGCCGGGAAGCGACCACCGTCGACGACAGGACGGACGTCGGAGATCGCCACACGCGGCGGCGCCGGTGGACGGGGGTCTGATCCCGGATCGGAGTCGGTGGGCGTAGCGGGGCCGGGGGGCGCGACCGCCGGTGGCGCCGTCGTCGGATGCGTCGTCACGGGGAGTCGATACCCAGCGGGGTGGCGCCCCATGCGCGAAAGGGTGAGACACACGTCCACTGCCGTCACCGCCGTCACCGCCGTCACGCGACCCGGCGGTGCGGGGCGCCACGCCGCGGGTATCGCCGCGACCATGGATGATCGAGGCGTTCGATGTGCGCGGCCGTGGGACGGGCGGATCGCGATCGTCGTACCGACGCTCGGGCGGGCGTCGTTCGGCGAACTCGTCCGCTCGCTCGCCGAGGCACCGCCCGATCCCCGCGTGCAGCTCGACTCGGTCGTGGTCGTCGACGACCGGGTGTCGGCCTCGGTGTTCGAGCGCCTCGAGCCGTCATGGGTCGCCTCGGCCTGGCTCGACGGGCGCGGCGCGACGATCGAGCGTCGATGCAGCGGCGGCCGAGGTCGGGCGGCGGCGCGGAACATCGGCATCGCCTCGACCACGACGCCGTGGGTGGTGGTGCTCGACGACGAGGTCACCGTGGCGCACGACTGGTGGGGTCGCCTCGCCGACGACGTCGGTGAGGCCGGCGCCGACGTCGCCGCCGTCGTCGGTGGCGGTGTCACTGCACCGGACGGCTCCGGCGATCTCGCCCTCCGCCGCGACGCGCTCGAGCGCGGCGGACTCGACCACGGCCGGGATCTGCTGGGGTGGCTGGTCGACGCCGGCTGGCGATGGACGTTCGGCCGGCGCACCGTCGTGTCTCGATCGACCCCCGTCCGGGGCATTCGAACGCCGTGACCGACATCCTCCTCGAGGTCGACGTCGACCGGACGGTGCTCGACACCTTCGACGCGTGGACCCGTTTCGAGACCATGCCACGCGCACGACGGCGTCACCTCGTGGGTGACCGCACCGCGGTGCGTGTCCGATCGGGTGCGGCGCCGATGTACGCGCCCAGCGCGATCACGGAGGTGGAGCCGCACGCGGATCGTGCCGACGCCGGGTACCGCGGGCTCGTGTGGATCCGCCGACGCAGCGCGTCGACCTCCGCGCTCGTGCTCGTCCCGGACGATCCGGCGCACGCCGAGCGCGCCGCCACCGACCTGGCCCGCTTCGTCGAGTTCGTCCTGGTCGACGGCATCGACGACTCGATCACGCGCCTGCTGACGTCGGTCGATGTCTCGCCGCCACCCGAGCGGGGTACCTCGCGGCCATGAGCGACACCCCCCACCCCGAACCGACCGCAGACCGCATGCCGAGTCCCGACGAAGAGCGCGCGGCCGAACGTGCCGCCGACCAGGTGGACGTCGGCGCCGTCGCGGAGCACTACGAGGAGATGACCGAACTCGGCGCCAACGTGCGCGGCGAAGGTCAGATCGAACCCGACGGGCAGGGCGGCACGGCCGCCTGAGCCGTCTCCGGGGCGACGATCGTGCCCGGCTCGACCACCACACGGAGGGAGTCGGGCACGATCCGCATGCGGAGTCGATCGGTCCGACCCTTCGTGCCGCCATCGAGTTCGAAGCGGTGTCGACGATCGAGCTTGACCTTGATCCGAGTGCCCCGAGTCAGGTGGACGTGGCCCGATCGCGCCGGGTCGTGGCGCACGGCACCGAGCATCAGCGACCCCCACTCGCGCAGGCCTTCCGCGGTCACCACCGCGACGTCGAGCATCCCGTCGTCGGGTTCGGCCGCCGGGAACGCATCGACTCCGCCTTTCAACGTGCCGATGTTCCCGACGAGGACGCACGTCGCAGACCCCTCGAACAACAACTCGCCATCCACCTTCACGCTGGCCCCGAACGGCGCTCGCCGACGGGCTTCGCGAACGCCGGCCCGCACGTAGGCAAGGGTGCCCAGCCGCTCCTTCGCCTCGTCGGCGAGGTCGATCATCGCGGCGTCCAGTCCGGTGCCGGCCATCACCGCGAAGGCCATGCCGTTGCACCGAGCGGTGTCCAAGGACCGTGTGCACCCGACCCGCATCGCAGCCGCGATCGACGCCGGTTCCGACGGCACGCCCAACGCTCCGGCGAACAGGTTGGCCGTCCCGGCCGGCACCACGGCGAGCGGCACCCCGGTGCCCGCAAGAGCGTGCACCGCGGCCCGCACGGTGCCGTCGCCACCGGCGACGACCACGTGTTGGGCTCCGTGGCGCAGTGCCCGTTGGGTGGCGCGGGTCGCGGCCGATCCCTTCGCGATCGACATCCACGACACGTCGAAGCCCTCGTCGGCGAGCGCCTGCCGCAACTCGGCGGCCGTGCCGGCGTCGAGCTTTCGCTCGTGGGCGACGACGGCCACGCGCTCACCGGGGCGGGCGGACATGGGCGACGTGCGGTCGGACGTCATCGATGCTCCTCTCTGGAACTCGGTCAGCTTCGACGCAACGCCTCGGCGTAGCCGACCACCGTTGCATCCGGTTCGCCTGCCTCCACCTTGGTGTCGCTGGCGGTATCGCCGACTCCGGCGCGTACCGCCTCGAGCTGTGCGGCGAACGCCAACCCGAACACCACCGACACCGAGGACAGGTAGGCCCACAGCAACAGACCGAGGAAGCCGGCGAGGGGACCGTAGGTCTCGCCGAACGAACTGCTGGCCGAGAGGTACCCGCTCAGCAGCAGCGACACCAGCACCACGCCGGACACCGCGAGCGAGGTGCCGACGGCGAGCCATCGCCAGCCGGGCTGGCGCCGCTTCGGCGACCAGCGGAACACGACGGTGAGTGCGATCGTCACGAACACCAGTCCGAGCGGCCACCGGGCGACGTCCCACCACCAGTGGGCCTCCGACGACCTCGTCGAGCCCCACCCCCGGCCCAGGCCGATCGCGGCGAAGTACGACGCGAGCATCGTGCCCGACACCGCCATCAGTCCGAGGGCACGCAGGTACTTGCGCACGGTCGGGCGGTCGCGCTCGATGCCGTACACACGATTCGCGGTGCGTTCGAGCTGTCCGAACGCCGTCGTACCCGACACCAGAAGTGCCAGGGCACCACCGGCGATCGCCGACCAGTTGCCGGCCCCACCGGCGTCGGCGCCTTCGTCGAAGGCCTGCTGGAACACCTCGCCGGCGGTGCCCGGAGCGATCGACTCGGCCGTGCGTACCAGAGCGTCCGACAGGGCGTCCCACTGCAGCCGCGCGGCGACGGCGACCACCACGATGGCCCCGGGGATCACGGCGAGCACGAGCTGGAACGCCAGCGCTCGTGCATGGCTGACGCCGTCGGCGACGCGAAGCCGCGACGCCGTGTCACGGAGCATCGTCCGCACCGGCAGCTGTCGCAAGGTGGCGCGAGCGTCGTCACCGGTGAGGTCGCGGGTCTCGGGTACCGGTGCCGCACTGCTCATCGGGTGCGCCCCGGTGTCGGGGGCCGCGCTGGCGTCGTGCCGGCCACGGGAGGAGCGCTCACCGGACGCACGGCCACCTCGGGGTCGGACGGTTCCTGCATGCTCAGATCGGCCACGACGCCCCGTTACCCCGCAGGGTGGGACGCACAGACGCCCGGCTCGTGCATCGAGATCGCACGGCGGGGGCGAACGATGACGGACGCGTCTCGCGCTCCCCCGCACGGGGTACGGACACCGCCGTGCGCGAGTCCCGGTCATCTCAACTGCTGCTCGGCCCGATGCTCCGGTACGTCGGAGCCGACGAGGCGACCGTGTGGGTCGAGACCGACGCGCGCGCTCGCGTCGAGGTACGGGCCGCGGCGTCCGGCGCGGTCCTCGGCTCGACGACGACGTTCGCCGTGCACGGCCATCACTACGGACTCGTCGTGATCGACTCCCTCGTCGCGTTCGCCGACGGCGACGGCACCGATGAGTCCGTGGGCATCGCGTACGAGGTGGTCGTCGACGACGAGGTGCGATGGCCGGTACCCGGGTCGGCGATGCCCCCCAGCCTCATCCGTCCGGTCCGGTCGGGCGCTCCGATCCGCGTGGCGTTCGGCAGCTGCCGCGCCGCAGCACCTCACGAGCCCCCGTACACGCATCGCCTCGACGACCACCCGGACGGCAAGGGTGTCGACGCGCTCCGAGCGTTCGGACTCCGTATGGCGCAGCAGCACCCCGGCGAATGGCCGCACCTGCTGTTGCTCGCCGGCGACCAGGTCTACGCCGACGACTCGTCGCCGTCGACCACGCGCCGGATCGAACACCGCCGCAGGACCGGTGTCGCGGCGGACGCGCCCACCGGTGTGGTGGCCGATTTCGAGGAATACACGTGGCTCTACCACGAGTCGTGGACGCCGGAGATCGAGCGGTGGCTGCTCAGCACCGTGCCCAGTGCGATGATCTTCGACGACCACGACATGATCGACGACTGGAACATCTCGGCGTCCTGGGTGAGCGACATCCGCGCGACGAGTTGGTGGCCGGACCACGTCGTCGGCGGGTTGGTGTCCTACTGGCTCTACCAACACCTCGGCAATCTCTCACCCGCCCGGTTGCGCGACGAGGGCCTGCTCCAGCGATGCATCGACGCCGGCGACGCGAGCGACCTGTTGCATCGGTGGGCGCTCGAGTCGGAGGAGTTCACCCCCCTGCCTGGTGGCTACCAGTTCAGCTTCGACCGTCACCTCGGCGACACCCATCTCGTCGTCATGGACGTCCGCAACGGTCGGGTCCTCGAGCCCGGCGCTCGCCGCATGCTCGACGACGAGGAATGGCGATGGGTCCGCGAGCGCACCCTCGAGCCCGCGTGCCACCTGGTGCTCGCGTCGTCGCTCCCGGTGTTCGTGCCCGGTGGCCTGCACGGCATCCAACAGTGGAACGAGGCGGTGTGCGACGGCGCCTGGGGCCGGATGTCCGCTCGTGCCGGCGAACGACTGCGCCGAGCGATCGATCTGGAGGGGTGGCCCGCGTTCGATCGATCGTTCCGCGATCTCGAACTCCTCCTCACCGAACTCACCGCCGACCACGAGGCGCCGTGCAGCGTCTGGGTCGTCGGCGGCGACATCCACTTCGGCTACCTCGCCGAGGTCGACGTGCCGGGGGCGGCCAGCGGCTGCACGGTCACACAGGTCGTGTGCTCTCCCTTGCGCAACGTGCTGCAGTCGAGAGACCGGCAGGTGATGCGCTTCGGTGCGAGTCGGGTGGGGAGACGGATCGGCCGCTGGCTGTCTCGCAGCGTGCGCCGCGGCCGCACCGAGCTGCGGTGGGCGCTGAGCGACGGGCCGGTGTTCGACAACAACATCGGCTCGTTCCGCTTCGACGGCGACGAAGCCGACGTGCGGATCGAGGTCGCCACGCTCGATGCCGACGGGCACGAGGTGCTCGTTCCTCGGATCGAACGCCGCGTCGCGGGACGGTCGGCTGCGACGATCAACTCGGGCTGAGCGTCCGCCCGAGTCGCACGACGGTGCCGTCGTCGTGGCGCTCGACGGCCACGTCGTCCATCAGTGCCCGCATGATCCCGATGCCGCGGCCACGCTCGATCGACGGCACCGGCTCGCGCCAGACCCCGTGGTCACGCACCGTGATGCGCACCTCGTCGCCCGCCGTGGTCGCGACGACCACGATGGGTCGGTCCGTCCCGCTGCTGGCACCGTGCTCCACGGCGTTCGACACGGCTTCGGACACGGCCAGGAGCACGTCCTGCTGCGTCCGTTCGTCGTGGACCCAGGCCGACAGCCAGGTGCGCAGCTCCCGACGCAACGCACCCAGTTCGCTGGGTGTGGACGACAGCGACCGTGCGTACGACTGCCCGTCGAGGCGGGTGGCGGTGAGGACGCACACGTCGTCACGCTGCGGCTCGCCGTCGAGCATGTGGTCGCACAGCCGGTCGACGAAGTCGATCGACGCCACGTCGTGAGCGGTGGTGTCGAGGAGGCGGGCGAACCCGATGTCGAGCCGCTCGCCACGGCGCTCGATCAAGCCGTCGGTGTACAGCACCAACCGCTCGGCGTCGCCGAGCACGTCGATCGACTCGATGCGTCGCGACCCGAACTGTCCGCCGAGCGGCGTGGACCGACCACCCCACAACAGCCGTGACACGCCGGTGGCCGACACCACGGCCGGCGGCGGGTGACCGGCGCACGCGTACCGCAGCCGGCCGGACAGTGGATCGAGCTCGACGTACACCAAGGTGGTCATGTCGGCGTGCGGCAGCGAGTCGACGAACGAGTCGAGACGGTCGAGCAGCTCCGACGGGGAGCTCACCGCCGCGAGGGCCCGCACGGCGCCACGCAGCTGTGCCATCGCGATCGCGGCTTCGACATCGTGGCCGACGACATCCCCGACGACCAGCGCGATCGCGCCGGTCGGCAACACGAACGCGTCGTGCCAGTCGCCACCGATGTCGAGCGTCGCCGTACCAGGACGGTACGCGCCCTCGATCCGCACCCCGTCGATCTCCGGGAACGACACGTCGAGCAGGCCCAGCTGCAGCCGGTGCGACACGTCGCGCTCACGCTCGTAGAGAAGTGCGTTGTCGATCGCGATCGCGGCTCGTGACGCGATCGCCTGGAACAACGTGCGCTGGTCGGCGTCGACGTCTCCGGTGTGCATCGACAGCCGGCCGAGCACCCGACCTCGCGCCTGCAGCGGGATCACGAGGTCGGGACTGTCGAGCAGCCGCCGCTGCCCGCCCGCCCCCAGTGTCACGTGGTCCTCGTCGTCGACCAGCTCGACCGAAGCAGCCCGAGCCCCGCGAGCGATCACCTCGCGCACCACGTGCCCGGCGCGATCCGCTGCGGTCGTGGCGCGGTCGAGTGCGTCGCTGAGGCGTGCGAGCAGCTCCGCGTCGGCCGCTGCGCGTCCGGCACGGCGCTGCAGCTCCGATCGGTCGAGAGCGAGGCCGCACTGATCGGCGATGCTGATCAGCAGCTGACGTCGGTCGTCGGTCGTCCAGTTCGGCTCCTCCGACGTGACGACGAGCGCGCCGATCACGTGCAGGCTCTGTGCGTGCAGCGGCACCACGGCGACGCTCTCGACCCGGGTCGCCGCTCCGCCGAGCGAACGGGTACCCGGGTATCGGGCGAACAGCTCGTCGCGCGAGTCGCACGTCACCATGTCGCCGCGCCGGGCCGCATCGGCCAGCGGGAGGTCGGCGTGGAGCGGCACCACCTGGTACGGCGACACGTCGATGCCCGACGTGCCCGCGTGGGCGAGGAGGGTGAACAGGTCACCGTCGAGGCGCCACACGGCCGCCCACGTGGGCCCGAGCGACGACAGACCGGTGACGGTGGCGGTCGCCACTTCGTCGACCGACGTGGCTGCGGCCAGACGCGCCGCATGGTGCTCCAACGATTCGGCTCGTTGGCGCGCCACACGTTCGTGCTCGATGAGCTGTGCGCGGGCGAGCGCGTCGGCGGCCATCCGACGCGCGCTGTCGAGAACGAGCGGGTCGACGCGGGACCCCATCGGCGGCGTGGTGGTGAGTGGATCGGCGCCACGCAGGCCGAATCTGGAGAGCACGGCGGCGATGCCAGCGGGATCGGTCGCACGTCCGAGCTGTTCGGCCAGGCGTCCGAGGAGCTCGGCACGGTGGCGAGCGGCGAGCGCATCGCGAGACGCCTGCTCCGCCTGGCTGCGCGCCAGCGTCGACGTCTCACGCTCCGACAGGGCGGCAGCCATCAACAACGCGCTCGACACCACCAGCGCCAGCGCGAGCTGCAGGTGGAGCAACCCGGTGGCGTCGTCGATGCCGAGTGCGTCCCAGAACCGATGACCCCGCGCCGTCCCTTCGGCCGCGACGAACGCCATCAGCGCGCCGGTCACCGCGACGTCACGGGTGCCGGCCCGGACCGCGATCACGAACAGGAGGGCCACGGCGACGTAGACGACCACGAACCAGTCGAGTCGGAACGCCACGAACGTGGCGCCCACCGCGGCCGCCCCTGCACTCCACCGAGCCCAGGCGGACGACACCGTGCCGGCGCGTGCCGTGGCGGGACGCAGCGCGAGGATGCTCCCACCCACCACCAGCACCCCGAGCCCGTCGCCCACCCACCACTCGACGGCGAACTCGGGGAACGAGCCGCTCGGCCCCGTGGTGCGGAACACCATCGCGCCGAGGATGCCCCCGACGAGCGGCGCGACCACCACGCCACCGAGCAGGAAACCGGCGAGGTGGCTGATCCGGCCGAGATCGATCCGACCACGAATGGCGCCGAGCAGGTATGCGCCGACGAGCGGCTGGACCAGGTTGGGCATCGCATAGGCGCCGCCCTCCTGCCACGACATGCCGTGCGAGCGGTTGACGAGCACCTCGGCGACGCCGGCACCGACCAGCACGCTCGGCCACCACGGCGGCTGCAGCACCAGCAGTGCGGCCATCGTGACGCCCGCCGCCGGGAAGAAGGAGGCGTCCGCGCCGTTGGCATCGAACCACGCGTACGACATGTCCGAACCGACGGCGTAGGCGACACCCACGACCACGAGGATCAGCAGCGCGCGCCGAAACGACCAGTTCGTCACCTCGCCCGGCCCGGCCGGGTCCGTGAGCACCGCACCGTTCGCCGTCACCGAGGCGCCCGTGTACCCGTCGACGTCCCGCTCGAAACACGGGATGCCTCCGGCTCAGCAGATCCGGGGCAGTTGTTCTCCGAGCGGGCGGTCGACGACACGGCTCGCCCCGAGGCTCGTGCGCACCACCACCGTGCCGGGGTGGGTGTCCGTGACCCGCCCGATGATCGCCGACCGCGACCCGACCGACCGTGCCCGCATCGCCTCGAGCACGGCATCCGCGACCTCGGGCGGCACGATCGCGACGAGCTTGCCCTCGTTCGCGACGTGCAACGGATCGAGCCCGAGGAACCCACACGCCGCACGCACGGCGTCGGGGACCGGCACCGATCGCTCGTCGAACTCGACACCCACCCTCGCGACCTCGGCGATCTCGCACAGCGACGCGGCGAGGCCGCCACGTGTGGGGTCGCGCAGGACGTGCAGATCGGTCGTCACCGCGAGCATCGCCTCGACCAGGTCGTTCAACGGCGCCGTGTCGGAGCGCACCTCCGTCCCGAACTCCAGTCCTTCTCGCACGCTCAACACGGCGACGCCGTGGAGGCCGATCTCCCCGCTCACGATCACCACGTCGCCGGGACGTGCACGAGCGGGACGGATGTCCACGCCGGCCGGCACGAGGCCGAACCCTGCGGTGTTCACGTACACGCCGTCGCCCCGGCCCTGTTCCACCACCTTCGTGTCCCCGGTCACCAGGCCCACGCCGGCGGCGACCGCGGCGCGGCCCATGGAGGTCGCGATGCGACCGAGCAGTGCCGTCTCGAGCCCCTCCTCCAGCACGAACCCCGTCGAGAGCGCGATCGGCCGGGCACCCGACATCGAGATGTCGTTCACCGTGCCGTTGACGGCGAGCTCACCGATGTCGCCGCCGGGGAAGACCAACGGCTGCACGACATAGGTGTCGGTGCTGAAGGCGAGTCGCGTGCCGTTGCCCAGATCGAGGACGGCACTGTCGGTCGGAGTGGCGCCGGCCGCGGCTGCTCCGAACGCCGGCAGGAACAGGTGCTCGATCAGCTCACCCGACAGGGTGCCGCCTCCACCATGGCCCATGACGATCCGGTCCGTGTGCCGCAACGGCACCGGGCACGACCAGCCCTCGAGGTCGATCGACGGCTCGCTGCCCGTCATCGAGCGACCTCGACCGGCTGCGCCTCGCCGCGGAGGCGGCGGTACTGGAAGTACGCAGCGCACGCGCCCTCGCTCGACACCATCGTGGCTCCCATCGGCGAGCGTGGCGTGCACTCGCGTCCGAAGCACTCGCACTCGTCGGGTCGGATCAGGCCCTGCAGCACGTCGCCCGCCCGGCAGCGTGCCGGCTCGTCGACGAGCAACTGCCCGACGTCGAAGCGCAACTCGGCATCGAAGGCACGGTAGGCCTCGGACAGCCGCCAGCCGCTCCGCGGGATCATCCCGATGCCGCGCCACTGGCGGTCGCAGACCTCGAACACCTCCGCCAGCATCGACTGTGCCGGCACGTTGCCCTCGGCGCGCACCGCCCGCGGATAGGCGTTCTCCACCTCGCCGCGTCGCCGTTCGAGCTGCAGGACGCACCGACGGATGCCGTCGAGCACGTCGAGCGGCTCGAAGCCCGTGACGACGATCGGCACGTCGAAGCGCGCAGCCAGCGGGTCGTACTGGTGCGTCCCCATCACCGAACACACGTGACCGGCAGCCAGGAAGCCGTTCACCCGACAGGTCGGCGAGGTCATCAGCGACTCGATCGCCGGCGGCACCAACACATGACTCACCAACATCGAGAAGTTCGTCAGACCTCGAGCGAGGGCTTGGTGGACCGCCATCGCGTTGGCCGGTGCAGTGGTCTCGAAGCCGACCCCGAAGAACACCACCTCGCGCTCGGGATGGTCGGCCGCCAGGTTCACCGCATCGAGTGGTGAGTAGACGACACGCACGTCGCCCCCACGCGCCTTCACCGAGAACAGGTCCTCGCGGCTGCCGGGCACGCGCAGCATGTCGCCGAAGGAGCAGAAGATCACGTCCGGCCGGGCGGCGATCGCGAGCGCCCGGTCGATCATCTCCAGCGGCGTCACGCACACCGGGCAGCCGGGCCCGTGGATGAGCTCGATGCGATCGGGCAGCAGCTGGTCGATGCCGTGCCGGATGATGGCATGCGTCTGGCCGCCGCAGACCTCCATGATCGCCCACGGCTGCGTCGTGATCGACTCGATCTCGGCGAACAGTCGACGGGCGAGGTCGGGGTCACGGAACTCGTCGAGGTACTTCATCTCGGCTCGGCCCCGTGCCCGCCCAACCCGAATGCCGGGTCGAGCTCGTCGTCGAGGAGGCCGAGATCGGCGAACATCCGCAGGGTCTCGAGCGCCGATGCCTCGTCGAGTCGTGTGATCGCGAACCCCGCGTGCACGATCGTGTAGTCGCCGACGCCGACGTCGGGGACGTAGGCGAGGCAGACGTCCTTGGTCACCCCGCCGAAGTCGACCGTCGCCATCCGCGTGCCGTGCTGCTCGCGCACCTCGATCACCTTGCCGGGCACCCCGAGACACATCGTCAGCTCCTCTCCTGCCGGACCCGTCCGGCGATCACGGCCTGCCCCAACGACAGACCTCCGTCGTTCGGTGGCACGCGCCGATGGGTGAGCACCGCGGTGTCGGCGAACCCGCGCTCGCGCAGCGCCGAGCGGGTGAGCCGCACGAGCAGTGCGTTCTGGAACACACCACCCGTGAGTGCGACCGTACCGTGACCTCGGCGGTCGCGCACCTGCGTGCACACGTCGCCGACCGCCGCTGCCACGGCGATGTGGAACGCCAACGCCACGGTGGCCGAATCCGTCCCGGCCAGCACCTCGTCGACCACGGCGCGGATCACGGGTTCGGGGTCGAACGCCCCGGCGCCGGTACCGAAGCGCAGGTGCGGCACCGGCCGGCCGTCGGCCTCGGCGTCGAGCGCGTGTGCCTCCAGCTCGATCGCGGCCTGCGCCTCGTAGCCGATCCGGTGGCGAATCCCGACCAACGACGCGATTGCGTCGAACAACCGTCCCATGCTCGTCGTCGGCACGCAGTGCACGGCGCGCGACACCTGACGTTCGACGACTCGCCGCTCGACCGGGTCGCACGCCGCCAGTGCCGGGATCGTGTCGTCGAGCGGCACGTGCAGCGCGCTGAGATACGCCAGCGCGATCCGGCAGGGGTTGCGCACCGCCGCATCGCCGCCCGGCAGCGGCAGCGGCCGCAGGTGGGCCACACGGTCGGCTCGGTCGTAGTCGGCGACGAGCACCTCACCGCCCCAGATCTGCGGGGAACCGTCGGACGCCGTGCCGAATCCGGTGCCGTCGAACGCGACACCGATCACCGGCTCGGCCCCGTCGAGACCGTGCTCGGCCATCACCGCCGCCACGTGCGCATGGTGGTGCTGCACCTCGACGACGCGACCGGAGCCGTGTGCGAGCGCCCACCGACGGGTCAGGTAGCCGGGGTGCCGATCGGCCGCCACCACCTCCGGCTCGATCACGTACATCCGCCGGAACCCGTCGACGCCGCGCGCGAACGCGTCGAGTGTCTCCAGGTTCTCCATGTCGCCGACGTGGGGGCCGACGAACGCCCGGCGTCCGGCCGCGAGGCAGAAGGTGTTCTTCAGCTCCCCACCGACGGCGAGGACCGGCCGCACGTCCACGGGCAGCGCCACCGGCACCGGTGCGTACCCGCGCGAGCGGCGCACCGGCTGCACGTCCCCGTCGATCACCCGCACCACCGAGTCGTCGCAGGGCACGTGGATCGGCCGGTCGTGGATCACGAACGCGTCCACCAGGTCGGCCAGTCGCTCCCGGGCCTCGTCGTCGTCGATGCAGATCGGCTCGTTCGACCGGTTTCCCGAGGTGAGCACCAAGACCCGCGGCGGCGCAGTCGCACGACCGGGTACCGGGCGGAACAGCAGGTGGTGCAGCGGGCTGTACGGCAGCATCATCCCGACGAGCGGGTTGCCCGGCGCCACCACATCCCCGAGGGCGACGGCGTCCGGTCGGTCGGTGCGGCGGTGCACGAGCACGATCGGCGCAGCCGGTGACGTGAGCGCGGCGGCGGCGTGGTCGTCGACGTGGGCGAGGGCACGGGCCGCGTCGAGGTCGGGCACCATGACGGCGAAGGGTTTGTCGGCGCGTCCCTTGCGTTCGCGCAGGCGCGCGACCGCGGCGACGTTCGTCGCGTCGCATGCGAGATGGAACCCTCCGACCCCCTTCACCGCCGCCACGCCGCCGCTCGCGATCAGGTCGTGGAGCGCCGCGATCACGGCGTCGGTGCCCCGCACGGCGACCCCGTCGCGCTCGAAGGTCAGGTGTGGTCCGCAGCCGGGGCATGCGATCGGCTGGGCGTGGTGACGACGATCGCCCGGATCGTGGTACTCCGCCGCGCAGTCGGCGCACATCTCGAACCGGGCCATCGTGGTGGACGGTCGGTCGTAGGGCAGGTCGGTGACGATGGTGTAACGCGGTCCGCAGTCGGTGCAGTTCGCGAACGGATAGCGGTATCGGCGGTCGGCCGGATCGAGCACCTCGGCCAGGCACGACTCGCACGTCGCCACGTCGGGCGGGATCGCCGTGCGGGCACCGGACGACGACGCCGACGCGACGATCTCGAACGTCGCGTCGCCGGACGGGGGCACCTCCTGCCACACGACTGCCGACACCACGGCGAGGGGTGGCAGCTCGGTCACCAGTCGCTCGGCGAAGCGGTCGACCTCGGCAGCCGGCCCCTCCACTTCCACGAACACGCCGCCGGCGTCGTTGCCGACGACGCCGGCGAGGCGCAGCTCGCCGGCGAGGCGGTGCACGAACGGTCGGAACCCGACGCCTTGCACCACGCCGCTGAGGGCGGCGCGACGCCGGACGCGGCCGTCCGCGCTCCGGTCGACGCCCGTCGGCACCACTCGGCAGGTCACGGTTGCTCCCACACCACCACACGATTGTTGCCCGAGTCGGCGACGGCGAGGAACCCGTCGCCCCAATGGAGCCCGTACGGCCAACAGAAGCTGTCGGCCACCACCCGGTCCCAGCGGTTCTCGCCGTTCGCGTCGAGATCGGGCTGGCCGAGCACCGAATCGACCGCTCCCCCCACCGGCGTCACGGCGAACGTGTCGCTCGCATCGGTGACCACGAGGACGCGGTTGTTGGAGGTGTCGGCGACGAACAGGCGACCGTCCGGCGCCGACGACACGCCGTACGGGAACCGGAAGCGCTGTGGGCCCTGGGGGCGGTACGGGAACTCGACCGCCGAGTCGAAGCCGGGCTGACCGATCACGATGTCGGCCGGCCGATCGACGCCGACCGGGAGATGCCACCCGAGGACCCGATGGTTGCCGGCGTCGGCCACGAACAGCGTGCCGCCCACCGAGGCGACGGCGTGCGGCCAGCGCACGGAGTCCGCCGCCACGGGGCCGTCGCGGTTCTCACCACGTGACACGAGGTCGGGTTGGCCGAGCACCACGTCGGCACCGCGACCGGGGGTGGGAACGCCGTCCACCCAGCCGAGCACCCGTCGGTTGCCCGTGTCGGCCACCCAGAACACCCCGTCCACCAGTGCGAACCCGAACGGCCAGTAGAACCGCTGCGGGCCGCACCCCTCGTCCACCCCGTCGATGCCGTCGGGCTGGCCGAGCACCATCGCCGGCTCCTCGTCGTTCGTCGTGGGAACGCCGTCCCACACGAGCAGGCGGTGGTGCCATGCGTCGGCGACCACCAGGCGACCGTCGAGCACGGCGACGCCGGTCGGCAGGAAGAACCGCTTCGGTCCCTCGCTGACCATGTCGGGCTGGCCGAGCACCACGTCGGCGTCGGCGTGATCGCGGTCCGGGACACCGCCGTGCCAGAGCAGCACGCGGTGGTTGCCGGTGTCGCTCACGACGAGCAGGTCGCGGCTCACCCACACACCGCGTGGCGCGTACATCGTCGACGGGGTCGGAGCCGCGTCGGGCAGCGACAGTCCGAACGCGCTCGGCCCGCCCAGCCATCGAGGCACACAGGTGTGCGGTCCGGTGTCGATGGTCGACGCCACGGTCCGGCGGGCCTCAGCGGCCGGTTCTGCCGAAGGTCAGCGACGACAGCGGGATGAAGGTGGTCTGGGGTGCCGCCGGCGCGGCGTCGGGCGGCACGTCGCGCACCTCCCGGATCTCGGGCAGGTGCTCGAGCAATGCCTCCGCCACCGAGTCGCGCAACGTCTCGGTGGCCGAGCCGCACGACTGGCATGCGCCGAGCAGGCGCACGTAGGCCACGCCGTCGGCGATCCGCACCAGCTCGACGTCGCCGTTGTGGCTGGTGAGGTACGGCCGAACCCCGTCGAGCACCTGGATCGCACGCATCGCGAGCGAGGGCTTCACGATGCCGGCCTTCACGAGCGCGGCGAACACCTCGGGATCGTCCACCGCTTCGTACAGCAACTCCCGCCCACGATCGTCACTGCGCAGGAGCACGACGAGGTGGTGCAGCACCGCCGAGACGTGTGCGTCCACGGCGGCGGCGTACTCGTCGGCCACGATGCGAGCGTCGGACTCGAGGCGGTCGACGGCGCGCCGAGCGGCGTCGAGGCGAGCCGCCCGGGTCTCGAAGGTGTCCTGACGATCGTCGATCACGGTCACGTCCGGTCTCCTCGGGTCTGGTCGATCTGGTCGAGTTGACGGTCGACCACGGCGACGGCGTCGAGATCGCCGGCCTGGGCGAACAGGTCGCGCGCGTCGGTGTACTTCGCGATCGCGTGGTCCCACACGGCCAGATGGGCCAGTGCGTTGGCCTGGTTGGCGAGCACCCGTGCGACGCCGACCGGATCGCTGCGCCGCGAACGGTGCGCCAGCACCTCCTCGTACAGCTCCACCGACTCCTGCAGGTTCTCCTCGCGATGCGTCGACGGGAGGTACTGCAGCGCGTTCGCCAGGTTCATCTGCGAACTCGACCACTCCCACGGATGCGTGTCCGGTCGGTACACGCGGAGGGCCGCGCGCAGCGACTGCACCGCCACGCCGAGGCGCACCTGGTCGCTCGCCTGCGTCATCGGCATCGACAGGATCGCCACGGCGACGTTCATGTTGGCGAGCGCGAACCGATCGGCGTGGTGCATCTCGTCGAGCACGATCAGCGCCGACTGGTACGACCGCACGGCTTCGGTCAGCCGGTGGCGCTGCACGTCGGCGAGCTGGTGCGCCACGAGGCCGCGCTCGAGGTGGAACCCGGCCTGGAGTTCACGGTGATCGGTGCCGGCGAGCAGGCGGATCGCGTCGTCGTACAGCGCGAGCACGTCGTCGTTGGCGCCACGATGGTGATGCAGGTGTTCGGCGATCGAGCCGAGGACACGGGCCGTGAGCACCGGTCCGACGTCGCGGGCATGGGGCAGGGCCTCCTCGAGCGACCGGAGCGCGCCGCGGGGATCCGTGAATTCCAGCGCCCGTGCGGCGCGGACCGTGAGCGCCAAGACGGCGAACTCGCCGTCGATCCCGTCGACGGCGGGCGGTTCGTCCGACAGGCCGCTGGCATACGCCGCGGCGGCCACGACCGTCCGCAGCTCCGGATCGTCGCCGGCCGCCGCCCGTGCCGCGACGAGGTGATCGGGCGTCGGTGCGAGGACGAGCCGATCGATCGCCGCGACCCGGTCGTCGCCGAGGTCTGCCAGCACGGCGAGGGCGGTCTCGACGTCGTCGGCGAGGACGAGCGCCACGACTCGCGACGCGCCGGGCCAGGCCTCGGTGCCGTCGGGCACGGTCCCGGTGGCGAGCGCCTCGAGGAGTGCATCGACTCCCGCACCAGGCGGCACGAGCAACAGACCGGCAGGGCCGTCGAACAGCCCCAGCGGTTGTGGCCGCATCGCCGTGGCGGTGTCGGGCTCGATCATGGTCACGGCATCCCCCAGTCGGGTCGGTGGTCTCGTTCGGCCGTGGCGCGCACGATGCGGGCGGCCAGCTCGGCCTTGGTGCGGGTGTGGTAGCTCTGCACGCGGTGCTGCACCGCACCGTCGTCGAACACGACGGTGAGCACCACCACGAAGCGGCCGCGTTCTTCGACCACCTCGGTGCTCACGAACGGGTCGGCCGAGGTCACCGTCACGCTCACGATCCGGCCTCGACCGGCTCGACCGGCTCGACCGGCTCGACCGTCGGCGTTGCCAGCAGGTGGTCGACGAGCTCGTCGACGGCGGCGTCCACCGCCGGGCTGAGCGGATCGCCGAAGCCGAAGCTCGCCGCCTCCACGAGGTAGACGACGACGTCGGTCGGATGGTCGTCCTTCAGCACCCAGCGTCCGAAGGCGAGCGCGTGGTCCCAGCGGAAGCTGTGCAGGTTGATCCCCTCCAGCGGGGGCAGCTGCTCGACGTCCTCACCGCGCATCCGGTAGATCGAGCCCGGCTCACCGCCGGACGTGCACGCGTCGACGAGCACCACGCGGCCCGCGCCGCGCATCCGGAATGCGACGTCCAAGCCGCTCGTGCCGCCGTCGGCCACTTCGACGCCCGCCGGGAGTCCCCGGTCGAGCAGACGGCGAACCGCCACCGGGCCGACGGCGTCGTCGCCACGGAGGAGGTTGCCGCATCCGATGATCAGTGTCATGCCTCACCGTCTCGATGCATCAGGTCGTGGATGGGATGTTGAGGGCGATGCGTGCGACCGGCATGAGGTCGCCGCGCATCGCCCTCGAACGAGCCGTCACCCGGTCATGGCCCCCGGTGACGGTCGGGACGTCAGAGCATCCCGTTGACCTTGAACTGCGCGGTCTGCCTGCCCGTCTTGCCGTCGTAGGCGTGCACCGTGCAGACGATGCAGCTGTCGAAGCTGCGGGCCACGTGTCCGAGCTCGATCGGGTCGTGGAGATCCTCCACCGGCGCACCGACGAAGGCCTGCTCCATCGGTCCGTTGGCCTCCTGGCCGTCCTTCGGGCCGATGTTCCAGGCCGTCGGCGTGATCACCTGGTAGTTGGCGATCTTGCCGTCCTCGAGCACGATCCAGTCGGCCAGGGCGCCGCGCGCCGCCTCGGTCGCACCGAAGCCCTTGCCCGACTCGCGCTCGACCGGCTTGATGTAGAAGCGGTCGTGCAGGTCGACCTGGTCGATCCAGCGGCGGGTCATCTCGTAGTACTTCGCCGCCTCGTGCAGACGGGCGAAGGTGCGCAGGAAGATGCTGGGTCCGATCTTGGCGTACATGTCGCGGATCAGTGGGTCGTAGTCCTGCCAGGCGTTGCGCTCGGGGTTGCCGGCCACCATCTGCCGTGCGAGCGGACCCACCTCGAGCGGGACGTGGCCCTGGCCGGGGACGTCGTAGCGCGGGGCCTTCGCCCACGTGTACTTGCCCTGCGTCTTGCCCTCCGCCGGGTCGATCGGTTCGGTGACACCCTCCCACGGGTGCAGCGAGCCGGTGCCCCGGAAGTACGAGTGGGTGACGTCCTCGGTGACGCGCAGGTGATCGAACTCGTGGTCGACGCCGTTCGCGTACACGCCGGATCGTGTGACGAGTGCGTTGTTGCGACCCTCGATCGTGGGTGTCGCGTACTGGCTCGGCTCGAAGAACGTGCCGGTGGCGAGGTAGTTGC